>NZ_JAOEBG010000001.1 GCF_029836165.1 Pseudomonas sp. GD04091
CTGAAAGACAAAGCCCGCCGAAGCGGGCTTTGTTTGCGTCAGATCAAGCAGACAGCTCGACCAGCAGCTTGTTTAGGCGACGCACGTAGGCCGCCGGGTCCTTCAGGCTGTCACCCGCCGCCAGGGCCGCCTGGTCGAACAGGATGTGCGACAGCTCGGCGAAGCGGTCTTCGCTCTGCTCGCCATCAAGCTTCTCGATCAGCGGGTGGGTGGGGTTGAACTCGAAGATCGGCTTGGACTCCGGCACCTTCTGCCCGCTGGCCTCGAGAATCTGGCGCATCTGCAGGCCCAGGTCCTGTTCGCCGATGGCCAGGATCGCCGGCGAATCGGTCAGGCGGTGCGATACGCGCACTTCGGCAACGCTGTCACCCAGCGCACCTTTCAGGCGCTCGACCAGGCCCTCTTTGTCCTTGGCGACTTCTTCCTGGGCCTTCTTGTCCTCTTCGGAGTCCAGCTTGCCCAGGTCCAGGTCGCCACGGGCGACGTCGACGAAGGCCTTGCCATCGAACTCGTTGAGGTAGCTCATCAGCCACTCGTCGATGCGGTCGGTCAGCAGCAGCACTTCGATGCCTTTCTTGCGGAAGACTTCCAGGTGCGGGCTGTTCTTGACCTGGGCATAGGATTCGCCGGTCAGGTAGTAGATCTTGTCCTGACCTTCCTTGGCGCGGGCCAGGTAGTCCGCCAGGGCGACGCTCTGCTCGCCGCTGTCGTCATGGGTGGAGGCAAAGCGCAGCAGGCTTGCGATCTTCTCCTTGTTGGCGAAGTCCTCGGCCGGGCCTTCTTTCAGCACCTGCCCGAAATTCTTCCAGAAGCCCTTGTACTGCTCGGGTTCGTTCTTCGCCAGCTTCTCCAGCATGTCCAGCACACGCTTGGTCAGCGCGGTCTTCATCGACTCGATGATCGGATCTTTCTGCAGGATCTCGCGGGAGACGTTCAGCGACAGGTCGTTGGAGTCGACCACGCCCTTGATGAAACGCAGGTACAGCGGCAGGAACGACTCGGCCTGGTCCATGATGAACACGCGCTGCACGTACAGTTTCAGGCCGCGCGGCGCTTCGCGCTGGTACAGGTCGAACGGTGCGCGGGCCGGCACGTACAGCAGCGAGTTGTACTCCAGCTTGCCTTCGACCTTGTTGTGGCTCCAGGCCAGCGGGTTCTCGAAGTCATGGCCGATGTGCTTGTAGAACTCCTGGTATTCCTCGTCCTTCACCTCGGTGCGCGGACGGGTCCACAGGGCACTGGCGCGGTTGACGGTCTCCCACTCCTGGGCCGGCTGCTCCTCGCCTTCGGCTGGCGCGGGCTGTTCCTTCGGCAATTCGATCGGCAAGGCGATGTGGTCGGAGTATTTCTTGACGATGTTGCGCAGGCGCCAGCCATCGGCGAACTCGTCCTCGCCGCCCTTAAGGTGCAGGACGATACGGGTGCCGCGCTGCGGCTTGTCGATGGTCGAAACTTCGAACTCGCCCTCGCCCTTGGACGACCAGTGCACGCCCTCGGCGGCCGGCAGGCCGGCACGGCGGCTGAACACGTCGACCTTGTCGGCGACGATGAACGCAGAGTAGAAGCCCACGCCGAACTGACCGATCAGGTGCGAGTCCTTCTTCTGGTCGCCGGTGAGGTTCTTCATGAAGTCGGCGGTGCCGGACTTGGCGATGGTCCCCAGGTGAGCGATGACATCCTCGCGGCTCATGCCGATGCCGTTGTCCTCAAGGGTCACGGTATTGGCGGCCTTGTCGAAGCTCACGCGGATCTTCAGCTCGGCGTCGCCTTCGAGCAGCTCAGGCTTGGCCAGGGCCTCGAAACGCAGCTTGTCGGCGGCGTCGGAGGCGTTGGAGATCAGCTCGCGCAGGAAGATCTCCTTGTTCGAATACAGGGAATGGATCATGAGGTGCAGCAGCTGCTTTACCTCGGTCTGGAAGCCCAGGGTTTCTTTTTGAGTCTCCACACTCATGGTCTGCAAAACTCCAATCTGTTGGTTGGTGGCGCCTGCGGCCGCATGGCCTGCTTTTGATGGCGGATGTCCAGCAGATGGGGGCAGCCCTGACTATTTCAAGGGCTTTTCCGGTTCGATCTTGAAATGCGCACGCGCCGTGGCGATCGGCGTGTCGCGATCGCCCTGCCAGGCGGTGATGGCGACATTGGTCACGCGCCGCCCTTGGCGCCACAGCTGGCACTGGGCGTACGTGTCGCGGTAGTGCCCGGCGCGCAGGTAGTCGATGGAGAAGTCGATGATCTTCGGGATGCTCGCGCTTTCGCTGTAGATCAGCAGGTACAGGGCGGCGGACAGCTCCATGAAACCGGCGATCACCCCGCCGTGGATCGCCGGCAGCAATGGGTTGCCGATGTTGTCCGGGCTGGCGGGCAGGCGAAACAGCAGGTCATCGCCCTGGCGCTCGCACTCGATGCCGATCAGCCCGGCATAGGGAATCAGCGCCAGCAAGGGTTGGTAGTCGCCCTGGGCATGAGCCTGGTTCAATTGCCGGCGAACATCTGCGGGAATCACTCGCGCATCTCCTTTAGGCTGTTGCCGAAGCGAAGACCACCTTTGACGTCCTGTCCCAGGCGCATGAAGGTGCCGACGACCTGGCAGATCGGTTGCGCGGGGTCGTCCTGATAGGCGGTGCCACGGGTGAAGATCACATCGCGGCTCACCCGGTAGCACTGGGCATGACCATAGATGTCCTTGCCCGCCTCGGCCGGGTGCATATAGTCGATGCGCAGGTCCAGGGTCGGGCAGACTTCGAAGCGCGGCAACGCGCAGAGCGTGGCCATGCCGCAGGTGGTGTCCATGAGCGTGGTCAGCGCCCCACCATGCACCGCGCCCGTCTGCGGGTTACCGACAATGGCCGGCGACCACGGCAGCACCAGGGTCATGCCATCGGTATCGGCATGATGCACGCGCATCTGCAAGACCTGGCAATGTCTGAGGGCCGAGAGAAAACGCTCGGCCATCGCGATCAAAGGCGTTTCGTTCATGGCCCTTCCCTGCATAAAATCGGTAAAAAGTCTATATAGGCCAGACAGTTATATATCTGTAATCTTTGTGGAACTTATTCGCCGCCGGCGAACTCGAAGGAACAAGCAAAGTTATTCCACCAAGGAGAGACACCCCCATGCGTAAACCTTTTGCTTTTGCTCTGATGCTGGCCGCTGCCATGGGCCTGGCTGCTTGCGACAAGGCGAGCGAAGACAAGGCCCAGGACGCACAGCAACATGCCGAGCAAGCCCAGGAAAAGATGGGTGAAGCTCAGGATAAGATGAACGAAGCCGCCAAGGAAAACGCCGAAGCCGCCAAAGATCAGGCCGAAGCGCAGCAGAAGGCCGCCGAGGAAGCCGCTCCGGCCACCCCGGCACCGGAAACCGCACCGGCTGAACCTGCCAAGCAGTAATTGGCAGAATAAAAAAACCCGACAATGTCGGGTTTTTTTATGTCTGCATGTTTATTAGCTGAAAGGCTTCAGCCGACAACAGCGGAAGTTTCCTTGCCTGCCTCTTGTGGCGCACTTTCGGTGGGTGTGAACACCATCACTTCCAGCACATGGGAGTGGAATTCACGGCGATACAGAATGAATACCACTCCCACACTCATCACCATGAACAGCCAGGGGCTGATGAACCAGCTCAACATGGCCATACCAAAATAATAAGAACGCAATCCAAGGTTGAACTGATTGGCGGCCAGCGACAGTACGCGCGCCGCGCGGGAAGCAAACGCCTTGCGCTCCAGTTCGTTGACCTGGCGCTCGCCGATCATCGGCGCCGACCCCACCAGCACCGCCGCGAAGTTGTACTGGCGCATGCACCAGCTGAACGTGAAGAAGGCATAGACGAACACCGTCGCCAGGCACAGCAGCTTGATTTCCGACATGCCCTGCGAGGCTTGCTGCACCAGTGGCAGATCGGCCAGCAGCGACAGGGCACGGTCGGATGCGCCGAGCACGGTGAGGATGCCGGCGAGGATGATCAGGGTGCTGGAGGCGAAGAACGAGGCGTTGCGCTCCAGGTTACCGATCACGCTGGCGTCGGCGATGCGATTGTCGCGCAGCAGCATGCGGCGCATCCAGTCTTCGCGGTACAGATGCAGCACGCTGGCCAGGCAGGCGGTGTCGCGGCCTTTCCAGATCGCGTAGCGGGTGTAGCCGCCCCAGCAGATGGCGAACCAGCAGGCGGCCAGCAGGTTGGGAAGGTTGCTCAGGATAAAGTTCATGCAGGGTTCCAGAAGGCCAGATGCATAAGGAATCTCAACCGCGATTCGACGTTGCCGGGCAGCAAAAGGCACAGTTTATTTCCTGCATCTGCATCGCTCATGCGGGCCTCTTCGCGGGCAAGCCCGCGAAGAGGCCCGAACAGGCAATAAAAAACCCCGCTCCTTCACAGGAAGCGGGGTTCTGGTCTCCACCGTCGGCGGGGCCATTCGGCTTGTGGCCAGCGCCTGCCCTCGGGTTTCAATCCATCAGGCCAGCGCCTCGCGCGGCTTGCCCAGCATGCGGTCGCAGACCACCGCCACGCCCAGGGTGATGACCGAAGGCACCAGCCAGGCCATGCCCTGCTCGCTCAGCGGCAGATGGGCCATGGCATCCGGCAGCATGTGCGCGAGGCTGCTGCCTTTGATCGCGTCGACGACACCGAACAGCAGCGACACCAGCATGACCGGCGCCAGGATACGCACAGGCGAGTTCCACAGCTCTTTGACGAAGCTCAGGCCCACCACCACGATGCACGGCGGGTAGATGGCCGTCAGCACCGGGATCGAGAACATGATCAGCTTGGTCAGGCCCAGGTTGGAAATCAGCAGCGAGAAGCCGGCCAGGATCACCACCAGAGCGCGATACGACAGCGGCAGGATCTGGCTGAAGTACTCGGCGCAGGCGCAGGTCAGGCCGACTGCGGTCACCAGGCACGCCAGGGCGATCAGCACGGCGAGGAAGCCGCTGCCCAGCGAACCGAAGGTGTGCTGCACGTAGGCGTGCAGAACGGCGGCACCGTTGGTCGCGCCCATGGCGATGTCATGGCTGCCGGCACCCAGGCGGAACAGGCTGATGTACACCAGGGCCAGGCCGACACCAGCGATCAGGCCGGCGATGATGGCGTAGCGGGTGATCAGCTTCGGCGAATCCACGCCACGCGAACGGATGGCGTTGACGATGACGATGCCGAAGACCAGCGCACCCAGGGTGTCCATGGTCAGGTAGCCATTGATGAAGCCTTGCGAGAACGGCGCGGCGACATACTGCGGCTGGGCTTCGCCGATGGTGCCGGCGGGCAGCGCGAAGGCGGCGATACCGAGCACGGCCAAGGCGATGATCTTCAACGGGGCGAGGAAGCGGCCGACGGTATCGAGCAGCTTGCCCGGATACATCGACACCGCCAGCACCACCAGGAAGTACACCAGGCTGTAGATAAACAGCGCCAGCGGACTCTCGCCGGTCAGCGGCGCCACGCCCACTTCGAACGAGACGGTCGCGGTGCGGGGGGTCGCGAACAGCGGGCCGACCGAGAGGTAGCACACAGCCGCCAGCAGGCCACCGAAGAACTTGCCGATCGGGCTGCTCAGGGCGTCCATGCCGCCACCGACCTTGGCCAGGGCGACCACGGTGATGACCGGCAGGCCCACGGCGGTGACCAGAAAGCCAAGCGCAGCCATCCACACGTGCGGACCGGACTGCAGGCCGACGATGGGCGGGAAGATGATATTGCCGGCGCCGACGAACAGCGCGAACGTCATAAAGCCAAGTGCCAGGATATCCTGGCCTTTTAACACTTTCATTTAAGGAAGTACCACACTGCTGAAATCGGGAGTCGGAGGGGATTTCCCACAGGATGAAGGGAAATGCTGCCCGGCTTGGTGAGCCAGACCCGTTTAGCGTGTCGTTCCCTTTTGGGGTACGGGCACAGAGTGAACGCGTAGGGTACCTGTTTTGCCTGACAAACGCACTGGCACAGTGCTGCTTGTCCGATGTGCGTATGTGTTTGTCGTCTGGTTGAACGTGTTAGGCGACAATTTATTGCTCATTTGGGTAGATGTCTGGTTGAAATTCCTGATTGAAAGGATCGAGTTTTCCTAGGTGTGGGAGCGGCCTTGTGTCGCGAAAGGGCCGCGTAGCGGCCCCAGCGGTAGTTTGCATCGACGCTAGAACCCGGGGGCGGCTCTGCGGCCCTTTCGCGACACAAGGCCGCTCCCACAAAAAGCGTGATCGCCGATCGCCAAGAAAAACGACAAAGGCCACCCGAAGGTGGCCTCTGTGCGCGTGGGGGGTACTGCGTGTTACTTACTTCTTGACTTCCCAGCCAGTCAGCTCGGCCAAGGCCTTGCCGATGTCAGCCAGGGAACGCACGGTTTTCACACCGGCGTCCTGCAGGGCGGCGAACTTCTCGTCCGCAGTGCCCTTGCCACCAGAGATGATGGCGCCAGCGTGGCCCATGCGCTTGCCCGCAGGTGCGGTAACACCGGCGATGTAGGAAACGACAGGCTTGGTCACGTTGGCCTTGATGTAGGCCGCGGCTTCTTCTTCAGCGGAACCGCCGATCTCACCGATCATGACGATCGCTTCGGTCTTCGGGTCTTCCTGGAACAGCTTCAGGATGTCGATGAAGTTGGAGCCCGGAATCGGGTCACCGCCGATGCCGACGCAGGTCGACTGGCCGAAGCCGGCGTCGGTGGTCTGCTTGACAGCTTCGTAGGTCAGGGTGCCGGAACGCGAAACGATACCGACCTTGCCTGGCAGGTGGATGTGGCCTGGCATGATGCCGATCTTGCACTCGCCCGGGGTGATGACACCTGGGCAGTTAGGGCCGATCAGGGTCACGCCCAGCTCGTCGCACTTGACCTTGGCGTCCAGCATGTCGAGGGTAGGAATACCCTCGGTGATGCAGACGATCAGCTTGATGCCACCGAAGGCGGCTTCCAGGATGGAGTCCTTGCAGAAAGGAGCCGGTACGTAGATCACCGACGCGTCGGCGCCGGTGGCTTCTACAGCTTCTTTCACGGTGTTGAACACCGGCAGGCCCAGGTGGGTGGTGCCACCCTTGCCCGGGGTGACGCCACCGACCATCTTGGTGCCGTAGGCGATAGCCTGTTCGGAGTGGAAAGTACCCTGCGAGCCGGTGAAGCCCTGGCAGATGACCTTGGTGTCTTTATTGATCAGGACGCTCATTACTTGCCCTCCGCAGCTTTGACAACTTGTTGAGCAGCGTCGGTCAGGCTGGTTGCCGCAATGATGTTCAAACCGCTTTCTGCCAGTACTTTAGCGCCCAGTTCGGCGTTGTTGCCTTCGAGGCGAACGACGACCGGAACCTTGACGCCGACTTCTTTCACCGCGCCGATGATGCCTTCGGCAATCATGTCGCAGCGAACGATGCCGCCGAAGATGTTGACCAGAACGGCCGCGACATTGCTGTCGGACAGAATGATCTTGAACGCTTCGGTAACGCGCTCTTTGGTAGCGCCGCCGCCAACGTCGAGGAAGTTGGCTGGCTTGCCGCCGTGCAGGTTGACGATGTCCATGGTACCCATGGCCAGGCCGGCACCGTTGACCATGCAGCCGATGTTGCCTTCGAGGGCGACGTAGTTCAGTTCGAACTTGGCGGCGTGGGCTTCACGGGCGTCGTCCTGCGACGGGTCGTGGAAGGTCTTCAGCTTCGGCTGACGGTACATGGCGTTGGCGTCGATGTTGATCTTGGCATCGAGGCAGTGCAGATCGCCATCGGCCTTGATCACCAGCGGGTTCACTTCCAGCAGGGCCAGATCGTGATCCTTGAACAGCTTGGCCAGGCCTACGAAGATCTTGGCGAACTGTTGTACCTGCTTGCCTTCCAGACCCAGCTGGAACGCCAGTTCACGACCCTGGAACGGCTGAGCGCCGACCAGCGGATCGATGGTGGCCTTGAGGATCTTCTCGGGAGTTTCGTGAGCGACCTTCTCGATGTCCACGCCACCTTCGGTGGAGGCCATGAACACGATGCGGCGGCTCGAACGATCGACTACAGCGCCCAGGTACAGCTCTTTGGCGATGTCAGTGCAGGATTCGACCAGGATCTTGGAAACTGGCTGACCATTGGCGTCGGTCTGGTAGGTGACCAGGTTCTTGCCCAGCCACTGTGCAGCGAACGCCTTGGCGTCTTCCTTGCTGCGAACCAGCTTGACGCCACCGGCCTTGCCGCGACCACCGGCGTGAACCTGGGCCTTAACAACCCACTCGGAACCGCCGATCTTTTCGCAGGCTTCAGCAGCTTGCTCAGGGGTATCGACAGCGAAACCCTTGGAAACTGGCAGGCCGTATTCAGCGAACAGCTGCTTACCCTGATACTCGTGAAGATTCATGCTTTTTACCGTCTTCGTTAGGTACTGCGCTTCGGCGCTGCGCCATTACTGGCGCCGCACCACCTGTGACCGTTGACCCCGGGTTTTCCCGTGTGATCCGGTCCGGCGGACGTTCCGCGGTGAGTCTTGCACGCAAGACCCACGACGGGCAGCCCGCCGTGGTTTCTTATAATTAACGCTTCTTACGGTTGGCCACGTGAATGGCGCCGCCATTCACGGCCAGCGCTGCTTCATGCAGCGCTTCGGACAGGGTCGGATGGCTGAAGACCATCATGCCCAGATCCTCGGCACTGGTGCCGAATTCCATCGCGATCGCGCCCTGCTGCACCAGCTCGGCAGCCGACGGGCCGATCACGTGCACACCCAGTACGCGGTCGGTCTTGGCGTCGGCGATGACCTTGACGAAACCACCGGTATCGTTGGCCGCCATCGCACGGCCGCTGGCCGCGAACGGGAAGGTGCCCACGTTAACCTCAACGCCTTCGGCTTTCAACGCCTGTTCGGTCTTGCCGACCCACGCGATTTCCGGGTGGGTGTAGATGACCGAAGGGATCAGGTCGTAGTTCATCTGGGCCTTGTGGCCCTTGATGCGCTCGACGACCATGATGCCCTCTTCCGAGGCCTTGTGCGCCAGCATCAGGCCACGCACCACGTCACCGATGGCATAGACGCCCGGAACGCTGGTGGCGCAGTGGTCGTCGACGTAGATGTAGCCACGCTCGTCGATGGTCACGCCACTGTCGGCGGCCAGCAGATCGGTGGTCACCGGACGACGGCCGACCGCGACGATCAGCTTGTCGAAGGTGATCTTCTGCTCGCCTTCGGCGTTGGTGTAGGTGACTTCGACTTCATTGCCGTTGACCTTCGAGCCGGTGACGCGCGCGCCCAGCTTGATGTCCAGGCCTTGCTTGGTCAGGGTCTTCTGGGCTTCTTTCGACACGGCGGCGTCGGCAGCCATCAGGAAGGTGTCCAGAGCTTCCAGGACGGTGACTTCGGCACCCAGGCGAGCCCACACCGAACCCAGCTCCAGGCCGATCACGCCAGCGCCGATGACGCCCAGGCGCTTGGGAACCGATTGGAATTCCAGGGCGCCGGTGGAGTCGACGATGACGTTCTGGTCGACCGGGGCCGGCGGAATGTCGATCGGACGCGAGCCGGAGGCCAGGATCACGTTCTCGGCTTCGATGATCTCGGTGGTGCCGTCAGCCTTGGTGACTTCGACTTTCTTGCCGGCCAGCAGCTTGCCGTGGCCCTGGATCGAAGTGACGCCGTTGGCCTTGAACAGGGTGGCGACGCCACCGGTCAGGTTCTTGACGATGCCGGCCTTGCGGCCAACCATCGCGGCGACGTCCATCTTCACTTCACCGGTGGAGATACCGTGGACGTTGAAGCTCTCTTTGGCTTCCTTGTACTTCCAGGAGCTGTCCAGCAGCGCCTTGGAAGGAATGCAGCCCACGTTCAGGCAGGTGCCGCCCAGGGCCAGCTTGCCCTCGGCGTCGGTGTACTTCTCGATACAGGCAGTCTTCAGACCGAGTTGGGCGGCCTTGATGGCGGCAACATAGCCGCCAGGACCTGCACCAATCACCACTACGTCGAATTTCTGGGTCATAAAAGATTCCTTATCAGCTACAAGCTACAGGCCGCGTACCGCACGCCCCCGCCTCTTGCGAAGAGCGGGGCCGGCGGCGCGCAGCTAGTTGATTAGATGTCCAGCAGCAGGCGAGACGGATCTTCCAGCAGGTTCTTGATGGTCACCAGGAAGGTTACCGCTTCCTTGCCGTCGATCAGGCGGTGGTCGTAGGACAGCGCCAGGTACATCATCGGACGGATCACGACCTGGCCGTTGATGGCCATCGGACGCTGGATGATGTTGTGCATGCCCAGGATCGCGGCCTGCGGCGGGTTGACGATCGGGGTCGACATCATCGAGCCGAAGGTACCACCGTTGGTGATGGTGAAGGTACCGCCGGTCATCTCTTCGATAGCCAGCTTGCCGTCACGGGCCTTCTTGCCGAAGGTGGCGATGCCGTTCTCGATTTCGGCCAGGCTCATCGACTCGGCGTTGCGCAGGACCGGAACCACCAGGCCACGGTCGCTGGAAACAGCGACGCCGACGTCGGCATAGCCGTGGTAGACGATGTCGTTGCCGTCGATCGAAGCGTTGACCGCTGGGAAGCGCTTCAGCGCCTCGGTGGCCGCCTTGACGAAGAACGACATGAAGCCCAGACGCACGCCGTTGTGAGTCTTCTCGAACAGGTCCTTGTACTTCGAACGCAGGGCCATGACTTCGGTCATGTCGACTTCGTTGAAGGTGGTCAGCATGGCCATGCTCGACTGCGCTTCGACCAGACGCTCGGCGATCTTGGCGCGCAGGCGGGTCATCGGCACGCGCTTCTCGGTGCGGTCGCCAGCGGCGACAACCACTGGAGCAGCGGCGGCGGCAGGCTTGGCGGCAGGAGCGGCGGCAGGCGTGGACTTCTTGTTGGCGACTGCGGCGACAACGTCTTCCTTGGTGACGCGACCGCCCTTGCCGGTGCCGGCAACGGTGGCCAGGTCGATGCCGTTCTCTTCAGCCAGCTTGCGCGCGGCTGGAGCGGCGACCGGGTCGTCTTCGCCTGCATCGGTACCGGCGGCAGCAGGTGCTGCGGCCGGAGCAGCAGCGGCAGCCGGGGCTGCGGCGGCGCCACCTTCAACGATCGAGCCCAGTACTTCGTCGGACAGGACGGTGTCGCCCTCACCCTTGACGATGGCGCCCAGCACGCCGTCGGCGGTGGCCAGAACTTCCAGGACGACCTTGTCGGTCTCGATGTCGACGATCAGCTCGTCACGCTTGACGGCATCGCCCGGCTGCTTGTGCCAGGTGGCAACGGTGCCATCGGCAACCGATTCCGGGAAGGTTGGGGCTTTGATCTCGATAGCCATTATCAGTGTTTCCTTAAATTCGGTTTCAGGTGCGCGAAGGCGTTAGACAGTGAAGGCGTCTTGCAGCAGTTTTTCCTGCTGTTCGGCGTGCTTCGATGCGTAACCACAGGCTGGCGCGGCGGAGGCGTCGCGGCCGGCGTATTCCAGGACCAGTGCCTTGTTGTGGCGGCCCAGGATACGGCGCATGTGATGCTGGCTGCTGTACCAGGCGCCCTGGTTCATCGGCTCTTCCTGGCACCATACGGCATGCTTGAGGTTGCTGTACTGCGCGAGGATTTCGACCAGGTCGTCCTCCGGGAACGGGTACAGCTGCTCGAGACGCAGGATGGCGATGTCTTCGCGGCCTTCGGCACGGCGTTTTTCCAGCAGGTCGTAGTAGACCTTGCCGCTGCACAGCACCAGGCGCTCGACCTTGGCCGGATCGATTGCGTCGATTTCCGGGATCACGGTCTGGAACGAACCTTCTGCCAGGTCTTCCAGAGTCGAGATGGCCAGTTTGTGGCGCAGCAGCGACTTCGGCGTCAGGACCACCAGCGGCTTGCGCAGCGGGCGGATGACCTGGCGACGCAGCAGGTGGTAGATCTGTGCCGGGGTGGTCGGTACGCAGACCTGGATGTTGTGCTCGGCGCACAGCTGCAGGTAACGCTCCAGGCGCGCGGAGGAGTGCTCCGGCCCCTGCCCTTCATAGCCGTGTGGCAGCAGCATGGTCAGACCGCACAGGCGGCCCCACTTGTGCTCGCCGCTGGTGATGAACTGGTCGATCACCACTTGCGCACCGTTGGCGAAGTCGCCGAACTGGGCTTCCCAGATCACCAGCGCGTTCGGCGTGGTGGTCGAGTAGCCGTATTCGAAGGCCAGTACCGCTTCTTCCGACAGGAAGGAGTCGTACAGGTCGAAGCGCGGCTGGCCCGGGAACAGGTTCTGCAGCGGTACGTAGGTGCTGGCGTCCTTCTGGTTGTGCAACACCGCATGGCGGTGCGAGAAGGTGCCACGGCCGATGTCCTGGCCGGTCATGCGGATCGGGTGACCTTCGAACTGCAGGGTGGCGTAGGCCATGGTCTCTGCATAACCCCAGTTGATCGGCAAGCCACCGGCCTGCATCTTCTGGCGATCTTCGTAGATCTTCGCCACCTGGCGCTGAACAACGAAACCTTCAGGCAGCTCGAGCAGCTTGGCCGACAGCTCCTGCAGGGTCTTGAGGTCGAAGCGGGTGTCGTGACGCGCGGTCCAGGCATGGCCCAGGTAGGGGCGCCAGTCGACGAACAACTCGCGGTTCGGCTCCTTGACCAGGCTCTTGACCACGTGCAGGCCATTGTCCAGGGCGTTGCGGTATTCGTCGATCTTGGCCTGGGCGCGTTCGGCGTCGATGCGACCGGCGCTGATCAGTTGCTCAGCGTACAGCTCACGAGTGGTGCGCTGCTTGCTGATCTGCTGGTACATCAGCGGCTGGGTGCCGTTCGGCTCGTCGGCCTCGTTGTGGCCGCGACGACGGTAGCAGACCAGGTCGATGACCACGTCACGCTTGAACTGCATGCGGTAGTCGATGGCCAGCTGGGTGACGAACATCACCGCTTCCGGATCGTCGCCGTTCACGTGCAGGATCGGCGCCTGGATCATCTTGGCAACGTCGGTGGCGTACTCGGTGGAACGCGAGTCCAGCGGGTTGCTGATGGTGAAGCCAACCTGGTTGTTGATCACGATGTGCACGGTGCCGCCGGTCTTGAAACCGCGGGTCTGCGACATCTGGAAGGTTTCCATGACCACACCCTGGCCGGCGAACGCAGCGTCACCATGGATGGAGATCGGCAGAACCTTGTCGCCAACGGTGTCGTTGCGGCGATCCTGGCGGGCGCGAACCGAACCTTCCACCACTGGCGAGACGATTTCCAGGTGGGAGGGGTTGAACGCCATGGCCAGGTGGACTTCGCCACCGGGGGTCATCACGTTGGAAGAGAAGCCCTGGTGATACTTCACGTCACCGGAGCCCAGCTCGTTCATCTTCTTGCCTTCGAACTCGTCGAACAGCTCGCGCGGGTTCTTGCCGAAGGTGTTGACGAGCACGTTCAGGCGGCCACGGTGGGCCATGCCGATCACGACTTCCTTGGTGCCGTACGAGCCGGAGCGCTGGATCATCTCGTCCAGCATCGGGATCAGGCTTTCGCCGCCCTCGAGGCCGAAGCGCTTGGTACCTGGGTACTTGGTGCCCAGGTACTTCTCCAGGCCCTCACCGGCCGTGACGCGCTCGAGCAGGTGGGCCTGCACGTCGGCGGAGAATTCCGGACGGCCACGCACGCTTTCCAGGCGCTGCTGGAACCAGCTGCGCTGCTCGGAATCGACGATGTGGGTGAACTCGGCGCCAATGGTGCGACAATATGTCTTCTGCAGCGCTTCGAAGATTTCGCGTAGGCTCGCTTCCTCTTTGCCGATGAACAGGTCGCCGGCACGGAAGGTCGTATCAAGATCGGCATTGGTCAAGCCGTAGTGATTGATCGACAGGTCTACGGGCGCAGGGCGCTGCCACAACCCCAACGGGTCGAGCTTGGCAGCCTGATGGCCGCGCATACGATAGGCCTGGATCAGTCGCAGCACTTCAACCTGCTTCTTCTCGTGTTCACTGCTCACGCTCCCGGCGGAAACCGGTTGGGCGCGGCGCTGGTTCTTTGCCAGCAGTACGAAATGGTCGCGGATCGTCGAGTGCGATACATCGGTAGCGGTGCTGCCGTCGGCGGGCAACTTCTGGAAGTAGGTGCGCCACTCTTCTGGCACAGCGTTAGGGTCGTGCAGGTAGAGCTCATAAAGCTCTTCCACATATGCAGCGTTACCACCTGAAAGGTGGGCGCTTTCCCACATGCGCTGCATCACGCTTTCTTGCATGCTTGGTCACCCTCGGTTAGGGGACTGATCGGCGAGAGCCACAGCAAACCTGGAAAAGTCCGAACACAGCGACTGAACCACGCCACCTGGATCCTGCTGATTTTCCGGGTACCAGCCCGGAAGCCCCTGCTGGTCTCATATCTTCATAGGTAATGAGCGCGGGCTTTGTGGGCCCTTGCTCGGGTTTTACCTCGGTGCGGGCTCACACCCGCACCTCGGCTTACTGCAGGTACAACGTTTGAATCAGGTGCCGCTTTGCAGCAGCATGTTACGCACGTGGCCGATTGCCTTGGTCGGGTTCAGACCCTTGGGGCAGACGTTCACGCAGTTCATGATCCCGCGGCAGCGGAAGACGCTGAACGGGTCATCCAGGGACGCCAGGCGCTCCTGAGTCTTGGTGTCGCGGCTGTCGGCCAGGAAACGGTAGGCCTGCAGCAGCGCGGCGGGGCCCAGGAACTTGTCCGGGTTCCACCAGAACGACGGGCAGGAAGTCGAGCAGCAAGCGCACAGGATGCACTCGTACAGACCGTCCAGCTTGTCGCGATCTTCCGGCGACTGCAGACGCTCGATGGCCGGAGCCGGCGTATCGTTCTGCAGGAACGGCTTCACCTTCTCGTACTGCTTGTAGAAGATGCTCATATCAACGACCAGGTCACGGATAACCGGCAGACCTGGCAGCGGACGCAGGATCAACTTGTTACCTTTTACGACAGCAGACAGCGGCGTGATGCACGCCAGGCCGTTCTTGCCGTTGATGTTCATGCCGTCGGAACCGCAGACACCTTCACGGCAGGAGCGACGGTACGAGAAGCCCTCGTCCTGCTCCTTGATCAGCGCCAGCACGTCCAGGACCATCAGATCCTTGCCGCCGGTGTCGACCTGGAAGGTCTGCATCTTGGGCGCCGAATCGGTGTCCGGGTTGTAACGATAAACTTCGACTTGCAACATAGCGGCCACCCTTAGTAAGTCCGGACTTTTGGTTCGAAGGCAGGAACTGTCTTCGGCGCAAAGTTGACGCCACGCTTGGCGACGCGCTTCTCACCCGGGTAGTACAGGGTGTGGCACAGCCAGTTCTCGTCGTCACGGTCTTCGAAGTCTTCACGGGCATGAGCGCCGCGGGACTCTTTACGGGCTTCGGCGGCGATGGCGGTAGCTTCGGCGACTTCCAGCAGGTTCTGCAGCTCCAGCGCTTCGATACGCGCGGTGTTGAAGGCCTGGGACTTGTCGTTGATCTTGACGTTGGCGATGCGGTCACGCAGGCCAGCCAGCTGCTCGATACCCTTCTGCATGTATTCACCGGTACGGAATACACCGAAATAGTTCTGCATGCAGTTCTGCAGCTCGCGCTTGAGGCTTGCAACGTCTTCACCGGTGGTGCGCTCGTTGAGCTTGTTCAGGCGATTGAGGGCGACATCCACGTCGGTGTCGCTGGCATCGCGGTATTCGACGCCGTCGCTCAGGGCCTTCTCCAGGTGCAGGCCGGCCGCACGACCGAACACCACCAGGTCGAGCAGCGAATTGCCGCCCAGGCGGTTGGCACCGTGAACCGATACGCACGCCACTTCACCGACCGCGAACAGGCCAGGAATGATGTGATCCTTGCCGTCGGCGTCCATGGTGATGGCCTGGCCATGAATGTTGGTGGCAACGCCGCCCATCATGTAGTGGCAGGTCGGCACGACCGGTACCGGCGCGACCACAGGGTCGACGTGGGCGAAGGTCTTGGACAGCTCGCAGATACCTGGCAGGCGGCTGTGCAGCACTTCCTCGCCCAGATGGTCCAGCTTCAGCAGTACGTGGTCCTTGTTCGGACCCACGCCGTTGCCGGCGATGATCTCTTTGACCATCGAGCGGGCGACCACGTCGCGACCGGCCAGGTCCTTCGCGTTCGGCGCGTAACGCTCCATGAAGCGCTCACCGTGGGCGTTGATCAGGTAGCCACCCTCACCACGGCAACCTTCGGTTACCAGTACACCGGCGCCGGCGATACCGGTCGGGTGGAACTGCCACATCTCGATGTCCTGCACCGGTACACCGGCACGCAGGGCCATGCCGATACCGTCGCCGGTATTGATCAGGGCATTGGTGGTGGAGGCGTAGATACGGCCCGCACCGCCGGTAGCCAGAACGGTGGCCTTGGACTTGATGTACATGGTTTCGCCGGTTTCGATGCAGATCGCGATCACACCGACGAACGCGCCGTCCTGGTTCTTCACCAGGTCAACGGCGTAGTACTCGTTGAGGAAGGTGGTGCCTGCCTTCAGGTTGCCCTGGTACAGGGTGTGCAGCAGCGCGTGACCGGTACGGTCGGAAGCTGCACAGGTACGGGCAGCCTGGCCACCCTTGCCGAAGTCCTTGGACTGGCCACCGAACGGACGCTGGTAGATGCGGCCGGTTTCGGTACGGGAGAACGGCAGGCCCATGTGGTCCAGCTCGAAGACCGCGGCCGGGCCTTCCTGACACATGTACTCGATCGCGTCCTGGTCACCGATGTAGTCGGAACCCTTGACGGTGTCGTACATGTGCCAGCGCCAGTCGTCGTTCGGGTCGGCCGAAGCGATGGCGCAGGTGATGCCGCCCTGGGCGGAAACGGTGTGCGAACGGGTCGGGAACACCTTGGTGACTACGGCGGTCTTGTGGCCGCCTTGAGCCAGTTGCAGTGCTGCGCGCATGCCCGCGCCGCCGCCACCGATGATGATGGCGTCGAAGGAAATCGTTGGAATGTTAGCCATGAATCAGATACCCCAGAGAATCTGCACACCCCAGACGAAGTACGCGAACATCGCTACGCCGCATACAGCCTGGAACAGGAAACGAATCGCAGTCGCCGACTTGCCGAACGACATCGGCGTCAGGTAGTCGGTGGCAATGGTCCACATGCCGACCCAGGCGTGGGCGCCCAGGGCAACGAGGGCCAGCAGACTGAAGATGCGCATCGCGTTGTTGGAGAACAGAGCGTGCCACTGGGCGTAGTCGATACCCGGATGGGCGGCGAGGTAGCCGATCAGGAAGATGAAGTAAGCCGCGAGAACGACCGCCGAGACGCGCTGCGCCATCCAGTCGTAGAGGCCCGAACGCGACAGGTTCGTGACGTTAGTTACCATACCCAAACTCCTGCCAGAACGATCAACACCACGGAGATGACGATCACGATTTTCGAGCCCAGCTTGCCGCCTTCCAGCGTCTCACCGATGCCCATGTCCATGATCAGGTGGCGCACACCTGCCACGAGGTGATACAGCAGGCCGGACAGCAGGCCCCAGGTCACCAGTTTGGCCAGCGGACTGGTCAGACACGCCTTCACCTCGGCAAAGCCTTCCTCGGAACCCAGCGACTTGCCCAGTGCATACAGCATGATGGCAAGGCCGAGGAACAGGATGACGCCGGAGATACGGTGAAGAATGGACGTGTACGCGGTGATCGGGAGTTTGATGGTCCTTAGGTCTAGGTTTACAGGTCGTTGGCTTTTCACGGCTTTTTTCACACTGAAGAGCCCCTAGCTAACAGGGCAAAGTTGTTGGTAAGTGTACTGGTCAGGTACCCACCACCCAGGAGAGCGACGACACCCAGCAGGACGGGCCGGAAAGCCCCTGGGAGTCGGCTGCCGAGTATAGACAGTTAGGCTGCTTATGACAACGTGAGGGGCTAGCCCAAATAGCGCATTGCCTTTAGTGAGCAAAAGGCGTAAACGGGCGAGAATTTCGTGAAAAATCAGGGCTCAGAGGGCGTTTCAACCAGCCTTTAGGCAAATTGACATTCGAATTTATCCCTCTATAGTGGTGCGGGCCCTGCGTGGGGGGTCTGTCTGATGATTTCAAGCATTAATAGGAGGCCACATGGCTGACAAAAAAGCGCAGTTGATCATCGAGGGCGCTGCCCCCGTCGAGCTGCCCATTTTAACCGGCACCGTTGGTCCCGATGTTATCGACGTCCGCGGGTTGGGGGCATCCGGCCACTTCACCTTCGACCCTGGCTTCATGGCGACCGCCTCGTGCGAGTCGAAGATCACCTACATCGACGGCGACAAGGGCGTCCTGCTGCACCGCGGCTACCCGATCGAACAGCTCGCCGAGAAATCGGACTACCTCGAGACCTGCTACCTGCTGCTCAACGGCGAACTGCCGAACGCCGAGCAAAAGGCCCAGTTCGTCAGCACCGTGAAGAACCACACCATGGTTCACGAGCAGCTGAAATCCTTCTTCAACGGCTTCCGCCGCGACGCCCACCCGATGGCGGTGATGTGCGGCGTGGTCGGCGCCCTGTCGGCGTTCTATCACGACTCGCTGGACATCAATAACCCGCAGCACCGCGAGATCTCCGCGGTTCGCCTGGTCGCCAAGATGCCGACCCTGGCGGCGATGGTCTACAAGTACTCCATGGGCCAGCCCATGATGTACCCGCGCAACGACCTGTCGTACGCGGAGAACTTCCTGCACATGATGTTCAACACCCCGTGCGAGATCAAACCGATCAGCCCGGTACTGGCCAAGGCAATGGACCGGATCTTCATCCTCCACGCCGACCACGAGCAGAACGCCTCCACCTCCACCGTACGCCTGGCGGGCTCTTCGGGCGCCAACCCGTTCGCCTGTATCGCCGCTGGCATCGCCGCCCTGTGGGGCCCGGCCCACGGTGGCGCGAACGAAGCGGTGCTGACCATGCTCGATGAGATCGGCGACGTCTCGAACATCGACAAGTACATCGCCAAGGCCAAGGACAAGAACGATCCGTTCAAGCTCATGGGCTTCGGTCACCGCGTGTACAAGAACCGCGATCCACGCGCCACCGTGATGAAACAGACCTGCGACGAAGTGCTGGGCGAGCTGGGCATCAAGAACGATCCGCAGCTGGAACTGGCCATGCGCCTGGAAGAGATCGCCCTGACCGATCCGTACTTCATCGAGCGCTCGCTGTACCCGAACGTCGACTTCTACTCGGGCATCATCCTCAAGGCCATCGGCATTCCGACCAGCATGTTCACCGTGATCTTCGCCCTGGCACGTACCGTGGGCTGGATCTCGCACTGGAAAGAAATGCTCTCCGGCCCGTACAAGATCGGCCGTCCGCGTCAGCTGTACACCGGCTACGAGCAGCGTGACATCGTCGAGCTGAAAGACCGCAAGTAAGCCTGCTGGCTGAACGCGAAAAGGCTGCCCTCGGGCAGCCTTTTTTGTTCCGGCCTAGACGATCTGCTTCTCTGCAGGAGCGGCCTTGCGTCGCGAAAGGGCCGCAAAGCGGCCCCGACGCTTCTGAGCCAGACTCGAGATCCTGGGGCTGCTACGCAGCCCTTTCGCGACGCAAGGCCGCTCCTACAGGAAGCACGCCAGCCTTTAGTTCTTCTCGGCGCGCGCCTTCAGCCCCTTGAGGGTATTGAACGGCGCATCGACCACAAACTTGTTGGCCAGCCAAGACGGCACGCTGCCACCCGGTTCGGTGTGCACTTGGTAGGTCACCTCGGTGCTATCACCTTTGGGCACCAGCTTCCAGAAACCTTCCACCTGGGCGACGCGCACGAAGCCCTTCTCCTCCGGCAGGTACTTCGGCTCCTCCTGAAGCTTGCGGGTCAGGCTGCCATCGGCCTCCTGAACCGTGGTCACATGCAGGATCGAATCCCGCGGCGTCACCGGCCAGGGCGTATTGAACTGGGTATAGGTCCAGCTCTGATCGCCTTCGCTCTTGAGCAGCTTCTGCGACTTGCATTCGTGAATCCAGGCGCAAGCCCCCGATACATCCTCCTGTAGCGCCTTGACCTTGGCCAGCGGCGCCTTGATCACGGTCACGCCGCGATAGGCCTTGTACTTCGAGCCCGCCACCTCGCTGAGGGAGACCTTGATGCCCTCCTCGTCCTTGGCCACCTGCCAGTTCTCAGCCCAGGCCGCCGGCGCCAGCAGGACGCCCATGCCGCACAGCAGTGCAATACCCTTGATCGATCTCATCATCTTGTTCCTTGTTGTCGAAGATCCAACCTGTCACGCCGCCGTCATCTGCTCCAGCCACCCGATGATGCGGACGGCTTCGTCACGATCGTTGCCACAGATGTCCGCTTGCGCCTTGAAGCCACCACACACCTTCGGCCGCTCGGGCTTGCCGAACAGCGCACAGAGGTTTTCGACATTCAGGTGCAGGCAGCGTTCGCCGGCCGGCTTGCCCTGCGGCATGCCAGGGATCGGCGAACTGATGGACGGGGCGATGCAGCAGGCACCACAGCCCTCGCGGCATTTCATGACAACAGGACTCCCAGGAGCAAAACGGGACGAACGTCCCTGGATACTAACCGCTCAAACACATGTTTGAAATTGGCCGGCAGATGAAATCGCCGATGACCAGGCAGTCAGTTGCGAAATTCGAAATCGATGGCCGCGCCTTCCACGTCGTGCCGGCTGTCATTGCGCAGCTGCAGCTGCATTTCATTGCTGATCAGTCGGCCGTTGAGCTGGAACGGACTGCTGTCGGACTCGGGCTTGGTGGGGAACATCGAAGGCAGCAACGGCTTGCGAACCACTGGTCCGTCACCGAGATCCGGCTCGAGGTTCTTGACCATCTCGCTTGGCAGGCTCAGATCGACCTTCGGCCTGTGCAGTGGCTTGGCGATCGCCTTGCTTACAGGCTTTGGCTTTGGCTTTTGCTTTGGCTTTGGCCTTGGCTTGGCCACTGCCTTGGGCTGGGGCTTGGCCACCGGCTTTTGCACGCTCTGCGCCTTGCTCGCCGACTCGGCGGCCTGCCCCAGCCCGATTGGCAACCAGGGCAATGCGAGACACAGGACGATGGCGAGAGGTCGAAACAGGTTCATGGGCACCAGGGAGCGCAGGCCTTAAAACGCGTATGCTCCCTGTTCCCCGTCGATCTGACAAGTCTACAAAAGCGAGCCGCTCGATTCCCGACACAGTTGCTGGGCCAGCAACCCCAGCGTCATCACCGCGCGCTCTGCCTCCTTGCTCCACGGAATGCCGCAATTAAGGCGGATACAGTGGTTGAACTGTTCGGTGTTGCTGAAGATCAGGCCGGGGGCGATGCTGATGCCCTGCTCCAGCGCCCGCACATGCAATTCCTGGGTGTTCACCCGCCCAGGCAGGCTGACCCAGAGAATGAAGCCGCCGGTAGGCCGGGTCATCTGCGTGCCCTCCGGGAAATGCTGCTGCACCGCCAACTGGTATGCACTGAGGTTTTTGCGGTACTCCTGGCGGATATAGCGCAAATGGCGGTCATAACCACCGTTCTCCAGGTAGGCCGCCACCGCCATCTGCGTCACACTGCAGGCCGAATGGGTGGTGAACGTCTGCAAGCGCTGGATCTCGTCCTGGTAGCGGCCGGCGACCATCCAGCCGACCCGCACACCCGGCGACAGTGTCTTGGAGAAACTCGAGCAGTAGATGACCCGATCCAGACGATCGAACGCCTTGAGCGCCTTGGTACGCCCCTGCTCGAACATCAGCTCGCCATAGATGTCGTCTTCGACGATCTGGATGTCGAAATCCGAGGCCAGGCGCAGCAACTGCTTCTGGCGCTCCTCCGGCATGGTGCCGCCCAGGGGGTTGCTCAGGCGCGTGGTCAGCACCAGCGCCTTGATCGACCATTGGTTGGCCGCCAGTTGCAGGGCCTCCAGACTGATACCGGTGGAAGGGTCACTGGGAATCTCGATGACCTTGAGCCCCAGCAGGTCGGCCAACTGCAACAAACCATAATAAGTCGGCGACTCAGCGGCGATCAGGTCTCCTGGGCGGGTCAGCACCCGTAGCGACATCTGCAAGGCATCGACACAACCATGGGTGACCACGACCTCACGCGGATCGACCAGAACACCGGCATCGCGCATGCGAATGGCGATCTGCCGACGCAACGGCTCGAAGCCCGGGCTGAACATGTAGCTGAAGGCCCGTGGACTGTGGAAGCGGGTGACCTTGGCCAATTGCTGGTGCAAGGCGCGCACTGGCAGGTAGTCCACATGTGGTACTGCCGCGCCGAATGGGAAAACGCCATCGCGCCGGGCTTCGACGAGTACCTGCTGGATGATGCTGGCACGGGTGACCAGACCAGGACGTTCGACCCTGGCGATATCCGGCGTCTGCGCCGTCAGCGCGGGCGTCTGGTGCACATAGTAACCCGACTGCGGACGCGCACGGATCAAGCCCTGATCCTCGAGATTGGCGTAGGCCTGCAGCACCGTGGCATGACTGACATTGAGCTGGGCGCTCATCTTGCGCACCGACGGCACGCGCTCGCCGGGCTGGTATACACCACGCCGGATATCGTCGGCCAGTTGCTGGGCGATGCGCTGGTACAGCAGCAGGTTGGTCATGGCGTGTTCTCGAAGCGCGGACGGGATCGTTGTTCTTGTGCGACTCACAGCGGAGCCAGAATACCGTAACAGTTACGAAGTGTACTGGGACAGATCGCAGAATAGTCAACAATACAGTTGCGTGACAGAGGCACATCGAGTGACCGTACCGACGCACCGACGAACGCACACCTTCTAAGCCGGTTGATGGCAACGCAGCAGTCCGCCAGGCCCACCCGGGGGCATGCGCTATTAGAGCTTTGGCTTTGGCTTTGGCTTTGGCTTTGGCTTTGGCTTTGGCTTTGGCTTTGGCTTTGGCTTTGGCTTTGGCGATCAGAAGGCTAACACCCAGTGCGCTAGCGGCAGCTGCGCCAGCCCAGGCGCCGCCCGTAACTTCGCGACTTCAGGAGGCTGAGCGCAGGCCTTGCGGAGGGAGGTGACGGGCATGGATGCCCGTCAAGCGCTGCGGCCCAGGATGGGCCGTTCAGCGCAAACACAATACCTGTAGGAACGAGTTAACCCGCAAATAGAGAAACAGGACTCAACGCGCTGGCGCGAGCTTGCCCTTGTCATCGGAGAAGACGATCTCGACCCGGCGGTTCTGCGCCCTGCCCCGCTCGGAGGCGTTGGCCTCCACCGGATACTGGTCGCCATAACCCTCGACCTGAATCCGCTTCTCGCCTACCCCCAGGTCGACCAGCATGTCGGCCACCGCCTGGGCGCGATCACGCGACAGCTTCAGGTTGTCCTCCGGCGCCCCGGTGCTGTCGGTATACCCCTCGATCCGCACCACACGACGCGGGTTGAGCTGAAGGAACTGCACCAGTTTGAGCACGGTCCGGCTGGCCGAGTTCTTCAGATCGGCCTGGCCGGTATCGAACAGTACGTCACCCAGGGTCATCACCAGTCCACGATCCGCCTGCTCCGAGGCCAGCGCCGCAATCTGCGATTCGACGAACTTGCCTTGCTGCTGAACACTGGCCAGCTTGGCCTCGCGCAAGGCCAGCTGCAGGCGCTGGCGCTCCAGATCGAGCTTGGTCAGGCGCTCCTGGTTCAATGCCAGCTTGGCGTGCTCGCTGGCGATCTCGCTGTAACGCTCACTGAGGTAGGCGTAATGACGCACATCGCCACCGGTACCTACGTAACCCGCCAGGCGCTCCGCCCGCCCCAGGGACTCACCGGCACGGATGACGTCACGGGGCGCACTGCGCAGCACATCGGCGTTGTCCTTGACCTTCTGGAACGCGGCACTGGCCTCGTCCAGCGCCGATTCGCTGCGCTGACTGGCGCAGCCCTGCAGCCCGACAAACGCCAGCAGAACCAGGGCCGCCATTGGTTTGAGACGACTCATGGCTGCACCTCCAGTTGCTTGCGCAGACGCTTGACCCGCGACTGCAACACCTGCAGCTGCTCTTCGCTCTTCTGGTTCAGCACCCGCGCTTCGGCCAGACGCGCATCCAGCTCGGCCTGCTCGGCGCGCATGCGCGCGTCGCGATAACTCTCGCTGAGCATGTTGCTTTTGGCTCGCGCCAGCTTCTCTTCGGCCAATTTGAACTCCGGCACCTGCTCGGTGGCGCCGACCGCCTTGGCCTGCTCCAGCGCCTGCTCGGACAGACGCAGCTGTTCATTGGGTGCCGGATCATTGGCACAGCCGGCCAGGCCGAGCACGGCCAGGGCGAGCATCAGGGATTGGATTCTCACACACTCTTCCTACTGTTTGGGGGCACCCTGCGACGCCTGCATCTGCGCCTTCCAGCGCTCGACATTGCGCTGCAGCACAGCCTCGCTCGCCCCGGAGATCGGCAATTCTGTCAGCTTTTTCGCCAGTTGTCCGCGCAACCAGCTGTCGTTGCAGGCGGAGTTGTGCGACACAGCCAGGTACAGCCCCGGACGGTCCACCGGCAGGCCTCGGGCGATGAGATCGTTACCCACCCCCAGGCTCTGGGCCATGGCCATCCCCGAGTAGCGCCCCGCCAGCACATAATCGACTTGGCCGAGCACCAGCTTCTGGAAGGCTTGAGTCAGGTTCTGCGTGGGCTCCAGCTTGAGCTGGGCCTTGGCGAAGGCGTCGAAGGCCGGGGTCAGGCGCGCCTTCTCCGACAGTGCGCCCTGGTAGCGGGCAAGGTCGGCCGGGCCATCGAACACCAAGGTGGCGTCATGACGGGTCCAGACCAGGTATTCGTTCAATTGCAGGGCGGGATGAATGTAGTCCAGGCTGGTCAGCTGGGTCACCTGCAGCGGCGTGTCGAGCAACAGGTCCATGCGCCCACTGCGCACTTCTTCCAGCGCCTGCTCGCGCCTGCCGGCGTGCAGCACCTCGACCTTCACACCCAGCTCGCCAGCCACCTGGCGCAGCAGGTCGACATTGGCGCCGATCAAGTGTTTCGGGTCCTGCGGATCCTGCCAGGAATACGGCGGCGCATCGGGGCTACCAGTGGCCACCAGGCGCTCGCACTTGCCCGCCGCCAGCGTCTGGGCCGACAGCAAAGCCAGCATCCAGGCCACCTTTTTCATCCCTTTGCGACACACCATGCAACCCTTACCTCGCCCCTGAAAAAACCATGAAAAAACCCGGACCGCCAAGGGCGGGCCGGGTTCTTTATAAGTGAAGCAGGCGGATCAGACCAGCTTTTCCAGCTCCGGAACCGCTTCGAACAGGTCGGCGACCAGGCCGTAATCAGCCACCTGGAAGATCGGCGCTTCTTCATCCTTGTTGATCGCGACGATCACCTTGGAGTCCTTCATGCCGGCCAGATGCTGGATCGCGCCGGAGATACCGACGGCGATGTACAGCTGTGGCGCGACGATCTTGCCGGTCTGGCCGACCTGCATGTCGTTCGGCACGAAGCCTGCGTCGACTGCGGCGCGCGAAGCACCGACGGCGGCGCCGAGCTTGTCGGCCAGGGCGTACAGGTGCTTGAAGTTGTCACCGTTGCCCATGCCGCGACCACCGGAAACGACGATCTTGGCGGCGGTCAGCTCAGGACGGTCGGACTTGGCCAGCTCTTCGCCCACGAAGGCCGACTTGCCAGCGTCGTGAGCGGCAGCGATAGCTTCGACGGCAGCCGAACCACCTTCGGCGGCCACGGCGTCGAAACCGGTGGTACGCACGGTGATGACCTTGACCGCGGCGCTCGACTGCACGGTAGCGATGGCGTTACCGGCATAGATCGGGCGCTTGAAGGTATCGGCGGATTCTACCGAGACAATCTCGGAGATCTGGTCGACGTCCAGCAGCGCGGCAACGCGCGGCAGGATGTTCTTGCCATTGGTGGTGGCCGGCGCCAGCACATGGCTGTAACCCTTGGCCAGTTCGACCAGCAGCGGTGCGACGTTTTCCGGCAGGGCGTGGGCGTAGGCCGCGTTATCGGCGACCAGGACCTTGGCCACGCCAGCGATCTTGGCGGCGGATTCGGCAACACCACCGACGTTCTGGCCTGCGACCAGTACGTGGATATCACCACCGATCTTGGCGGCAGCGGCGACAGTGTTCAGGGTGGCCGGAGCTACGGCACCGTTTTCGTGTTCAGCGACAACCAGGATAGTCATTTAGATTACCTTCGCTTCGTTCTTCAGCTTCTCGACCAGTTCGGCCACCGACTTGACCTTGATACCCGCGCTGCGGGCGGCAGGCGCTTCGACCTTGAGGGTCTTGGTGGTGGAGGCGAGGGACACGCCCAGCGCATCTGGAGTGACGGTCTCCAGCGGCTTCTTCTTGGCCTTCATGATGTTCGGCAGCGACGCATAGCGTGGCTCGTTCAGGCGCAGGTCGGTGGTGACGATGGCTGGCAGGTTCAACGCAACGGTCTGCAGGCCGCCGTCGATTTCACGGGTGACGTTGACCTTGTCGCCGGCGACTTCGACCTTGGAGGCGAAGGTGCCCTGGGCATAGCCCGTCAGCGCGGCCAGCATCTGGCCGGTCTGGTTGTTGTCGCTGTCGATGGCCTGCTTGCCGAGAATGACCAGCTGCGGCTGCTCCTTGTCGACAACGGCTTTCAACGCCTTGGCCACGGCCAGGGAGTTCAGTTCATCCGCGGCTTCCACCAGGATGGCGCGATCAGCGCCCAGTGCCAGGGCGGTACGCAGCTGTTCCTGGGCAGCGGTCGGGCCGATGCTGACGACGACGATTTCGCTCGCCACGCCCTTCTCTTTCAGGCGGACGGCTTCTTCCACGGCGATTTCGCAGAAGGGGTTCATGGACATCTTGACGTTTGCAAGGTCGACGCCGGAGTTGTCCGCCTTGACGCGAACCTTGACGTTGTAGTCGACCACTCGTTTGACAGCTACAAGAACCTTCATGGATTCCTCGTTACTCTCCGGTGAAAAGAAGATCGCCTGGGTACTGCCCGGCGAATGCGCGTGGGTACAAGGGCACCTCTAAAAACGTTCCGGAGCGGGCGAACTTCACTTGACCGAACAGTCCTGTTTCGACTGTCGCGAGTAAAACCCACGAGTCATTTTCTGTCGTGGCGTGTAGACTCCACTACAAAACCTGATCCAGCCCGTAAACCCTGCTCTCCACCTGGTCTTTAGGGGTGCACCTGCGCCCGACGGTCAGCCTACGGCGAACGCGAAAGCGCTCGTATCTTGACCGTAACACCCAATCCGGTCAATACGGCAAATTGGCCAGCCTCCAGCCGTCCACCTGTGATTCTACGGGCCTCCGGCAAATTCAAACAAACGTTTGTATTGGACCCGCCAAGTGGTGTAGATATAATGCGCGGCCAAGACAAGACGGTGTAGTCCGTCATCCACGCAGCTACAGCAACCACGCGCCGTGCATGACCGTGAAACACCCAAAAAAGACAAGCAACAGCGATGAGCCTTGAGTAGGAGAGAACCAGTGGAACGCGAATACATGGAATTCGACGTGGTCATCGTCGGCGCAGGCCCGGCGGGCCTGTCCGCCGCCTGCCGCCTGAAGCAGAAGGCCGCCGAAGCCGGTAGCGAGATCAGCGTCTGCGTGGTCGAGAAAGGCTCCGAAGTCGGCGCCCACATCCTCTCCGGCGCGGTGTTCGAACCGCGCGCCCTGAACGAACTGTTCCCCGACTGGAAGGAACTCGGCGCGCCGCTGAACACCGAAGTGAAGCGCGACGACATCTATGTGCTCAAGGATGCCGCCAGCTCGACCAAGGTCCCCGACCTGTTCGTGCCCAAGACCATGCACAACCAGGGCAACTACATCATCTCCCTGGGCAACCTGTGCCGCTGGCTCGCTCAGCAGGCCGAGAACCTGGGCGTGGAGATCTACCCGGGCTTCGCCGCCCAGGAAGCGCTGTTCGATGAGAACGGCGTGGTCCGCGGCATCGTCACCGGCGACCTGGGCGTCGACCGCGAGGGCCAACCGAAGGATGGCCTGTACACCCCAGGCATGGAACTGCGCGCCAAATACACCCTGTTCGCCGAAGGCTGCCGTGGCCATATCGGCAAGCAACTGATCAAGCGCTTCGACCTGGATAACGCGTCCGACGTGCAGCACTACGGCATCGGCCTCAAGGAAATCTGGGAAATCGACCCGGCCAAGCACGAGCAGGGCCTGGTGGTACATACCGCCGGCTGGCCGCTGGACGTAATGAGCAAGGACAACACCGGTGGCTCGTTCCTCTATCACCTGGAAAACAACCAGGTGGTGGTCGGCCTGATCGTTGACCTGTCCTACGCCAATCCGTACCTGTCGCCGTTCGACGAATTCCAGCGCCTCAAACACCACCCGGTGATGGCCCAGTACCTCGAAGGCGGCAAGCGCATCAGCTATGGCGCCCGCGCCATCTGCAAGGGCGGCTTCAATTCGCTGCCCAAGATGGTGTTCAACGGCGGCGCGCTGATCGGCTGCGACCTCGGCACCCTGAACTTCGCCAAGATCAAGGGCAGCCACACCGCGATGAAATCCGGCATGCTCGCCGCGGAAGCTGTGGCCGACGCGCTGATCGCCGGTAGCGAGGGCGGTGACCAGCTGAACGGCTACGTCAGCGCCTTCAAGGCCAGCTGGTTGCACGAAGAACTGTTCGCCAGCCGCAACTTCGGCCCGGCGATGCACAAGTTCGGCCCGATCCTCGGCGCGGCATTCAACTATGTCGACCAGAACTGGTTCGGCGGCAAGCTGCCGTTCACCCTGCACGACACCAAGCCGGACTACGCCTGCCTCAAGCTGGCGGCGGACTCGAAAAAGATCGACTACCCGAAACCGGACGGCAAGCTCAGCTTCGACAAGCTCAGCTCGGTATTCCTCTCCAGCACCAACCATGAAGAGGAACAACCCTGCCACCTGAAGCTGACCGACCCGAACATCCCGATCGCCAGCAACCTGCCGCTGTACGACGAGCCGGCGCAGCGCTACTGCCCGGCCGGCGTGTACGAAGTGGTCACCCAGGAAGATGGCAACAAGCGCTTCCAGATCAATGCGCAGAACTGCGTGCACTGCAAGACCTGCGACATCAAGGATCCGGCCCAGAACATCACCTGGGTCACCCCTGAAGGTGCCGGCGGGCCGAACTACCCGAACATGTAAGCCCTGCCCTCACGGCGAGAAAAAGCCCCCTGGTCATACGACCCGGGGGCTTTTTCGTGTCAGGCGCTGCGCACTTCTTCGAACAATTCCGGGTGACGATCGAGCAGCTTGAACAGCTTGATCAGCGCAACCGGTGGCTGGGTCTTGCCGTTCTCGTAGCGGGAGAAGGCGTTAACGCCACCGCCGAAGATTTCACCTGCCTCACGCTGGTCGAGGTCAAACTTACGGCGTACGGCGACAATGAAGGCTGGATCGACGGCGGCGGCATTGATTTGCCGGTCGAAAGCCCGCATCAGATCGCTTATACGCTCCGACTCTTCAAGGGTCAGCACCGCTTCGCCACAGACCGGGCAGTAATCCCCGAATACATCGGGGATCATCGTATCCCGGCCTTTGTAGCGATAGGGCATGTCCTGAGCCTGGGAAACCAGCTCTGCGCCTCCACACATTGGACATTTCATTTCAGAGCTCCTTGAAAGACACGACCAGTACGTCGTCCACCACCGTCAGTTTCACGTAGATCCAGCCGAGCTGAGCATGAACGTGATAAACATCCTGCCAAAGCCTGTGGTCATGATAGGTGGTCATGCTTTTATAAAAATCAGAGGGCATAAGCGCTCGAACCACATCAAGAATCTGCCGAGGTTGCAGGCCAAGCGCATGAGCGCCCTGAATTGCGGCCCGTGTCGACCTTACCTTTCCCTGACTCAACAGAACTTGTACCCGCTCCAAAGGGCAGTGGGGCGTTCTCTTTTCCATGAGAAATTAACCTTTCAGGTTAAATTTAGCTAATAGGTAATTCCAATAGCCAGCACCCGAAAGTCTGCCTCACCGCCCGCCAGCCGCTATCGCTTCATTTGTCACCACACATGATCGGCATCGGCTCCGCGGCAAACGCCAGGGGCTCACGGCGCCCGAAGTAAAAGGCCGTCAGCAGCCCCACGGCTCCCATCACCAGACAAAAGCCGACACATACCCACGGACTCCAGGGCATCAGCGCGATCAGCACCAGCGGCGTGGTGCTGGCCCACAGGGCGTAGGCCACGTTATAGGTGAACGAGATGCCAGACACGCGGATCTGCGCCGGGAACAGCCCGACCATTACCGACGGCACCACCCCCACCACACCACAGGACAGCCCAGCCAGCGCATAGGCCGCCCAGGTCATGCCCCACTGCCCCACCAGGCTGGCGTAGAGCGCACCGATTCCCAGCGGCAACAGCAGGCTGTAGATCATCAGCGCGCGCCAGGCACCGATGCGGTCCACCAGCAACCCGGCCAGCACGCAGCCGATATTGAGGAAGACGATGCCCACGCTGCTCAGGGCGAAGGTGTGCCCCGCGGTCATGCCGAAACGCTGCTGCATCACGGTCGGGGTGATCACCACCAGCACCACCACCGCAGAAGTCAGCACGCAGGTCAGCAGCGCCGCCGGTATCAGCGCCCGACGATGCTCGCCCAGCACGCTGCGTAGCGGGAACGCCACCGGCCGCTCCCGACGCTCGCGCAGGGCCAGGAACACCGGCGTTTCGCTGAGCCAGCGGCGCAGCCAGACGCCGATCACGCCGAACACGCCGCCCAGCAGGAAGGGATAGCGCCAGGCGTAGTCGAGAATTTCCTGAGGCGTATAGACCTGCGCCAGCAACGTCGCGGTCAAAGCGCCAAGCAGGTAGCCGAAGGTCAACCCCGCCTGCAGGAACCCCAGCGCATAGCCACGCCGCCCAGGCGGCGCATGCTCGGCGACGAAGGTCCAGGCGCTGGGCACCTCGCCGCCGACCGCCGCCCCCTGCAGGATGCGCAGGGCCAGCAGGATCAGCGGCGCGGCGTAGCCGATGTCGGCGTAGGTCGGCATCACACCGATCAACAGACATGGCAGCGCCATCATCAGGATGCTCAGGCTGAACACCCGCTTGCGCCCCAGGTGATCGGCGAAATGCGCCATCAGGATCCCGCCCAGCGGTCGGGCCAGGTACCCCGTGACGAAAATCCCGAAGCTCTGCAGCAGGCGTAGCCACTCCGGCATCTCGGGCGGGAAGAACAGCTGGCTGAGGGTCAACGCGAAGAACACGAAGATGATGAAATCGTAGATCTCCAGGGCGCCGCCCAGCGCCGCCAGACCCAGGGTCCGGTGGTCGCCGCGGCTGAACCGGGGCAAGCGGGCGGTATCGATGGCAGTCATGGCAGGTTCCGCAACTTGGCAAAAGGCCAAGAGGATAGCAAAAGCCTTCGCCCGACAGGGTTCAGGCGTTGCGGCAGAACACGCTCTGGGCCAGCCCGCTGCGGCGCCAGGCGGGGCTCGCGCTGCCCGCCAGGCCGGCTGGCAACGGCAGTTTCCCGACCAGCACCGGCATGTCGATGATCGCCATGAATGACTCGAGCGCCTCGCTGTCAGGCGCGTGCGGCAAGCTGATGCTCACGGCGTGACGCTCGCTGGGCGGCACCGCTGGCACTTTCAGGTGTGGCGAGTGATACAGCAAGGCATGCTGGATCTGCGGACTGACTCGGCAGAAGCGCGCCAGGTCGACACCGGCGTGGCTGGCCAGCTCGATGCTGCCGACCAACAGGTTGAATGGCTGCAGGGCCCCGTGCACCAGGCGCTGCAGATCATCGAAGCTCTCGACCGGGGCGATCCGATAATAGCCCAGACTGTTGAGCATCTTTTCCAGCTGCAAGCGCTGGTCGAGGTGCTCGTCGGCGATGAGGATGCGCATGGATTTGTTGGGCATCGTCCGGACCTGGGCAGCAAGGTGGTAGGGAGGCTCCTTGACCGAACTGCGCCAGTGAAGGCAACGTCGAGCGCAATGCCCGAGCGGGGGTCTTCCTTGATAGTTGTCGTGAAACATCGAGAAATCAAGTCGCGCCTTCACGGAATTTTCACCTGCCCGTCGCGCGCTCAGGACTCCCACTGGCGCATGCGCAGACGACAGTGCTTCATGGCGTTGACGATGTGCTTTTCCACCAGGCTGCGGGAGATTCCCAGGCGCTCGGCGATCTGCAGGTGCGACAGCCCATCGAGCTTGCGCAGCAGGAAGCTGTCGCGACAAGGCTCGCTCAATTCGCTCAGGGCTTGCTGCATCAGGGCCAGGCGTTGATCCAGCTGCATGCACTGCATGGGCGCCGGGCCATGCCAGCGCTCATCGTGGTCGAGTACTTCGAGTGGCTCGGTCTGGCGCACCAGGTGACGCCGGTGGCGATCGATCACCAGGTTCAGTGCGGTGCGGTACAGGAAAGCTCGCGGGTGCTCGATATGATCGCCTGCGCTACGCTCCAGCACCCGCAGGTAGGCATCGTGGGCAACGTCTTCGGCAGCCTGTCGATTGCCTAGGCGGGCGCTGAGGAAGCTCACCAATTCACGATAGTAGTGTTCCACGATGGCACCTGGCGCCTCCCTGCAGGCGCGCTGCGTGCAGAGGTTGCGGGTCTGGATGATGTCAGCGTGCGATCTTACAAATTATAATTATTCTCAGCAACACGAAGCGCGCCCTCCTCCGGCGCTAAATCGTCCTCTTCCGTGTTCGTTTAACTGGCACCCCCGAACGCGCAGGCAACTGCCGCGCTCGGCCACAACCTCCGGCTGGAAGCCCGCATGACACGCACACCCAACACCCGTCGCCGAGTGCTGTTCGGCGCACTCGGCCTGCTCGGCCTCGGTAGCCTGGTGGCCTGGCAGGCCATGCCGTTCGGCGGCGCCGCCGTCAGCACCGTGCCGGTGATCCGCGCCGATATCGAAAGCAGCGTCACCGCCCTGGGCACCCTACAACCGCGCCGCTATGTCGATGTCGGCGCGCAGGCTTCCGGACAGATCCGCAAGCTGCATGCGGAGGCTGGCGACGAAGTGCGCCAGGGTCAGTTGCTGGTGGAGATCGATCCTTCGACGCAGCAGGCCAAGCTCGACGCCGGCCGCTACTCGATCGAGAACCTCAAGGCCCAGCTCGCCGAGCAACGCGCCCAGTACCTGCTGGCCCAGCAGCAGCATCAACGCCAACGTGGCCTGGCCGCCGCCGGCGCCACCCGCCAGGAAGACCTGCAGGCCGCCGAGGCGCAGCTGAAAGTGACCCAGGCCCGCATCGACATGTACCAGGCGCAGATCCGCCAAGCCCAGGCCAGCCTGCGCAGCGACGAGGCGGAGCTGGGCTACACCCGCATCTACGCACCGATGAGCGGCACGGTGGTGGCGGTGGACGCCCGCGAAGGCCAGACCCTCAACGCCCAGCAGCAGACACCACTGATCCTGCGCATCGCCAAGCTGTCGCCGATGACCGTCTGGGCCCAGGTCTCCGAAGCCGACATCGGCAAGGTGAAGCCTGGCATGACCGCCTATTTCACCACCCTTTCCGGCGGCAAGCGACGCTGGACCAGCACCGTGCGACAGATCCTGCCGATCCCGCCCAAGCCCCTGGACCAGACCAGCCAGGGCGGCGGCAGCCCGGCCAGCGCCACGGCCGGCACCACTGGCAGCAAGGTGGTGCAGTACACCGTGCTGCTGGACGTGGACAACCCCGACGGCGCGCTGATGGCAGAGATGACCACCCAGGTATTCTTCGTCGCCGGCAACGCCAGCCAGGTGCTGAGCGTGCCTCTGGCGGCGCTCGGCGACGCCAAGGGCGACGGCCTGCGCCTGGCCCAGGTGGTCGACAGTAAGGGCAGGATCGAGGCGCGCCAGGTCCGCACGGGCCTGAGCGACCGCCTGCGGGTGGAGGTCGTCGAAGGCCTGCGCGAAGGTGAGCGCCTGGTCATCGGCGCGCCTGCCGCCAGCGGAGGTTGACATGACCACGCCCCTGATCGAGCTGCGCGACATCCGCAAGGTCTATGGCGGCATCGATTCGCCGCAGGTCGAGGTGCTGCGCGGCGTCAGCCTGAGCATCCACCCCGGCGAGTTCGTCGCCATCGTCGGCGCCTCCGGTTCCGGCAAGTCGACGCTGATGAACATCCTCGGCTGCCTCGACCGTCCCAGCGCCGGCAGCTACCACTTCGCCGGCCGCGACGTGGCCGAACTGGACAGCGACGAGTTGGCCTGGCTGCGCCGCGAAGCGTTCGGTTTCGTGTTCCAGGGCTATCACCTGATTCCCTCCGGGTCGGCCCAGGAGAACGTCGAGATGCCGGCCATCTATGCCGGCGTGCCGCCCGGCGAGCGGCACGCCCGGGCCCACGCTCTGCTCGAGCGCCTGGGCCTGGCCAGCCGCACCGGCAACCGCCCGCACCAGCTGTCTGGTGGCCAGCAGCAGCGCGTGTCGATCGCCCGGGCCTTGATGAACGGCGGACACATCATTCTCGCCGACGAACCCACCGGCGCCCTCGACAGCCACAGCGGCGCCGAGGTCATGGCCTTGCTCGACGAGCTGGCCAGCCAGGGCCACGTGATCATCCTCATCACCCATGACCGCGAAGTCGCGGCCCGCGCGCAACGGATCATCGAGGTCCGTGACGGCCAGGTGGTCAGCGATTCGGCCGCCGACCAGCCAGCGCCTGTCGTCAGCGAGCAGTTGCAGGCCGATGACCTGCGCCAGCGCCTGGACCGTGGCGCCACCCTCAAGGGCGCCTGGAAAGGCGAGCTGCTCGAGGCGCTGCAGGCGGCCTGGCGGGTCATGTGGATCAACCGCTTTCGCACCGCCCTGACCTTGCTGGGCATCGTCATCGGCGTGGCTTCGGTGGTGGTGATGCTGGCCGTGGGCGAAGGCAGCAAGCGCCAGGTGATGGCGCAGATGGCCGCGTTCGGCTCCAACATCCTCTATCTCAATGGCAAGCACCCTACCGAGCGTGACCCGGGCGGCATCGTCACCCTCGACGATGTCGACGCCATTGCCCAGCTGCCCCAGGTCAAGCACGTCATGCCCGTGATCGGCGACAAGCTGATGGTGCGCCAGGGCAACAACAGCCAGCAGTTCTACGTGGGCGGCAACAACACCTGGTTCCCCGAGATCTTCAACTGGCCGGTGGTCGAGGGCAGCTTCTACAGCGAGGCCGACGAGGCCAGCGGCACGGCAGTGGCGGTGATCGGCGCCAAGGTGAAGGAAAAGATGTTCGGCGACGGCAGCGACCCGCTCGGCCAGTACCTGCTGATCGGCAACGTGCCCTTCCAGGTGGTCGGCGTGCTCGTGGCCAAGGGGGCAAGCTCGGGCCAGCAGGATGCCGACGAGCGCATTGCCGTGCCCTACTCCGCCGCGGCCATCCGCCTGTTCGGCAGCCGCGACCCGGAGTACATCGCCATCGCCGCCCAGGACTCCAGCCGCGTGCACGAGACCGAGCAGGCCATCGACCGTCTCTTGCGCCAGCGCCACCAGGGCAAGCACGATTTCGAACTGACCAACGACGCCGCGCTGATCCAGGCCGAGGCGCGCACCCAGAACAGCCTGTCGCTGATGCTCGGGGCGATCGCCGCGATCTCCCTGCTGGTGGGTGGCATCGGCGTGATGAACATCATGCTCATGACCGTGCGCGAGCGCACCCGCGAAATCGGCATCCGCATGGCTACCGGCGCGCGCCAGCGCGACATCCTGCGCCAGTTCCTCACCGAGGCGGTGATGCTGTCGATGGTCGGCGGCGTGACTGGCATCGTGCTGGCCCTGTGCATCGGCGGCAGCCTGCTGCTGAGCGGCATCGCCGTGGCCTTTGCCCTGCCCGCCATCCTCGGCGCCTTCGCCTGCGCCGTGATCACCGGCGTGGTGTTCGGTTTCATGCCGGCCCGCAAGGCCGCCCGCCTTGACCCGGTCAAGGCCCTTACCAGCGAATGACCCATGACGATCCCCAGCCGTTTCAGCCTGTTGACCTTGAGCCTCTGCCTGGCCGCCTGCAGCACCCCATCGCCGCCGCCGGCGAACATCGATGCGCCATCGGCCTGGCAGGGCCGCGCCGATCAGGCGCTACCGATGCCCGACAGTCACTGGTGGCGGGCCTTCTCCAGTGTCGAACTGGACCGCCTGGTGGAACGCGCGCGGCAGAACAGCCACGACCTGGCCGCCGCGGCAGCGCGGGTACGCCAGGCCCAGGCCAGCGCAGTGATTGCCGGCGCGCCGTTGCTGCCCGAGGTGCAACTCGGCCTGGACGGCAGTCGCCAGCGCCTGCTGCGCGGTGACGGCAACGACCAGCTCGATGCCAGCAGCAGCGAGCGTACCAGCACGTCCTTCGGCACACGGCTGAGCGCCAGCTATGAAATCGACTTCTGGGGCGGCCTGCGCGCAACCCGCGACAGCGCCCTGCGCAGCCTCGATGCCAGCCGCTTCGACCGCCAGACCGTGGAGCTGACCCTGGTCAGCGCGGTGGCCGACAGCTACCTGCAAGGCCTGGCCCTGGAAGAGCAGCTGCGCATCGCCCGCCTCAACCTGGCCAATGCCCGCGACGTGCTGGGCCTGGTCGAAGCGCGCGAACGCTCGGGCTCGGCCACCCGCCTGGAGCTGGCCCAGCAGCGCAGCCTGGTGGCCGCGCAGGAGCGCCAGCTGCCACTGCTCGAACAGCGCTGGCAGGACAACCGCGTCACCCTGGCCACGCTGCTGGGCGATCCGGTACAGGCCCTGCCCACCAGCAACGAAGCCATCGGCGCCCTGCAATGGCCAGCGATCGGCAGCGGCGTGCCCAGCGAACTGCTCGGCCGCCGCCCAGACATCGCCGCCGCCGAGGCACGCCTGGCGGCGGCCAGTGCCAATGTCCAGGTGGCCCGCGCGGCCATGCTGCCCCGGCTGGTGCTGGGCGCCGACCTGGGCAGCGGCGCCCGGACGTTCGCCAACCTGTTCGACAGCCCTTACTACACCCTGACTGCCGGCCTCACCACGCCGATCTTCAACAACGGCCGGCTGAGCGCCGCACGGGAACTGGCCACGGCCCAACAGCAGGAGCTGCTGGAGAGCTACCGCGCCAGCATCCTGGCGGGCTTCGCCGATGTGGAAAAGGCGCTGAACGCGATCGACGGCGTCGAACGCCAGCGCCAGTGGCAGGACCAGGAGGTGGAACAGGCACGAATCGCCTTCGACCTGGCCCAGCAACGCTATGCCGCCGGCGCCGAGACCCTGCTGACCGTGCTCGAGACCCAGCGCACGCTCTATGCCGCGCAGGACCAGCAGGCGCAATTGCGCCTGGCGCGGTTGCAGGGGAGCGTGGCGTTGTACAAGGCATTGGGCGGGGGATGGCAGGCGCCGTCCTGAGCGCCACCGCCAACGAGGATGGCTGATGGCCTAGCGAGAAAATGCGGGAGTAACTGCCTTGTTCAAACTCCCCAACCTGGCGCCGCTCCCCGTGGGAGCGGGTTCGTTGGGACGCCGAACCGCCGCGAAGCAGGCGGCGCATTGTCTGGCACCGGCTGCGTCGGTGTTCGCGGGCAAGCCCGCTCCCACTGGAATCGCGTCAGGTTGAAGAGCGGCGCTCGGCTTCGCGAGCGCCACCATGCCGGTGCCGCACACACAGCCTCGCTCCAGGTCAGACGATGTTCTTCATCGACAGATGCCGCGCATACCAGGGCCGCTGCGGCACCTTGCGCAGGAACGGGCCGATCTTGTCGTCCTCGCCGAAGGTGATGCGCAGGGCCAGCTTCATGGTCTCCACATCCATCTCCACCGACTTGCCCGGGCGCATTCCCGGCTGAGTGCTGCAGCCATGGGTATCCGGCCCCAGCCATGGATCGTCCACCTCGACCCAGCGCCCCGACGCGAACCATGGTACGCCATTGATCTGTAGGCGTCGTACCTGGCCGGGGTGGTAGCGCTCGTGGGCGCGGAACCAGTCGTCGACGCGGTCGTCGATCCAGCCATGGAAACCCCAGAACACCGGGTTGACGTGGGACGAGAACGGATCACCGAGAAAATCGTTCTCACGCCCGTACCAGCGCCCGGCAAAGTCGGACGGGTCGCGGGCGAACGGCACCGGCGCGCCATTGATCGGATCGCGCGGCACCGATGCCCAGCACATGTGCAGCCAGTCGTGCAGGTTCATCTCCAGCTCCGAGCCGAAGGCGCCCAGGGACAGCTTCGACAGGTACAGCGGATCCTGGTACTGCGACTCCCACACCTGGAAGTTGCTGCAGTAGGTCTCGCCGGCCTTGATCGCCCCGACCCACTGCCCATAGGCCTCGTCGCCCGGCGCCTGCCAGCCTGGCGGCACGCAGTAGCCATCGTGGTTGTCGTGGTAGCGGGCGAAGCCTGCGCGGTCGAACTCGACACTGGGCTGCGGCAGCGGGAAGCGCGGCCACGACGGCAGGTCCTGCAAGGTGCGCGCATACATCAGCATGTGCCGGTGCATGAACAGGAAATCGATGCCCGAACCGTTGCGGTGCTTGCGCGGGCCACGGGCGTCGCGCTCGCGGTCCCGTGGACCAGGCTGCCAGCCCAGGCCACGCAAGGCGTTCTGCTTTTGCTCCGGCAGCTTGTGCCACTGATCGCGGGTGGCGTGCCAGAGCTGGTGGAACAGGCGATGCTCGGCACCGATCACCCAGTCCTGCATCTGCGGGGTGTAGGGAAGACGCTCGCGGGCTTCGGGGAACAGGCGCTTGACCGCGACGATGCGGTTGTCCTGCAGCGGCAGGGTCAGCGGCCGGTCCAGACGCTGCACGCGCACGCTCAGGGTGCCGCTGCCGGCGTTGGCGAATTCGCCCCACACCTCGTCGAGACTGGCCACGCACTCGTAACTCGGCCCACCCTGCTGGCTCAGCAGACGCCAGCGCACCTCGCCGGTGCTGGCACCGACCAGGTCGCCAAGCACCCGATAGGCCGGCTCGCCCTCGCCGCGCAGGCGCTCGCCGGTGTCGACGAAACCGCGCAGCCCCCGACCCTTGGTGGCGATGTCGAGGAACATCTCGATGCCCTGCCGGGGCAAGCCCTCCAGGCCTGCGTCGGCACCTTCGAAGCGGATGTCCCAGATACCGCGCAACTTGTCCGCCAGCACCTGACCGCTATGATCGGCAAGTTCCACGCTGGCCTCGCCAGGGGTGACGATATCGTCCTCAGGATCGTGGGTCAGTTGCTTGTGCGCGTAATAGGCCGCCGTGCCGGTGGCGCCTGCCACTGCCAGGCCGGCGATGAATCCTCGTCGAGAAATTGTCATTGCGCCTCAATCCGTCTCCGCGTGCCGCGGCTTCTACCCAAGCTAGGACGTACGCTGGGAGGGGAAATTTAGCCATGTGGCTGCGACACGAGGCCGCTGCCACAGGAAACGGCGTCTCCTGCAACAACGGCCTCGCGCCGGGAAAGGGCCGCATCGCGGCCCAAGGACATCAGCTGGCAACCGCCGCCTGTACCGCCTCGGCGAAGCGCGTGGCGACCTCGTCGACCTGCTCGGCACTGATGATCAACGGCGGCAGGAAGCGCACCACTGCGCCATGCCGGCCACCCAGCTCGAGGATCAGGCCACGGCGCAGGCATTCGCGCTGCACCTTCGGCGCGAGGCTGCGGTGCGCCGGTGGATACCCCAGGGCGTCGACCTGGCCAGCCGGGTCCACCAGTTCCACCCCTAGCATCAAGCCACGCCCACGGATATCGCCCAACTGCGGGTATGCCTGCTGCAGGCGCTGCAAGTGCTCACGCAGGCGCTGGCCCATGGCTTCGGCGTGCTCGCACAGACGGTGCTCGACCAGGTACTTCATCACCGCCGAACCTGTGGCCATGGCCATCTGATTGCCGCGGAAGGTGCCGGCATGGGCACCCGGCGACCAGGTATCGAGCCAGTCGCGGTACACCGTCACCGCCATCGGCAGGCTGCCGCCGATGGCCTTGGACAGGGTGACCACATCCGGCACGATACCGGCATGTTCGAAGGCGAACATCCGCCCGGTGCGGGCAAAGCCGCTCTGGATCTCGTCGACGATCAGCGCCACCCCGGCCTGCTCGGTGATCCGCCGCAGCCCGCGCAGCCACTCGACGTCCGCCGGGATCACCCCGCCTTCGCCCTGCACCACCTCGACGATCACCGCCGCGGGCAATGCCACGCCGGCCTCGGGGTCGTTCAGCAGGTTTTCCAGCAGGTACAGGTTGGCGCGCACCCCGGCCTCGCCACCCAAGCCAAACGGGCAACGGTAGTCATAGGGGTAAGGCAGGAACTGCACGCCATTGCTCAGCAACGCGCCCAACGGCTTTTTCGGCCCCAGGCTGCCCATCAGGCTCAGCGCCCCCTGGGTCATGCCGTGGTAGCCGCCCTGGAAAGCCAGCACGGTGCTGCGCCCGGTGGCGGTACGCACCAGCTTGAGCGCGGCCTCCACCGCGTCGGTGCCGGTCGGGCCGCAGAACTGGATCTTCGCCTCGCGGCGCAAGGCCTCGGGCAGCAGCGCGAACAGGTCCTGGACGAACTGGTCCTTGACCGGCGTGGTCAGGTCCAGGGTGTGCAGCGGCAGTTCGTCGGCCAGCACGCGCTGGATCGCGTCGATCACCACCGGGTGGTTGTGCCCCAGGGCGAGGGTCCCGGCGCCGGCCAGGCAGTCGATGAACTGGCGGCCCTCGACGTCCTCGACGTAGATGCCACGGGCACGCTTGAGTGCCAGCGGGATGCGCCGTGGGTAACTGCGGGCGTTGGACTCCTGCTGTTGCTGGCGCAGCAACAGCGGCGAGTCCGCGAATTCGTACAGGGCACGCGGCGCGGTGGCCGGCAGCGCCTGGGCAAGGCTGGAAGCGGTCGACATCGGAAAATCCCTCGCAAGCAAGCGAATGTGCCCGCCACGCTCCCTGTAACTGGATGTGTGTCGGGTTGTTATCGCTTGGAAAACGCTTTGGCGAGGCGCGGATTTAGCGCTTGGCGTGGGATTTGTTCTGGCAATGGCTCCTCATCGCGGAGCAAGCCTGCTGCCACGGCGCAATGAGGCGGATGCGTGTCAGCCTGCCGGGCGCGTCGGCACCTGCAGCCAGACTCGCAGACCATCGGCCTGGCTGTCGAAGCGCAGGGTACCGGAACAGCGCTGCACGATGGCCTGGACGATGGCCAGCCCCAGCCCACAACCACCGCTCTGGCCATGGCGCCAGAAGCGCTCGGTCAGGTGCGCCAGGTCTTCCTCGGCGATGCCCGGACCATGGTCGCGTACCATGAAGCCCACCTGCCCGCCCTGCGCCCGCACCTCCAGCTCCACGGCCTCGTCACCGCCATGGCGCAGGGCGTTGTCCAGCAGGTTGCGCAGCGCGGCCACCGCCAAGGGCGCCGGCATGCCCAGGTAGACCTTGGCCGCGTCCTCGGGCAGGCGCAGCAGAATGCGTCGGTTGTCGCCACCGCCGGCATCCTGGATCGCCTGCAGGGCAACCTGCTCGGCACTGCATTGCACGCCATCGTCGAACGACAGGCTGCCCTCGACCCGAGCCAGCATCAACAGCTGCTCCAGCGTGCGGTGCATGCGGTCGGCGCCCTGCTCGGCATGCTCCAGCGCCTGCTCGCGCACGCTGCCGTCGGTCATGCGCGCCACCTGCAGGTGGGTCTTGATCGCCGTCAGCGGGCTGCGCAGCTCATGGGCGGCGTCATCGGTCAGGCGGCGCTCGCGTTCGATGGTCTGGGCGATGCGCAGGAACAACTGGTTCTGGGTGGCGAGCAACGGCTGCAGCTCGCTGGGCAGGCCGGCGACCTGCAACGGCTCGACGCTGTCGGCACGACGCCGGCGCAAGGCATCACGCATGCGGTTCAGCGGCTCCAGCCCCTTGCCCAGGCCGATCCACAGCAGCCCGAGGCTGCCCAGAAGAGCCATGAGCACCGGCGCCGAAGCCGCCAGCAGGATCGACTGGTTGAGCGCCTCGCGTTCCTGGTGGCGATCGGCGGTGGTGATGCGCACATCGCCATGGTTGTAGGTGAACGTGCGCCACGAGGCGCCATCGATGGTCTGGTCCCGGAAGCCGCTGCGCTGGTCGTCCATGCCACCATCGTGCTTGTGGTTGCTGGCGAGGATCTCGCCGCGCAGGGAACTGACCTGGCAGGCCATGCCGTCCGGCACGCTGAACTGGTCGGCGGAAAAATGCGCGTCCTGGCCCTTGGCGGTCAGCGGCTGCGGCAACTGGTCGATCAGCCCGGCCACCATGCGCGCCGACGCCACCAGGCGCTGGTCGAGGGAGAACATCATCTGCTGGCGCAGGTCGCGCAGCATCCACGCGGCGGCCAGCACCCAGATGATGATGAAGGCGCTGCCGAGGATCAGCGACAGCCGTACCCGCAGGCTCATGGCGCGGCCTCCTCCGGCGCCTGCGCCGGCCCCAGGCGGTAACCCAGCCCACGCACGGTCTCGACGATGCTGTTGCCGAGCTTGCGCCGCAAGTGATGGATATGCACATTCAACGCGTTGCTCTCGACCTCGTCATTGAAACCGTAGACGCAGTCCTTGAGCTGCTCGCTGGACAGCACCCGCCCCGGGTTCTGCAGCAACGCCTGGAGCAGCGCCTGCTCGCGGCGCGACAGGTCGACCGGCTGGCCGGCCAGGGTCGCCATGCAACTGCTCGGGTCATAGCACAGCGGACCATGCTCGATCACGTTGACCGCCCGCCCGGCCACTCGGCGCAGTAGCGTGTGCAGACGCGCGGCCAGCTCGCGCAGGTCGAAGGGTTTGAGCAGATAGTCGTCGGCGCCGGCCTGCAGGCCATCGACCCGGTCGGTGACCGCGTCGCGCGCGGTCAGCACCAGCACCGGCAGGGTCATGCCCTGCTGGCGCAGGCGACGCAGCAACTTCAGGCCATCCTCGTCAGGCAGGCCCAGGTCGAGGATCATCACGTCGAACTGCGCGGTCTGCAGCATCTGCCGGGCTTGCGAGGCGCTGGCCACCCGGTCCACGGTCAGGCCCTGGGCCGAGAGGCCGGCGCAGATACCGCTGGCGATCAGGTCATCGTCCTCGCAGAGCAGAACGTGCATGGGGGGTCTCCTGGGTAGGGAAGCTGGCATTGCACAGGGTGGCGATTAAGGGGGGATTATGAACGGGTTTGGCAGCGTTCGCCGAGGGGATGGCATCAGGGCGGACAGGAGGTTGACGACAGCCTTGCAGCGTTCTCGAGATCGAGCGCCGCCCGCGCGGCGCATCGCGACGCAAGGCCGCTCCTACATCTGTTTCGGGCCAATTATTCCTGTGAAAGTACCGCTGTCCGCCTTGGCGCATGTCTCGAGACTGGTGGGGCGGCAGTGGTGCCCACGCTGAAACCGCGTCGTGCCAACAAGGCGGACCAGGTAATGGCACAGGAGAGACTGGCCCGAAACAAATGTAGGAGCGGCCTTGCGTCGCGATGCGCCGCGCGGGCGGCGCTCGATCTCACAGGCGCTGCAAGGCCAACGCCGAACGCCCTGAAAAAGCCAACTTAACCTTCAGTTAATAACCCAAGGCCAGCATGGCCCTCTTCAAAGCTCTGCCAAGGCGTCGACATGCGTGTTTTCCTGCTCTTCCTGACATTCCTGCTCGCCGGCCCTCTCCAGGCCAACCCCTTCGCGGTAAAACCAGACTTCCTGCCGGTGAACGAAGCCTTCGTCCTGACCCACGACCGTCTGGAAAACGGCCAGATGCGCCTGCACTTCCAGATCAAGGACGGCTACTACCTCTACCAGAAGCGCCTGAAATTCGACGGGCTGCCCGACGAGCAGCACCCCACCCTGCCCCAGGCCGAAAACCATCACGACGAGTTCTTCGGCGACAGTGCCGTGTACCGCACCGAGCTGGAACTGCTGCTGCCGGCCAGCGCCAGCGGCGAACTGCGCCTGGGCTGGCAAGGCTGCGCGGACGCTGGCCTGTGCTACCCCCCGCAAACCACGCCGATCGCCCTGGGCGGTAACGCCACGCCTGCCGCCACTGCCGACCAAGCCAGCGACCAGGCCCTGGCCAGCAACCTGCAACAGGGCAATCTGGGCTGGAGCCTGCTGGCGTTCTTCGGCCTGGGCCTGTTGCTGGCCTTCACCCCCTGCTCGCTGCCGATGCTGCCGATCCTCGCCGGGCTGGTCATGGGCAATGGCGCCAGCGCCCGCCGCGGCGGGTGGCTGGCCGGTGTCTACGTGCTGAGCATGGCGCTGGTCTATGCCGCGCTGGGGGTGATCGCCGCGCTGCTGGGCGCCAGCCTGCAGGCCTGGCTGCAACAACCCTGGCTGCTGGGCAGCCTGGCCGGCCTGTTCGTGATCCTCGCCCTGCCGATGTTCGGCGCCTTCGAGCTGCAACTGCCGGCATTCCTGCGTGACCGCCTCGACCGCGCCGGGCAAGGCACCCGTGGCGGCAACCTGTATGGCGCGGCGCTGCTGGGCGCCCTCTCGGGCCTGCTGCTGGGGCCGTGCATGACCGCGCCCCTGGCCGGGGCGCTGCTCTACATCGCCCAGAGCGGCGACGTGCTGCAAGGCGCGCTGGTGCTGTTCACCCTGGGGCTGGGCATGGGCGTGCCCCTGCTGTTGCTGGTTACCCTGGGCAACCGCTACCTGCCACGCCCGGGCGCCTGGATGAACCTGGTCAAGGGCCTGTTCGGCTTCGTATTCCTGGCCATGGCCCTGTACACCGTGCGCGGCCTGCTGCCCGAAACCCTGGTACTGGCCCTGGCCGGTGCCTGGCTGATCGCCCTGGGCTGGGCCGCCTGGCCGGCCCTGCAGCGCCTGCCCGCCCTGCGCGCGATACCGCTGCTGGGCGCCCTGTGGGGTGGTCTGCTGCTGGTGGGCGCGGCGGCCGGCGGCAACGATCTGTGGCAACCACTGCAACCGTTCGCCGGTAAGGGCGGCGGTGCCAGCACCCCGGCCACCGCCCATGACGCCTTCGTCACTGTCAGCGCCCCCGCCGACCTGCAACGCGAGCTCGATGCCGCCAAGGCCCGTGGCCAATGGGTGCTGGTGGACTACTATGCCGACTGGTGCGTGTCGTGCAAGGTCATGGAAAAGCAGGTGTTCGGCCGTGCCGAGGTCCAGGCCAGCCTGGCCGGCGTGCACCTGCTGCGCCTGGACGTGACGGCCGACTCCCCGGCCAGCCGCGAACTGCTGCAGCGCTATCAGGTACCCGGCCCGCCCAGCCTGATCTGGGTCGGCCCGGAAGGTGAGGAACGCCGCGCCCGGCGCATCACCGGCGAAATCGACGCCGCCGGTTTCCTGCAGCATTGGGCACAGACCAGGAGCCAAGGCTGATGCTGACCGTCACCCTCGGGCCATTGACCATGGCCCTGAACCACCTGCTGCTGCTCACGGCACTGGCCATCGCCTGCCTGGTCGGCTGGTGGGTGGCACGGCGCGGCGGCGAGAACCCGGAATCGGCGCTGTTCAACCTGTTCCTGCTTGGCCTGCTGTTCGCCCGCCTGGGCTTCGTCCTGGCCTACTGGCCGATGTACCGCGACGACCCCCTGCAAATCATCGATATTCGTGACGGCGGCTTCCTGCTCTGGGGCGGCCTGCTGGGCATCGTGCTCGGGACCCTGTGGCAGGGCTGGCGACGCCCGGGCCTGCGTCGGCCACTGGGCTGGGCGCTGTTCAGCGGCGCGCTGTTCTGGGGGCTCGGCAGCATGGCCAGCCACCTCTACGGCAAGGGTACGGAGCTGCCGCAGATCGCCCTGCGCGACAGCCGTGGCCAGGCGGTGGCCCTGCACGACTACCGTGGCCGCCCGCTGGTGATCAATATCTGGGCCACCTGGTGCCCGCCGTGCCGCCGCGAGATGCCGGTGTTGCAACAGGCCGAGGACGACTATCCCCACGTGACCTTCCTGTTCGTCAACCAGGGCGAGACGCCCGAGAACGTCAGCACTTTCATGGCCACCACCGGCCTGACCCTGTCCAATGTGCTGTTCGACGGCACCGGCGAGCTGTCCCGCAAGGTCGGCTCCATGGCCCTGCCCACCACCCTGTTCTACAACGCCGAAGGGCGACTGGTCGGCAGTCACCTGGGCGAGCTGTCGCGCGCCAGTCTGCGCCACGCCCTGGAACCCTTCGAACGCGCCGATGCGCCCGCCCCACAAGGAAACTGACATGCGATTGAATGCGCTGCTGCCCCTGACCCTGACCCTGCTCGCCACGCCCATGCTGCACGCCGAGGAACTTCCCAAGGCCATCCAGCAACTGCAGGCCAAGGGCGCCGTGATCAAGGGCAGCTTCGACGCCCCCGACGGCCTGCGCGGCTACGCCGCCGAGTACCACAACAACGGCATCGCCCTGTACCTCACCCCCGACGGCAAGCACGTGCTGGTCGGCAGCCTGTTCGACGAGCAAGGCAAGGACCTCAGCGCCGAACCGCTGGAAAAGCTGGTATACGCGCCAATGAGCAAGGCGGTCTGGGCGAAGATGGAGAACACCGCCTGGATCCAGGACGGCAAGGCCGATGCGCCGCGCATCGTCTACCTGTTCAGCGACCCCAACTGCCCTTACTGCAACATGTTCTGGCAGCAGGCCCGGCCCTGGGTCGAGTCGGGCAAGGTGCAGCTGCGCCACATCATGGTCGGCATCATCCGCGAGGACAGCCCGGGCAAGTCCGCCGCGCTGCTGGCCGCCAAGGACCCGGCCAAGGCCCTGCAGGAACACGAGAAGGCCGGCAAGGCGAGCAAGCTCAAGCCTCTGGACACGGTGCCCGAAGCGGTGCAGAAAAAGCTCGAGGCGAACCTGGCATTGATGGAGGAACTGGGCCTGGCGGCCACGCCGGCGATCTTCTATCAGGATGAGCAGGGGCAGTTGCAGAGCCAGCAAGGTGCGCCGCGGCCGGAGATGCTGGGCAAGATCCTCGGCAAGCGCTGAACACCCTCGCGGGGCAAGCCCGCTCCCACGCCACCCTGTGCATCTCGTGGCGTGGGAGCGGGCTTGCCCCGCGATGCGCTGACTCGGACTTTACAACGCCTCCAGCTCCGCCATCAGGTCGCTCAACCGATCGACCTTGTCCTCGTCCAGCGCGCTGTCCTGCAGCCCGTGCACGTACTCGGCCAGCTCCTCCACCGTGCTGCATTCGAACATCGCCCGCAACGGCACGTTCAACTGCAGGGCCTTCTGCACCCGCGAGGCGATCTGCGTGGCCAGCAGCGAATGCCCGCCCAGCTCGAAGAAGTTGTCGCGCACGCCCACCCGTTCGGCCTTGAGCACATCGGCCCAGATGCCGGCGAGGGTCTGCTCCAGCTCGTTGCGCGGCGCCAGGTAGTCTTGGCTGTGCTGGCCGCCGATCTCGATGACCGGCAGCGCCTTGCGGTCGAGCTTGCCATTGGCGTTGTGCGGCAGGTTGTCGAACCAGCCCCAGTGCAACGGCACCATGTACTCAGGCAGCTCGGCGCGCAGGCGCTGCTTGAGCTGGTCGAGCAACGCGGCATCGGCCTCGACGCCCTGATGGGCCACCAGGTAGCCCACCAGGTGCTTGCCATTGACGCCTTCCTGCACCCCAACCGCGGCATCGCGCAGCTCCGCTTGCTCGTGCAGGCGCGCCTCGATCTCGCCCAGTTCGATGCGGTAGCCACGGATCTTCACCTGATGGTCGATACGGCCGACGTACTCCAGCACGCCATCCGGACGACGACGAGCCAGGTCGCCGGTGCGGTACAGACGTTCGCCCGGCGCGCCATACGGATGCGGGATGAACGCCTGCGCGGTACGCAGCGGATCGCCGACATAGCCACGCCCCACGCCGGTACCGGCGACGCACAGCTCGCCCACCGCGCCCAGCGGTACCAGGGCCTGGTCCTCGCCCAGCAGGTACAGGCGGTTGTTGTCGGTCGGCGTGCCGATCGGCAGGTAGCTGCCCTGGGTCGACGCCGGGTCGACGCGGAAGAACGCCACGTCGTCCGAGCACTCCGCCGGGCCGTATGCGTTGACCAGGCCGATCTGCGGATAGCGCTGCAGCCACTGCGCGGCCAGCTCCGGCGGCATCGCCTCGCCGGTCGGCAACATCCAGCGCAGGCCGTCCAGGGCCTGGTGCTCGTTGGCCAGCATGCCCTGGATCAGCGACGGCACGCTTTCCAGCACGGTGATGCCGGTGGCCTGCACATGGGCCAGCAAACCTTGCGGATCATGGGCAATGGCGTTCGGCACGATCTCCACCTTGGCACCGAACAATGGCGCGGCGAGGAACTGCCAGACCGAGATATCGAAGCTCTGCGACGCGGTCTGGGCGATCACGTCCTGCTCGTCCAGCGTCAGGTACGGCACCTTGCTCAACTGGTTGTTGAGCATGCCGCGCTGCTCGACCATCACGCCCTTGGGCAGGCCGGTGGAGCCCGAGGTGTAGATCACATAGGCGAGGTTGTCCGGCGCGCTGTGGATACCTGGGTTATGGCTGGCCACATTGCTCGCCTGCACCTCTTCCCAGACCAGCAGTTTCGGCCGTACCGCGCCTGCCACCTCATCGAGCAGCTGACGCGCCTGCTCGGCGCACGCCGCGCTGCACACCAATACCGGCGTGCGGCTCAGCTCGACGATGCGTTGCAGGCGCGCCGACGGCAGGCCCGGATCCAGCGGCAGGTAACCGGCGCCGGCCTTGAAGCTGCCGACGATCATCCCCAGCAAGGCCAGGCCGCGCTCGGCCAGCAGTGCCACCGGCTGGTCGACGGCGACGCCCGCCCCGACCAGGGCATGGCCCAGGCGGTTGGCCGCCAGGTTCAGCCCGGCATAGTCGAACGAGGCCTCCAGGCAGCGAGCGACGGTGCGCTGCGGATGCGCCGCGACCCGTGCCTCGAACAGCTCGACGTAGCTTTGCTCCAGGGCATAGGCGTGCTCGGTGCGGTTGCAGTCCTCGAGCAGGAAGCGCTGCTCGTCGGCGCCCAGCAGCGGCAGTTCGTCCACTTCGCCGTCGAAGCCTTCGACCAGTGCCAGCAGCAGGCGCCTGAACTCGGCGAGCAGGCGCTCGACGGTCGGGTAGTCGAAGTAGCGCTGGTCGAACGACAGGTGCAGGCCCAGGTCATCGCCTGGGTAGCACACCGCGGTCAGCGGGAAGTTGGTGTGGGTGCGGCCCGAATCCGAGCTCGCGTTCAGGTGCTGGGCATGGTCGAGCACGGCGGTTTCCACCGGGGCGTTCTCGAACACGAACAGGCTGTCGAACAGCGGCTGGCCCTTGGGCAGCTCGCTGCACTCCTGGATCGCCACCAGCGGCAGGTACTCGTATTCGCGCAGTTGCATGTTGCGATCGAGCAGACCTTGCAGCCATTCACGCACGCTGCGGCGCTCGCCCGGCTGCGGCAACTGCACGCGCAGGGCGATGCTGTTGATGAACAGGCCGACGGTGCGCTGCATCTGCGGCAGGCTCACCGGGCGCCCGGCCACGGTGACGCCGAACACCACGTCGCGATCGCCGCTGTAGCGCGCCAGGGTCAGGGCCCAGGCCGCCTGGGCGAAGGTGTTGACGGTCAGCTGATGGGCCTGGGCCAGCTCGCGCAACCGCGCGCCCTCGCTGAGCTCGAGGCGGGTGTAGCAGTCGCCCACCAGCATGCCGTCGCCGGCATGGTCATGGCGCAGCGGACGGTCGCTGGGGATCGCCGTGGCGCGCTCGAAACCGGCCAGGTTGGCCTGCCACCACAGGCGCGCCTCGTCGAGGTCCTGGCGCTGCAGCCAGCCGATGTAGTCGCGGTAGCGCGGTGGCACCGGCAAGCGGGCCTGGCGGCCTTCGCCCAGGGCCTGGTAGATCTCGAAGAAGTCGTTCATCAGCAGCGAGCGGCACCAGGCATCGATGAGGATGTGGTGGTTGCTCATCATGAACCAGTAGCGCGCGTCGTCCACGCGCACCAGGCGCAGGTGGAACGGCGCTTCGCGCAGCAGCTCGAAACCGGCCTCGCGCTCCTGCTTGTGCAGGGCCTGCAGGCGCGCCTCCTGGGCGTGCTCGTCGAGGCCGCGCCAGTCCTGGTAGTCAACCGCCGTCTTGCCGGGCTTGTGGATGATCTGCAGCATCGCTTCGCCGGCGTTCCAGCTGAACGACGCACGCAGGGCTTCGTGGCGCGCCACCACGGCCTGCCAGGCCTGGGCGAAGCGCTCGGGGTCCAGGGCACTGTTGATGCGGTAGCGGTCCTGCATGTAGTAGATGCCGGTGCCCGGCTCCAGCAGGGTATGCAGCAGCAAGCCTTCCTGCATCGGCGTCAGCGGGTAGACGTCCTCGATCTCGGCGGCCGCGACCGGCAATGCGTCGATCTGTTCCTGAGTCAGTTGCGCCAGGGGGAAGTCCGACGGCGTGAAGCTGCCGTTGCCCTCGACCAGGCAGTGCGCGACCAGCGCCAACAGCTCCTGGCGGTAGGCTTCGGCCAGCCCGGCGATGGTCTGCTCGTCATAGCGCTCGGCGCTGAAGCTCCAGCGTAGTTGCAGGGCGCCGCCATAGACCTGGCCATCGACACTCAGCCAGTTGGGCAAAGGCGCGTCCAGGTCGTGAGCCAACCCTGCCGGCGCGTCGAGTGGCTGGAACAGCGCGGCCTCGTCGAACTGCTGGTCGAACTGGCCAAGGTAGTTGAAGGTGATGCGCGCCTGGGGCAGCGCGGCCATGCGTTCGCGCCCGCCCTCGTCGGCCAGGTAGCGCAGCACGCCATAGCCCAGGCCCTTGTGCGGCACCTGGCGCAGCTGCTCCTTGATGCCCTTGATCGACGCGCCGCGAGCCGCTTCGCCCTCGCCCGCCGCCGGGCGCAGGCTCAGCGGATAGGCGTTGGTGAACCAGCCGACACTGCGGGTCAGGTCCATGTCCTCGAACAGGCCGTCGCGGCCATGGCCTTCCAGTTGCACCAGCACCTGCTCGTCACCGCTCCAGTGGCACAGGGTGCGCGCCAGGGCAGTCAGCAGCAGGTCGTTGACCTGGGTGTGGTAGGCCGCCGGTGCCTGTTGCAGCAGCTGGCGGGTCTGTTCCACGTCCAGCGCGATGGCGACGCTGCGGGCATGGTGGTGCAGGTTGCCGCCTTGCGGGTGATCGCACGGCAGTTCGCGGCGGGCTGTGCCCAGCTGGCCTTCCCACCACGCCAGTTCGTCACGCAGCGAATCGCTGCCGGCGTAGCTGGCCAGGCGCGCGGCCCAGTCCCCCATGGCATGGGTCTTGGCCGCCAGCGCTTCGCCACGGTACAGCGCCTGCAGGTCTTCGAGCAGCACGCGCCACGACACGCCATCGACCACCAGGTGATGGATCGCCAGCAGCAGGCGTTGCGCGCCCTGGCCGTCGGTGATCAGCAAGGCGCGCAGCAGCGGCCCTTCGGCCAGGTCGAGGCTGCGCTGCACATCGGTGTAGAGCGCCTGGCAGTCGTCGAAGTCGGTCACCGTGGCCGTCCACAGCAGCGGCTGGCTGGCCGGTTGGGCGTACTCGCCCTGCCAGCGGCCATTGGCCTGGGCGAAGCGCAGGCGCAGGCGCAGGCTGTCATGTTGCGTCACCAGCGCGGTCAGGGCCTGCTCCAGGGCTTCGGCCTGCAATGGCCGACGCGCCTCGAGCAACACGGCCTGGTTCCAGTGCTGGGGCTGCGGTACCTCGCTGTCGAAGAACCAGTGCTGGATCGGCGTCAGGCCGGTGCGTCCCTGGCGCGGGCCTTGCTCGATGGCGCTCGGCGCTTCGCTGCGGCTGACCACGGCCGCCAGGGTCTGGATGGTCTGGTGCTGGAACAGATCGCGCGGGGTGAACTGCAGGCCCAGCTGGCGGGCGCGGCTGACCACCTGGATCGACAGGATCGAGTCGCCGCCCAGTTCGAAGAAGTTGTCCTGCACGCCGATGCGCGACAGGTTGAGCACCTCGCGCCAGATCTGCGCCAGTTGCTCCTCCAGTGCATTGGCAGGCGCCTGGTAATGCTGGCGCGCCTGTTCCAGGTCCGGCGCCGGCAGTGCCCGACGGTCGAGCTTGCCGTTGCCCATCAAGGGCAGGCTGTCGAGCAGCACCAGGTGCGCCGGCACCATGTAGTCCGGCAGGTGCAGGCGGGCGTCGGCCTTGACCGCTTCGCGCAGGCGGGCCTGGGCTTCGCTGTCCGCGCCGGCCTGACGGCAGACCAGGTAGCCCACCAGTTGCTTGCCGCCCGGCAGGTCGAGCGCCAGGACCACGGCCTCCTCGACATCGGCGTGCTCTTGCAGGCGGCTTTCGATCTCGCCCAACTCGATGCGGAAGCCACGGATCTTCACCTGCTGGTCGGCACGGCCGACATATTCCACCAGGCCGTCGGCGCGCAGGCGCACCAGGTCGCCCGTGCGGTACAGGCGCCCGCCGTCAGGGCTGAACGGGTCGGCGACGAAGCGCTCGGCGCTCAGGCCTGGTCGATCGTGGTAGCCCTGGGCCAGACCCGCGCCACCGATGTACAGCTCGCCGATGCCGCCTTGCGGCAGCAGCGCCAGGTCCTCGTCGAGGATGTAGGCGGTGCGGGCACCGATCACCCGGCCGATCGGCACGCTGCCGGCATCGGCAGGCAAGGTGTCGGGCGCCAGGCAGGCCAGCGGCATGACCACGGTCTCGGTCGGGCCATAGGCGTTGAAGAACTGCTGCGGGGTGAAGGCCTGGCGGATGCGCTGCAGGTGCTCGCCGGTCAGTGCCTCGCCCCCGGTGATCACCAGGCGCACCGGCAACTGCTCGCCCTGCCCGGCCAGGTACTGGGCCAGCTGGCTACCGTAGCTCGGGGTGAAGCCGAGAATGCTCACCCGCTGCTCGCGCACCAGTTGGCAGATGTCCTCGGCGCCCCATTGGCCCTGGGCACGCAGCACCACGCGGGCACCGCACAACAGCGGGGTCAGCAGCCGCTCGCTGGCGGCGTCGAAATTGATCGAGTAGAAATGCAGCTCGCAATCGTCGCCGCGCATGCCGAACGCCTCGATCACCGCCTGGCAGTGCATGGCAATCTCGCCGTGGCTGACCACCACGCCCTTGGGCTTGCCGGTGGAGCCGGAGGTGTAGATCAGGTAGGCCTGGTGCTGCGGCAGGTTAAGGTTGTCCAGGGGCGCGTCGCTGTAGGCGGACAGGCTCGCGGCATCGTCCTCCAGGCGCCAGCAGGCAACACCATCGGGCAGCTCGCCGAGGCTGTCGAGCAGCGTTCGCTGGCCGATCAGCAGGCCGAGCCGGCTGTCTTCGATCATGTAGCGCAGGCGATCGAGCGGGTATTCCGGGTCCAGCGGCACGTAGGCGCCGCCGGCCTTCAGGATGGCCAACAGGGCGACCACCATTTCCAGCGAACGCTCCAGCGCCAGGCCCACCCGCACCTGCGGGCCGACCCCGCGCTCGCGCAGGGCGCGGGCCAGGCGGTTGGCCTGCTGGTCCAGCTCGGCGTAGCTCAGGTGGCTGCCGGCGAAGGTCAGCGCCAGGGCCTGCGGGGTACGCTCGGCCTGGGCGGCGAACAGCCCGTGCAGGGTACGGTCAAGCTCGAAGTCCTGCTCGCCCTGGAGCTGGCCGATCAGTACCTGCTGCTCGGCTTCGGCCAGCATCGGCAGTTCGCACAGGCGTTGTTGCGGGTTGTCCAGCAGCGCCACCAGCAACTGCTGCCAGTGCTCGGCCATGCGCGCGATGCGCGGCTCGTCGAACAGGTCGCGGCTGTAGGTGAAGCAGCAACCCAGGCGACCATCGAGGTCGGTGACTTCCAGGTACAGGTCGAACTTGGTGGCACTGGCGTCGTTGACCAGGTAATCCACCTGCATGCCCACCAGTTCGCGGCTCTGCTGGAAGGCCCAGCGCTGCACGTTGCACATCACCTGGAACAGTGGGTTATAGGCGCTCGAGCGCGGCGGTTGCAGGGCTTCGACCAGCTGGTCGAACGGCAGGTCCTGATGCGACTGGCCGTCGATGATGGTCTGGCGCACCTGGTCGAGCAGCGCGCGGGCGCTCATCTGCCCGTCCAGTTCGCAGCGCAGCACCTGGGTGTTGAGGAAGGCACCGATCAGCCCCTCGCTTTCCGGGCGGATACGGTTGGCCACCGGCGCGCCGATGCGCAGGTCGCGCTGGCCGCTGTAGCGGTGCAGCAGCGCGGCCAGGGTGGCGGTCATGGTCATGAACAAGGTCAGGCCGTGCTGGCTGTTGAAGGCGTGCACGCGCTGGACCAGCGCCGGGTCCAGGTCGAAGCGGTACAGCTCGCCGCGGTGGCTCTGCACCGCCGGGCGTGGCCGGTCGGCCGGCAGCGCCAGTACCGGGTGCTCGGTGCCCAGGCGGTCTTTCCAGTAGGCCAGCTGGCGCGCGCCCTCGCCGCTCTCCAGCCACTGGCGCTGCCAGACGCTGTAGTCGAGGTACTGCACCGGCAGCGGTTCCAGCGGCGACTCGCGCTCGTCGACGAAGGCCTCGTACAGCTCGGCCAGCTCGCGGGCGAAGATGTCCATCGCCCAGCCTTCGGTGACGATGTGGTGCAAGGTCAGCACGAAGCAGTGTTCGCGTTCGCCGGCTTTGACCAGGCAGGCGCGCAGCAGCGGGCCGCGCTCCAGGTCGAACGGCTGGTGCGCCTGCGCGTCGGCCAGCTGTCGCAGGCGCTGCTGGCGAACCTCGGCGGCGTCGCTGCTGAAGTCGTGCCATTGCAGGTGCAGGTTGCTGTCGTCGGCCACGCACTGGTATGGCTTGCCGTCGATGCTCGGGAAGGTGGTGCGCAGGGTTTCATGGCGCACGATCAGCGCCTGCAGGGCACGTTCGAAGGCGTCCACATGCAGCACGCCCCTGAAGCGGGCCATGCCGCCGACGTTGTAGGCGGGGCTGTCCGGCTCCATCTGCCAGAGGAACCACATGCGCTGCTGCGAATAGGACAGCGGCACGGCCTGGCGGCGGTCGACCCGGGCGATGGCGCCCTGCAGGTTGCGTGCGCCGCCGTCCTGCAGACGCGCGATCTCGGTGCAGAAGGCACCCAGTTCGCGGGCCTCGAACAAGGCCTTGAGCGGCAGTTCGACATCCAGTGCCTGGCGGGTGCGCGAGACGATCTGGGTGGCCAGCAGCGAGTGGCCGCCGAGGGCGAAGAAGTCATCCTGCAGGCCGATCTGAGGCAGGTTCAGCACTTCGCGCCAGATCGCCGCGACCTGACGTTGCAGCGCGCTCTGCGGTTCGACATGCTCACGCTGCTGCCAGACCGGCGCCGGCAACGCCCTGCGCTCGACCTTGCCGCTCGGCCCCAGGGGCATCTGCGCCAGGTGGATCAACTGCGCCGGCACCATGTAGGCCGGCAGACGTTCGGCCAGCGTGGCCAGCAGCGCGGCAGTCTGTTCGATACCGCTGTAGTAGCCGACCAACTGGGCGCCCACGGCGTCCTTGTGGATCAGCACCAGCGCCTGCTCGACCCCCGGCTGCGCCAGCAGTACTGCCTGCACCTCCTCGGGTTCGACGCGAAAGCCACGGACCTTCACCTGCTGGTCGAGGCGACCGAGGTATTCCAGCGCCTCGCTCTGCACATGCCAGCGGGCACGGTCGCCGCTGCGGTACAGGCGCGCGCCGTCGCCGTCGGGCTGGGGCACGAAGCGCTCGGCGGTGAGCCCGGGGCGTCCCAGGTAGCCACGGGCGAGGCCCGCGCCCCCCAGGCACAGTTCGCCCGGCACGCCAGGGGCGGTCAGCTCGAATTGGTCATCCAGCACCCGGCACAGCACATTGCCCAGCGGGTGGCCGATCGGCGAGCGCTCGCCGTCGCCGGCCTGGCAGTGCCAGTGAGTGACGTTGATCGCGGTTTCGGTCGGGCCGTAACGGTTGTGCAGGCGCACCTGGGGCAGCAGTTGCAGGGTGCGGTCGCGCAACGCCGCGGGCAGCGCCTCGCCACCGGAGAACAAGCGGCGCAGGCTGCTGCAGCCGGCGGCCAGGGGCTCCTGCACGAACACCTGCAGCAGCGCTGGCACGAAGTGCAAGGTGGTCACCTGGTGCCGCTGGATGAGCTGGGCGATGCGTTGCGGGTCGCGGTGCTCGCCAGGGCCGGCCAGTACCAGCCGGCAGCCGGTGAGCAACGGCCAGAAGCATTCCCACACCGACACGTCGAAGCTGATCGGCGCCTTCTGCATCAGCACGTCGCTGGCGTCCAGCGCGTAGGTGGCCTGCATCCATTGCAGGCGTTCGGCCAGCGCGGCATGGGTATTGCCCACGCCCTTGGGCTGGCCGGTGGAGCCAGAGGTGTAGATCACGTAGGCGAGGTTGTCGCCGTGCAGGTGCAGGCCCGGGGCCTGGCTCGGCCAGCTGTCCAGGTGCAACTGGTCGAGGGCGATGGCGCTGACACCGTCGACCTGCGGCAGCTTGTCGAGCAGCGCGCTGTGACTGAGCAGCAGGCTGGCCTGGCAGTCAGCGAGCATGTAGGCCAGGCGTTCGGCCGGGTAGTCGGTGTCCAGCGGCACATAGGCGCCGCCGGCCTTGAGAATGGCCAGCAGGCCGACCAGCAGTTGCGGTGAACGCTCCAGAGCGATGGCCACCCGGGAGTCCGGGCCGACGCCCTTGTCGCGCAGGTAGTGCGCCAGGCGGTTGGCCTGCTGGTGCAGCGTGGCGTAGTCGAGCTGACCGCCCTCCCACACCAGTGCCACGCGTTCGGGAGTGAGGCGAGCCTGTTCATTGAGCTGCTCGACCAGCAGGCGCTGGGCCCGGGCGCTCGGCGCCTGGCCCCAGCCCAGCAGCTGCGCGCGGCTCTGCTCATCGAGCAGTTGCACCTCGCCCAGGGCCAGTTGCGGCTGGGCACCCACCTGTTCCAGCAAGGTCAGCAGATGATTGGCCAGACGCTTGACGGTAGTGGCCTCGAACAGCTCGGCGGCGTAGTCGAAGGCGAGCGTCAGGCGGCCCTGGTGGTCCTCCTCGCTGTGCAGTTGCAGGTCGAACTTGGCTTCGCGGCTGTGCCATGGCAGCTCTTCGGCCAGCAGGCCGGGGAGCCGGCGCAAGGCCGACAGGTCGCGTTGCTGATGGTTGAACATGACCTGGAACAGGCCCTGCTCACGGGCCTCGGGCAAGGCTTCGAGCAGTTGCTCGAAAGGCAGGTCCTGATGCGCCTGGGCCTCGAGGGTCGCCTGGCGCACCTGGCCGAGCAGCTGCGCGAACGGCAACCGGCCGTCGAGTTCAGCGCGCAGCACCTGGGTGTTGATGAAGAAACCGACCATGCCCTGGGTTTCCAGGCGCGGGCGGTTGGCGTTGGGCACGCCGACGCGGATGTCGCCCTGGCCGGTGTAGCGGTGCAGCAGGGCCTGCCAGCCGGCCAGCAGGACCATGAACAGACTGGCCTGCTGGTCGCGGGCGAGGTCCTTCAGGGTCGCGGCCAGCGCGGCCGGCACTTTCACGCTCAAGCGTGCGGCACGGCGGTCGCGCAGGTTGCCGCGCGGCTGGTCGGTGCACAGGTCGAGCACTGGCAGTTCGTCGCCAAGCTTGGCTTTCCAGTAGTCGAGCTGGCGTGCCGCCTCGCCGTCGGCCAGCCACTGGCGTTGCCAGTTGCCATGGTCGGCGTAACCCAGGGGCAGCTCGGCCAGGTTCACGGCCTGGCCTTGGGCGGCATACAGCCGGGCGAACTCGTCGAGCAGGATGTTCAGCGACCAGCCATCGGCGACGATGTGGTGCAGGGTCACCCACAGCTGGTGCTGGTCGTCATCCAGGCGCGCCAGGGTCACCCGCAGCAGCGGCCCGCTGCGCAGGTCGAACGGCTGCTGGGCTTCGTGTTCGCGACGCGCCGTCACTTCGGCGCTGTCCAGGCCTTCGAGGTCAAGACGCCGCAGGCTGAACGGCAGGCTCGGCAGGATGCGTTGCAGCGCCTGGCCGTCGACCTCGTCGAACACCGTGCGCAGCGATTCATGGCGCGCCACCAGGGCCTGGAAGCTGGCCTCGAGCGCGGCCTCATCCAGCTCGCCGCGCAAATGCAGGCCCGCCGGGATGTTGTAGGCGGCGGACTGCGGCTCCAGCTGCCACAGCAGCCACAGGCGGTTCTGCGCCAGCGACTGCGCCAATGGCTGGTGGCGAGGCTGGGTTTCGATACGCCCGGCGGCATTGCCACCGGCGTCGAGGATAGCCGCCACCGCGGCGCTGTACTCGGCGAGCGTCGGCGCTTCGAACAGGGTGCGCAGGCTGAGCGCGATGCCCAGTTCGTCACCGAGGCGCGCGGTCACCTGGGTGGCGGCGATGGAGTTGCCACCCAGCAGCAGGAAGTGATCCTCGGCCACGACCGATTCGACCTTGAGCAGCTCACGCCAGATGCCCGCGATGCGCGCCTGCAGATCGTCCGCCATCACCGCTTCGCCCTGGGCAGTTGCCAAGGTCGGGAAACGTGCATAGATATCCAGGCTGCCGTCATCCATACGCAGACGGCAGGCCGAACGCTGCAGCTTGCCGCTGGAGGTCTTGGGCAGCGCGCCCGGGTTGAGCAGCAGCACCACCGCCGGGGCCTGGCGGCAAGCGTTGGCGATGACCCGCCGCAGGGTGTTGATCAGCGCTTCGGGCGCGTGCGCTTTCTGCACGTTGCGGCTGATCTCGACCGCCACGCCGATCCCCTCCTCGCCCTGGTCGTCGACGGCGAACACCGCCACACGCCCCTTGCGCAGCACGTCCACCTCACGCTCCAGGGTCTTCTCCAGATCCTGCGGGTAGAGGTTCTGACCACGGACGATCAGCATGTCCTTCAAGCGGCCGGTGACGAACACTTCGCCGTCGCGCATGAAACCCAGGTCGCCGGTGCGCAGCCAGGTCTGGCCGTCCATTTCGACGAAGGTGCGCGCGCTGGCTTCGGGGTTGCGCCAGTAACCCAGGGCGATGCTCGGACCACCGGCCCAGATCTCGCCAACCCGATTGTCGCCGAGCACCTCCTGGCGCTGCGGCTCGACGATGCGCACCGCGTGGCCCGGCTGTGGGTAGCCGCAACTCATCAGCACACTGCCCTGACCTGGCTCTGCGCGGTTGGCGGCGAACGCCTCGGCGTCCAGCTCCAGGGCACCGATGCCCTGGCCGCGACGGCTGCCACTGACGAACAGGGTGGCCTCGGCCAGGCCGTAGCTGGCGAAGAAGCTGCTCGCGGCGAAGCCGCAGGCGGCGAATTTTTCGGCGAAGGTGTCGAGGCTGTCCTGGCGGATCGGCTCGGAGCCCGAATAGGCCACGCGCCAACGGCTCAGGTCGAGGCCGGCGAGCGCCGCCTCGCTGACCCGCTCGCTGCACAGGCGGTAGGCGAAGTCCGGCCCGCCGCTGATGGTGCCGCCGTACTCACTGATCGCCTGCAACCAGCGCTGCGGCCGGGCCAGGAAGTAGCCCGGCGACATCAGCACGCAGGGCACGCCACTGAAGATCGGCTGCAGCAGCCCGCCGATCAGACCCATGTCGTGGTACAGCGGCAGCCAGCTGACGATCACGTCGTCCGGGTTGAGGTCGATGCCGAAACCGTGGCGGATCAGTTGCTCGTTGGCCACCAGGTTGCCATGGCTGACCTGCACCCCCTTGGGCAACGCGGTGGAGCCGGAGGTGTACTGCAGGAAGGCGATGTCGCTCCCCGCGAGGTCCGGTGCCCGCCACTGGTCGGCCAGCTGCGGATCCAGGCAATCGACGGCCAGCAGGCCTGGGGCATTGTCGCCCGCCAGGGCTTCGAGGCCCTGCAAACTGTCACACAGCGCTTCTACCGTCAGCAGCAGACGCGGTTCGGCGTCGGCGATGATCGACAGCAGGCGCTCCTGGTGGTGCTGGCGCGAAGACTCCGGTGGATAGGCCGGTACCGCGATCACCCCGGCATAGAGGCAACCGAAGAACGCCGCCACGTAGTCCGGGCCGCTGGGAAACAGCAGCACGGCACGTTCGCCGAAACCGGCCCGGGCCTGCAGCGCCGCGGCGATGGTCCGCGCGCGCTGATCGAGGTCCCGATAGCTGAGCACTGCCTGCTCGCCGGGCGCGTCGGCGAGAAAGCGCAAGGCGATTCGCTCCGGGGTCTGGGCGGCGCGCTGTGCCAGGGCCTGGACCAGCGAGTGCGGGAGTTCGAAGGCGTCCGTCATGGAATGTTCCTGCCAGTGTCTGGGTGAGTCGTGCCTGGCTGGCCCCGCGCATGACAGGCGGGCAGCGCTCGGCAGCCGGATGTACACAGGGGAACGGATTGAGAGCGGAAGAAATTAGGGCCGTCGGGCAGTGCCGGCCAGACCGGCGCAAGGCAAAAAGTTGACCGGCTTCACAGCCCTTCGCTTAGAACTGAAATTGATCGAAACTCATTAACTTTCGTATTTGACAATCATTATCATTCTGAATAGTTTGTCGCACGTCGTAGGAAGCCTCCCCCTGGGGTGTGCTCCCTTTCCCTTCAGAGACAAGGTGATTTCCATGGCGGAACAACTATCCACAAGTAAGTGCGATTCACCATTACTCCAGGCGTTCGTCGACAATCGCAGCATTCTGGTGAAGATCGCAGCCCGGATCACCGGCTGTCGCTCCCGCGCCGAGGATGTGGTGCAGGACGCCTTCTTCCGGCTCAGCGCCGCCCCGCAGATCACCTCGTCATTCAAGGCCCAGCTCAGTTATCTGTTCCAGATCGTGCGCAACCTGGCCATCGATCACTACCGCAAGCAGGCCATGGAGCTGAGGTATTCCGGCAGCGAAGAGGAAGGGCTCAACGTGGTCATCCAGAACGCCTCGCCCGAAGCCACGCACATCAACCTCGCCACCCTCGAACACATCGCCGACGCGCTCAACGAACTGCCCCAGCGCACCCGCTACGCCTTCGAGATGTACCGCTTGCACGGCGTGCCGCAGAAAGATATCGCCAAGGAACTGGGGGTTTCGCCGACGCTGGTCAACTTCATGATCCGCGATGCGCTGATCCATTGCCGCAAGAGCAGCCGCCAGGGCTGAGATCTTCTTTGCACCCTTTTCACGGGTAAACCCGCCCCCACAGGTACGGTGTCGAACCTGTGGGAGCGGGTCTACCCGCGAAAATCCCACTCGCTATCAGACCAGCTTGCAGCGATCGAAGAAGCGCTCGCGCCCCAGGATCATCAGCGCCGCGCGCTTGTGCGGGAAATCGAACTCTTTCTCGCAGTGGAAGCACTGATCGTGCATGTAGCCGATCATCCTGCCGTTGTCGGCGCGCGGCTCGGCCACCACGCGCTGGGTGCGCGGGTCGTCGAGGAACAGGTAGTGCACCAGCGCCGACAACCAGCTGGCCACCTTGTGCGGGCCACGGTGCGTTTCCTCCCCGACCAGCATGTGGATGCCGCGATCGTAGTCGTCGGCCGGGTAGAACGGCGCGATGCGGTCTTCCTTGGCCCAGTAGGCCTCGAAGTAGGCAAAGGGCTCGTCGTCGAAGCAACCGATCAAGGTCAAGGTGTGCGGGTCGGCCTCGAGCTTGGCCAGGTACTCGCGATGTTGCGCCAGCGTTCCGCCTTCCTGCCAGAACTGCACCACCCGCGGGTTGTTCTGCCAGCGATTGAAGCGCTCCAGGTCCTGCTCGATCTCCAGAGTGCGCAACGACACCCACGCCCCCAGGCGCGCATCGAAGCGCCGGTACACCTCGCCGCGCGGCTTGGGCGCCCGGCGCGGGTGACGCTTACCGTTGCTGATCAGCATCTGCTGCGGATAGATCCCGGACACGGACTCACCCAGCCAGGGCTGGGGCAACTGCCAGAACAGGGTGCGCTCGCACAGGTACTGCCCAGGCTGCTCGCCCGGCAGCAGCAAGCCACTGGCCAGTGCGCCCGACAGCGGCTGGGGCAGCTGCCAGGCCAAGCGCTGGCAGCCCGGATCGCGTGACAACAACCAGTAACAGGCCGCCCACAGCGCCTGCTCGGGGCGCTCCGGACAAATCTGCTCGAGGTGGACTTCAAGGGCAGCGGCCGGCACCAGGCGAACCCGGATCAGGGGGCGCCCCTCAAGGGTCAGGCTCAGGCGGCAATCGCCCTCGTCGGCCTGCAGGCTGCGCCAGCGTGGCGCGCAAAGGGGCTGCGAAGCGGCATCGAACGGCATGGTCATGGCTCACGGGAAAGGTAAGAAAGGCTCACATCAAAGAACGTGGCCAAGCCCGTGGAATTTAGTCGCGCGGTGCTTCGACGGTGATCTTGTAGGGCTGGAAAATACGCAACAGCTCACCGTTTTCACGCAGCCGGCGCAACAGGGTGGCGAATACTTCGGGGCTGATCGAAGCATCGGGGCGCAGCAGCGCGTAATGGTGATAGACCTGATCGACGCGCTGCGAGGCCAGCAGCTGAACGCCGCTTTCAGGATTGCGCTTGAGGAAGTCACTGAGGTACGAGCGAGTGACCAGGGCGATGTCGGCACGCTCGCGTTCGACCATGTTCAGGTTGCTGTCGTGGGAATAGGTCAGGGTCGCCCGATAGCGCTTCTTGAGGTATGCCGGGTCTGGGTTGAAATCGGCGAAGGCGTAGTGATAACCGTTGAACAACGCCAGCCGCTTGCCTGCGAGGTCATCGAAGTAATGCTGGTCGCGCCCCGCCTGCTGGCGAGCGACGAAGATCTCGGCATCCTCCAACCCCATGTCCACGGCCTTGTGTTCGATCCCCTGCCAGCCCCATTGCGGGTTCTCGAAGATCGCCATGTCGGTGCGGCCCTGCTGGAAGTCGCCAAAGCGCCGCGGGATCGAGGTGGGCACCAGCACGAAACGGTAGTCGGCCTGCAACCGGTTCAGCGCGTCCACCAGTTGCGGCAGCAGACCGGTGTCGGCGCCTTGCTCCGGGCGCACGGTATAAGGAGGGAAATGCGCCGCACCGATCTTCACCTCCAGGGCCTCCCCTGCCCGCACCACGGCGCTCAGCGACAGCGCGGCAAACAACAGCATGATGGACAGTGGCTTGAGGCTGGACAATGGGATCAAGTGGAAACACTCATCACGGTGGGGGCCTGGATGCGCCTAAGCTAGGCGTTTTCCCAAACCGGCACAACCGCCGGATATGCCAAAGTGCCAGGGGATGTCGTGCGCGTCGAGTTTGGCTACGCTCTACAGGCCTGCGTGTTCGACAAGCGCGCCGGCCACTGTGCATTGATAGGGAGCCTGGCATGGGCCACTGGTTGGTGATCGACCTGGAAGCCACCACCGACGACGGCGGCTGGCCGGTCACGGAGATGGAAATCATTGAAATCGGCGCAAGCCTGGTCACTCGCGAAGGACGCGAGGTGGATCACTTTCAACGCTTCGTGCGCCCCAGGCGGCGGCCGCAACTGACGCCCTTCTGTCGCGAGCTGACCCATATCGGCCAGGCCGATATCGACAACGCCGCACCGTTCCCGGAGGTCTGGGGGCAGTTCGAACGCTGGCTGAGCCATCACCAGGCGCAGCTGCAGGCCTGGGTGAGCTGGGGCGACTACGACCGCCAGCAGTTGCTGCAGGAATGGCAGCTGCATCAGGTGCACAGCCTGCTCGAACAGCTGTCGCACATCAACCTCAAGCAACGCTTCGCCAAGGCCCGCCACCTGCAACGCCCGGCAGGGCTGAACAGCGCCCTGCAACTGGCCGGCCTGCAGTTTTCCGGACAGCAGCACCGGGCCCTGGAAGACGCGCGCAACACCGCCCGCCTGCTGCCCTTGAGCCTGCCGGCGGGCGGCACCTGAAACAGATGACGCAGGGGCATGCCTTGGGCATACTGGCCAGCCCATTTTTCAGCCCTTTTTCAGGAGTCGCCCGATGTTCAAGGTCAATGAGTACTTCGATGGCACCGTCAAGTCGATCGCCTTCGAAGGCAAGGAAGGTCCGGCCACCGTGGGCGTGATGGCCCCGGGCGAATACGAGTTCGGCACCGCCAAGCGCGAGATCATGCATGTGGTTTCCGGCGCCCTGAGCGTGAAGCTGCCGGGCAGCGACAACTGGGAAACCTTCAACGCTGGCGACAAGTTCAACGTGGCCGCCGACAGCAAGTTCCAACTGAAGGTCGCCGTGGATACCGCCTACCTGTGCGAGTACCGCGACTAAGCGCCAACCTGTAACGGCCTCATCGCCGGCAAGCCGGCTCCCACAGGTACGACGCCGACCTCTGTGGGAGCCGGCTTGCCGGCGATGGGCTGCAAAGCAGACCCCAAGCGGCCTAGGCCTTGAGAAAAGCCGCCACCTGCTGCGCCGCCACCTGCATGTGCTGCTCATGGCTGAACCCCGACGCCTTCAACGGCTTGAGGTCATGATCGGCTGCCACCAGCCAGTTCACCTCGATCGCCGGCGATAACTCATACCCCGCCACCGCCTCTCGATTGCCCAGGGCATCCCGTTCGCCCTGCACGATCAACGTGCGCGTGCGCAGCCCGGCCAGATGCGCCACCCGAGGTTTCTCCGGCTTGCCCACCGCGTAGAACGGATACCCCAGGCAGACCAGCGCATCGGCCCCCAGTTCGTCCGCCAACAGGCTGGCCATGCGCCCGCCCATGGACTTGCCGCCAACGGCCAGCCTGCCCGCGACCAAAGGTCGCACCTGTTCGTATACAACCCGCCAGCATTCGAGCAACACCTGCTGCGGATTCGGCGGTCGCCTGCCGCCGTTTAGACGCCGTTCGGCCATGTAGGGAAATTCGAAGCGCACCACCCCGACCCCTTGCCCCGCCAGCCTTTGCGCCATGTCCTCCATGAACCCGCTGTCCATCGGCGCACCAGCGCCATGGGCGAGGATCAGGCAGGGGCAACTGCCGCGATCCTCCGCGATTCGAGGAGGATCGCAGCGCAAGCCTGGGACATTTGCGATCTTCGCCCATTGATCCCCGTCAATACCGGCACTTTGCCCATTAATCATGCTTGCCTCGCTGTTTAGCCTGCCTATAACCGTGGATGGGAACCCATACATGAACACAACCAGCAGTACCGCCTACAACTACAAGGTGGTCCGCCAATTCGCCATCATGACGGTGGTGTGGGGCATCGTCGGGATGGGGCTCGGCGTCTTCATCGCCGCCCAGCTCGCCTGGCCCGCCCTCAACCTTGACCTGCCGTGGACCAGCTTCGGCCGCCTGCGACCCTTGCACACCAACGCGGTGATCTTCGCCTTCGGCGGCTGTGCCCTGTTCGCCACCTCGTATTATTCGGTGCAACGCACCTGCCAGACCACCCTGTTCGCGCCACGCCTGGCCGCGTTCACCTTCTGGGGCTGGCAACTGGTGATCCTGCTGGCGGCGATCAGCCTGCCACTGGGCTACACCAGCTCCAAGGAATACGCCGAACTGGAATGGCCGATCGACATCCTCATCACCATCGTCTGGGTCGCCTATGCCGTGGTGTTCTTCGGCACCCTGATGAAGCGCAACACCAAGCACATCTATGTGGGCAACTGGTTCTTCGGCGCCTTCATCCTCACCGTGGCGATGCTGCACATCATCAACAACCTGGAGCTGCCGGTCAGCCTGACCAAGTCCTACTCGGTCTATGCCGGGGCCACCGACGCCATGGTCCAGTGGTGGTATGGCCACAACGCCGTGGGCTTCTTCCTCACCGCCGGCTTCCTGGGAATGATGTACTACTACGTGCCCAAGCAGGCCGAACGCCCGGTGTATTCCTATCGCCTGTCGATCGTCCATTTCTGGGCGCTGATCACCCTGTACATCTGGGCAGGCCCTCACCACCTGCACTACACCGCCCTGCCCGACTGGGCGCAGTCGCTGGGCATGATCATGTCGCTGATCCTGCTGGCGCCAAGCTGGGGCGGCATGATCAACGGCATGATGACCCTGTCGGGGGCCTGGCATAAGCTGCGCAGCGACCCCATCCTGCGCTTCCTGGTGGTGTCCCTGGCGTTCTACGGCATGTCCACCTTCGAAGGCCCGATGATGGCCATCAAGACTGTCAACGCCCTCTCCCACTACACCGACTGGACCATCGGCCACGTGCACGCCGGCGCCCTCGGCTGGGTGGCGATGATTTCCATCGGCGCGCTGTACCACACCATCCCGATGGTGTTCGGCAAGGAGCGCATGTACAGCCTCGGGCTGATCAACGCGCACTTCTGGCTCGCCACCATCGGCACCGTGCTGTACATCGCCTCGATGTGGGTCAACGGCATCGCCCAGGGCCTGATGTGGCGCGCGGTCAACAGCGACGGCACGCTGACCTACTCGTTCGTGGAGACCCTGGTGGCCAGCCACCCCGGCTTCGTCGTGCGCTTCGTCGGCGGCGCGATCTTCCTCAGCGGCATGTTCCTGATGGCCTGGAACACCTGGCGCACCGTGCGCGCCCCGGCTGCCGAGCACGCCACCGCCAACGCCCAGCTGGCCTGAGGAGTAGAGCCTGATGAAACATGAAGTCGTCGAGAAAAACATAGGCCTGATGGCGCTGCTGATGGTGTTCGCCGTCAGCATCGGTGGCCTGACGCAGATCGTCCCGCTGTTCTTCCAGGACGTCACCAACAAGCCGGTCGAAGGCATGAAACCCTACACCGCGCTGCAGCTCGAAGGCCGCGACATCTACATCCGCGAAGGCTGCGTGGGCTGCCACTCGCAGATGGTCCGGCCGTTCCGCGCCGAAACCGAGCGCTACGGCCACTACTCGGTGGCCGGCGAAAGCGTCTGGGATCACCCGTTCCTGTGGGGCTCCAAGCGCACCGGCCCGGACCTGGCCCGCGTCGGCGGGCGCTACTCGGACGACTGGCACCGCGCGCACCTGTACAACCCGCGCAACGTGGTGCCGGAGTCGAAGATGCCGTCCTACCCCTGGCTGGTGGCCGCGCAGGTCGACAACAGCCACACCGACACCAAGATGCGCACCCTGCGCACCCTCGGCGTGCCCTACACCGACGAGGACATCGCCGGTGCCCGCGACGCGGTCAAGGGCAAGACCGAGATGGACGCGCTGGTCGCCTACCTGCAGGTGCTCGGCACCGCGATCAAGAACAAGAGGTGAGTGCGATGGAAATGGACATCGGCATGATCCGTGGCCTGGGCACCCTGGTGGTGATGATCGCCTTCATCGGCCTGTCGCTCTGGGTGTTCAACCGTCGCCGCGACCGTGATTTCGCCGAAGCGCGCCTGCTGCCCTTCGTCGACGACCGCCTGCCCCCCGCCGGGCAGGAACCTGCCGCATTGAGGAGTACCCAGCAATGACCACCTTCTGGAGTACGTACATCAGCGTACTGACCATCGGCAGCCTGATCGGCCTGACCTGGCTGCTGCTCGGCACCCGCAAGGGCCAGAGCAGCGACACCACCGACCAGACCATGGGCCACAGCTTCGACGGTATCGAGGAGTACGACAACCCGCTGCCGAAATGGTGGTTCTGGCTGTTCGTCGGCACCCTGGTGTTCTCGGTGGGCTACCTGATCCTCTACCCGGGCCTGGGCAACTGGAAAGGCATCCTGCCCGGCTACGAGAACGGCTGGACCCAGGTGGACGAGTGGCAGAAAGAGATGGACAAGGCCGACGCCAGGTTCGGCCCGATCTTCGCCAAGTACGCCGCCATGCCGGTGGAGGAAGTGGCCAAGGATCCACAGGCGCTGAAGATGGGCAGCCGGCTGTTCGCCTCCAACTGCTCGGTGTGCCACGGCTCCGACGCCAAAGGCTCCTACGGCTTCCCCAACCTGACCGACAGCGACTGGCGTTGGGGCGGCGAGCCGGAGACCATCAAGGCCTCGATCATGAACGGCCGCCACGGCATCATGCCGGGCTGGTCCACGGTGATCGGCGAGCAGGGCGTGGCCGATGTGGCCGCGTTCGTGCTGACCAATCTCGACGGTCGCACCCTGCCGGCTGATGCCAAGGCCGACCCGGCCAAGGGCAAGGAGCTGTTCGCCACCAACTGCGTGGCCTGCCACGGGCCCGAAGGCAAGGGCACCCCGGCCATGGGCGCACCGAACCTGACCCATCCGCAGGCGTTCATCTACGGCTCGAGCTTCGCCCAGTTGCAGCAGACCATCCGTTATGGCCGTCAGGGCCAGATGCCGGCGCAGCACGACATCCAGGGCAACGACAAGGTCCACCTGCTGGCGGCCTATGTGTATAGCCTGTCGCAGGAGCAAGTGCCTGAAACCGTAACCGCCAAGTAATGCCCGAGGGCCGCTTCGCGGCCCTTTTCGCGGGCAAGCCCGCGATGGGCTGCATAGCAGCCCCTCTCCCCTCCCCGCCTTGCACCCCCTCCGAACACAACTAAGCTTGTTGCCACAGTGGCTCCGCTCGCAGCGACCGGAACAGACGTGGCGCACCGCCTGACACCACGCATCGAATCCACCCGCGCGAGCCTGCGACCAGGGGGTGACGCCTTGCCTGCCCGCCCCGAAAACAAAGTTTGACCGATCGATCAGAAAAACATGGAAAACGGTACACATTACAAATATTTATTTGTGTACAATCGTTCGCACCCTCAGGCCGCGGGACGGCGGCGGAAAGGGTCTGGACACGGGTCGGCGCAGGTCGCCTTGCGTTGCCATAACCCTGGTGGTTATCGATACTGGCGCCGATTTACCAACCAACAAGAACACCCAAACCGTGGAACCTTAGAATGAGCACTGCAATCAGTCCGACTGCTTATAACTATAAGGTCGTCCGCCAGTTCGCCATCATGACGGTGGTCTGGGGGATCCTTGGCATGGGGCTCGGCGTCTTCATCGCCTCGCAACTGGTATGGCCCCAGCTGAACCTGGACCTGCCATGGACGAGCTTCGGCCGCCTGCGCCCGCTGCACACCAACCTGGTGATCTTCGCCTTCGGTGGCTGTGCCCTGTTCGCCACCAGCTACTACGTGGTGCAGCGAACCTGCCAGACCCGCCTGATCTCCGACGGCATGGCCGCCTTCACCTTCTGGGGCTGGCAGGCGGTGATCGTCGGCGCGCTGATAACCCTGCCGATGGGCTACACCACCACCAAGGAATACGCCGAGCTCGAGTGGCCGCTGGCGATCCTGCTGGCCATCGTCTGGGTCACCTACGCGCTGGTGTTCTTCGGCACCATCGTCAAGCGCAAGACCAAGCACATCTACGTCGGCAACTGGTTCTACGGCGCCTTCATCGTGGTCACCGCGATGCTGCACATCGTCAACCACATCTCCCTGCCGGTAAGCCTGTTCAAGTCGTACTCGGCCTACGCCGGCGCCACCGACGCGATGATCCAGTGGTGGTACGGCCACAACGCCGTGGGCTTCTTCCTCACCACCGGTTTCCTGGGGATGATGTACTACTTCGTGCCCAAGCAGGCCGAACGCCCGATCTACTCCTATCGCCTGTCGATCGTCCACTTCTGGGCGCTGATCACCCTGTACATCTGGGCAGGCCCGCACCACCTGCACTACACCGCCCTGCCCGACTGGGCGCAGTCGCTGGGCATGGTGATGTCGATCATCCTTCTGGCACCGAGCTGGGGCGGCATGATCAACGGCATGATGACCCTGTCGGGGGCCTGGCACAAACTGCGCACCGACCCGATCCTGCGCTTCCTGGTGGTGTCCCTGGCGTTCTACGGCATGTCCACCTTCGAAGGCCCGATGATGGCCATCAAGACCGTCAACTCGCTGTCGCACTACACCGACTGGACCATCGGCCACGTGCACGCCGGCGCCCTCGGCTGGGTGGCGATGATCTCCATCGGCGCGGTCTACCACATGATTCCGAAGCTCTACGGCCGCGAGCAGATGCACAGCATCGGCCTGATCAACGCGCACTTCTGGCTGGCGACCATCGGCACCGTGCTGTACATCGCCTCGATGTGGGTCAACGGCATCACCCAGGGTCTGATGTGGCGTGCCATCAACGACGACGGCACCCTCACCTACTCCTTCGTCGAAGCCCTGCAGGCCAGCCACCCGGGCTACATCGTCCGCGCCCTGGGCGGTGCGTTCTTCGCCTCCGGCATGCTGCTGATGGCCTACAACGTGTTCCGCACGGTACGCGCCGCCAACCCGGTACAGGCTGAGGAAGCCGCCAAGATCGTCGTCGTGGGAGCGCACTGATGAAGCATGAAGCAGTCGAGAAGAACATTGGCCTGCTGGCCTTCTTCATGGTCATCGCCGTCAGCGTCGGCGGCCTGACCCAGATCGTCCCGCTGTTCTTCCAGGACGTCACCAACAAGCCGGTCGAGGGCATGAAGCCACGCACCGCGCTCGAGCTCGAAGGCCGTGACATCTACATCCGCGAAGGCTGCGTGGGCTGCCACTCGCAGATGATCCGGCCGTTCCGCGCCGAAACCGAACGCTACGGCCACTACTCGGTGGCCGGCGAGAGCGTCTGGGACCACCCGTTCCTGTGGGGCTCCAAGCGCACCGGCCCGGACCTGGCCCGCGTCGGTGGGCGCTACTCGGACGACTGGCACCGCGCGCACCTGTACAACCCACGCAACGTCGTGCCGGAATCGAAGATGCCTTCGTACCCATGGCTGGTGGAGCACAAGCTCGACGGCAAGGACACCGCGAAGAAGATGCAAGTGCTGCGCACCCTCGGCGTGCCCTACACCGACGAAGACATCGCCGGTGCCAGCGACGCGGTCAAGGGCAAGACCGAGATGGACGCCATCGTGGCGTACCTGCAAGGCCTTGGCACCCTCATCAAGAGCAAACGGTGACGGCAATGGATATCGGGATGATTCGCGGCCTGGGCACCGTCGTGGTGCTGGTGGCCTTCGTGGGCCTGGCGCTGTGGGTGTTCAGCCCACGGCGCAAGAAGGACTTCGACGAGGCCACTCGGTTGCCGTTCGCGGACGACCCCGAGGCCACCCGGCACGTCGAGCAAGCACAAGCTTCTAGGAGCAAAGAACAATGACAACCTTCTGGAGTCTGTACGTCACCGTCCTGACCCTGGGCACCATCTTCGCCTTGACCTGGCTGCTGCTGTCGACCCGCAGGGGCCAGCGCGAAGAAATCACCGACGAGGTCGTCGGCCACGCCTTCGACGGCATCGAGGAATACGACAACCCCTTGCCGAAATGGTGGTTCTGGCTGTTCGTCGGCACCATCATCTTCGCCCTCGGCTACCTGGTGCTCTACCCGGGCCTGGGCAACTGGAAAGGCATCCTGCCGGGCTACGCCTACCTGGATAACGACAAGAAGACCGAGTTCTCCAACGGCCAGTCCGGCTGGACCGGCGTGCACGAGTGGGAGAAGGAAATGGCCAAGGCCGACGCTCGTTTCGGGCCGATCTTCGCCAAGTTCGCCGCCATGCCGCTGGAAGACGTGGCCAAGGATCCGCAGGCCCTGAAGATGGGCGCACGCCTGTTCGCTTCCAACTGCTCGGTATGCCATGGCTCCGACGCCCGGGGCGCCTACGGTTTCCCCAACCTGACCGACAACGACTGGCGTTGGGGCGGCGAGCCGGAGACCATCAAGACCACCATCATGAACGGTCGCCACGGCGTGATGCCGGGCTGGGCCACGGTGATCGGCGAACAGGGCGTGGCGGATGTCGCCGCCTTCGTGCTGACCAACCTCGACGGCCGCAAGCTGCCGGAGGACGCCAAGGCCGACCCGGTCAAGGGCCAGCAGATCTTCGCCACCAACTGCGTGGCCTGCCATGGCCCCGAAGGCAAAGGCACCCCGGCCATGGGCGCGCCAGACCTGACCCACCCGCAGGCGTTCATCTACGGTTCGAGCTTCGCCCAGCTGCAGCAGACCATCCGCTACGGTCGCCAAGGACAGATGCCGGCCCAGGCGCAGATGCAAGGCAACGACAAGGTGCACTTGCTGGCAGCTTATGTGTACAGCCTGTCGCATCAGGATCAGGATCAGGCCCCGAAAGCCGAGTGATGCTGAACCGTGGGAGCGGGGTTGTTCCGCGATGGTCGCCAAGCTGATGACGCCATCGCGGGACAAGCCCGCTCCCACGCTCGTTTGCACCGTAAAATGCGCAGGCGACTGACCTGAATCAATTGACACCCGCCATAACACGATTCACACCACGAACCCAACGCGACTAAAGGTCGCAGCGCGCCCCGCACCCGCCATCACAGGCGTATCATGGGCCGCAGAGCGCTAGCAGAACGCGCGAGACTGCGGCCGGCACGCACTGGCCGCGGCATTTCTCCACTGCCGTGGGACTTGATGATGAGCAAGCAAATTCCGGTACATGACGTCACCCCGCCTGCCAGCAAAGGGAAGGATTCCGTCGACCTCTACGCCTCGCGCGAAAAAATCTACACCCGTGCCTTCACCGGCCTCTTCCGCAGGTTGCGGATGGTCGGCGGCGCAGTATTGTTCCTGCTGTACTTCGGCACCGTCTGGCTGAACTGGGGCGGCCACCAGGCCGTGTGGTGGAACCTGCCCGAGCGCAAGTTCTACATCTTCGGCGCCACCATCTGGCCCCAGGATTTCATCCTGCTCTCCGGCATCCTGATCGTCGCCGCCTTCGGCCTGTTCTTCATCACCGTATATGCCGGCCGGGTCTGGTGCGGCTACACCTGCCCGCAAAGCGTATGGACCTGGGTGTTCATGTGGTGCGAGAAAGTCACCGAGGGTGATCGCAACCAGCGCATGAAGCTGGACAAGGCCCCCATGAGCACCAACAAGCTCCTGCGCAAGCTGGCCAAGCACAGCCTGTGGCTGCTGATCGGCTTCGTCACCGGCATGACCTTCGTCGGCTACTTCTCGCCGATCCGCGAACTGGTCATCGAATTCTTTACCGGCCAGGCCGATGGCTGGGCCTACTTCTGGGTCGGCTTCTTCACCCTGGCCACCTACGGCAACGCCGGCTGGCTGCGCGAACAGGTGTGCATCTACATGTGCCCGTACGCGCGCTTCCAGAGCGTGATGTTCGACAAGGACACCCTGATCGTCTCCTACGACCCGCGTCGTGGCGAGGCACGGGGCCCGCGCAAGAAGGACATCGACTACAAGGCCAAGGGCCTGGGCGACTGCATCGACTGCACCATGTGCGTGCAGGTCTGCCCCACCGGTATCGACATCCGCGACGGCCTGCAGATCGAGTGCATCGGCTGCGCCGCCTGCATCGATGCCTGCGACAGCATCATGGACAAGATGAACTACCCCAAAGGACTGATCAGCTACACCACCGAGCACAATCTGTCCGGGCAGAAGACCCACATGCTGCGCCCGCGCCTGATCGGCTACGCCCTGGTGCTGCTGGTGATGATCGGCGCCCTGGCCACCGCCTTCGCCACCCGCTCGCTGGTGGGCTTCGACGTCGCCAAGGACCGGGTACTGTACCGCGAGAACGCCCAGGGCCGGATCGAGAACGTCTACAGCCTGAAGGTGATGAACAAGGACCAGCGCGACCACGTCTACGTGCTCGACGCCGCCGGCCTGCCCGATCTCAGGCTCGAAGGCCAGCGCGAGATCCGCGTCGCCGCCGGCGACATCGCCACGCTGCCGGTGCAGCTGTCGGTCGCCCCGGAGAAACTGCCCTCGACCACCAACGAAATCACCTTCATCCTCAAGGACGCCGATGACAGCGCCTCCCAGGTTGAAGCCAAGAGCCGCTTCATCGGCCCACAGATCCGCTGAGAGAGAACCACGACAATGCCTGCCGCCACCGCCGCCAGCCCCTGGTACAAGCACCTCTGGCCCTGGATCATCATCGGCATCCTGACCACCTCGGTGTGCCTGAGCCTGACCATGGTCAGCATCGCCGTGCGCAACCCGGACAACCTGGTCAACGACAACTACTACGAAGCCGGCAAGGGCATCAACCGTTCGCTCGATCGTGAACTGCTGGCCCAGACCCTCAACCTCAAGGCCAGCGTGCACCTGGACGAACTGACCGGCGAAGTGGACGTGCGCCTGACCGGCAACAGCGACCCGCAAGCGCTGGAACTGAACCTGATTTCGCCGACCCAGCCGGACAAGGACCGCAAGGTTCAGCTGGCCCGCAGCGAGCCGGGTCGCTATGTCGGCCAGCTCGATGACAAGGTCGAAGGCCGGCGCTTCGTCGAACTGCTGGACAGTCAGGATGACCACGTGTGGCGACTGTTCGAGGAAGAGAAGGTCGAACATGGCGTGACCTTGCAGCTGGGGGATGAAGCGTTGCAAGGTGCCGAGCACCAGCAATGATTCGCCGCACCGCTGGGGGCGCCTTGCGCCCCTTTCGCGACACAAGGCCGCTCCTACCGGGACACGCGATTCCCTGTAGGAGCGGCCTTGTGTCGCGAAAGGGCTGCAAAGCAGCCCCGACAACCTCAAAGTACAAGACCGCACCAAAATGACCCAACCCACCCCCTGCTACCACTGCGCCCTGCCCGTCCCCGCCGGCAGCCGCTTCAGCGCCACGGTCCTCGGCGAGCCCCGACAGTTCTGCTGCCCCGGCTGCCAGGCGGTGGCCGAGTCGATCGTCGCCGGTGGCCTTGAGCACTACTACCAGCACCGCAGCGACACCAGCGCCAACCCCGAGGCGCTGCCCCGCCAGCTGCAGGACGAACTGGCCCTGTATGACCGCGGCGACGTGCAACAGACCTTCGTACGCCACGAGGGCGAGCTGGCCGAGGCCACCCTGCTGGTCGAAGGCATCAGCTGCGCCGCCTGCGGCTGGCTGATCGAGAAGCACCTGCGCAACCTGCCCGGCGTCGACGACGCCCGCCTGAACCTGTCCAACCACCGCCTGCTGGTCAACTGGTCCGATAGCCAGCTGCCGCTGTCCAGGCTGCTCGCCGAGCTGCGCCGGATCGGCTACGCCGCCCACCCCTACCAGCCCGACCAGGCCGCCGAGCAACTGGCCCGGGAGAATCGTAGCGCCCTGCGCCGCCTGGGAGTGGCCGGGCTGCTGTGGTTCCAGGCGATGATGGCGACCATGGCCACCTGGCCGGAATTCAACATCGACCTGTCGGCCGAGATGCACACCATCCTGCGCTGGGTCGCGCTGTTCCTTACCACGCCCATCGTGTTCTACAGCTGCGCGCCGTTCTTCAAGGGCGCGGCCCGTGACCTGCGCACCCGCCACCTGACGATGGACGTGTCGGTGTCTCTGGCCATCGCCCTGGCCTACTGCGCCGGGATCTGGACCGCGATCACCGGCAGTGGCGAGCTGTACTTCGACACCGTCGGCATGTTCGCCCTGTTCCTGCTCACCGGCCGCTACCTCGAGCGCCGTGCCCGCGAGCGCACGGCGGCGGCCACCGCGCAACTGGTCAATCTGCTGCCGGCCTCGTGCTTGCGCCTGGACGCCAATGGCCAGGCCGAGCGCATCCTGCTTGGCGAGCTGCGGCGCGGCGACCAGGTGCAGGTGCTGCCCGGTGCGGTGATCCCGGCCGACGGGGTTATCGTCGACGGGCGCTCCAGCGTCGACGAGTCGCTGCTGACCGGTGAATACCTGCCGCTGCCCCGTCGTCCTGGTGACCGCGTGACGGGCGGCACCCTCAACGTCGAGAGCAGCCTGACGGTCGAAGTCCAGGCCCTGGGTCAGGACTCGCGCCTGTCGGCCATCGTCCGCCTGCTGGAGCGCGCCCAGTCGGAAAAGCCGCGCCTGGCGGAAATCGCCGACCGTGCCTCGCAGTGGTTCCTGCTGTTCACCCTGGTGGCAGCCGCCGTGATCGGTGTCGTCTGGTGGCAACTGGATGCGCCGCGGGCGTTCTGGATCGTCCTGGCGATGCTGGTCGCCACCTGCCCCTGCGCCTTGTCACTGGCCACCCCGACCGCCCTCACCGCCGCCACCGGCAGCCTGCACAAGCTGGGCCTGCTGGTGACCCGAGGCCATGTGCTGGAAGGCCTGAACCAGATCGACACGGTGATCTTCGACAAGACCGGCACCCTCACCGAGGGCCGCCTGGCGCTGCGCAGCATTCGCCCGCTCGGGCGCCTCGACGGCGACCAGTGCCTGGCCCTGGCCGCCGCGCTGGAGAATCGCTCCGAACACCCCATCGCCCGCGCCTTCGGCCGCGCCGCGCAGGCCGCCGAAGCCGTCACCGCCGTGCCAGGGCTGGGCCTGGAGGGCGACATAGCGGGCCAGCGCCTGCGCATCGGCCAGGCCACCTTCGTCTGCGCCCTCAGCGGCACCGAGATACCCGCCGTGCCGGAGTCACGCGGGCAATGGCTGCTGCTGGGGGATCGCCAGGGCCCCCTAGCCTGGTTCGGCGTGGATGACCGTCTGCGCGACGACGCCCAGGGTCTGGTGGCGGCCTGCAAGGCACGTGGCTGGAAAACCCTGCTGCTGTCCGGCGACAGCTCGCCGATGGTCGCCGAAGTGGCCGGGCAACTGGGCATCGACAAGGCCGTCGGCGGCCTGCGCCCGGACGACAAGCTGGCCCGCCTGAAAACGCTGCAGGCCGAAGGGCGCAAGGTGCTGATGCTCGGCGACGGGGTCAACGATGTGCCGGTGCTGGCCGCCGCCGACATCAGCATCGCCATGGGCAGCGCCACGGACCTTGCCAAGACCAGCGCCGACGCGGTGCTGCTGTCCAACCGCCTGCACGCGCTGGTGCAGGCCTTCGACCTGGCGCGACGCACCCGCCGCAACATTGTCGAGAACCTGCTCTGGGCGACCCTGTACAATGGCCTCATGCTGCCGTTCGCCGCGCTCGGCTGGATCACCCCGGTGTGGGCAGCGATCGGCATGTCGGTCAGCTCGCTGATCGTGGTGCTCAACGCCCTGCGCCTGACCCGGTTGCCCACGGCTGCGCAGGCGCCGGCCAGCGAGCCGGCGTCGCTCGAAAGGAAACCGCTATGCCCGCCCTCTACGTGATGATCCCCGCTGCCCTGCTGCTCGTCGGTGTCGCCGTGTACATCTTCTTCTGGGCGGTGGACAGCGGCCAGTACGACGATCTGGAAGGCCCGGCCCACAGCATCCTGTTCGACGATCAGGACCCGCGCCACCAGGCCGCCGTGAAACCCGAGGACGAACACCCCGAAGACAAGGACTCCGCCCCGCGTGCCTGACCTGATCCCGCTCCTCGGCTCGGCACTGGTCCTGGGCCTGCTCGGCGGCGGCCACTGCCTGGGCATGTGCGGCGGCTTGATGGGCGCCCTGACCCTGGCCATCCCGCCCGAGCAACGTGGCCGGCGCCTGCGCCTGCTGCTGGCCTACAACCTCGGGCGCATCCTCAGCTATGCCGCCGCGGGCCTGCTGCTGGGCCTGGCTGGCGTGGCGCTGGCCAGTAGCCCGCTGGCCTCGGGCCTGCGGGTGGTCGCCGCATTGCTGCTGATCGCCATGGGCCTGTACCTGGCCGGCTGGTGGAGCGGGCTGACGCGCATTGAGGCACTGGGACGCGGCCTGTGGCGCCATGTGCAGCCCCTGGCCACCCGCTTGCTGCCGGTTTCCAGCCTGCCCCGCGCCCTGCTGCTCGGCGCCCTGTGGGGCTGGCTGCCGTGCGGGCTGGTGTACAGCACGCTGCTGTGGGCGGCGAGCCAGGGCGATGCGCTGCACAGTGCTGCGCTGATGCTGGCGTTCGGCGTGGGCACCTGGCCGGTGCTGCTGGCCACCGGGCTTGCCGCCGAGCGCGTGGGCCGCCTGCTGCGCAAGCGCGGGGTGCGCATGGCCGGCGGCGTGCTGGTGATCCTCTTTGGCCTGTGGACACTGCCCGGGCCTCACCAACACTGGCTCATGGGGCACTGAAGGGCCGCGCAGCGGCCCCATACGGCGACTGCCAGATCTCCTGATACAAATCAACATGACTTCTTACACACACACCTAGACTCCGGACACTGCAGCTCTATCCGGGGACTACCCACATGCTCGACGACCTACGCTGGGACGCCGACCTGATCCGTCGCTACGATCTGGCCGGGCCACGCTACACCTCCTATCCGACCGCCGTGCAGCTGCACGGCGAAGTGGGCTCGTTCGACCTGCTTCACGCCCTACGCGAAAGCCGCCGCGCCACGCGCCCGCTGTCGCTGTACGTGCACGTGCCGTTCTGCGCCAACATCTGCTACTACTGCGCCTGCAACAAGGTCATCACCAAAGACCGTGGCCGCGCCGCGCCCTACCTGCAGCGCCTGGAACAGGAGATCCAGCTGATCGCCTGCCACCTCGACCCGAAACAGGTTGTCGAGCAGCTGCACTTCGGCGGCGGCACGCCCACCTTCCTCAGCCATGTCGAGCTACGCCAGCTGATGGCCACCCTGCGCCAGCACTTCCATCTGCTGGACGACGATTCCGGCGACTACGGCATCGAGATCGACCCCCGCGAAGCCGACTGGTCGACCATGGGCCTGCTGCGCGAACTGGGCTTCAACCGCGTCAGCCTCGGCGTGCAGGACCTCGATCCGGCCGTGCAGCGCGCGGTCAATCGCCTGCAGAGCCTGGAGCAGACCCGCACCCTGATCGAGGCGGCGCGCACCCTGCAATTCCGCTCGATCAACCTCGACCTGATCTACGGCCTGCCCAAGCAGACCTCGGAAGGCTTCGCCCGCACCGTCGACGAGGTGATCCGCCTGCAGCCCGACCGCCTGTCGGTGTTCAACTACGCGCACCTGCCCGAGCGCTTCATGCCCCAACGGCGCATCGACAGCGCCGACCTGCCGGCCCCGGCGGCCAAGCTGGAAATGCTCCACGCCACCATCGACCAGCTGACCGCCGCCGGCTACCGCTACATCGGCATGGACCACTTCGCCCTGCCCGACGACGAGCTGGCCATCGCCCAGGAAGAAGGCACCCTGCAACGCAACTTCCAGGGTTACACCACCCACGGCCACTGCGACCTGATCGGCCTGGGCGTCTCGGCGATCAGCCAGATCGGCGACCTCTACTGCCAGAACAGCAGCGACCTCAACACCTACCAGGACACCCTCTCGACCGCCCAACTGGCGACCCAGCGCGGCTTGCTGTGCAACCAGGACGACCGCCTGCGCAGGGCGGTGATCCAGCAGCTGATCTGCCACTTCGAGCTGGACTTCGAGGCGATCGAGCAGGCCTTCACCATCGACTTTCGCGGCTACTTCAAGGAGCAGTGGCCGCAACTGCAGGCCATGCAGCGCGACGGCCTGATCAGCCTGGACGCCACGGGCATCCGCATTCTGCCGGCCGGCCGCCTGCTGGCGCGCTCGGTGTGCATGGTGTTCGACGCCTACCTCGCGCAACAGAATCGCCAGCGATTCTCCCGGGTGATCTAGCCGATTGAGGCGTTTCACCGCATGGACAGCCCGCCTTTCGAGGCACACTATGGACAGTTGAACGGTAGCGGAACACCCCTTTCCTGCCGTCGCTAGCGTGCACCAAAAATGCGCACACTGGCCTACAGCCGATGCCGCAGGTTATCCTTACGGCTTATGTGTGCTTTCCCACAAGGATCGAAAGAAATGTCCGAGCCAGTAAAACTGCGCCCACACAACCAGGCCCATTGCAAGGATTGCAGCCTGGCCCCCCTGTGCCTGCCCTTGTCCCTCAACCTCGAGGACATGGATGCACTGGATGAAATCGTCAAACGCGGCCGCCCACTGAAGAAAGGCGAGTTCCTGTTCCGCCAGGGTGACAATTTCGGCTCGGTCTACGCGGTACGCTCCGGCGCCCTCAAGACGTTCAGCCTGAGCGACAGCGGCGAGGAGCAGATCACCGGCTTCCACCTGCCAAGCGAGCTGGTCGGCCTGTCCGGCATGGACACCGAGGCCTATCCGGTCTCGGCCCAGGCCCAGGAAACCACCTCGGTATGCGAGATTCCCTTCGAGCGTCTCGATGAACTGTCGGTGCAGCTGCCACAGCTACGCCGCCAGCTGATGCGAGTGATGAGCCGCGAGATCCGCGACGACCAGCAGATGATGCTGCTGCTGTCGAAGAAGACCGCCGACGAGCGGATCGCCACGTTCCTGGTCAATCTCTCCGCACGCTTCCGCGCCCGTGGCTATTCGGCCAACCAGTTCCGCCTGAGCATGTCGCGCAACGAGATCGGCAACTACCTGGGCCTGGCGGTGGAAACCGTGTCCCGGGTGTTCACCCGCTTCCAGCAGAACGGCCTGCTCAAGGCCGAGGGCAAGGAGGTGCATATCCTCGATCCGATCCAGCTGTGCGCGCTGGCCGGTGGTGCGCTCGAGGCCTGATCGCGGCACGAAAAGGGTATACTGGCGCCTTGGTTTTCCAGGATACCCGCCCCATGCACAGCGACACCTTCGACCTCAAAGCCCTGATCCGCCCGGTAGTGGACTTCCCCAAGCCGGGCGTGATCTTTCGCGATATCACCCCGTTGTTCCAGTCGCCGCGCGGGCTACGCTATGTCGCCGACCAGTTCATCGAGCGCTATGTGGAGGCTGAATTCAGCCACATTGGCGCCATGGATGCGCGGGGCTTTTTGATTGGGTCGATCATCGCCCACCAGCTGAACAAGCCGCTGATCCTGTTCCGCAAGCAGGGCAAGCTGCCGGCTGACGTGCTGTCGGAAGCCTACCAGACCGAATACGGCGAAGCCTTCCTGGAAGTGCATGCCGACAGTATCTGCGAAGGTGATTCGGTGCTGATCTTCGATGACCTGATCGCCACCGGTGGCACGCTGCTGGCGGCGGCCAAACTGGTACGCCGCACAGGTGCCCAGGTGTTCGAGGCGGCGGCGATCATCGACCTGCCGGAGCTGGAAGGTTCGCGCCGGCTGCAGGCGGCCGGGGTGCCGACCTTCTGCCTGACCGAGTTTTCCCTCAGCGAATATTGAGTCACCTGCGGGGCCGCCTTGCGGCCCTTTCGCTGGCAAGCCAGCTCCCACAGCAACAGCGCCATCCTCACGATCAGCGCACTCGGAGTGCGAGCCGGCCTGACGGCGAAAGGGCCGCAAAGCGGCCCCGATCACAGATTTACAGCGAAATCGGCCGGCGCCCGGCAAAGGCATGGGCCAACGTGCCACCATCCACCAGTTCCAGCTCCCCACCCAACGGCACGCCATGGGCGATACGCGTGGCGGTCAGGCCCTTCTCGGCCAGCAGCTGGGCGATGTAATGGGCGGTCGCCTCTCCCTCCACCGTGGGGTTGGTGGCCAGGATCACCTCGCTGAAGGTGCCCTGCTCCTCGATGCGCGCCATCAACTGCGGGATACCGATGGCTTCCGGCCCCAAGCCATCGAGCGGCGACAGATGCCCCTTGAGCACGAAGTATCGGCCGCGATAGCCGGTCTGCTCCACCGCATACACATCCATCGGCCCCTCGACCACGCACAACTGGCTGTCGTCCCGACGCGGATCGGCGCACTGCGGGCACAGTTCCTGCTCGGTCAGGGTGCGGCACTGGCGACAATGGCCGACGCCTTCCATGGCCTGGCTCAGGGCCTGCGCCAAGCGCGCGCCGCCGCTGCGGTCGCGTTCGAGCAGCTGCAGGGCCATGCGCTGGGCGGTTTTCTGGCCGACGCCGGGCAGGATGCGCAGGGCGTCGATCAGTTGGCGGATCAGGGGGCTGAAGCTCATGTCGGCAGGCCGTCCAATTCAGAAAACACAATGAACAAGGGAGCAACATCCCGCAGGACATTGCCCCCCATTTGAAGCAAGCAGCCGATCAGAACGGCATCTTGAAACCTGGCGGCAGCTGCATGCCGGCAGTCATGCTGCCCATCTTGTCCTGGCTGTTCTGCTCGATCTTGCGCACGGCGTCGTTCAGCGCGGCGGCGATCAGGTCTTCGAGCACTTCCTTGTCGTCCGCGTCGGTCGACATCAGGCTCTGGTCGATGCTGACACGCTTGACGTCATGACGACCGGTCATCACCACGCTCACCAGGCCGCCACCGGACTGGCCGGTGACTTCGGCGTTGGCCAGCTCTTCCTGCATCTTCTGCATCTTTTCCTGCATCTGCTGGGCCTGCTTCATCAGGCCGGCCATGCCACCTTTCATCATGGGGTATACCTCGATTGGGTCATGTGATGCGCCCCGGCCAAGGGCCGGGCGCATGGTTATCCGTTCATTGGCCCTGGCTGGCCAGGGCGTCTACAGGCTCAATAGTATCCTGCCTGACCGTCGCACCGAACTGCCGGATCATCTGCTGGATGAGCGGGTCCTGCTCGATCGACACCACCGCGTCATGCTGGCGCTCGGCGCGCTTGCGGGCGGCAGCCTGGGCCGGGGTTTCCTGCTCCGGGCGGATCAGCTCGATCTTCAGGCGGATGTCGCGACCCAACTGCTGGTTGAGCGCATCGTTCAACCTGCGCTGCTGCGTCGAGTTGAACAGCGCGCCCTGCCCCGGGTCCAGGTGCAGCAACCAATCGTCGCCATCGGCGGCGATCAGGGTACAGTTGGCGGCGATGTTGCCTGTCATACCGGAGACAGGCAACTGTGGGAATAATTCCAGCCATTGCAGGGCAAGGCCGGTCGCCGGCTGCGCCGCTGGCAGTGGTTCGGGCGCCTCGGCGGGCGCGTCTTCCTGCACATGCTCGGCCAGCTCGTCCAGATAACTGAACGCGGCCGGGTCGCTGTCCGGCGTGTAGTAGTCCTCGTCCGCCGGTGGCTCGTCGTCGCGCTCCATGCCCGCCGGGTTGTAGGCGGACGGGTCGAACGGCGGCTCATCGTCATCCAGCGCGAAACTGTTGGACTCGGCAACGGCCGATGCTTCCGGCGCCTGCTCGGCCTCGGCCTGGGCAGGTGCCACGGCGGGTTCTTCCCAAGGCAGGTCGACAACCTCTTCGGCGGGGGCGGGTTGCGGCTCAGGCTCTGGCGCCGCCATCTCGGCCTCGACAGCTGGTGGCTCGGCCTGCTCAGGCACGTCGACCACGGGAGCCGGCGTGACCACTGCCTCGACAGGGCTTGCGACGACAGCCGGCGCAGCGGCCGCGACCGCCGCTGCCACCGGTTTGGCCGGATCAGCTGTGGCCTGGCTGATCCCCACCGGCTTTAGTACCGGCTTCGGCGCATCGTCGGTGTCGGCCGGGCGGAAGGCGAGCATGCGCAACAGGACCATCTCGAAGCCGCCACGCGGATCCGGCGCCAGCGGCAGGTCACGACGACCGATCAGGCCCATCTGGTAGTAGAACTGCACGTCCTCCGCCGGCAGGGCCTGGGCCAGCGCCAGCACGCGATCACGGTCGCCCTGGCCGTTGTCGACCGCTTCCGGCAGGGCCTGGGCGATGGCCACGCGGTGCAGCACGTTGAGCATTTCCGACAGCACGCCATTCCAGTCCGGACCTTGCTCGGCCAGGTCACGCACCGCCTCCAGCAGCGCCCGGGCATCGCCTTCGAGCAAAGCCTGGAGCACGCCGTACACCTGGCCGTGGTCGAGCGTGCCGAGCATCACCCGTACATCGGCGGCCAGCACCTTGCCCTCGCCGAAGGCAATGGCCTGATCGGTCAGGCTCATGGCGTCGCGCATGGAGCCGTCGGCGGCGCGGCCGAGCAGCCACAGGGCGTCCTCTTCGAACGGCACGTTCTCGGCGCCCAGCACATGGGTCAGGTGCTCGACCACCCGCTCCGGGCTCATGTTCTTCAGCGAGAACTGCAGGCAGCGCGACAGGATGGTCGCCGGCAGCTTCTGCGGATCAGTGGTGGCGAGGATGAACTTGACGTAGGGCGGCGGCTCTTCCAGCGTCTTCAACAGGGCGTTGAAGGAATGGGTGGAGAGCATGTGCACTTCGTCGATCAGGTAGACCTTGAAGCGCCCGCGACTCGGCGCGTACTGCACGTTGTCGAGCAGTTCGCGGGTGTCCTCGACCTTGGTGCGGCTGGCGGCGTCGATCTCGATCAGATCGACGAATCGGCCCTCGTCGATCTCCCGGCACACCGAACAGGTGCCACACGGGGTGGAGGTGATGCCGGTCTCGCAGTTCAGGCACTTGGCGATGATCCGCGCGATGGTGGTCTTGCCCACCCCCCGGGTGCCGGTGAACAGATAGGCATGGTGCAGGCGCTGGTTGTCCAGAGCGTTGATCAAAGCCTTGAGCACATGGGCCTGGCCGACCATTTCGCGGAACGAGCGCGGGCGCCATTTACGTGCAAGAACCTGATAACTCATCAAAAAACCATCGTGACCGGAGCGGGCGGAAAGAGCGCTAATGCTAGCGGAGCGGGACCGAAATTGCACCCTGCCGATCTCGTCTAAGCTCAGTAGCGGGCACACGGACGGCGAATCAGGGAGGATGAAGCGTGCGGCGAGTCCTGGCCATCCTGTTGCTATGGACCACCCATAGCCTGGCGCAGCAGCCGGTGCTGCGCTTTTCCATCGCCGAAAGCTGGAGCATGCCGCTGATGCGCATCGAGGATCAGCAGCCGGTGGAAGGCATCCTGTTCGAGCTGATCCAGGCCATTGCCCGGGAGGTCGAGGCACGCCCGCAGTACCACGTGATGGCCCGCCTGCGCCTTCAGGAGGCGATGGAGGCCGGCGAAATCGATGTGCGCTGCTATGTCTCCAGCCAGTGGTTGATCGACCGGCCCGGCGACTATCTGTGGAGCATTCCGGTCATCGAGCAACGCGACCTGCTGATCGGCCGCCCCGGAGACAGCGGCCCCGCCAGCCCGAGCAAGCTGCCGCCCCAGGCCATCGGTACCGTGCTCGGCTACACCTACCCCACTCTCGAACCCTTGTTCGCCCAGGGCCGCCTGCGACGCGAGGACAGCCGCAACCAGCTGCTGGCCCTGCAGAAACTCCAGGCCGGACGCTTCCGGCATGCGGTGAGCAACCAGCTTTCGCTGCAGTGGTACAACCGCGCCCTGCCTGCGGAGCAACACCTGCAGGCTCTGGCCGTGCTGGAAGAACAGGCGCTGGGCTGCATGGTGCGCAACGACCCTGCCCTGCCGAGCCAAGCCGTGCTCCGGGCGCTGGTGCGGATCAAGCAGTCTGGCGAGATGCAACGGATCGTCGAGCGCTACACCGATGATCGCCAGGCAGGGCAGCTCGTCGAGGGTGAACGACGTCAACCGCCCAGGCTGGCGACACCGAGCGCCGCCAGGTAGAGGCCCAGCCCGAACACACAATGCGTCGCCAGGCTGCGCAGGCAGCTTTTCAAGGGCGTTGGCGTGTTCGCCGCGAAATACCCAGCCCCCAGCGCAGGCTGCACCACGCACAGCGGTATCAGCACCGAAACGCCGCCGAACAGCAAGGCGGGCGATAACGCGGGAGACGACAACCAGGCCGTTCCGGCAAAGGCCACCAGCAGCAGCGCGAACACCAGCCCGGTGGCGTAGTGGATCAGCCAGCCCCAGCCCGACTCTCCCCGGATCGGCGCGGCCTTGCCGATCGCCGCATGCCGCCAGCGCCCCTTGAGCAGGTGCCCCGCCCAGCGCCCGATCATGGCGTAGTTCAGGGTGGCGATGCCCAGGCGCCTGAGCAACAGGGTCCACAGGTCCATGACCAGCGTGGCACCGATACCGATGAACACAATGGAAAGCGCGAGAGAAGCATCAGTCATGGCAAAGCCCCTGGCAGATTGACGGAATGGTCGATGCCAAGCAGCATGCAAGTTGAAGTCGACTTCAAGTCAAGGGGGCCAAAATGGACATCGCCAATGTCGCCAGACGCACCGGTGTGCCAGCTTCGACGCTGCGTTATTACGCGAACAAGGGACTGCTCAGATCACTCGCCAGCCATGGCCAGCGTCGGCAGTTTCCGGCAGATACGCCCGAGCGCCTGGCTCTGATCGCTCTGGGCCAGGCGGCAGGGCTTTCACTGGACGAGGTGGCGGCGATGCTGGATGAACAGCAGGTCGACCGACAGTTGCTATTGGCCAAGGCCGACGAGATCGACCAGCGGATCAAGCGCCTGCAGGCGATGAGCAAGGGGCTACGGCACGCAGCGGTCTGCCCGGAACAGAACCACTTGCAGTGCCCGACCTTCCAGCGACTGATGCAGGCTTCGGCCAGCCGGAGCAGACGTGGCAGCTCGCACGCAAGCACCGTCGGCAAAGGATGATCTACAGAGGCCCCGCCAACCCGGAAGATCCTCAGCTCAGTAACCGTGCAGCTCGCGGAACGGCTGCCCCTTGTGGTAGTTGATCCACTCTTCCACGTCATAGGGCAGGTACAGCTGCCGCCGCGCCCGCGACAGCGCGATGTACACGGCGCAGATCCGCGCATCGAAGGCATAGGCATCCTTGAAGCGCTGGGTGGTCATCAGTTCTGGCGTCAACAGGACACGATCGAACTCCAGCCCCCCTGCCTCTTCGGTCATCAGCAGCGTGAGACTGCTCGGCTTGCCGGCGATCCGCGCATCGAGCAGCGTCAGGTCGGCCAGCTTGAACCCACTCTCCAAGCGCGCCTCGACCCACTGGAACGCGGTATCGAAGCCCTCCGACTCACGCACCTGCCGCCAATCGAGCAGATGGGCAAAGTGCGGGTGTGGGCCTTCGGCCTCCTGCCCGGGGGCATAGAACGCCGCCCGGAACAGCCCGATGGCCGTGGCCATGAAGCGCCGCATGTCGGGCCAGTCGGGAAAGCTCAACAGGCAATTGGACTCGGCCAGCTCCATGGCCCAGCGCATCGTGTCCCAACGCGAGGCGGTCAGCACCACGCAGCCTTCGGGCGGGATGAAACCTTCGGGGAAATGTTCGATACCGACATCGACATGGCGCGCGGCTTCGAAGGCAACCTTGGACTTGCGGGAGTGCACGCCGATCAACGGGTTGATCAGGCGTTCGACCTTGGGTCCGGAACGCACGGCGAACGCCATGTCCTTCTGCCGCACCTGACGCTCGCGCCTGACCACCTCGCCCGAGGCCTTCTGGTACTCGTCGCCCAGGGTGATCAGCACCTGGCGCCCACGTTCGACAACCTGCAACAGCGACGCCGGAACATCCTGGCTTTCGTCGATGATGACGTGACTGAAGCGCCCCGGCACGCTGCAACCTGCCAGGCTTGCGCGCTTGAGCAGCAGCAGCGCCTCGAAGCCGGTCTGCGCGCCCCAGGCAGGCTGCGCCTCCAGGTAACGCCACAGACGACTGGCGTACTCGAGCAGCACCTGGGCGTCCACGCCGGACAACGGCTGACGAAAGAATGGCAAGTGGCGGTTCGAAAGGCTGTAGTCCCGTGATTCGCAATAGTTGCGCAGCACTTGCAGGCAGATGTCCAAGGCATGCTCGGCGTCGTACTGGCGCAGCCCGACGATGCCCAGCTCCTCGGCGAGCCTGCGCTTGCCTGGGCCTCGCTCCGCCGCCCTCGCCGATACCGGCCCGGCATCCTTGAGCAGCGCCCGGGCGAACTGGCCAAAGGTCATGCCGACCTTCGCCTGCGGCTCCAGCCCCATGCGTCGCCGCAGCGTGCCGAGTTTTGCCGGCGTTCGCGCCAGCGCCAGCACCCGACCCCGGGGCAGGCAGTCCATCAACGCGCCAAGCAGGTAACTCTTGCCGATGCCGGCATAGCCCTGCACGTGGATGTCTTCGTCGAGGTTGGCGCGGATGACCTTGAGCAGTTTGTCCTGCTCGACAGTCAGCCAGCGCTCGGTGTCGAAACCGGTGGTCACCTGCTGGCTGAACGGATTGTCTTGCTGATGCCGGCGGATGCGGAATTCGAAATCCCACTTGCCATCGGCCAGCAGGTACTCCCGCGCCTGCACCTGCTCGGCATCGAGCAGGCGCAGCTTCGAGCCCTTGATCACTTCGAGGCCGAAGTAGAGCTTGCGCGCATCGTACAACCGGCGCGCCTCCGACAGCAGGCCTACATCGGCGCCATGAGGGCCGTCGACGGCCCAGGCCAGCAACCGGCCCAGCACCTTTTCCGCCGCCCGCGCGTCGATCGGCCCTTGCGCCTGCGCCAGGTTCTGGATCACCAGCAGCGCGGCCAGCTCGGCGTCGCTCAGGGCCTCGAGCGCTGGCGCGCCCTCGGCCTGCAGCAAGGCCTGGCAAACTTGTGCGGCGAGCGGCAGGTAGACCGGCTGGGAAAAGTCGAAGTGTTCAGGCTGCATGTACGGGCGTCGTCCAGAAGATCATTCAAGGCTTGCCGGCGTCAGGCCCCTGGCCAACCACCAGCTCGAAGCGATAGGCGCCGAGCGATCCCGCCATGTCACCGGGGTGCCGGGTGCCTGGCTGGGGCTCGTCGAGCACGCCATCGAGCTCGTGCAAGGCCAGCTCCAGCAACTTGCGCAGGTCACGTACAGACCCGGCCGAGACCTCTAGGTGCAATGCGAGGGCCGCGTCGACAGCGGCTACCGCAGCCGGCGGCGTGGCTTCTTCAAGAATCCGCTCGTGCTCCTCTTCCATCTGGTCGAGCACCTGCGACAGTTCCAGCACGCGCTCGGGATTGGCGGCCATCTGGTCCTTGATGTCCAGGCGGCGCAACTGCCACTCACGGATCTTCTGGCGGGTGAGGTCGTCGACATGTTCCACGGTCGCTATCTCCTGGCCGAACGGATTGACACGATGGAGTGCATGATAAGGCGCGGCGCAGGATTGTGCAGGCGCAAAGACGTGTGGGGCTGTAAGGAAAAGCGTCGAACGCGACGTGGAGAAGCGCAGTTTGCTGCGCCCAAAATGGAGGCGGCCCCACCAGCCACACCCCGGCACTCGATGTTCCCGCTATGGCTGCTCCCTTCCGGGCCTGACCAGGTTAACGGGTAATCAATGCGGGGGGACCGATGGGGCCACCACGACGGCTCGTCAGGTGACGAGCCGCGCCATTGTACAGCGCCGGGACGAAGTTACAACCTTTGATCGTGAAAAAACCATCATTTCTCAATGACTTGTGGCAAGTCGATCGCGGGGCGAGCCCGCTCCCACGCATCAACACCCGTTGGAGCGGGCCTGCCCCGCGATGAGACCTGCGGACTCAGACGCCGATACCGCGCTTTGCAAGGAAGGCCACGAACGCCTCCTCGTCCATCACCGCGACGCCCAGCTCGCCGGCCTTGGCCAGCTTGGAGCCGGCGCCAGGCCCGGCGACCACGCTGTGGGTCTTGCCGGACACGGAGCCCGCGACCTTGGCCCCCAGGCTCTCCAGCTTTTGCTTGGCGATATCACGGCTCATGCGCTCGAGGGTGCCGGTCAGCACCCAGGTCTGGCCAGCCAGCGGCAAGCCCTCGGCGGACTTCTTCTCGCACGACCAGTGCATGCCGAAATCCAGTAGCTGGGCCTCGATGGCACGGGCCAGCTGCTGGTTGGCTTCGACCTTGAAGAACTCGCGCACGCCTTCGGCCTGCTTGGTGTTCAGGGCCTGGCGCAGGTCGATGCCGTCGGCGGCGATGATCCTGTCCAGGGTACCCAGCTTGTCCACCAGTTTCTCGGCGCCGGTCGGACCGACCGATGGGATGTCGAGCTTGGCGAGCATCCCGGCGAGCGTGGTGCTGGCGGCGAACTCGGCGCCCAGCCCACCCTCCTCCTGCAACTGCATGCCACTGGCCAGCAGTTGCGCAATGACCTCGCGGTTGTGAGCGTCCTCGAAGAAGTTGTGGATCTCGTGGGCGACTTCCAGGCCGATGTCCGGCAGGTAGGTCAGCACCTGCGGCAGCGCCACCTGCACCCGCGCCAGGCTGCCCAGGGAGCGGGCCAGGACCTTGGCGGTCTCCTCGCCGACATCGGGGATGCCCAGCGCATAGATGAAGCGCGCCAGGCTCGGGCGCTTGCTCGCCTCGATGGCGGCCAGCAGCTTGTTGCTCGATACCTCGGCAAAGCCCTCCAGCGCCACCACCTGGTCGAAGGTCAGGTGGTACAGATCGGCCGGCGAGCGGATCAGGTTCTCATCGACCAACTGCTCGACGCTCTTCTCGCCCAGGCCGTCGATGTCCATGGCCCGGCGCGATACGTAGTGGATGATCGCCTGCTTGAGCTGGGCGGCGCAGCTCAGGCGCCCCACGCAGCGGTAGACCGCGCCTTCGCTGGTGGTTTCCTTGCCCTTGCTGCGCTTGACCAGCTGGGTGCGTTCGACCTGCGAGCCGCACACCGGGCACTGCGTGGGTACCTGCACCGTTCGGGCGTCCTGCGGGCGACGATCGAGCACCACCTGCATCACCTGCGGGATCACATCGCCGGCGCGACGGATGATCACCGTGTCGCCGATGCGCAGGCCCAGCCGGGCGATCTCGTCCATGTTGTGCAGGGTGGCGTTGGACACGGTCACGCCGGCCACCTTGACCGGCTTGAGGCGCGCCACCGGGGTCACCGCGCCGGTGCGACCGACCTGGAACTCGACGTCGAGCACCTCGGTGAGTTCTTCCATGGCCGGGAACTTGTGGGCGATCGCCCAGCGCGGCTCGCGGGCGCGGAAGCCCAGCTCGCGCTGGGAGGCCAGGCTGTTGACCTTGAACACCACGCCGTCGATCTCGTACGGCAGGTCGTTGCGCCTCGCACCAATGTCGCGGTAGTAGGCCAGACACTCCTCGATACCGGCGGCGTGCCGAAGCTCGCGACTGATTGGCAGGCCCCAGGTCTTGAGCTTCTCGAGGATGCCGATATGGCTGTCGCCGAACGGCTCGGAAACCTGGCCCACGCCATAGCAGCAGAACTCCAACGGACGGCTGGCGGTGATCTTCGAGTCCAGCTGGCGCAGGCTGCCAGCCGCGGCGTTGCGCGGGTTGGCGAACGTCTTGCCGCCGACTTCGGCCTGAGCGGCGTTGAGCTTCTCGAAGCCGGCCTTGCTCATGTACACCTCGCCCCGTACCTCGAGCACCGCCGGCCAGCCCTCGCCCTGCAGCTTGAGCGGAATGTTGCGCACGGTGCGCACGTTGGTACTGATGTCCTCGCCCGTGGTGCCGTCACCACGGGTGGCGCCCTGCACCAACTGACCGTCGCGATACAGCAGGCTCACCGCCAGGCCGTCGAGCTTGGGCTCGCAGCTGTAGTCCACCGCGGTTCGATCGCCGCCCGGCAGGTCGAGCCCCTCCACCACGCGGCGGCCGAAGTCGCGCAGGTCGTCCTCCTCGAAGGCGTTGCCCAGGCTGAGCATGGGCACCTCGTGGCGTACCTGGCTGAAAGCCGCCAGCGCAGCACCGCCGACGCGCTGGGTCGGCGAGTCCGGGGTCACCAGGTGCGGGTGTTCAGCCTCCAGCGCCTTGAGCTCGTTGAACAGGCGGTCGTATTCGGCATCGGGCACGCTGGGCTCGTCGAGCACGTAGTAGCGATAGTTGTGCTGATCGAGCTCGGTACGCAGTTCATGGATTCGGGATTCGGCGTTCATTCTTCGTCTTCTCTTGCAAAGCAAAAGAGCAGCCTCTGGCTGCTCTTTCGTTTGAATCATCACGGCGCGGATCGAGGCAGGATCCGCCCGCTCGGGTGTTTCAGCGCTTCTGCGTCAGGGCACGGCGTTCGAACTCGACGATGCGCTGGCGGTAGTGCTCGATGGTCTGGGCGGTCAGCACGCTGCGCTGGTCGTCCTTGAGTTCGCCATTGAGTTCATGCGCCAGCTTGCGGGCGGCGGCGACCATCACGTCGAACGCCTGCTTGGGATGACGCGGGCCAGGCAGACCGAGGAAGAAGCTCACCGCACGGGTGCTGAAGTGGTCGATGTCGTCCAGGTCGAAGACGCCAGGCTTGACCGCGTTGGCCATGGAGAACAGCACCTCGCCGTGACCGGCCATGCTCTCGTGGCGATGGAAGATATCCATCTCGCCGAAGCGCAAGCCGCTTTCCAGGATGTTCTGCAGCAATGCCGGCCCCTTGAAACCACCTTCGTCGCGGGAAATGACGCTGATCACCAGCACTTCCTCGGCCGGCGGCAGTTCCTTGGCAGGCGTGGTGGTTGCGGCATAACCACTGCTGCGGCTGCCGTCCGCGGCGAAATCGTCATCGCCGAACAGATCAGGTTCACGCGGCTCGGCAGCCAGGTTCAGGTCGCCCTGCTGCGGCTCGCTGTGATTGCGCTTGCCGCGCTTGGAAGCCTTGGCCGGCTTGGGCTCACGTTCGCGCTCACGCACCGGGGCGCTGACCGAGGGCAAGTCGCTCTCGTCCAGTTCGGGTTCCTTGTGGGTTTCCAGCACGCGTGCAGGGCCCAATACCTCGGGGCTGGCATCGTCGTCCGGGGCGTTGGCGTAGCTACGGTCCAGACGGAACTTCAACTTGCCCTTGCCGCCGCGCATGCGGCGCCAGCCGTCGAAAAGAATACCGGCGATGACAATGATGCCGATGACGATCAGCCACTCGCGCAGACCGATTTCCATGTAATCCCGTGCCTCTATAAAAAATATGCTTGAAAACAAAGGCTTCAAAGGCCTTTAACACGTGGCGCCAACTCTATGTTCTGACAGGCGTTTTACCCACGCAAAAAACAAGTGACATAAAGCTAGCACGACCAAAGGCAACTTTACACCGTCTGTCGCACCTGCCAGGGGCTTTTGCCTACATGATCACGCCCTTTCTTTACCCCTTAGGCGTCGACCATGGCCATAGCTTCCTCCACATCAACTGCAACAAGACGTGAACAGCCCGGCTCGTGCATGGTCACCCCCATCAGTTGATCGGCCATTTCCATGGCGATCTTGTTGTGGGTGATGTAGATGAACTGCACGGTCTCGCTCATTTCCTTGACCAGGCGGGCATACCGCCCGACGTTGGCATCGTCCAGCGGTGCGTCGACTTCATCGAGCATGCAGAACGGCGCCGGGTTCAGCTTGAAGATGGCAAATACCAATGCGAGCGCGGTCAATGCCTTCTCGCCGCCGGACAGCAGATGGATGGTGCTGTTCTTCTTGCCCGGCGGGCGCGCCATGATCGTCACCCCTGTATCGAGTAGATCTTCGCCCGTCAGTTCCAGATAAGCGCTGCCGCCACCGAAAACTTTTGGGAAAAGTGCCTGTAATCCAGCATTTATCTGATCAAAGGTATCCTTGAAGCGGTTGCGCGTTTCCTTGTCGATCTTGCGAATGACGCTTTCCAGGGTCTCCAGCGCCTCGACCAGATCGGCGTCCTGGGCGTCCAGGTAGCGCTTGCGCTCGGACTGTTGTTCGTACTCTTCGATCGCCGCCAGGTTGATCGCGCCCAGACGCTGGATCCGCGCCTCGATCTGCTCCAGTGCCTGTTCGGTACCCTGTTCGCTGGCGTCGGCCTCGAGCGTGGCGAGCACGCCCTGAAGATCGTAGCCGTCAGCGAGCAATTGTTCCTGCAAGGTCTTGCGTCGCACGTCCAGGCCCTGCGACTCCAGGCGTTGCTGCTCCAGCTGACCGCGCAGCAGCAGCGACTGCTGCTCGGCCTGGGTACGGCGGCGCTCGGCATCGCGCAGCTCGCGGTCAGCCTCGTCCATGTGCAGGCGGGCCTGGCGCATTTCCTCGTCGACGCTCATGCGTCGTTCCAGCAACTCCTCGAGCTTGAGGCGCAACTCTTCCAGTGGCGCCTCGCCCTCTTCCAGGTTCAGGTTCAACTGTTCCTGGCGCTCGCTCAGGCGCGCAGCCTGCTGCTCGAGCCGCTCAAGGGCCTGACGGGTCGAATCGTGCTGGGCCCGCAACGACCCCAGGCGCACGGCGAGCTGGTGCGTGTGATCCTTGTGCTGGCGAGCCTCCTGACGTATCCGGTCGAGGCCTTCGCGCAGCGTGTCGCGGCGCGCCATCAGCAGTTCGCGCTGCTCGGTGTCCTGGGCCATCAGCTCCAAAGCCTCCTGCAGCGACAGGCGCGCCTCGCCCAGTTGCTCATGCTCCAGGGCACGCTGCTCCTGCAATTCGGCCATTTCTTCCTGCAGGCGGCGACGGCGCAGCGCCAGCTGTTCGGCGCGAGCGCGACCGGCGGACAGACGCGCCTTGAGTTCACCATGCTGGCGGCTCTCGTCCTGGCTGCGACGGCGTAGCTGTTCGCGCTGCGCCTCCAGATCCACTTGCTGTTCGCGCAAGCGGCGCACCTGATCCTCGAGCTGCTCGAGCAATGCCTCCTGTTCTTGCTGCTCCAGTCCCAGGCGCTCGATCTCCTGGCCGCGCGCCAGCACACCACCCTGGGACTCACCGCCACGGCTCACGCGCAGGAAGTGTCGACCGACCCAGTAGCCATCACGACTGACCAGGCTCTGGCCATCGACCAGCGTCGCGCGCTGGGCCAGCGCATGCTCCAGGGTCTCGACGGGCCTGACCAGGCCAAGCCAGGGCGAGAGATCGACACGCCCCTCGACCTTGTCGAGCAAGCTGCCAGCAATCGCTGGGCCCTCGCCATCGGCCAGCAACAGGCGCAGCTCGCCCTGCTCCAGCGCGGCGAAGTCGAGTTGATTGAAGTCGTCGAGCAGCACGGCCTGCAGGTCGGCGCCCAGCACCGTTTCCACCGCCAGCTCCCAGCCGGGCTCGACACGCAGTCCCTGCGCCAGCCGTGGACGCTGCTCCAGCCCCTGCTCACGCAGCCATTCGGCCGCCCCGACGCCGGGTTCCAGCGCGGCCTGCTGCAACGCCTCCAGAGAAGCCAGGCGGCCACCCAGGCGCTGCAGATCGCCCTGCTGTCGCTGCTGCGCCTGGCTGGCCTGCTGCGTCTGTTCGCGCAGACCTTCCAGTTGCTCGACGACGTGCTGTTCCTGCGAGTGCAGCGCTTCGAGCATCAGCTCGCTGCCAGCCACCTGCTCGGACAGATCGAACGTCTCGGCATCCTGGGGATCGCTACCGAGCTGCTCGCTCTCCTCGCTCAGCTTGCGCTGACGCTCGGCCAGGCGTTCGAGGCTGGACTCGAGCTGCGCCAGTCGTGCCTGCTGCACCTCGGCCTGGCGACGCGGCTCGGCGGAACGGGTGTTGAAGCTGTCCCACTGCTCCTGCCAGCCGTGCATGCCCAGCTCGGCTTCTTCCAGCGTCGCGGCGGCTTCTTCCGCCGCCGCCAGGGTCATTTCCTGTTCCGGTTCGAGCATGGCCAGCTCTTCGCCGAGGGTGGCCAGCAAGGTACGGTCGTGCCCCAGGTGCGATTCGGTTTCCAGGCGGGTGCGCTCGGCCTCTTTCAGATCATCCTGCAGCTGGCGCAGACGCTGCTGGCCGTGCTGGATGCTCTGTTCGACCCGGGCGATATCGCCGGCCACCGAGTAGAAGCGGCCCTGCACCTGGTTGAAGCGCTCGGACAGTTCATGATGCCCGTCACGCAGACGCTCGATGCTGGCGTCGGCATTGCGTTGCTCGGCCACCAGCGCCTCGAAGGCGATCTCCTGATCGCCGATCACCGTCTCGCGCTGGCGCACCCGCTCGTCCAGGTCGCGCCAGCGCAAGGCCGACAGGCGCGCCTTGAGCTGGCGCTCCTCGGCCTTGTATTCGCGATACTTCTCGGCGGCCTGGGCCTGGCGGTGCAAGCGCTCGAGCTGGCGCTCCAGTTCCTCGCGCAGGTCGGTCAGGCGCGCCAGGTTCTCCTGGGTGCGACGGATGCGGCTCTCGGTCTCGCGGCGGCGCTCCTTGTACTTGGAGATGCCAGCCGCTTCCTCGATGAAATTGCGCAGTTCCTCGGGTTTGGCCTCGATCAGCTTGCTGATCATGCCCTGCTCGATGATCGAGTAGCTGCGTGGGCCCAGGCCGGTGCCAAGGAAGATGTCGGTGATATCGCGACGCCGGCACTTGGTGCCGTTCAGGTAGTAGGTGTTCTGCCCGTCGCGGGTGACCTTGCGGCGGATCGAGATCTCGGCGTAGTCGGCATACTCGCCCACCAGAGAATTGTCGCTGTTGTCGAATACCAGCTCGATGCTCGCCTGGCTGACCGGCTTGCGGCTGGTGGAGCCGTTGAAGATGACATCGGTCATCGACTCGCCACGCAGGTTCTTCGCCGAACTTTCGCCCATCACCCAGCGCACCGCGTCGATGATGTTGGACTTGCCGCAGCCGTTGGGGCCGACCACGGCGGCCATGTTGCTGGGGAAGTTGACCGTGGTCGGGTCGACGAACGACTTGAATCCGGCCAGGCGAATGCACTTGAGGCGCATCGGTCAGGTCCGCGCCAACGCTGCCAGCACCAGTTCGCAGCTGCGCTGGCAGTAGGCGGCGAGCACCTCGCGGATGCGCGGCAGGTCGCGGGCGACCACGGCTTCGAGCAGGCGGGCGAACAGTTCCAGGTAATCGATCATGTTGGCCTGGCGCTGGTCGAGGGCGAGGTAGTAGGCACGGCTCATGGCCGGCTGCAGGTTCTCGACGGTTTCCTGCAGGTAGGGATTGTTGGCGAACGGGTAGGCCGCGCGCATCACCGCGAAGCTGTCGGCGACGAAGGTCTTGATGTCCTGCCTGGCGTGAGCCTGTTCCAGACGATGCTGGATGTCCAGGAACGGTCGCAGGTCGCTTTCAGTGCGCCAATGCTGGGCGACGGCGTTGCCCAGCAGGATATAGAACTCGCCCATCAGCGTGCACAGGCTGCGCACGCTGTTCTCGTCGAGTTCGGTCACATGGGCGCCACGGCGCGGCAGGATCGCCACCAGGTGACGGCGTTCGAGGATGAGCAGCGCCTCGCGCACCGAACCGCGACTGACGTTGAGGGCTTGGGTGACCTTCTGCTCCTGGATGCGCTCGCCGGGCGCGAGTTCGCCGCGAATGATCCGCTCGGCCAGGTAGTGGGCAATTTGCTCGGAGAGGCTGTCCGGCGCCTTGAACGTCATGGTTTTCCTTCGAAATCTGGATGGCAGTGCACAAGGGCGCGATTGTAGCGCACTTGCCGGGCGCTCGCGCAGCGGGACACGGTGCTTTGTGCGACTGCCGGGTCAGCTTTCCTGCACGGCGCGAACTATGCTTTGGAAAAGGCTCCCTGAGGCGGTTCGGCTGGCTTCTGAGTAAAATCTTGACCTTTGGGTCAGAAATTAATTGACCTCGAGGTCAGGCATTGCTTAGAGTCCGCCGGAACAACAATAAAACCATTGCGAGGCCCTCCCCCGTGATCCAGTTTCTCGTCAACCAGGAGCTGCGCAGCGAGCACGCCCTGGACCCGAACATGACGGTGCTGCAATACCTGCGCGAGCACCTGGGCAAACCCGGCACCAAGGAAGGTTGCGCCAGCGGCGACTGTGGCGCCTGCACCGTGGTCGTCGGCGAACTCGTCCAGGACCCCCAGGGCAGCGACAGCATCCGCTACCGCAGCCTCAACTCGTGCCTGACCTTCGTCTCGTCGCTGCACGGCAAGCAACTGATCAGCGTCGAGGGCCTCAAGCATCAGGGCGAACTGCACAGCGTGCAGAAGGCCATGGCCGACTGCCATGGCTCGCAGTGCGGCTTCTGCACCCCCGGTTTCGTCATGTCGCTGTTCGCCCTGCAGAAGAACAGCGAAGGCCATGACCTGCACCAGGCCCAGGAAGCCCTGGCCGGCAACCTGTGTCGTTGCACCGGCTACCGGCCGATCCTCGAAGCCGCCGAACAGAGCTGCGCCCGCCCGTGCCGCGACCAGTTCGACGCCCAGCAGGCGCAGACCGTCGCCCGCCTCAAGGCCATCGCCCCGCAACAGACCGGCGAGCTCAACAGTGGCGACAAGCGCTGCCTGGTGCCGTTGACCGTGGCCGATCTGGCCGACCTCTACAGCTCGCACCCCGAAGCCCGCCTGCTGGCCGGCGGTACCGACCTGGCACTGGAGGTCACCCAGTTCCATCGCACGCTGCCGGTGATGATCTACGTCGGCCACGTCGCCGAACTCAAGCGCATCGACAAGACCGCGACCCATCTGGAAATCGGCGCGGCCACCCCGCTGACCGACTGCTACACCGCGCTGAACGAGGAATACCCCGACTTCGGCGCTCTGTTGCACCGCTTCGCCTCGCTGCAGATACGCAACCAGGGCACGCTGGGCGGCAATATCGGCAACGCCTCGCCGATCGGCGACTCACCGCCCCTGCTGATCGCCCTGGATGCGCAGGTCGTCCTGCGCCAGGGCGAGCGCCAGCGCACCCTGGCCCTGGAGGACTACTTCATCGATTACCGCATCACGGCGCGCCAGGACAGCGAGTTCATCGAGAAGATCATCGTCCCGCGCGCCAGCAACGACTGGGCCTTCCGCGCCTACAAGGTGTCCAAGCGCCTGGACGACGACATTTCCGCCGTGTGCGCGGCCTTCAACCTGAGCATCGAAAACGGCGTGGTCAGCGGCGTGCGTATCGCCTTCGGCGGCATGGCCGCGATCCCGAAACGCGCCCGCGCCTGCGAGGCGGCCCTGCGCGGCAAGCCATGGAACCAGGCCAGCATCGACCGCGCCTGCCAGGCCCTGGCCGAGGACTTCACCCCGCTCAGCGACTTCCGCGCCAGCCGCGAATACCGCCTGCTGACCGCGCAGAACCTGTTGCGCAAGTACTTCATCGAACTGCAAACGCCGCACATCGAAACCCGGGTGACCGCCTATGTCTAACCATCACGCCGTCAAGAGCCAGGCCGAGATGGCCGCACTGTTCAGCCAGGACCTGACCACCGGGGTCGGGCGCAGTCTCAAGCACGACAGCGCCGACAAGCACGTGGCGGGTGAAGCGGTGTACATCGACGACCGCCTGGAATTCCCCAACCAGCTGCACGTGTTCGCGCGCACCGCCGACCGCGCCCATGCGCGCATCCTGCGCATCGACACCGCACCCTGCTACCAGTTCGAAGGCGTGCGCATCGCCATTACCCACGAGGACATTCCGGGGCTCAAGGACATCGGCCCGGTGGTGGCCGGCGACCCACTGCTGGCCATCGACAAGGTCGAGTTCTTCGGCCAGCCGGTGCTTGCCGTGGCCGCCCGCGACCTGGACACCGCGCGACGCGCGGCAATGGCGGCGATCGTCGAGTACGAAGACCTGGAACCGGTGCTCGACGTGGTCGAGGCCCTGCGCAAGAAGCACTTCGTGCTCGACAGCCACACCCACAAGCGCGGTGATTCGGACGCGGCCCTGGCCAGTGCCCCGCACCGTATCCAGGGCAGCCTGCACATCGGCGGCCAGGAGCACTTCTACCTGGAGACCCAGATCAGCTCGGTGATGCCCAGCGAAGATGGCGGCATGATCGTCTACTGCTCCACGCAGAACCCGACCGAGGTACAGAAGCTGGTCGCCGAGGTACTCGACGTGCCGATGCACAAGATCGTCGTCGACATGCGCCGCATGGGCGGCGGCTTCGGTGGCAAGGAAACCCAGGCCGCCAGCCCGGCCTGCCTGTGCGCGGTGATCGCGCGCCTGACCGGCCAGCCAACCAAGATGCGCCTGCCCCGCGTCGAAGACATGATGATGACCGGCAAGCGCCATCCGTTCTACGTCGAGTACGACGTCGGCTTCGACGACACCGGCCGCCTGCACGGGATCAACTTCGACCTGGCCGGCAACTGTGGCTATTCTCCGGACCTTTCCGGCTCGATCGTCGACCGCGCCATGTTCCACTCCGACAACGCCTACTACCTGGGCGACGCCACGGTGCATGGCCACCGCTGCAAGACCAACACCGCCTCCAACACCGCCTACCGCGGTTTCGGCGGCCCGCAGGGCATGGTCGCCATCGAGCAGGTGATGGACCATATCGCCCGCCATCTGGCGCTGGACCCGCTGGCGGTGCGCAAGGCCAACTACTACGGCAAGACCGAGCGCAACGTCACCCACTACTACCAGACCGTCGAGCACAACATGCTCGAGGAAATGACCGACGAGCTCGAGGCCAGCAGCGACTACCACGAGCGCCGCGAGTCGATCCACCGCTTCAACGCCAACAGTCCGGTCTTGAAGAAGGGCCTGGCGCTGACTCCGGTGAAATTCGGCATCTCGTTCACCGCCACTTTCCTCAACCAGGCCGGTGCCCTGATCCACATCTACACCGACGGCAGCATCCATCTGAACCACGGCGGCACCGAGATGGGCCAGGGTCTGAACACCAAGGTGGCCCAGGTGGTGGCGCAGGTGTTCCAGGTCGACTTCAACCGCATCCAGATCACCGCCACCAACACCGACAAGGTGCCCAATACTTCGCCGACCGCGGCCTCCAGCGGCGCCGACCTGAACGGCAAGGCCGCGCAGAACGCCGCCGAGATCCTCAAGAAGCGCCTGACCGAGTTCGCCGCCCGGCACTACAACGTCACCGAGGAAGACGTCGAGTTCCGCAACGGCCATGTGCGCGTGCGTGACCAGATCGTCAGCTTCGAGCAGCTGGTGCAGCAGGCCTACTTCGCCCAGGTGTCGCTGTCGACCACCGGCTTCTACCGCACGCCGAAGATCTTCTACGATCGCTCCCAGGCCCGTGGCCGGCCGTTCTATTACTTCGCCTTCGGCGCCGCCTGCGTGGAAGTCATCGTCGACACCCTCACCGGCGAGTACAAGATGCTGCGTGCCGACATCCTGCATGACGTCGGCGATTCGCTGAACCCGGCCATCGACATCGGCCAGGTGGAAGGCGGCTTCGTCCAGGGCATGGGCTGGCTGACCACCGAGGAGCTGGTGTGGAACGCCAAGGGCAAGCTGATGACCAACGGCCCGGCCAGCTACAAGATCCCGGCGGTGGCCGACATGCCGATCGACATGCGGGTCAAGCTGGTGGAGAACCGCAAGAACCCCGAGGACACGGTGTTCCATTCCAAGGCCGTGGGCGAGCCGCCGTTCATGCTGGGGATCGCCGCCTGGTGCGCGATCAAGGACGCGGTGGCGAGCATCGCCGACTACCGCGTGCAGCCCGAGATCGACGCGCCATCGACGCCGGAGCGGGTGTTGTGGGGTTGCGAACAGATGCGCAAGGCGGTGACTGCAATGCAATCGGCCTCGCACGAACTGGAAACCGTTACCCACTGATGCCGCCCCCTGCGGGAGCGGCCTTGTGTCGCGAAAGGGTCGCGCAGCGGCCCCAGGATCTCTGCAGCAATGAGAATTTTTGGGGCTGCTACGCAGCCCTTTCGCGACACAAGGCCGCTCCTACAGGGGATCGAGGAGGATTGAAGACATGCACCAATGGATCAACGCCCTCGCCGACCATCAAGCCCGCGGCGAACCCTGCGTCCTGGTGACAATCATCGAGGAACGCGGCTCCACGCCACGCAATGCCGGCTCGAAAATGGTGGTCAGCGCCAGCGCGCTGTACGACACCATCGGCGGTGGCCACCTGGAGTTCAAGGCCCTGCACATCGCCCGGCAGATGCTCGAGGAACACCGCGCCACGCCACATCTGGAGCGCTTCAGTCTTGGCGCCAGCCTCGGCCAATGCTGCGGCGGCGCCACCGTGCTGCTGTTCGAGCCGATGACCGGCGTGCAGGCCGAGATCGCCGTGTTCGGCGCGGGCCATGTCGGCCGCGCTCTGGTACCCTTGCTCGCCGCGCTGCCCTGCCGGGTGCGCTGGATCGATTCGCGCGAGCAGGAGTTCCCCGAACTCATCCCCAACGGGGTGAGCAAGATCGTCAGCGAAGAGCCGGTCGACGAAGTCGCCGACCTGCCCGCCGGCAGCTACTGCATCGTCATGACCCACAACCACCAGCTGGACCTGGAACTGACCGCCGCGATTCTCAAGCGCAATGATTTCACCTGGTTCGGCCTGATCGGCTCGAAGACCAAGCGGGTCAAGTTCGAGCACCGCCTGCGCGAGCGCGGCTTCGATGACGGCCTGATGGCGCGGATGCGTTGCCCGATGGGGCTGGCCGAAGTCAAGGGCAAGCTGCCGATCGAGATCGCCGTGTCCATCGCCGCCGAAATCATAGCCACCTACAACGCCTGCTTCGGCCAGCACGACGCTGCCGCCAATTCAGGCCCCATCGCCCAGTTGCTGCCGTCCTCGCGACGCAGCCAGACCCTTTGACGAGAGCCCCATGAGCGCAACCCGCAAAGCCTACCGAGCCGCCATCCTGCACAGCATCGCCGACCCCGCCGAGGTCGGCGTGGAGGCATCCTGCGAATACTATGAAGACGGTCTGCTGGTGGTCGACGACGGTCGCATCAGCGCCCTCGGCCATGCCAGCGAGCTGCTGCCGACCCTCGACGCCGGCATCCCGATCGAGCACTACCAGGATGCGCTGATCACCCCAGGCTTCATCGACACCCATATCCACTTCCCGCAGACCGGCATGATCGGTTCCTACGGTGAGCAACTGCTGGATTGGCTGAACACCTATACCTTCCCCTGCGAGAAGCAGTTCGCCGACAAGGCCCACGCCGACCAGGTGGCCAAGATCTTCCTCAAGGAGCTGCTGCGCAACGGCACCACCACCGCGCTGGTGTTCGGCAGCGTGCACCCCGAATCGGTCAACGCCCTGTTCGAAGAGGCCGAGCGCCTGGACCTGCGCATGATCGCCGGCAAGGTGATGATGGACCGCAACGCCCCCGACTACCTGACCGACACCGCCGAATCCAGCTACCGCGACAGCAAGGCGCTGATCGAGCGCTGGCATGGCAAGGGCCGCCTGCACTACGCGGTCACCCCGCGCTTCGCGCCGACCAGCACGCCGGAACAGCTGAGCGTGGCAGGGCAGTTGCTCAAGGAGCACCCGGGCGTGTACATGCACACCCACCTGTCCGAGAACCTCAAGGAAATCGACTGGGTCAAATCGCTGTTCCCCGAACAGAAGGGCTACCTGGACGTCTACGACCACTTCGAGCTGCTCGGCGAGCGCTCGGTGTTCGCCCACGGTGTGCACCTGTGCGACGACGAGTGCCAGCGCCTGGCCGAGACCGGTTCGGCGGTGGCCTTCTGCCCGACGTCCAACCTGTTCCTCGGCAGCGGCCTGTTCAACCTGCCCCAGGCCGAGCGCTTCAAGGTCAACGTGGGCCTGGGCACCGATGTCGGCGCCGGCACCAGCTTCTCGCTGCTCAATACCCTGAATGAGGCGTACAAGGTGATGCAGCTGCAAGGCGCTCGCCTGCACCCGTACAAATCGCTGTACCTGGCCACCCTCGGCGGCGCCCGCGCCCTGCGCCTGGACGATCGCATCGGCAGCCTGCGCCCCGGTAACGACGCCGACTTCGTGGTGCTCGACTACAAGGCCACCCCGCTGCTGGACTACCGCATCCAGCAGTCCAGCAGCATCGAGGAAACCTTGTTCGTGCTCACCACCCTGGGCGACGACCGCACCGTGCTCCAGACCTACGCCGCCGGGCGCCGCGTGCACCAGCGCTGACAAGAGCGCGGGGCAAGCCGGCTTGCCCCGCGACAGGCTGCTAAGGCTGTTTCGCCAGGCCCCGGTACAGCGCCCCGCCAATCGCCGCCCCGATCAGCGGCGCCAGCCAGAACAACCACAGCTGCTGCAACGCCCAACCGCCGACGAACAACGCAGGCCCGGTGCTACGCGCCGGGTTCACCGAAGTGTTGGTCACCGGGATCGAGATCAGGTGGATCAAGGTCAGCCCCAGGCCGATGGCGATCGGTGCGAACCCTGCCGGCGCCCGGGCATCCGTGGCGCCCATGATGATCACCAGGAACATCGCCGTCATCACCACTTCGCTGATGAAGCCAGCAGCCAGGGTGTAGCCACCCGGCGAGTGCTCGCCATAGCCATTGGAAGCCATGCCGTTGGCTACTTCGAAACCCGCCTTGCCACTGGCGATGAGGTAGATGACACCCGCCGCGAGAACGGCGCCGATGACCTGGGCGATGACGTAGGGCAGCAACTCCCTGGCCGGAAAACGACCGCCCACCACCAGGCCGAACGACACCGCGGGATTGAGGTGACAACCGGAGATATGGCCGATGGCGAAGGCCATGGTCAGCACCGTCAGGCCGAAGGCGAAAGCCACACCGAGCACACCGATACCGATAGGTGAGCTGGCGGCCAGCACGGCACTGCCACACCCACCCAGAACCAACCAGAAGGTGCCGACCAGCTCGGCACCCATGCGCACACCCAGAGACATGGTCATGGACCTCTCCTCAAGTAATTGGACGCAACGACTGCGCAAGCCCAACTACATTGAACAGGGGTTTGCAACTAGTAAATTTATCAGGGACCCGGCAAATGGCCAGAAACGACAAGGGGCTGCAAAGCAGCCCCTCGATCATTCTGGCAAACGTTCAACCCTTGGCGGCGGCCTTGGGCTTTTTCAGCAGGTGCGAAAACACCGCATGCAGGTCGTCCGAGGCGCTTTCCTCGTCAAGGTTGAGCTTGCTGTCGATATGGTCCATGTGATGCATCATCAGGCTCACTGCCTGCTCGGCATCACGCGCTTCGATGGCATCGATCAGTTGCATGTGCTCGTCATACGAACAGTGCGAACGGTTGCCGCTCTCGTACTGGGCGATGATCAGCGAGGTCTGTGATACCAGGCTGCGCTGGAAGCTCACCAGCGGCGCATTGCCAGCGGCTTCGGCCAGTTTGAGGTGGAATTCGCCGGAGAGGCGGATGCCGGCGCCACGGTCGCCACGCGAGAAGCTGTCGCGCTCCTCGCGGACCATCTGGCGCAGTTCGTTGAGTTGATCGAGGGTCGCGTGCTGCACGGCCAGCTCGGTGATGGCGCGCTCGACCATGCGCCGGGAGAAGAACACCTGGCGCGCTTCCTCGACGGTAGGGCTGGCCACCACGGCCCCGCGGTTGGGTCGCAGCAGCACCACGCTCTCGTGGGCCAGGCGCGACAGCGCGCGACGGATGATGGTGCGGCTGACGCCGAAGATCTCGCCCAGCGCTTCCTCGCTCAACTTGGTCCCCGGCGCCAGACGCTGCTCGAGGATCGCCTCGAAGATATGCGCATAGACGATGTCGTCCTGGGTACCACTGCGGCCGGCCTTGCCAGTACGCGCAGGTTTTTTCAGAGGTTGCAGCTGTTCGTTCATGGGCTCTCGAGCACGAAGGATCTGCCTGTCGGACCGTGACTGTAATACCTGTCAGCGGGGGGATGGCAAGTCCGGGAAGATGATGATGGGCCAAGGTATGGCGCCATTGTACACAGGCTGACCCGTTTCTGCAGATAGCCTTTAACCTATATAGCCGTTGTACGGCGGTTTGCGCGCACAAAAGATAAAACATTATTTGCATTATTTGTACACAAACGCATAATCCTGCGAGCAACTTCCTGACCCATAAGTCAACAAAATGGTCGGACGTCTGCCACACCCTCCCTCGCGAAGCCCCCAAGTGCGTTGGCTCAGGACCAGGCTTCGAACAACAAGAAAGACTTGAGGAGTACTCGCTGTGGAAAGCCGCAAATCCGAAGCACCTACGCTGGATCTCGCCCCACCGCTCGAAACGGGCTGGCTGGAACGGATTTTCAAACTCAAGCGACATGGCAGCACCGTCAGGACAGAGCTGATCGCCGGGGTGACCACCTTCATCACCATGGCCTACATCATCTTCGTCAACCCCAACATCATGGCCGACGCCGGTATCGACCACGGTGCGGCATTCGTCGCCACCTGCATCGCCGCCGCGCTCGGCTGCCTGCTGATGGGCCTGTACGCCAACTGGCCGGTGGGGCTGGCACCGGGCATGGGGCTCAACGCCTTCTTCACCTACACCGTGGTCGGGACCATGGGCTACACCTGGGAAACCGCGCTGGGGGCGGTGTTCGTCTCGGGCGTGCTGTTCATGTTCCTGACCGTATCGCGCGTGCGCGAGTGGCTGCTCAACAGCATCCCGGTGAGCCTGCGCCATGCCATGGGGGCCGGCGTCGGATTGTTCCTCGGGCTGATCGGCCTGAAGACGGCGGGCATCATCGTCGACAGCCCGGCCACCCTGGTCAAGCTGGGCTCGCTGCATGAACCCGGCCCGCTGCTGGCGGCACTGTGCTTCCTGCTGATCGCCATCCTCAGCTACAAACGCGTGTTCGGCGCGATCCTGATCAGCATCATCGGTGTCACCATGGTCGGCTGGGGCCTGGGCCTGGTGAAATTCGGCGGGGTGATGTCGATGCCGCCGAGCCTGGCACCGACCTGGATGGCCATGGACGTGGCCGGCGTGTTCAACGTCAGCATGATCAGCGTGGTACTGGCGTTCCTGTTCGTGCACATGTTCGACACCGCCGGCACGCTGATGGGCGTGGCGCAGCGCGCCAACCTGGTGGCGCCGGACGGGCGCATCGAGAACCTGTCGCGGGCGCTGAAGGCCGACAGTACCTCCAGCGTGTTCGGCGCCGTGGTCGGCGTGCCGCCCGTGACCAGCTACGTGGAAAGTGCCGCAGGTGTGGCGGCGGGCGGGCGTACCGGCCTGACCGCGGTGGTGGTCGGCGTGCTGTTCATCGCGGCGATGTTCTTCGCGCCGCTGGCGGGGATGATTCCGGCCTATGCCACCGCCGGCGCGCTGATCTATGTGGCGATGCTGATGATGGGCAGCATGGCGCACATCGATTGGGACGAAGCCACCGACAGCATCCCGGCGATCGTCACGGTGATCATGATGCCGCTGACCTTCTCCGTCGCCGACGGCATTGCCTTGGGCTTCATCAGCTACGTGGCGCTGAAGGCCGGGACCGGGAAGTTCAAGGAGATCTCGGCAAGTTTGTGGGTACTGTGCGTGATCTTCATCGCGAAGTTCATATTCCTCTAAGGCACTGAGAGACCAGGCTCCCGGGCCTGGTCACCTCGATCCTCAGTTACTGTCAGGCCAGCGATTGCAATGATGCCTATCAGTTCTGTCAGTTGACCGTCATCGACCTGCTCAACACACTCGAAGCCTGCCACTTCTCAGTCGACGAGGGACACAATGTCATCGATTCAGCGCCAGCAAGCCCTCCCGACCAGCCAAAACATCATCCCAACCGACAGCCTCGGTTCGTCTCTCGGCATTCTTGGACTCCCCTCTCGTTTGCGCTACACACCTTATGGTTTCAGCGCGCATCCGACAGGCAGCGGGCGATTGGCATTTATCGGTCAATATCTCGAGAGATCGACAAGTCACTACATCTTGGGTAATGGATATAGGTCATTCGCCCCGGCGCTGATGCGATTTCTGACGCCGGATGCCTGGAGCCCCTTCAATGCGGGCGGAATCAATAGCTATGCGTATTGCCAGGGCGATCCGATAAACCGCACCGACCCCAGTGGCCGTGCGCCTGAGAGAGCCAAATCGTATATCTCCGACGTAGCACGCGTGGTGGTCAATGCCTTGACCTCTGGTCCGGTCTCCGCCGATCAGTTCTCCCCCACACGCAAGGAAGTCGCGGAAAAAGCAAGCCGTGCGACGCTCTTCGGCAACGCGGTCATCGGTGTGAACCGAAACCTAGGAAGTCACGAGAACAACAATCTGCCCCCGGCAAAGGCAACAACGTACATAGAAGCCACACACAACGGGAAGAGCAATTCATACAACTTCTTTATATCGGCCTCGGAATGGGGAGGTGATTTCAAAAGAAGCAAAAGTGCCGATGCATGGGTCGGCATGACATTCAACCTTTTGGGGGGATTTTTCAGCGGCGTCGTAGATAAAGCCTTGTACAATACGGGCGATATTCTTCGTACTGGCGCCGGGGCGCAAGCATCTGGGCCGACGCCTCCCGAAACCAGGCGTGACATCATCCGGGAAACATAAAAAAAGCCCGCCAGTGTGAGGGCGGGCAAGGACCTACGAAGATTCTTCTAGCGACCAACTAGCTTCCACGATAGGTCGAATAGCTGTACGGCGAGATCAGCAGCGGCACGTGGTAGTGCTCCTGCTTCTCGTCGATACCGAAACGCAGCACGACCACGTCGAGAAACGCGGTATCCGGCAATGTCACACCACGAGCGCGGTAGTAGTCACCGGCGCTGAACTGCAATTGATAGACGCCGGTACGGTAATCGTCACCCTGCAGCAGCGGCGCATCGACGCGACCATCGCTGTTGGTCAGGGCAGTGTTCACCAGTTCCAGCTGCTGGCCTTCGACGCGGTACAACTCGACCTTGATCGAGCTGCCCGGGCAGCCATGCGCGGCGTCCAGTACGTGTGTGGTCAAACGTCCCATTTGCTTGTCGCCTCTTGTCATATGCGTGGGCAAAAAATACTCGGCAATCACCGGGCACGAAGCCTTCGGCGTGCGGGAATGACGCCATTAAGACAGTTTCGATTTAAATTGTACACAATTTTTTCTCCCCTCCCGAGCGACCCTGTTCGCTTAGCCCGTCAGTCGCAAAGACAGGCTCCATAAAGACACTCACGTCATTAAGCTGACCAACCAGGCAGGTTTCTTGCAAGCTATCCTCAAGCGACAAATGGGAAGAAATGCGGAAAAACAGGCTTACAAAAGATTTCAGAAGTTGTATACAATCAGCCCATCCGGTGGTGCGACATCCCGACGCGGCCTCGCCCCCTCCCGCACAAACGTACAAGAAGGAAGACTGCAGTGAGCGCTGACTACCCTCGCGACCTGATCGGTTACGGCAACAACCCACCTCATCCGCAATGGCCGGGGAATGCCCGCATTGCACTGTCCTTCGTGCTCAACTACGAGGAAGGTGGCGAGCGCAACGTCCTGCACGGCGACAAAGAGTCCGAAGCGTTCCTGTCTGAAATGGTCGCCGCCCAGCCGTTGCAGGGCGTGCGCAACATGAGCATGGAATCGCTCTACGAGTACGGCAGTCGCGCCGGCGTATGGCGCCTGCTCAAGCTGTTCAAGGACAGCGGTGTGCCGCTGACCATCTTCGCCGTGGCCATGGCCGCCCAGCGCCACCCCGACGTGATCCGCGCCATGGCCCAAGCCGGCCACGAGATCTGCAGCCACGGCTACCGCTGGATCGACTACCAGTACATGGATGAAGCACAAGAGCGCGAGCACATGCTCGAGGCCATCCGCATCCTCACCGAAATCACCGGCGAGCGCCCGCTGGGCTGGTACACCGGCCGCACCGGCCCGAACACCCGTCGCCTGGTGATGGAGGAAGGCGGCTTCCTCTACGACAGCGACACCTATGACGACGACCTGCCCTACTGGGAGCCGAACAACCCGACCGACAAGCCGCACCTGGTGATCCCCTACACCCTGGACACCAACGACATGCGCTTCACCCAGGTCCAGGGCTTCAACTGTGGCGAGCAGTTCTTCCAGTACCTGAAAGACGCCTTCGACGTGCTGTACGCCGAAGGCGCCGAGTCGCCCAAGATGCTTTCGATCGGCCTGCACTGCCGCCTGGTCGGCCGTCCGGCGCGCCTGGCCGCGCTCAAGCGCTTCGTCGACTACGCCAAGAGCCACGACCAGGTCTGGTTCGCCCGTCGCGTGGACATCGCCCGCCACTGGCACGCCACCCACCCGTACAAGAAAGAGACCGCCTGATGACCGCCTTCAAGACCCTCAAGCCCTCCACCCTCGAGCGCGCCGCTTTCGTCGCCGCCTTCGCCGACATCTACGAGCACTCGCCGTGGGTCGCCGAGAAGGCCTATGACCTGGGGCAGCTGGCCGAGCTGGACGAGATCGAGGCGCTGCACCAGCGCATGAGCGACATCCTCCTCAGTGCCAGCCACGCCGAGCAGTTGGCACTGATCAACGCTCACCCGGACCTGGCCGGCAAGGCCGCCGTCCAGGGCGAGCTGACCGAATCGAGCACCAACGAACAGGCCGGCGCCGGCATCCACCAGTGCACCGCCGAAGAGTTCGCCCGGTTCACCGAACTGAACGACGCCTACAAGGCCAAGTTCCAGTTCCCGTTCATCATGGCGGTCAAGGGCAGCAACCGACACCAGATCCTTGCCTCCTTCGAAAAGCGCATCCACAACGACCGGGATGCCGAGTTCAAGGAAGCCCTGGCGCAGATCAACCTGATCGCCCTGTTCCGCCTGCTGCAGCTTTGAGGGCTGCGTGCCCGCCTCGCCCGAGTGCGTGACGCGTCCGCACCCAGGGCCCGGCAGGCCGGTCCACCAGAATCCAGAACAACGAACATAGAAGAGATAACCGCATGCGCACCCTGATGATCGAGCCCCTGACCAAAGAAGCCTTCGCCCCCTTCGGTGACGTGATCGAAACCGACGGCAGCGACCACTTCATGATCAACAACGGCTCGACCATGCGCTTCCACAAGCTCGCCACGGTCGAGACCGCCGAGCCCGAAGACAAGGCGATCATCAGCATCTTCCGCGCCGACGCGCTGGACATGCCGCTGACCGTGCGCATGCTGGAACGCCATCCGCTGGGCAGCCAGGCTTTCATCCCGCTGCTCGGCAACCCCTTTCTGATCGTGGTCGCGCCCGTTGGCGATGCACCTGTATCAGGCTTGGTCCGTGCCTTCCGCAGTAATGGCAGGCAGGGCGTCAATTACCATCGCGGCGTCTGGCACCACCCGGTGCTGACGATCGAAAAGCGGGATGACTTCCTGGTGGTTGATCGCAGTGGTTCCGGCAACAACTGCGATGAGCATTACTTCCCCGAGGAACAGATGTTGATCCTCAATCCCCACCAATAAGAAAGGGTCGGTCATCGAAAAGGTGACTGGCGAGAGGTACATACTGTGGAAGCACACCTTCACGAATGGCTGAACCTGAGCATTCGCTGGGTTCACATGATCACCGGCGTGGCCTGGATCGGTGCATCGTTCTACTTTGTCTGGCTGGAGAACCACCTGAACCGAAGCAACCCGCGCGATGGGTTGTCGGGTGACCTCTGGGCCATTCACGGCGGTGGTATCTACCACCTGGAGAAATACAAGCTCGCACCGCCGAAAATGCCCGAGAACCTGCACTGGTTCAAATGGGAAGCCTACTTCACCTGGATGTCCGGGATCGCCTTGCTGTGCGTGGTGTTCTACTGGAACCCAAGCCTTTACCTGCTGGCGCCCGGCAGCACCCTGAGCGGTGCCGAAGGCGTGGCCATCGGTATCGGTTCGCTGGTTGCCGGCTGGTTCATCTACGACTTCCTGTGCGACTCGCCCCTGGGCAAGCAACCGGCCCTGCTGGGCGGCGTGCTGTTCGTGCTGATCATCGCCGCCTGCTGGGGCTTCAGCCTGGTGTTCAGCGGCCGTGGCGCCTACCTGCACACCGGCGCGATCATCGGCACCATCATGGTCGGCAACGTGTTCCGCATCATCATGCCGGCCCAGCGCCAGCTCGTGGCGGCGATCGAGAACAACCAGACCCCCGACCCGGTACTGCCGGCCAAGGGCCTGCTGCGTTCGCGCCACAACAACTACTTCACCCTGCCGGTGCTGTTCATCATGATCAGCAACCACTTCCCGAGCACCTACGGCAGCCAGTACAACTGGCTGATCCTGGCCGGGATCGCGGTGGCCGCGGTACTGATCCGTCACTACTTCAACACCCGCCACGACAGCAACAAGTACGCCTGGACCCTGCCCGTCGGCGCCCTGGCGATGATCTGCCTGGCCTACGTGACCGGCCCCAAGCCGCTGCCGACCGCCCCTGAGCAGGCCGCCGCGAAGGTCGAGTACCAGCCGCTGCCAGCCACCGCCGTAGGCGGCAAGACCGCCGCCGAGCTGCGTGCCGAAGAGGCCACCAAGGCTGCCGAAGCCCCCGCCGCAGTGCCGGCCGAGGCTACCGCCAAGGCGGCCACCGATGGTTTCGACAAGATCCACAACGTCATCCAGGAGCGCTGCACCGTGTGCCACTCGGCCAAGCCGACCAGCCCGCTGTTCAGCGCCGCACCTGGCGGCGTGATGTTCGACACCCCGCAGCAGATCCAGGCCCAGGCCGCGCGCATCCAGGCGCAGGCCGTCGCCAGCCAGATCATGCCGCTGGGCAACATCACCCAGATGACCGTTGAAGAGCGCAAGCTGGTCGGTGACTGGATCGCCAACGGCGCGCGCGTCAACTGATAAACCGCCCTTCGTGGTAGCGGGCTTGTCCCGCGATGAGGCCGGCACTGCCGGCCTCGATTACAAGCTCCAAGCAACAAGCAAGCATCGAGCGTACGTCTTCACGTGGGACCCCCAGCCTCCTTCACCGGAGCCTGCCACGTGAAGTCGCCCGCTTGGATCCGAGAATAAAAACAAAACTCGAGGTGCTGCATGTCCGAGTCACCCAAGGCGTACATTCCTGTTGCGCCGCCACGACAGCCCCTGCCCTTGTTCCAGCTGATCCTGGTGGGTCTGCAACACGTTCTGCTGATGTACGGCGGCGCCATCGCCGTGCCGCTGATCATCGGCCAGGCGGCGGGCCTGTCCCGCGAAGAAGTCGCCTTCCTGATCAACGCCGACCTGCTGGTCGCCGGCGTTGCCACCATCGTCCAATCCTTCGGTATCGGCCCTGTGGGCATCCGCATGCCCGTCATGATGGGTGCCAGCTTCGCCGCGGTCGGCAGCATGGTAGCCATGGCCGGCATGCCCGGCGTCGGCCTGCAGGGGATCTTCGGCGCGACCATCGCCGCCGGGTTCTTCGGCATGCTGATCGCGCCGTTCATGTCCAAGGTCGTGCGCTTCTTCCCACCGCTGGTGACCGGCACGGTCATCACCTCCATCGGCCTGTCGCTGTTCCCGGTGGCGGTCAACTGGGCCGGTGGTGGTCATGAAGCCGAAGCCTTCGGCGCACCGATCTACCTGATGGTCGCTGGCCTGGTGCTGGCGGTGATCCTGCTGATCAACCGCTTCATGCGTGGCTTCTGGGTCAACGTGTCGGTGCTGGTGGGCATGGGCCTGGGCTACATCCTCGCCGGCTCCATCGGCATGGTCGACCTCTCGGGCCTGAACGATGCTCCCTGGCTGCAGGTGGTCACCCCTCTGCACTTCGGCATGCCGACCTTCAGCCTGGCGCCGATCCTGTCGATGTGCCTGGTGGTGGTGATCATCTTCGTCGAGTCCACCGGCATGTTCCTGGCCCTGGGCAAGGTGACTGATCGCGAGGTAACGCCAGGGATGCTGCGTCGCGGCCTGCTGTGCGACGCGGGCGCATCGTTCATCGCCGGCTTCTTCAACACCTTCACCCACTCCTCCTTCGCCCAGAACATCGGCCTGGTGCAGATGACCGGGGTACGCTGCCGCTACGTCACGGTGATGGCTGGCGCCCTGCTGATCCTGCTCAGCCTGCTGCCCAAGGCGGCCTTCCTGATCGCCTCGATCCCGCCCGCGGTACTGGGCGGCGCGTCCATCGCCATGTTCGGCATGGTCACCGCCACCGGGATCAAGATCCTCCAGGAGGCGGACATCGCCGACCGGCGCAACCAGCTGCTGGTCGCGGTCAGCGTCGGTTTCGGCCTGATCCCGGTGGTGCGCCCGGAGTTCTTCGCACAGATGCCGCAGTGGATGGAACCGATCACCCACAGTGGCATCGCCATGGCCACCCTCAGCGCCCTGGTGCTGAACCTGCTGTTCAACATCCTCGGTGGCGCCGACCGCGCCGCGCACAACGACGCCTGCCACCAGCATTGAGTGACAAGGGGCGGCAGCACTTGCCGCCCTGCTCGACCCAAGCAGTAACCGTTGCACCGTCGGCCCGCCGGAATGGGCCGCCCGGGGCGCCTGCGCGCCGAAAAAGCCCTAACAAAAACAATAAGTCCGGGAATCACGACATGAAGCGCATCACCTCGTCCGTTCTGCTGGGCAGCAGCCTGCTGGCCACCCTCCCCGTCCACGCCGGCGAATGGCTGCAGTGGCACGGCGAAAGCCTGACCTACCTGTATGGCAAGGATTTCAAGGTCAACCCCGATATCCAGCAGACGATCACCTTCGAGCACGCCAACAAGTGGAAATACGGCGACACCTTCCTGTTCGTCGACAAGATCTTCTACAACGGCAAGGCCGACCCCGGCAAAGGGGTGACCACCTACTACGGTGAGTTCAGTCCACGTCTGTCGTTCGGCAAGATCTTCGATCGCAACCTGGCCTTCGGGCCGATCAAGGACGTGCTGCTGGCCATGACCTACGAGCGTGGCGAGGGTGATAACGAGGCCTACCTGATCGGCCCTGGCTTCGACCTCAATGTTCCCGGCTTCAACTACTTCACCCTGAACTTCTACGTGCGCAACACCGAAGGTAGCCGCCCCGGTGACAACGTCTGGCAGATCACCCCGGCCTGGTCCTACACGCTTCCCGTAGGCAAATCCGACATTCTGATCGACGGCTACATCGACTGGGTCGTCGACAACGACCAGACTCGCCGCGGTACCTACCACGCCAACCTGCAGTTCAACCCACAGGTCAAGTACGACCTCGGCAAGGCTCTGAACCTGGGCGCCAAGCAGCTCTACGTCGGCTTCGAATACAGCTACTGGAAGGACAAGTACGGTATCGACAGCCGCGGCAATGTCGACAGCAATCAGAGCGTCGCCAGTGCGCTGGTGAAGGTTCATTTCTGATAACCTGACCAAACGCCCAAGTTTGTAACACCGTGCTTCAGGACGGAGCACTTGAGGCCCAGCGCGCAAGCCAGTAATCTGCGCGCCCCTCGATCAGGGCAGGACGGATCCTGCCCGCGTTTACTGACCGCTCAGTCAATGAATTCGGGCGGTTGGCCGACGTGTTGCCAGCCAGAAATACCCATTTCATCTGTTCAGAAAGACGTCGAGCAGGACGGTTGTGCCCAACGCGGAAAAGTTGGCGCAGCTCTTGCCAAACAGCTGTGGCCAATTGAAAAAAGCTGACTCAAAAGACAAGAACAGCGCCCGAGCGCTGACAACAGATCCAATAAAGGGAGCGACACACGCAATGCGTACCATCAATAGCCTGATCCTCGCCGGGGGCCTGCTGGCCTGTGGCGCCAGCCAAGCCGGCGATCTGCTGCAATGGCAGAACAACAGCCTCACCTATCTGTGGGGCAAGAACTTCAAGGTCAACCCCGAGACCCAGCAGACCGTGACCTTCGAGCACGCCGATGCGTGGAAGTACGGCGACAACTTCTTCTTCTTCGACAAGATCTTCTACCAGGGCAAGAAGGACGCCAGCAACGGCCCCAATACCTACTACGGCGAGTTCAGCCCACGCCTGTCGTTCGGCAAGATCTTCGACCAGAAGCTCGAGTTCGGCCCGGTGAAGGATGTGCTGCTGGCCATGACCTACGAGTTCGGCGAGGGTGACACCGAGTCTTACCTGATCGGTCCCGGCTTCGACCTGAACATCCCGGGCTTCGACTACTTCCAGCTGAACTTCTACCAGCGCACCACCGACGGCAGCCGTGCGGGCGACAACGTCTGGCAGATCACACCGGTCTGGTCGTACACCATCCCGGTGGGTTCCTCCGACATCCTGATCGACGGTTTCATGGACTGGGTGGTCGACAACGACGAGAACCGTCGGGGCACCTATCAGGCGAACCTGCACTTCAACCCGCAGGTGAAGTACGACCTGGGCAAGGCGCTGCACCTGGGCGAGAAGCAGCTGTACGTGGGTATCGAGTACGACTACTGGAAGAACAAGTACGGCATCAAGGACAGCGATGCCTTCACCACCGATCAGAACACCATGAGCTTCCTGGTCAAGGTGCACTTCTGATCTGAGGCCAGTGTAAAGCCTGTAGGAGCGGCCTTGTGTCGCGAAAGGGCTGCGCAGCAGCCCCGGCGATTTTGCATGATGCCGAGATACTGGGGCCGCTTCGCGCCCCTTTCGCGGCACAAGACCGCTCCTACAGGCGAACCAGGGCAAGCCCCGGCCAGGCGCCTCAGTTTGCCGGTTTAACCGCCCGCCACACCTTGCCCGCGACAGCGACCACCGCCAGCACTACCGCCCCGGCGACAACCCCCGCCACACCATTGAGCAGCGCCCCGGTCAACGCCCCGCCCCGCCCTTCGCTGAACGCCTCGATGGCGTGATGCAGCGGCGCGATGCCATGCACCAGGATGCCGCCACCGACCAGGAACATGGCCGCGGTACCGATCACCGACAGGCTTTTCATCATGTACGGCGCAGCATGCAGGATGCCGTTACCCACCGCCCGGGCCAGGCTCGAAGCCTTTTGCGTCATCCACAGCCCCAGGTCGTCGAGCTTGACGATGCCTGCCACCAGGCCATAGACACCAATGGTCATGACCAGCGCGATGCCCGACAGCACGATGATCTGCTGGTTCAGCGGCGCATCGGCCACCGTGCCCAGGGTGATGGCGATGATCTCGGCGGAGAGGATGAAGTCGGTGCGCACCGCCCCCTTGATCTTGGTCTTCTCGTAAGCCACAAGGTCGATGTTCGCGTCGGCCACGGCTTCCTTGCGCGCCTCGTGCTGCGCCTGGTCCTCTGCCTGGCTGTGCAGGAACTTGTGCGCCAGCTTCTCGAAGCCCTCGAAGCACAGGTAGGCGCCCCCGACCATCAACAGCGGCGTCACCGCCCAGGGAATGAACGCGCTGATCAGCAATGCCGCCGGCACCAGGATCGCCTTGTTCACCAGCGAGCCCTTGGCCACCGCCCAGACCACCGGGAGTTCGCGTTCGGCGCGCACGCCAGTCACCTGCTGGGCATTGAGCGCCAGGTCATCGCCCAGCACCCCCGCAGTCTTCTTCGCCGCGACCTTGGTCATCACCGATACATCGTCCAGCACCGTGGCGATGTCATCGATCAGCACCAACAGACTGCTTCCTGCCATGTTCTTTAATCCAAAGGGTCGAAAAGCACGGATTCTAGCCGAAACCAGCTGCCTTGAGCGCTCATCCAGCCCGGTGCTACCATGCCCGATCCCTCTCAGAGGCGGTCAGACCACGAGGAAGATCCCCGACAATGAGCACCATTCGCGAGCGCAACAAGGAACTCATCCTGCGCGCGGCCAGTGAAGAATTCGCCGACAAGGGCTTCGCCGCCACCAAGACCAGCGACATCGCGGCCAAGGCCGGGCTGCCCAAGCCGAACGTCTACTACTACTTCAAGTCGAAGGAAAACCTCTACCGCGAGGTGCTCGAGAGCATCATCGCGCCGATCATGCAGGCCTCGACGCCGTTCAACGCCGACGGCGACCCCAAGGAGGTGCTGAGCGCGTACATCCGCTCGAAGATCCGCATCTCCCGCGACCTGCCCCATGCCTCGAAAGTGTTCGCCAGTGAGATCATGCATGGCGCGCCGCACCTCTCGCCGCGGCAGGTCGAGCAGTTGAACGAACAGGCCCGGCACAACATCGAATGCATCCAGCGCTGGATCGAGCGCGGGCAGATCGCCCACGTCGATGCGCACCACCTGATGTTCAGCATCTGGGCGGCGACCCAGACCTACGCGGATTTCGACTGGCAGATCGCCGTGGTGACCGGCAAGACCAAGCTGGCCGACAGCGACTACGACGCCGCCGCCGAGACCATCATCCGCCTGGTGCTGAAGGGCTGCGAGCCCGAGGCGGCCTGACAGCGACTCCCACAGGCAGTGCACGATCCCTGTGGGAGCCGGCTTGCCGGCGATGGGCCGCACAGCGGCCCCCGGTAACTGAGCCTTAAGCCGCCACCCCGCCATCCGCCGTCAACCCCACGTCCTCGATCGCACTGATCGCGCACTGCTCGTCGATATCCGACGTATCTCCACTGATTCCCACCGAACCCAGCACCTTGCCGTCCCGATCGCGAATCAGCACCCCGCCCGGCACCGGCACCACCGGTCGCTCGCCCAGCCCGTTCAGCGCCGCGTAGAACGCCGGCCGCTGCTGCGAATCCAGCGCCAGCAGGCGCGAGCCCTTGCCCAGCGCCACCGCGCCCCAGGCCTTGCCGATCGCCACCTCCGGGCGCAGCAGGCTGGCGCCGTCCTCGCGCTGCAAGGCCAGCAAGTGCCCGCCCGCATCCAGCACCGCCACGGTCAAGGGCGCGGCGTTGATCTTGCGGCCTGCGGCGAGCGCGGCGTTCACCACGCCGACGGCGACTTTCAGGGTCAATGCGTTCATGAAAAGGTCCTCTTCTTGTTGTGAGAAGCCCAAAGGGCAATTGAAAACCAATAGACAGAATAGAACACAATGAAGACATGTTTTGTATACAACATTTTGAAGCAACCCCACCAACTGCGACGAAATGCCGCTTTTCAGCGAGGTGACCGCTAAGTCGCGCCTGCCGACGAAAATGGATTGACCTTTTGCGCAGAGCATGAATACACTCTGTCGCAACGCAAGTTGTATACAATTACAAAATCGATGAGGCACAACCCATGAGCAAAATGAGAGCAATCGATGCAGCCGTTCTGGTCATGCGCCGTGAAGGTGTAGATACCGCGTTCGGCATTCCAGGGGCTGCCATCAACCCGCTGTACTCGGCCCTGAAGAAAGTCGGTGGCATCGATCACGTCCTCGCTCGCCACGTCGAAGGTGCCTCGCACATGGCCGAGGGTTACACCCGCGCCAACCCAGGCAACATCGGTGTATGCATCGGCACTTCCGGTCCTGCCGGCACCGACATGGTCACCGGTCTGTACAGCGCCAGCGCCGACTCCATTCCGATCCTCTGCATCACCGGCCAGGCCCCGCGCGCGCGTCTGCACAAGGAAGACTTCCAGGCCGTCGACATCACCAGCATCGTCAAGCCGGTCACCAAGTGGGCCACCACCGTTCTGGAGCCAGGCCAGGTACCCTATGCCTTCCAGAAGGCCTTCTACGAAATGCGCACCGGCCGCCCGGGCCCGGTGCTGATCGACCTGCCGTTCGACGTGCAGATGGCCGAGATCGAATTCGACATCGACGCCTACGAACCGCTGCCAGTACATAAGCCACAAGCCAGCCGCGTACAGGCCGAAAAAGCCCTGGCCCTGCTCAATGACGCCGAGCGTCCGCTGCTGGTGGCCGGTGGCGGCATCATCAACGCCGACGCCAGCGACAAGCTGGTCGAGTTCGCCGAACTGACCGGCGTGCCGGTGATCCCGACCCTGATGGGCTGGGGCACCATCCCGGACGATCACGAGCTGATGGTCGGCATGGTCGGCCTGCAGACCTCGCACCGCTACGGCAACGCCACCCTGCTCAAGTCCGACCTGGTGTTCGGTATCGGCAACCGCTGGGCCAACCGCCACACCGGCTCGGTAGACGTCTACACCGAAGGCCGCAAGTTCGTCCACGTCGACATCGAACCAACCCAGATCGGCCGCGTGTTCACCCCTGACCTCGGTATCGTTTCCGACGCCGGCAAGGCCCTGGAGGTGTTCCTCGAAGTGGCCCGCGAGTGGAAAGCCGCCGGCAAGCTGAAGTGCCGCAAGGCCTGGCTGGAAGAATGCCAGGAGCGCAAGGCCACCCTGCAACGCAAGACCCACTTCGACAACGTGCCGGTCAAGCCGCAGCGCGTATACGAAGAGATGAACCAGGTGTTCGGCAAGGACACCTGCTACGTCAGCACCATCGGTCTATCGCAGATCGCCGGCGCGCAGTTCCTGCACGTGTACAAGCCACGCCACTGGATCAACTGCGGCCAGGCCGGCCCGCTGGGCTGGACCATTCCCGCCGCCCTGGGCGTGGTGAAGGCCGATCCGAAGCGCAAGGTCGTCGCGCTGTCCGGTGACTACGACTTCCAGTTCATGATCGAAGAGCTGGCCGTAGGCGCGCAGTTCAACCTGCCCTACGTCCACGTGCTGGTGAACAACGCCTACCTCGGCCTGATCCGCCAGGCGCAGCGTGGTTTCGACATGGATTACTGTGTACAACTGGCGTTCGAGAACATCAACTCCACCGACGCCGCCACCTATGGTGTCGATCACGTCGCCGTGGTCGAAGGCCTGGGCTGCAAAGCGCTGCGCGTGTTCGAACCGGCCGACATCGCCCCTGCCCTGCTCAAGGCGCAGAAGATGGCCGAAGAGTTCCGCGTGCCGGTGGTGGTCGAAGTGATTCTCGAGCGTGTGACCAACATTTCCATGGGCACCGAGATCAACGCGGTCAACGAGTTCGAAGACCTCGCCCTGGTCGGCAACGACGCGCCGACCGCCATCTCGCTGCTGGACTGATCGCCTGACGCCCCCGCGCCTTGCGCGGGGGTATTCAACGCAAGGAGACGACTTATGCCTCGCTTCGCCGCCAACCTGTCCATGCTGTTCACCGAACAGGACTTCCTGGCCCGCTTCAAGGCCGCCGCCGACGCTGGCTTCAGCGGCGTCGAATACCTCTTCCCCTACGATTTCAGCGCCGCCGAGATCAAGCAGCAGCTCGACGCCCACGGCCTGACCCAGGTGCTGTTCAACCTCCCCGCTGGCGACTGGGCCAAGGGTGAGCGCGGCATCACCTGCCACCCGGACCGTGTCGAAGAATTCCGCGCCGGCGTCGACAAGGCCATCGAGTACGCCAAGGTCCTGGGCAACACCCAGGTCAACGCCCTGGCCGGCATCCGCCCCGAAGGCCTGGACTGCGCGACCGTGCGCAAGACCTTCGTCGAAAACCTGCGCTACGCCGCCGACAAGCTCAAGGCCGCCGGAATCCGCCTGGTCATGGAAATGATCAACACCCGCGACATCCCCGGCTTCTACCTGAACACCACGAAACAGGCCCTGGAAATCCAGGCCGAAGTCGGCAGCGACAACCTGTTCCTGCAGTACGACATCTATCACATGCAGATTATGGAAGGTGACCTGGCGCGCACCCTGGAAACCAACCTGAAGCTGATCAACCACGTGCAGCTGGCCGACAACCCGGGCCGTCACGAACCGGGCACCGGCGAGATCAACTACCGCTTCCTGTTCGAGCATCTGGACCGTATCGGCTACCAGGGCTGGGTGGGCGCGGAGTACAAGCCCAAGACCACCACTGAAGCCGGCCTGGGCTGGCTGAAGACCCACAACGCAATTTAAGTGGCCACGCAGGACAGTTGTAGGAGCGGCCTTGTGTCGCGAAAGGGCTGCGCAGCAGCCCCGGCAATCTTCCTGACTGGCTGAGATCGTGGGGCCGCTTCGCGCCCCAATCGCGACACAAGGCCGCTCCTACAGGGGTCTTGTCGCCTGTTCATACAAATACAAGAGGCACAATCTCATGGCTAAAATCGGCTTCCTCGGCACCGGCATCATGGGCAAGCCCATGGCCCAGAACCTGCAAAAAGCAGGTCACAGCATCTTCGTCTCCACCCACCACGACGCAGCCCCGGCCGACCTGATCGCCGCAGGCGCCGTGGCCCTGGCCAACCCGAAGGAGGTGGTTCAGGAGGCCGAGTTCATCATCGTCATGGTTCCGGACACCCCGCAGGTCGAAAGCGTCCTGTTCGGTGACAACGGCGTCGCCGAAGGCGTGGGCCCGAACAAGGTGGTGATCGACATGAGCTCGATCTCCCCTACCGCCACCAAGGCCTTCGCCGAGAAAATCAAGGCCACCGGCGCGGCGTACCTGGACGCCCCGGTGTCCGGCGGCGAAGTCGGCGCCAAGGCCGGCACCCTGAGCATCATGGTCGGTGGCTGCCCGAAAGCCTTCGAGCGCGCCTTGCCACTGTTCGAAGCCATGGGCAAGAACATTACCCGCGTCGGCGGCAACGGTGACGGCCAGACCGCCAAGGTCGCCAACCAGATCATCGTCGCCCTGAACATCCAGGCCGTCGGCGAAGCCCTGCTGTTCGCCGCCAAGAACGGCGCGGACCCAGCCAAGGTGCGTGAGGCACTGATGGGCGGCTTCGCTTCCTCGAAGATCCTCGAAGTGCATGCCGAGCGCATGATCAAGGGCACCTTCGACCCGGGCTTCCGCATCAACCTGCACCAGAAGGACCTGAACCTGGCCCTGCAGGGCGCCAAGGAACTGGGCATCAACCTGCCCAACACCTCCAACGCCCAGCAAGTGTTCAGCACCTGCGTGGCGCTGGGCGGCGGCAACTGGGACCACTCGGCGCTGATCAAGGGCCTGGAGCACATGGCCAACTTCTCGATCCGCGACGACAAGTGATTTGAATTCCGGGGCTGCTGCGCAGCCCTTTCGCGACACAAGGCCGCTCCTACAGGCGGTACGCAATCCCTGTAGGAGCGGCCTTGTGTCGCGAAAGGGGCGCAAAGCGCCCCCACGATTCCAGATCCAACACCGCTGAACCTGCAACCACAGGTCCAGTGGTGACCCCGAGCAACACCCGCCCCTGGTTCGGCCTGCACGGAGGCAGTTCCAGGGGCGTTTTCGATTTTGCAGAACAACAAGAACCTGGGAGCCTGCCATGTCGGTCGATCCACAAAAACTCCTGCGCGAGCTGTTCGACACAGCCATCGCCGCCGCCCACCCCCGTCAGGTCCTCGAACCTTACCTGCCCGCCGATCGCAGTGGTCGGGTCATCGTCATCGGCGCCGGCAAGGCCGCCGCCGCCATGGCCGAAGTGGTCGAGAAGAGCTGGCAGGGTGAAGTCTGCGGACTGGTCGTCACCCGCTACGGCCATGGCGCCAGCTGCCAGAAGATCGAGGTGGTCGAAGCCGCCCACCCGGTCCCCGACGCCGCAGGCCTGGCCGTGGCCAAGCGCGTGCTCGACCTGGTCAGCGACCTGAACGAAGACGACCGCGTCATCTTCCTGCTGTCCGGCGGCGGTTCCGCCCTGCTGGCATTGCCCGCCGAGGGCCTGACCCTGGCCGACAAGCAGCAGATCAACAAGGCCCTGCTGAAATCCGGCGCCACCATCGGCGAGATGAACTGCGTGCGCAAGCACCTCTCGGCGATCAAGGGCGGCCGCCTGGCCAAGGCCTGCTGGCCGGCCACCGTCTACACCTACGCGATTTCCGACGTGCCCGGCGACCTTGCCACGGTCATCGCCTCCGGCCCTACCGTGGCCGACCCGAGCACCTGCGCCGATGCCCTGGCGATCATCAAGCGCTACAACATCGACGCGCCCAAGGCCGTCATCGACTGGCTCAACAACCCGGCTTCCGAGACCGTAAAGGCCGATGACCCGGCCCTGGCCCGCAGCCACTTCCAGCTGATCGCAAGGCCCCAGCAGTCGCTGGAGGCCGCCGCGGTGAAAGCTCGCCAGGCCGGCTTCAGCCCGCTGATCCTCGGTGACCTGGAAGGCGAGTCGCGCGAGGTGGCCAAGGTGCATGCCGGCATCGCCCGGCAGATCGTCCTGCATGGCCAGCCGCTGAAGGCCCCCTGCGTGATCCTCTCCGGCGGCGAGACCACCGTCACCGTGCGCGGCAACGGCCGTGGCGGGCGCAACGCCGAGTTCCTGCTCAGCCTCACCGAGAACCTCAAGGGCCTGCCCGGCGTGTACGCCCTGGCCGGCGACACCGACGGCATCGATGGCTCGGAGGACAACGCCGGCGCCTTCATGACCCCGGACAGCCACGCCCGCGCCGAGGCCCTGGGCCTGTCGGCCAGTGATGAGCTGGACAACAACAACGGCTATGGCTACTTCGCCGCGCTCGACGCACTGATCGTCACCGAGCCGACCCGCACCAACGTCAACGACTTCCGCGCCATCCTGATCCTCGAGACTCCGCAATCATGACGCCTGATAAAAAAGTGAAAATCCTCGCCACCCTCGGGCCTGCGATCAAAGGCATCGATGACATCCGCCAGCTGGTCGAGGCCGGGGTGAACATCTTCCGTCTCAACTTCAGCCACGGCGAACACGCCGACCACGCCCTGCGCTACCAGTGGATCCGCGAAGTCGAGCAACAGCTGAACTACCCGCTGGGCATCCTCATGGACCTGCAGGGGCCGAAGCTTCGCGTCGGCCGCTTCGCCGAAGGCAAGGTCCAGCTGCAACGCGGCCAGGCCCTGCGCCTGGACCTGGACACCACCCCGGGTGACAGCCGCCGGGTCAACCTGCCTCACCCGGAGATCATCGCCGCGCTGCAACCGGGCATGGACCTGCTGCTGGACGACGGCAAGCTGCGCCTGCGGGTGACCGCCAAGCACAGCGACGCCATCGACACCGAAGTGCTGGCCGGTGGCGAGCTGTCCGACCGCAAGGGGGTCAACGTGCCCCAGGCGGTGCTCGACCTCTCCCCGCTCACCGAGAAGGACCGCCGCGACCTGGCCTTCGGCCTGGAGCTGGGCGTGGACTGGGTGGCGCTGTCGTTCGTCCAACGCCCCGAGGACATCCTCGAGGCACGTCAGCTGATCGGCGACCGTGCCTACCTGATGGCCAAGATCGAGAAACCCTCGGCGGTCGAGCAGTTGCAGGCCATCGCCGAGCTGTCCGACGCGATCATGGTCGCCCGTGGCGACCTGGGCGTGGAAGTGCCGGCCGAGAGCGTGCCGCAGATCCAGAAACGCATCATCGGCACCTGTCGCCAACTGGGCAAACCGGTGGTGGTGGCCACCCAGATGCTCGAGTCCATGCGTTTCTCCCCTGCCCCGACCCGCGCCGAAGTCACCGACGTGGCCAACGCCGTGGCCGAAGGCGCCGACGCGGTGATGCTGTCGGCCGAGACCGCCTCGGGCGACTACCCGCTGGAAGCGGTGCAGATGATGAGCAAGATCATCCGCCAGGTGGAGAACGGCCCGGACTACCAGGCCCAGCTCGATGTCGGCCGGCCCAAGGCCGAGGCCACCGTGTCGGACGCCATCAGCTGCGCGATCCGGCGCATCAGCGGCATCCTGCCGGTAGCGGTGCTGGTCAACTACAGCGAGTCGGGGGCCTCGACCCTGCGTGCCGCCCGCGAGCGGCCACGGGCGCCGATCCTCAACCTGACGCCGAACCTGCGGACCGCTCGCCGCCTGAGCGTGACCTGGGGCGTGCACTCGGTGGTCAACGACCGCCTGCGCCAGGTCGACGAAGTCGTCTCCACGGCGCTGGAGATCGCCCAGGCCCAAGGCATGGCCGGCCGTGGCGACACGTTGCTGATCACCGCCGGTGTGCCTTTCGGCAAGCCGGGTTCGACTAATACGCTGCGGATCGAGACCTTGGTCTGAGATCGCCGGGGGCGCTCTGCGCCCCTTTCGCGACACAAGGCCGCTCCCACAGGGATCAAACCCAGGCATGAATACACGATCCCTGTGGGAGCGGCCTTGTGTCGCGATTGGAGGGCGCAGCCCTCCCCGTACACCGCTACAACAGAACTGCGGAAAACCGAGGCCCAAAGAGGCCCACCGCTCCCCCACCCACCTTACCGACTGCCCATGTACACCAAGAATTTCGTCAACCCGTGCCCCGACTGGGCCACGGCTTTGCTCAACGGCTTCAGCCAGGTGCTGCTGCTGCGCAATCCCCTGTGCGGCCTGTGCTGCCTGTTGGCCATCCTGCTGACCGCGCCGAACCTGGTCGGCGGCGCCTTGCTCGGCGCCCTCGCCGGCCTGCTCACCGCCCAGCGCCGTGGCTACGACCGCACCGACCGGCAGGCTGGGCTGTACTGCTACAACGGCGTGCTGATCGGCATCCTGATCAGCGCCGTGCTGCCCTGGTCGGCCATCCTGCCGCCGCTGATCATCGCCGCCGGTGGCCTGTCGAGCATGCTCACCCACCAATGGCGCAAGCGCGGCGGCAAGCTGCTGATCGCCTACACCGCGCCATTCGTGCTGCTCGGCTGGGCCGCCCTGCTGCTGGCCGAGCCCTCGACCAGTCACCACGTCGAGGCCGATCCGGTGTACGCCCTGCTGCGCGGCGTCGGGCAGATCTTCCTGCTCGACAAGCCCATGGCTGGCCTGCTGATCGTGGTCGGCATGTACATCGCCAACCCCTATGCCGCCACCTGGGCTGTCATCGGTTCGGCGATCGGTGGCGGAGTCGCGCTGCTGGCCGGCGAGACGCAGGCAGTCTGGCTGGGGCTGTACGGCTTCAATGCGGCCCTGGCGGCGCTGGCCTTCAGTCGCCAGGGCGAAAAGCCGTGGCTCACCCTGCTCGCCATCGCTTGTGCCCTGTTGCTGCAACCGCTGTTCAACCTGCTGCCGATTGCCGGGCTCACCGCGCCTTTCGTCACGGCGTGCTGGCTCATGCACCTGGGCAATCATCTGGTCCAGCTCAATCAACGCCGCAACGCCCCTCGCTTGCACAGCTGAAACACAGCCCCTAGGCTCTGCCCATTCGCACAATGGAACGCGCCCATGGACAACCCTTCGAGCCTGCGCGAGCGGCTCTACGTCATCGTCTTCCAGACCGACACCGTCGCTGGCAGGCGCTTCGACAAGATCCTCCTGCTGATCATCCTCGCCAGCCTGGTCACGGTGATCCTCGACAGCATCGACGAGGTCCACCAAAGCTACGCCGGCCTGCTGGCCGGCATCGAGTGGGGCTTCACGGCGATCTTTCTCGCCGAGTACATCACCCGCCTGTACTGCTCGCCAAAGCCCCTGCGCTACGCCTTCAGCTTCTACGGGCTGGTCGACCTGCTGGCCATCGTGCCGGGCATCCTCGCCCTGTACTACAGCGATGCCCAGTACCTGCTCATCATTCGCGTGATCCGCATGCTGCGGATCTTCCGCGTGCTCAAGCTCAGCCCCTACCTGAAGCAGGCCCATTACCTGCTGGCGGCGTTGCAGGGCAGCAAGCAGAAGATCATCGTGTTTTTGCTCAGCGTGTCGACCCTGGTCACTGTGTTCGGCACCCTGATGTACGTCATCGAAGGCCCCGAGCATGGCTTCACCAGCATTCCCAAGGGCATCTACTGGGCCATCGTCACCCTGACCACCGTGGGCTTCGGCGATATCGTGCCCAAGACCCCGCTGGGTCAGGTGCTGTCGTCGCTGGTGATGATCACCGGTTACTCGATCATAGCGGTGCCCACCGGTATCTTCACCGCCGAGCTGGCCAATGCGCTGCGTGGCGAACAGCTGCAGCACGACTGCCCGACCTGCGCCAAGCATCACCACGAACACGGCGCGGCATTCTGTTCACGCTGTGGCAATGCGTTGTTTCCAAAGCAATAGGCAGAGCCCCAAGGCGGGGCAAGCATAAGCAAAGAGCCATTTGATCTTTAGCGACCAAACAGCCAACCGCTATAGTCGCTGGCATATCGCCAACCCTTTGAATCAGAACAAGGAATGCCTCCAGTGAAAAAACTCTTCAGCGCCTCGCTGCTCGCCGCGGGCCTGGCCCTAAGCAACCTCGCCCAAGCCGCCCCGACCCTGCTCAACGTTTCCTACGACGTGATGCGCGACTTCTACAAGGACTACAACCCGGCGTTCCAGAAGCACTGGGAGAAAGAGCACAACGAGAAGGTCAACCTGCAGATGTCCTTCGGCGGCTCGAGCAAGCAGGCGCGCGCGGTGATCGATGGCCTGCCGGCCGACGTGATCACCATGAACATGGCCACCGACATCAACGCCCTGGCCGACAACGGCAAGCTGGTGCCGGAGAACTGGGTGAGCCGCCTGCCGAACAACAGCGCGCCATTCACCTCGGCCACCGTGTTCATCGTGCGCAAGGGCAACCCCAAGGCGCTGAAGGACTGGCCGGATCTGCTCAAGGATGGCGTGCAGGTGATCGTGCCCAACCCCAAGACCTCGGGTAACGGCCGCTATACCTACCTCTCGGCCTGGGGCTACGTGCTCAAGCAGGGCGGTGACGAAACCAAGGCCCGCGACTTCGTCGGCAAGCTGTTCAAGCAGGCGCCGGTACTGGACACCGGTGGCCGCGCCGCCACCACCACCTTCATGACCAACCAGATCGGCGATGTACTGGTGACGTTCGAGAACGAAGCCGAGATGATCGCCCGCGAGTTCGGCCGCGACCAGTTCGAGGTGATCTACCCGAGCGTGTCGGCCGAAGCCGAGCCGCCGGTGAGCGTGGTGGACAAGGTGGTGGCCAAGAAAGGCACCCAGGCCGTGGCCGAGGAATACCTGAAGTACCTGTGGTCGCCCGAGGCCCAGGAGATCGCCGCGAACAACTACCTGCGCCCACGTGATCCGGCAGTGCTGGCCAAGTACACCGACCGCTTCCCGAAAGTCGACTTCCTGTCGGTGGAGAAGACCTTCGGTGACTGGCGCACCGTGCAGAAGACCCACTTCAATGACGGTGGCGTGTTCGACCAGATCTATACCAGCAATTGATCACTGACCTGTACCGGCCTATCGCCGGCAAGGGCAACTTATCACCTCTGGCGGAACACCAGCGCCTTCAGGCCACCCTCCGGGTCCGCATCGGGAAACTCCGGCGGATTCTCCAGCCGCTCGACGAATGCCAGCCCCGGCGCATGCTCGGCCATCCCCTCGATGAGAAACTTCGGCCCGATCCCCGGATCGTTGACGCAAGCCAGCACGGTGCCGCCTTCGTTCAACAACTCCGGCAGACGACGAAGGATCTTGGCGTAGTCCTGGGTCAACACGAAGCTGCCACGCTGGAAGGTCGGCGGGTCGATGATGATCAGGTCGTACGGCCCGTACTTGCGCACCTTGCCCCACGACTTGAACAGTTCATGCCCCAGGTAGGCGACCCGCGACGCATCGTGGCCATTGAGCCGATGGTTGTCGCGCCCCCGCGACAGCGCCGACTTGGCCATGTCCAGGTTGACCACCTGTTCCGCCCCCCCGGCGATCGCCGCCACCGAGAAACCACAGGTGTAGGCGAACAGGTTGAGCACCCGCTTGCCCGTCGCCTGTTCGCGGACCCAGCGTCGGCCATGGCGCATGTCGAGGAACAGGCCGTTGTTCTGCCGTACCCCCAGATCCAGCAGGTACTTCAGGCCATCCTCGACCACCTCGCGCTGCTGGCAGGGCTCACCGAGCAACCACTGGCCCGGGCTGTCGGGCAGATAGCGGTGTTGCAGCAAGATCGCCTGGCCGGTCCACTGCGCACGCTCGGCCAGGGCGCGCAGCATGGCCTCGAGCTCCGCCAGCTGGTCTTCGGGCGGCTCGCGGAACAGCGCCACCGACAGCACGCCGTCGAGCCAGTCGACGGTGATCTGCTCCAGCCCCGGCCAGCAGCGGCCGCGGCCATGGAACAGGCGGCGAGTCTCCCCAGGCGCGGGGTCGAGGGCGGCGAGCAGGTGCTGCTCGAGAGTGGCGATGGCTGGAGTCATGTCGGCTACGGTCAGGCAAAAGAGCGTCATTCTACCCGCTAGTGCCAGCGCCTGGCCGTCATCGATGAAGGGAATAGGAGGGTTTGCCGCATTTTTGTCGCTTTTTTTGCCCGCCGGCCGCCAGGGATAGTGAGGGTATCGCTCTCTGGAACAGGAACACCCGCATGCCTTCCCTCAAGATCGAATTCTTCCACGATGTCGTCTGTGGCTGGTGCTTCGTCCTCGCCCCGCGGCTCAAGCAGCTGCAGGACGAACTGGACCTGGATATCCAGCACCGCACCTTCATCCTGCAGACCAGCCGTGAAGCGATGATCGAACGCTTTGGCTCGATGCCCCAGGCCAAGCAGACCATTCTCGACCACTGGCGCTCATGCGCCCACGCCGAGGAGGTCAAGCGCATCGATATCGAAGGCATGCGCCGACAGCCCTTCGAGTACCCCTCCGGGCTGCTGGCCGGCCTGGCGTGCCAAGCCGCCACCGCGCTGGACGGCAATGAGGGCCACGGGCGCATGTTCGATCACCTGCAGGAGGCCCACCTGGTGCAAAGCCGCAACATCGGCGACCACGACACGGTGCTGACGGTGGCCACCGAAGCGGGCTTCGACCCGCGGGCCTTCGCCCTGGCCTTCCACGATCTGGCACCGCGGATGCTCGATCAGGAACTCACCCGCGGCGAGCGCCTGGGCATCACCTCAGTCCCCAGCCTGGTCATCGATGGCCGCTACCTGCTACCCGGTGCCCTGAGCCTCGAAGCACTGCGCAGCGCCATCGCCAGGGTTCGCGACAGCGTCAGATGAAGATGCTGCCGCGCAAATACAGCGCCCCTCGGCCGCTGATGATCACCCGCCCGTTGCCTGGCACGTCGCACTGCAACTGGCCCTTGCGTGCCCCGCCCTGTTCGCAGCGCAGGCTGCCCTTGCCCAGGCGTTCGGCCCAGTACGGCGCCAGCGAAGTGTGCGCGGAGCCTGTGACCGGGTCCTCGTTGACACCCACCCGTGGCCCGAACCAGCGGGTGACGAAATCGAAGCCGCGCCCCGGCGCCGTCACCGCGATCCCCCGCACATCGAACGCGGACAACGCCACGAAGTCCGGTTTCAGCGGATCGAGCAGCGCGGCATCGTCGATCACCAGCACATAATCGTCGGTCCGGTACAGCGCCCGGGCTTCGTTCAATCCAAGGGCCGCCAGCAACTTCGGCTCCATCGCCACGGCAACCGGCTGCTTGGCCGGGAAGTCCATGGCCAGCAGGCCGTCGGCCGAGCGGCTGACCCGCAGTTCGCCACTGCGGGTATTGAAGCGCAGCACCTCGGCACGCTCGCCCAGCTGCTCGAACAGCACCCAGGCGGCCGCCAGTGTCGCATGGCCACACAGGTCGACCTCCACCGCCGGGGTGAACCAGCGCAGGTCGAACGATTGGCCATTGCGCACGAAATAGGCGGTTTCGGACAGGTTGTTTTCTTCTGCGATGCGCTGCAGCAGTGCATCTGGCAACCACTGCTGCAGCGCAATCACCGCCGCCGGGTTGCCACCGAATGGCGCGCAGGAAAAAGCATCGACCTGGAAGATTTCGAGTTGCATGCAAAAGCTCCTCATGCCCGGCGCACGGCCAGGCAGACATCGGGAAAGGAATCAGGCACGAACCGGCGTCAGCACCGGCTCGCCGGCGAAGAACGCCTGCAGGTTGCGCAGCACCAGCGTGACGGTGTCGCGCGCCGCCTCCGGCGATTGTCCCGCGACATGGGGCGTGAGCACGGTGTTGCCCAGTTGCTTGAGCGCATCGGGCACGACGGGCTCGTCGTCGAACACATCCAGCGCCGCCCCCGCGATCACTCCTTGCTGCAAAGCGCCGACCAGGGCGTCGGTGTCCACCACACTGGCACGGGCGATATTGACCAGATAGCCCTCGGCCCCCAGCGCCTCGAGTACCCGGGCATCCACCAGGTGCCGGGTACCAGGACCGCCGGGCGTGGCGACCACCAGGATATCCACGGCTTCGGCCAGGTGCAGCGGGCTGTCGTACCAGGTGTAGGGCACCTCGGCGCGTGGGGTGCGACTGTGGTAGCTGACGTGCATGTCGAAGCCTTGAGTCGCGCGCCGGGCGATGGCCTGGCCGACCGCGCCCAGGCCGATGATGCCCAGGCGCTTGCCGCTTACCGACGGGCTGATCACCCGGTTCCACTCGCCCCGGCGGGTGCTGGCATCGGCGCGGGGAATGTCGCGCAACAGCGCCAGCAACAGGGCCATGGCGTGGTCAGCCACGGGGCCTGCGTTGGCGCCGGCGCCATTGGTGACGGTGATGCCACGCGCAGCGGCGGCGGCCAGGTCGACCCGCTCGTAGCCCGCGCCGATCACGCAGATGATCCGCAGCCTGCTCAAGGTGTCGATTTCCGCAGCGCTCAGACCCAGCGGCCCACGGGTGAGTACCGCATCGATCTCATCGGCATGGCGGGTAATGGCCTCGGCACGCATCTGCGGCGACGGGGCAAGGATCAGGCGGTAACCGGCCTGTTCCAGTAACGGCAGGTAGTCATCGACGGTTTCCACCAGCACCAGGACTGTCTTGCTCATGCCACCCTCCGGTTGAATGCGAAGGGGGATTATGCCAGCTGTTGACGCCGCCGGCCGAATCGCCGGGCAAGCCCGCTCCCACGCGGGTGATGGAGCCCCGCGATTCGGATTCGGCTTATGGCAATTATTGCCCGAACGCCCGGCCCAGCCCGCCTGGCACGCCACTGCTGTCAGTATCCTGCCACGGCCCGTTGGGGCTCAGCGACCAGCTCCAGCCGTTGTTCCAGCGGTAATAGGTGCGTTGGCGATAGAAGGTGTTGGGCTGCTTTTCCAGCACATACACGCCCAGCTTCGGGTCCCAATGACTGGCGCCGCCGGGTGGCGGGGCGAAGCTGGCGGAGGTCCGTGGCACGGGCTTGGGAATGGCGGCCGGCTTGCTTGGCTGGGTCGTGGGCTGGCCGCCCGGCAACGGCTTGACCACCGGCCCCTGGTGCGGTGGCGGCGTGGTCTCGATCGGCGGCAGCGGCTCACGCTCCGTCGGCTGCTGCACCGTACACGCGCAAAGACCCAGGGCCAGGGTGATCAGGGTCAGGCGTGCGGTGCTGTTCATGAGGGTCGCTCTCTTACGTATCGGGGCTGTCGATGGTCAGGTGCTGGGTGGCCTGGGTGTCGGTGGCCAACGGGGCGCTCTGACCCTTCCACTCGCCGCGGGTCGGCACGCCGGCGCGGGAGACACGGGCAACCAGTTGGACTTCGGCGAAGTCCGACAGTTTCATCTGCGCCATCATGGCGTCGGCATCGGACAACTCCACTTCGATCGGCAGTTGCGCCACGGTCACCCGCTTGGCCGCCACCGGCATGGGCGGGCCGTTGCTGGCGCGGGCAAAGATGAACACGGTGTCGTCCGGGCGCACCTTGTCCTTGAGTGCCGCCGCCAGTTCGACCCGCACCTTCAGGCGCGCCGTTTCGGCAACCTTGCCACCACCGGCCTTGAGCTTGTCGGCGGCGCGATCGATGCCGCCCTGCAGCGCGGCGCGGGAGGCATCGCCTTCGGGCAGTTGCGCCAGCAGGCGCTGCCAGTAGTCGATGGCTTCCTGGTAACGCTCGCCCTCGAAGGCAGCGATGCCACGCAGGCCCAGGCTGGTGACTTCCCGGGGATCGGCTTTCAGCGCTTCGTCGGTAAGGGCCTGCACCTGCGCCGACCACTGCTTGTCGGCGGCGAAGTACAGGGCCTGGGCCCACTGCCCGAGCAGCTCGGGCTGGCGCCCGGCCAGGGTCACGGCGCGCTCGAAGGCCTTGGCCGCATCCGCTGGCCGCTGCTCGGCCATATAGGCCCGACCCAGGAAATACAGGCCCTCGGCCGAATCCGGCTGGGCCTGCACCACACGTTCCAGGCGCGTGGTCATCTCTTCCATCGACCGTGGTGCGCTGGCGAACTCCTGGGTCAGTTCGACTTTGTCCGCGGCACCGAAGTGCAGGTACAGCCCCAGGGCCATGGCCGGCACCAGCACCGCCGCCAGCAGCGGAATGGCCTTGCCCAGATGTCCCTGGCGCGCCGCCTCGCTGCGCTCGGTATCGGCCAGCAGTTCGCGGGCAGCCTCGTCGCGGCCCTTGGCCAGCTGTTCGTTGTCGAGCACACCGGCCGCCTGCTGGGCGGTCAGTTCGGCGACACGCTCCTCATAGAGCGCGACATTGAGTGCGGTACGGTCCTGTTCGGCCTGCTGGCGGCGATGACCCCGCAGGATCGGCAGCAGCAGGAAAGCCAGGGCGGCGAGCAGCAGCAGGCCCGCGCTAAGCCAGAATTCAGTCATGGGTACGTTCTTTATCCAGCAGTTTGGCGAGGCGTTCGCGTTCGTCGGAGGACAATTCGGTGCTACCGGCCACGGCCTGTCCGCGGCGGCGGCGGACGATCACCGCGAGCACCACGAAACCACCGGCCAGGAGAATCCCGGGGCCGAACCAGAGCAGCCAGGTGCGCCCGCTGAGCGCCGGCTTGTAGCGCACGAAGTCACCATAGCGATCGACCATGAAATCGACGATCTGCTGGTTGCTCTTCCCTTCACCCAGCATGCGGAAGATCTCGCGGCGCAGGTCGGCGGCAATCGGCGCGTTGGAGTCGGCGATATCCTGGTTCTGGCACTTGGGGCAGCGCAGTTCCTTGGTCAGCTGCTGGTAACGCTCGCGCTCGGCCTCGTCGCGGAACTGGTAGGTGTCGATGGCCGCCTTGGCCACGCCGGCCAGGCTCAAGCCGAGCACGGCAGCCGCAAGCCAGCGCCTCATGGCCTGGCCTCGTCGACCAGGCCCTGGTACAGCGGCGCCAGCTGTTCGCGCCAGACGCTGGCATCGACCACGCCCACGTGCTTGTAGCGAATGATGCCCTTGGCGTCGATCAGAAAGGTTTCCGGGGCGCCGTAAACGCCCAGGTCGAGCCCCAGCGAGCCTTGCGGGTCGGCGATGTTCAACTGGTAGGGGTTATGGAACTCGGCCAGCCACTTCAGCGCGGCGGCGTTGTCGTCCTTGTAGTTGACGCCGTGGATCACCACGCCCTGCTCGGCCAGCTGGTTCAGGTACGGGTGCTCGACCTTGCACGACGGGCACCAGGTGCCCCACACGTTGACCAGCGCCGGACGGCCAATCAGGTCGGCCTGGGTCAGGGTCCGGTCGCCCTGCACCGTGCCTAGCGAGAACGCCGGGAACGCTTTGCCGATCATCGCCGAAGGCAGTTCGTCGGGCTTGAGAAACAACCCCTTGTAGAGAAAGACCGCCACCAGCAGGAACACCGCCAGCGGCAGCACCATGATCCAACGCTTCATGCAGTTGCTCCAGACACGCCCAGGGCCTCACGCACCCGGGTCTTGACCTTGACGCGGTAGCGCCGGTCGAGGGCCGCCAGCAGCCCGCCCAGGCCGGTCAGCAGACCGCCCAGCCAGATCCAGCGAACATAGGGTTTGATGTGGACCCGCACCGCCCAGGCGCCGTTTTCCAGCGGCTCGCCGAGGGCGACATACAGGTCGCGGGTGAAGCCGGCGTCGATGCCGGCCTCGGTCATCATCGATTGCTGCACGGTGTACAGGCGCTTCTCCGGGTGCAGTACCGAGACTTCACGGCCATCGCGCGAGACACGGATGGTGCCCTTGTCGGAAATGAAGTTGGGCCCCTCGAAGTGCTTGGCGCCTTCGAACAGGAAGTGGTAACCACCCAGCTCGACACTCTCGCCCGGCGCCATGCGCAGGTCGCGCTCGGCGCTGTTGTTGCTCGACAGCACCACGCCCAGGGCGCACACCACCAGGCCAAGGTGCGCCAGGTGCATGCCCCAGTAGCTGCGGTTGAGGTCGCCCAGGCCTTTGAGCAGCCCCTTGTGCCGGGTCTTGTCGAGGATGTCGCGCGCGCCGCTGAGCACCACCCAGGCAGCCAGGGCGAACACGCTCAGGGCCGGCCAGTCGAAGTCGTCGACGATCAGCCCGGCGACCGGCGCCAGCACCGCGCTGCCGATCAGCACCGGGGTCAGCATGCCCGCCAGCCATTTGCCTGGCGTGTCCTTCCAGCGCACCACCACGCCCACGCCGAGCACCACCATCAGCAGGGCCATCAATGGCAGGAACAAGGCATCGAAGTAAGGCGGGCCGACCGACAGCTTGGCGCCGGTCAGGGCATCGAGCACCAACGGATAGAGCGTGCCCAGCAGGATCATCGACGCGGCCACCACCAGCACCAGGTTGTTGGCCAGCAGCAGGGTTTCACGGGACCACAGGGCGAAGCCCACCTGGCTCTTGACCACCGGCGCGCGCAGTGCGAACAGGGTCAGCGAGCCACCGACCACGAACAGCAGGAAGATCAGGATGAAGACGCCGCGGGACGGGTCGGCGGCGAACGCATGCACCGAGGTCAGCACACCGGAACGCACCAGGAAGGTTCCCAGCAGGCTCAGGGAAAATGCGGCGATGGCCAGCAGCACGGTCCAGCTCTTGAACACCCCGCGCTTCTCGGTGACCGCCAGCGAGTGGATCAGCGCGGTGCCCACCAGCCAGGGCATGAACGAGGCGTTTTCCACCGGATCCCAGAACCACCAGCCGCCCCAGCCCAGTTCGTAGTAGGCCCACCAGGAGCCGAGGGTGATGCCCACGCCGAGGAACGCCCAGGCAACGATCGTCCAGGGTCGCGACCAGCGCGCCCACGCCGCGTCCAGGCGCCCGCCCAGCAACGCGGCGATGGCGAAGGCGAAGGCCACCGAGAAGCCCACATAGCCCATGTACAGCATCGGCGGGTGAACGATCAGGCCGAAGTCCTGCAACAGCGGGTTGAGGTCGCGGCCATCGCCCGGCACCTGCGGCAGCAGGCGCTGGAAGGGGTTGGAGGTGATGATCAGGAAGCTCAGGAAGCCCACGCTGATCATGCCCATCACCGCCAGCACCCGGGCCAGCATCACCTGCGGCAGCTGGCGCGAGAAGATCGACACGGCGAAGGTCCAACCGCCGAGGATCAGCGCCCACAGCAGCAGCGAGCCTTCGTGCGCGCCCCACACGGCACTGAACTTGTAGTACCAGGGCAAGGCGCTGTTGGAGTTGCTGGCGACATAGGCGACCGAGAAGTTGTCGGTCATGAAGGCGTGGGTCAGGCAGGCGAAGGCGAAGGCCAGGAAGGCGAACTGCCCCCAGGCCGCCGGACGCGCCAGGCCCATCCACAGGCTGTCGCCGCGCCAGGCGCCGAGCAGCGGCACGGTGGCCTGCACGGTGGCGAAGCAGATCGCCAGGATCATCGCCAATTGGCCCAGCTCAGGGATCACCAGGGCCGCATTCATGGCTTGGCCCCCGCATCGCTGGCCGCCTGGCCGCTTTCCTTCAAGGCCTTGGTGACCTCCGGCGGCATGTATTTCTCGTCGTGCTTGGCCAGGACCTCGTCAGCCACCACCACGCCGTCGGCATTGAGCTTGCCGAGGGCGACGATGCCCTGCCCTTCGCGGAACAGGTCGGGGAGGATGCCGCGGTAGGTGATCGGCACCGACTTGGAGTAGTCGGTGACCACGAAGCGTACGTCCAGCGAATCCGCCGAACGCTGCACCGAGCCCTTCTCGACCATCCCGCCAGCGCGGATGCGGGTATCCAGCGGTGCTTCACCGTTGGCGATCTGCGTAGGGGTGTAGAACAGGTTGATGTTCTGCTGCAGCGCGCTCAGGGCAAAGCCCACGGCGACGCCGACACCGGCCAGCAGGCCGAGAATGATGAACAGGCGTTTCTTGCGCTGCGGATTCACGGTTTGTTCTCCCGGCGCAGACGACGCGCCTCTTCTTGCAGGTAGCGACGACGGGCCAGCAGGGGGGCGGCGACATTGAGCGCCAGCACCGCCAGGCAGATGCCGTAGGCCGACCAGACGTACAGGCCATGGTGGCCCATGGCGAGGAAATCACTGAAGGACGCGAAGCTCATCGTGCCGTCTCCCGCCCAAGGTGGCTCAACACCTCATCCTTGACCCAACTGGCGCGCGCTTCGCGCTTGAGCACTTCCAGGCGCATGCGCAGCAACAGCACGGCGCCGAAGAAGCAATAGAAACCCAGCGCCGTCAGCAGCAGCGGCAGCCACATTTCGGCCGGCATCGCCGGTTTTTCGGTCAGGGTGAAGGTGGCGCCCTGGTGCAGGGTGTTCCACCACTCCACCGAGTACTTGATGATCGGGATGTTCACCACCCCGACGATCGCCAGCACCGCGCAGGCCTTGGCCGCGCTGTCGCGGTTACTGATCGCCTGGCCCAGGGCGATGATGCCGAAATAGAGGAACAGCAGGATCAGCATGGACGTCAGGCGTGCGTCCCAGACCCACCAGCTGCCCCAGGTCGGCTTGCCCCAGATCGCCCCGGTCACCAGCGCCACGGCGGTCATCCAGGCGCCGATGGGCGCGGCGCACTGCAGGGCGACGTCGGCCAGTTTCATCTTCCACACCAGGCCGACCACGCCGGCCACGGCCAGCAGGACGTAGCAGGACTGCGCCAGCATCGCCGCCGGCACGTGGATATAAATGATGCGGAAACTGTTGCCCTGCTGGTAGTCCTGGGGCGCGAAGGCCAGGCCCCAGACGGTGCCGACCAGCAGCAGGAGAATGGCGGAAACGGTCAGCCATGGCAGCATGCGGCCGCTGATGGCATAGAACCATTTGGGGGAACCCAGTTTGTGGAACCACGTCCAGCTAATTTTCATCAGGGTACATCCAGGGTATTGGCCGGGCTGCGATGCCCGGGACTCGTTATTCGCCGACGCTGATCTTCAGCCCGGCGGCGATCGCAAAGGGTGCCAGTGTCACCGCCAGGGCCGTCAGGCTGGCGAGCCAGAGCAGATGACCGGTGGCCGGCATATTCTGCAACGCCGCCTGCAACGCACCACTGCCCAGGATCAATACAGGGATATACAACGGCAGAATCAGCAATGCCAGCAGCAACCCACCGCGCTTGAGCCCGACCGTGAGCGCCGCACCCACCGCGCCCAACAGGCTCAGCACCGGGGTGCCCAGCAGCAGGGAGGCGAGCAGCACCGGCAGGCAACTGGTCGGCAAGCCCAGCATCAACGCCAGCAGCGGCGCCAACAATACCAGCGCGAGGCCGGAAAAGATCCAGTGCGCCAGCACCTTGGCCAGCACCAGCATGGCCAGCGGGTGCGGTGACAGTACCCACTGCTCCAGCGAACCATCCTCGAAATCGCTGCGAAACAGCCCGTCGAGCGACAGCAGCACCGCCAGCAAGGCCGCGACCCAGACCAGTCCGGGCGACAAGGTTTGCAACAATTGCGTCTCGGGACCGACCGCCAGCGGGAACAGGGCGACGACGATGGCAAAGAACACCAGCGGGTTGGCCAGCTCGGCCGGGCGGCGGAACAACAGGCGCGCCTCACGGCGCAGCAGTAACAGGAATACGCTCATGCGGCCCACTGCCCCAGGTTCAGCTCGCGGTAGCCGGAGGGCTTGCGCTCGAGCGTGTGGTGGGTGGTCAGCACGACCGTGCCGCCCTGCTCGCAATGCGCCGCCAGGTGCGCTTCGAGCTGCGCGACACCCTGCTTGTCGAGGGCGGTGAACGGTTCGTCGAGAATCCACAGCGGCGGGCTGTCCAGGTACAACCGGGCCAGGGCGACACGGCGTTGCTGGCCGGCCGACAAGGTGTGACAGGGCACGTCCTCGAAACCACGCAGGCCGACCGCCTCCAGCGCCTGCCAGATGGCGTCGCGGCTGGCCGGCTGATGCAAGGCACAGAGCCAGGCGAGGTTCTCTTCGGCGCTGAGCAGGTCCTTGATCCCGGCCGCATGGCCGATCCACAGCAGGATGCTGGCCAGCGCATGGCGCTGTTCGGCCAATGGCTGGCCGCTCAGCAGGATCTGCCCGGCGGTGGGTTGCATCAGCCCGGCCAGCAGGCGCAGCAGGCTGGTCTTGCCACTGCCGTTGGGGCCGGCGATCTGCAGCATGTCGCCGGGCTGCAGTTCGAAGTGCAGGTGCTCGAACAACAGCCGCCAGTCGCGCTCGCAGGCCAGGCCCACGGCTTGGAGGTGAAGGGTCACGGTTTTGCCTTATGCGGTTGGGCTCATGTCAGGCGTCGCCTGCTTTGCGGGCAAGCCCGCCCCCACAGAGTCGGCAGATCCCTGTGGGAGCGGGCTTGCCCGCGAAGCAGGCGCCACCGATGCTGGGCCTTGTGTCTCAAGTCGCCCTCGGTCCTGCCGTTATACTGGCAGTCAGGCGCGCGGCATTATTACACGCACCGCCGCGCTGCCACGAGGGCTGGTCCGACAGGTTGTATACAATCATGACTGAAATCAATAGTCTCGCCGCACAAACTGCGCTAAGTCCCCAGGCCACACGGGCTGCCATGACCGGCGAACTGCTGCGCCTGCTGCAGGCCCAGCCCGGCCTGCTGGCACCCGGCGAGACGGCGAGCGCCGAAGTCGTGACGCTGCGCCAGGTCGGTCAGGACTTCCAGATGCTGCTGCGGCTCACCCAGGCCAATGGCAACCAGACCCAGCTCCTGACCAGCGCCAGCCAGCCCATGCTCCCTGGCAGCCAGATCACCGTCAGCCAGACCGATGGCACCCGCCTGGCGGTGATGGTGCAGCAGGCCAACGCGAGCAATGTCGCGGTCCTCACCCAGCTGGACACCCGCCAGATGCCGGTTGGCACACTCCTGCAGGGCAAGGTCCTGACCAGCCAGGCGTTGCCACCGACGCCCTCGGCGCCTGTCAGCTTCCGCTCGCTGGTCAGCCTGCTCAACAGTAGTCAGGCCGGCGCCACCCTGGCCATCGACAGCCCGCGTCGACTCGCTGTCGGCAGCCTGCTAAGCGCCCAGGTACAGGGCGATCAATCCCTGCGATTCGTGCCCCTGAGCGGCCGCCAGGATCAGCTGGCCATCACTCAGCACCTGTCGTCCCAACAGAACCAGCAGGCCTCGTTGCCGGGCGTGCTCAACCTCCTTCAGCGAGTCGCCAGCGCCCCCGACGCCGGTGTCGAGTTGCGCGCCAGTGCCGAACGCCTGCTCGCCAGCCTTCCAGAGGCTCGCCAACTGGGCGACGCCAAGAGCCTGGCCCAGGCGCTCGACAACAGTGGCGCGTTCCTCGAGTCCAAGCTGCTCGGCGGCCTGGCCAGTGGTGTCGCGCCCGATCTCAAGGCGCAGCTGGTCAGGCTGATGGCCCAGGCCGCGCCCAGTGGATCCGCCCCTGCGCCATCGACACCGGCGCTGCACCCCGGCGCCCTCGCTCAGGTCTTCCCCGGCCTGGCGCGCAGCGCCCTGGGCATGCTCGGCCAGGTCAGCCCGCGCCCACAACCCAGCGCCTTCCCCCTGCCCTCGCGCCTGTTGCAGATGCTGGAAAGCGAAAGCGACCTGCAGCAACTGCTGCGCCTGGCCGCTGCCGCCATATCGCGCCTGCAGAGCCATGCGCTGTCCAGCCTGCAGCAGAGCGGCACCCTGGAGAACGGCAACCAGCAGACCACCTGGCAAACCGAGGTCCCTGTGCGTCATGGCCAGGAGTTCGTCCCGCTGCAAGTCAAGCTGCAGCGCGAGGAAACGCCGAAACAGCAGGCCGACCGTGAGCGCGAGCAACACGAACCGCTCGAGGCGCTGTGGCGTATCGAACTGGCCTTCGACCTCTCGCCACTGGGCCCGCTGCAAGTCCAGGCACAACTGGTGCAGGGCCGGCTGTCGGGCCAGCTCTGGGCACAACAGGAAAGCACCGCCCGCCTGATCGACAGCCAACTGAGCACCCTGCGCGATCGCCTGCTGGCCCGGGGGCTGGACGTCGGCGACCTGGAGTGCCACCCCGGCATCCCGCCGCAAGGCCCGCGCACACGCCTAGAACAACGCTGGGTGGACGAGACCGCATGAAGCACAAGCCACCGCGCCAGGCCATCGCCCTGAGCTATGACGGCCAACAGGCCCCGACGCTGAGCGCCAAGGGCGACGACGAACTGGCCGAGGCCATCATCGCCCTCGCCCGCGAGCACGAGGTGCCGATCTACGAGAATCCCGAGCTGGTGCGCCTGCTGGCCCGCCTGGAGCTGGGCGAGCAGATCCCCGAAGCGCTGTACCTGACCATTGCCGAGATCATCGCCTTCGCCTGGCAACTGCGCGGTCGGGTACCGGTGGGCTTCCAGGACTCGCCTTCTGAGCGCGACGTCACCCCAGCCCTGTTGCACCTGCCAGCGCCCCACAGCAATAACTAGTGCCCGGTCGCCGGCGCCATCACTGACCCTTGAGAACTCCACTCACTCAAGGGTTGAACGCATGACCGACACATCCATTTCAGGCCTGGCGCTGGCGCGGGTGGCACTGAACGACTTCCCCCATCCCATCCAGGCCGCGCGAGAGGCTCTGGCCGGCTGGCTGACCCGCCAAGGCGTCAGCCTGACGCCAGATGAGATAGACGCCGTAACCCTGCACTACCAGTTCGAGCCCCTGGGCGAAGGGCGCAAGCACTTCCAGGAGGCCGCAGTCATCACCAAGCGCCTCGGCCTGCCACAAGCCTTGCTGAGCAACTGGCAGGGCGAGACGGCCAGCGGTTATGCCAGCCTGCACATCGGGGACTGGGCCGGTCTGGCGCCCATGGGCCCCCTGACGCTGGTCGAACGACTCGAAGAGCCCGGCCTGTTCGACAACAGCAGCGGCTACCTGGTATTCAATGGCCTGTACCAGCGCACCACACCGCTGCGCCTCGCACCTGACACGCTGCTGCCCGTGCGCGCCGAGGATTTCCAGGCGTTCGTCTGGAACCAGCAGTTCCACGAGCAGTTCAGAGACAGCCTCGACCGGTACTGGAAAAGCAACCTGGCGCTGTACCAGCGCGCCCTGAAAATCTCCCTGATCACGGCCTGCAACCGTCAGGTGGCGGCAGGCAGCCTGTCGCAGCCCGCCCAGCGCCTGGTGTGGCAGGCGGCGGGGCTGCTGCCGGACGCAGGCACTGCCGTGCAACGGCGCATGCTCAATGTCTATGGCTATGCCTCCTCCTCGATCGTCTGCCTGAGCGACAGCCGCAGTGACCTGAACGTGCTCTACATCCCGGGCAATTCGTCGCCGCTGCACGAGTTCGCCAGTGCCAGCGCGATGAAGACCTGGTTCGCCAGCCAGTGCCGCAACCCCGCGCGCCGCCGGGTCCTGCAAAACGCATTCAGCCCGGCGGACTGGCCGGATGGCCTGGACTACAGCGGCCTGGAAACCGCCCTGGCGGGGCTGGCGCTGTACCCCAGGGCCCATCGTTTCTCGGTCGATCACAACGGCTTCGCCACCAGCGGACTGTGGCGCCCGGACGACATGATCAACTACCGGGCCGACCACTACAGCCCGATCATTCAAGGCGATCTGTTCGCGACACTGGCCGAGCACCTGAAAGCCCGGGCCTATGAGGATGCCGACAACCAGATCACCAGCAACGCGCAGATCGAAGTAACACGCCTGCACAACTACCTGCACAGCAGCCTGACCCTGCTGGCCCCGCTCGCCCTGGTGGTTCCGGAGCTGGCGCCCTTGCTGGCACTCGGCGGGCTCGTCGAGTTCAGCATGGGGCTGGACCAGGTGATCAACGGCAAGACCCTGCAGGCCAAGGTCGAAGGCGTCGAGGAGCAGGTCTTCGGCCTGCTCAATGCGCTGCCCGCGGTACTTCCCGCATTGCCTGGGGTGCCCAAGGTCTTCGCCTACCGTCGCCCCGGTTTCTTTCCCGCCCGCAGCCTGTTCGATGCGCGGGACGAGGCGACAGGCGCGGTCTCGCCTTCCGCCGGGAGCGAGGGCTTCGAACTGGCCTTTCGCGAACAGCAGACACTGTCGCCAGCGCCAGGCCATGCCCTCAAGTACCTGTTGACCCGGGTGGACGCCGCCCTGCGGCATCGCTTCAAGGCGTGGATCGAGGAGGACGGTGAACTGAGGCAGTCGGACGTGGAATACGAGATCGCCAGCGACAGCTTCATCAAGCAGGGTGAAGGGCGCCTGCGCGAACCACGCCACTACGCCGTCCCGAACGACAACGGGCCAGGCCTGACAAGGGTCATGCCGGGCCCGCGCCAGGTGACCGATGCCGCACGCGTGCGCACGCTTCGCGCCCTGGGCATTCATCTCGAACTGCCCCTGGACTTCGCGTCGCTGGCCGCGCTGGAACGCACCGCCATTCCTCGCCACTTGTTCAGCCTGTGGGTCGGCGACAAGGTCATCGGCCAGCCTTACCTGGCCGCCATCGCGCACAACGCCAGCATCATGCACGACAGCGGCCTGGAATACCGTCTGTTCCTGTCCACCCGGTCCTCCGAGGCCTATGCGTGCAACCTCGCGCTGCTCACGGCGCAGGCCCCAGGCCTCAGCGTACTGCCACTGGAGGAACAGCCGTTCTATCGCGAGTTCCTGGGCAGTCCCTACTTCAGCCAGTTCCACGCCGCCATCGACGGCAATGGCGGGGTGGCGACGAACTTCAGCTCAGCCAGTGACATCCTGCGCTATCGCGCGCTCAAGCGCCTGGGCGGCCTGTACATCGATGCCGATGACATGCTGCATCCGGCGGCCTCAGCCTCGGCCCCCGCGCCTGTCGTCACCCAGCCACTGGAAACCACCCAGGATGGACTGCTGCTCAGCCCTCCGGTCTCCAATGACATGCTGGGCATGTACATCAAGTACAACACCAGCCTGATCGGCAGCCACCCGGACAACCCGACGCTGGACGCCATTTCCGAGGAAATGTTCTGGCGCTATACCCGTGCCAGGACGTTCTACGACCAGCACCCTGACCGCCAGGCCGCCCCCCGGGCCTTCCTCGACTATGCCCGCCAGCTGAATCAGTTGACCGGCCCGGGGGTGCTGAATGACGTGATCGATCGCAAGCTGCCCTGGCTCAGGCAGTTGCGAGAGGCCTGCAACCTGATGGTCTCGCCCGTGCGAGATGCCAGTCGCTATCTCAACATCAAGCAACTGGACCAACTGTTCAATCAGTACCTGCCCTTGAACCATGTCGCGGGGGTGGGCCACGCGCACAGCTGGTACAAGACCTGAACGCCGGGGGCGAGTGTCCCGAGCACTCGCCCTGCCCGCCCTGGGCGCTTGACGTAAATACCACCCGCGCAGATACCCGCATGACACCTTGGCGTTCCTCGCAACGCTCAGGAGCTCATGCCCATGCACAGGCAACCCAGCAACAGCAAAGCCGGACAGTTCGTTCGCAGCCATCTCGCCAACTTTCCGCGCCCCGACCTCGAGGCCGCCAAGGCCGTCCGCCAATGGGGCAAGGATCGGGGCATGGCGCTCGACCCCGACGACACCCTGGTGGCCACCCTGCACTATCGCGCGGATGGCGCCAAGGGTTGGATCGGTATCGTCGCCGGCCAGATGTCCCTGGCCCAGGCGGTGCTCGGCGACTGGCAAGGTGAGTCGGCCAATGACGTGTTCGGCGATCTGCTCGGCGGCCCCTGGGCCGGTGAGTTGCCGGCGTCGGGCATCACCGTGGTCGATCGCCTGGCCCCCCACAGCCCCTGGCTGCCAGGCGCCGACCATGCCGTCTTCAACGGCCTGTTCAGGCGCAGCAGTCCTCAGCGCTACGACGCCAGCACCCACCTGCCGGTGTCGGCCGAAGCATTCCAGTCATTCGTCTGGCACCTGGATTTTCGCCAGCGCTACAAGTCATTGCTGGAGCACTACTGGGCCGATGGGCTGGAACACTACCGCCTGGCGGCGAAAATCGGTTTCATCGCGGCCTGCAACAAGCAGGTGAGCGAAGGCAGCCTCAGCGATGTCGGCCGGCGCCTGGCCTGGCAAGCGGCGGGCATCGCGAAACGTGGGCCGGGTTACCAGGCCCGCGCCATGAACATCTACGGTTACGCGGCTACCGACCTGGTGCTGATCAGCGACAGCAACACCGGCCCAGTGCTGCTGTACATTCCCGGCAACGCGTCCCCCCTGCATGAGTTTGCCGATCGCCGGGCGTTGAAGGCTTGGGTCGGCGCGCAGTGCCGCCGGGTTGAGACCCGTGAGGCGCTACGCGGCCATTTCGCCCTGGCCGACACCCCCGACGGCCTGGACTTCAGTGGCCTGGACACCGCCCTCGAAGGCCTGGCCATCTACCCGGCCATCCACCGTCTGCCCCCCGAACGCCCCGGCTTCACCACCAACGGCGCCTGGCCGCCTCTCACCTACGTCAACTACCGCCCCGGCAAATACAACCCGGCGCTCAGGGGCGATCTGTTCCTGGCCCTGGCCAAGCGCCATAAGCAACGCAGCCTGGCCGACGCCGACTTCGTCATCACCAGCAACAACGACGTGCTCAAGGCCAGATGGCGCGGCTACCTGACCTCGGCCATCAACCTGCTGGCGCCCCTGGTGCTGGTCGTGCCCGAGCTGGCGCCCCTGTTCGCGGCGGCCGGCACCGCGCAGTTCGGCCTGGGGCTCGACCAGGCCATCAATGGCAAGAATGCCAACGCGCAGGCCGAAGGGGTAGCGCAGGCCAGCTACGGCCTGCTCAACGCCGTGCCCCTGGCGCTCGAAGGCGTCGCCAAGGCGAAAGTGCTGTTCCGCATCAAGAGCGACAACTTCGTATTCCCCAGCCGCGTCAACGATCAGTTGGGCTACCCCTTGAGCCCGGTCTCCCCGCCACACCTGCCCGATATCGACGTTGCCGAGTTCTTCAACGACCCCGACGCCATCGCCCCGCTGGCCGGTGGCGATCCGGCAGTGGCGGGCTCCATCGTGCGGGTGCCGCGCTATGACGGTCAGCATGACCTGCTCAACGCCTCCATTGGCGGCTACAACGCCGAAATGGTCTATGACCTGGAGCGCGACGCGTTTCTCTTCGAGGATGACGTCAATGCCGTCGAGCCACCTTGCTACATTGCCCAGGCCGGTCAGAAGGATCTGATTCACATCGACGCTGCCACACGCCAGGTAACCAACACGATGCGCGAACGCAGTCTTCGGGCGCTGGGCATAGAGCTGAGTCTCCCAGTGGAGTTGCCTGCACCACCGACCGGCGAGCGGTTGCCAATACCCAAGAAGATTTCCTCGCTCTGGGTGGGTGACCAGCACATCGATGAACGCCTGCTGAACAACCTCGGCCTGAACGTGCAGTGCCTGAAAGACAGCGCCTACCAGTACCGTCTGTTTCTTTCCAAGGCGACACCTGCGGCCTACGAGGAGAACGTGCGGGCACTGGCTGAAGCAGCGCCTGGCCTGACGGTCATGCCGCTGGAGGACCAGACGTTCTTCCAGGCGTTCCGGCAAAGCCCGGCGTTCGAACAGTATCAGGCAGCCCTGGACGGCAATGGTGGCGTAGCCCGCAACTATGCCTCGGCCTCGGATGTGCTGCGCTACCCGATGCTCGCTCAAGAGGGCGGGCTGTACGTCGACGTGGACGACACCTTCCTGGCTGCCACCGGAGAACGCGCAGGCGCGGCGATCGATACGCTGGACCTGGCGACGACCCAGGACGGGCTGCTGCTGCCCCCGCCGATGAGCAACGAAAAGATGCGCATGAACTGCCTGTTCAATACCAGCCTGATCGGCAGCCATGCAGGCAATCCGACGCTCGCGCTGATCGGCGAGGAAATGCGCGTGCGTTACCTGGCCGAGCGTGACTTCTACGAGAGCAGGCCAAGCCTGGCGGATGACCCGGATGGTTTCTATCGCTACGCCGGCCGCCTGAGCCGCCTGACCGGACCGGCGTTGCTGACCGACATCGTCGATCGCCAATGGCCTCGTCTGCGTACCCTGCGGCAGGTCGTCAACCTGTACAGCATGCCGCAGGTCAATGCGACCCAGTTCCTGGATATCACCGCGGTGACCCAGACCGTTCACGATGAGCTGCCGCTCAATCGCGTCGCCAAGGTGGGTGGTTTTCATTCATGGGCACGCACATGAGCCCAGCGCTAGGCCACCGCAGGTAAGCCGCTGATGCTGGCGAAATGAACAAAGGCGACCCCGGGGTCGCCTTTGTTCGTCTCAGTCACCGCGATGCAACTTGCTCATCAGTTGCGCCTCGGCCTGGGTCAGGCCGCAGGTCTGAGTCAGTTCCTCGACACTCGCGCCCATGCCCACCAGTTTGGCCGCCTGGGTGAAGGTGACGCTGTTGGGGTCGCGTTGCTCGAGCTGCTGCAGCTTCTCGGGCAGCGGCGCCACCACCGCGCGCAGCTCATGGATCGCCTCGCCCATGCGCACGGTGCCGTTCTGGTAGTCGTCCAGGCGCTTGGCCAGGTCCTTGATGCGCTGGTCGCGCAGCGCATCACCCTGCGCCTGCTGGGCGGCCAGCTCGCGCTGACGCTTGCTGTGGTTGAGGAAGAACCACAGGCTCAGCGCCCAGAGCAACGCCAGGAAGATGACAGCAACCTCGAAGATCAACTCAGATGTTCTCCAGCTCGGACCACTCTTCCTCGGTCATCATCTTGTCCAGTTCGACCAGAATCAGCAGCTCGCCGTTCTTGTTGCAGACGCCCTGGATGAACTTGGCCGACTCTTCGTTGCCGACGTTCGGCGCGGTCTCGATTTCCGACTGACGCAGGTACACCACTTCGGCGACGCTGTCGACGAGGATGCCGACCACCTGCTTGTCCGCCTCGATGATCACGATGCGGGTGTTGTCGGTGACCTCGGTCGGCATCAGACCGAAGCGCTGGCGGGTGTCGATCACCGTCACCACGTTGCCACGCAGGTTGATGATGCCCAGTACATAGCTGGGGGCACCCGGCACCGGAGCGATCTCGGTGTAACGCAGGACTTCCTGCACCTGCATCACATTGATGCCGTAGGACTCGTTGTCCAGACGGAAGGTGACCCACTGCAGGATCGGATCTTCGGAACCTTGTGCAGACGACTTTTTCATTCCCCTAGCCCTCAAAATCCGCCATCGGCGGTGTGCTCTGTGTAGCCGCGGCAGTTGCGGCGTTGATTCAGTTGTGTTTGGTGTTCATCTGCTTGACCGCGCCACTGGCGATCAGCTCAGCCAGTTCGGCGACATCGAGCAGCGCGCACATGTGCTCGATCACCGTCCCGGCCAGCCATGGCCGCTGGCCGCGCTGGCTGCGCCACTTGATCTCGGCCGGGTCCAGGCGCAACGAGCGGCTGACCTGATGCACCGCCAGCCCCCATTCGTAGCCCTGGACGGAAATCACGTACTGCAGGCCCTGGCGGAAGTCGTCGCGGTAGCGGTCCGGCATCACCCAGCGCGCGGTGTCCAGCACCTTGAGGTTGCCCGCCTGGCAAGTGAGGATCCCCAGGAACCAGTCCGGCTGGCCGAACAGCGGGGTCAGCTCCTGGCCGGCCAGGCTGTAGATCGAGCCCAGGCACACCAGCGGGACCGCCAGGGTCAGCCCGGCGACGTCGAACAACAGGCACTCGAAAGGCTCGGCAGCCCAGGCCGGACGCCCATCGACCGTGGCCGGCGGGGTCGGTGCGCCAGGTGCCGGCACATGCAGGTCGACCAGCGGCGTCGCGGGTTCGATGGCCCCGCTGTCGATCAGCAACGGAATGCTGGCTTCGGCCACCACCTCGCTGTCGACCACGCTGACCACGGGCGCTTCCACGGGCCGGACCGGAGGCAGAACGGTCGGCAGGATCTTCGCCTGCGGTTCGGCAAATGGCCGTGCGGCGGGGACATCAGGCACCGTCTGGCGCTTGGCATCGCGAACCTGCTCTTCACGGACCGCCGCCTCGAATTCATCGCTGGCAGCCTGCTCGAGCGGCTGCTCCGTGGCCGCCTCGGGCAGTTCGAAGGACTCGGTGGCCTCCTGCAGCAATCCATCGAGATAGGACTGCAGGGCCATCTGCGGCTTGGAGGTGATTTGCCGGGCCTGATTCATCACGCCACCTGCAGCGAGGAACGGTAGGTGAGCAGGTGCTTGAGCAGCGCCCGGTAGGCGACCACGCCACGGCTCTTGCCATCGAACTGCGACGGCGTGAGGCCATTGCGACTGGCATCGCGCAGGCGGGTGTCGACGGGGATATACCCCTGCCAGACCTGATCGCCGTAGGTATCGCGCAGGACTTTCAACGTACCGAGGGAGGCCTGGGTGCGACGGTCGAACAAGGTCGGAACGATCTGGTAGGGCAGCGCCTGCTTGCGTGAGCGGTTGATCATGCCCAGGGTGCTGACCATGCGCTCCAGGCCCTTGACCGCGAGAAACTCGGTCTGCACCGGAATCACCAACTGCTGGCTGGCGGCCAGGGCGTTGACCATCAGCACGCCAAGCAAGGGCGGGCTGTCGATCAGGGCAAAGTCGAAATCCTGCCACAACTGCGCCAGACTCTTGGCGATCACCAGGCCCAGGCCACTCTGGCCCGGCGATTGCCGCTCCAGGACGGCCAGCGCCGTGCTCGAAGGCAGCAGCGAAATACGCTCGTCGCTGGTGGGCAGCAACAACTGGCCCGGCAAGCCTTCGGGCACCGCGCCCTTGTGCAGGAACAGGTCGTAGCAGCTGTGCTCCAGCGCGTCGGGGTTGTGCCCGAAGTAGCTGGTCATCGAGCCGTGCGGGTCGAGGTCGACGACGACCACGCGCTTGCCCGCCTCGGCCAGCAGGCCAGCGAGGGCGATGGTGGTGGTGGTCTTGCCGACGCCACCCTTTTGATTGGCTACTGCCCAGACTCTCATCGTGCGTTGCTTCCTCCCGGGATGGCGGCCTGCCCTGCCGGGACCGGTGTGAAATTCAGTGACGGGGATTTGACGGATTCAACCCCCGGTCGACGGTGCTGGCGTGGCTGGTGCACTTTGTGTGCCAGCCCGTCGCAACGCGGCATCCGGGGTGGCATTGGCGCTGCCGCTACCGGTCAGGCTGCGGCGCACTTCGAGATTGCGCGAGATCACCAGCACCACGCGGCGGTTGCGCGCCCGGCCTTCGGCGGTGTCGTTGCTGGCCACCGGCTGGTACTCGCCGTAACCGACCGACGCCATGCGCGCCGGGTTGACCCCTTCCATGGCCAGCAGCCGCACGATGCTCGCGGCCCGCGCCGACGACAGCTCCCAGTTGGTCGGATACTGCGCCGTGCGGATCGGCAGGTTGTCGGTGAAGCCCTCGACATGCACAGGGTTGGCGAACGGCTTGAGGATCTTCGCCACCTTCTCGATGATTTCGAAGGCGACATCGCTGGGCATCGCGTCGGCGCTGGCGAACAGCAGCGAGGAGTTGAGCTCGATCTCCACCCACAGCTCGTTGCCGCGCACTGTCATCTGGTCGGACTTGATCAGGTCGCCGAAGGCATCGCGCACGTCGTCGCTGATGCTCTTGAGCGGATCGACACTGGACTGCGCCAATCCCGCGTCGGTCTGCTCGCTGTCCTTGATCAGCGGCTCGGCCGGCTTGACGCTGAGCGGCCGTTCCTCACCGATGGGGATCGGCTTCATGCTGCGGTCAGGATCGTTGAACACCCCGAGCAACGCCTGGGAAATCACCTTGTACTTGCCCTCGTTGATCGAGGAAATCGAGTACATGACCACGAAGAAGGCGAACAGCAAGGTGATGAAGTCGGCGTACGACACCAGCCAGCGCTCGTGGTTTTCGTGTTCCTCGGTATGACGACGGCGAGCCATGGCTTACTCCATGAAGCCTTGCAGCTTCAGCTCGATCGAGCGTGGGTTTTCGCCTTCGGCGATCGACAGCAGGCCTTCGAGCAGCATCTCGCGGTAGCGCGACTGGCGCAGGGTGACGGCCTTGAGCTTGTTGGCGACCGGCAGCAGGATCAGGTTGGCGCTGGCCACGCCGTAGATGGTGGCGACGAAGGCCACGGCGATGCCGTTGCCCAGCTGCGACGGATCGGCCAGGTTGCCCATCACATGGATCAGGCCCATCACCGCACCGATGATGCCGATGGTCGGCGCGTAGCCGCCCATGCTCTCGAACACCTTGGCGGCCTGGATATCGCGGCTTTCCTGGGTCAGGAAATCGACCTCGAGGATGCTGCGGATGGCCTCGGGCTCGGCGCCATCGACCAGCAGCTGCAGGCCCTTGCGCGCATAGGGATCAGGCTCGGCATCGGCCACGCCTTCCAGGCCCAGCAGGCCCTCCTTGCGCGCGGTCAGGCTCCAGTTCACCACTCGGTCGATGCCACCGGCCAGGTCCACCCGCGGCGGGAAGAAGATCCAGCGCACGATCTGCAGCGCGCGCTTGAACGACGACAGCGGCGACTGCAGCAACGCCGCCGCCAGGGTGCCGCCGAGCACGATCAGGGCCGCCGGGCCGTTGAGCAGCGCGCCGGCATGGCCGCCCTCGAGGAAGTTGCCACCGACGATGGCGACGAACGCGAGGATCAGGCCGATAAGGCTCAGGACATCCATCAGACGCACGCCTCGACCAGGTGCTTGCCGATCTCGTCCAGGCTGTACACGGCGTCCGCCAGGTTGGCCTTGACGATGGCCATGGGCATGCCGTAGATCACACAGCTGGCTTCATCCTGCGCCCACACGGTGCTGCCACCCTGCTTGAGCAGGCGCGCGCCCTCGCGGCCATCGGCGCCCATGCCAGTGAGGACCACCGAGAGCACCTTGTCGCCGTAGGACTTGGCCGCGGAGCCGAAGGTGATGTCCACGCAGGGCTTGTAGTTCAGGCGCTCATCACCCGGCAGGATCTTCACCGTGCCTCGGCCGTCGACCATCATCTGCTTGCCGCCAGGAGCCAGCAGCGCCAGTCCCGGGCGCAGCACGTCACCATCCTCGGCTTCCTTGACGCTGATCTTGCACAGCTTGTCCAGACGCTCGGCGAAGGCCTTGGTGAAGGCCGCGGGCATGTGCTGGATCAGCACGATAGGCGCCGGGAAACTGGCCGGCAGCTGCGTGAGCACACGCTGCAGGGCCACCGGGCCGCCGGTGGAGGTGCCGATGGCGACCAGCTTGTAAGGCTTGCGCTTGGGCGCCGGCGAATGGCTGACAGGCGGCGTGGCGGTACGGGTCGGGGTCACCGGGCGCGACGGCGTGCTGCCGGCGAAGCTGCTGGCAGGAGCGTGGCTGCTGGCCGGCGTCGCTGCCGCGGCGGGCGCCGGGCTGGCATAGGCGCTGAAACGGCGATTGCTGCGCGAGATGGTGTGGACCTTCTCGCACAGCATCTGCTTGACCTTCTCGGGGTTGCGGGAAATGTCCTCGAAGTTCTTCGGCAGATAGTCGACCGCGCCGGCATCCAGGGCGTCGAGGGTGACCCGGGCGCCTTCGTGGGTCAGCGAGGAGAACATCAGCACCGGCGTCGGGCAGCGCTGCATGATGTGCCGCACCGCGGTGATGCCGTCCATCATGGGCATTTCGTAGTCCATGGTGATGACATCGGGCTTGAGCGCCAGCGCCTGGTCGATCGCTTCCTTGCCGTTGGTCGCCGTGCCCACGACCTGGATCGTCGGGTCCGCCGAGAGAATTTCCGAGACGCGGCGGCGGAAGAAACCGGAATCATCCACCACCAGGACCTTGACTGCCATAAACACTCCATTAGGCGGCACGCCCGCCAGGGCGTGCCGCCGAAATCAAATACGCCGGGCGGCGTAACGCTTGAGCATGCTCGGAACGTCGAGGATCAGCGCGATGCGGCCGTCACCGGTGATGGTGGCGCCGGACATGCCCGGGGTGCCCTGCAGCATCTTGCCCAGCGGCTTGATCACCACCTCTTCCTGACCCACCAGCTGGTCGACGACGAAGCCGATGCGCTGGGTGCCGACCGAGAGGATCACCACATGACCCTCGCGTTGCTCCTCGTGCTCGTGGTCCTGGACCAGCCAGCGCTTGAGGTAGAACAGCGGCAGCGCCTTGTCGCGCACGATGACCACCTCCTGACCGTCGACCACGTTGGTGCGCGACAGGTCGAGGTGGAAGATCTCGTTGACGTTGACCAACGGGAAGGCGAAGGCCTGGTTGCCCAGCATCACCATCAGCGTCGGCATGATCGCCAGGGTCAGCGGTACCTTGATGACGATCTTCGAGCCCTGGCCCTTGGCCGAGTAGATGTTGATCGAGCCGTTGAGCTGGGAAATCTTGGTCTTCACCACGTCCATGCCCACGCCACGGCCGGACACGTCGGAAATCTCGGTCTTGGTCGAGAAGCCCGGGGCGAAGATCAGGTTGTAGCAGTCGGACTCGCTCAGTCGATCGGCGGCGTCCTTGTCCATCAGGCCTTTTTCCACGGCCTTGGCGCGCAGCACGCCCGGGTCCATGCCCTTGCCGTCGTCGGAGATCGACAGCAGGATATGATCGCCCTCCTGCTCGGCGGACAACACCACGCGCCCCGTGCGGGCCTTGCCGGAAGCCTCGCGCTCGTCCGGCATCTCGACGCCATGGTCGACGGCGTTGCGCACCAGGTGCACCAACGGGTCGGCCAGCGCCTCGACGAGGTTCTTGTCCAGGTCGGTTTCTTCGCCGACCAGTTCCAGGTTGATCTCTTTCTTCAGCTGCCGGGCCAGGTCGCGAACCAGGCGCGGGAAGCGCCCGAAGACCTTCTTGATCGGCTGCATGCGGGTCTTCATCACCGCGGTCTGCAGGTCGGCGGTGACCACGTCGAGGTTCGACACGGCCTTGGACATGGCCTCGTCGCCGCTGTTCAGGCCCAGGCGCACCAGGCGGTTACGCACCAGCACCAGTTCGCCGACCATGTTCATGATCTCGTCCAGGCGCGCGGTATCGACACGCACGGTGGTTTCCGCCTCGCTGGCGCCGTGCTTGTCGGCGGCCGGCGCCGGGGCGCGGGTCGGGGCGGCAGGCTTGGCGGCCACGGGGGCTGGAGCCGGCTTGGCGACGGGCTTGACCTCGGCCTTCGGCGCGGCAGGTGCGGCGGCCACGGCGGCGACAGACGCTTCGGCGGCGACCGCGTCACCGGAGAACTTGCCCTTGCCGTGCAGCTGATCCAGCAGCGCTTCGAATTCGTGCTCGGTGATGTTTTCATCGGCCGCAACTGGCGCGGCGGTGGCCGCAGGCGCCACGGCACCCGGCAGCGCATCGACGGCGAAGGTGCCCTTGCCATGCAACTGGTCGAGCAGCGACTCGAACTCGTCGTCGGTGATCTCGTCACTGGCCGGGGCCACAGCAGCGGCTTCGCTGACGACGGTTTCCGGCGAGAACTGGCCCTTGCCATGCAACTGGTCGAGCAGCGATTCGAATTCGGCGTCGGTGATCTCGTCACCCCCGCCGCTGACGATCTCGCCCTGCAGCTGCTCATGGACGGCAGCTTGCGCCTTGACCGCATCGAGCGAGTCGAGCAGCTGTTCGAACTCGGTGTCGGTGATGTCCGGCTCGGCGGCTGGCGCCGCGACCACCGGCGCGACCTCGGCCACCGCTGCCGGGGCTTCGGCGCCACCTGGCTCGGCCAGGCGCGACAGCGCCGCCAGCAGCTCGGGTGTAGCCGGCGTGACGTCGGTGCGCTCACGCACCTGGCCAAACATGCTGTTGACCGTGTCGAGCGCCTCGAGCACCACGTCCATCAGTTCCGCATCGACCCGGCGCTCACCTTTGCGCAGGATGTCGAACACGTTCTCGGCGATATGGCAGCACTCCACCAGCTCGTTGAGCTGAAGGAAGCCGGCGCCCCCTTTTACAGTGTGGAAACCGCGGAAAATCGCATTGAGCAGGTCCGCGTCATCGGGCCGGCTTTCCAGCTCGACCAGTTGCTCGGACAGTTGCTCGAGGATTTCGCCGGCTTCTACCAGGAAATCCTGGAGGATTTCTTCATCGGCGCCGAAGCTCATTAAACGTGCTCCTTAAAAACCCAGGCTGGACAGCAGATCGTCGACATCGTCCTGACCGGATACGACGTCTTCACGCTTATCGGCATGAATCTGCGGACCTTCACCCCGAGTCGGATGTTTTTCTTGATCTTTTTCAGCACGCAGCTGGTGGTGGTCATGTTCGATCCCGGCGAAGCGGTCGACCTGACTTGCCATCAGCACGAGCTTGAGCAGATTGCTTTCTACTTCGGTGACCAGCGCGGTCACCCGCTTGATCACCTGGCCGGTCAGGTCCTGATAGTCCTGAGCCAGCAGAATGTCGTTGAGATGGCCGGCCACCTTGCGATTGCCTTCGGCACTGTGCGTCAGGAAACTGTCGACGCGCTTGACCAGCTCACGGAACTCCGGCGCCGCTACCTCGCGGCGCATGAAGCGCTGCCAGTCGGCGGACAGGTTCTGCGCCTCGGCCGCCAGCTCGTTGAGCACCGGGGTGCTCTCCTCCACCAGGTCCATGGTGCGGTTGGCGGCGCCTTCGGTGAGGCGAACCACGTAGGAAAGGCGCTCGGTGGCATCGGTGATCTGCGAGACTTCCTCGGCCTGCGGCATCGCCGGGTCGATCTGGAAGCTGACGATCGCGCTGTGCAGCTCGCGGGTCAGCTTGCCCACCTCCTGATACAACCCGCGATCGCGGGTCTGGTTCAGCTGGTGGATAAGCTGCACGGCCTCACCGAACCGGCCGCGCTCAAGGCTCTCGACCAATTCCTGGGCATGCTTTTTCAGGGTTGATTCGAACTCACCCAGAGAGTTGTTCTGTGACTCCATGGCGCCCCCTGACATGACTCAGCTGTTGACGCGTTCGAAGATCTTCTCGATCTTTTCTTTCAGCACCTGGGCGGTGAAAGGCTTGACCACGTAGCCGTTGACCCCGGCCTGGGCCGCTTCGATGATCTGCTCGCGCTTGGCCTCGGCGGTGACCATCAGCACCGGCAGGTGCTTGAGGCGTTCGTCGGCGCGGACCTTGCGCAGCAACTCGATGCCGGACATGCCGGGCATGTTCCAGTCGGTTACCAGGAAGTCGAAGTGCCCGCTCTCGAGCATCGGCAGCGCGGTATTGCCATCGTCGGCTTCCGAGGTGTTGGTGAAGCCCAGGTCACGCAACAGGTTCTTGATGATCCGCCGCATCGTCGAAAAATCGTCAACGATGAGGATTTTCATGTCTTTGTTCAATTAGACCTCCAAGCAGTCTTAAACGCGCTCGGCGCCGAGCGCGCAGTCAATCAATTCGGCACCACAAAAAACGACTGCATCGAACCTCGGCTCAACGCGCCCGCCATTCACCCAGACGGCTGCGCAGGCGCGCCGCGCACTGGCTGTGCAACTGGCTGACACGCGATTCGCTGACCCCCAGCACCTCACCGATTTCCTTGAGGTTCAGCTCTTCGTCGTAGTACAGCGCCAGCACCAGGCGCTCGCGCTCCGGCAGGTTGGCGATCGCGTCGGCCAGGGCGGCCTGGAAGCGCTCGTCCTCCAGATCCCGCGATGGCTCCAGCTGGCCGCTGGCGCCATCCTCGTGCAGCCCCTCGTGTTCGCCGTCCTGCAGCAGGTCGTCGAAACTGAACAGGCGACTGCCCAAGGTGTCGTTCAGAATCCCGTAGTAATCATCGAGACTCAATTGGAGTTCGGCAGCAACTTCGTGATCTTTAGCGTCGCGCCCTGTCTTTGCTTCGACACAGCGGATCGCATCGCTGACCATGCGCGTGTTGCGGTGGACCGAACGCGGCGCCCAGTCCCCCTTACGCACCTCGTCGAGCATGGCGCCACGAATGCGAATCCCGGCGTAGGTCTCGAAACTTGCGCCCTTGCTGGCGTCGTACTTGTTGGCGACTTCCAGCAGGCCGATCATGCCGGCCTGGATCAGGTCTTCGACCTGGACGTTGGCCGGCAAACGCGCCAGCAGGTGATAGGCGATACGCTTGACCAGCGGCGCGTAGCGTTCGATCAGCTCGTACTGAGCATCCTTGGACGCCTTGCTGTACATCTTGAAGCCGCTCGCACTCATAGGACGGGCCCTGCACTGGTGGGCTGCACCAGGCGCTCGACGAAGAATTCAAGGTGTCCGCGCGGGTTGGCAGGCAGCGGCCAGCTGTCGACCTTCTGCGCGATGGCCTTGAAGGCCAGCGCGCACTTGGACCGAGGGAAGGCTTCATAGACCGCCCGCTGCTTCTGCACCGCCTTGCGCACACATTCGTCGTAAGGCACGGCGCCGACGTATTGTAGGGCGACGTCGAGGAAGCGGTCCGTGACCTTGGTCAACTTGGCGAAGAGGTTGCGACCCTCCTGCGGGCTCTGGGCCATGTTGGCCAGCACACGGAATCGATTCATCCCGTAGTCGCGGTTGAGCAGCTTGATCAGGGCGTAGGCATCGGTGATCGAGGTCGGCTCGTCGCACACCACCAGCAGCACTTCCTGCGCGGCGCGCACGAAGCTGACCACCGATTCACCGATGCCCGCGGCCGTGTCGATGACCAGCACATCGAGGTTGTCGCCGATGTCGCTGAAGGCCTGGATCAGGCCGGCGTGCTGCGCAGGCGCCAGATGCACCATGCTCTGCGTGCCAGAGGCCGCCGGCACGATGCGCACACCGCCGGGCCCCTGCAGCAGGACATCGCGCAGCTCGCAGCGCCCTTCGATGACATCGGCGAGGGTGCGCTTGGGCGTGAGCCCCAAAAGCACGTCGACATTGGCCAGGCCCAGGTCGGCGTCCAGCAACATGACCCGGCGGCCGAGTTCGGCCAGCGCCAGTGACAGGTTCACTGAAACGTTAGTCTTGCCGACGCCACCCTTGCCACCGGTCACGGCGATTACCTGTACGGGATGCATGCTACCCATATCTGTTCTTTACCTTGTCTCGCTTGGACCCAGGCCACATGAGGGGCTGAACACTCAAGGCCGCGTACAGGCCGGGCAACCCCATGATGTAGGTACTTTGCACAGTATTCACCTTCAACCCGCGCGCTTGCCAGGGTTGTGGTAGAGATCAGCGAACATGTCGGCCATGGCCTCGTCGCTGGGCTCGTCCTGCAACTGCACACTGACGGCACGGCTCACCAGCTGGTGCTTGCGCGGCAGTTGCAGGTCGTCAGGAATGCGCGGCCCGTCGGTCAGATAGGCCACCGGCAATTCATGACTGATGGCAAGGCTCAGCACTTCGCCGAGGCACGCCGTTTCATCGAGCTTGGTCAGGATGCACCCGGCCAGGCCACAGCGCTTGTAGCTGTGGTAGGCGGCGGTGAGCACCTGCTTCTGGCTGGTGGTTGCCAGCACCAGGTAATTCTTGGCGGCAATGCCGCGTCCAGCCAGGGTTTCCAGCTGCATGCGCAAGGCCGGGTCGCTGGCCTGCAGGCCGGCGGTGTCGATCAGCACCACGCGCTTGCGCAGCAGTGGCTCCAGTGCCTGGGCCAGGGACTCCCCCGGATCGACATAGGTGACCGGCACATTGAGGATGCGACCGAGGGTCTTGAGCTGCTCCTGGGCGCCAATGCGGAAGCTGTCCATGCTCACCAGCGCCAGATTGCTCGAGCCGTACTTGAGCACATAGCGCGCGGCGAGCTTGGCCAGCGTGGTGGTCTTGCCCATGCCGGCGGGGCCGACCATGGCGATCACCCCGCCCTCCTCGATCGGTTCGATCTCGGGCACATCGATCATGCGGGCCAGGTGCGCCAGGACCATGCGCCAGGCATGGCGCGGCTCGTCGATTCCGGCCGTGAGCTCAAGCAGCTCGCGAGCCAGCCCACCGGACAGCCCCAGACGCTGCAGGCGTCGCCAGAGGTTGGCCTGTTGCGGCTTGCTGCCCTGCAACTGGCCCCAGGCAAGCGACCCCAGCTGCACTTCGAGCAGTTCGCGCAGGCCGTTGAGTTCGCAGCGCATGGCATCGAACAGGCGCGGGTCGACCGACGCCGCGGCGGGCGTGATCGCCGGCGCGGGCTCATCGGCATGTGGCTCGATCAGCGGCTCGGCAGCCGTCAGCGACTGGCCGGCAAACAGTTGCCGGTTGCCCTCGCTGGCCTCGCCGCGTCCGCTCAGCTCGGCCTGGGCGGTGACGATGCGCGACTGCGTCTTGCGCAGCTCGTCCTCGAGCTCGACGTTGGGCACACGCGGGGCCAGGGCGGACAGCTTGTAGTCCAGCGCGGCCGTCAGTTCGACACCGCCGGCGATGCGCCGGTTGCCGATGATGGCGGCATCGGAGCCGAGCTCATCCCGGACCAGCTTCATGGCCTGACGCATATCGGCGGCGAAAAAACGCTTAACTTGCATAACCCACTACCTCAGCCGTTGGGGCCCACGGTGGCAACGATGGTGACTTGCTTGTTGTCAGGTATTTCCTGATACGCCAAAACATGCAAATTCGGTACAGCCAGGCGGCCGAAACGCGACAGCATGGCGCGAATCGGGCCGGCCACCAGAAGAATGGCCGGTTGGCCCTGCATTTCCTGACGCTGGGCCGCCTCGATCAACGAACGCTGAAGCTTCTCGGCCATGCTCGGCTCAAGAAGAACGCCCTCTTCCTGACCTTGTCCGGCCCTTTGCAGACTATTGAGCAAGATCTGTTCCAACCTTGGCTCCAGGGTGATCACAGGCAGCTCGGACTCAACGCCGACAATGCTTTGCACGATGGCGCGACACAATCCGACCCGCACCACCGCCACCAATGCGGCGGTATCTTGACTCTTCATCGCGTTGTTGGCGATGGCCTCGGCAATGCTGCGAATATCACGCACCGGCACTTGCTCGGCAAGCAACGCCTGCAAGACCTTGAGCAACCCCGACAAGGAAATGACACCCGGCACCAGTTCCTCGGCCAGTTTTGGCGAAGCCTTGGCCAGCACCTGCAGCAGTTGCTGAACCTCCTCGTGGCCGATCAGCTCATGGCAATGCTTCTGCAGGATCTGGTTGAGGTGGGTGGCGACCACGGTGCTGGCGTCCACCACCGTGTAGCCCAGCGACTGCGCCTGGGCGCGCTGGCCGACATCGATCCACACAGCCTCCAGGCCGAAGGCCGGATCCCGCGCGGCGATACCATTGAGGGTGCCGAACACCTGGCCAGGGTTGATCGCCAGTTCGCGGTCCGGGTAGATCTCGGCCTCCGCCAGGATCACCCCCATCAACGTCAGGCGATAGGCACTGGGCTGCAGATCGAGGTTGTCGCGAATGTGCACAGTGGGCATGAGGAAGCCCAGGTCCTGGGACAGCTTCTTGCGCACGCCCTTGATCCGCGCCAGCAATTGCCCGCCTTGATTGCGATCCACCAGCGGGATCAGGCGGTAGCCGACCTCGAGGCCGATCATGTCGATGGGCGTGACGTCGTCCCAGCCCAGCTCCTTGGTTTCCATCGCACGCTGCGGCGAAGGCAGCAGGTCCTGCTGGCGCTGGACTTCCTGCTGGGCGGCGAGCTTGGCCTTCTGCTGCTTCTTCCAAACGAAGTAGGCGCCACCGCCCGCCAGTGCGCCCAGGCTGAGGAAGGCGAAGTGGGGCATGCCCGGCACCAGGCCCATGATGATCATCAGCGCGCCGGAGACCGCCAGGGCCTTGGGCGAGTCGAACATCTGCCGGTTGATGAGCTTGCCCATGTCCTCCGAGCCCGAGGCCCGGGTGACCATGATCGCGGCGGCGGTGGACAGCAACAGCGATGGCAATTGCGCCACCAAACCGTCACCGATGGTCAACAGGGCGTAGACCTTGCCGGCATCGCTGAAGGTCATGCCGTGCTGCAGCATGCCGATGAGCATGCCGCCGATCAGGTTGATGAACAGGATCAGCAGGCCGGCGATGGCGTCGCCGCGAACGAACTTGCTGGCACCGTCCATGGAGCCGTAGAACTCGGCCTCCTGGGCGACCTCGGTGCGGCGGGCCTTGGCCTGGGCCTGGTCGATCAGACCGGCGTTGAGATCGGCGTCGATGGCCATCTGCTTGCCAGGCATCGCGTCGAGGGTGAAACGGGCGCTCACTTCGGAGATGCGGCCGGCACCTTTGGTCACCACCACGAAGTTGATGATCATGAGGATGGCGAACACCACCGCGCCGACCACGTAGTTGCCGCCGATCACCACTTCACCGAAGGCCTGGATCACCTTGCCCGCGGCACCGTGGCCTTCCTGGCCGTGGAGCATGACCACGCGGGTGGATGCCACGTTCAGCGCCAGGCGCAGCAGGGTCGCGACCAGCAATATCGTCGGGAACGCGGCGAAGTCCAGCGGGCGCAGGGCATAGACGCAGACCAAAAGGACCACGATCGACAGGGCGATGTTGAAGGTGAAGAACACGTCGAGCAGGAACGGCGGGATCGGCAACATCATCATTGCCAGCATCACCAGCAGCAGCAGCGGCACGCCGACATTGCCCCGGCCGAGACCGGCCAGGTTGTTACGGGCGTTGCTGATTAACTGAGTGCGATCCACCGCGATTCCTCTTCAAGCAAAACTTTGACGCCTGGGTGGCGCCTGGCGCTGCCTCTGCAAGAAGCTTTCCAACTTTTCTGGGGGCGGGAAAATCGGGGTTTCGGTTTCGGTTTCGGTTCGAGCGTGCTGGTTTTGATGGTTGTATGCGCATTCATTGGCGATGGCGACGCATAGTCACCTTTCCGCCCTTACGGCGGCCTACTTTTTTCTTGGAAAAAGTAGGCAAAACCGCCCGCTCCGTTCATCCGGCCCCTGCGCTGCGCTCCGGGGTTCCCTCACTCCGGCCTTGCTCCCGGGAGGACCGCGCTGAACGGCCCATCCTGGGCCGCAGCGCTTGACGGGCATCCATGCCCGTCACCTCCCTACGCAAGTCCTGCGCTCGGCCTACTGAAGTCGCAATTTGTGGCGCCTGAACTATCGCGCGCTTAGAAGCAAGAGCAAGAGCAAGAGCAAGAGCAAGAGCAAGAGCAAGAGCAAGAGCAAGAGCAAGAGCAAGAGCAAGAGCAAGAGCAAGAAATGCGAACTTATTTACTTGGCAGTTAAATATATATTGGTTGTTCCGACCTATCGCGGAGCAAGCCCGTTCGTACAAAGATTTGTATATCGATGCCTATTGCGTGGGAGCGGGCTTGCCCCGCGATGGAATAGAGAGATTAATTACATATTCAGCTAGCGATAGCTGTGCCAGTCCAGGCGCCGCCCGTAACTTCGCGACTTCAGGAGGCCGAACGCAGGACTTGCGGAGGGAGGTGACGGGCATGGATGCCCGTCAAGCGCTGCGGCCCAGGATGGGCCGTTCAGCGCGGTCCTCCCGGGAGCAAGGCCGGAGTGAGGGAACCCCGGAGCGCAGCGTAGGGGCCGTATGAATGGAGCGAGCGGCTTTGGTTACTTTGGCCAAGACCAAAGTAACCCGCCGTAAGGGCGGAAAGGTGAATAAGCGTCGACATCACAAATGAATGCGCATACAACTATCAAAACCAGCCAAACAACCAAACAACCAAACAACTCAACTATCCCGCCGCAAATCATCAGGAATCGGCAAATCCTTCTTCAAAGGCTCCGGCGCCTTACCCCGCCCAGCCCGATACTGCCGAATCTGGAACACATAGGCCAAAACCTGCGCCACCGCCAGGTACAGCCCCGCAGGAATCTCCTGCTCGATCTCGGTGGAGTAGTAAATGGCCCGCGCCAGGGCCGGCGACTCCAGTATCTGCACCTTGTGCTCGACCCCGATCTCACGAATCTTCAGGGCCAGGAAGTCAGTCCCCTTGGCCAGCAGCAACGGCGCCGTGCCGCCCTTCTCCGGATCGTACTTCAGGGCCACCGCGTAATGGGTCGGGTTGGTGATGATCACATCCGCCTCAGGCACCGCCGCCATCATCCGCCGCTGCGACATCTCCCGCTGCAGCTGGCGGATGCGCTGCTTGACCTCAGGCTTGCCTTCACTGTCCTTGTACTCGTCCTTGACCTCCTGCTTGGTCATCTTCAGCTTCTTGTGCGACTGGAACAGCTGATAGGGCACGTCGAGCCCGGCAATCAGCAGCAACCCCGCCGCCATCCACAAGGCACTCCAGCCCACCACCTGCACGGCATGGATGATCGCCTGCTCCAACGGTTCGTTGGCGATGGCCAGCAGCGCCTCACGGTCGCTGATCAGCACCAGCAGCGCCACCAACAGGATCATGATGAACTTGGCGACCGCCTTGAGCAGCTCGGTGAGCGCGTTCATGGAAAACATGCGCTTGATCCCGGACAACGGGTTCATGCGGCTGAACTTCGGCTGCAGCAGACTCCCGGAGAACAGGAACCCGCCCAGGGCGATCGGCGCAACGAAGGAAATGACGAACAACAGGATCAGGATCGGCTGCACCGACCAGATCGCCATCTTGCCCGACGCCAGCAGGAACGCGCCCATGCTTCGCTCGTCGACGATCACTTCGCGCGTCAGGCTGAAATTCATGCGCATCACGGTCATCAGGGTTTCCGCCAGATAACCGCCGAACGCCAGCAAGCCACCGGCGCCTGCCAGGGTCACGGCGACCGTGTTCAGCTCCTTGGAGCGAGCGACCTCACCTTTCTCCCGCGCATCGCGCTTGCGCTTGTCGGTGGGTTCTTCTGTCTTGTCCTGACCGCTTTCGCTCTCTGCCATGCTCAGCGCGCCCGTGCCAGCTCACGCAGCCACTGCAGCGCTTCGCTGGCCAGTGCCTGATAGTGAGGAAGGATGTCGGCCAGGCCGACCCAGAAGATCCCCATGCCCAACACCAGGGTGAGCGGGAAACCGATGGAAAAGATGTTCAGCTGTGGCGCGGCGCGAGTCATCACGCCAAAAGCGATGTTAACCACCAGCAGCGCGGCGATCGCCGGCAGGATCAGCAACAGCGCCGCCCCCATCACCCAGCTCAGGCGCCCGGCCACCTCCCAGAAATGATTGACCACCAGGGCACTGCCCACCGGCAGCGTGGTGAAACTCTCGGTCAGCACCTCGAACACCACCAGGTGGCCATTCATGAGCAGGAACAGCACGCTCACCAGCATGGTCATGAACTGGCTGATCACCGTGACGTTGACACCGTTGGCCGGGTCGACCATGGAGGCGAAGGCCATACCCATCTGCACGGCGACGATCTGCCCGGCGATGACGAAGGCCTGGAACAGCAGCTGCAGGGAAAACCCGAACAACGCCCCCACGATGACCTGCTCGGCGCACAGCAGCACGCCCCGCAAGCTGAGCGGGTCGATCTCCGGCAGCGGCGGCAGGCCCGGCACGATGACCACGGTGATCGCCACGGCAGCGTACAGGCGAACCCGCGCCGGCAGCATCTTGGTGCCGAAGATCGGCATGGTCATCAACACTGCCATCACCCTGAACAGCGGCAGGATGAAGGTGGCGACCCAAGTGCCGATCTGCGTGTCGGTCAGCTCCAGCATGACGACCTCAACCGATCAGGTGCGGAATGCTGGTATACAGGCCGGTGAAGTACTCCATGAACTTCTGTACCAGCCAGGGCCCGGCGATGATCAGCGTGACCAGCATCACCAGCAGACGTGGCAGGAAGCTCAGGGTCTGTTCGTTGATCTGCGTGGCCGCCTGAAACATCGCCACCACCAGGCCGACCAGCAGGCTCGGCACCACCAGCACGGCAACGATCAGGGTCGTCAGCCACAGCGCATCACGGAACAGGTCGACAGCGACTTCAGGTGTCATGCGAGGCTCTCCTTGGTGGCGTCAGACACCGCCGAAACTGCCGGCCAGGGTACCCATGATCAGCGCCCAGCCATCGACCAGCACGAACAGCATGATCTTGAACGGCAGCGAGATGATCAACGGCGACAGCATCATCATACCCATGGCCATCAGCACGCTGGCGACCACCATGTCGATGATCAGGAACGGGATGAAGATCATGAAACCGATCTGGAACGCGGTCTTGAGCTCGGAGGTGACGAACGCCGGCACTAAAATGGTCAGCGGCACCTGGTCGGGCCCGGCGATGTCGGTGCGCTTGGAAAGGCGCATGAAGAGGTCGAGATCGCTCTGCCGGGTCTGCGCCAGCATGAAGTCCTTCAGCGGCCCCTGGGCCTTGTCGATGGCCTGCTGGGCGGTCATCTGCTCGGCCAGGTAGGGCTGCAGGGCATCCTTGTTCACCCGGTCGAACACCGGCGCCATGATGAACAGGGTCAGGAACAGCGCCATGCCGGTGAGCACCTGGTTCGACGGCGTCTGCTGCAGGCCCAGGGCCTGGCGCAGGATGGAGAAGACAATGATGATGCGGGTGAAGCTGGTCATCAGGATGACGAACGCCGGAATGAAGCTCAGCGCCGTCATGATCAGCAGGATCTGCAGGCTGACCGAATACTCCTGCTGCCCGTCCGCTCCGCTGGACAGGGTGATGGCCGGAATCGACAGCGGATCGGCGGCCAGGGCCAGTGGCGCGGCAAGCAGCAACGCCAGGGTCAACAACAAGCGCAGTGCGCCGCTCATCACGTCTTGTCCTTCTGATCCTTGCCCATCAGCTCGAGCAGCCGCAGGGCGAATTCCGGCGTGGCCTGGCGTGCGGCGGCGGGCACCTCCACGGGCTCGGCCAGCACATGCAACGCTTCGATGCTGCCCGGAGTGTGGCCGATGAGGATCTGCTCCTTGCCAACCTGCACCAGCAACAGCCGGTCGCGCGGGCCGATGGCCCGGCTGCCGACGATCTCGATCACCTGAGCGCCGCGCTGGGCGCTGCCCTGCATACGCCGCAGCAGCCAGGCCAGGGCGAAGATCAAGCCGACCACCAGCAACAGGCCGAAGACCATCTGCGCCAGCTGCGCGCCCATGCCTCCCGGCAGAGGCGCAACCGCCGAGGCCGCTGGCTCGGCCGCGGCGATCACCGCTTCGCTGGCCAGCAGCGCACCGAGGGACGTGACGCCCCGCACCATGCCCTTCACTCAGCGCAGCTTCTTGATACGTTCGCTGGGGCTGATCACGTCGGTCAGGCGAATGCCGAACTTCTCGTTGACCACCACTACCTCGCCGTGGGCGATCAGCGTGCCGTTGACCAGCACATCAAGCGGCTCGCCGGCCAGGCGGTCCAGCTCGATCACCGAGCCCTGGTTGAGCTGCAGCAGGTTGCGGATGCTGATTTCGGTGCTGCCCACTTCCATGGAAATGCTCACCGGGATATCCAGGATCACATCCAGGTTCGGGCCTTCGAGGCTGACGTTCTCGCTGGGCCTGGGCGAACTGGCGAACTCTTCCATCGGCAGGCGGCCCGAAGACGGCCCATCCGCGGCGAGCAAGGCGTCAATGTCGGCCTGGCCGGCGTCACCGGTTTCTTCCAGGGCGGCCGCCCACTCATCGGCCAGGGCCTGTTCCTCGGGAGAAGTGATCTCGTTTTCGTTAGCCATGATTTCCTCGGCAGGCATTCAATACGTTAGAGCGACCGGCACGCCGTCAGCGGCGTTCGATCGGGTCGATGATCTGCAGCGACAGGGTGCCCTTGTGCGAACCCAGTCGCGCCTTGAACGACGGCACGCCATTGGCGCGCAGCACCAGGTGCTCCGGCAGCTCCACCGGGATCACGTCGCCTGGCTGCATGTGCAGGATGTCGCGCAGCTTCAGCTGGCGCCGGGCAACGGTGGCCGACAACGGCACGTTCACGTCCAGCACGTCCTCGCGCAGGGCCTTGACCCAGCGTTCGTCCTGGTCGTCCAGATCCGACTGGAAACCGGCGTCGAGCATCTCGCGCACCGGCTCGATCATCGAGTACGGCATGGTCACGTGCAGGTCGCCGCCGCCGCCATCGAGTTCGATGTGGAAGGTCGAGACCACCACCGCCTCGCTGGGGCCGACGATGTTGGCCATGGCCGGGTTGACCTCGGAGTTTATGTACTCGAAGTTGACCGGCATGATCGCCTGCCAGGCTTCCTTGAGGTCGACGAAGCACTGGTCCAGGACCATGCGCACCACGCGCAGCTCGGTCGGAGTGAACTCGCGCCCCTCGATCTTGGCGTGGCGGCCGTCGCCGCCGAAGAAGTTGTCCACCAGCTTGAATACCAGCTTGGCGTCGAGAATGAACAGCGAGGTGCCACGCAGCGGCTTGATCTTGACCAGGTTCAGGCTGGTCGGCACATACAGCGAATGCACGTACTCGCCGAACTTCATCACCTGCACGCCGCCCACCGCCACGTCGGCGGAACGACGCAACAGGTTGAACATGCTGATGCGGGTGTAGCGGGCGAACCGCTCGTTGATCATTTCCAGGGTCGGCATGCGCCCCCGGACGATACGGTCCTGACTGGTCAGGTCATAACTCTTGATGCTGCCGGGCTCGGCGGCACTCTCGGTTTGCACCAGCCCATCGTCCACCCCATGCAGCAGGGCGTCGATCTCATCCTGGGACAGCAGGTCCTGCACGGCCATCTATGTGCTCCTACTGCAATACGAAATTGGTGAACAGCAACTGGTCGACGACCGGCCTGCCGATTTCCTTCTGCGCCACTTCCTGCACCACCGCGGTGGCTTTCTGGCGCAGCATCTCCTGGCCGACCGCGCTGCTGGCGAGCGTGTCGAAACCCTGGCCGGAGAACATCATGACCAGGTTGTTGCGGATCACCGGCATGTGCACCTTGAGCGCCTCGAGGTCGGCCTGGTTGCGCCCCTGCATGGTGATGCTCACCTGCATGTAGCGCTGGCGGCCATTCTGGTTGAAGTTGACCACGAAGGCCGGCGCCAGGGGTTCGTAGATCGCCGCGGGTTTGACGTTGGCCTGCGCCGCCTCGGGCGCCGGCGCCGACTCGCTCTTGTGCATGAAGAACCAGGTCGCGCCCACCGACAGACCGACCGCCAGGAGCAGGGCCAGTACCAGCAGCAGGATCAGCTTGAGTTTGCCTTTGGGGGCGGGGTCTTTCACTGCGTCGCTCTTCGCCATGCCAATAATCCGTCGTCCATCGCGGTTTCCAAGAAGAATGACGTGGCTTGAGCAAGTGTTATGCCAGATTTGGCAGACCCAGGTGGCGAGTGATCCGCACCGCTCCCACAACCGAGCGGTGCGAGTGCTGATCAGGCGTAGTAGTCGACCGCGCTGTCGCCTACCACCACCTGGTGTTCGAGCGGTTGTGCGGCACTGGCGGGCTCGCCGCCCTCGCCTGCCGCCTGGGCGCGTCGCGCGGCGACACCGGACAGCCCCGACTCACCCTGCTGCGCCTGCTGTTGCTGCTGGCCACGGGATTGGTCGGCGACACTGACGTCGGGCTGCGCCAGGCCCTGCTGGGTGAAAAGCTCGCGCAGGCGGTGCACCTGGCTGTCGAGCGCATCGCGCACGCCGGCATGGCCGCTGACGAAGTGAATCTGGGTGGGCTGGTCGGCCGCCACGTTGACGCGGATATCCAGGCGCCCCAGCTCCGCGGGCTCCAGCTGGATGTCGGCCGACTTGAGGTTCTGGCTGGACAGGTACATGACTCGGTTGACCAACCCTTCGGTCCAGGCGCCCTGGTTCATCGCCAGCGGTTGCTGCAATGGGCTCGGGGTCACCGGCACCGCGTTGGCGGTCTTCGCCGTGGCAGCCTGGGTGAGGCTGGCCAGGCGGTTGGCGAAATCATCCACTCGGGTATCGCTGCTGGCACCCTTGAGATCCTTGAGGCCATCGTCGATCAAACCGGCAAAGGCCTTGTCGCCATGTTCGGCGTGCCCCGCTTCGCCCTCGGCCTTCTCGACCAGGTTCGCCAAGGTATTGACGGAGGCCGCGCCCGTATCGGCGGCAGGTGGCTGACCGTTGTCCAGGCGAGTGACGGCAGCGTGCGCGGAAGTCGTACCCTTGGCCTTGGCGTCCTGCTCGAGCGCCAGGCGCAATGTCGGCATGTCAGCCAATGGATCGGCATCGGGATCGAACGCGGCGGCCTTCTCCGCTTCCTGCGGCGACGTGGCCGGTGGCGCGGGCTGCAATGCCGGCTGGACCGCCGCCTGCAGCACCGGAGCGACCGCCTCGGCCTGGGCCTGCAGCAACTGCGCGCCAGGCTGGGCATCGGTCACCTGGCCCGCCACCAGACTGGCATCGAGCGATGCCGATGGGTCCTGGTCATGGGCATCATCGGTGTCACTGGTCGCCTGTGCCGGCACATCGCCAGGCAAACCCTTGCCGCCATCGGCAACCGATGGCGCGCCGCTGTCTTGCTGTTTGCCGCTGGCGGCAGGCTCCGACGACTCCTTGGCATTCGCCTGCGCCGCACCACGGGCGGGTTTGGCGTCACGCGCCGGCACAGCGTCGCGTCCCTGCCCGGCCATGACCTGATCGAAGCCGGCGCCCTGCGCGGCCGAGCCCTGCTGCGGTTTTTCCGCCACTCCGGCAGCCGGCCGCGGCGCCTTGTTCACGAGGCTGGCTTGCAACAATGGATTGGGTGCGACAGGCATGGAAAAGGTCTCCGCTCCAGCAGCTGAAAATTACGTCTGGAGCTGGGATTAGCAAGACTCGCGCCAGGTCTCCTAGTCTGCGGAAATTCGTTCCCGCTCGCCACGGTAGAAGCGTTGCACTTCCTGGTATTCCTGATCGATACGGTTGATCAAGTCCTCGATCCCATACAAAGGTTGCTGGCGCACCCGGTCTTCCAGCTGCTGGCAAAGCCCCGCAAGCCCGACTGCCCCCATGTTGCTGCTGCTGCCCTTGAAGCTATGGGCGACCAGGCCAAGCTCGCTGGCATTCTTGGCCTCGTGCAACTGATGCAGCCGCCGCTCGGAGTCCTCCAGAAAGGTTTCCAGCAGTTGCTGGTACCCCCCTTCCATGACCTCTCGCAGGTCGCTCAGCACCTTGTGATCGATATGCATGTCCACTTGCTCACTCCCTGATCAAGCCTGCTTGCGCCCGAGTCCGGACATTCCATCCGCCCGGACTCACCATTCGAACACCACCCGCGCCAGACGCCCGCCCTCCAGCCATTGGGCTTGGTCAGCCAAGCGTCGGACCAGATTCACCCCTCGCCCACTGAACCCAAGCGCCAGCGGAGCGGCGCACAACTGGGACACATCGAAGCCTGCGCCACTGTCGCGAACCTCGATCATCAGATAGCCACCTGCGGCACGGGGTTCCACCCGCAGGGCAATGGCGATAAATCCTTCGACCTGCCCCGCCAGACGCTCGCCCCGTTGGCGATAGTACTCGGAGAAACCCCGCGCGTCGCGCTTGAGCCGCGAATCCAAGCCCAGCACACCGTGCTCGAGGGCATTGGAGTACAGCTCACTGAGCACCGCGTGCAGGCGCCCGCTGCTCGGGCGCAGGCCGTGAATCTCCTGCAACAGCTGCACCAGGTAGGGCACCGGGTTGAAGCGCCCGAGACTGTCCCCGCGCAACTCGAACTGCATCGACCAGTCCAGCGGGCTCGAGCGCCCGCTGTCGGAATAGACCACCGCCTGCGGTGACACGTAACCGGGCTCCAGCATGCGGATATCACACAGGCTGATGTCGTCCCGCGATTGTCCGCCGAAACGTTCCAGGGCCGCCATCACTTCCTCGAACAGCCGGGCCGGCTCGCGATTGTCAGCCAGCACCTGGCGCAATCGTTCGACGCCGAACAGCCGTTCCTGAGCATCCGCGGTATCGACCACGCCATCGGACAACAGGAACAGCCTTTCGCCTGCGGCAAGCGGCAGCACCTGCGTGGTGGCGTCGAACCGCTCCGGCGCCAGGATGCCCAACGGCAGGTGACGCGAAGGCAGCACCGCCAACACCTCACCGCCGGAGGAAAGCCGGTAGCCATCTGGCATCCCGCCGTTCCATACCTCCACCGTGGCTCGCTGGAAACTCAGGCTCATCAGCAACGCACAGCAGAACATGTCCACGGGCAGGATACGTTTGAGCTTGGCGTTCATCTCGCGCAACGTCTCGACCAGCCCGTAGCCCTTGGCGGTCATGCCGTAGAACACCTCGGCCAGCGGCATCGCCCCCACCGCCGCAGGCAGCCCGTGGCCGGTAAAATCCCCCAGCAACACATGCATGTCGCCAGACGGAGTGAACGCGGCCAGCAGCAGATCACCGTTGAACAACGCATAGGGTGACTGCAGATAACGGATATGTGACGTGTTCAGGCAACCGGAGTGGGCGACCTTGTCGAAAACGGCCTTGGCCACGCGCTGCTCGGCGAGCAAATGGTGGTGATGCCGAGTGATCTGATTGCGCTGTTCGAGCACCGTGGCCTGCAGCCGGCGCAGACGATCCATGGCACGGATCTTCGCGCCGAGGATCACCGCACTGTAGGGTTTGGCCATGAAGTCGTCGCCTCCGGCCTCAAGGCAGCGCACCAGCCCCTCCTCCTCGTTGAGGGAGGTGAGAAAGATGATCGGCACCAGCTCCTCGCCAGCCAGTGCCTTGATCCGCCGCGCAGCTTCGAAACCGTCCATCACCGGCATCAGGGCATCGAGCAGCACCAGCTGCGGCCGCCGCTCGACGAACAACGCCACCGCCTGCTCGCCGTTCTCCGCGGTAAACACCTCATGCCCCTGGCGCCGGACGATCTGCGCCAGTAAAAGGCGGTCGGCGGCGCCATCCTCGGCCACCAGCACGGTCAACGCCTGATCGGCGGGCATGACGATGCTCAACTGATATCGAACAGTTTGTCGAAGTTGGAAATGGCCAGGATCTTGCGTACATCGGAACTCGTGTTGATCACGCTGATGCAGGCTTCCTCTCCGCCTTTGTAATCCCGCAAAAGCAGCAACATCCCTAACGCAGAGCTATCCAGATAGGTCGCTTCCTTGAGATCGATTACCACTGCGTCTGCAGACTTGGGCTGCTTCTCATAGGCGTTACGAAATTCCTGGTGCCGGCCAAAATCGAAGCGACCTTTGATCTTGATAGTCAGCTTTTTCCCGTCCGGAGAAAAAAAAGATTCGACTGCCATACGAGCGATTCCTTCGATGATGGCGAATGCGACCCCTGAAGGTTTAGCAGGCGCTGGCGGGAGGTGCAAGGCGCCCCCTCCGGGAGCCTTCCGGCGACAGATCGGCTCAGCCTAAGGCTGACCCTGGCGCGGCAGACGCTGGGACAGCTCGTCGAGCAGCTTCTGCTCACGCTTGTCCTCGGCCCTGCGGGCCTCGTCCAGGTAGCGCTGCACCAGCTTGCGCAACCCTTCGACCCTGGCATAGGCCTGCTGCCAGGTGTTGCGGGCGTTGTTGAGGTTGTTCTGGTGCCAGCTCATGCTCTGGCGCTGCTGGGTCATGGCCGTTTCCAGCTGCCCCAGGAAGCGCTGATAGTTGACCAGCCAGTTACCGTCGACCCCTTGCGAGCCACGGTTGATCCACTGCTGCTGGTACGCCTCGCGAAAACGCTCGAGCTCGGCCAGCTTGGCCTGGGCGTCGCTCAGCAGCTTCTGGAAATGCCCCAGGCGCTGGGCAGCCTTGCGTTCGGCCTCCTCGGCCATCTCGACCACTGGCGCCAGACGCGCGGCTCGGCTGGGCTGGCTCATGGCCTATCAGCCCGCCGGCGGTGCGAAGATCGCACCCAGCTGTTCACGGCTCTGGGCCATGCCGACGTTTTCATCCAGGCGCTGGCGCAGGAAATCCACCAGCTTGGACTGCAGGGCAATGGCCAGGTCGGTTTCCGGATCGCCGCCGGCCACATAGGCGCCGACGCTGATCAGGTCGCGACTCTGCGACAGGCGCGACCACAGCTGCTTGAACTTCTGCGCCTGGCGCAGGTGGTCCGGATCGACCACCTGAGGCATGACCCGGCTGATCGACGCCTCGATATCGATGGCCGGATAGTGGCCTTCCTCGGCCAGACGCCGGGACAGCACGAAGTGACCGTCGAGCACCCCACGCGCCGAGTCGGCGATGGGGTCCTGCTGATCATCCCCCTCGGACAGCACCGTGTAGAACGCGGTGATCGAGCCCCCTCCGGGCTCGCCATTACCCGCGCGCTCCACCAACTTGGGCAGCTTGGCGAACACCGACGGCGGATAGCCGCGCGTGGCCGGCGGTTCGCCGATGGCCAGGGCGATTTCGCGCTGGGCCTGGGCAAACCGGGTCAGCGAATCCATCAACAACAGCACGTTCTTGCCCTTGTCGCGGAAATACTCGGCGATGCGCGTGCAGTACATCGCCGCGCGCAGACGCATCAAAGGCGCGTCATCCGCTGGCGAGGCCACCACCACCGAGCGCTTGAGCCCCTCCTCACCGAGGATGTGCTCGATGAATTCCTTCACCTCCCGCCCCCGTTCGCCGATCAGGCCGACCACGATGATCTCGGCCTCGGTGAATCGCGTCATCATGCCCAGCAGCACCGACTTGCCGACACCGGTACCGGCGAACAGACCCAGACGCTGACCACGACCGACCGTGAGCAAGCCATTGATGCTGCGGATACCGACATCCAGCGGCTGGCTGATCGGGTCGCGATTGAGCGGGTTGATGATCGGGCCGTCCATCGGCACCCAATCCTCGGCCTTCATCCCGCCCTTGCCGTCCAGCGCACGGCCGGCGCCATCGAGTACCCTGCCGAGCATGCTCATGCCCATGGGCAGGCGGCCGCTGTCGTCCAGCGGCACCACACGGGCGCCAGGAGCCAGGCCCACGATGCTGCCAACGGGCATGAGGAACACCTTGCTGCCGGCGAAGCCCATGACCTCCGCCTCCACCTGCACCGGGTGGTAGCTGTCGTCATTGATCACCAGGCAGCGACTGCCCACCGCCGCGCGCAGGCCCTCGGCCTCGAGGGTGAGGCCGACCATGCGCAGCAGGCGCCCTTCGACGATCGGTTGGTCGGGCAGTTTCACCGCGTCGGCGTAGCCCTCCAGGCGCTTGCCGAAACTGGTGCGATCAAGGCGCATCGGTTTCACCTGCAGGCGCGTCGACCTCGACATGGATATCGGCGGCCGCAGGGTGCAGGGCCTGATCGTGAGACTGGTCGAAGAGCTGTGCCACGGCCTTCTCGATCCGGGTTTCCATGGTCGCATCGATGCGGCTGTGGGCCGTTTCGATGCGGCAGCCGCCTGGCAGCAGCGCTTCGTCCTCGAGCAGCTTCCAGTTTTCCTCGTGGCGCTCGCGCAAAGCCTTGGCCAGCTCGAAGTCCTGGGGGTTGAGATGAATGCGGATGTTGTCGGCCCCCATCGGCAGCAGCTTCAACGCTTCGCGCAGGACGTGGGTGATCTGGCTCGAATCGCTGCGCAGCTCACGGCCGATGACCTGGCGTGCGATACCTGCCACCAGGAGCACCAGTGCCTTCTCGATCTGGGTGTCCTGCTCGGCGATCGGTTCGAGCAGATGGCTCATGATCTGTTCGAGGCTGGCCAACTTGGCCGCCAGGGCCACCTCGGCCTCCTGCCGTACCTTCAGCTGAGTGCTGTGGAAACCCTCGCGCTCGCCTGTGGCGAAGCCTTCGTTGTAAGCCTCCTGGCGGATGGCTTCGAGCTCTTCGAGGGTCAGTGGCTGGACTTCGTCCAGCGGCACCTCTTCGACTTCTTCCTCGACGATGTCCGGCTCCGGCTCGGGTTCTGGCTCAGGTTCCGGGTCGAAGCTGGGCAGCGCCCACACATCCACGCCCTCGAGGTCGCGGGCACGGATCAGGTCACTGGGGTGTTCGGTGGTGGACATGCTGGCAGCTTCTCAAATCGTGTTCAGCCAACGCAGCCCTGTGGGAGCGGGTTTACCCGCGAAAGCGTCGGCAGGGACAACACCCTCGCCCGGGCTGGCGCATTCGCGGGTAAACCCGCTCCCACACGGGGCGACAGTCCGGGCGATCAGGCAACCGCTTAAATCATTTCCTCGGCGCCCTTGCCGCCGAGCACGATCTCGCCGGCCTCGGCCATGCGACGGGCGATGGTGAGGATTTCCTTCTGCGCCGTTTCCACGTCGCTGACCCGCACCGGCCCCTTGGCCTCCAGGTCGTCGCGCAGCAGTTCGGACGCACGCTTGGACATGTTCTTGAAGATCTTGTCCTTGACTCGCTCGTCGGCGCCCTTGAGCGACACCACCAGCACGTCGGAGGACACTTCGCGCAGCAGCGCCTGGATGCCACGGTCGTCGACATCGGCCAGGTTGTTGAAGACGAACATCAAGTCCTCGATCTGCTCCGACAGGTCGCTGTCGATCTCGCGGATCGCGTCCATCAGCGCGCCTTCCACCGAGCTGTCGAGGAAGTTCATGATGTCGGCGGCGCGCTTGATGCCACCCAGGGTGGTACGCGCGGCGTTGGAATTGCCGGAGAACTGCTTCTCGAGGATCTGGTTCAGTTCCTTGAGCGCCGCCGGCTGCACGGTGTTGAGCGACGACACGCGCAGGACGATGTCCAGGCGCACCTTGTGGTCGAAGTTGCTCAGCACCTCGCCGGCCTGGTCAGGGTCGAGGTAGGCGACCACGATCGCCTGGATCTGCGGGTGCTCGTAGCGGATGACATCGGCCACGGCACGCGGCTCCATCCACTTGAGGCTGTCCAGGCCGCTGGTGTTGCCACCCAGCAGGATGCGGTCGATCAGGCCGTTGGCCTTGTCCTCGCCCAGGGCCTGGTTGAGCATCTTGCGAATGTAGCCGTCGGAACCGACGCCCAAGCTGGTCTGGTCGCCGACGATCTCGACGAACTCGCTCATCACCTGCTCGACCTGCTCGCGATGGACGTTGCCCATCTGCGCCATGGCCACGCCGACCCGCTGCACTTCCTTGGGCCCCATGTGGCGCAGGACCTGCGCGGCGTCGGTCTCGCCGAGCGAGAGCAGGAGGATCGCCGCCTTGTCGACGCGGCTCAGCTTGGCGGTAATGGCTCGATTGTCACTCATCGGCGTTGATCCACTCTTTCACGACCTGGGCCACCCGGCCCGGGTCTTCGGCCACCAGGCCCTTGATTGCGTTGAGCTGCGCCTCGTAACCCTCGCTCGGGCTCGGCAACAGAATGCTTGTCGGGCCACCCAGGCTGACGCGGTCGTTGGCCAGTTCGCCATCCAGACCGATCATGCCGCCCAGCTCCATGTCGCTGTCCGTGGCAGCCTGCTTGCCACCACCGGTGATGTTGTTGAGTACCGGACGCAGCACGCCGAACACCAGCACCAGGATGAACAGCACGCCCAGCACCTGCTTGACGATGTCCCAGAACCACGGCTGCGAGTAGAACGGAATATCGACCAGCTCGTCCCCCCGATCGGCGGCGAACGGCACGTTGATCACGGTGACGCTGTCGCCGCGACTGGCATCGAAGCCCACCGCGTCCTGCACCAGGCGGGTGAAGCGCGCCAGGTCCTCGGCGCCCCATGGGGCGCGGGTCGCTTCGCCGGTGGCGGCGTCGAGCTTGACCTGATCATCCACCACCACGGCAACCGACAGGCGAGTCAGACGCCCCTGCTGCTGGCGAGTGTGGCTGATGGAGCGATCCAGCTCGAAGTTCTTGGTGCTCTGCTGACGCTTGTCGCTTGGATACGGCGCGAGCATCGGCTGGCCGGTGGCCGGGTCCATGATCTGCTGGCCGTTGGCATCCACCAGCGGCTGGCCAGGCTGGATGGCACCGGCTGGCGTGGCGGCGGCACGGGCGTTCTCAGGCGCGGCGGCGCCGGCCGGCGGCTGGTTGCTCAGCGCGCCCGGCACGCCTTGCGGGCCCTGGCTGCTGGCACGCTGCTCATCGACCGACTGCTCGCTGCGCAGCGCGGGCTGATCGGGATTGAACTGTTCGGAGGTGGACTCCACGGCACTGAAATCGACGTCGGTAGAGACTTCCGCCTTGTACCGGTCGTTGCCCAGCACTGGCTGCAGGATGTTGTGCACACGCTGGGTGAGCATGCCTTCCATGCGGCGGCTGTAGTCGAACTGCTTGCCGGCCATGGTCAGGGCGGTGTCCTGCAGTTGGTCGGACAGCAGGTTGCCCTTCTGGTCGACCACGGTCACCTGCGACTTGTCCAGCTCCGGAACGCTGGTAGCCACCAGGTTGACGATGGCCATGACCTGGCCGGCTTCCAGGCTGCGGCCCGGGTACAGCTCGACCAGTACCGAAGCGCTGGGCTTGCGCTCGTCACGGACGAACACCGAGCTTTTCGGGATCGCCAGGTGCACACGGGCGGCCTTGACGTTGTTCAGGCTCGACACGGTGCGCGCCAGCTCGCCTTCCAGTCCGCGGCGGTAGCGGGTGGCCTCCATGAACTGGCTGGTACCCAGGCCCTGGTCCTTGTCGAGCAGTTCGAAGCCGACGTTGCCATCGCTCGGCGCCACGCCGGCGGCCGCCAGTTTCAGGCGCGCGCGGGAGAGGTCGTCGGCCTTGACCAGCAGGGCGCCGGAGTTCGGCTCCACGCGATAGGGAATGTCGGCCGCGGTCAGCGCGTCCACCACCTGCTTGGTGTCCATGCCCGCCAGGCTGCCGTACAGCGGCCGGTAGTCGGGCTGCTGCGACCAGAGCACCACGGCAAAGCCGATGGCCACGCTGGCGGCCAGGCCGACCAGCAGGCCGACCTGACGCAGCATGGGCATCTGCGAAATGTTTTCCAGGAACGCCATGCCGAACAGCGGCGGCTTGGCGGCTGGCGGGCCACTTTTGGCGGGGGCGTTATCGACGACTGCTTCGGCCATGACTCAACTCTCGCCCTTAAACCGGCATCTGCATGATGTCCTGGTACGCCTGTACCAGCTTGTTGCGCACCTGGGTCAGGGCCTGGAACGAAACCGAGGCCTTCTGCGAGGCGATCATCACGTCGGTGAGGTCGACGCCGCTCTTGCCGATTTCGAAGGCGTTGGCCAACTGACTGGAAGCCTGTTGCGTTTCATGCACCTTGCCAATGGCCTGGCCGAGCATGTCGGCAAAGCTGCTCTGCCCTGGCGCCAGCTCAGGGGCGGCAGCCACCTTGGGCAGCGACATGGCCTCGGCCTGCATGGCGCGCATGTCCAACATCAGACGATTGAATTCAACACCTTGGGTCATGGACTTCTCTCTCCGGCAGCCACATTTTTTTGACACTCATGCGGCGGATAGGCTGGAGCTAGCAAGAGAAGTGCCAGCCAGCCCGACAAACATTCAGAACGATGTATCAGCCGAACAGGCTGGCCTCGACATCGAGCCCGGCGTCGCGCATCTGCGCAAGCTTGTAGCGCAGGGTGCGCGGGCTGATGCCCAGGCGCTCGGCGGCCTCCTTGCGACGCCCACGCTCGGCGCGCAACGTGTCGATGATCATCTGGAACTCGTGACGGCGCATGTCATCGCCCAGGGCTCCGGTTTCAGCGACCGCGTCGGGCGATAATGGCTCAATAATGGCCTCGCTCGGGACCGACAAGGGAATGGCGCCGGCCAGACAGAAATCCGCCGCTTCGATCACGCCGCCCTGCTGCAGGATCAGCGCCCGCTGCAAGGCGTTATCCAGTTCGCGCACGTTGCCGGGCCAGGCGTGAGCCAGCAGGCTGGCGCGCGCCCCGGCGGACAAGCTGACCTGCGCATGGCGCATCTTCGCCACATGACGCGCCAGCAGGCGTTCGGCGAGCGGCAGGATATCGGCGGGGCGCTCGCGCAATGCGCGCCACGCCATGGGGAACACCGAAAGACGGTAGTACAGGTCTTCGCGGAAGCGCCCCGCGGCCACCTCACCCGCGAGGTCGCGGTTGGTGGTGGCGAGCACGCGGATATCCAGGGCAATCGGCTTGCGTCCACCGACGCGCTCGACCTCGCGCTCCTGCAGCACACGCAGCAGCTTCGCCTGGAGCCCCAACGGCATTTCGGAAATCTCGTCCAGCAGCAAGGTGCCGCCGTCCGCCTGCTCGAACTTGCCGGTCTGAGCGGCGATGGCACCGGTGAATGCGCCCTTTTCGTGGCCGAACAGCGTGGCTTCGAGCATGTTGTCGGGGATCGCCGCGCAGTTGATCGCCACGAACGCCTGGCCGGACCTCGGCGACTGCTGATGGATATAGCGCGCCAGCACTTCCTTGCCGGTGCCCGACTCGCCGGAGATGAGCACGGTGGAGTCGCTGCGGGCAACCCGCGCCGCCAACTCGAGCAGTTGCCGGCTGGCCGGCTCGCAGGCAACCGGCCCCTCATCCTCGGCCACCGCACCGCTTCCGGCGCCGTGACGCGCCACCAGGCTGAGCAGGGCCTTGGGCTCGAACGGCTTGACCAGGTAGTCGACGGCCCCTTGACGCATGGCGTCCACCGCCCGCTCGACCGCCGCGTGCGCAGTCATCAACAGCACAGGCAACTGCGGATGCTGACGCCGCAACTGCCCAAGCAGCTGGTGACCATCCATCCCCGGCATGTTCACGTCGCTGACCACCAGCCCGAACGCTTCCTCGGTCACCGCCCGCAAGGCCTCCTCCGCACTGCCGACGGCGCGATGGGCGAAACCGCCGATCTCCAGGGTGTCGGCCAGTGCCTGGCGCAGAACGCGATCATCCTCGACCAGCAGGACCTTGACGCTCATCGACCGCCCTCCCCTTCACCACCGATCAGCGGCAGCACCACCGTCACGCAGGTCCCGCGCCCGACCTTCGAACGCACGCGCAGCGTGCCACGATGCGCGCGCACCACCGCCTGCACCACTGCCAACCCCAGCCCTGTGCCGGTGGCCTTGGTGGTGAGGAAAGGCTCTCCCAAACGCGCCAGCAACTGCGCGTCGATGCCACTGCCGGCGTCACTGACACACAAATGCAGGGCATCCTCGCGACGCAGCAGGTGGACTTTCAGGCGGGCTGGTTCAGGGCTGGCCTGCAGGGCGTTCTCGATCAGGTTGAGCAACGCCCCCACCAGCGTGTCGCGGTTGCACAGCAACTCACCCAGATGACTGTCGCACTGCCAGCGCACCGCATGCCCTTGCACGTGAGCCTGGGCCGCCTGCTGCAACGCCTGGAACAATGCCTTGGGCGTGAGCCGATCGTTGAGCGGCAGCTCGCCACGGGCGAATACCAGCATGTCGCGAACCTGATGTTCCAGCTCGTGCAGGCGCTCCTTGAGATTACCGGCGAAGCGTTGCCGGGTTTCCTCGGGCAACGCCTGTGTCGAATCAGCCAGGTGGCTGGCATAAAGCATGGCGGCCGAGAGCGGCGTGCGGATCTGATGGGCCAGGGAAGCGACCATGCGCCCCAGTGCCGACAGCCGCTCGTGGCGCGCCAGCTGATCCTGCAGGCGTCGGGTTTCGGTCAGGTCGTTGAGCAGCACCAGCTGGCCAGGTTCCGCATCCAGGGAACAGGTGGCAATCGACAGGCGCCGCCCGTCGCGCAGGGAAACCTCATGGCCGTCGTCCTCGCGCGGCGCGAAGCTGCGGGCGATCACCTGGCGCCACAACAGGCCGACCAGCGGCTCGCCGAGCAACTGGCAGGCCGCCGGGTTGGCCTCGCGCACATAGCCCTCGACATCGATCACGATCACCCCGCCCGGCAGCAGGTCCAGCAGGTTCTGCAGGCGATTGGCCAGGCGCTCCTTCTCGTCCAGCTCGGCCATGCGCTGGGCACTGACCACCGCCAGCTCGCCCTTGAGCTCGCTGACCCGGGCCTCGAGCATGTTGTAGGAGTGGCTGAGCTGGGAGGAAACCTGATCGAACAGGGCGAATGCCTGCTCAAGACCCTGCCGGCTTTCCTGCTCGAGCGGGGTGTGCCCGCGCAGATCGGGGGCATGGGAACTGTGGGCGGCCTGGGGCATCGTGCTCTCTCGCATGGCTGACCGTCATAAAAACGGTATGTTGCCAGCGGTGTAGCAATAGCCGTGCCGGAGATGGGGATTTGAAACGGCATCGCCGGCAAGCCCACCCCACAGCATGCATCCGCGGGACAGTCTTGCCGGCGATGGAAGCCGGGCAGGCTATTACTCGTCGGCCTGCTCTTCGCCACCCTGCCGACTCATGCCGTACTTGCGCATCTTCTCGACCAGGGTGGTGCGACGGATGCGCAAGCGCTCGGCGGCACGGGCAACGATGCCGTTGGCATCGTCCAGCGCCTGCTGGATCAGCCCCTGCTCAAGGCTGCCGAGGTAGTCCTTCAGGTCCAGACCTTCCGGCGGCAGCATGGCGTGGTTGGCGAAGTTCGGCGTATGGCCGTTGATCGCCACGCGCTCCTCGAGATCGGTACGCAGGCTGTCGACCAGTTGCTCGTCTTCATCGTCCACGTAGCGGAATTTCTTCGGCAGCTCCGACACGCCGATCACCCCGTACGGATGCATGATCGCCATGCGCTCCACCAGGTTGGCCAGCTCGCGCACGTTGCCCGGCCAGCCATGACGGCACAGCGACATGATCGACGCGGAGTTGAAGCGGATCGAACCGCGCTTCTCGTGCTCCATGCGCGAGATCAGCTCGTTCATCAGCAGCGGGATATCCTCGACGCGCTCGCGCAGCGGGGCCATCTCGATGGGGAAGACATTGAGCCGGTAGTAGAGATCCTCGCGGAAGGTGCCTTCCTCGATCATGCTCTCCAGGTTCTTGTGCGTCGCGGCGATGATGCGCACGTCGATGCTCTGAGTCTTGTTGCTGCCGACCCGCTCGAAAGTGCGCTCCTGCAGCACGCGCAGCAGCTTGACCTGCATCGGCAGCGGCATGTCGCCGATCTCGTCGAGGAACAGGGTGCCACCGTTGGCCAGTTCGAAACGCCCGGCACGGCTGGTGATCGCCCCGGTGAACGCGCCTTTCTCATGGCCGAACAGCTCGCTCTCGAGCAGCTCCGCCGGAATCGCGCCACAGTTGACCGGCACGAACGGCGCCTCGCGACGCTTGGAGTGGTAGTGCAGGTTGCGCGCCACCACTTCCTTGCCGGTGCCGGACTCACCCAGAATCAGCACGCTGGCGTCGGTGTCGGCCACCTGCTGCATCATCTGCCGCACGTGCTGGATGGCACGACTGGTGCCCACCAGGCTGCGGAACAGGTTGGGCTCGCGCTGGCGACCGCGCTCTCGGGCCTGGTCATACATCTCGCGGTAGACCTGGGCACGGTGCAGCGAATCGAGCAGCTGACTGTAGCTCGGCGGCATCTCGAGATTGGAGAGCACACGGCGACGCAGGTCCTCGGGGAACTCTGCAGAAGAAATTTCACCCAAGAGCAGAACCGGAAGGAACTCGTCCCACCCAGCCACTGTCTTAAGGAGCCCCAGCAGGCTTGCCGGAGCATTCACGGTCCCGATCAGGACGCACAGGACTTCACGGCTGGAAGGCAAACCTTCGACCACCTGCTGCCAGTCCTGGCTGGAGCAAGAAAGGTTTTCTTCGCCGAGAAAATTCAGGACCACCGCCAGATCGCGGCGGCGTTCGCTGTCGTCATCGATCAGGAGAATCTTGGTTTCACGCCACATGCAATTGCAACTTCCCTAGTCATATCGGCGCCCGGAGGGCGTGCACGACATCATTCCGACTGAATGGTCAGTGTTCGGACGTCTGAATTTCGAAAACAGCCACTAGTTAAGTCAAAAAGGCCTGCACAGTCAAATTTATGGCGCCTTTTGCTCAGTCCGGTGCATCTTAACTGAACAAATGGTAAACCTTCGAAGCATTCTTTGCTTGATTGATCTGGGTCATCTCATCGGCGATTGCCTGGCGCTCGCCCGTGGTCACGCTGACCAGTTCGCCGTACAGCTGCAGCAACCCTTCCAGCCGCTCCCGGACTATCGCCTCGTCCAGCATCGACGCCTTGAGCATGTCATCGATGCAACCGCGGCAGGCTTCATCGAGCCTGCCGATAGCCTCCCAGTCACGCGCGCCCAAGGCCTCGAGCAGGGCATCGCGGGTCTCGTCGAATCGTTGCAGCTCGCTGTTCACCTTGCTCTCCTTGCCGGCTCAGCCGGGCTGCTGCGCTTCGGCGATCGCGTCCCAGCCGCTCTTGACGGTGATCAGCAGCTGGGCGACCTCGTCGATGATCGCCGGGTCGTTGTCGATGTTGGCCTGCATCAGGCGATTGGTCATGTAGGCGTAGAGGCTCGACAACTGTTCGATGTAGGCCGGATCTTCGCTCTTCTGCGCATCGAGGCCGTCGTTCAGACCGATGATGATGTCGATGGCCTTGCCCAGCATCAGGCCTTTCTCGGCGATGTCGCCACGGGCCAGCGCACCTTTGGCCTGGGCCATGCGATCGAGCCCACCCTCCATCAGCATCTGCACCAGGCGATGGGGCGTTGCTTCGGAAATCTGGGCATGGGAATTGACCTTCTGGTACTGACGAAGGGCTCTCATGGGATTCATCTTGCGACCTCGTGACGGGCAAAAAACGGAAGGTTCGATAGTCCCTGTATCGGGCCGGAGGCGAAAAACTTTACCGGTCGATGACATGAAGCCGGGCATGATGCCCGGACTTCATGCGACGTTCACGGATTATTTGTCGCTCTTGGCGTTGTTCAGCGCGTTGAGCGTGCCGAGCACGTTGTTCTGCTGCTGACGCAGCTGGGTGACCAGGGTATCCATGTTGTTGTACTTATCCTGCAGACTGATGCGCAGGGCTTCCATGCGCGCGTCCAGGGTGTCCTGCTCGGTCTTGAGTTTGGTCAGACTTTCGGACAGCGTTTTGGAGCGCTCGGCGAGGGTGCCGGTGCTGGCCTTGGCGTACGGCTCAGTGACCTTCTGCAGGCGCGCCAGCATGCCGTCCTTGCCATTGAAGATGCTGGTCAGGTCCGCAGCATTGGTGGCAGCGGCCTTGTCCCACTTCTTGTCATCAAGGCTCAACAGTCCGCCGTCCTGGGACGAGGTGACGCCGAACGCGGCGAGCGACTTCATCGTGCCATTGCCGGACAGCGCATTCATTTCTTCGCGGATCGAAGACACCAAGGCACGCATGGAGGCATCACCAGTGAGCGCAGCCGGCGTCATGGTGCCATCGGCGTTCTTGGTCACCCTGGTTTCGGTATTGATGACTTTCATCAGTGCGTTGTAGGTATCGATGAAACCTTTCAGTCCCGACTTCAGCGCGGTGGTGCTGGTGGTCAGCGACAGCGTGGTCTTGACGAGGAGGTCGCTGTCCTTTTCCTTGGCGGAGACGCCCACCAGCTTGATGTTCAAGCCACTGACCGCATCACTGATATCGTTACTCTTGGACTCCATGGAGATACCATCGAGCGTGTACTTGGCATTCTGGGGCTTATCCACAACGGTGTAGCCAGTATCGATGCCGGAGTTCCCCGACAGGGTGATATCGGACCCCACACCCATCTTGTTGGACGTGATCACCAGCCGTGAACCCGAGGCGTCGGTCAGAACGTTGGCGCTCAGCCCCGCGGTCCCGAACTGGCTGTTGATCGCCTCACGCACCTGCTGCAACGTGGCTCCCGGTGGAATGCTAACGTCATGGGCCTTGCCATTCTGGGTGATGGTCAACTTGGTCGCGGAAGTACCGGCATTGACCACGCTATTGGCCCCACCGGCATATACCTTAGTGGATACCTTGGACGCAGACGCCAGCTGCTCAACCTGCAGGGCAAACGAGCCATTGGCTGCTCCTGCCCCGGCGGTGATGGTCGCGACCTTTTCGTCCGAAGACTTCAGCGCCAGGCCACCGAAGCTGTTGTCGTTGGTCATGCTGGTCAAGGCGCCACGGAATGCATCCAGCGCCGCCTGGATCTTGCCGATAGAGGACAACGTGGTGGTTGCCTTCAGTGTCTGGGTATTGATCTGTGCCTGCTTCGGCGCCTTCTGCGCATCCACCAGGGACTTCACAATCGCCTGGGTATCGATGCCCGATCCGATACCGCTGACTGTTGTACCTGCCATCATTGCTCTCCTTGTTCAGTAGCCGCCAGGTCCTTGACGAATACACTCATCAAATACCCGGCAGCAACAAAAATCATGCCAGCCTACGCTTTGCCGTCGAACAGCAGGCTGCCGGCTTCGCTGAGGCTTTGCGCCAGCTTCAGCGCGGTTTCCGACGGGATCTGGCGGATCACGTCACCGGACTCGGTGGCGATCACCTTGACCACGACCTGGCCGGTGGAATCATCGATGGAGAAATCCAGCTTGCGCTGGCTCGACTGGACGAAATCGCGGATCTCGCCAACCGCCTTCTCCAGGTCCTCGCGCGTGTGCGCCTGGTCATCAGGGGCTGCGATTTCCTGCACCTTGGCAGGGACAATCGGGTCCTTGGCAACCGATACCGCCTGAGGCGCTATCGAGGGATATACCTGGTTCAGCTTGACACTCATGTCCATGCTTGGAACTCCTCATGTCAAAAAGGTGAAAGGGCACGTAAACGCGCCCTTCCACCTTTCACTCAGGCGCCTGAATTACTGGAGCAGTTTCAGGACCGAGGATGGCAGCTGGTTGGCCTGCGACAGGATCGCGGTCGAAGCCTGCTGCAGGGTCTGCTGCTTGGTCAGCTCTGCGGTTTCCGAAGCGAAGTCCACGTCCTGCACGGTGGAGCGGGCAGCGGTGGAGTTCTTCTGGATGTTCTGCAGGTTGTCGACGGTGGTGGTCAGACGGTTCTGGGTAGCACCCAGGCCCGAACGGACGCTGTCGATGGAACCGATAGCCTTGTCGATGACGGCCAGGGCGTTCTGAGCCTTGGTGGCGTCGGTGACGTCGGTGTTGGAAATATTGGTTTTGGTGGACGAAACGGTAGCGGCGGCGAACAGGTCAGAAACACCGGTACCACCGTCGCTCAGCGAGTAACCTTTAGCCGAGTCCAGCGAAACCTGGCCAGTAACCACGGTAGTAGCGCCCACCAGCACAGCAGGAGTGGCGAAGTTACCGGCACCATCTTTGGCGCCGACTTTGATATTCGTCTGGGCGTTAGCATCAGCACCAGAGAATACCAGGTTCTCACCAGTGTCCGACTTCACGCTCAGGCTCTTGTTAGCCTCGTCGTAGTTAACGCTGATGCCCAACTTGGCGGCGTTGGATTTCAGCTGATCTGCCAGGCCTGCCAGGTCGGTCACACCGACGAAGTCAACAGTACCACTGCTGCCAACAGCCAGCTTGAAGTTGGCAGGCGTGGAAGCGCCAACTTCAAGTTTGACTTCAGTGCTGGCGGTAGCGGTCAGGCCACCAATCGCACCATTCAGGCCGCTTGCGATATCCTTGGCCGAAGCAGCGGCGCCGTAAGTGACGTTTTTGGTCTGACCATTACCAGTCACAGTAATGCTGCCGCCTGCCAAACCATCTGCGTCAGGAACGATGGCCTTGGTTTTGAGCTGCTGGGAACCGATGTTGCTGGCAGCAACGTTTTCCAGGCTCAGGTTGATGGTTTCGTTGGCGTTGGCGCCGACCTGAATGGCCTTGGTGCCGTAGGAACCGTCCAGCAGCTTCTGGCCACCGAAGGTGGTGGTAGCGGAGATACGGTTCAGCTCGGCGGTCAGAGCCTGGTATTCGTCGTTGTTCGATTTACGGTCGTCGTTGCTCAGGGAGCCAGTGGCCGAGGACAGGGCCAGGGTACGCATTTTCTGCAGGATGTCGGTCGAAGCCTGCATCGCGCCTTCGGCGGTCTGGGCGATCGAGATACCGTCGTTGGCGTTCTTGACCGCCTGGCCCAGGCCGTTGATCTGGCTGGTCAGACGGTTGGCGATCTGCAGGCCGGCAGCGTCGTCTTTGGCGCTGTTGATGCGCAGGCCGGAGGACAGGCGCTGCATGGAAGTAGTCTGGGCGTTGCTGGCCTTGTTCAGGTTGACCTGAGTAGTAACCGAAGCAATGTTGGTGTTTACAGTTAAAGCCATGACGAAATCCTCGTTGGATGGGTGCTGCGGCTTCCGGCCCTGGCATCCGCCGGGTATGGCCTAGAGAACCTTCGTAATGGTTATCGTCGTTTGCGTGGGTTGCTTGAGGGCATTTTCGAAAAAAAAATGCCATCACCCCGCCACCTCTACGAAATCAGGGGGTTATCGATGCAAGGACTGCCCGCCCCTCCTCCCGGATCTTGAATGCGACAGGTCACCTGTGGGCGCGGGCCTGCCCACGAATTCCGCTCCAGGCACGACAGCGCAGCCCAAAGGGCTGAGCGATCTGCAAATCCCAGGCATAAAAAAACGCCTGGCGGGCTGCGCCAGGCGTTCTTTCGATCAGGCTCGGGGTCAGTCGCGATACAGGATCGCCGAGCCCCACGACAGCCCCACGCCGAAGCCGCTGATGGCCACACGCTTCCAGCTGCTGTCGAACATGTGCTTCTGCAGCAGCAGCGGCACGCTGGAGGAAACCGTGTTGCCGGTCTCGAGCATGTCCTTGACGAACTTCTCCGGGTGCTGCTCCTCGAAGCGGCGGGCCACGGCGTCGACGATGGCCGCACTGCCCTGGTGGATGCAGAACGCGTCGATATCCGACGACTGCAGGCCACTGGCAGCGAGCAGTTCGTGCAGGTGCGCCGGCACCTTGACCAGAGCGAAGTTGAATACCTGGCGACCGTTCATGAAGAACGTGCCGTCGTTGACCTTCAGGTGCTCGGCACCCGAGCCGTCGGTGCCGAAACGCGCCTCGCCCAGCTGCCAGATCGCATCCTCGCCCATCCAGGTGGCGGTGGCGGCGTCACCGAACAGCATGGTGGTGTTGCGGTCTTGCGGATCGACGATCTTCGAATAAGGGTCGGCGGTGATCAGCAGGCCATTCTTCAGCCCCGCCGCCTGCATGAAGCCCTTGATGGCGTACAGACCATAGACATAGCCAGAGCAGCCCAGGGAAACATCGAAGGCCGCCACGCGCGTGGACAGCCCCAGCTTGTTCTGGACGATGGCCGCGGTGTGCGGCAAGCCCTCTTCGTCACCGTTCTGGGTGACCACGATCAATACATCGATCGACTGCGGATCGAGCTCGGGGTTGTTGGCGAACAATGCCCGGGCCGCTTCGACGCACAGGTCGGACGTCTCCTGCTCCTCGGCCTTGCGCGGCAGGAAGGAGGCGCCGATCTTGCCGAACATGAACTCTTCGTCCTTGCCGAACTTCGCACCCTGGACGTAGTTGTCCAGGCCAGCGGTGGGCACGTAACTCGCGATGCTTTTGATGCCAATCATTCTGGCTTCCCAATGAAAACAGCCAAAGACCACCACTCGATGAATTGAGGGCGCCAACTACCGGGTCAAGGCCACTGCGGCCCTGGACAGGCCGACATCAGGCCCGCCACGTATACACCGGTAACAAAATGCTGCAGCAGCTGCCGCATAGAATACAGGGAAGATGCGCGATTTGACCCATTGGTCACACTCATTTATCGCCGAAACCATGGCGGACACGCACAACAGGCATGAAAAAACCCCGGCAGCGCATGGCTGACCGGGGCTTTTTCCAACGCAGGCGATCAGAGCTTGTTGAACAGGCTCAGCTGCGAGATGCGCGAGAAGGCCAGTTGCGAGGCCTCGAGCATGGCCTGCTGCAAGGTCAGCATGATCGAGGCGTCGGCCATGTCGGTGTTGCCGATGGCGTCCTGGGTGATCTTGTTGGCCGTGGTCAGGCTGGTGTTTTCCTGGCGCTGGATGTCGAGCGAGTTACCCCGCGCACCGATCGAACCACGGGTGATGTCCACCTGCTCACGGGCGCTGGCCAGGTTGGCGATGGCCGAGGCGACCGCGTTCTTGATCGCGACATTGTCACCTGCGGTACCTGGCGGCGCATCCAGTGCGGAACGCAGCTGGCTGAGGGTCTCCAGCACGCTCTGGTTCTGGTGGTTGTTGGCGTTGACCGCGAACTGGTCACTCGCCTGCGGCGCACCGGACACCTGATAGGTCACGCCAGCCACCGTCAGCGACGGCGCGGTGTAGGTGCCGCTGGCCACAGGCTTGCTGTCCGCGGTCAAGGGCTGGGCATAGAACTCGTAGGTATTGGCACCGGTGAACTTGATCACCGCGCCATTGCTCGGGAAGGTACTGCGGTAGGCGGCCTCGTTGGTGACGGCACCGCTGGTGACCTGCGCACTGGATGGGTTGCCCGCGCCACGCACGGTGCTCAGCGAGTCGGGGCGAGCCTGCACGCTGAACTCGCGACCCGCCAGGACGGCGTTCGCGTCCTCACCCTCTTTCAACGAGACCGTGACCTCGAACTCGACGCCGCGCAGCGCGATGCGATTGCCACCCTCGGTCTTGCTGTCGAAGGTGCCGTTGGTTGGCGTCTCGGCGGTGATGTCGTTGCCCAGGGCGTCGGTCACCTTGTACTGGGTAGCACTGGTGAAGGTGATCTTGTACGGCTGACCGGCGGTGAAGCTGCTGTTGTAGGTGTTGCTCGAAGTCAGAAGACCCGGCGACAGCGCGACCTTGCCATCGTCGACCGCCGGCGTCACCAGGCTGGACTCGGTCCGGCTCTTGTTCTTGGCCGAATCGAAGATGCTGAAGCCGGTGTCGTTGGTTGCCAGGTGCAGGGTGTCGGACACCTGCAGGCTCAGCTGGGTCTGGTCACCGTGGTAGCTGTAGGTGCCATCAGCATTGCGCACGTAGGGCGGCGACGAGGTCTTGGTGCCACCGAACATGTAGTCGCCATTGGCGTCGCGCGAGTTGAGCAGGCCAAAGATGTTGGCCTCGATCTCCTTGAGCTCGGCACTGATGGAGGTGCGGTCCGCATCGGTGACCCCGGCGCTGCCGGCGCGAATCGCCAGGTCGCTGGCGCGCTGCATGGCGTCGTTGATGGTCGACAACACGCTCTCTTCCTGCAGCAGCGAGTTGTTCACCGTGGTCATGTTGCCGTCGTACTGCTTGAGCAACGCTTGCTGCTGCTGCAGCAGCAGCAGGCGAGCGGCACCGACAGGATCGTCAGCGGCGGTCTGGATGCGCACGCCGCTGTCGATCTGCGTCTTGGTTTTCATCAGGTCGGCGAAATTCTTGGTGTAGCTACTGGCGCTCGACTCATAGAACTGAGCGGTGGAAATACGCACGATGGCTACTCCTTAAAGGGCGTTGATCAGGATGCTGAAGGTTTCTTGCGCCGCCTTGATGATCTGCGACGACGCGGTGTAGTAGTGCTGGAACTTGATCAGGTTGGCCGCCTCATCGTCCAGGTTGACACCGGAAACCCCGTTGCGGCTTTCCTTGGCCGAATCGAGCACGGCCTTGGTCGCCACCGTATCGATCTTGGCCTGGTTGGCCTTGGCGCCGACGCGCTCGACCAGCGAGGCATAGGCTGAGGTGAAACTGGAGCCGCCGCCGGAATTCACCCCGACCGTGGACTTGGTCTGCAGCCCCAGCAGCGCCTGGGCGTTGCGGTTGTCCGACTTGCCATCGGCGTTGAAGCCGAAGGTGAAACTGTCATTGGTCGCCGGGCTGCCGCCGACGGTGGTCTCGATACTGAAGGTACGCGGGTTGCCGCTGCCATCGAGGATCGGCGCGCCGGCGGCATTGCGCATCGGCACGTTGATCGACAGTTTGTTGTCCTGGCCGGGCACGATGGTGCCGGTGCCGATGGAAACTCCCTTGGCGTCGTACAGGGTATAGCCCTGGGTACCACCGCTGGCGGCCTGGAACACCACACGCACCGGCATCGAGTGCTTCATCGAGTCCTGGATCAGCGCGGTATCGGCGCCGCCATAGATATCCAGCTTGGCGCCAAGGTTCGGCGGGGTGATGGTGCCGGTGCCGGTGTTGCCGCTACCCACGGTGCCGCTGATCGGCCCGGCGAAGGCCAGCTTGTTGGCATCGGTGAGCACGGTATTGATGGAGCCTGCCGCCGCACGGGTCGGGCTCACCTTGAAGCTGTCGCCCGCCGCCAGGCCACCGCCATTGAGCTTGAGCGTGAAGCCATCGATCACCGGAGGGGGCGTGGTGGTCAGGTCGAAGCTGCCCATGTCGGTGCCATCGGAACGGCGCACGCTGTACTGGTTGGGGCCGGTGAACTTGACTTCGTAGTCGTAGGTGGTGAGCGCGCCGCTGTTGGCGATGGTCACGTCCAGGTTGCCGGAGCCCGCGCTGTTGCCCGAGGCCGCCAGGCTGCGCTGGCTGATCGCCATGGCGCTGTTGATGCTGGAGAACAGCGCGCTGCCGAACTGACCGTTGGCGTCCAGCCCCTGCCCCAGCTGGCTGTTGATGCTGTCGGCGACCACCAGGGCGACACGCCCCAGCTCGTTCATCGACGGGTTGAGCACGTCGTTGCGGTAGCGCAACAGGCCGCCGATCTGCCCGCCGGTGACCACGGAAGTGACATCCGAGGAGAAGGTCGGGTAGTTGATCTGCAGGCTGTACTGGCTCTTGTCGGTGGCACTCGGTACCGCGCTCAGGGTGTTGGCGCGGTTGCCGGTGACCAGCGACTGGCCATTGCCCAGGTACACGTCGTAGTTGCCGTCGCGCTCCTGCACGGTGACACCGACCAGCTCGTTGAGCTGGCGCACCGCTTCGCTGCGCGCATCCAGCAGGTTGTTCGGCGAGGCGCCGGACGCCGACAGCTGGGTGATCTGCTTGTTGAGGTCGGCGATGCTGGAGGTCAGCTTGTTGACCTGGCCCGACAGGGTATCGAGCTGGCTGTTGATGCTGTCGTTCTGCTTGCTCATCTGGGCGGAGATGGCATTGAAACGGTTGCTCAGGGTCTGCGCCTGGGTCAGCAGCAGCTGCCGCGACGCCACGTCGCTGGGCTTGGCCGAAGCGGTCTGCAAGGCCGAGAAGAACGCGGTCAGCACCGAGCTGATGCCGGTGTCGCTTTCGGCCAGCAGCTTGTCGATACCGGTGATCTGATCCTGGAACGCCGCCGCATCGGTATTCAGCGAGGTGGCGGTCTGCAGTTGGTTATCCAGGTAGGCGTTGTAGATGCGCCGTACATCCGACAACGTGGTGCCCGTCCCGACGAAGCCGGCGCCGATCTGGTGCGACGGCCCCGTGGTCTGGATGGTCTGCTGCCGCGAATAGCCGGAGACCGCCGCATTGGCGATGTTGTTACCGGTGACGGACAACGCCGTCTGGCTGGCATTCAGGCCGGACAGCCCGATCGAGATCAGGTTAGACATGCTTCAATCCTTATAGATTCGTGGTAGTGCCAGCCATGGCGTATTCCTGGGCGGGCTGCAGCTGTCGGGCAATGCTGATGATCTTGCGGGCATAGTCCGGGTCAGTGGCGTAACCCGCCTTCTGCAGCTCTCGTGCAAATTGTTCCGGGTTATCGGCGGCACCGACCGCATCTTTATAGCGGCTGTTGTTCTGCAACAGGCTCACCAGGTCGTGGAAGCTGTCCTGGTACGAATCGTACGAACGGAACGCCGCCGTTTCCTTGACGAACTGGCCACCGCGGAACTCGCTGGTGATCGCCCGCGCCTCGCCCCCCTGCCAGTTGCCGGTGGCCTTGATGCCGAACAGGTTATGGCTGCTGCTGCCATCGGCATTGCGCATGACCGACTTGCCCCAGCCGGTTTCCAGCGCGGCCTGGGCGACCAGATAGCGCGGATCGATGCCGATGCGCCTGGCTGCTTGCTCGGCCATCGGCAGCATGGTGGCGACGAAGGCGTCGCTGTCGCTGAACGCCTTGTTCGGCGCCAACGGTGGCTGGGCCACGGCCCGGCCAAGAATGCGCATGCCCTCGCGCGGCGCGGCGAAGGTCTGGGCTGGCTGCCAGTCACCCCGGGCCACGCCGGCGAGCGAGGGGGCGTTGCGATTGGCCGCAGTGCCCTCGCTGCCGGCGGCGGCCGCGGTGGACGGCACGATGCCGGCCAGCAGGCGATCGGTCAGCTTGCCTGGCAAGGCCAGGCGCCGGGCATTCAGCGCCGCGACGTCATTGCGCCCGGCGGCGGGCTGCTCAGTGCGCACCGGGTCGGCGACCCGGCTACCCCAAAGCGCCGGGGCCGCCCCGTCAATACGCGGGAACGGACTGCTATTGATGCTGCTCTTGTTCTTGCTCAGCTGACGCACCAGCACATCCTGCAGGCCGATGCCGCCGCCCTGGCGAGACATGCTCACCGCCAGTTGCTGGTCGTACATGTCACGGTACTGCTTGACCGTGTCGCTGTTCATCGGGCTGTCTTCATCGGCCATCACATCAGTGGCCTTGCGCGACGCCTTGAGCATCTCGCTGACGAACAACGACTCGAACTCCTGGGCCACCTTGCGGATGTTGCCCTCACTGTCGCGATCGCCATGCTTGAGCGAACTCAGGCGATTGAGGTCGGTGTAGGAGCCGCTGTCGGCAATACCGGAAACCAGGCTTTTCGGATTCATCCGCAGCGTCCTCAGATCACGATCAGGTCGGCCTGCAACGCGCCGGCCTGCTTCAGGGCTTCGAGGATCGCCATCAGGTCGCCCGGCGCCGCGCCGACCTGGTTCACCGCACGCACGATCTCATCCAGCGTGGTGCCCGGGCCGAACTTGAACATCGGCTTGGCCTCCTGCTCGGCATTGACCCGCGAACGCGGCACCACGGCGGTCTGGCCATTGGAGAACGGCCCCGGCTGGCTGACGATCGGGTCTTCGGTGATGGTCACGGTCAAGCTGCCGTGGGTGACCGCCGCCGGCGAGACCTTGACGTTCTGGCCAATGACGATGGTGCCGGTGCGCGAGTTGATGATGACCTTGGCCACGGCCTGCCCCGGATCGATCTCGAGGTTTTCCAGAATCGACAGGTAGTCCACGCGCTGGCTCGGGTCCATCGGCGCGGTGACCCGCACCGAGCCACCGTCGAGGGCCTGGGCCACGCCCGGGCCGAGCAGCTCGTTGACCTTGTCGACGATGCGCTTGGCGGTGGTGAAGTCCGGACGGTTGAGATTGAGGGTCAGGCTGTTGCCCTGGTTGAAGCCGCTCGGCACCGCGCGCTCCACCGTCGCGCCGCCAGGAATGCGGCCGGCCGACGGGACGTTGACGGTGATCTTCGAGCCGTCACGGCCTTCGGCGTCGAAACCGCCGACCACCAGGTTGCCCTGGGCGATGGCGTAGACGTTGCCGTCGATACCCTTGAGCGGGGTCATCAGCAGGCTGCCGCCGCGCAGACTCTTGGAGTTGCCGATCGACGACACGGTGATGTCGACCACCTGGCCAGGCTTGGCGAACGCCGGCAGGTCGGCATGCACCGACACCGCGGCGACGTTCTTCAGCTGCACGTTGCCGGAGCCGGGCGGCACCTTGATGCCGAACTGCGACAGCATGTTGTTGAAGGTCTGCAGGGTGAACGGGGTCTGGGTGGTCTGGTCACCCGTACCGTTGAGCCCCACCACCAGGCCGTAACCGATCAGCTGGTTGGTGCGCACGCCGGAAATGCTGGCGATGTCCTTCAGGCGCTCGGCATGAGCACCGAACGCGCAGCTCAGGAGAAGTGTCGCGGCAATCAACCGCCTAGCGTTGAACATGGTCATCCGTACTCAGAAGGGCCAGAGCGGGCTGATGAAGAAGCGGTCCAGCCAACCGGGCTGGCTGGCATCGGCGAACGAGCCGGTGCCCGAATAGGTGATGCGCGCGTCGGCCACGCGGGTGGACGGCACGGTGTTGTCGGTGGCGATGTCGTCGGCGCGCACCAGCCCTGCGATGCGCACCAGCTCTTCGCCGGTATTCAGGGTCATCCACTTCTCGCCGCGCACGGCGATGATGCCGTTGGGCAGCACTTCGGCCACGGTGACGGTGATCGAGCCGGTCAGGGTGTTGCCCTGGGTGGCCTTGCTGTCGCCCTTGGTGCTGCGATCGCCGCTGTAGCCGGCCTCGAGCGAGAGGTCGCCGCTGCCCAGCGGATTGTTGGTGTTCGGCACGGTGCCGAACAGCGAGGTCAGGCCGATGTCCGCCTTGCTGTTCTTCTGGATCTGCGATCCGGCGTTCTTGCTCGCCGAGGTACGCTCGTTGAGTGTGATGGTGATGATGTCACCGACCCGGAACGCCTTGCGGTCGGTGTACAGCCCCTGCTCGAAACCGGCCTGGTAGATCGAGCCGTTGTTGGCCGCCGCCGGCAGCGGGGTGCGCGGCAGGACCGGCGCATAGTACGGGTCGTTGGGCTTGGGCGTCGGCGCGACGCAACCGGCCAGCGACACCGCCCCCCCCAGGGCGAAAACGGACAACAGACGCTTCATGACGCTTACCTCACGGTGAAACAGGCGCTGCAACAGCGAGCGATGGGTCAGCGGCCCGCGCTCGGCGGGCCGCCAGGGATTACAACTGCTGGGTGACGAACGACAGCATCTTGTCGGCGGCGGAAATGACCTTGGAGTTCATCTCGTAGGCACGCTGGGTGGTGATCATGTTCACCAGCTCTTCGACGGTGCTGACGTTGGACGCTTCCAGGGTCTGCTGCTCGGTGGTGCCGAAGCCGTTCAGGCCCGGAGTGCCGACCTGCGGCGCGCCGCTGGCGGCGGTCTCGAGGAACAGGTTGCCGCCGATGGCCTGCAAGCCGGCCGGGTTGATGAAGTCGGCGGTCTGGATGTTGCCGATGATCTGCGCGGCGGGGTTGCCGGCGGTGGTGATCGACACGGTGCCGTCCTTGCCGACGGTGAAGGTCTGGGCATCCGGCGGCACGACGATGGCCGGTTCCAGGGAAAAGCCGTTGGCGGTGACGATCTGGCCGTCCGAGTTCAGGTGGAAGGTACCGTCACGGGTGTACGACACGGTGCCATCGGGCTGCAGGATCTGGAAGAAACCACGACCGTTTACCGCCATGTCCAGCGGGTTTTCGGTGGTCTGCAGACTGCCGGCGATGAAGCTCTTCTGGGTGCCGACAATGCGCACGCCGGTACCGACCTGCAGGCCCGAAGGCAGCTCGCTGTCCTGGGTCGACTGCGCGCCGGGCTGACGCTTGATCTGGTACAAGAGGTCCTGGAACTCGGCGCGATCACGCTTGAAGCCGGTGGTCGAGACGTTGGCCAGGTTGTTGGAGATGACCGCGAGGTTGGTGTCCTGGGCGGACAGGCCGGTTTTAGCGACCCAAAGAGCCGGAAGCATTTAGTGTTCTCCTCGTGCGCCTGTTTTACGGCACCCGTTCAAATGTGATTAGCCGATTTGCAAAACCCGAGCCATGGCTTCGTCGCCTTCCTTGGCCGCGTTCATCATCTTGACGTGCAGTTCGAACTGACGGGACAGCGCCAGCACCGAGGTCATTTCCTCGACGGCGTTGACGTTGCTCGACTCAAGGAAACCCGAGACCACCCGCACGTTGACGTCGGCGTCGGCAGGCTGGCCGCTGGTGGTGTGGATCATGCCGTCCGGGCCCTTGGTCAGCCCCTTGATGTCCGGATTGACCAGTTTGATCCGGTCGACCTCGGCCATCACCCGTGGATCCTCGCCCATGGCGCGGATGCTGATGGTGCCGTCGTCGCCGACCTCGACCTTCTGCTCCGGCGGAATGGCGATGGGGCCGCCATTGCCGATCACCGGCATGCCGTTGCCGGCGCGCAGCACGCCCAGGGCGTCGATGTTCAGGCTGCCGGTGCGCACATAGGCTTCGCTGCCATCGGGCGCCTGCACGGCGATGAAGCCCTTGCCGCTCACAGCCACATCCAGTTCGCGACCGGTCTCGACCAGGGCGCCTTCACTGAAGTCGGTGGCCGGACGCTCGGTCATGGCGAAGGCACGCGCCGGAAAGCTGTCGCCGAACACCGGCATCGAACGCGCCTGCTCCAGATCACGCCGGAAGCCGTTGGTGGAAACGTTCGCCAGGTTGTTGGCATGGGCCTTCTGCGCCAGCGCGTTCTGACTGGCGCCGGTCATGGCCACATAAAGCATCTTGTCCACAGCATCTCCTCTGCGCGCACCTTGCCGCGCGCTAATTGACAAGGGCAAAGCAATTATCGAACCAAACTGACAAAACCCCTTTAATCCGGGACCTCCAGGGGTGCACGCAGGCGTGGAGCGTCAGTTTGTCGGCGAATGTTTGCCGCCGGCGGCAACACCCCGTCAGTTGGCCCGACAGGCACCATTGCTGTAGGGCCCGGAATGACGCTTCCAGCCCTCCCCCGGATCGGTGGCCGAGCACATGTAGCGCCCGGTCGCCAGGCTTTGCCACTGGTACCAGGGCGCTGGCGCGGCACGCAGCGAGAGCGCGACCAGCAGCGCCCCCGTCACGACCACGATCATCGGCATCTTCTTCATGACATCCTCCGGCAGGCCAGACGTGAAAAAGCCCCTGCAAGCAGGGGCTTCGCCTGGCCATGGTCATCAGGTCATCTGGATGATGGTCTGCATGATGGTGCTTTCGGTGGAGATGGTCTTGGCGTTGGCCTGGTAGTTGCTCTGCGCCTTGATCAGGTTGACCAGCTCACCGGTCAGGTCGACGTTGGAGTCTTCCAGGGAGCTGCCGGCGATGCGCCCCAGCGTGCCGGTGTCCGGCTCGCCGATGATCGGCACGCCAGAGGCATACGATTCCTTCCAGGCGGTGGCGCCGACCGGGGTCAATCCCTGCAGGTTGGCGAAGTTGGCGACCACCACCTGACCGATCACCTTGTTCTGGCCATTGGTGAAGTTGGCGAACATGTTGCCGCTCTGGTCGACGGTCAGGCCGGCGAGCTCACCGGTGGCATAGCCGTCCTGGTCCTTGGCGGTGGTGGCCGAGGCTGCGTTGTACTGGGTGGTGGCCAGCATGTCCAGGGTCACGCCCCCGGCCCGCGCGGTGGCGCCATTGCCCACCCAGGTACCTGCGGCGTTCTTCTCGGCCGGGACCCAGTTGGCCAGCTGGAAGGTCTTGTCGGCGCCGATGGTCAGGCCACCGGTGACCGGGCCGGCAGTCATGGCCGCGGTATTGAGCTGCCCCCCGGAGGTGAACGGCAGCTTGTTCACCAACGGCGTGGCCAGGGTCGGATCGGCCGGGTTGCGACCATCGATGGTGGTGTACATGGTCCAGGAGTTGGTGCCGGTATCCTTGACGAAGTACTGGTTCATCTGGTGTTCGTTACCCTGGCTGTCGTAGACCGGAGTATTGAAGGTGTAGTTGTAGCTGTTGACGTTGGTCGGATCGAACGGCGTCACCTTCGGCTGATCGGCACTGGAGTTCAGGTTGACGGTTTCGGAAATGCGACCGGTCGGCTTCGGCGCCAGGTTCGAGGTATCGATCTTCAGGTTGGTCAGCACGCCCGGGATGACCTTGCCGCTCTCGTCCACCGCGTAACCCTGCAGGTTGGCGCCGTTGGCGTTGACGACATAGCCTTCCTTGTCGCTGTAGAAGGCGCCGGAGCGGGTGTAGATGCGCGAGCCATTGTCGTTCAGGGCAAAGAAGCCGTTACCATCGATGGCCATGTCCAGCGCCTGGCCCGTGCCATTGATGTTGCCCGGGTTGAACATCTGCGAGACCGCCATGGTCTTCACGCCGCTGCCCACCTGGGTCTTGCCGCCGGCGGTGCCGCGGATGGACTGGGAGTACTGGTCGCCGAACTCCGCGCGCGACGCCTTGAAGCCGGTGGTCGCGACGTTGGCAATGTTGTTGCCGGTCACGTTAAGGGACTTGTTCGCCGCATAGAGACCGCTAAGGCCGATATTGAAAGACATGTACTCGCTCCTTGTGCCGATTCTGCGGCGTTAAATTCCGATGGTGGTGACTTTGGAGATGCCGACTTTGCCGATGCCGGCCAGGTCGAGCATCATCTCGCTGCCGTTCTGGAAGCTGACACTGTTGACCTTGGCCGGCAGCAACGTGGCCAGCGTCTTGGCCTTGCCATCGACCTTGGTCTCGGCGGTGAAGGTGTAGTTGCCCGGATCGACCTTCTCGCCCTTGTCGTTGGTGCCATCCCAGATGAAATCGGCGGTACCGGCCTTCTGCGCCGGCAGCTCGATGGTCTTGACCACCTTGCCGTCCTTGTCCTTGATGGTGACCTTGCCTTCGGTGATGTTCTGCGGCACCACCACTTGGCCGGTGAAACTCTTGGTGGTGTCGACCACGGCCTTGTCGCTCTGCACGATCACCGAACGACCGACCAGGGACGTCGCCTGCAGCGCCTGGGACGAACCGATACCGGTGAGGATGCCGTCGACCGATTCCTTCAGCGACTGGATGCCCTCCAGGCTGCTGAACTGCGCCAGCTGCGCGACGAACTCGCCGTTGTCCTGGGGATCGAGCGGGTTCTGGTTCTTCATCTGCGTCACCAGCAACTGCAGGAACGCATCCTTGCCCAGCGCGCTACCGGCCTGGCCGGTGCTGCTGTCGTTCTTGCTGGTCGGCTTCTGCAGCGACGTCAGGTAAGAGCTGCCGACCTCGGTGTTGGTATTGGTGGTAGTCATGGCGGCTCCGTGCTTACTGACCCAGGGTCAGCACCTTCTGCATCATGTTCTTGGCGGTGTTCATCAGCTCGGCGTTGGTCTGGAACGCTCGGCTGGCGGAGATCATGTCGGCCATCTCCTCGACCACGTTGACGTTCGGGTAGTAGACGTAGCCATCCTTGTTCGCCGCCGGGTGGTTGGGTTCGTAGCGTGCCTCGAGGTTGCTCTGGTCCTCGATGATGCCCTTGACCTGCACACCCTGCCCTGCTTCGCCCTGATCCTCGAACAACGACTGGCCGGCGCCGGCCTGGGCCTGCTGGAAGGTGGTGGCGAACACGGGGTGGCGGGCACGGTAGGTCTGGTCGATGCTCGACGAGACCGTCTCGGCGTTGGCAATGTTCGAGGCGACGGTGTTCAGGCGCGTGTTCTGCGCGCTCATGCCGCTACCGGCGATATTGAAGACACTGGCAAGGGACATGGTCACTCTCCGCGCAGGGCCGATACCAGCCCTTTGAATTTACTGTTGAGCAAGGTGAAGCTGGCCTGGAAGCCAACGGCGTTTTCCGTGTAGTTCGATTGCTCGATCTGCGCATCGACGGTGTTCTGGTCGATGGACGGCTGCATGGGCGTGCGGTACTGCAGCGTGTCGTCGGCCATCGCCAGGCCCTGGGCCTCGATATGGCGGTTATTGGTCCGCTCCAGGGCGATGCGCCCGTTCTGCTGCTTGTCGGCCTCGGCGGCGAGCACCGACGAGAAATCCATGTCGCGCGCCTTGTAGTTGGGCGTGTCGGCATTGGCGATGTTGTTGGCCAGCACCTCGGCGCGCTGGGCGCGGAAGCCCAGTGCCTTTTCGTGGATGCCAAGCGCCTTGTCGAAGCTGATGCTCATGTCGGGGAAACCTTCGAAGGTCGACCGGAATGTCGTTGGCGAAGGTATAGCAAGGGCTGTGCCAAGCCACGTAAAGCCTTTGAATACTGGGTCTGAGGACGGGATACCCGCAAAGCGATGCCAGAAAAGCGGCAAACAGCTTCCGCTCGACGCAGGGAAAGCGGCAATTAACGGGCGGCAAAAGCGGCAAAACAAAAAATTGACGTCACCATCCCATCAAGAACTGCGCCATCTTTTTCGCCAGCAAGCCCACCCCCACGGGCACTGCAAACGAAAAGGCCGGCATCTCACGATACCGGCCCTTTGGCCTGCTTCACTTGGCCTGGTAGATGATCCCCGGACTGCACTGGACCATCTGATAGTGGTCGGGCAGGCCGTTGAGCGCCTCGGACGCCCCCAGGAACAGGTAGCCACCTGGCTTGAGCGTCCCGTGGATGCGCATGAGGATGTCCTTCTTGACCTGGGCCGAGAAGTAGATCAGCACATTGCGACAGAACACGATGTCGAACTTGCCCAGCGGCGCGTAGCTGTCCAGCAGGTTGTACGAACGAAACTCGACACGGCTGCGGATCGGCGACTTGACCGCCCAGCGACCCGGCCCCTTGGGATCGAAGTAGCGCTGCAGGCGCTCCTGCGACAAGCCACGGGCAATGGCCAGGCTGTCGTACTCGCCAGTCTTGCAGTTGTTCAGCATGGCCCCGGACAGGTCGGTGGCGACAATCTGCGCGCCCATCTTCAATTGCCCGAGATTGCTGCGCTCGAACTCGTCGATGGCCATGGACAGCGAATACGGCTCCTGCCCCGAGGAGCACGCCGCCGACCAGATGCGCAGGCGCTGCCCCGGGTTGTTCCTGATGAATTCCGGGATCACCTTGCTCTTGAGCACCTCGAAGGGATAGGTATCGCGGAACCACAGTGTCTCGTTGGTGGTCATGGCGTCGACCACCTGCTCTCGCAGCCCGCTGCGCGGCTGGGTCTGGATACGTTGCACCAGCTCGCCGAGCGACTTGATGCCCTGCTGTTCCATCAGCTTGTTGAGACGGCTGGAGACCAGGTACTGCTTATTCTCGCCCAGCAGGATGCCACAGGCTTTCTCCAGGAAGACCCGGAACTGTTCGAAATCCAAATTACCCGTAGACAATGCTGCCGCCTCTTTCTAAATCGCTAGCGCCGGGGACGGGCCCCGGCCGTTTCAATGGGTCGCCTTGATCCGGTCGACCACGCGCTGGGCGAGGTCGTCCGGCTTGAACTTGGCCAGGAAGTCATCGGCGCCGACCTTCTTGACCATGGCCTGGTTGAATACCCCGGACAACGAAGTATGCAGGCAGATGTGCAGCTTTTGCATGCGCGGATCGCTGCGAATCTCCGCGGTGAGGGTATAGCCGTCCATCTCCGGCATTTCAATATCCGAGATCATCATGAGGAACTCGTCCTCCGGGCGCTTGCCTTCGTCCACCAGCTTGCGCAGGTAGTCCAGGGCCTGACGACCATCGTTGAGGGCCACCACTTCGACGCCCACGGTCTGCAGGCAGCGGCTGACCTGCTTGCGCGCCACCGACGAATCGTCGACCGTCAGCACCCGCAGCAGCACGGCCTTGTCCTGCACCTCGGCATCCACCACACCCGCCGACACCGACTCGGAGGACGGCGCCACCTCGGCCAGCACCTTCTCCACATCGATGATCTCGACCATGCGATTGTCGACCCGGGTGACCGCCGTCAGATAGTGATCACGCCCTGTGCCCTTGGGTGGCGGATGGATCTCCTCCCAGTTCATGTTGACGATGCGCTCGACCGAATGCACCAGGAAGCCCTGGGTCTTGGTGTTGTATTCGGTGATGATCACGAAACTGTTGCGGGTTTCTTCCTGCAGCCCCGGCAGACCGGTCGCCATCGACAGGTCCAGGATCGGAATGGTCGCCCCGCGAATATTGGCCACACCCCGCACCACCGGATGGGATTTGGGCAGCAGCGTCAGTTCCGGGCACTGCAGCACTTCCCGTACCTTGAACACATTGATGCCATAGAGCTGGTCGCCATTGAGGCGGAACAACAGCAACTCCAGGCGGTTCTGCCCCACCAGCTGCGTGCGCTGGTTGACCGAATCCATCACTCCAGCCATGCCGGACTCCTTCAACGAATGCCTGTGTACCAAATCGGCACGGGCTTTGCTTTTTTGAACGCCATGTACATGAAAACGACATTTTTCCGACGACTGACGCGCCTGCTGGCCGGCTCGCTGACCGCAGTGTGCCTGCTGGTACCGGGCGTTCGTACGCTGGCGGACGCTTTTACCTTGCCTGAACAGCTTATCGGTGTCACTCAAGGGTTTCTTGAATTCACCGTGGAGGATTATCTGGCGACCACCCAGACGCCAGGCCGCTACGAGATCCAGGTCAACACCCTCGACCCACGGCTGCGCATGCCGCTGTGCGGCCAGCAGCTCGACGCCTCGCTGGAGAGCTCGACGCCACTGGGCAGGGTCACGGTGAAGGTACGTTGCGACGGCGCGGCCCCCTGGACCGTGTTCGTGCCCGCCCAGGTGCGCCTGTTGCGCGACGTGGTGGTGATGACCCGCCCGCTCAAGCGCGAAAGCGTGGTCGGCGAAGGCGACGTGGCCCTGCGCGAACGCGACGTGGGCAGCCTCGGCCCCGGCTATCTGACCCAGCTGGACCAGGCGGTCGGCATGAAACTGCTGCGCCCGACGGTGCTCGACCAGGTCCTGACCCAGCAACACCTGGAACAGGCCGAGGTGGTGCGCAAGGGCGACCACGTGGTGATCGTCGCACGCAGTGGCAGCCTGAGCGTGCGCATGCCCGGCGAGGCCCTGGACAAAGGTGGCCTGCAGACTCAGATCCGGGTGCGCAACCTCAATTCCAAGCGCGTGGTGAAGGCGCGCGTGACCGGGCCTGGGCAGGTCGAGGTGGCCATGTAGGCGCCAGGGGCGCCAGGATAACGACGCAAGGCTGGCGATACGCAACCGCGCACCCTAAACTGTGTCGGAAATCGGGTGGCGCAAGCCGGCTTTCAGGCACTGATGCATTGTTGCCTAAAGTTTCTTTCGGGTTGGCCGAAAACCAGGCATGCGTCCTAATACCCAGGGGTTCTGATCATGGTCATCGACTTCAGTCGTTTGAATAATTCTCCGTCCGTCACGGGCGGTGTTCGCGGCAATGCCGCACCCGGCAACGCCGAGAAGGCCGGCGAAGCCAGCCAGGCGCCAAAGCGCGCCGACACCAGCGGAGAAGCGGTACATCTGAGCCCTGAGGCCCAGCAATTGCAGAAGATCAGCGACAAGCTGCGCGATCAGCCGACCGTCAACAGTGCCCGCGTGGCCGAGTTGAAACAGGCGATCGCAGACGGCAGCTACAAGGTCGACGCCGACCGGGTCGCCAGCAAGCTGCTTGATTTCGAAGCCCAGCGCTGACCGCCAGGAGCGCTGACTTCCAGGACGCAACACGCCAAGAGTTAGCCATGCACGACATCACCCTGCTGCAACTGATCGAAAACGACATCGCCCCGGCGCAGGAGCTGCTCGAGCTCCTGCAGAACGAAGCGATAGCCCTGCACGGGCGAGACATGGCGGCCCTGGAGCAGATCCTGGCCCGCAAGCAATCGTTGATCATCTTGCTCGAACAGCAGGGTACGCGGCGCAGCCAGCTGCTCCAGAGCCTGGGCCTGAGCGCCGACCGCGCAGGCGCGCAAGCGCTCGCCGCTCAGTCGAGCAATGGCGAAGCCATCATGAGCCGGCTCGACGCGCTGGGCGAATTGATGGATGCCTGCCAACAGGTCAACCAGACCAACGGCCAGATCATCCAGGTGCAGCAACACGTTACGGCCAACCAGATCAGGATCCTCCAGGGCGGCGACTCTCCGTCGCTCTACGACAGCCGTGGCGGCACCTCGCCAATGGCCAAGCCCCGCGCCATCAGCCAAGTGTGATTAGTTCTATCAAGCCACGGAACATACTGGCAAAATGCCGTTACTTGCGTGTGTCGCTTTTGCCTGGAGATTGATAACCCGTGTTCAATGAATCCGATGCTCCCCAGCCACCGAAGGTGCTGAGCACCCCTTTGGAGATCACGGCCAACCTGCGCCAGCTGCTGGAGAGCCACGACCCGCTGATCATCAGCTTCCATGAACGCAGCCAGCGGTTTCAGAGCTACGTGGTGCACGTCGACAAGGACGCGGGCACTCTGGCGCTGGATGAAATGATTCCCCGAGACGGCGAAAAGTACATCGAGAACGGCGAGCCGTTCCGCATCGAAGGCTTCCACGACGGCGTACGCATTGCCTGGGAAAGCAGCACACCGCTGACCATCAGCGAAATCGACGGCCACCGCTGCTACCGTGGCCCGCTGCCCGTGGAGATGACCTATCACCAGCGCCGCAACGCCTTCCGCGCCGCGCTGAAGCTGTCGCAACTGGTCGATATCGTGCTCGACGGCACTCATCTCAAAGGCAATGGCGCCTTGCGCGGCAAGTTGCTGGATATCTCCGCCACCGGCTGCAAGCTGCGTTTCGAAGGCAATGTCGAAGATCGCCTGCAACTGGGCCAGGTGTATGAACGCTTCAAGGCCGGCAATCCGCTGGGGCTGACCGATACCCTGGTCGAACTGCGCCACCTGCACTTCGAGGAACGCATCAACACCACCTTCGCCGGCGTGCGCTTCCACAACCTGAACGGCCAGGCGCAGCGCAAGATCGAGAGCTTCGTCTATCAGTTGCAGCGCGAAGCGCGACGGTTCGACAAGGACGACTACTGATCGTCGCCCGTACATGAAAAACGCCACCCCTCGGGTGGCGTTTTCGTTGGGGCCCGGGCACACCGCCTAGGACACCGACTTGCCCACCTCGCCTTGCGGCTCCGCCCCCGCCTCTTCCTCGGTATCCTCCGCCGCCACCGGCGCCTGCATCACTTCCTGCACCGTCTGCTCGTCGACCCGCGGGTCGAGCGCCGCCGACAATGGCGAACCCGCCGCCGGCATCGCCACGTGCCCCAATGGCGCATCCTGCACCTGATGCAGCCCAGTGACCGCCTTGGGTCGGATTCGCCATACCAGAACCAGGGCGAAGAACAGGAAGAAGGCATACAGCATCTGCGGCCCAAGCAGCTTCATCAGCACCCCGGCCGCCAGCGGCCCGATGCAGGCGCCGACACCATAGGTCACCAGCAGCATGGCGGTCAGCGACACCCGCCGCTCGCTTTCCACATGGTCGTTGGAAAACGCCACCGCCAGGGGATACAGGCAGAACTGCAGCAGCGAAATGACGAAACCGATGGCGAACAATAGCGCCAGCGGCACGCCCGGCAGGATGGCCAGCGGCGCCGAGGCCAATGCCAGGCCGATGGCCACGCTGCGAATCAGCACGGCACGGTCGTAACGGTCGGACAGCCAGCCCAGCGGCCACTGCACCACCAGCCCGGCAAAGATGCAGCTGCCCATGAACAGACCGATCTGCTCGGTGGAAAGCCCCTGATTGGCCGCGTACAGCGGCGCCAGGCCATAGAAGGAGCCGACGATCAGGCCCGAACCCAGCACCGTGGACAGCGATTGCGGCACCCGCTTGATGAAGAACTTCGGCTCCATCGGTGCCGGCCGCAGGGGGGCGGGGTGAATGCGCCGGGTCATCGCCACCGGCACCAGGCACAGCGCGAAGCACATGGCGACCAGCATCAGCAGCTCAGGCCCCAGTTGCGGATGCACCACCAGGATCAGCTGGCCGAGCACCAGCCCCAGGTAGGAGGCGATCATGTAGCCGCTGAACACCGCCCCGCGATGCTTGGCATCGGCCTGTTCATTGAGCCAGCTCTCGATGACCATGTACTGGCACATCATCCCCAGGCCAACGATCATCCGCAGCCCGACCCAGGCCGGCAGCCAGTTGGTCAGGCCATGCCCGAGCACCGCCGCGCCGACGATACCGGCGCAGGTGGCATAGGCGCGGATATGCCCGACCCGACCGATCAGCCGGTGCCCCACCTTGCCGCCGACCGCCAGGCCGAAGTAGTTGGCAGCCATCAACGCACCGATCCACAGGCTGTCGACATGGTCTGCGGCCAGGCGCAGCGCCAGGTAGGTACTGAGCAGACCGGAGCCGATCAGCATCATCAGGGCAGCGAAGTACAGCGACTGAAACGGCTTCCAGATGTTTCGCATACGTCCCGTCAAGCTCCTTGAACCGGTGGCGTTGAGTTGCAGGCAAGCATAAGAGCAAAACGGCCCCGGCGCAGGCCCCCGGCAGCGAAAGTCGCCGCAAGGGGCGCATCCAGTAGCGGTCGTGTCGCGCTCAGGCCTGCGCCGCCAGCACCCGACGCTCCCACGGCGTGATCTCGCCGAAGAAATCGGTGAGCTCGAGGGTCTTGCTGGCGATGTAGCCTTCGATGAACTCCTCGCCGAACAGTTCCCGCGCCAGGGCGCTGCGCTTGAGGCGCTCCAGCGCGGCATGCAGGGTGCAGGGCAGGCTCAGGTGCTCCGGCACTTCAAACTCTCCCTGAATGGCGGGCGCCGGCGCGATCTGCCGCTCGATACCGTGCAGGCCGGCGGCGAGGCTGGCGGCGATGGCCAGGTAAGGGTTGGCGTCTGCCCCCGGCAGGCGGTTCTCCACCCGCCGCGCGACAGGCGAACTGGCGGGGATGCGCAACCCCGCGGCGCGGTTGTCTTCGGACCAGCAGGCATTGTTCGGCGAGGCATAGGGGTGGCACAGGCGCTGGTAGGAGTTGACGTTGGGCGCGAACAGCACGGTGAAGTCGGCCAGGCAGGCCTGCAGCCCACCGATGAAATGGTGGAAGGTATCGGTCGCCCTGCCCTGCTCGTCGCTGAATACATTACGCCCGCTGGCGATCTCGACCAGGCTCTGGTGGATGTGCATCGAACTGCCGGGGGTATGCGCCAACGGCTTGGCCATGCACACCACGGTCAGGCCATGGCGCAGCGCGACTTCCTTGAGCAGGTGCTTGAACAGGAACGTCTGGTCGGCCAGCAGCAGCGGGTCACCGTGCAGCAGGTTGATCTCGAACTGGCTGACGCCCATCTCGTGCATGAAGGTGTCGCGGGGCAGCCCCAGCGCGGCCATGCACTGGTAGACCTCGTTGAAGAACGGGCGCAGGCCGTTGTTGGAGCTGACGCTGAATGCCGAATGGCCCATTTCCCGGCGACCGTCCTTGCCCAGCGGCGGCTGGAACGGCTGGGTCGGATCGGTATTGGGGGCGAAGACAAAGAACTCCAGTTCGGTGGCCACCACCGGCGCCAGACCACGCGCCGCGTAGCGAGCGATCACCGCCTTGAGCTGGCCGCGACTCGACAACCCCGAGGGCGCGCCGTCGAGTTCCACCGCGTCACAGATGGCCAGGGCGCGGGGCTCGTCGCTCCAGGGCAAACGATGGATCTGGCCGGGATCGGCCACCAGCGCCAGGTCGCCATCGTCGCTGCCGTAGAATTTCGCGGGCGGGTAACCGCCCATGATGCATTGCAGCAGTACACCACGGGCCATCTGCAGGCGGCGGCCTTCGAGGAAGCCCTCGGCGGTCATCACCTTGCCGCGCGCAACGCCATTGAGGTCGGGGGTGACACACTCGATTTCGTCGATGCCCTGCAGGTGTTCAACCTGGGTGTGCGGGCCTTCGGTCGTCATGACGCTATCCTTCTTGTTGTTTTCGCATGCCGGGAATGGCGACGGGCACAACATAGGCCAGGGGTGTTTAAAATATCAAGCACCCCAGGGTCGGTGGAGCCCGCTTCGCGAAAAGGCCGGTGCAGGCCTACTGCTCACGCAAGGTCATGCCATTGGCCGGCAGCGGCAGCGCAGTCTTGTAGCGCACCTGCTTCAAGGCAAAGCTGGAGCGGATGTTCGCCACCCCCGGCAACCGGGTCAGGTAATCGAGAAATCGCTCCAGCGCCTGGATGCTCGGTAGCAGCACCCGCAGCAGATAGTCCGGATCGCCGGTCATCAGGTAGCACTCCATCACCTCGGGCCGCTCTGCAATCTCCTCTTCGAAGCGGTGCAGTGATTGCTCCACCTGCTTTTCCAGGCTGACGTGAATGAACACATTGACATCCAGCCCCAACGCCTCCGGCGACAACAGCGTCACCTGTTGGCGAATCACCCCCAGTTCCTCCATCGCCTTGACCCGGTTGAAGCACGGCGTGGGCGACAGGTTGACCGAGCGCGCCAGCTCGGCGTTGGTGATCCGGGCGTTTTCCTGCAGGCTGTTGAGAATGCCGATATCGGTGCGATCCAGTTTGCGCATGAGACAAATTCACCTGGCTTTTGTGTTTGTACGGAATGTTTATCTGCGCCGCAGGACAAAGGCAATGAACATGAGAGAAAAATTCTCCTGCCGTCCCCCTATGATGTAAAAGACGCTGACTTGCCAGTCACGAGCCGGTACTCAGCGGCGGCCGCTTCAAAGCTCACAAAAACAACATTCGAGCGAGCGTAAAAAGCAATGAACGAGTACGCCCCCCTGCGTCTGCATGTGCCCGAGCCTACAGGCCGGCCAGGCTGCCAGACCGATTTTTCCTACCTGCGCCTGAACGACGCGGGTCAAGTCCGTAAACCGCCCATCGACGTGGAGCCTGCCGACACGGCAGACCTTTCCTACAGCCTTGTTCGCGTGCTCAACGAGCATGGCGACGCCGTTGGCCCCTGGGCCGCGGACGTCGATCCGCAAGTGCTGCGCCAGGGCATGCGCGCCATGCTCAAGACGCGCATCTTCGACAGCCGCATGGTGGTCGCCCAGCGCCAGAAGAAGATGTCCTTCTACATGCAGAGTCTGGGCGAGGAAGCCATCGGCAGCGGCCAGGCGCTGGCCCTGAACCGCAGCGACATGTGCTTCCCCACCTACCGCCAGCAGAGCATCCTCATGGCCCGCGACGTGTCGCTGGTGGACATGATCTGCCAACTGCTGTCCAACACCCGCGACCCGCTCAAGGGCCGCCAGCTGCCGATCATGTATTCGGTGCGCGAGGCCGGCTTCTTCACCATCAGCGGCAACCTGGCCACCCAGTTCGTGCAAGCGGTCGGCTGGGCCATGGCCTCGGCGATCAAGGGCGACACGAAAATCGCCTCGGCCTGGATCGGCGACGGCGCCACCGCCGAGTCCGACTTCCATACCGCCCTGACATTCGCCCACGTCTATCGCGCCCCGGTGATCCTCAACGTGGTCAACAACCAGTGGGCGATCTCCACCTTCCAGGCCATCGCCGGTGGCGAGTCGACCACCTTCGCCGGCCGTGGCGTGGGTTGCGGCATCGCTTCGCTGCGGGTCGACGGCAATGACTTCATCGCCGTCTACGCCGCCTCGCGCTGGGCCGCCGAACGCGCCCGCCGCGGCCTGGGCCCAACGCTGATCGAGTGGGTCACCTACCGCGCCGGCCCGCACTCCACTTCGGACGATCCGTCCAAGTACCGCCCGGCCGACGACTGGAACCATTTCCCGCTCGGCGACCCGATCGCCCGCCTCAAGCAGCACATGATCAAGCTCGGTCACTGGTCCGAGGAAGAACACCAGGCGGTCACCGCCGAGCTTGAAGCCGAGGTGATCAAGGCGCAGAAGGATGCCGAGCAGTTCGGCACCCTGAGCAATGGCCATATCCCCAGCGCCGCCTCGATGTTCGAGGACGTGTACAAGGAAATGCCCGACCACCTGCGCCGTCAGCGCCAGGAACTGGGGGTCTGAGATGAACGATCACAACAACAGCATCCATCTGGAAAACGCCATGTCCACCACCACCATGACCATGATCCAGGCCCTGCGCTCGGCCATGGATGTCATGCTCGAGCGCGATGACAACGTGGTGGTCTATGGCCAGGACGTTGGCTACTTCGGCGGCGTGTTCCGCTGCACCGAGGGCCTGCAGGCCAAGTACGGCAAGTCGCGCGTGTTCGATGCGCCGATCTCCGAGAGCGGCATCGTCGGCACCGCCGTGGGCATGGGCGCCTATGGCCTGCGCCCGGTGGTCGAGATCCAGTTCGCCGACTACTTCTATCCTGCTTCCGACCAGATCGTTTCCGAGATGGCGCGCCTGCGTTATCGCTCGGCGGGCGAGTTCATCTCGCCGCTGACCCTGCGCATGCCTTGCGGCGGCGGCATCTATGGCGGCCAGACCCACAGCCAGAGCCCCGAGGCGATGTTCACCCAGGTCTGCGGCCTGCGCACGGTCATGCCATCGAACCCCTACGACGCCAAAGGCCTGCTGATCGCCTCGATCGAATGCGACGATCCGGTGATCTTCCTCGAGCCCAAGCGCCTGTACAACGGCCCGTTCGACGGCCACCACGACCGTCCGGTAACACCATGGTCCAAGCACCCGCACAGCGCCGTGCCGGATGGCTACTACAGCGTGCCGCTGGACAAGGCGGTGATCACCCGCCCGGGCAACGATGTCACCGTGCTGACCTACGGCACCACCGTGTATGTCTCGCAAGTGGCCGCCGAAGAGACCGGCGTGGACGCCGAGGTCATCGACCTGCGCAGCCTGTGGCCGCTGGACCTGGAGACCATCGTCGAGTCGGTGAAGAAGACCGGCCGCTGCGTGGTCGTGCACGAAGCCACCCGCACCTGTGGTTTCGGCGCCGAACTGGTGTCGCTGGTCCAGGAGCACTGCTTCCATCACCTCGAAGCGCCCATCGAGCGCGTCACCGGCTGGGACACTCCCTACCCTCACGCACAGGAATGGGCCTACTTCCCCGGCCCTTCGCGGGTAGGCGCGGCATTGAAACGGGTCATGGAGGTCTGAATGGGCACGCACGTCATCAAGATGCCGGACATCGGCGAAGGCATCGCGCAGGTCGAGTTGGTGGAATGGTTCGTCAAGGTCGGCGATGTAATCGCCGAGGACCAGGTGGTGGCCGATGTCATGACCGACAAGGCCACCGTGGAAATCCCTTCGCCGGTCAGCGGCAAGGTGCTGGCCCTGGGCGGCCAGCCGGGTGAGGTGATGGCGGTCGGCAGCGAGCTGATCCGCATCGAAGTCGAGGGCAGCGGCAACCATGTCGATACGCCCCAGGCCAAGCCGGTCGAACCGGCACCTGCGCCAGTGAACGTCGACAGCAAGCCGCAACCGCGCGTCGAAGCGCCGCCTCAGGCTGCCGCCACCCATGCCGCGGCACCGATCGTGCCGCGCGAGGCCCATGAAAAACCACTGGCCTCCCCCGCCGTACGCAAGCGCGCCCTCGATGCCGGCGTCGAACTGCGCTACGTCCATGGCAGCGGCCCGGCCGGGCGCATCCTTCACGAAGACCTCGATGCGTTCATCAGCAAGCCACAGAGCGGCGCCGGACAAGCGCCGGGCGGTTATGCCAGGCGCACCGACAGCGAGCAGGTGCCGGTGATCGGCCTGCGCCGCAAGATCGCCCAGCGCATGCAGGACGCCAAGCGCCGTGTCGCCCACTTCAGCTACGTCGAGGAGATCGACGTGACCGCGCTGGAAGCCCTGCGTCAGCAGTTCAATGCCAAGTACGGCGAGAGCCGTGGCAAGCTGACCCTGCTGCCGTTCCTGGTGCGTGCGATGGTCGTCGCCCTGCGCGACTTCCCGCAGATCAACGCCACCTACGACGACGAAGCCCAGGTCATCACCCGCCACGGCGCGGTGCATGTCGGCATCGCCACCCAAGGTGACAACGGCCTGATGGTGCCGGTACTGCGCCACGCCGAAGCCGGCAGCCTATGGAGCAACGCCGCCGAGATCGCCCGTGTGGCCAACGCCGCCCGCAGCAACAAGGCCAGTCGCGAGGAGCTGTCCGGCTCGACCATCACCCTGACCAGCCTGGGCGCGCTCGGCGGCATCGTCAGCACCCCGGTGGTCAACACCCCGGAAGTGGCGATCGTCGGCGTCAACCGCATGGTCGAGCGACCGGTGGTGATCGATGGCCAGATCGTCGTGCGCAAGATGATGAACCTGTCCAGCTCGTTCGACCATCGCGTGGTCGACGGCATGGATGCCGCACTGTTCATCCAGGCCATGCGCGGCCTGCTGGAACAACCTGCCTGCCTGTTCGTGGAGTGACCATGCAACCGATTATCGACACCACCCTGCTGATCATCGGTGGCGGCCCCGGCGGCTACGTGGCCGCCATCCGCGCCGGGCAACTGGGCATCCCCACCGTGTTGGTCGAAGGTCAGGCGCTGGGCGGCACCTGCCTGAACATCGGCTGCATTCCCTCGAAGGCGCTGATTCACGTGGCCGAGCAGTTCCACCAGACCAGCCGCTACACCGAACAGTCGGCGCTGGGGATCAGCGTGTCCTCGCCACGCCTGGACATCAGCCGCAGCGTCGAATGGAAGGATGGCATCGTCGACCGCCTCACCAGCGGCGTCGCCGCGCTGCTGAAGAAGCATGGCGTGAAGGTGATTCACGGCTGGGCGAAAATTCTCGATGGCAAGAGCGTCGAGGTCGATGGCCAGCGCATCCAGTGCGAGCACCTGCTGCTGGCCACCGGCTCCGGCAGCGTCGAATTGCCGATGCTACCCATCGGCGGGCCGATCATCTCCTCCACCGAGGCCCTGGCGCCCAAGGCGCTGCCACGGCACCTGGTGGTGGTCGGCGGCGGCTATATCGGCCTGGAGCTGGGTATCGCCTACCGCAAGCTCGGCGCCAAGGTCAGCGTGGTGGAAGCCCGCGAGCGCATCCTGCCGACCTACGACGCCGAGCTGACCGCGCCAGTGGCGGACTCGATCAAGAAGCTCGGCATCGAGCTGTATCTGGGTCACAGTGTCGAAGGCTATGCCGATGGTTGCCTGCTGGCTCGCGACAGCCAGGGCGGCCAACTGTGCCTGGAGGCCGATCAGGTACTGGTGGCCGTGGGTCGTCGCCCACGCACCCTGGGCTTCGGCCTGGAAAGCCTGGACCTGAAGATGAACGGCGCGGCCATCGCCATCGACGAGCGCTGCCAGACCAGCATGCGCAATGTCTGGGCCATCGGCGACGTGGCCGGCGAGCCGATGCTGGCGCACCGAGCCATGGCCCAGGGCGAGATGGTCGCCGAGATCATCGCCGGCAAGGCGCGGCGCTTCGAGCCCAGCGCCATTGCCGCGGTGTGCTTCACCGACCCGGAACTGGTGGTGGTCGGCACGACCCCGGAGCAGGCCAGCCAACAGGGCGTGGATTGCATCGTTGCGCAGTTCCCCTTCGCCGCCAACGGCCGGGCCATGAGCCTGGAATCGAAAAGCGGTTTCGTGCGCGTGGTGGCCCGTCGTGACAATCACCTGATCCTGGGTTGGCAAGCCGTGGGCGTAGCGGTTTCCGAGCTGTCCAGCGCCTTTGCCCAATCCCTGGAGATGGGCGCCCGGCTGGAAGACATCGCCGGCACCATCCACGCCCACCCGACCCTTGGCGAAGCGGTCCAGGAAGCGGCGTTGCGCGCCCTGGGGCATGCCCTGCACATCTAACGCAAGACACTGAAGCGGCAATAGCCGATTTGGCCCGCTGCGCCCCTGGCGCCGCGGGTCTTTTTTCTCAGCTGGGCGACACGCCCATCATCTCACTCGGCAATGGCGTTCTTGCCCTTCGCCTTGGCGCGATACAGGGCCTTGTCCGCGCGCGCGAGCAAACCTTCGACATCATCCCCCTCCTGCCACTGCACCACGCCGTAGCTCATCGTCAGCTGGCACACGCCTATTGGCCCAAGCACCGCCATTGCCGCCCGGATAGCCTGTGCCATCGCGCGTGCCTCATCGAGGCCGCTGTGCGGCAGGACCACGGCAAATTCATCACCTCCCCAACGCGCGAGCAGATCCTGGGACCGCAGGCACGTGCGGATGCGCTCGGTCACCTCGATCAACGCTGTGTCGCCTCGGGCATGGCCGTGCAGATCGTTGATCGGCTTGAAGTCGTCCAGATCCATGGTGATCAACGCCAATGGTTCACGGAAGCGTCGAGCCCGTTCGCACTCCTGGTGCAGGGTCTTTTCCAGCCGGTAGCGGTTGGCGGTGCGGGTGAGCGCGTCGCGCTCGGCCAATTCACGATTCTCGTCCAGCTGCCGCTGCAACTGCTGATTGACCCAGGAGAGCTCACGGGTACGATCGGCCACCTGGCACTCCAGCGACTGGTTGCGCTGCTCGAGCTCCGCCAGCAGGCGCTTGCCTGCATCGACGTTGCGGTGGGCGCCTAGCATGCGCGCCACCGAGCCATCCGCATTGCGCGCGATGATATGTCCGCTGTCTTCGATCCACAGGTAGTTGCCGTCCTGGCAACGGCAGCGATACTCGATGCGATAGCGTTCATTGCGCTGATCGATGTAAGCCTCGAAATGCGCCATCACCCGAGGATAATCCTCCGGGTGGATCACGCTTTCCCAGGTCAGCACCGTATTGGCCATCGAATGGCTGGCGTAGCCCAGCATCGCGTACCAGCCTGGGTTTCGATAGACGTAACCAGTGTTGGCATCCCAGTGCCAGATGCCATCGCTGATCAGCTCGAACAGGGTGTGCAGTTGCTGCGTGGTGAAACCGGGTGGGACCGGCCTCGCTACCTGACTCATGGACGCTCTCCCTCGTATCCGGCAACTGCGCCCGGTCCCGGTGCTGCCGGTATTCATCACGCTTGCCGCTGGCGGCAAACCCCTTCCTCTGACGGGCAAGCATATTCCGGGCAGCTGCCTGCCGGAATAGCCCGGGCGGCCTATTTCAAGCTGCCCCCTGCTGGCACAGCTTTTGCCCTTTGCTCTGCACGCACATTCATTCATGGAGGAACCATGCTCATCAGCGCGAATGGTCTGAACTGGCAGACCGTGCAACCGCAGAACCGACCCGGCAGTGACCCGCCGCAAACGCCGATCGCGACCTTCCAGCCGGTCACGGCCAGCAGCAAGCCTGGCGCACAGCAGAACAGCCAGGGCAGCACCTCGCAGCAAAGCGCCGAAGACAACCGCAAGGAAGCCTTTGCCAAGCTCATGATCATGCTGCAGAACCCGGACGCCTCCTCACGCCAGCAAACCAGCGTCGGCAAGCAAGAGGGGTCCGCCGCGCTGCAGGAATTCCGTGACTACATGGCCAAGTCACCGGCAGAGAAGATCAAGGAGAAGCTCCTCCAGGAACTGGGCCTGACCGAGGACGAGTACAACGCACTGCCGCCCGAAAAGAAGATGAGGGTCGATGAGCTGATCGCCCAGCGCATGCAAGAAGATGTGCGGATGAAGACCCAGGCCAGGCTGGAACAGCAGGCGCAACACGGCCAGCCGATCGGGCGCGCAACCATGCCGGGCAACGAAAAGCCGAAGACTGCCGAACTTTGATCGATGTGTCCCGCCGCTCCGGCGGTGGGCGGCATTCGCTGCCTACGCGAATCTGCAACAGAGATGGCGTCCCAGGCAGGATTTGAACCTGCAACCTTCCCCTTAGGAGGGGGATGCTCTATCCAATTGAGCTACTGAGACCCAGGAACCGACAACGAACGCTGTGCGGTAGAGACGGCGAGCATGTTAACCAGCATGCCGGCGTTTGTCATGCCTCAATCGGGCAATTTGCACGTCAGATTTTTTCCACGGATAGATCGATCACATCTTCCTTGTCCAGCAGTGCCAAGAACGCTTCGACCGCATCGGTCAACGCGCCCGAGTTGTCCAGCACGCGGACGGAGCCGTCATACACCTGCAGCCTGCCGTTGCGCGCCAATCGCTGCTCGATTTCGTCCTGGCTTTCCCGACCACGCGCCAACAATCGATGGCGCAGCGCCTGCTGATCAACGACCAACCCCACAGCCAGTAGATCGGGATAGCGCGCGCGTGCCTGCGCCAGGTATCCACGCGAGCCATTGACCAGCACCGAACGCCCCTGCGCCAGCCAATCCTCGATGCCTGCCGGGATGCCATAGCACAGGCCGTTGGCCTGCCAGTCCAAGGCGAAAGCCCCCGAGCTGCGCAGCTCGTCGAAGTGCTCCTGGCTCACGCCATGCGCCGACTCGCCTTTCGATTCGGGCGAGCGGGTGATGACTCGCCGAGCGATTTCAACCCGATGGGCTCGCAATCGCTCACGCGCGGCGTCGATCAGGGAATCTTTTCCCGACCCGGACGGTCCTACGAGGAATATCAGGCGCCCCCTTGAGGCCGACCCAACGCTTGCGTCATATTGCATAGCCACTATGCTCAATATGTGGGAAACCAGCGCATTCTAGACTTTTCCCTGGCCTTTTTCGCCTTTTACCAGCTTTTTGACGACAAAGGTCTGACACCGGCGTGATTCGATGAATGTGAAACTTTTCAAACCAGTGCTCATTTCTGATAATTGGTACTGGCATAAAGCCTTTATCGAGATCACTATTTGTCACAGAATTGACGCCAAGGAAACGGCGACCATGAGGCAAGATGAAGAACCAAAATCACATCACGGTTGAACATTTTGTCGTCGCCGCGGTCGTACTTCCACCGTGCGGCCAATTTGAGAACCGCTTCCCCTGAACCAGAACAACCGGTCAATTTATATGCGCCCAATGAAACAGGCTATCTATTCGAGCCGCACCGCTGACAAGTTTGTCGTCCGCCTGCCAGACGGGATGCGTGAGCGCATTGCCGAGGTAGCGCGCAACCACCACCGCAGCATGAACTCCGAGATCATCGCACGCCTGGAACAGAGCCTTATCCAGGAAGGCGCGCTGGGCGACGAGCTGAGCATGCGCCTGGACAGCCCAGAGCTCAGCCTTCACGAACGCGAATTGCTGCAACGCTTCCGCCAACTGTCCCACCGCCAGCAGAACGCACTGGTCGCCCTCATCGCTCACGATGTGGAAATGGCCGCCGACGCGTCCTGATCCAGGCAAGCGACAACCGCACACGAAAAAGCCAGCGCAAGCTGGCTTTTTTTGTGCTCCGGGGCCGCGCAACAGCTCCGGTAAATGCAGGCAGGTATCGGCCCGCTACAGCAGGAACAGCGTGGCCAGGCCGAGGAAGATGAAGAAGCCGCCACTGTCCGTGACCGCGGTGATCATCACACTGGAGCCCATGGCCGGATCGCGCCCCAGGCGCGTCAGGGTCATCGGGATCAGCACCCCCATCAAGGCGGCGAGCAACAGGTTCAAGGTCATGGCTGCCGTCATCACCAGGCCCAGCGACCAACTGCCATAGAGCCAGAACGCCACAACACCGATGACCCCACCCCAGATGAGACCGTTGAGCAGCGATACTGCCAGCTCCTTGCGCATCAGCCGGCTGGTATTGCCGGGCGAAACCTGATCGAGCGCCATCGCGCGCACGATCATGGTGATGGTCTGGTTACCCGAGTTACCCCCGATACCAGCCACGATCGGCATCAGCGCCGCCAGCGCCACCAGCTTCTCGATGGAACCTTCGAACAGCCCGATCACCCGCGATGCTACGAATGCGGTGATCAGGTTGATGGCCAGCCAGGCCCAACGGTTGCGCAACGAGCGCCAGACCGAAGCGAAGATGTCTTCCTCTTCACGCAGACCGGCCATGTTGAGGACTTCGCTTTCGCTCTCCTCACGAATCAGGTCGACCATTTCGTCGATGGTCAGACGGCCAATCAGGCGCTCGCTCTTGTCGACCACCGGCGCGGAAACCAGGTCGTAGCGCTCGAATGCCTGGGCGGCGTCGTAGGCATCTTCCTCGGGATGGAAAGTCACCGGGTCATTGGCCATGACCTCCGCGACTTTCTTTTCCGGGTCGTTGACCAGCAGACGCTTGATCGGCAGCACACCCTTGAGAATCCCGTCGTAATCGACCACGAACAGTTTGTCGGTGTGCCCTGGCAGCTCCTTCAGCCGACGCAGGTAACGCAACACCACTTCCAGGCTGACGTCTTCGCGGATGGTCACCATCTCGAAGTCCATCAACGCGCCGACCTGCTCCTCGTCATAGCTCAGGGCCGAACGCACGCGCTCGCGCTGCTGGGCATCGAGGCTTTCCATGAGTTCGTGGACAACGTCTCGCGGAAGCTCCGGAGCCAGGTCGGCGAGCTCGTCGGCGTCCATCTCCTTGGCGGCCGCCAGCAACTCGTGATCGTCCATGTCGGCGATCAGGGTCTGGCGCACGGCATCGGACACTTCGAGCAGAATGTCGCCGTCACGGTCGGAGCGCACCAGCTGCCAGACCGTCAGGCGGTCGTCCAGGGGCAAGGCTTCGAGGATATAGGCGATGTCGGCGGGGTGCAGATCGTCAAGCTTGCGCTGCAGCTCGACAAGGTTCTGGCGGTGGACGAGATTTTCCACCAGGTCGTGGTGGTGACCTTCCTGACGGTGCGTCAGGTCTTCGACCACCCGCTGGCGCTGCAGCAGTTCGATCACCTGCGCGAGGCGATCCTGCAGGCTCTCTTGGGCTTTCTTTACTTCGATTTCGGTCATAGGCGAACTCCACTCCCAGCAGCGGAGCACGCCGGGAGAATCAATCAGTCAGATCTGGCTGTATGAAGCTTGTTAGCGAGTAACTACTGGGTAAGTCCATGGTGGGATTCCACAAGCCCCGGCGGGGCTGACGGGCGCAATCATACACTGAGTTAGCTGTCTGATCGCTTAAATTTTTGGCCAGAACAATCGTTTGCGCGATAAAGCTATGACAACGCTCGAAGCCAACAGTGCGACGGCGCAGCGGCCCTGAAAAGCACATGGCACAAATGGAATGTTCAGGATCGCTTGATAAATTTGAGTCTAGCCGGGGTCACTGACAAATCAGTGGAGTGGGACTCATAAAAATCCGGGAAAAGAAAAAGCCCGCTTATATAAGCGGGCTTTTCGGATGTGGCGGACTCAGGAGGATTCGAACCTCCGACCGCTCGGTTCGTAGCCGAGTACTCTATCCAGCTGAGCTATGAGTCCGTAGTTGGTAGTTTTAGACCAGATTACCACTGGTTGCTTGAAGCAGCCTTGCAAGCAAAACCACTTCAGAAGTGGCGGACTCAGGAGGATTCGAACCTCCGACCGCTCGGTTCGTAGCCGAGTACTCTATCCAGCTGAGCTATGAGTCCGTGGGGTAGTTTTAGACCAGATTACCACTGGTTGTTTGAAGCAGCCTTGCATACAAAGCCACTTCAAAAGTGGCGGACTCAGGAGGATTCGAACCTCCGACCGCTCGGTTCGTAGCCGAGTACTCTATCCAGCTGAGCTATGAGTCCGTGTCTTGCCGCGCATTATAGGCCGCTGAAACATTTTTGCAAGAACTTTTCGTTTAAAATCAACTACTTAGCGTTCTTACCGTTTACAGCGCCCTAAGCGAATAATGGCGGTGAAGGGGGGATTCGAACCCCCGATACCCTTATGAGGTATACTCCCTTAGCAGGGGAGCGCCTTCGGCCACTCGGCCACCTCACCGCAACACGAGGCGAATATTAAACACACCCTTCCTCGTTTGCAACCCTTTTTTTGAAAAAAACTTCAAAAAAATTAAAGGCTTGGCTCCTCGTCCTTCTCTTTCTTGATCCGCAGGTAGATTTCCTCGCGGTGTACGGCCACTTCCTTCGGCGCGCTCACGCCAATACGCACCTGGTTGCCTTTGACACCCAGAACCGTCACGGTGATCTCACCGTCACCAATGATCAGGCTCTCGGCGCACCGACGAGTCAGAATCAGCATAATTTTCTCCTCACACGAATCTTCAGGGACAACAGTCTTTGATAAGCAGAACCTGGCCGGGGACGACGGCACAGGCGTGGATCAACCACCAGGGGCCACCTGGACAGGGGCGCCCCCAGCAGCCAGAAACACGAAGGGCGCGGCAAGCCGCGCCCCTCCAGGCAGCGTGTCACTCACCCTGTCGGGCGGGAGCGTCGAGCTCGAACGCGGTATGCAACGCGCGAACGGCAAGCTCCAGGTACTTCTCTTCGATCACCACCGAAACCTTGATCTCGGAGGTGGAGATCATCTGGATGTTGATGCTCTCCTTGGCCAGTGCTTCGAACATGCGGCTGGCAACGCCCGCGTGGGAGCGCATACCGACGCCGACGATCGACACCTTGGCGATCTTGGTGTCGCCGATCACTTCACGCGCGCCGATTTCGCGGGCGGTGCTCTCCAGCACGCTCAGGGCCTTCTCGTACTCGTTGCGGTGAACGGTGAAGGTGAAATCGGTGGTGTTATCGTGCGAGACGTTCTGCACGATCATGTCGACTTCGATGTTCGCGGCGCTGATCGGGCCGAGGATCTTGAAGGCGACGCCTGGGGTATCCGGGACGCCACGAATGGTCAGCTTGGCCTCATCACGGTTGAAGGCGATACCGGAAATGATCGGCTGTTCCATGGATTCCTCTTCATCGATGGTAATGAGGGTACCCGGACCCTCCTTGAAGCTGTGCAGCACGCGCAGCGGGACATTGTACTTGCCGGCAAACTCCACCGAGCGGATCTGCAGCACCTTGGAGCCGAGGCTGGCCATTTCCAGCATCTCCTCGAAGGTGATCTTTTCCAGGCGCTGGGCCTGGGGTACGACACGCGGGTCAGTGGTGTAGACACCATCGACATCGGTGTAGATCTGACACTCATCGGCTTTCAGAGCCGCAGCCAGGGCCACACCGGTGGTGTCGGAGCCGCCGCGACCGAGCGTGGTGATGTTGCCGTGCTCGTCGACGCCCTGGAAACCGGCGACCACCACGACACGGCCGGCCTTGAGGTCGGCGCGGATCTTCTGGTCGTCGATCTGCAGGATGCGCGCCTTGTTGTGCGCGCTATCGGTGAGGATGCGCACCTGGTTGCCGGTGTAGGACACCGCCGGCACGCCACGCTTCATCAGGGCCATGGACAGCAGGGCGATGGTGACCTGCTCGCCGGTCGACACGATCACATCCAGTTCGCGTGGTTCCGGCTTGTCGGTGATCTGCTTCGCCAGGTCGATCAGGCGATTGGTTTCCCCGCTCATCGCCGACAGCACCACCACCAGGTCGGTGCCTTGCTCGCGGAATTTCTTGACCTTGTCGGCAACCTGCTCGATCCGCTCGATGGAACCGACAGAGGTGCCGCCAAATTTCTGTACGATCAACGCCATTTCAAAGGTGCCTCAGCCCTCAAGGGCCCCAAAAAACAATCCAACATGAAACGGCCGGCGACTAGACCGCCGGCCGTTTCATCTCAAAGTCCCTGCTCGGCGAACGGCACGGCCAGGGCCAGGGCCTTGTCCAGCGCGGCGACGTCGACGCCACCACCCTGGGCCATGTCCGGGCGGCCACCGCCCTTGCCACCCACCGCCGCAGCGGCTTGCTTCATCAGATCGCCAGCCTTGAGTTGGCCGGAGAGGTCCTTGGTCACGCCAGCCACCAGCACGACCTTGCCCTCATGCTCGCTGCCCAGCAGGATCACCGCGTGGCCGAGCTTGTTCTTCAGCTGATCGACGAGTGCCAGCAGGGCCTTGCCATCCTGCCCATCCAGGCGGGCGGCGAGGACCTTGGCACCCTTGACCTCAACGGCCGCATTGGAGAGATCGTCCCCTGCGGCGCTGGCGGCCTTGGCCTGCAGCTGTTCCAGCTGCTTTTCCAGCTGACGGTTGCGCTCGAGCACAGCCGACAGCTTGTCGATCAGGTTGTCGCGATTGCCCTTGACCAGCTGCGCGGCTTCCTTGACCTGCGCTTCGGCAGTGTTCAGGTAGGCCAGCGCGGCGGCGCCGGTGATCGCTTCGATACGGCGCACGCCCGAGGCCACGCCGCCTTCGCTGATGATCTTGAACAGGCTGATGTCACCGGTACGCTTGGCGTGGATGCCACCGCACAGCTCGACGGAGAAGTCGCCGCCCATGCTCAGCACACGCACGGTGTCGCCATACTTCTCACCGAACAGCGCCATGGCGCCTTTGGCCTTGGCGGTTTCGATATCGGTCAGCTCGGTTTCAACCGGCGTGTTCTTGCGCACTTCACGGTTGACGATGTCTTCCAGGGCCTTGATCTGCTCCGGGGTCACCGCCTCGAAGTGGCTGAAGTCGAAGCGCAGGCGCTGGCTGTCCACCAACGAGCCCTTCTGCTGAACGTGCTCGCCCAGCACCTGACGCAGCGCTTCGTGCAGCAGGTGGGTGGCGGAGTGATTCAGCGACGTCGCGTGCTGCACTTCGGCGTCCACGCGGGCTTCGACCGGCGTACCAACGATCAGCGCGCCACTGGCGACCATACCGTGGTGCAGGAAGGCGCCGCCGGTCTTGGTGGTGTCACGCACATCGAAGCGCACGGCGCCGGCCTGCAGGTAGCCGGTATCGCCGACCTGGCCACCGGACTCGGCGTAGAACGGGGTGCGGTCGAGCACCACGACGCCCGCTTCGCCTTCACCCAGCTGATCGACCGCCTGGCCGTCCTTGTACAGCGCGATGACCTTGCCCTGCCCTTCGGTGGCCTCGTAACCGAGGAAGTCGGTGGCGGTGTCGACCTTGACCAGGCTGTTGTAGTCCATGCCGAAGGCGCTGGCGGAACGGGCACGCTCGCGCTGGGCCTCCATCTCGCGCTCGAAGCCGGCTTCATCGATGGTCAGCTCGCGCTCGCGGGCGATGTCGGCGGTCAGGTCCATGGGGAAACCGTAGGTGTCGTACAGCTTGAACACCACGTCGCCCGGGACGACCTTGCCCTGCAGCTGCGCCAGGTCCTGCTCGAGGATGCGCAGGCCCTGCTCGAGGGTCTTGGCGAACTGCTCTTCCTCGGTCTTGAGCACGCGCTCGATGTGCGCCTGCTGGCTCTTCAGTTCAGGGAAGGCCTCGCCCATCTCGGCGACCAGCGCGGCGACGATCTTGTGGAAGAAGCTGCCTTTGGCGCCCAGCTTGTTGCCATGGCGGCAGGCGCGACGAATGATGCGGCGCAGCACATAGCCGCGACCTTCGTTCGAAGGCAGCACGCCGTCGGCGATCAGGAAGCCGCAGGAACGAATGTGGTCGGCAACCACTTTCAGCGACGGCTGGTCGTCGTTGCCGCAGCCAATGGCTTGGGCGGCGGCGGCCAGCAGGCTCTTGAACAGGTCGATCTCGTAGTTCGAGTGCACATGCTGCATCACCGCGCTGATGCGCTCCAGGCCCATGCCGGTGTCCACCGACGGGGCCGGCAGCGGATGCAGGACGCCGTCGGCGGTGCGGTTGAACTGCATGAAGACGTTGTTCCAGATCTCGATGTAACGGTCACCGTCTTCTTCCGGCGAGCCGGGCGGGCCGCCCCAGATGTCCGGGCCGTGGTCGTAGAAGATCTCGGTGCACGGGCCGCACGGACCGGTGTCGCCCATGGTCCAGAAGTTGTCGGAGGCGTACGGGGCGCCCTTGTTGTCACCGATGCGTACCATGCGCTCGGCCGGCACGCCGACTTCCTTGGTCCAGATATCGTAGGCTTCGTCGTCGCTGGCGTAGACGGTGACCCACAGCTTCTCTTTGGGCAGGTTCAGCCATTTGTCCGAGGTCAGGAAGTTCCAGGCGAAGGTGATCGCGTCGCGCTTGAAATAGTCGCCGAAGCTGAAGTTGCCCAGCATTTCGAAGAAGGTGTGGTGACGCGCGGTGTAGCCGACGTTTTCCAGGTCGTTGTGCTTGCCACCGGCGCGGACGCACTTCTGGCTGCTGACCGCGCGGGTGTACGCGCGTTTTTCCTGGCCGAGGAAGCAGTCCTTGAACTGGTTCATGCCGGCGTTGGTGAACAGCAGGGTCGGGTCATTGCCCGGGATCAGGGAGCTGGAGGCAACGCGAGTATGTCCCTGCTCTTCGAAGAAGCGGAGGAAGGCTTCACGGATTTCTGCGCTTTTCATAGGTTCTTCCACGGAAACGGCGGCCACACGTCGAATCGACGAAACGACGGCAAAGGGCGCCATTATATCCAGCCTGAACGGCGGATGCAGTGTGTTTATGGGAGAGAAACGGTCAAATGGGATGAAATGACCTTCAACTCAGTGGTCATGGGCGCAGGCTATACAGTTACCCGCCTCGGGACAACTCCCCGCGCCGCGCCGCAGGATTGCTTTAAATACCACAACGCCTGCGATGTCGATCCGAAAATGCTCAGGACAAATCCAACCTTCGGAGCGAACATGCAAATCCCGAAACAGGTGCTCAAGGGCACCTCCCCGAACACCTTGCACGAAATCCACGCCCTGCCCCACCACGACGCAAATTTGCTCTTGGAGGTCGTGCCCGCCTCGGCGACCGCCAAAGGCACGATATTGCGCGGTACCGCGAAGCAGGCGGGTGTGAAGATGCGCGTCCGGCGCGGTCTGGACGGCATGCATCTGGCAACGGCCGGCGCCTGGTACTACGTAGAGATGGACAAACATGATGCCCTGCACATCATCACTGGCGATGGCGACGATAACGTCGTGATCCTCTCCGAACATGACGGTCTGGTGGTCATCGAGACGGGAGCAGGCAACGACACCATCCAGGGCCACTCGGCCCAGCCAGGCAACATGGTCGTCAACGCGGGCGCTGGAGACGACCATGTGGACCTCACCGGCGTAGGCCAGGCGACACTCTATGGAGGCGCAGGCAATGACGTACTCATCGCCGACATGCAGCACGCCACGATCTTCACGGGAACGGGGAACGATACCATCAAGGCATTGGGCACGTCGGTCATAGACGCGACGATCGGCAGCAACCATGTCGAGTGCGCACCCGACCGAGACCATGTCTACAGCAATCGGCAAACCCGGATCAAATCCAACTCACCAAACGCAGGACCATCTTCCCCTGTGCACGCCCATCCGGGCTACCAGTCCATCCTGATGATCGGTGACGATTCATATCGTGAGCTGGTGGCCTTCAACCTCGCCTTGCTGGTAGCCACCACCACCGGCCGCACCATGCTGGAGAGCCTGGACGCCAGCAATGCCCGCATCACCATCGAGAACATCCCCGAGCTGGACAACGGCAACTTCAGAGGCGAGCCATCACAGGGCAACCCTCACATCCGCAATGCGCAGCGCGGGGACAAAGTGCTCGAAGGCCGCATAGGATTCAACCCACTTGCGCAAAAAACCGATACTCCCGCAGTGGTCATCCTCTATCACGAGCTATGCCACGCGTGGAACAGCGTCAATGGCACGGTTCTGCCGGAACATGAAAACCAGGTGACAGGCCTGCCTACCCCGGACAGCTTCGATTTCGACGGCGACCCGAACACGCCCCCCACCAACACCAACCCAGACCCGTTCAACGAGAATGCATTGCGTCGCGAATTGGGCCTGCCCCGTCGCAATGTCTATTAAGGATGACAGAACGCGGGGCCGGAGCCGGTCACTCAGGCTAGCTTCTGCCCTGCATCCGGCACGATGAGTATCCCCGCCCGGAGCCCGTTCTTCACCTTGGGGTTGGGGAAGATGATCCGCGCGCCCTCCTCCTCGACGACCCAGCGCGTCTCGGCGAGGTCCTCGGCCAGCAGGTAGCCCTTGCTCAACTCGGAGAAGTTCTCGATATCCGCCGGCAGGTGCAGGTGGAAACTGTCGCTGTGCTTAATGATCTCGCGCGAAACGCTGAACAGCTTGAGCCCGTCCAGGCTCTCCTCGGTCTCGGGCTCGGTGCCTTCGACAAGCTGAATCAGGCGCTTTTCGAGCCTGTCGAGATTGACCTCTTCGTTCTGCCCGAAGGGGCGCGCCTTGCCCAGCTCCAGGGTGAACGCCTCGGCATCGAGCTGTTCGTAGGTGAAGGCGCTGAAGGTGATCGACGACTTGCTCTGCAGCAGCACCGCCTCCATGCCGGCCGCCGCGAGACGGGCCAGCTCACGACGCGAGTGCTGGCGCCCCTCCTTGAAGGGATACAGCGCAAACTGCTCGATCTTGGATCCGCGAATGGCGGTGTGCAGGTCGTAATGCAGGCGGGTGCGCTCGGGCTTGCTGAAGAATACCCGGGCGAACTGCTCGAGCTCCGCGGCACGCAGCGCCTCGAAACCACTGGAAAGCTCATGACGGCCATTGAACAGGCGGTTGATGTCCTGCTCGATGAAGCGCTCACCCTTGCGGATGGCCGCCGGGTTGCCGAACAGAAACAGCACCCGGGCACGCGGCTTGATCTTGCCGTTGGCCACACCATGCAACAGCCTTTCCAGCAGCTCGATCGGCGCGGTTTCATTGCCATGGATACCGGCCGACAGCAGCAGGTCGAGCCCACAATCCTCGCCTTCGGGCGGACGCACCTCCAGCGCACCCTCGCCCAGCCAGCGCAGACGCACACCTGCGGTTGTCACTTGGGTCTTCTCGGCCGGTTCGTGATCGGCCAGGGTCAGCTCAAGCAGTTTGCCAAGGGCGAGCATAGGCGCTTCCTTAGTGGTGGTGGCCGCAGTCCGGGCCGTGGACGTGGTCATCGTCACCCGCATCCGCTGGCTCCATCTCCAGCTGCAGGCTGACCAGGTTGGTGGCCATCGGGCGCAGCAGCAGATTGGCGTATTCGGTGTCGTCTTCCTCGACATCGACGCCGATCAGCAACTGGCCACGGCCATCCTGCTGGATCCATACCTCCTTGCCTTGCCAGACCACCGCAAAGCGGGTGCAGGAGGTTTCCAGCTGGGTGCCGTCTTCATCTTCCAGGATCAGGCGCAGGGCGTCGGACATTGCAATTTCTCTCTATCAAGGTTGGCGTTGGAACGGGTACACCGAACCCAGTTTCAGGATCTGGGTCAGCTCATCCAGGGCCGTGCGGCACTCGGTCAGCAACTGCGGGTCGGCCAGGTCCGCCTCGCCGAGGCGATCGCGATAGTGCTTGTCGACCCATTGCACCAGAGTGTCGTACAGCGGGGCGGTCATGATAACGCCTTGGTTGACCGCCGCCAGTTCCGATTCCTTCAGCGCCACGCGCAAGCGCAGGCAAGCCGGGCCACCGCCGTTCTGCATGCTCTGCTTGAGGTCGAATACCTTGACATCCTTCACCGGGCCGCCCTGGCTGGTCAACTGCCCCAGGTATGCCCAGACACGCTCGTTGTTGCGGCACTCTTCGGGCACCACCAGCAGCATCGAACCGTCCTCACGGCTGAGCAACTGGCTGTTGAACAGGTAGGAGCGCACCGCGTCCTCCACCGTCACCGCCGAGCGCGGTACACAGATGCCCTGGAAGTTGCCGCCCTTGCTGGCCAGTTTAGCCTGCAGCTGGCCGAGCACCGTGTCGGTCTCGAGGAAGGCGTCCTCGTGATAGAACAGCACCTCGCCGTTGCCCACCGAGATCACATCGTTGTGGAACACGCCCTGGTCGATCACCGCCGGGTTCTGTTGAGCGTAGACCACGCCACCATCGCTCAGGCCATGCAGCCGGGCTACGGCCTGCGAGGCCTCCAGCGTCTGGCGCGCCGGATACTTCTGCGGGGCGGGGTAGCGGCTGTCGAACGCACTGCGCCCGTAGACGAAGAACTCCACGCCCGCGTCGCCGTAGGCACGGCAGAAACGCGTGTGGTTGGCCGCACCTTCGTCACCGAACTGCGCCACGGCGGGCAGCGCTTCATGGTGGGCGAAATACCTGTCGTCGTTGAACATGGCGCCCAGCACACGGCTGGTGGTCGGATGCTCGATGCTGCGGTGGTACTTGCAATTGAGATTGGCCGCGGTGAAATGCACTCGACCATCCGCAGTGTCGGCGCTCGGGCTGACAGTGGCGGCGTTGGCCACCCACATGCTCGACGCCGAGCAACTGGCCACCAGCAGCGGCATCGCTTCTTTCGCGGCGCGGCGGATCACCTCGGCATCGCTACCGGTGAAGCCCAGGCGACGCAGCGCGGCGACATCCGGACGCTCCTGCGGCGCCAGCACGCCCTGCTGGAAGCCCATCTCCATCAGCGCCTTCATCTTGGCCAGGCCCTGGCGCGCCGCCTCGCGCGGGTTGGAACCCTGCTGACTGTTGCTTTGCGAGGCCACGTTGCCGTAGGACAGGCCGCCGTAGTTGTGGGTCGGCCCCACCAGGCCATCAAAATTCACTTCATAGGATTTCATCGGCTAGGCTCCGAGACCTGTTGTTATAAGGTGACGCCCGGCGTCAGGGTCGCCGGCAGTGCAAGGCTCGCGGTCTCCAGCGAAGCCACGGGATAGGCGCAGTAGTCGGCCGCATAGTAGGCACTGGCGCGATGGTTGCCACTGGCGCCAACGCCGCCGAACGGCGCGCTGCTGGCGGCGCCGGTCAACTGCTTGTTCCAGTTGACGATGCCGGCGCGGCTGCGCAGCCAGAAGTGCTGATAACGGGCGTTGGAATCCGACAGCAGCCCGGCGGCCAGACCGTACTGGGTGTTGTTGGCCTCCTCGATCGCCGCGTCGAAATCGGCGTAGCGAATCACTTGCAGCAGCGGGCCGAAGAATTCCTCGTCCGGGCGCTCGGCCACGGCGGTGACATCGACGACCCCTGGGGTAAGCAAGGCCGCGTCGACCTGCGGCTGGGTCATTTCCAGCAACGCCACGGCCCCCTTGCCAAGCAGGTCGGCCTGGGCGGCCAGCAACGCGTGGGCAGCCTGCAACGAGATCACCGAACCCATGAATGGCGCGGGCGTCTGGTCGAAAGCGCCGACGCTGATGCCACGGCTGACCTCGACCAGACGCCGGATCAGCGAATCGCCCCAGGCGCCTTGCGGCACCAACAGACGGCGAGCGCAGGTGCAACGCTGGCCGGCGGAGATGAAGGCCGACTGGATGATGGTGTAGACCGCCGCATCCAGGTCCTTGACCTCGTCCACCAGCAGCGGATTGTTGCCGCCCATCTCCAGCGCCAGGATCTTGTCGGGACGCCCGGCGAACTGCTGGTGCAGCAGGTTGCCGGTACGACTGGAACCGGTGAAGAACAGCCCGTCGATGCCTGGGTTGGCAGCCAGCGCAACGCCGGTTTCACGCGCCCCCTGGACCAGGTTGAGCACACCGGCCGGAAGGCCAGCGGCAATCCAGCAGTTGACCGTCAGCTCGGCGACCTTCGGCGTCAGCTCGCTGGGCTTGAACACCACGCAGTTGCCCGCCAGCAGCGCCGGCACGATATGCCCGTTGGGCAGGTGGCCCGGGAAGTTGTACGGACCGAACACCGCCACCACGCCGTGGGGCTTGTGGCGCAGCACGGCGGTGGCGTCGGCCAGTGGGCCGCTCTTCTCGCCGGTGCGCTCACGGTAGCTCTGCACCGAGATCGCCACCTTGTTGATCATGCTGGTGACTTCGGTGGCCGACTCCCACAGCGGCTTGCCGGTTTCCTCGCCAATGCAGTGGGCCAACGCTTCGGCGTGGCGTTTCAGCTGCTCGGCGAACTTCTCCAGCACATCGATGCGCGCCTCCAGGCTCAACGACGCCCAGCCCGCAAACGCCTGGCGAGCGGCCTGCACGGCGTCCTCGACCTGAGTGGCATCGGCCCCCTGCCCCTCCCAGACCACGGCCTGGGTGACGGGGTTGAGCGATTGCAGGGATTCCCCCTGGCCAGCCAGCCATTGGCCTGCGATGTAATGTGTGGTCATTTACTGAGCCTCCCGAGCGGCGGACAGCGGCACCGCGCGCACGTTGTCGCCAGCGCCAAGACGCAGGCGCTTGGCGGTCTGCGGGTCAACCACCAGGGTACCCGCCGCCAGGCGCGCGGGCGCCGCGGTGATGCGGCAGTCTTCACGCTTGCGGTTATGGATGATGTAAGGGGTGGCGTCGTCGCCCGGCGTGCCCACCGCCAGCACCAGTGTCTGGCTGTCGCGCACGGCGCGGATCTTCGAGGTCTCGCATTCGATGGCCGGGCCGGCGTCGAAGATGTCGACGTAGCCTTGGTAGCTGAAGCCCTCGCGCTTGAGCATGGCCAGCGCGGGCTCGGTGTCGGTGTGCACGCGACCGATGACATTGCGCGCGGCCTCCGACAGGAAGCAGGTGTACAGCGGGAACTTGGGCATCAGCTCGGCGATGAACGACTTGTTGCCCACGCCGGTCAGGTAGTCGGCCTGGCTGAACTCCATCTTGAAGAAGTGCCGACCCAGGCTCTCCCAGAACGGCGAACGTCCCTGCTCGTCGGACATGCCGCGCATCTCGGCGATGATCTTGTTGCCGAACAGCTCGGGGAACTCGGCGATGAACAGCATGCGCGCCCTGGACAGCAGGCGACCGTTGAGGCCACTGCGGTGGTCGCTGCGCAGGAACAACGAACACAGCTCGGAGTTGCCGGTCAGGTCGTTGGCCAGGAACAGCGTGGGGATCTCGCGATAGATGTTCAGCTCCTGGGAGGCGCTGACGGTCAGGCCGACCCGGTAGTTGTACCAGGGCTCGCGCAGGCCGACGGCGCCGGCGATGGCGCTGATGCCGACCACCAGGCCTTCGTCGTTCTCCAGCACGAACAGGTAGTCGGTGTCGCCGCGCTCGGCTTCGCCGCAAAAGCTCTTCTCGGCCCAGCCGACACGGTGGCCGAGGCGCTCCTCGTTGGCGGGAAGCGTGGTCAGCCCGGTGGTGCCGGTACTGCGGGCCAACTCGATCAGCGCGGGTAAATCGCTGCTGCGTACAGGACGAACGATCATGCTATCTCCTTGTGCGGCGGTCTGTGCCCGCCGCGAAACTCTCTGTTGCGGCGTCTCAGACCGCGACCAGGCGAACGCTGGCGCCCTCGCCGACACCCAGGGCCTCGGCGGCTTCGCTGTTCAGGCTGACCGGTTTGCCCGGCACCCAGTCCAGCTCCAGCAGCACCGCGCGGTAATCCTGCAACTGACCGTTGCACACCAGGTAGGGGCGCCCACCCTTGACCGGCGCGTCGTCGAGTTTGACCGGCACCACGCGGCTCTGGGCGATGGAGCGGATGCCCGAGGCGCGGGCATGCAGGGTCGGACCGCCATCGAAGATGTCGATGTAGTGCTCGGTCTCGAAGCCTTCGCGCATGAGGATGTCGAAGGTGATCTGCGCGCGCGGGTGCACCTGGCCCATGGCTTCCTGCGCCTCGTCGGCCAGCAGCGGCACATAGATCGGGTAGTGCGGCATCAGCTCGGCGAGGAAGGTGCGGCTCTTCAGGCCGCACAGGCGCTCGGCGTCGGCGTAGTTGAGGTCGAAGAAGTTGCGGCCGATGGCGTCCCAGAACGGCGACTCGCCCTGCTCGTCGCTGTAGCCGACGATTTCGGTCACCACCGAGTCGGCGAAGCGCTCCGGATGCGCAGCCATGAACAGCAGGCGGCCGCGGGAATTGAGCTCGGCCCAGCCGCTGCCCACCAGTTCCGGCAGCACATAGAAGCTGGTCAGCAGGCTGTTGCCGGTGAGGTCGTGGCACAGCGACAGGACATGGATCTTGTTGTGGATCTTCAGCTCGCGCGAGGCGTGCACGAAGGTCTCGTTGCGAAAGCTGTAGAACGGCTCGGAATAGCCGGCCGACGCGACGATGGCCGAGCAGCCCGCCAGCTTGCCGGTCTCGCTGTCCTCGAGCACGAAGAAGTAGCTCTCCTCGCCATTGAAGCTGACCTCGGCGGCGAAGGAGGTCTCCGAGGCGGCGATCTTGTCGCCCAGGCGGCCGGTATCGTCCGGCAGCGAGGTGACACCAATGGGGCTGTCGGCAGCCATGCGCTGCACTTCGTTCAGATCCGCCATTTGCGCGGGGCGCATCACCAGCATGGTGTCACTCCTTTCGGGATAGCGCGCCGATCACATCGGCACGGAAAAACGGCGGGCACGCGCCACTACCTGCAAGCAGGTGCCCACACTGGAATCAGGTATCGCCGGCCCGCCTGCGGGCCGGCGACTGGACCGCGGGCTCAGCCCTGGGTCAGTTTGCGCACGGCGCGCTCGAAGCGATCCAGACCTTCGTCGATATCGGCATCCTCGACCACCAGGCTCGGGGCGAAGCGCACTACGTCGGGACCTGCCTGCAGTACCATCACGCCTTCCTTCTCGGCGGCGTTGAGGATGTCCTTCGCCTTGCCTTTCCAGGCCTCGCTCAGCACGCAGCCGATCAGCAGACCAACACCGCGCACCAGGGTGAACAGGCCGGTTTCCTGACCGATCCGCTCCAGGCGGGTCTTGAAGCGCTCGTGCTTGGCCTTGATGCCAGCCAGGGTTTCCGGCGTGTTGACCACATCCAGCACGGCGCAGGCGACAGCGCAGCCCAGCGGGTTGCCGCCATAGGTGGTGCCATGGGTACCGGCGGCCAGGTGCTTGGCGATATCGCTGGTGGTCAGCATGGCGCCGATCGGGAAGCCGCCGCCCAGGCTCTTGGCGCTGGTCAGGATGTCCGGGGTCACGCCGTAGTGCTGATAGGCATACAACGAGCCGGTACGGCCGACGCCGGTCTGCACTTCGTCGAAGATCAGCAGGGCGTCGTGCTCGTCGCACAGCTTGCGCGCGCCTTCCAGGTAGGCCTTGTCGGCCGGGACCACGCCGCTTTCGCCCTGGATCGGTTCGATGACCACGGCGCATGTCTTGTCGGAGATTTGTGCCTTCAGCGCTTCCAGGTCGTTGTACGGCACATGGCTGATGCCGGTGATCTTCGGGCCGAAGCCGTCGGAGTACTTGGGCTGGCCACCGACACTGACGGTAAACAGGGTACGCCCGTGGAAGCTGTTCACGGTGGCGATGATCTCGTGCTTCTGCGGGCCGAAACGGTCATGGGCGACGCGACGGGCCAGCTTGAAGGCGGCCTCGTTGGATTCGGCGCCGGAGTTGCAGAAGAACGCGCGTTCGGCAAAGGTGGCGTCCACCAGCTTGTGCGCCAGGCGCAGGGCCGGCTCGTTGGTGAACACGTTGGAGACGTGCCAGAGGGTGTTGGCCTGCTCGGTCAGCGCCTTGACCAGCGCCGGGTGGCAATGACCCAGGGCGTTGACGGCGATGCCGCCGGCGAAGTCGATCAGCTCGCGACCGGTCTGATCCCAGACTCGAGAGCCCTCGCCTCGCACAGGAATGAAGGCCGCCGGGGAATAGTTGGGAACCATCACCTGGTCGAAATCGGCACGTTGCACCGGGGCTTGCTCAACGGACATCTGAGTCTCCTGAAGAGGAACGCTGGCCTGGAAGTGGCGAGCGATGAAGGGATTGTAAGGACTGATCGGCGCCTGTCCTTGCTGCCAGGCGACAACTTGTTACAGCGCCAAACCGTGTTTTCACGCGGTTTTCGGCAATGCGACAAACAGTGTCGCAATCGCGCAGTGTAACGGCAGAGCAAGACTGGGTGAACGGTTGTTCATTGTAGGAGCGCCCTTTCGCGACACAAGGCCGCTCCTACCAGGAATCAGCGTGCGCCGTCAGCCCCGCTCGGCCGGTGCCGAACTCAGCTCGAACGGGCTGCTGCTGCGCCGCTGATTGCGGTCTTCACGCGGCGTGGCGCCAAAGAAGTTGCGGTAGGCGCTGGAGAAATGCGGCCCGGAGGAGAACCCGCAGGACAAACCGATCTGGATGATCGACTTGCTGGTCTGCATCAGCATCTGCCGCGCCTTGTTCAGGCGCAGCTCCAGGTAGTACTGGCTCGGCACCCGATTGAGGTACTGCTTGAAGATCCGCTCCAGCTGGCGACGCGACACGCACACATGCTGGGCGATCTCGTCGGTGGTCAGCGGCTCTTCGATATTGGCCTCCATCAGCAGCACCGCCTGGGTGAGCTTCGGATGGCTGGAGCCCAGGCGGTTCTGCAGCGGGATACGCTGGCGCTCGCCACCTTCGCGGATGCGCTCGACCACCAGCTCCTCCGACACCGCCCCCGCAAGCTCCGCGCCATGATCCCGGGCCAGCACCGCCAACAGCAGATCGGTCACCGCCATGCCGCCACAGGCGGTCAGCCGATCACGGTCCCAATCGAACAGATGGCTGGTGGCGATCACCTTGGGGAAGCGCTCGGCGAAATCATCCTGCCAGCGCCAGTGCACCGCGGCGCGGTAGCCATCGAGCAGGCCCAAGGCCGCCAGCGGATACACACCTGCGGACAAGCCACCGATCATGCAACCGCTGCGCGCCAGCTGCTTGAGCGCGGTGGACAATGCCGAACCCACCGCCGCTGGCGGCTCATCGGCCAGCAGGAGCAGCTTCTGACACCCTTCCAGGCGACCGTTCCACGGCTCGCCCGGCAGGCGCCATGCGCCCTCCTGCCCCGCTTCAGCCTGCAGGTAGGCCAGCTCGTAGACGACATCGGGATGGACCCGCTGCGCCACCAGCAACACCTCCTCCGCCAGCGCCAGGGTCAGCGGCTTGGTGCCGGGCCAGATGAGAAAGCCGATTCGCTGGGTGGTCATAGGGCGTGGTCCGAAACCTGGAAAGAGAGGTTAGCGCTTGTGGCGCCGGGGGCAGGCTGCATGCGTCGCGCAGCATGCCCCATCCTGGTGCAAAAGTGCAGCGATTACTTGAGGCTGCCGGAGAGGAACTGCTTGAGCCGCTCGGATTGCGGATTGACCAGCACCTCGCGTGGGCAGCCACGCTCCTCGACCAGGCCTTTGTGCAGGAACACCAGCTGGTTGGAGACTTCGCGGGCAAAGCCCATCTCGTGGGTGACCACGACCATGGTGCGCCCCTCCTGGGCCAGCGACTGCATCACCTTGAGCACATCGCCCACCAGCTCCGGGTCGAGCGCCGAGGTCGGCTCGTCGAACAGCATCACCTCGGGCTCCATGGCCAGCGCGCGGGCGATGGCCACGCGCTGCTGCTCGCCGCCGGACATGTGACCAGGGAAGGCGTCCTTGCGATGCGCCACGCCAACCTTGGCCAGGTAATGCTCGGCCTTCTCCAGCGCCTCTTTCTTGCTCACGCCCAGCACATGCACCGGCGCCTCGATGATGTTCTCCAGCGCAGTCATGTGCGACCACAGGTTGAAGTGCTGGAACACCATGGACAGACGCGAGCGCATGCGCTGCAACTGTTTCGGGTCGGCGGCCTTGAGCGCGCCATCCTTGCCGGCGACCAGCTTGAGCTCTTCGTTGTTGAGCAGGATCTTGCCCGCGTGCGGCTGCTCCAGCAGGTTGATGCAGCGCAGGAAGGTCGATTTGCCCGAGCCGCTGGAGCCGATGATGCTGATCACGTCGCCTGCCTTGGCTTCGAGAGAGACGCCCTTGAGCACCTCGTGGCTGCCGTAGCGCTTGTGCAGGTCTTGGATTTGGAGTTTGTACATGCTGTCGGATCTCACAGAGCGGTCAGTGCTTGCGCGGCGCCAGATAGCCGAGCCAGCGGCGTTCGGCCATCTTGAACAGGCGCACGAGGATGAAGGTCAGGCACAGGTAGAACACGCCCGCCGTGATATAGGCCTCGAAAGGCAGGTAGTACTGGGCGTTGACCGTGCGCGCGGCACCGGTGATGTCGATCAGGGTGACGATCGAGGCCAGGCTGGTGGTCTGCAGCATCATGATCACTTCGTTGCTGTACTGCGGAAGCGCCCGGCGCAGCGCCGAAGGCAGCAGGATGCGGCGGTACATCTTCATGCGCGACATGCCGATGGCCTTGGCCGCCTCGATCTCGCCATGGGGCGTGGCCTTGAGGCTGCCGGCGATGATCTCGGCAGTATAGGCGCTGGTGTTGATGGCGAAGGCCAGGCAGGCGCAGAACGTCGCGCTGGACAGCCATGGCCAGAAGATGCTCTCGCGCACCGCCTCGAACTGGGCCAGCCCGTAGTAGATCAGGAACAGCTGCACCAGCATCGGCGTGCCGCGGATCACGTAGGTGTACAGCCAGGCGGTCATGTTCACCAGCGGCTGCTTCGAGACGCGCATCAGGCCCAGCGGCACGGCCGCCAGCAGTCCGAAGAACAGCGACAGCGCCAGCAGCTTGAGGGTGGTCAGCAACCCGCCCAGGTACAGGGGCATGGCCTCCCAGATGACGTTGTAGTCGAAGATCATAGTTCAGCCGCCTTGACGCCCACCGAGTAGCGCTTCTCGAGATACTTCAACGCCAGCAGCGAGACACTGGTCAGCACCAGGTACAACGCCGCCACCGCAAGGAAGAAGGTGAAGGGTTCGCGGGTGGCATCCGCCGCCTGCTTGGCCTTGAACATCATGTCCTGCAGGCCGACCACCGAAATCAGCGCGGTCGCCTTGGTCAGCACCAGCCAGTTGTTGGTGAAGCCCGGGATGGCGAGGCGGATCATCTGCGGCACCATGATCCGGAAGAACACCTGGAAGCCGCTCATGCCGTAGGCGGCGCCCGCCTCGGCCTGGCCCTTGGGAATCCCGAGGAAAGCGCCACGGAACGTTTCCGACAGGTACGCGCCGAAGATGAACCCCAGGGTACCGATGCCGGCGACCAACGGATTCAGGTCGATGTAGTCGTCATAGCCGAGCAGCGGCGCCACCCGGTTGATGATGTCCTGGCCGCCATAGAAGATCAGCAGGATCAGGACCAGGTCGGGGATGCCACGGATCACCGTGGAATACAGGTCCCCCAGCCAGGCCAGCCAGCGCACCGGCGACAAGCGCAGCGCCACGCCGATCAGGCCGAGGACGATGGCCAGGGCCATCGACGACAGGGCGAGCTGCAGCGTCAGCCACGCTCCGTCGAGGATGACTGCCCCATAGCCTTTCAACATGATTCGGATTCCTCAGGGCTTGGGAATGAAAAATGGTGCAAACCTCAGAGATTCTGCTGTTTGCACCATTGCACAGGTGAAACTCGACGTCTTACTTGGCGTCAGGGCCGTAGATGTCGAAGTTGAAGTACTTGGCTTCGATCTGCTTGTACTTGCCGTTGGCACGGATCGCGTCGATGGCCGCGTTGATACGTTCGGCGTTGGCCTTGTCGCCCTTGCGCACGGCAATACCGACGCCATCGCCGAAGTACTTCACGTCAGTGAACGATGGGCCGACGAAAGCGAAGCCCTTGCCGGCATCGGTCTTCAGGAAACCGTCTTCGAGCAGGGTGGCGTCAGCCACGGTACCGTCCAGACGGCCAGCGGCGACGTCCAGGTAGATTTCATTCTGAGTGCCGTACGGCACGACGGTGGCGCCTTTCGGGGCAAAGACTTCCTTGGCGAAGCGATCGTGGATCGAGCCGCGCTGCACGCCGATCTTCTTGCCTTTGAGTTCGTCCAGGCTCTCGCTGACGGCGGTGCCGTCCTTCATGACCAGGCGAGCCGGGGTCAGGTAGTAGCGCTTGGTGAAGTCGACCGATTTCTTGCGGTCTTCAGTGATCGACATGGACGACAGGATGGCGTCGATCTTGCGCACCTTCAGCGCCGGGATCAGGCCATCGAATTCCTGCTCGACCCAGGTGCACTTGGCCTTCATCTCTTCGCACAGGGCGTTGCCGATGTCGTAGTCGAAGCCGGCGAGGCTGCCGTCTGGCTGCTTGAAGGCGAAGGGTGGGTAGGCGGCCTCGATACCGATCTTCAACGGCTTCTCATCGGCCTGCGATACCAGGGAAAACACGGAAAGCGCCAGGGCGCCAAGCAGTGCGAGCTTCTTCATCAGGTAACTCCATCGGTACGGGGCAATACAAGGCAGTTGTAACGGCTGCCCGATATGCGAATGGGTTCAACGCGAGCCGCGCAGGTTTCGACCAAAGTCGCAGACCACGAGCGAGTGAGTGGCATTTTAACGACAGCCCGGTAGTCGATATTTCTTCAAAGCGACAACTAATTACAGAAGCGCCAGGAACCGCGGCGGGCGATATTGACAGCTCCTGCGAGATATGCAAGAGCGAAAGAGAAATAACCCATACCTCAAGCAATAAGCGGGCCTATTATTGGCAAACCCTTGTATTCCGGCAAGCGCAGCGTGCAGCCCCGCACGAAATGCTCGCAGAACCGCCCCAGGATGGCACATGAATGTTTCTGGAAGCCCCGCTTTTGTGCGAAATCGGTGACAGAGAAGGTTACCGATGAATGTCGGAGTAACAGCCTGCATCTGTAAGCAAAAACCCCGCCGGTTGCCCGACGGGGTTTTTGCAGATCACCTCAGGTACACCCGAACGGTCAGGCGGTCGCCAGGCTCATCGCCTTGTGAGTATCGATCAGGTGCTGCACCACACCCGGATCGGCCAGAGTGGAGATATCACCCAGCGCGTCGTACTCGCCGGTGGCGATCTTGCGCAGGATCCGGCGCATGATCTTGCCCGAGCGGGTCTTCGGCAGCCCCGGCGCCCACTGGATCACGTCCGGCGAGGCGATCGGGCCGATCTCCTTGCGCACCCAGTTCTTCAGCTCCTGGCGCAATTGCTCGCTCGTCTGTTCGCCGGCATTGAGGGTGACATAGACATAGATGCCCTGCCCCTTGATGTCGTGCGGCACACCCACCACCGCCGCCTCGGCGACCTTCGGATGCGCCACCATCGCGCTCTCGATCTCGGCGGTACCCATGCGATGCCCGGAGACGTTGAGCACGTCGTCCACACGACCGGTGATCCAGTAGTAGCCGTCCTCGTCGCGCCGCGCGCCATCACCGGTGAAATACATGCCGCGGAAGGTCTTGAAATAGGTGTCGACGAAGCGGTCGTGGTCGCCATACAGCGAACGCGACTGACCCGGCCAGGAGTCGAGGATCACCAGATTGCCCTCGGCGGCGCCCTCGATCAGGTTGCCCAGGTTGTCCACCAGCGCCGGCACCACACCGAAGAACGGACGGGTCGCCGAGCCCGGTTTGAGGCCAGTGGCGCCCGGCAGCGGACTGATGAGAATGCCGCCGGTCTCGGTCTGCCACCAGGTGTCGACGATCGGGCAGCGCTCCTTGCCGACGGTCTTGTAGTACCAGTTCCAGGCCTCGGGGTTGATCGGCTCGCCCACCGAACCCAGCAGGCGCAGGCTCGAGCCGTCGGCACCGGCCACTGCGGCCTCGCCCTCGGCCATCATGGCGCGAATGGCGGTCGGCGCGGTGTAGAGGATGTTGACCTTGTGCTTGTCGACGATCTTCGACACGCGAGTGATGTCCGGGTAGTTCGGCACACCTTCGAACAGCAGCGTGGTGGCGCCATTGGCCAACGGGCCGTAGACGATGTAGCTGTGACCGGTGACCCAACCCACGTCGGCGGTGCACCAGTAGACCTCGCCCGGGCGGTAGTCGAACACGCGCTCATGGGTCAGCGCGGCGTACACCAGGTAGCCGCCGGTGGTGTGCAGGACGCCCTTGGGCTTGCCAGTGGAGCCAGAGGTATAAAGGATGAACAGCGCTTCCTCGGCACCCATCTCTTTCGGCGCGCAATGACTGGACGCCACCTTCATCAGGTCTTCGAACCAGATGTCGCGGTGCTGGTGCCAGGCGATATCGCCACCGGTGCGCTTGCACACGATGATCTTCTGCACGCTGTTGGTTTCGGGATTGGTCAGGGCCAGGTCGACGTTCGCCTTGAGCGGTGTGCGGCGCCCACCCCGCAGGCCTTCGTCGGCGGTGATCACCACTTTCGACTTGCAGTCGATGATGCGACCGGCCAGCGCCTCCGGGGAAAAGCCGCCGAACACCACGGAGTGGATCGCGCCGATGCGGGCACAGGCCAGCATGGCCACCACGGCCTCGGGGATCATCGGCATATAGATGGTCACCACATCGCCACGGTGCACATCCTGGCCACGCAGGGCGTTGGCGAACTTGCAGACCTGCTCGTGGAGCTCGCGGTAGGTGATGTTGCGGTGCTCGGAAGGGTCATCGCCCTCCCAGATGATGGCGAGCTGGTCGCCGCGCTCGGCGAGGTGGCGATCCAGGCAGTTGTAGGAAACGTTCAGAGTGCCATCGGCGAACCACTTGATGTCGACATGGTGGTCGTCGAACGAGGTCTGCTTGACCTTGGTGAAGGGCTTGATCCAGTCCAGACGCTGGGCCTGCTCGCGCCAGAAGCCGTCCGGGTTGATCACCGATTGCTGGTACATGGCCTTGTAAGTGGCCTCGTCGGTCAGGGTACTGGCCGCAACCTCGGGACGAACGGGATACAGTGGAGCCGCACTCATCTGTGTTACCTCGGTGTAATAGTTGTTTTTGTATGGAACCGTTTGTAACTGTACCAGAGCGGCAAAAGCCATTCGACGTTGGTAGTAACGCGCCCGACCAGCATTTCACTGATTCGCCACAAGCGCTCTACCCCATGGCATTCAGCCATCCACGACAAGAAAAACAGTCGCCGACGAGAGGATTGTTACAGATTCTGTCAAAAGACTTTATCAAAACCCCCTCTGTTTCGGGCCTGGCCGCCTCCATAGAATCCACCTCGCCAGCAACGGCAACGCGATTAACTTGGTAAACAGCCCCCACGAAGGCAACGTTAATCCGCACTTCATCCTGATAGTTGAAAACTTGCTGTACTCGCGGCGCCATAAGCGCCGCGTGCCCCCTCACGACCTTAGACAGGTAAATTGAAAATGAAAGCTTTACTGGTATTGGTACTTGGCGGTTTTTGCGGCGCGGCACTCGCCGGCGAAGCAAAAGATGTCGAGCAGATTCCGGTTGAACAGTACAGTTACTCGCAGCACCTGGACATCGCCCGCGTTCTTTCCATGAGCGAAGTGCCGAACGTCTGCGAAGTGGTGCCAGCCCGCATGACCTACGAGGACTCCAAGGGCCAGAAGCACATTCTCGAATACCGCGTGATGGGGAACGGTTGTTCCAACGGCTGAGGCCATAGCGCCTTCAAGCCTTGTGCGCCCCCCCTTGTAGGAGCGGCCTTGTGACGCGAAAGGGCTGCATAGCAGCCCCGGATTTCAGTAGTGAACAAAGATCGCCGGGGCCGCTGTGCGGCCCTTTCGCGTCACAAGGCCGCTCCTACAAGGGGCAGGCGTAACTTTCAGGGCAATTAGCCACGCGAACACTTTCAACGCTTACTCCGCCGACTTGCTCAGCGAATAGTCCCGCAACTTGTTGGCAATTGTCGTATGGGAAACCCCTAATCTTTTCCCCAGCGCCCGACTACTTGGAAATTCATTCATCAAACTTTCCAGTACCGCCTTTTCAAAGCGCCCGACAATCTGTGAAAGTTCGCCATCCAGGGAAAACTCGCCCAACGGCTGACGCACGCCATAGTCCGGCAAACGGATATGTTCGCTCTTCACCACCCCGCCCTCGCATAGCGACACCGCCTGGAACAGCACATTCTCCAGCTGGCGCACGTTACCCGGCCAATGATACTGGCCCAGCTTGTCCATCGCAGCCGGCGCCAGGCGCGGCATCGCGCAACCGATCTGCCGGCTGGCCTGGTCGAGGAAATGCTGCACCAAGCCCTCCATGCCATCCATGCACTCGCGCAGCGGCGGGATGTGCAGCGACAGCACGTTGAGGCGATGGTAGAGGTCCTGGCGGAACTCGCCACGGGCGCACAGCTCGGACAGATCGACCTGGGTCGCGCAGATCACCCGCACGTCCAGGTACACCTCCTCGTCGCTACCGACCCTACGGAAACAACCATCCTGCAGGAAGCGCAACAGCTTGACCTGCAGACGCGGGCTCATCTCCCCCACGCCATCGAGGAACAGCGTCCCGCCTGCCGTGAGCTCCAGCAGCCCGAGCTTGCCCTCGGCCCGTGCGCCCTCGAACGCCCCCGGGCCATAGCCGAACAACTCGGTCTCGGCCATCGACTCCGGCAGGCCAGCGCAGTTGAGCGCCATCAACGGTGCCTGGCCACGCGGGCTGGCCAGGTGGCAGGCCCGCGCCAGCAACTCCTTGCCGGTACCGGTCTCGCCCTCGATCAGCAACGGCGCATCCAGAGGCGCCATGCGCCGCGCTTCGCGGACCACGGCCGCCATCACTTTCGAACTCTGGAAGATGCTGTCGAAACCGCGCAGCTCCTGCTTGCGCACGTTATAGATGCGCTCGCCGATGCGGTCAGCCCGGTGCAAGGTGATGACCGCACCCGCCAACGCCTCGCTGTCATCATGCTCGGACTGCAGCGGCGCGATATCGGCCAGGAACACATCACCCTTGACCTTGATGCGCAGGCCATTGATCCGCGACTTGTTGGCCCGTATCAGCTCCGGCAGGTCGAAGTCCTCGACATAGCGCGACAGTGGAATGCCCGGCACCTCGTCCACCCGCACCCCGAGCAGCTGCGCCGCGCCACGGTTGGCGGCGACGATGCTGCCCCCCATGTCGATCGACAGCACCGGAAAGTCCAGCGCCCCTAACAACGCGTTGAGCTCCATGTGCCGACGCTCGCTGGGCATCAGCCCGACCCGCTTGACGCCGAACACTCCGGCGATCGACTCGAACTTCGGCCGCAGGGCCTGGAACTGCAAGTTGATCAGGTTCGGACAGTGCAAGTAGATGGCGTTGCCATGGTCGCCCCCCACCTCGCCACGCAGCACGTTGATACCGTACTCCACCAACAGGTTGAGGATGTCTCGAAGAATCCCGATGCGGTTCTGGCAGTGCACTTTGATACGCATGAATGCTCTCGAAGCAGCCGAAGTTTTTCATCGGCTCGCGGAAAAGTCGTAAAGATAAGCTGACAAAATCACCCGTTTGCTCAGCTCGATACCCATGATTTTCCGGGATTGGCGTGTTTTTGTAAAATTTTCGTTACGAAATAAGGATGAACGGGTGACCATGCCCGGCCTCTACCCCAGTGCAAAGCCGCGCTTGTAGGGATATTCCTAGGACATGTCCTGAACATAACAAGAACGCCCTCACCAGGAGAGCCACATGAAACAGACGCAATACGTGGCGCGCGAGCCCGATGCGCATGGTTTTATCGACTACCCGCAGCAAGAGCATGCGGTGTGGAACACCCTGATCACCCGCCAGCTAAAAGTCATCGAAGGCCGGGCGTGCCAGGAGTACCTGGACGGCATCGAACAGCTAAAGCTGCCCCATGACCGTATTCCCCAGCTCGGCGAAGTCAACAAGGTATTGGGCGCCACCACCGGCTGGCAGGTCGCCCGCGTGCCGGCGCTGATCCCCTTCCAGACCTTCTTCGAGCTGCTTGCCAGCAAGCGCTTCCCGGTCGCCACCTTCATCCGCACCCCGGAAGAGCTCGACTACCTGCAGGAGCCCGACATCTTCCACGAGATCTTCGGCCACTGCCCGCTGCTGACCAACCCCTTCTTCGCCGAATTCACCCACACCTACGGCAAGCTGGGCCTGGCGGCGACCAAGGAGCAGCGCGTCTACCTCGCGCGCCTGTACTGGATGACCATCGAGTTCGGCCTGATGGAGACCGCGCAGGGTCGCAAGATCTATGGCGGCGGCATCCTGTCCTCGCCGAAGGAGACCGTCTACAGCTTGTCCGGCGAACCGGAGCATCAGGCCTTCGATCCGATCGAGGCCATGCGCACGCCGTACCGCATCGATATCCTGCAGCCCCTGTACTTCGTCCTGCCGAACATGAAGCGCCTGTTCGACCTGGCCCACGAAGACATCATGGCCATGGTCCACCAAGCCATGCAGCTGGGCCTGCACGCACCGAAGTTTCCACCGAAGGCAGCCGCCTGAGCCGCCCTGTCGATAACAACTCAAATCGGAAAACACCCATGAATGCCTTGAACCAAGCCCACTGCGAAGCCTGCCGCGCCGATGCGCCGAAAGTCACCGACGAGGAACTGGCGGAACTGATCCGCGAGATCCCGGACTGGAACATCGAAGTCCGCGACGGCCACATGGAGCTCGAGCGCGTGTTCCTGTTCAAGAACTTCAAGCACGCCCTGGCCTTCACCAACGCCGTCGGCGAAATCGCCGAAGCCGAAGGCCACCACCCAGGCCTGCTGACCGAGTGGGGCAAGGTCACCGTGACCTGGTGGAGCCACTCGATCAAGGGCCTGCACCGCAACGACTTCATCATGTGCGCGCGCACCGACAAGGTCGCCGAGACCGCCGAAGGGCGCAAGTGATGCACTTCGCGGCGATCGGACGGGTCCCCGGCGACCCGATCCTCGGGCTGATGGACGCCTACGCGCGCGACACCAATCCTGCCAAGTTCGACCTGGGCGTCGGCGTGTTCAAGGACGCCCAGGGCCTCACGCCGATTCCCGCCGCGGTCAAGCAGGCCGAGCAACACCTGGTCGAACGGCAGGCCAGCAAAAGCTATGTCGGCGGCCACGGTGACGCGGCCTTCGGGCGCCTGGTCGGCGAACTGGTGCTGGGCAGCGCCTCGCGGCTGCTCGCCGAACAGCGCGCCGGCGCCACCCAGACCCCGGGCGGCACTGGCGCCCTGCGCCTGGCGGCGGAGTTCATCGCCCAGTGCCTGCCGGGTCGCGGCATCTGGCTGAGCGACCCGACCTGGCCGATCCACGAGACGATCTTCGCCGGCGCCGGCCTCAAGGTGTCCCACTATCCCTACGTGGGCACGGACAACCGCCTGAACGTCGGTGGCCTGCTCGCCGCGCTGGAGCAGGCCCCGCAAGGCGACGTGGTGCTGCTGCATGCCTGCTGCCACAACCCGACGGGCTTCGACCTGAGCCAGGACGACTGGCGCGCGGTGCTCGACATCGTCAAGCGGCGCAACCTGCTGCCGCTGATCGATTTCGCCTACCAGGGCTTCGGTGACGGCCTGGAGCAAGACGCCTGGGCGGTGCGCCTGTTTGCCGACGAGCTGCCCGAGCTGCTGATCACCAGTTCCTGCTCGAAGAACTTCGGGCTGTACCGTGATCGCACCGGTGCCCTGCTGGTGTGCAGCCACGATGCCGAAAAGCTGCAGGATGTGCGCAGCCAGCTGGCGCTGATTGCACGCAACCTGTGGTCGACGCCGCCGGATCATGGCGCGGCGGTGGTCGCCGAAATTCTCGGTGACCCAGCGCTCAAGGCACTGTGGGTCGAGGAAGTGAACGCCATGCGCCTGCGTATCGCCGAACTGCGTGAAGGCCTGGTTCGGGCGCTGGCCCCGCATGGCCTGGCCGAACGCTTCGCGCATATTGCCGCGCAGCGTGGGATGTTCTCGTACACCGGACTGAACCCGGAGCAGGTGCGCCTGCTGCGCGAGAAGCACAGCGTGTACATGGTCGGCACCGGCCGGGCGAACATCGCCGGCGCCGATGCGCAGCGCCTGGAGCAGCTGGCGGCGGCCATCGCCGACGTCTGCCGCTGAAGCCACGCAACTTGTGGGAGCGGCGGTGCGCCGCTCCCACAAGCACTGCGCTGACTGCCAGCACTACCCTCGCAAGCGAATGAATCGGCGCAAGTCGCCGCTTGCCATCCGCCCGCAAAAACCGACAAGCGCCGCGGAAAAATCTCAAACTGTCATCCAGACTGCTGTATCCTGCCCCAGCTTTTCGAAGCCACACACGCGCCCTGGCGCAGTCTTTTCACTCACACTTGCGAGGAACGACGAGATGCATGAAATCCCGAATCTTCCCTTCCCAAGCCTGAACCCCGAAGAGCAATCCGTTGCCGCCCACGCCGAACCGACGCCCGCCGTCGACCAGGACGGTGACGATCAATCCAGCGCCGACCAGGAATAATCGCGCACCCTACCCGACTGTGTGAAAACGGCTGACCTGCGGGACACCCCCGTCATCGCGTTTTCACACCGTCCAGAACTTCTTTCCCCCGAAGGCCCCCATGCCCGACTCACCGCGCCCCCTTGCGGTCACCCTGCAAGTCGTCTCCATCGTCCTCTTCACCTTCATCGGCTACCTGAACATCGGCATCCCGCTCGCCGTGCTGCCCAGCTACGTGCACAACGAACTGGGCTTCAGCGCCGTGATCGCTGGCCTGGTGATCAGCATCCAATACCTGGCCACCCTGCTCAGCCGCCCGACCGCCAGCCGCATCATCGACAATCTCGGCAGCAAGAAGGCGGTCATGTACGGCCTGTTCGGCTGCGGCCTGAGCGGCGTGTTCATGCTGGCCTGCAGCTTCCTCACCCACCTGCCCTGGCTGAGCCTGGCCTGCCTGTTCATCGGCCGCCTGGTGCTGGGCAGCGCAGAAAGCCTGGTGGGCTCGGGCTCGATCGGCTGGGGTATCGGCCGAGTCGGCCCGGAGAACACGGCCAAGGTCATCTCCTGGAACGGCATCGCCAGTTATGGCGCGCTGGCCATCGGCGCGCCGCTGGGCGTGCTGATGGTCAAGAGCCTCGGTCTGTGGAGCATGGGCGCGAGCATCATCCTGCTGGGTGCGCTCGGCCTGCTGCTGGCCTGGCCCAAGCGTGCCGCGCCCGTGGTCGCCGGGGTACGCATGCCCTTCTTGCGGGTGCTCGGCAAGGTGTTTCCACATGGATGGGGCTGGCCCTGGGCTCCATCGGCTTTGGCACCATCGCCACCTTCATCACGCTGTATTACGCCAGCCGCGACTGGCCGAACGCCGCACTGACCCTGAGCCTGTTCGGCGCCAGCTTCATCTGCGCCAGACTGCTGTTCGGCAACCTGATCAACCGCCTCGGCGGCTTTCGCGTGGCGATCGCCTGCCTGTCGGTGGAGACATTGGGATTGCTGATGCTGTGGCTCGCGCCCAGCGCCGAGATGGCCCTGGTCGGCGCGGCGTTGAGCGGGTTCGGTTTCTCGCTGGTGTTCCCGGCATTGGGGGTGGAGGCCGTCAACCAGGTGTCGGCAGCCAACCGTGGCGCCGCAGTGGGCGCCTATTCGCTGTTCATCGACCTGTCGCTGGGGATCACCGGGCCGCTGGTGGGCGCCGTGGCGGCAGGCTTCGGATTCGCCTCGATGTTTCTGTTCGCGGCGGCGGCGGCGGGATGCGGGCTGGTGTTGAGCCTGTACCTGTATAGCCAGGCGCGGCGCTTGCGAGAGTCCTGAAGGCATTGCGGGGCAAGCCCGCTCCCACCGGCCAGAATGCGACTTGCTCCGCGATGGCTGACCTGATCAGCGCTGTAGGTACTGCAACACCACCTCCAGCGGATGACGCAGCTGCTTCTCGGTCATGCGCTTGACCTGGCTGCGGCACGAATAGCCGGTGGCCAATGCCTCGCCTTCCTTGTCCAGCTTGGTCGCCCAGGACTGCTCGAAGATGGTTTTCGAAGTCGCCTGGTTGCGCGCCTCGTGCCCGTAGGTGCCGGACATCCCGCAGCAGCCGGTGGCCTCGGTGACCAGCTTCAGCCCCATGCGCGCGAACACCTGCTCCCACTGCCGGGTGCTGGCCGGCACATTGGTCTTCTCGGTGCAATGGGCCATCAGGCGGAAGTTGTCGGCCTTGACCGGCGCCCGCTCCGGCAGCACGTTCATCAGCCACTCCTGGGGCAGCAGCACCGACGGGCATTCCACGCCGTCGACCTTCTGGTACTCCTGGCGATAGACCAGGGTCATCGCCGGATCCAGCCCCACCAGCGGCACGCCGCAATCCGCCAGGGTCTTGAGCTGACCAGCATTGCGGATCGCCGCCTTGGCGAAGGCACCAAGGAAGCCTTGCACATGCAACGGCTTGCCGTTGGCACTGTACGGCGCCAGGAACACCTTGTGCCCCAGGCGATGGGCCAACTCGATGAACGACGCCAGCAGCGGCGTCTCGAAGTAGCGGGTGAAGGCGTCCTGCACCAGCACGATGCTGCGCTCGCGCTGGGCCGGGGTCAGCTCGCGCAGGGCCGGCACGCTGGCCATCTGCACGCGACAACGGGTCAGGGTGGACTGGAAGTTGAAACGACTGATCAGCGGACTGTCGACCATGCCGACCTTGTCCGCCAGCAGCCTACCCACCCACTTCGAGCCCATCACCGCGTTGTAGAGACCGGGCGCGTGGGCCAGATACGGAATGCTGAACTCCAGCGAGCCGATCAGGTAGTCGCGCAGCGGGCGCTGGTAACGGCCGTGGTACAACTCGAGGAAGCGCGAGCGGAAGTCCGGGACGTTGACCTTGATCGGGCACTGCCCCGCGCAGGACTTGCAAGCCAGGCAGCCGGCCATGGCGTCATACACCTCATGGGAGAAATCCTCCTGGCCCTGCCGCCGGGCCCGGCTGTTGCGCAGCCGCGCCGGCAGGCCTTTTAACCAGGACGCCTGGCGTTGGGCGGCGGCAAGCACATCGACGCTCGCCTCGCCCTGCAGGCGCAGCCACTCGCGGATCAGCGAGGCGCGCCCCTTGGGCGAGTGCTGGCGTTCGCGGGTGGCCTTCCACGACGGGCACATGGCATCGTTGGGGTCGTAGTTGTAGCAGGCGCCATTGCCGTTGCAGTACACGGCGCTGCCAAAATCCTGCCAGACCCGCTCGTCGATGGTGCGGTCCAGGTCGCCGCGCAGGGTCACGCCATCCACCGGGGTCAGGCCTTCGGCGCTGTCCAGCGGGGTGCAGATCTTGCCTGGGTTGAGCTGGTTATGCGGGTCGAAAGCGCCCTTGAGGCGCTGCAGCGCCGGGTACAGTTCGCCGAAATATTCCGGCACGTACTCGGAGCGCAGGCCTTTGCCGTGCTCGCCCCAGAGCAGACCACCATAGCGCTGGGTCAGCGCCGCCACGGCATCGGAGATCGGCTTGACCAGCGCGGCCTGGGCCGGGTCCTTCATGTCCAGCGCCGGGCGCACGTGCAGCACGCCGGCATCGACATGGCCAAACATGCCATAGGCCAGGCCGTAACCATCGAGCAGCGCACGGAATTCGGCGATGTAGTCAGCCAGTTGCTCCGGCGGCACGGCGGTATCTTCGACAAACGGTTGTGGACGCACTTCGCCCTCGACGTTGCCCAGCAGGCCCACCGAGCGCTTGCGCATGGTGTAGACCTTGGTGACTGCTTCGGCGCCTTCCGCCAGGGTATGCCCCAGGCGTTCGACACTGGTGTCGCGCTGCAGGTGCTCGATGAACGCATCGACCCGGGCATTGACCTCGGCCGGCTCGTCGCCGCAGAACTCCACCAGGTTGATGCCCAGGGTCGGGCGCTCGGGGTCGGCCGGGAAGTACTCGGCGACGCTGTGCCAGACGATATCCTGCATCGCCAGCATGAGCACCTTGGAGTCGACGGTCTCGATCGACAGCGGCTTGTGCGCCATCAGCGCATTGGCGTCGCGCAGGGCGTCCATGAAGCTGGTGTAGCGCACATTGACCAGTACCGCGTATTTCGGGATCGGCAGCACGTTGAGCTTGGCCTCGACCACGTAACCCAGCGAACCTTCGGCGCCGCACAACACGCTGTTGAGGTTGAAGCGGCCCTGCTCGTCACGCAGGTGGGCCAGGTCATAGCCGGTCAGGCAGCGGTTGAGCTTGGGGAAGGTCCTTTCGATTCGCGAGGCCTCGGTTTCCTGGATCTCGCGAGCCATGCGGTACACCTCGCCGACCCGGCCAGGCGCGGCGCAGGCCTGCGCCAGCGCCGTGTCGTCGATCGGCAGGCTGTGCAGGCGTTCGCCACCGAGCAGCACGCTGTGCAGTTCCAGCACGTGGTCGCGGGTCTTGCCGTAGGTGCAACTGCCCTGGCCGCTGGCGTCGGTGTTGATCATGCCGCCGACCGTGGCGCGGTTGGAGGTGGACAACTCCGGAGCGAAGAACAACCCGTGGGGTTTGAGCGCCGCGTTGAGCTGGTCCTTCACCACGCCAGCCTGAACACGCACCCAGCGCTCAGCGGTGTTGATCTCGAGGATGTTGTTCATGTGTCGCGACAGGTCGACGACGATGCCGTCGGTCAGCGACTGGCCGTTAGTGCCGGTCCCCCCCCCACGCGGGGTCAGCTTGATGTCACAAAAGCGCGACTCGGCCATCAGCGTGGCGACACGTGCCACATCGTCGGCATCCTGCGGGAATACCGCCGCCTGGGGCAGGCGCTGGTAAATGGAATTGTCGGTGGCCAGTACGGTGCGGGTACCGTAGTCGGCGCTGATCTGACCACGGAAGCCGCTGTTCTTCAGGGCTTCGAGGAATTCGGGATAGTGGGCGGCAGGCGCACGGGGCGGCAGCAGGGCGATCATCGAAGGATGCCTCTATTAGGTATTGGCTAGTTCACGGATTCCAGGCCCGCTCCCACGAGAGGTTGCGTTTCCTGCGACTACGGTATGAATTTTCTGTACCGCATGACGAATACGCCAATATTCCTGTAGTTTCGCGCCAGGGGCAAACGGATATTCCTGCCGCTATCGATGAGTTTTGTGAATGAATTACCGCCACCTCACCCCGTCGATGTCGCTGCTGCTGGCCTTCGAGGCCGCCGCCCGGCATGAAAGCTACACCCGCGCCGCCGCCGAGCTTTCACTGACCCAGAGCGCGGTGAGCCGGCAGGTGCAGGCGCTGGAGCAGCAGCTTGGGCTTACACTGTTCCGCCGCGAGGGGCGCCAGGTGCAACTGACCGATGTCGGCCGCCTGTACCAACGCGAGCTCAGCGAGGCCCTTGGGCGCATCCGCAGTGCCACCTTGCAGGCCCTCGCCTACCAGTCCGGCGTCGGCACCCTGCGCCTGGCCACGCTGCCGACCTTTGGCTCGAAGTGGCTGCTGCCGCGCCTGCACGCCTTCTACGGCGCCCACCCCGGCATGCTGGTGCATATTCATTCGCGCATCGAGGCAATCAACTTCGACACCAGCGAGATCGATGCCGCCATCGGCGTCGCCAGCCATGACCTGCCCGGACTGATCTGCCACCGCCTGCATGCCGAGGAGCTGGTGGTGATCCTGCCCCCGGAGGCGACTGCCGACGGCCAGTGGAACCCTGCGCAAGTCAGCGAACAGGTGCTGCTCAACGTCGCCAACAACCCCCACGCCTGGGGCGAATGGTTCTCCCACCACGCCCTGCCGCACCGCGCCATGCGCCTGGGGCCGAGCTTCGAGCTGACCTCGCACCTGATCCAGGCAGTGCGCGCCGGCATCGGCATCGGCCTGGTGCCGCGCATTCTGGTCGAGGAAGAACTGGCCAGTGGCGAGCTGTTCAGCCCGGGCGTGCCGTTCGCCAGCCAGCGCAGCTATTACCTGATCTATCCGCCGAGGAACGAGGCACTGCCCTCGCTGCGGGCGTTCCGCAGCTGGTTGCTCGAACAGATTTGAGCTCCTCGCCGGCGACGAGGCTGGCCAAGACAACAAAAAACCCGATGCCAGTCTCCCGGCATCGGGCTTTCGCGAAGCGCCTCAGCGCTTACTTGGCCACGCTATCCGCGGCGCCGTTGGCCTGCGAACCACGCTTGCTCTTGAGCGCGTAGAACACATACATCACCACCAGCCAGACCGGAATCGCGTACACCGACACCTGGATCCCCGGAATCTGCAGCATGATGCCCAGGATCAGCACCACGAAGGCCAGGCAGATGTAGTTGCCATAGGGGTACCACAGCGCCTTGAACAGCGGTTTCTGACCGGTGCGGTCCAGGTGCTGGCGGAACTTCAGGTGCGAGTAGCTGATCATCGCCCAGTTGATCACCAGGGCCGCGACCACCAACGACATCAGCAGCTCCAGCGCGTGCTGCGGCATGAAGTAGTTGAGCAACACCGCCACCAGGGTCACCGCCGCCGAAGCCAGGATCGAACGTACCGGCACGCCACGCTTGTCGATCTTCGCCAGGCCAGCCGGGGCATCACCCTGCTCGGCCATGCCGTAGAGCATGCGGGCGTTGCAGTAGGTGCCGCTGTTGTACACCGACAGCGCGGCGGTCAGCACCACGAAGTTGAGCAGATGCGCGGCGACATCACTGCCCAGCAGCGAGAACACCTGGACGAACGGGCTGCTGCCGTAGCTGCCGCCGGAGGCGTCGATGCTGGCAACCAGGCTGTCCCACGGGGTCAGCGACAGCAGCACCACCAGGGCACCGATGTAGAAGATCAGGATGCGATAGATGACCTGGTTGATCGCCTTCGGGATCACGGTTTTCGGCTTGTCGGCCTCGGCAGCGGTGAAACCGAGCATTTCCAGGCCGCCGAAGGAGAACATGATGATCGCCAGGGCCATCACCAGGCCACTGACGCCATTGGGGAAGAAGCCGCCGTGGGACCACAGGTTGCTGACCGAAGCCTCCGGACCGCCGCGACCACTGGTCAGCAGCCAGGCACCCAGGGCGATCATGCCGACGATGGCGACCACCTTGATGATCGCGAACCAGAACTCGGCCTCACCGAACACCTTCACGTTCATCAAGTTGATGGCGTTGATCAGGATGAAGAAGCCCGCCGCGGTGACCCAGGTCGGGATTTCCGGCCACCAGTAATGGACATACTTGCCCACCGCCGACAACTCCGACATGCCGACCAGGATGTACAGCACCCAGCAGTTCCAGCCCGACAGGAAACCGGCGAAGCCGCCCCAGTACTTGTGCGCGAAGTGGCTGAACGAGCCGGCCACCGGCTCTTCGACGATCATCTCGCCGAGCTGGCGCATGATCATGAAGGCGATGAAGCCGCAGATGGCATAGCCGAGGATCATCGATGGACCGGCGGACTTCATCACGCCGGCCGAGCCAAGGAACAATCCGGTACCGATCGCGCCACCGAGGGCGATCAGCTGGATATGGCGGTTCTTCAAGCCACGCTTGAGTTCGCCGGACTGTGAGTTATGTCCACTCATGAACGAAGTCACCTGCTTGTTTTTATCTGTGACGGAATCGGACCCACCGCGCTCGTGGCGCAGCGGAATGGGCAAGGTGGTTACCTTGGGTTCTTGGACAGGTCTTGCGCGCTGGGCGGAGCCCGGGCGGATCAACCAGGTGTCAGCAAGAGTGCGCGGTACGCAAGGGAGTCACAGGTAAAACGCGGCGCATTGTATACCCCTGCAAACGCGCAGGCGTCAACGCGTTGCGTCGTTTCCTGTGGAAAAAACGCAGCGGTCCTGGGGAGAAAGCCTGGAAAGGCGGAGTGATCGGCGTACATGGCGCCTCCATTTGTTGTTTTTGGTGCCTGGCGATCCTGCCTGGCTCTGCACACGGCAATGGCGCTATCTCAGCGTCTGGACGGGGGTTTGGGAAGGGGGTCCAGCGGGGCGCGCAGGCTCTGGGGCGGGCATCTTGGAAAGTTCTTGTTACACCCTGCGAAGAAACCATGGAAATCGTCACGATTCGTATAGTTTTCTTTACGATGCGGTTTGAAAACTTTCCAAACGTCGGAAAATTTCTGTTTGCTCAGATACTTGGAATCGCTTCGCGACTGATCGCAAGCCCTTTCAGCAGACACAAAAAAGCCAGCCCGAAGGCTGGCTCTTTCGCTACCGGGCAGGATCAGCCACGCGGCTTGCCGCGCCCACGGCCCGCCGGCTTGTCGCCCTCGGGACGGGCCGGACGCTTGCGCATCTCGCTCGGACGCTCGGCCACGGTGCTGCCGCGGCTGCTCTTGCGCGGCGCAGCCTCTTCACGCGGCGCGCGCGCCGGACGCTCGGCCTGGCCCTCGGCGGCCGGACGCAAGGTGCGTACACGTTCGCCACGCCCCAACGGCCGGGTGGACTTGCGCTGCAGGCGCTCGAGCTTGTCCTTGGCCTTGAGCTTCATTTCCGGCAGCGCCACCGGCTGCAGGCCGACTTCCGCCGCCAGGATGTCGATCTCGCCCTGACTCATCTCACGCCAGCGGCCCATCGGCAGGTCGGAATTGAGGAACACCGGGCCGAAACGCACGCGCTTCAGGCGGCTCACCACCATGCCTTGAGACTCCCACAGGCGCCGTACCTCGCGGTTGCGACCTTCCATCACCACGCAGTGGTACCAGTGGTTGAAACCTTCACCACCTGGCGCCTTCTGGATGTCGGTGAACTTGGCCGGACCATCCTCGAGCATCACGCCGGCCTTGAGCCGATCGATCATGTCGTCATCGACCTCGCCACGCACACGAACCGCATATTCGCGGTCCATCTCGTAGGACGGGTGCATGAGGCGGTTGGCCAGCTCACCGTCGGTGGTGAACAGCAGCAGGCCAGTGGTGTTGATGTCCAGACGACCGATGTTGATCCAGCGGCCTTCTTTCGGACGCGGCAGGCGATCGAACACGGTCGGACGACCTTCCGGGTCGTCGCGGGTGCAGATCTCGCCATCGGGCTTGTTGTACATGATCACGCGGCGGGTCGCCTCGGCGGCCTCGACGCGCTTGATCAGCTTGCCGTCGACGGTGATGGCGTCATGCAGGTCGACGCGCAGGCCGAGGGTGGCCTCGACGCCGTTGACCTTGATACGGCCCTGGCTGATCCAGGCCTCGACGTCGCGACGCGAGCCGACACCGATGCGGGCCAGCACCTTCTGCAGTTTTTCGCCGGACGGCGGGGTGGGTTGTTGGTCTTGCAGGTCTTTGTCACTCATCTGGGCACCTCCCGGTGTAGTAGTGAAAGCGGGCGCGCATCATACGCGGTTCGGCGGGGGAACGCACTGGAGGGTAGAAGGTTTTTGCAGGCTCGAGAAAGCTTTCTGCCTGACGGTCATGCTTGGCCAGTGCCAGCCTCTTCATCGCGCAAATCATCGAAATCGACCTTCAGCCCCTCTTCCATGGCATCGAGTTCCACCAGCAACGATCGGAAACTGGTCTGCTCCTTCGGCTCCACTTCTTCACCCTCCTCGCCCAGGCTGGCATCGGCCAGGGCCTGTAGATGCGCCGGCACCGGCGCCTCGTCCGGATCGAGCAGCGGCTCGGGCTCCAGCTCGCGCAGCTCGGCCAGCGCCGGCAGTTCGTCGAGGCTCTTGAGGTTGAAATGGTCGAGAAACGCCTTGGTGGTGGCGAACATCGCCGGACGCCCGGGTACCTCGCGGTAGCCGACGATGCGGATCCACTCGCGTTCCATCAGGGTCTTGATGATGTTGCTGTTGACCGCCACACCCCGCACATCCTCGATCTCGCCCCGGGTGATGGGCTGGCGATAGGCGATCAGCGCCATGGTTTCCAGCAGCGCGCGGGAATAGCGCTGCGGGCGCTCCTCCCACAGGCGGCCAACCCAGGGCGCATAGTCTTCACGGATCTGCAGGCGGTAGCCGGTGGCCACTTCCTTGAGCTCGAAGGCGCGGCCATTGCAGGACTTGCCAAGCACGTCCAGGGCCTTCTTGAAGACAGCCGGCGCCGGGCGCTCGGCTTCCTCGAACAGCTCGTACAGGCGTTCGAGGGATTGCGGCTTGCCCGAGGCGAGCAGGAAGGCCTCGATCAACGCCGCCAGTTCACGGGGTTCGTTCAGGTTCATCGGTAGTCGTCAGGTCACTCTGCCCGGGCACGGACGTGGATCGGGGCGAAAGGCGCATTCTGCACCAGTTCGATCAGCGATTCCTTCACCAGTTCGAGAATCGCCATGAAGGTGACCACCACGCCGAGCTTGCCCTCCTCGCGGGTGAACAGCTCGACGAACGGCACGAAGGCGCCGCCCTTGAGGCGTTCGAGCACTTCGCTCATGCGCTCGCGGGTCGACAGCGTCTCGCGGGTGATCTGGTGGCTCTCGAACAGGTCGTTGCGGCGCATGACTTCGGCCATGGACAGCAGAATCTCCTCGAGGGCGACCTCCGGCAGCAGCTTGCGCACCTTGGCCTGGGGCGCCTCCAGGCGCGGCACGATGATTTCGCGACCGACCCGCGGCAACTCGTCGATGCCTTCGGCAGCCGCCTTGAAGCGTTCGTACTCCTGCAGGCGGCGAATCAGTTCGGCGCGCGGATCGCCCTCCTCTTCCTCCACCTCGGCGGAGCGCGGCAGCAGCATGCGCGACTTGATCTCCGCAAGCATCGCGGCCATCACCAGGTATTCGGCGGCCAGTTCCAGGCGCACGCTCTTCATCAGCTCGACATAGCTCATGTACTGGCGGGTGATCTCCGCCACCGGGATATCGAGGATGTCCACGTTCTGCTTGCGGATCAGGTACAGCAGCAGGTCCAGAGGCCCTTCGAAGGCCTCGAGGAAGACCTCCAGGGCGTCCGGGGGAATGTACAGGTCCACCGGCATTTCGGTGAGGGCTTCACCGTAGACCAGCGCCAACTGCAGCTGAAAGGGCGTCTCGCTATCCACACCCGGCGCCTCGGGCGCTTGCACCTGGCTCACGCCGTGGCCAGGAAAGGCGCGGGATCGCCGCAGCCGACACGAATCACTTGTGCTTCATCACCGGAAAGGTCGATCACCGTCGACGCCTTGAGGTCACCAAAGCCGCCGTCGATGATCAGGTCGACATGATGTTCCAGGCGCTGGCGGATCTCGTAGGGGTCGGTCATCGGCTCTTCGTCGCCCGGCAGGATGAGGCTGACGCTCATCAGCGGCTCGCCAAGCTCTTCGAGCAATGCCAGCACGATGGGGTTGGAGGGTACACGCAGGCCGATGGTACGGCGCTTCTCGTGCATCAGCAGGCGCGGCACCTCGCGGGTGGCGTTGAGCACGAACGTGTAGGGCCCCGGGATGTGCGCCTTGAGCAGGCGGAACGTGGCGGTGTCGATCTTGGCGAAGGTGCCCATCTGCGACAGGTCGCAGCACAGCAAGGTGAAGTTGTGGTGCTTGTCCAGCTGACGCAGGCGGCGAACCCGCTCGATGGCGCCCTTGTCGCCGATCTGGCAGCCCAGCGCATAGGCCGAATCGGTCGGATAGACCACCACACCGCCCTTGCGAATGATTTCCACGGCCTGCTTGATCAGGCGCGCCTGCGGGTTTTCCGCATGAATCTGGAAAAATTGGCTCACATAGTCGTCCTGTTCATACCGCCATAGGCTGTTCATGTCGGAATCGGCGCCACAGGGGTGGCAGGTCCTCGGGCAATGGCCGGTAGGCGCCTATCTCGCCCCAGGCGCCGGGGCCGTGGAAATCGCTGCCGGCGCTTGCCAGCAGGCCGAACTCACGGGTGAGGATGGACATCGTCCCCACCTGCTCGGGCGGCATCATCCCATTGACCACTTCCAGTGCCTGCCCTCCAGCCTGAATATAGTCGGCAATCAGCCGTCTGCGCTTGCTGCGGGTCAGTTCGTAGTGCATGGGATGAGCCAGGCTCACCCAGGCGTTGGACTGGCGCAGGGTGGCGACAGTTTCCTCCAGCGTCGGCCAGTGCAGCTTGACGTCGCCCAGCTTGCCGGCGCCCAGCCACTTGCGGAAGGCCTCGCCGCGGTCCTTGACGAAACCTGCGCGGACCAGGAATTCGGCGAAATGCGGGCGGGCCGGGGCATTGCCGCTGTCGCCCAGCTCCTGTTGCACGGCTCGCGCGCCCTCCAGCGCGCCGGGCATGCCCTTGGCCGCCAGCTTACGGTCGATCTCTTCGGCGCGCAGCCACCGGCCACGGTGCAGGTTTTCGATGGCCTCGAGCAGCGCAGGCGCATCCAGGGCAAAATCGTAGCCCAGCACATGGATGGTGGCGCCACCCCAGGTGCACGACAGCTCCACGCCGCTGACCCATTGCATGCCATTGTCGAGGCAGGCCTGGCGAGCCTCGGGCAAGCCTTCAAGGGTGTCGTGGTCGGTGAGCGCCAGCGTTCGCACCCCGTGCTCATGGGCCCGGGCGACCAGCGCCGTGGGCGACAGAGCGCCATCGGAGGCCGTGCTGTGACAGTGCAGATCAACATTCATGGAGGAGCGCTTTCGCCGGAATCGATGTTTGTTATTATGCCGTCACATCCCGCTTCTGGCTGCCACTGTGAAACAATTCATCGATTTCATCCCGCTGCTGCTGTTCTTCATCGTCTACAAACTGGACCCGCGCCCGGTCGAATTCGCCGGCCACGGCTTCGAGTTCGGCGGGATCTACAGCGCCACCGCCATGCTGATCGTCAGCTCCGTAGTGGTCTACGGCGCGCTGTTCCTGCGCCACGGCAAGCTGGAAAAAGGCCAGTTGCTGACCCTGGTCGCGTGCCTGGTGTTCGGCGGCCTGACCCTCGCCTTCCACAGCGAGACCTTCCTCAAGTGGAAGGCACCGGTGGTCAACTGGCTGTTCGCCCTGGCCTTCGCCGGCAGCCACTTCATCGGTGACCGGGTGCTGATCAAGCGCATCATGGGCCACGCCCTGACCCTTCCAGAAAACGTCTGGACCCGCCTCAACCTGGCGTGGATCGCCTTCTTCCTCGTGTGCGGCGCCGCCAACCTGTTCGTCGCGTTCACCTTCCAGGACATCTGGGTCGACTTCAAGGTGTTCGGCAGTCTGGGCATGACCGTGATCTTCCTGGTGGCCCAGGGTGTCTACCTCTCGCGCCACCTGCACGATGCCGACCCCTCCACCTCCAAAACCAAGGACTGACATGCTCTACGCCATTATCGCCAGCGACGTCGCCAACTCCCTGGAAAACCGCCTGGCCGCCCGCCCCGCCCACATCGAGCGGCTGCAGCAGCTCAAGGCCGAAGGCCGCGTGGTGCTCGCCGGCCCGCATCCGGCCATCGACAGCAACGATCCAGGCCAAGCCGGCTTCACTGGCAGCCTGATCGTCGCCGAATTCGACTCGCTGACCGCCGCCCAGGCCTGGGCCGACGCCGATCCGTACATCGCCGCGGGCGTCTACGACAAGGTCGTGGTCAAGCCATTCAAGCAAGTTCTGCCCTGATCCAAAACCGCTCCCACAGGCGACCAATGACCTGTGGGAGCGGGTTTACCCGCGAAGAAGCCTGCACGATACCCGCCTCATCTAATCCGACGATTGGCCGACAACCTCCTGAACCGATAAGAACCAGGAGTTCCAATGCGTCAAGGTCCGATGTCCCTGCTGCTTTGCCTGTTGCTGCTGTCCCCTCTGGTCATGGCCGAACAGCCGCTGTCGCTCGAAGCCGGCGCGCGAATCACCGACCTGCAGCAGCGTCTGGAAGAAAGCGAGAAGCAACGCACCCAACTGACCCAGCAACTGCAGAACCAGGACAGCGAGCGCGAAAGCGCCCAGCTCACCCGGCTGCGCCAGGACAACCAGCGCCTGAAGATGGCGATCAAGGAGCTGCAGGCCGCTGCCAGTGCCCCGCAGCGCCTGCTCACCGACCAGCAGCAGTGGTTCCTGATCGGCTCGGTCGTTGCACTGTTGTCGGCAGTCTGCGGTATCTTAGCCAGCGGCGGACACAGAAGACGCCGTCAATGGTTGAATTGAGTGAGACATGAGCGAGCTGTTACTGATTGATGATGACCAGGAACTGTGCGAGCTGCTCGGCAGCTGGCTGACCCAGGAAGGGTTTGCGGTACGCGCCTGCCACGATGGCCAGAGCGCGCGCCAGGCCTTGGCCAGCCACGCCCCGGCGGCGGTGGTGCTGGATGTCATGCTGCCCGACGGCAGTGGCCTGGAACTGCTCAAGCAGCTGCGCAGCGAGCACGCCGAACTGCCGGTGCTGATGCTGTCGGCCCGCGGCGAGCCGCTGGACCGCATCCTCGGCCTGGAACTGGGTGCCGACGACTACCTGGCCAAGCCCTGCGACCCTCGCGAGCTCACCGCCCGGCTGCGCGCCGTGCTGCGCCGCAGTCACCCCAGCGCGCCCACCAGCCAGGTCGAGATCGGCGACCTGACCTTCAGCCCGGTGCGCGGCGTGGTCAGCATCGACGAGCGCGAGATGACCCTTACGCTTTCCGAAAGCCGCATCCTCGAGGCCCTGCTGCGCCAGCCCGGCGAACCGCTGGACAAGCAGGAGCTGGCGCAGATCGGCCTGGGCCGCAAGCTCACGCTCTACGACCGCAGCCTGGACATGCATGTCAGCAACCTGCGCAAGAAGATCGGCCCGCATCCGGATGGCCGCCCGCGCATCGTCGCCCTGCGCAGTCGCGGCTACTACTACAGCCTCTGACAGACAGCACGATCTCTGTAGGAGCGGCCTTGTGTCGCGATGGGGCGCGAAGCGGCCCCAGCATCACGACGGTATGCAAAATTGCCGGGGCTGCTGTGCAGCCCATCGCGACACAAGGCCGCGCCTACAGGATCCGCACGGCGGCTACCGCCAACTTTACGCTGTCTTTACCCTCGCCTGACCGCCCTTGACCTTGATCTCCCTAGACTGGGCTCATCCGGTAACCACCGGCCCCTGAAAGGAGAGACACCATGCGCAAGACCTTGATCGCCCTGATGTTCGCCGCCGCCCTGCCGACCGTGGCCATGGCCATGCCTGAAGGCGGTCCGCGCCATGACGGCCCGCATCACCGCGGTGACGCGCCTTACGCCCAGCTGGACCTGAGCCGCGACCAGCGCCAGCAGATCGGCAAGCTGATGGGCGAGCAGATGAAGCAGCGCCGCGACATCACCGAGCGCTACATCGACAAGCTGCCGGCCGCCGAGCAGAAAGCCATGAAGGACGAGCTCAAGGCCAGCCGCGACAAGGCCGAAGGCCAGATCCGCGCCCTGCTCAAGCCCGAACAGCAGAAGAAGTTCGACGAACTGCAGAAGGAACGCGCCGCACGCAAGGCCGAATGGAAGGAGTTCCAGGCCTGGAAGGCTGAAAAAGCCGGCAAGGCCCAGTAAGCTGTCCACCCGATGCCCGGCCCGCCTCACCGCGGGCCGGGCTTTCGCCATTTTCTGGAGGTGCTCGTCTTGCGTTCACTGTTCTGGCGCATCCTGGCCAGTTTCTGGCTGGCCATCGCCCTGGTCGCCGGGCTGTCGATCCTGCTCGGGCACATGCTCAACCAGGACACCTGGATCCTCAGTCGTCACCCAGGCCTGAACAACCTGGCCAGCCACTGGGCCCAGCACTATGAACAGGAAGGGCTGGAGTCGTCGCAACGCTTCCTCGAAAGACGCAAGCAACGCTACAAGATCGACGTGCAGGTGCTCGACGACAGCGGCGACGCCGTGGTGCCCGGCACCTTTCCGCGCCGCGCAGCCGCCTTCGAGGCCCGCCAGCACAACGACGAGCGCCGCCTGCCCTGGCGCCGCCTGACCGAGGAGTACACCAGCCCCGGCAGCGGCGAGACCTACCTGCTGATCTACCGCATCCCCCACCCGGAACTGGCGGCCTGGCATCGCGAAAGCCTGATCTGGCCGCTCAGCGCCCTGGGGATAGCGCTGGTGGTGCTGACCCTGTTCAGCCTGCTGGTCACCCTGTCGATCACCCGCCCGCTCAGCCGTCTGCGCGGTGCCGTGCATGATCTGGGGCAGACCAGCTACCAGCAGAACAGCCTGGCGCGCCTGGCCGTGCGCCGCGACGAGTTCGGCGTGCTGGCCAACGACTTCAACAAGATGGGCGCGCGCCTGCAGAGCCTGATCGGCAGCCAGCGCCAGTTGCTGCGCGATGTCTCCCACGAACTGCGCTCACCGCTGGCGCGCCTGCGCATCGCCCTGGCCCTGGCCGAGCGCGCCGAACCGGAGCAGCGCCAGGCGTTGTGGCCGCGCCTGACCCGCGAGTGCGACCGCCTGGAAGACCTGATCAGCGAGATTCTGGTGCTGGCCCGGGTCGATGCCGAACAGGCCCATGCCGAACCTGTGGACCTCAATGCCTTGCTTGGCGGCGTGCGCAAGGACGCCCAGCTGGCCGCGCCCGAGCAGGAGGTGCGACTGGAAATGCAACCCGGGCTGACCTTGCAGGGCTGGCCGACCTTGATCGAGCGGGCGCTGGACAATCTGCTGCGCAATGCCCTGCGCTTCAATCCGGCAGGACAGCCGATCGAGGTGCATGCCCGCCGTGAGCAGGAGCGCGTCGTGCTGAGCGTGCGCGACCATGGGCCAGGCGTGGCGGCGCAGCACCTGGCGCAGCTGGGCGAACCGTTCTTCCGGGCGCCAGGGCAGGAGACGCCGGGGCACGGGCTGGGGCTGGCGATAGCGCGCAAGGCGGCGGAGCGCCATGGCGGCAGCCTGGTGCTGGGCAATCATCCGCTGGGCGGGTTCATCGCGACGCTGGAGATTCCCTGCAACATCAGTGTTGGCTGACAGATCGCGGGGCTGCTGCGCAGCCCTTTCGCCGGCAAACCGGCTCCAACAATAGAGACCTTGAGACGTCCACAGCACCTGTGGGAGCCGGCTTGCCGGCGAAAGGGCCGCAAAGCGGCCCCGATACTCACTTGCCCCAAGCGCTGACGTACTGAGCCGTCTCCAGGACCGGCGCCGTGCGCGGCTCGCCCATCGGCGTGCCGACATACAGGTAGCCGATCACCTCTTCGTTCGCCTCCAGACCCAGGCCCTTGTGCACATGGGCATCGAACGCCATGTCGCCAGTGCGCCACACCGCGCCGATCCCCTGGGCGTGGGCGGCGATCAGGATGCCATGGGCGGCGCAGCCGGCGGCCAGGCGCTGTTCGATCTTCGGCACCTTGAAATGCTCCTGCAGCCTGGCGATCACCACGATCAGCAACGGCGCCCGCAGCGGCATCGCACGGGCCTTGTCCAGCGCAGCCTGGTTGGCATCGCCCTTGGCCTGAACGGCTTCGGCGAACAGCTCACCGAGCTTGTCGCGAGCCGCGCCCTCGATGGTCAGGAAGCGCCAGGGACGCAGTTGGCCATGATCCGGCGCGCGCAGCGCGGCCTGGAACAACGCCTCGCGCTGAGCGGCATTGGGCGCCGGGTCGGTCAGGCGTGGCACGGAAACACGGTTGAGCAATGCGTCGAGAGCCTCCATCGGCTACCCTCCTGGCAGATTGAAAGTGCCGCCATTCTCGGCGGCAAGCCGCCGAGCTGCAAGTTACACGCTGCAAGCCACAGGAAAATGCCGCCCTTGCACGACTCGCTCGTCTTGTCGCTTGCAGCTTGAAGCGCATGGCTTGAGAATGGCGCCCTTTCCGTAGCGAGTCAGAGCAGATCACATGGCGTTGCCGACCTTAAGGATCATTGGTTTCATCATCGGCATCTTCCTGATCACCCTGGCGGTGAGCATGGTGGTGCCCATGGCGACCCTGGTGATCTTCGAGCGCACCAGCGACATGCCATCGTTCCTCTGGTCGAGCCTGATCACCTTCATCGCCGGGCTGGGCCTGGTGGTGCCAGGCCGCCCCGAGCACGTGCACCTGCGGCCCCGCGACATGTACCTGCTGACCGTCAGCAGCTGGCTGGTGGTCTGTGTGTTCGCCGCCCTGCCCTTCCTGCTCACCCAGCACATCAGCTACACCGACGCCTTCTTCGAAAGCATGTCCGGTATCACCGCCACCGGCGCCACCGTGCTCAGCGGGCTGGACAACATGTCCCCGGGCATCCTGATGTGGCGCTCGATGCTGCACTGGCTGGGCGGCATCGGCTTCATCGGCATGGCGGTGGCGATCCTGCCACTGCTGCGCATCGGTGGCATGCGCCTGTTCCAGACCGAGTCCTCCGATCGCTCGGAAAAGGTGATGCCACGCTCGCACATGGTGGCCAAGTCGATCGTGGCGGTGTACGTAGGCATCACCGTGTTCGGCAGCCTGGCCTTCTGGTGGGCCGGGATGAGCCCGTTCGACGCGATCAACCATGCCATGTCGGCGATCTCCACCGGTGGTTTCTCCACCTCCGACCAGTCGCTGGCCAAGTGGGACATTCCGGCGGTGCACTGGGTCGCGGTGGTGGTGATGATCATGGGCAGTGTGCCCTTCACCCTGTACGTGGCCACCCTGCGCGGCCACCGCAAGGCGCTGATCAAAGACCAGCAGGTGCAGGGCCTGCTCGCCATGCTGGTGGGTACCTGGCTGGTGCTCGGCACCTGGTACTGGGCGACCACCAACATGCACTGGCTCGACGCCTTGCGCCACGTGGCGCTGAACGTCACCTCGGTGGTCACCACCACGGGCTTCGCCCTGGGCGACTACAGCATTTGGGGCAACTTCTCGCTGATGCTGTTCTTCTACCTCGGTTTCGTCGGCGGCTGCTCCGGTTCCACGGCGGGCGGCATCAAGATCTTCCGCTTCCAGGTCGCCTACATCCTGCTCAAGGCCAACCTCAATCAGCTGATCCACCCTCGGGCGGTGATCAAGCAGAAGTACAATGGCCATCGCCTCGACGAAGAGATCGTGCGCTCGATCCTGACCTTCTCGTTCTTCTTCGCCTTCACCATCTGCATCATCGCCCTGCTGCTCTCATTGCTGGGCGTGGACTGGATGACCGCGCTGACCGGCGCCGCCGGCACGGTTTCGGGCGTGGGGCCGGGACTTGGCGAGGTGATCGGCCCGGCCGGCAACTACGCCAGCCTGCCGGACGCCGCCAAGTGGATCCTCGCCGGTGGCATGCTGCTGGGCCGCCTGGAGATCATCACGGTGCTGGTGTTGTGCATGCCAGCGTTCTGGCGTCACTGACCGCCAGCCGCGCGCGGTACTCACTCGGGGTGGCGTCGAACCAGCGGCGGAACGCCCGGTAGAAGTTGCTCGGGTCGGCGAAGCCCAGCAGGTAGGCGGTTTCCAGCAAGGTGGTGCCAGGCTGGGCGAGGTACTGCTCGGCCAGTTCCCGGCGGGTATCGTCAAGCAGCGTCTGGAAGCTGGTGCCCTCGTCCTGCAGGCGCCGCTGCAAGGTGCGCTGGGACAGGTGCAGGGCCTGGGCCACGGTTTCGCGCTTGGGCTCGCCCTGCGGCAGCACACGGCACAGCACCTGCCGTACCCGGTGAGTCACGCGGCTCTCCGAAAATCGCGCCAGGTATTCCCCGGCAAATCGATCGTGCAGCACCGCCATCGCCTCGTTCGCGGTAGGCAGCGGTGCCTCCATGTCGGCGCGCTCGAACACCAGCGCGTCATGGGGGGCGCCGAACTGCAGAGGCGCATGGAAAGCCATCCTGTAGGGCTCGACATGCTTCGGTTGCCCGCCCTGGATCAGCACTCGGCGCGGCTGGATCGGCCGCCCGCTGAGCCAGGTGCACAGCGCCAGCGCGCAGGCCAGCGAGGCCTCGGCGCTGTGCCGGGTGGGTGGCAGATGGTCGCCATGCACGGTCAGCACCAGCGCGTAGCCGTCGGGCTCGCGGCGAAAACTGAGGTCCGCACTTTCGGCGATGATCCGCTGATAGCGCACCAGCCGCTCGAAACCTTCGGCCAGGGTGCGGCTGGACATCAGCGCGTACCCCACCACGTGAAACGAAGCCGGGCGCACCACGCGCGCCATGTTCAGGCCGATGGCTTCATTACCCGAAAGATCGACCGCCAGCTGCCACAACCGAGTCATGGCATCCTGGGGAAAACGTGCATCGGGGTCGTCCAGCGCGGCGAAATCGAGCCCCAGTTGCTTGAACATGGCCGGGCAATCGAGCCCTTCCAGTTCGAGTGCCTTGACGATCCCTGATGCCCAGCTGGCTGACGTGGTTCTCTCGCTCATGACAGGCTTCTTATGCTGACCGCTCCTGCGGTGAATCGAAAGGATAGTCAATTGGCGCTTATTGTCACTGGCCATCTGCCGCCTTGACCCTAGACTCGATTCAGGCTCCACGCCGTGTATCCTGTTGCAACACCCGCAGATCCGGAAGCCCGCCATGACCAGCACAGCGCAGTTCCGCAGTTTTGCCGAGTTCTACCCCTACTACCTGGGCGAGCACAGCAACCCGACGTGCCGACGCCTGCATTTCATCGGCACCAGCCTGGTCATCGCCCTGCTCGCCTACAGCATCGGCAGCGGCAAGTGGCTGTTGCTGCTGGCCGTGCCATTGGCAGGCTATGGCTTCGCCTGGGTCGGGCATTTCTTCTTCGAGAAGAACCGCCCGGCCACCTTCACCCACCCCTGGTACAGCCTGATCGGCGATTTCGCGATGTTCCGCGACATCCTGCGGGGCCGCATCAGCCTCTGAATCGGCCTGCAAGGCCAGGTTCGCGTCCCACCTGGCCACTGCCAAAGCCCCCGTCCTGGCCAACACTGCCGGTATGCTCCCGACACGAGTGGCCTCGACGCGATGAACAAGCAAGCGAACTTCAGCCACATGCGCGATGGCACCGCCCACGACTGGGCGATCATCGCCGACGACTTCCGCGCCTACGCCCGCCAGCTGCCGCAGCGCATCCTTGCGCACCTGCGCCTGCTCGATGGCGACTTCGGCGGCTTTCCCATCGATCGCCTGAGCCATTCCCTGCAGACCGCCACCCGCGCCTACCGCGACGGTCGCGACGAGGAATACGTGGTCTGCGCCCTGCTGCACGACATCGGCGATACGCTGGGCAGCTACAACCATCCGGATATCGCCGCGGCGATCCTCAAACCCTTCGTCAGCGCCGAAAACCTGTGGATGATCGAGAAGCACGGGATCTTCCAGGGCTATTACTTCTTCCACCACCTGGGCATGGACCGGCACCTGCGCGAGCAATTCAGCGACCATCCCCAGTACCAGCGGACCATCGAATTCTGTGCACGTTACGATGCAGCGGCGTTCGACCCGGCTTACCCGAACCTGCCACTGTCGTTCTTCGAGCCGATGATGGAGCGGGTGTTCGCCCAGCCCAGGCAGTCGATCTACAAGGCGGCACTGGAAGAGTCAGCCTGACGAGGCGCTGACCTGCCGATGATGGCGCCATCGAAGCATCAGGCCGGTTCGCTCACCTGCGCCAGTTGCCGTGCAGCCTCCCTGGCTTGCGCGTCGGCGAACCGGTACAGCTCGATCTGCCCGTCCCAGTGCTCGATCAGCGCCGTGCACGACTCGACCCAGTCGCCACAGTTGAGGTACTCCACCTCGCCCACCTGGCGGATCTCGGCGTGGTGAATGTGCCCGCACACCACGCCCTGGAAGCCACGCCGGGTGCATTCATGGGCGATGGCGTCCTCGAAGTCGCTGATGAAGTTCACCGCGCCCTTGACCTTGTGCTTCAGGTACGCCGACAGCGACCAGTAGCCATAGCCATAGCGGGCACGCCAATGGTTGAGCCAGCGGTTGAGCACCAGGGTGAACTCGTAGGCGCGGTCGCCCAGGAAGGCCAGCCAACGGTGGTAGCGGGTGATCACATCGAACTGGTCGCCGTGGATCACCAGGAGGCGCCGGCCGTCGGCGGTCAGGTGCTCGGCCTCGTCGACCAAGTGGATGTTGCCAAGGATCAGTTTCGAATAGCGACGCAGGAACTCGTCATGATTGCCGGTGACGTAGATCACCTCGGTACCACGCTTGCTCATGGTCAACAGGCGGCGGATGACGTTGGTATGGGCCTGGGGCCAGTAGATGCCGCCGCGCAGTTTCCAGCCATCGATGATGTCGCCGACCAGGTAGATGCGGTCCGCCTGGTAGCCCTTGAGAAAATGCGACAGGTGCTCGGCCTGGCAATCGCGGGTGCCCAGGTGCACATCGGAGATCCACAAGGTACGTACCCGCTGCTTGCGGGACGGGCGAAGGGGTTCGGCTTGGCTCATGGGCAGGCTCCGGCGCTGTTTGCTGGAGACTGGCAGGCGCAGGTGACAGGTTGGTGGCAGTCCGATGACCATCCTGTACCGGCGGCGCGCCCGGCACAGGGTGTACACTGCTCCCCTGCCTCGCGAGGACTCACCATGACCACCGGCCCATTGCTGTCGCTGCGCCGCTATCGCCACGACCTGATCGCCCACAGCCACGACCACCCGCAGTTGGTGTTCGGCCTGGGCGGACGCCTGGACTTCGAGGTCGATGGTCGCGGCGGACAGGTCGACCGCCAGGACCTGATGGTGGTGCCGGCCGGTGCCCATCACGCCTGTGGCAGCCCTGGCGGCAGTCGTTGCCTGGTGCTGGATGTCCCGGGCGAGCCGTGGCTCGCCGAGTATCTGGGTGAGCACGCCGACGACAGCCGTCGCCTGCTCGATCGCCCCGGCACGCTGGCCCTGGACAGTCGTCAGCAACAATTGGTGGACTGGCTGGCCGCAAGCCCGGTAGACGACCCGCTGATCGCCCGGCAAGGTGCCGTGCTGCTGCTGGCCAGCCTCAACGCACGGGCCGGCGCCCCGGTACAGGCCAGCAGGCGCCTGCCCTACGCCGCCTTCGATCGGCATATCGAGCAATGCGCCGCCTACCCGCTGCAGGTGGCTGACCTGGCGCGACTGGCCGGGCTGTCCAGCGCGCGCCTGCACGCCCGGTTCGTCGACGAGACCGGGATGACCCCCATGGATTACATCCGCCAGCGGCGACTGTCGATGGCGCGGCAGCTGTTGCGCGAGAGCCTGCTGCCGGTGGGCGAGATCGCCGCGCGCGTGGGGTATGGCTCGCAGAGCGCCTTCAGCGCGGCGATGCTGCGGGCGTTCGGTTGCACGCCGCTGGCGTTGCGGCGCGAGTCTGCCGACAACTGACGCTAGGTGGGCGACAGACACGCACGGAGCGGGCTCTTACACTGACGGTCAAGATCTTCTCTGCCTGTGAATGCAAAGGACCACCATGAACCACCGCACCGCCCTCGGCGCCCTGCACATCGGCGCGCTGTTCTTCGGCCTTACCGGCGTCTTCGGCAAGCTGGCCGCCAGTGCCAGCCCCTCAATCATCGTCTTCGGCCGCGCCGCGTTCGCGGTGCTGGCCCTGGGCCTGTTCGCCAGCCTCGCGCGTCAGGCCTGGCAACCGCTGCGCGGACAGGACCTGCGTCGCCTGTTCCTGGGCGGCGTGCTGCTGGCCGGGCATTGGGTGAGCTTCTTCATCGCGGTCAAGGTCGGTGGCGTGGCGATCGCCACGCTCGGCTTCGCCAGCTTCCCGGCCTTCACCGTGATCCTCGAAAGCGTGCTGTTCCGCGAGCGCATCCGTCGCAACGAGGCGATGCTGGTGCTGCTGGTGAGCATTGGCCTGGTACTGGTGACGCCAGCCTTCGACCTGGCCAGCGAGGCGACCGCCGGGCTGCTCTGGGCGCTGCTGTCGGGTCTGCTGTTCTCACTGCTGTCACTGACCAACCGCGCCGGTTCCGGGCGCCTGCCGGCGGTGCAGGCGGCGCTGTGGCAGAACCTGGTGGTGACCCTCTGCCTGCTGCCACTCGCCGCGCCAGGCCTGGGCGCCGTGGCGCCGATGGACTGGCTGTGGATCGCCCTGCTCGGCATCTTCTGCACCGGCATCGCCCACAGCCTGTTCGTCGCCAGCCTCGCGGTGATCAAGGCACGTACCGCCGCGGTGGTGTTCGCCATGGAGCCGGTCTACGGCATCGCCGTGGCCTGGGTGGTGTTCGCCGAACAACCGACTCTGCGCATGCTCGCCGGCGGCGCGCTGATCATCTTCGCCATCGTGCTGTCCAGCCGCATGGCCGCTGAGCAACCCGCCAGGCCGGCAGTGGCCGAAGGAGCCTGATCAACGATCGTTGTGGCCCAGCTCACGCTGCGGATCGATCTGGTCGCGCACACGCTGCTTGAGCACCTTGGCCTCCGGAAAACCACCGTCAGCCTTGCGCTCCCAGAGCTGCGCGCCGTCGCAGGTGATGCGGAAAACGCCGCCTGTGCCGGGTTCCAGCGCCACCTGGCCGAGGTCGTCGGCAAAGGTGCTGAGCAGTTCCTGGGCCAGCCAGGCGGCACGCAGCAGCCACTGGCACTGCGTGCAATATGTGATGACAATTCGCGGTTTGCTGTCGGCCATGTCGAACAACTCCAGGTAACGGGCCGCTTATACTAGCGGTCTTTACCCTCAAGTTTGAGACTCACGATGCGCCGCCTGCTGTTCTGCCTTTTGCTGACGCTCACGTCCCTCTCCGTCCTGGCCGCCGAGGCATCCCGTCCCAAGATCGGCCTGGTACTGTCCGGCGGCGCCGCCCGGGGCCTGGCCCACATCGGCGTGCTCAAAGCGCTGGAGGAACAAGGCGTGCGCATCGATGCCATCGCCGGAACCAGCATGGGCGCGGTGGTCGGCGGGCTGTACGCTTCCGGCTACAGCATCGGCGAACTGGAGAAGCTCGCCACCACGCTGGACTGGCAACAGGCGCTGTCCGACGCCCCACCGCGCAAGGACGTGCCGTTCAGGCGCAAGCAGGACGACCGTGATTTTCTGGTCAAACAGAAGCTGAGCTTTCGCGATGACGGCAGCCTGGGCCTGCCGCTGGGCGTGATCCAGGGCCAGAACCTGGCCTTGCTGCTGGAAAGCAAGCTGGCCCACACCGCCGATATCCGCGACTTCGACAAGCTGCCGATCCCCTTCAGGGCCGTGGCCACCGACATCACCACGGGCGAGAAGGTGATCTTCCGTCGTGGCCACCTGCCCCAGGTGATCCGCGCCAGCATGTCGATCCCGGCGGTGTTCGCCCCCGTCGAGCTGGGTGGACGCCTGCTGGTCGACGGCGGCATGACCGACAACATTCCATTGGACGTGGTCCGGGAAATGGGTGTCGACCTGGCCATCGTCGTCGACATCGGCACGCCGCTGCGCAACCGCAAGCAACTGGCCACGGTGGTCGACGTGCTCAACCAATCGATCACCCTGATGACCCGGCGCAACTCGGAAGAACAACTGGCCAGCCTGCGCCGCGAGGACATTCTGGTACAGCCGCCGCTGGCCAGCTTCGGCGTCACCGACTTCGGTCGCGCCCAGGACATGATCGACGCCGGCTACCGCGCCACCCGCGCCCTCGATCCGCGCCTGGCGGCACTGCGCCAGCCGGAGGGCGACAGCAACCTGGCAGTGGCACGCTCGCCCAGGCAGCGCACACCGATCATCACGGCGATCAAGGTGGAGAACGACTCCAAGGTCAGCGACGATGTGATCCGTTACTACATCCGCCAGCCCATCGGCGAACCCCTGGAGCTGGACCGCCTGCAGACCGACATGGGCACACTCTACGGGCTGGACTACTTCGACCAGGTGCAGTACCGCGTGGTGCACAAGGGCGGCGACAACACCCTGGTGATCAATGCCCGTGGCCGGCGTGGCGGCACCGATTACCTGCGCCTGGGCTTGAACCTGTCCGACGACCTGCGCGGCGACAGCGCCTTCAACCTGGGCGCGAGCTACCGGGTAAATGGCATCAACCGGCTTGGCGCCGAATGGCTGACCCGGGCGCAGATCGGCGACCAGCAGGAGTTGTACAGCGAGTTCTACCAGCCACTGGACGTCGGCTCGCGCTACTTCATCGCCCCCTACCTGGACCTCGGCTCGCAGAACGTCGAAGCCACGCTGGACAACGATCCGGTGGCCGAATACCGCCTGGAGCGCTATGGCTTCGGGCTCAACGTCGGGCGGCAGATCGGCACCTATGGCGAAGTACGCCTGGGTGCGGGCAAGGCCTGGGGTAACGCCGAGGTTCGCATCGGCGACCAGGACCTGCCCAAGGTCAGCTTCAACGAAGGCTTCTACGAGCTCAAGTATTCCTTCGACACCTTCGACAACGTCTACTTCCCCCACAGTGGCGAAGAAATCGGCATGACCGTGCGCAAATATGACAAGTCGCTGGATTCGGACCAGAGCTACCGACAGTGGCTGTTCAATCTGGACAAGGCCATCAGCAGCGGACCGAACACCCTGGTCCTGGGCGGGCGCTATGGGCGCACCCTGGACGACGCCGAGGTCGTCACCTCCAGCTTCGTGTTCGGCGGGGCCCGGCAGCTGTCAGGCTTCCGCCAGGACTCGGTCTCCGGACAGAACATGAGCCTGCTGCGCATGGTCTACTACCGGCGCCTGACGCCACGGGCCTACCTGCCGCTGGACTTCCCGCTGTACCTGGGTGGTTCCCTGGAGCGTGGACGGGCGTGGAACAACGACAATGAGTTCGACAGCGGCTACATCAATGCCGCGAGCATCTTCCTCGGGCTGGAGACGCCGCTGGGGCCGTTGAACCTGAGCTATGGCACCAACGACGCCCATGAGAAGGCGGTGTACCTGAATCTGGGGCATACCTTCTAAGCTGCACGTTTGAAGCTGCAAGAAAAAAGCGGATCGCGTCAGTACGCAGATCCGCTTTTTCTTGTGGCTTGCCGTTGCTATCAGGACTTCTCGAGATTACCGAGAATCTTCGCATGCACCCGCATGCACACTTCCAGATCCGCCTCGTCGACCCCGGTGAACAGCTCTACGCGCAAGGCATTGGCAATGGTCTCGATCTGCTCGATCAGCGGCTTGGCGGGCGGGCACAGCAGAATCTTCTTGGCCCGGCGGTCTTCCATCACCGCCTGACGGCGCACCAGGCCCTGGCTTTCCAGGCTGTCGAGCAGGCGGGCCAGCGTCGGGCCCTCGACGCCCACGCTCTGGGCCAGCTCGCGCTGGGTCGGCGCCTCGTCGAATCGCGCCAGGTGCAGCAGCACCAGCCAGCGCGCTTGCGAGAGGTTCAGCCCGGCCAGGCGGCGATCCAGTTCGGCACGCCAACCCCGAGACATCTGGGCCAGCTGCATGCCGAAACGGTGTTGGTTGTCAGTCAAGGGCATAAGCAACTCAATGAATAGAACTAATTATTAGTCAGCTAATCATGCCCCGACCAATCAGGCAAGGCTCAGCGCTGCCGAAATGACTGATATTGATGTAAGCGTATGACAAAGATCAGCAATTGGCGCAAATGCCGGCGATCAGAGCTCGAACTCCGCCGCCAGCGCCGCACGCACGCAGTGCAATACACCTTCCGGTATACGCTGGCCGAACAGCGGCGCCACAGTGGCAACTGCCGGCAGCTCGCCTTCGCCGTCGAGGAAGGCGTCCTGCACCTCCATCATCAGCTCTTCCGGCAGGTCGAGCGCCTGTTCCAGGCTCAGTTCCTGACGACCGATGGCCTCCGCCAACAAGCTGTAGACGTTCTTCTCGCTGCAGTTCAGCTGCCCGGCGATCTGCGCCGGGGTCATGCCGGCACGGGCCAGGCTGACCAGCTCGTGGCGCAGGTCGAGCACCACCTTCGGCGCCTCTTCGGTGCCGCCAGCGCCATTGAGCACTTCGAGGAAGGCCTGGCCATAGCGCTCCAGCTTGCGCGCACCCACGCCGCTGACCTGGGCCATGTCGCTGAGGCTGGCAGGCATGCTGCGCAGCATTTCCAGCAAGGTCGAGTCGGGGAAGATGACGTAGGGCGGCACACTGTGCTCCTCGGCCAGCTTGCGTCGCAGGGTACGCAGCGCCTCCCACAGTTCCCGCTCCTCGGCACGCACCAGCTGGCTCGCCGGGCTGCCGCCACCGCTGCCGGAGGACTTGGCCACGGTCTGCGGCTTGAGGTCGCGGCGCAGTTGCAGGTTCACTTCGCCACGCAACAGCGGTCGGCAGCTGTCGGACAGGCGCAAGCCGCCGTAGCCTTCCAGGTCGATGTCCACCAGGCCGCGCGCCACCAGTTGGCGGAACAGCGAACGCCACTCGGCCTCGGCCAGCGCCTTGCCGACGCCGAACACCGAAAGCTTCTCGTGGCCGAAGTTGCGTACCTTCTCGGTGTCCTTGCCAAGCAGCACATCGACCAGGTGGCCTACACCATAGCGCTGGCCGGTACGGAACACCGCCGACAGCGCCTGGCGGGCAGGCTCGGTGGCGTCCCAGGTCTGCACCTGGTCGACGCAATTGTCGCAGTGGCCGCAGGGCTGCTCGAGCACTTCGTCGAAGTAGGCCAGCAGCGACTGGCGGCGGCAGCGGGTTTCTTCGCACAGGGCCAGCATGGCGTCGAGCTTGTGCTGCTCGATGCGCTTGTGACGCTCGTCGCCCTCGGAGTTCTGCAGCATCTGCTTGAGCATCACCATGTCCTGCAGCCCGTAGGCCATCCAGGCGTCCGAGGGCAGGCCGTCACGGCCGGCACGACCGGTCTCCTGGTAGTACGCCTCAAGCGACTTGGGCAGGTCGAGATGGGCGACGAAACGCACGTTGGGCTTGTCGATGCCCATGCCGAAGGCGATCGTGGCGACCATGATCAGCCCTTCCTCGTTGAGGAAGCGGTGCTGGTTGGCGGCGCGGGTCTCGGCGGCCAGGCCCGCGTGGTACGGCAATGCCGGAAAGCCCTGGTCACAGAGGAACGCAGCGGTCTCGTCGACCTTCTTGCGTGACAGACAATAGACGATGCCGGCGTTGCCCCGACGCTCGCCAAGGAAGGCCATCAGCTGCTTGCGCGGCGATTCCTTGGGCACGATGCGGTAGAAGATGTTCGGCCGGTCGAAGCTCGACAGGAAGCGCTCGGCACCCTGCAGGTGCAGGCGCTGAACGATCTCCTCGCGAGTACGCATGTCGGCGGTTGCGGTCAGGGCGATGCGCGGCACGTGGGGGAACAGCTCGGCGAGCTGGCCCAGTTGCAGGTACTCCGGACGGAAGTCGTGACCCCATTGCGACACGCAGTGGGCCTCGTCGATGGCGAACAGGGCGATGTCCAGATCGCGCAGGAACTCCAGCATGCGCGGCTGCACCAGGCGCTCGGGAGCCAGGTAGAGCATCTTCACTTCACCACGCCGCAGGCGCCCGGCCAGGTCGCGCTGCTGCTCGGCGCTCAACGTCGAGTTCAGCGCCGCGGCGGCGACTCCCAGCTCGTCGAGAGTGGCAACCTGGTCGTCCATCAGCGCGATCAGCGGCGACACCACCACCGTCAGGCCCGGACGCAACAGCCCCGGCACCTGGAAGCACAGCGACTTGCCGCCGCCGGTGGGCATCAGCACCAGGGCGTCGCCGCCACCTGCCACGCATTCGATGATCGCTGCCTGGCGCCCACGGAAACTGTCGTAACCGAAGACATCCTTGAGGACGCGCTGAGCCTGTTCGAGCATTTGCCACTCCAAAATCGCCGTACCATCCTGGACTCAGGCTGGACGATAAATCCGCCGCGCACACATCGAATGCGTAAGCGGTTTTTGCCGAATGGCCGGGAAACGCCACCAGGCACGAAAAACCGCGGAGTATACCCGACTGCCCCGCCCCCCGGCATGTCCCGGTGACAGACGTTCCCTTTGCCCCTCCTTCACCGCAAGATGCTAGAATCCACTATCGTTTATTCCCCAAGGTAGCCTGTAATGTCCTTCGCCGAGCAACTGACCCGCCTGCAAGCCTTCCTCGACGCCGATGAGCTGCACGAAGAAGCGCTGGACTACGTCGCCGCCCACGGCTACCTGACCGCGCTGTCGATCTGCTCGGAAGAAGTTCCAGAACGCGAATGGATCGACGCGCTGTTCGCCGAAGAACCCCACTACGCCAGCGACGCGCAACGCACCGAGATCGAAGCCACGCTGGTCGCGCTCAAGGGCCACATCGCCCGCCAGCTGGCCAGCGACGAGGAATTCGACCTGCCCTGCGACCTGGACCTGACCGACGAGCCGGACGACTCCGACCTGCGCGGCTGGTGCATCGGCTTCATGGAGGGTGTATTCCTGCGTGAAGAGGCCTGGTTCGAGAACGCCGAGGAAGAAGTCAGCGAGATGCTGCTGCCGATCATGGTCGGTTCGGGCCTGTTCGACGAACAGCCGGAATTCGCCGACATCGCCAGCAACGCCAACCTGCAGGACGACATGATCGTGCAGATCCCCGAGGCGCTCAGCGCGCTGTTCCTGCTGCTGCACGCCCCCGAAGAGAAGCCAGCCCTGCTCAAGCCTCGTCACCACTGATCGAGGTGGTGCGCTACCTGCTGCTGGCCGTCGGCTGGCTCAGCGTCGCGCTGGGGGTGGCGGGGATCTTCCTGCCGGTGTTGCCCACCACTCCCTTTCTGCTGCTCGCGGCGGCCTGCTTCGCCCGCAGCTCCCCACGCTTCCACGACTGGCTGGTCAACCACCCGAGGCTCGGCCCCTGGATCCGCGACTACCTCAGCGGTGAGGGCATTCCGCTCAAGGGCAAGGTCTATGCGATCGGGTTGATGTGGGCCAGCATCGGCGTGTCCTGCTACCTGGTGCCGTTGCTCTGGGCGCGGGTATTCATGCTGACCAGCGCGGTGCTGGTCAGCGCGTGGATCCTCAAGCAGAAGACCCTGCGCCGGCCACAGTGACGCAATCGCGGGGCCGAGAGGGTCCCCGCGATGCACGGCTGCCCTACACCGTATCCACCTTCAACGAATGATCATTGAGCATGCCGTTGATGATGGTCGCGGTATCATGCCCCGCCGCGATCACCCCGCCCGCCCCGGCCGAGACCCCATAGTGCTGCGCCAGGTCCACGCCGGCCAGATCGATGGTCTGGGTCGGCGCCGCGCCGGCGACACTGCTGACTTCGATGGTCGACACCACATTGGCGCCTGTGCCACTGACCTTGAAGTGCATGTAGTCGTCCAGCGACGCACTGCTGGCATTCTCTCCCTGCAGCAGTTGCGACAGGTCCAGGCGATCGCTGCCCGGGGTGAAGTCCGTCACCGTGTCATGCCCGGTGTCCCCTTTCTGCCAGACGAAGGTGTCGTTGCCGCTGCCGCCGGTCAGGGTGTCATCACCGCGGCCTCCGATCAGGATGTCGTTGCCGGCACCGCCCTTGAGCACATCATTGCCCGCCCCGCCGTTGAGCACGTTGTCACCGTCATTGCCGACCAGGGTGTCGCTGTAGTCGGAGCCGATCAGGTTCTCGATGCCGGTCAGGGTATCCAGGCCGGCACCGACGGTGTTCTGCTGACCGATATGGCTCAGGTCCACGGTCACACCACTGGTTGCCCTGGCATAACTGGCCGTGTCGCTGCCGGGGCCGCCATCGAGCAGGTCATTGCCCGGACCGCCGATCAGCAGGTCGTTGCCTTCGCCGCCATACAGATTGTTGTTGCCACTGCCCGCCACCAGGACATCGTCGCCGGCACCACCGTGCAAGGTGGTATCTCCCGCCCCGGCCAGCAGCACATCGCCCCCTGAAGTACCGGTGAGAATATTGCCGGCCTGATAGGTGATGTCCACCGCGCCGGTCGCATTGCCGCCATGGTTGTCACTGACGGTGTAGCTGCCGTGATAGACATCGTTGCTGGCATTGCTGTAGTCCACCACCATGCTCAGCTTGTAGTTTTCGGCGGCCTTGCTGTTGCCGGAGGCGTTCTCGGTGTTGATCACGTGGATGCTGTACACACCATCATGACTGGCGGTGAAGCTGCCGCCATCGACGATGGTCTGGTAGCTGCCGCTGGCATCCTTCCACTCCATCAGCAGGTTGCCGGCGGGGCGGTCATGATCGAGGGTCAGGGTCTCGCCCTTGCGCAGGGTGACCGTCAGCGTGTCCTCGTCATTGGCATTGCTGGTGCTGATCGACCCTAGGTAGCCGGCGACCACCAGCGCCGCCGTCATGGTGCCGTTGAGGCTGGTGAACTCGCTGCGGGCAAGGTCGCGGAACTGGTTCTCGGCCCTGTTGGGGGTGGCGTCGAACTTGATGGTCTGCGCCTGCGTGCCCGCGGTGAAGCCCGCGCCTTTGTCACCAAAGCCGGTGTTGAAGGTGATGGGGGCGGCACTCAATGGGTCGTGGTCCGGATCGCTGTCATTGGCCAGCAGGGCTTCTGCCGGCACGGTCACGGTGGCACCACTGATGTTGGTGATGATGTGATCGGCGCCAGCAACCGGCACGCCGTTGCTGTTGATGTGCACCGTCAGGCTGGCACTGCGGGTGTCGCCGTCGTTGTCGCTGGCGGTGAAGCCGATTTTCTCCACCTGGCTGCTGCCGTTGTCCTTCGGCGGGGCGTAGGTGAATTCGCCACTGTCCATGTTCACCACCAGGGTGCCACCCAGGCTGGTCTTGATGTTCAGGCTGTTGCTGACGGTGTCGAACGAAGCCTTGTCCGCACCGCCACTGACCGAATAGCCGCCCTGCCCGCCATTGGCCTTCGGATCGTAGGTATAGGTGGTGCCATCCACCAGCAAGGCCTTGATGAAGCCGCCGTCGGCACCGAAGTCGCCACCGCTCATCAGGCTGCCGGTGATCGGCGCGCCCTGCACCGTACCGGAGAGCACCGCGCCAAGCTGGCTGAGATCGGTGACCACCACCGAGTTGGTGTCGGTGTGGCTGCTGCCGTCATAGGCCAGCGGATTGAGGTTGCCCTCGTTGACCCCGGTACCCATGCCGATGGCGTAGGACTTGATGCCATTGTTGTCGAGGAAGGTTTCCCACGCGGCTTCGCGTGGCGCCGTCATGGCATGGCCGTTGGTGGGCTCACCATCGGAGAAGAAGTAGCTGATGTTCTGCGCGCCCGTCAGCTTGCCAGCGGTGGCGAAGGCTTCCTGGGCCTTGGTGGCCGCCGAGTCGTAATAGGTCGAGCCGCCCGGAGAGAGCCCGGCGATCAGGTTCTTGGCCTCGCTGATCGACACCCATACCGGTGTCTGCACTTGTGCGCCAGTGCCGAAGGTGACGATCTGCACCTTGATGTCACCCATCTCGTCGTACTTGTCGAGCAACGCATTGATGGCCTGCTTGGCCAGTTCCAGACGGGTCAGTCCGGGCACGCCGGAGCCGGCGGCCATGCTGCTGGAGACATCCACCACCAGCAGGATGTTGGAGTCCACCTGGCCCGGCGTGATGCTGCGTACCGCGCATTCGACCTTCGGCACATCGTCGACGATGTTGATGGCGATAGTGCTGGTGACGCTGTTGCCCTGGGCGTCGGTGGCCTTGTAGGTGAAGTATTCGTTGACGGTGTTGGTACCATCGTTGGCCCCGCCCGGTGTCTTCGGCGCCGAGGTCAGGGTGTAGGTGTAGGAGCCGTCGGCGTTCAGCTGGATCTGACCGTACTGGCCGACAGCGTTACCCACCAGGCTGTAGGTCAATGCCCCGACACCACCGCTGACAGATCCCACCAGGCTGCCGGACGCCGTTTCACCCGTCGAGCCGGGCTCACTGCCCGTCACGGTGCCGGCGGCCAGGTCATTGCCATCCTTGTGCAGGTCCAGAGCTTTCTCGTAGACAGTGACATCGTTGTCCTCGCAAGCCACTAGCTTGCTGTCCTGCACATTGATGCGGATGGTCGTGGTGCTCTCGTCGCCATCCGCGTCGCGAATGGTGTAGACGAAACTGTCGGTCGCCCCGGCCGGCGGCACGCTGTTCGGGTTGGCGTGATAAGTGGCATTGCCCTGGCTGTCCAGCGTCAGGTAGCCGTACTGCCCGACGATCGGATCGCCGACATGGCCGCTGGCCGAGGTCGAGGTGTCCGCGCCGGCACGCACACCCACCACGTACTGGCCGTCGGCACGCACATCGGCACCGATCACATCGTTGTCCAGCACATTGCCGCTGACACTGCCGCCCTCCTTGACCGACGTCTCATCGCAGTGGGCCTTGGGCACGTCGTCGACGATGCTTATCACGATGGTGCTGGTGGTCGAGTTACCCAGGGAGTCCTTCACCTGGTAGGTGAAGGACTCTGTCAGCACATTCGGCCCATCGTTGATGTGGTTCGGCGAGTTCGGCGCCGAGGTCAGGGTGTAGGTGTAGGTGCCATCGGCGTTCAACTGGATCTGACCGTACTGGCCGGTGGCATTGCCCACCAGGGTGAAGGTCAAGGCACCGATGCCCCCACCGACCGATCCGGCCAGCGAGCCGGTGGTGGTTTCCGCGTTCGATCGCGGATCGCTGCCGGTGACATTACCGGCGGCCAGGTCGTTGCCATCCTTGACCAGGTCGAGCGCCTTCTCGTAGACCTTGGCCGTGTCATCCGGGCAGGCGACCAGCGAGATGTCGTGCACATTGATGGTGATGGTGGTGGTGCTCTCGTCGCCATCGGCATCGCGGATGGTATAGACGAACACATCCGTGGCCCCGGCCGGCGCCACGCTGTCAGGGTTGGCGTGGTAGGTGGCGTTGCCCTGGGCGTCGAGGGTCAGGTAGCCATACTGGCCCGCCACATTGCTGCCCAGCTGGCCGATGGCCGAGGTGGAGGTGTCCGAGCCGGCACGCACGCCGACCACGTATTTGCCATCGGCCGGCACGTCCGCGCCGATCACATCGTTGACCAGCACGTTGCCGCTGACGCTGCCGCCTTCGTAGACGTTGACGAAGTCGCTGTGGGCCTTGGGCACGTCGTCGACGATGCTGACCACAATGGTGCTGGTGCTCGTGTTGCCCAGCGAATCCTTCACCTGGTAGGTGAAGGACTCTGTCAGCAGATTCGGCCCATCGTTGATGTGGTTCGGCGAATTCGGCGCCGAGGTCAGGGTGTAGGTGTAGGTGCCATCGGCGTTCAACTGGATCTGACCGTACTGGCCGGTGGCATTGCCCACCAGGGTGAAGGTCAGGGCCCCCACTGCGCCGCTGACAGCGCCGACCAGCGAACCACTGGCTGTCTCGCCGGTCGATCCCGGCTGGCTGCCAATGACATTGCCACCGGCCAGGTCGTTGCCATCCTTGATCAGGTCCAGGGCTTTCTCGTAGACCGTGACCTCGCTGTCCGGCCCGGCGATCAGCGAGCAGTCGCGCACATCGATGGTGATGGTGGTGGTGCTTTCGTCGCCGTCGCTGTCTCGCACGGTGTAGACGAACACATCCGTGGCACCGGCAGGCGCCACGGCATTGGGATTGGCGTGATAGGTGGCGTTACCCTGGGCGTCGAGGGTCAGGTAACCGTACTGGCCCTGGATCGGATCACCCAGGCGGCCGCTGGCCGAGGTCGAGGTATCGGAACCGGCACGTACACCGACCACATAACGACCGTCGGCTCTCACGTCAGCGCCGGAAACATCGTTGTCCAGCACATTGCCACTGACCGTGCCGCCCTCGACGACACTGGCCGAGTCGGGGTTGGCCTTGGGCAGATCATCGATGATGTTCACGTCCAGCGACCCGCTGGCCGTACTGCCATCGGTGTCCGTGGCGGTGACCGTGAAGTGCTCGGAAAGGCTGTTGGCGCCGTCGCCATTGGCGTGGCTTTCATTGTCCAGCAAGGTGTAGCTGTAGCTCACCACCCCGGTGGCGGCGTTGTAGCCGGTGATGGTCAGGGTGTTACCCAATGCCGTGGTGATCGACTGCGGGAAGCTTGCCGCCACGCCACCGCTGACCACCGTGATGCCGCCGACGCTCAGGCTCTGCAGACCATCCGGCGCAGTGACCGTGAACGTGCCGGTTTGCGTCAGGGCGCCGGGGTTCGGCGCGCTGCCGTCGGCCAGGCTCTTCTCGTAGACGGTCAGCTCCGCGCCGTTCACGTCCAGGCCGCCGAGGGTGACCGGGTCGTCGAGGTTGGTGACGTTGAGGGTCAGGGTCGCGGTGCTGGAGTCGCCATCGGCGTCCTTCAGCGTATACGTGAAGGTTTCCACGCCGCTGCCGTGCAGGTTCTTGAAGTCCGGGTCGTCGGTGTTGAGGGTGTAGGTGTAGGAACCGTCAACCGCCAGCACCAGTGTGCCGTAGGTGCCGACAAAGGTACCGGCCACTACCGGGCCGCTCGGGATACGGTCGGCACCCTGGATGTCGTTGCCGAGCACATTGCCAGTGAGCTCCAGGTGCTGCTCGGTCGCATGGGTGGCGTTGCTGTCATCCACGGCCCTGGGTACGTCGTCGCGAATGATCACATCCAGCGTGCCGCTCGCCACGTCCCCGTCGGTGTCGCTGACCAGCACCGGGAAGTGTTCGCCCAAGGTGTTGGTGCCCACGCCATCCGGGTGTTGCTCCGCAGCAGTCAGGGTATAGCTGTAGCTCACCACGCCAGTGGCTGGGTTGTAGCCGGTGATGGTCAGCACATTGCCGAGCCCGGTGACGATGGACTGGCCGACGCCGGTCACCACGCCACCGGTGACGACATTGATACCGCCCACACTGAGATTGAACACGCCATCAGGGGCGACTACCGTGAAGCTGCCGGATTGGGTCAACGCCGCCGGGTTGCTGGCCGAGCCCTGGGGCAGATTGGCTTCATCGAGGGTCAGTTCAGCAGGGCTGACGTCCAGGCCCTGGAGGCTAACAGGATTGTCGGGCGGTGGCGGATTGACCACTAAGGGTGCCTGCTCATCATTGCGGTCGAGCGCGCCGAGTTCGAGGTTCGCCAGTTCGGGGAGACCATTGAAACCCGCGGTGGGGAAACCGATGGTGGGATCCACCCGTCCGGCCACCTCGGTCAGTATCACGAAACTGTGTCCGCCACCCAACGCGCCCGCCACGCCCGTGGGGTTGCCGCCCGCCGCGGTGGCCTCGCCTTCCTGCGTCGGGTCGGCCCCGGCAGCGATGGCCTGCTGCAACTGCTCGACATCGCTGAGCTGGGTTTCACTGGGCACCGGGTCCGGTGCCTGTACATGAGGGGCACGGTTGGCCAGCAGGTCGGACGTCATCTCCAGGCTGCTGTCACGGCCCAGGGTCAGTTCGGCGCCGTTGTGCAAGCGAACGGCCACCGCACCGGCATTGCCAGTCTCCAGTTGCTCGCCGGCGAACAGACGATCGCCCTCCACCAGCAAACGGCGATGACCGTCATCACTTACCGCGAATACCTGGCCGACTACCTTGCTGACCACACCGACTAATTTAGCCATGAGCGTACGCCTCCCCTGCCGATGGGCTTTTCGCAGTTCAAGGCTTGTCAGGTAAATCGCACAACGTTCCGCGGTGACGGATCGTTGCTGTCACGTTCGTGAGAAAACACGCTCCTTGTGACAACTACCGCGAGAAGGGAGATGGTGAATGGCCATTATTCAGTGCCATTTTTTTGTCGCCAAATTCCGCTTTCGCCGTCCTCCCCTGTCTCCTTAGCTGCAAAAAATCTGGAACTTTCTCCGAGGCCCGGAAATCGCTTGTCCCAGCCAATTCCCGTAACCACCTGAATGAAACAATGTCCCGGATTTCTTAGACCGCATAAGTTTTTTTTTGCATATAACTTATGAAAAAATCTTCTTAGCTCGCCCGTTAAATGTTCTTAGCTCTGTTGTTACAAACCTGAAACGGTTTGATTCTAAATTTTCGTCATTTTTTTGGCGAACAGCAGGACATTATTCGAGACCAGGGAGAAGTACCCCATGCGCGCTTTAACCCCCATCACCAGTGCGATTTTGTTGGCCATGGCGTGTGCCAACAGTCAGGCGATGTCGATTACCGAGGCTGTCCAGAACGCCGTGGACCAACATCCAGAAATCAGCGCCAGCCGCAACAGCCGGCTGTCCGCCGACGAGGATGTGAAGTTCGCGCGCGGGGGGTACTACCCAACCGTCGATCTGGTCGCAGGCTACGGCCGGCAACGTTCCGACAATACCAACACCCGCGGCTTCAACGCCGACGGCACGCGTAACCACAACAAGGAAACGCTCAACTACACCCAATCCGAACTGCGTCTGCGACAGATGCTGTTCGACGGTTTCAACACCTCCAACGAAGTCGCACGCACCGAGGCGGTCGCCACATCGCGCGCCTACTTCACCCAGGCCACCGCCGAAACCGTGGCCCTTCGCGCCATCGAGGTCTACCTCGAAGTGCTCAAACGCCGCGAGCTGGTGACCCTGGCCAAGAACAACCTGCAGGCGCACCTGCGGGTCAATGACCAGATCGGCCTGCGCAGCGAGCGTGGCGTGGGCAGCACCGCCGACCTCGACCAGTCTCGCGCCCGTCGCGCCCTGGCCGAGAACAACCTCGACACGGCCGAAGTCGATCTGGCCGACGCCGAAGCCAATTTCTACAGCGTAGTCGGCCGCATGCCCGACGAACTGGATACGCCCGTCACGATCAAGGGAGAAATGCCGGGCGACCTGCAGAATGCTCGCCAGGGCATGTTGGAAAACAACCCCTACCTCAAGTCGGCCCAGGCTGACGTGCGCTCCGCCGAGCAGCAGTACGAAGTGGCCAAGTCGCCCTTCTACCCACGTCTGGATGCGGTGCTGGCCACTGGCGCGAACAACAACACCGGCGGCCAGAAAGGCCATGACAACAACGACTGGCAGGCAGGCGTCGAGCTCAGCTACAACCTGTTCCGCGGCGGCAGCGACAAGGCCCGCCTGCAGTCCGACGCACACAAGATCAACCAGGCCATGGACATCCGCAACAACGCCCTGCGCGAGCTCAACGAGAACCTGAGCCTGGCCTGGAACGCGATGAACAACGCCCGCAAGCAGACCCCGAGCGCCCGCGAATACGCCGAGACCACGCAACGCGTGCGCGCCGCCTACCAGGATCAGTTCGGCCTGGGCCAGCGCACCCTGCTCGACGTGCTCGACAGCGAGAACGAGCTGTACAACGCCAACCGCCGCTACACCGAGGTGCGCTACACCGAAGAGTTCTCGATGTACCGGGTGCTGGCGACCATGGGTGAGCTGTTGAGCAAGCAACGCATCTCGCTGCCACCGGAGGCCATCGCCAAGACCGAGGTGCGCAACGAAGCCAGGTTGCCCGACATGCGTTAGGTTCTGAACGAGACAAGGGAACGCTCCGTCAGCGCCCATTTCCCGTCCACCGCGGCAGGAGCAGGCCATCGTGACCAGTATGCAAAGTGCGCAACCGCGCCTGGATGTTGATGATCCGTTGCTCGATGGCCTGCTGATCCTGTGCAAGCTGCATGGCTGCCCGGCCAGCCGCGCCAGCCTGTGCAGCGGCCTGCCACTGGCCGAGCAGCGCCTGGGCCTGGCCCTGCTGCCTCGCGCCGCCGCTCGGGCCGGGCTGCAGGCACGGGTCCTGCAGCGCGAACTGGACGCCATCTCGGCACTCAACCTGCCGGTGCTGCTGATCCTCAACGACGGCCGCAGCGCCGTGCTGCAACGTTGGGGGGAAAACGGCCGGGCGCTGCTGCTGCCGTGCGAGGCGGACGGTGGCGAGCAGTGGGTCGAGCGCCCGGCGCTGGCCGAGGCCTACAGCGGCCAGGCCCTGTTCGCCCGGCCCCGTCACACCCTGGAGGACGTGCGCGCGCCGCTGATCCCAAGGGTCAACGCCTGGTTCCGCGACACCCTGCGCCATTCCCGCTGGCTGTATGGCGATGCCCTGCTGGCCAGCCTGCTGATCAACCTGCTGGGGTTGATGGTGCCCCTGTTCGTCATGCAGACCTACGACCGCGTGGTGCCCAACCAGGCGCTGTCGACCTTGTGGGTGCTGGTGGCCGGCCTGTTCATCGGCACGGCCTTCGAGCTGGTGCTGCGCACGGTGCGCGCCCATCTGCTGGACCAGGCCGGCAAGAAGACCGACCTGATCCTCTCCGCCACGCTGTTCGAGCGCATCACCGGCATGAGCATGAAAGCCCGCCCGGCCACCATCGGCGGCTTCGCCCAGAGCATCCATGACTTCCAGGGCCTGCGCGAATTCCTCACCGCCGTCACCCTGACCAGCATCATCGACCTGCCGTTCGTGGCCCTGATGCTGCTGGTCATCGGCCTGCTCGGCGGCTGGCTGGTGGTGATCCCGCTGGTGGCCTTCCCGCTGGCCGTGGGCCTGGCGCTGTTCATCCAGGTGCGCCTGCGTGACACGGTGCAAAAGAGCCTGAGCCTGGGCGCCGTGCGCCAGGCCCTGCTGATCGAGACCCTGGGCGGTCTGGAAACCCTCAAGGCCTGCGGCGCCGAAAGCGAACGCCAGTACCAGTGGGAACACACCAACGGCGCCATCGCCCGCCTCGATGCCCACGCCCGCAACCTGTCGTCGCTGGCCAGCAACGGCACATTGTTCATCCAGCAGTTCTGCGGCATGGCCACCATCGTTGCGGGGGTGTACAGCATCATTGCCGGCAACCTCAGCGTCGGTGCGCTGGTGGCCAGCTACATGCTGGGCAGCCGGGTGCTCGCGCCGCTGGGCCAGATCGCCGGGTTGATCACCCGCTACCAGCAGGCCCAGCTGACCATGCGCAGCACCGATGCGCTGATGAGCCTGCCCCAGGAGCGCCAGGCCGAGCAGCAGGCCCTGGAACACACGGCGCTGCAGGGTGGCATCACCATCAGCCACGCCACCGTCCGCTACCCGGGCCAGACCGCCCCGGCGCTCAACGACGTGAGCGTCACGGTCAAGCCAGGCGAGCGGATCGGCATCATCGGCCGCAGCGGCTCGGGCAAGAGCACCCTGGCGCGCCTGCTGATGGGTTTCCATCATCCCGACGAGGGCCAGGTCCTGCTGGACAACCTCGACCTGCGCCAGCTGGACATCGCCGACCTGCGCAACCAGCTCGGCTACGTGGCCCACGACCTGCCACTGCTGGCCGGCAGCCTGCGCGACAACCTTACCCTGGGCGCTCGCCATGTCAGCGACGCACGCATGCTCGAAGTGGCCGAGCTCACCGCTGTCAGCGAACTGGCCCGCCAGCACCCGCAAGGCTTCGACCGCCCGGTGGGCGAGCGCGGCCAACTGCTCTCAGGCGGCCAGCGCCAAGCCGTGCTGCTGGCCAGGGCGCTGCTGCTCGAGCCGCCGATCCTGATCCTCGACGAACCCACCAGCCACATGGACAACAGCAGCGAGGAACAGCTGCGCCAACGCCTGCTGGCCTGGGTGCCGGGCAAGACCTTGCTGCTGGTCACCCACCGCACATCGATGCTCAGCCTGGTGGATCGGCTGCTGGTGCTGGACAACGGCAAGATCGTCGCCGACGGGCCGAAGGACGCGGTCATCGACGCACTGCGCAAAGGCCGTATCGGCGCGGCACTTTGAACGAACAACCTGAAATCGCCGTGGGAGCGGGCTTGCCCCGCGATACCGTCATCGCGGGGCAAGCCCGCACCCACGAAGGCCCCGGTCTTCATCGGAGGTAGAACATGTCCCTCAGCCATAGCGTGCGCAGCTACCTCCAGGGCGCCGACAAACGCGCCGAGCGCGACTACATGCCGGAGCTGGCCGGCGCCACCCTGCAGGATTCACCCAGCCTGCCACGCCTCACTGTCTGGCTGGCGGCGATCCTGCTGTTGGTGGCGCTGGCCTGGGCCAACTTCGCGGTCCTCGACGAAGTGACCGTCGGCGAGGGCAAGGCCATCCCGTCGAGCAAGGTGCAGGTGGTGCAGAACCTCGAAGGTGGCATCGTCACCGAGATCTTCGTGCGCGAAGGCCAGATGGTCGACAAGGGCGCCACCCTGCTGCGTCTGGACGACACCCGCTTCAAATCGAACAAGGGCGAAAGCGAGGCCGACCGCTATGCCCTGACCGCCCAGGTCGAACGCCTGTCAGCCGAGTCCGAAGGCCGCCCTTTCGTGTTGTCGCAGGAAGTGCGCGCCAAGGCACCGCAGGTCGCCGAGGATGAAGCCGCGCTGTTCGACTCGCGCCAGCGCCGCCTGGCCAGCGAGAAACAGACGCTCAATGAACAGCTGCGGCAGAAGACCCAGGAGCTGGCCGAGTTCCGCTCCAAGGTCGAGCAGTACCGCTCGGCGGTGGGCCTGCTGCAGCAGGAACTGGACATGTCGTCGCCGTTGGTGAGCAAGGGCGCCATCTCGCCGGTGGAGATCCTGCGCCTCAAGCAGCGCAGCGTCGAAGCCCGCGGCCAGCTCAACGCCACCAACCTGGCCATCCCTCGTGCCGAGGCGGCGATCGCCGAAATCAGGAGCAAGATCCAGGAGTCCGACGCCAGCTTCCGCTCCGACGCCGCCAAGGAACTCAACGACAAGCGCACGGAGCTGTCGAAGATCACCGCCACCAGCATCGCCATCGATGACCGGGTCAACCGCACCACCGTGGTGTCGCCAGTGCGCGGCATCGTCAAGCTGCTCAAGGTCAATACGATCGGCGGCGTGGTGCAGCCCGGCAGCGACCTGGTGGAGATCGTGCCGATCGAGGACAACCTGCTGATCGAGGCCAAGGTGCGGCCACAGGATGTGGCGTTCCTGCACCCGGGGCAGACGGCGATGGTCAAGTTCAGTGCCTATGACTACACCATCTATGGCGGGCTCAAGGCCAAGCTGGAGCTGATCGGCGCGGATACCGTCACCGATGACAAGGGCAATGCGTTCTACCTGATCCAGGTACGCACGGACAAGAACCACCTGGGCGGGGACACCAAGCCGCTGCTGATCATTCCGGGGATGGTGGCCACGGTGGACATCATCACCGGGCAGAAGAGCGTGCTGGATTATCTGTTGAAGCCCGTGATGAAGGCACGGACGGAAGCGTTGCGGGAAAGGTGAGTGGGCTGTAGCGGCCTCTTCGCGGGGCATGAGCCAGTCGTGTGAACATTTACGCCGCGATCAGGGCGGCGCAAGCTGGCGCCAACTCAACCCTGCCCATGATTGCGCTGGAACGTCTCGGCCCCCATGGCCTCGATCTGCCCCTCGATCAACGCCTCGAACGGACGCAACAGGGCATCGAACCCTGCCGGCGCCTCCAGCACGTTCAATGCCTGCACCACCGCCTCGAGCGTCGACAAGGCCCCGGGCTCCGGTGCCTTGCGCAACCGATAGCGCGATGGCTGAACGTCTGCGAGCGTCACCCGTGGCAACGCCTCCAGCAGCGGGTTCAGGTACAGCAGCTTGCGCGCCTTGCGCCAGGTGCCGTCCGGCACGATCAACATCAGCGGCAGGTCGTGGCCTTGTCCGTAGCTTTCCAGGACCTCGGCTTCGTCACCGGGGAACAGCAGCGCAGGCCGGTAGCCCGGCGTGGCAAGCAGATCATCCAGGTCGTCGAATACCTCGCCGATGCGCAGCTCTGCGTTGACCAGCCCCAGGGCCGCCAGACGCGCGGTGTTCAGGGCGTGGGCAGTCTCACTGGGGTGTTGCAGGACGACCACGCGGGTACGACTGTCGATTTGCGGGATCAGTGGGCAGAGGCAATGGGCGAGCGGACGCTGGCAGCGCTCGCAGCGGGGTCTGGGCATGGGGGGCTCCTTGGGGCGGATAGTTTGCCACAAGGGACGTGGCGAGGCTGCAAGCCTGGCTTGCCGTGCAGCCCATCGCCGGCAAGCCGGCTCCCCCAGGTACAGCAACTGTGACCCCTGTGGGAGCAGCGGCGCGCCGATGCGACTTGCCCGCGAACACCGGCGCAGCGGTGCCCTCCAGCGCACCGCTTGCTTCGTGGGTGAACCCGCGCCCACCGTGATGCGTGCCGGGGAAGCCCTCAGCGGTTGAACCGCTCCGCCAGGCTGTGCAGGTACTCCGCCATCCGCTCCAGGTCCTGGCTGATCTCGGCCCCCTGCTTGGCCTGGCCCGCGCTCTCATCGCACAGGTGGGCGATCCGCACGATCTGCTGATTGATGTCCTCGGCCACATGGCTCTGCTGCTCGGAGGCCGTGGCCATCTGCTGGCTCATCCCGGTGATGCGGCTGACCGCCTGGGCGATGCCGGACAACGCCGCCTGTACCGCCTCGACGCTGTGCACGCTATCGCTGGAGATCTGCTGCCCACGGCTGGCGCTGGCCACCGCGCGGTCGGCCCCGCTGCGCAAGGTAGAAATGATGTGGTGGATCTCTTCGGTCGAGGCACGGGTCCGCTGCGCCAGGGAACGCACCTCGTCCGCCACCACGGCGAAGCCCCTGCCCTGCTCGCCGGCCCGCGCCGCCTCGATGGCCGCATTGAGCGCCAGCAGGTTGGTCTGCTCGGCGATCGAGGTGATCACATCCACCACGCTGCCGATCGACTGGGTCTGCTCGGCCAGGGCGTTGACCGCCTGGCCGATGTCGCTCACCGCCTCGCTCATGCTGCCCATGGCCTGCAGGCTCTGCTGCGCCAGCTCGCTGCCCTGCTGGGCCAGCTGGTCGGCATCGCTGGCGGCATGGGCCGTGCTCTGCACGTTGTGGGTGACCTGCTGGATGGTCGCCGCCATCTGCGCGATGGCGGTGGCCGACTGGTCGGTCTCGCTGCGTTGACGGTCGAGCATCTGGGCCTGGGCGTCGGACAGGCCGGCGGATTGCGCGGCCCGCGACTTGACCCCGATACCGGCGTCGACCAGGCGGGTCAGTGCCGTCTGCAGGCGCGCTTCCTCGCTGAGGATGGCCAGGTCGAGCTGGCCTTGCAGGCCGGGGTTGTCACTGTAGGTCAGCGCCACCAGCGGGCTGGTGAAGGCTTTGGGGTGCTCTTCGAGCGTGTGGCGGATCGACTGGTTCTGCCGGTGCTCGACCACATACCAGGCCGCCAGCAGGCTGGCCATCAGCACGCCCAGCGCGGCATACGGCGGCAGCCAGAGATAGGCGGCGGCAGACAGCAGCCCCGCCGCGATCAGCGGCCAGCCATGGCCGATGCCATGCCCGACGCGCGCGGCCAGCGGTACCGGCGAGCGCCCGGCGCGCAGGCGCGCATACAGTTTCTCGGCCCGACGGATCTGGTCGCGGCTCGGCACCGAGCGCACCGACTCGTAGCCGCTGATCCGACCGTTTTCGTACACCGCCGTGACATAGGCGCTGACCCAGTAGAAATCCCCGTTCTTGGCGCGGTTCTTGACCACCCCCATCCAGGGCTTGCCTTGCTTGATGGTGTCCCACATGTGGCCGAACACCGCCGGGGGCATGTCGGGATGGCGCACCAGGTTGTGCGGCTGGCCGACCAGCTCTTCGTAGGTGAAGCCACTGATGGCCACGAACGCGTCGTTGCAATAGGTGATGCGGCTGTTCAGGTCGGTGGTGGAGATCAGCCGCTGGTCCTGGGGAAAGGTTCTTTCATGCTCAGTGACGGGCAAATTCATGCGCATCGTTCGCGGTCCCTTGCTTATCCAGATGAGTGGGGAAATTCATCAGAGCAAGTAGATATTTAGCAGATGGCCAGCACGCCATCGGTCAAGTTTTGTAGGAAATGGTCTGAAGCTGACGGAATGCGCTGAAGGATGTAGGAATCAACCTACGTTGAGCTGGCTCTTGAGCAGGTCGCGGAACGTCTGGATCAAGGGTTCACGGCTGCGGCCACGACGGATGATCAGGGAAAACGGCGCCTGGTAGCCAAAGGTCGCGGGCGACAGAACCCGCAGGTCGCCCTTGTCGACCCAGGCTTGAGCGTAATGCTCAGGCAGGTAGCCAATATAGGCGCCAGAGAGAATCAGAATCAGCTGCGCCTCCATGCTCTCCACCGTCGCGGCACTGTGCTTGAAGCCGTGCCGGGCCAGCTCCGCCTGGCTCCAGTAGCCACGCCCGACCATGCGCTGCTGGGTGACCACCGGTTCCGGGATGCGCCGCTCGGCGAACAGCGGGTGACGGTTGCTGCAGTAGAGCCAGTGCTGCTCGCGATACAGCGGCTGGTACACCAGCCCGCTCATGCGCGAGGAAAACGCGCCAATCGCCAGGTCCAGGCGGTTGTCCTGCACGCCCAGCTGCAGCTCGTAGGGGCTGGACACCGAGAGGTGCAGGTGCACGGCCGGGTGTTCCTGGCTGTAGGCGCCAATCGCCTCGGCCAGTGGCAAGGCGCGGTCACCGACGGTGGAGTCGATCACGCCCAGGTTGAGGGTGCCGCGCAGTTCGCCCTTGAGCGCCGCCGCGTATTGCTCGAAACCGTCCAGTTCGCCAAGCAGGCGCAACGTCTCCTGATGGAACAGCTCCCCCTTGCTGGTCAGGCTGAAGCCGCCGCGGCCGCGATGGCACAACACGATCCCCAGCGCCCCTTCCAGCTGGCTCATGTAGGTGCTGATGGCCGAGGTGGACAGGTTGAGGTCGCGCTGGGCATTGGCGAAGCCTTGGTGACGCACCACGCTGGCGAAGATGCGCAGTAGTTTCAGGTCAGGCAGCGATGAGGCCATGGGGCGGGGTTCCGCAGGCTGGAAATCGCCAGAGTCTAACCTGCCTTCACCTCGATAGTTCAGAATTTCCTGAAGTAAGTATTTGTCGGTAGCGATTCTTCCAGGGCACTACCTTGCGCAGACTTGGCCGAAATGTCCCTGCCCGCCGACAAGACCAGACGAACGAGGCGCGCGGCGGCACAGGTTCGAACAAACAGAACAATCGACCGACTGATGAGGCCCACCGTGGACAAGATTCTCCACCAACCACTGGGCGGCAACGAAATGCCGCGTTTCGGCGGCATCGCCACCATGCTCCGCCTTCCCCACCTGCAAAGCGCCGAAGGCCTGGACGCCGCCTTCATCGGCGTGCCGCTGGACATCGGCACCTCGCTGCGCTCCGGCACCCGTTTCGGCCCACGGCAGATCCGCGCCGAATCGGTGATGATCCGCCCCTACAACATGGCCACCGGCGCCGCCCCGTTCGACTCGCTGTCGGTGGCCGACATCGGTGACGTGGCGATCAACACCTTCAACCTGCTGGACGCCGTGCGCATCATCGAAGAGGCCTACGACGAGATCGTCGAGCACAATGTCATCCCGCTGACCCTCGGTGGCGACCACACCATCACCCTGCCGATCCTGCGTGCTCTGCACAAGAAGCACGGCAAGATCGGCCTGGTGCACATCGATGCCCACGCCGACGTCAACGACCACATGTTCGGCGAGAAGATCGCCCACGGCACCACCTTCCGCCGCGCCGTGGAAGAGGGCCTGCTCGATTGCGACCGCGTGGTACAGATCGGCCTGCGCGCCCAGGGCTACACCGCCGACGACTTCAACTGGAGCCGCCGCCAGGGCTTTCGCGTGGTGCAGGCCGAAGAGTGCTGGCACAAATCGCTGGAGCCATTGATGGCCGAGGTACGCGAGAAGGTCGGCGGCGGCCCGGTGTACCTGTCGTTCGACATCGACGGCATCGACCCGGCCTGGGCGCCTGGCACCGGCACCCCGGAAATCGGTGGCTTGACCACCATCCAGGCGATGGAGATCATTCGCGGTTGCCACGGCCTGGAGCTGATCGGCTGCGACCTGGTCGAAGTTTCTCCCCCCTACGACACCACCGGCAACACCTCGCTGCTGGGCGCCAACCTGCTGTTCGAAATGCTCTGCGTGCTGCCGGGCGTGGTGCGTCGCTAGCCGTCAAGCAACGCCCATTTGTAGGAGCGGCCTTGCGTCGCGAAAGGGCTGCGAAGCAGCCCCGGCGTCTTATGTGAAAACGCCGAAACCCGGGGGCGCTGCGCCCCCCTTTCGCGACGCAAGGCCGCTCCTACAGGGCGTTGCGCTGCAAGCGATTGCTTGACCCCGGCAGGAGCCATTCGGGAGGGCCATAGAGGCCCGCCAACACAAGACAGAACCGCCGGGCGCCGCACAGCGTCCGGACGGCCGATCTCGCCATAATAAAGATAATCGGGAGACCCCCAATGGCCTTGGACATCATCGTTGTACTGATCTATGCCGCTGGCATGCTCGGGCTTGGCTGGTACGGCATGCGGCGCGCGAAGACCCACGAAGACTACCTGGTGGCCGGGCGCAACCTCGGCCCGACCCTGTACATGGGCACCATGGCCACCACCGTGCTTGGCGGTGCCTCCACCGTCGGTACCGTGCGCCTGGGCTACGTCCATGGCATCTCTGGCTTCTGGCTGTGCGCCGCGCTGGGCCTGGGCATCATCGCGCTGAACCTGTTCCTCGCCAAGCCGCTGCTGCGCCTGAAGATCTTCACCGTCACCCAGGTGCTGGAACGCCGCTACAACCCGATGGCACGCCAGGCCAGCGCAGCGATCATGCTCGCCTACGCCCTGATGATCGCGGTGACCTCGACCCTGGCCATGGGCACCGTGCTGCAGGTGCTGCTCGACGTGCCGTTCTGGATGGCCCTGCTGTTCGGCGGCGGCGTGGTGGTGGTGTACTCGACCATCGGCGGCATGTGGTCGCTGACCCTGACCGACATCGTCCAGTTCGTCATCAAGACCGTGGGCCTGATGTTCATCCTGTTGCCGGTGTGCCTGTACAACGCCGGCGGCTGGGACGCCCTGGTGACCAAGCTGCCGGCGGCCAGCTTCAGCTGGACCACCATCGGCTGGGACACCATCATCACCTACTTCCTGATCTACTTCTTCGGCATCCTGATCGGCCAGGACATCTGGCAGCGGGTGTTCACCGCCCGCGACGAGAAGGTCTGCCAGCGCGCCGGCACCACCGCCGGCATCTACTGTGTACTGTACGGTCTGGCCTGCGCCCTGATCGGCATGGCCGCCCATGTGCTGATGCCCGACCTGGCGAACCCGAACAATGCCTTCGCCGAAATGATCAAGGGCCAGTTGCCCGAAGGTGTTCGTGGCCTGCTGATGGCCGCCGCCCTGGCCGCGATGATGTCCACCGCCAGCGCCGGCCTGCTGGCGGCCTCGACCACCCTGACCGAGGACCTGCTGCCCAAGCTGCGTGGCGGCAAGCAGTCGAGCCTGGGCATCAACCGTCTGTTCACCCTGCTCACCGGCCTGGTGGTGCTGGGCATCGCCCTGGCGGTGAACGATGTGATCAGCGCCCTGACCTTGGCCTACAACCTGCTGGTGGGCGGCATGCTGATCCCGCTGATGGGTGCGATCTTCTGGAAACGCGCGACCACCGCCGGTGCCATCGCCAGCATGTCGCTGGGCTTCGCCACCGCGCTGTTCTTCATGTTCAAGGATGGCCTGGATGCCAACTCGCCGATCTACTACAGCCTGGCGATCGGCCTGGTGAGCTTCGTGCTGGTCAGCCTGGCTTCGCGCAAGCCGGTCGCCACCGTGAACCTGGCCTGAAGACGAAGAGGCCGGCACAGGCAAAGATCAACACCAGAAACGCAAAAGGCCGCCGCATCGAGGAGATGCGGCGGCCTTTTGCCTGGTTGTCAGCGCCGACGCGGCTGGCGCTTGCGCTGTTCTTCGTCGGTAGGGATCGGCACCGGCTGTAGGGGTGGCGGGAGCAAGCCCAAGGCGACGGCGAGGTCGTGGAGCCAGTTATACATGCGTTCGTTCATATTGCCCCCTTGACGGGTCAGCCTCACGGTCAATCAATCCTGCGATGCGTCATACAGATCATAGTCCGATGTCCTGTATTGCGCATGCCTCTGCCTTTACAGATAAGGGCGATTTTGACCCGGATCAAGCCGAAGCGGCAGCTTCCGACGGCCGGTTAATCGTTTCGCTTTGTTGCAGGTCGATCCATGCCTGCAAGTTCGCTCCGCATTTGCCCTGTCGCCACATCAGCCAGGTAGTAGCCCGGTCGAACGGCGCCTGCAACCGATGTACCCTCACCCGATCGCGCCCAGGCAGGCTATCGAGCATCGATTGCGCCATCATCGCCACGCCGGCACCCGCGATGACGCAGGCCAGCATGCTCTGGTACGACTCGATCTCCATCACCCGCACCATCGGTGTGTGGACATGGGCGTACCAGGCCTCCAGGCGCATGCGATACGAACAGCCCTGGCGGAAGGTGAACACCGCCTTGCCGGCCACATCCCTGGCACTCTGCACGGTTGGGTGCTCGAGACTGGTGATCAGCACCAGTTCCTCTTCGCACAACGGCACGCCGTCCAGCCCGGCCAGGCTCAAGGGTCCGTCCACCAGCGCCGCGTCCAGCCGGTGGCTGAGCAACCCTTCCAGCAGGTCGCCGCTAGGCGCCGCCTGCACCTGCAGGTTCACCGCCGGGTAGGCCTGGTGGTAGCGCGCCAGCAAGACCGGCAAATGAGTGGCCGCCGTGCTGTACATGGTGCCCAGCACGAAATCGCCAGCCGGCTGCCCACCCTGCACCGCAGCCAGCGCTTCGTCATGCAAGGCCGACAGGCGATTGGCGTAATCCAGCAGGACCTTGCCGGCCGGGGACAGCTGCAAGCGCTGGCGCTCGCGCAGGAACAACTCCACACCCAGCTGCTCTTCAAGCTGGCGCAGACGTGTCGACAGGTTCGAGGGTACCCGGTGCAGGCGCTCGGCGGCGCGGGTCACCGAGCCTTCCTCGGCCACGGCCTGGAAGATACGCAGTTGGCTGAACTCCACGACATTCTCCAAAACAGAACAACTTGATCATCATTATTCAATTTTTTTGAAAGTCAATCCGCCCTACCCTGCCAGTCATCGCATCCCTTCGTGCAGGAGACTTTCCATGTCGCCCTTCGTGCAACTGCTGGCCAGCGCCGTGGCGCTGATGATGGCCATGGGCATCGGCCGCTTCGCCCTCACACCACAACTGCCCCGGCTCATCGCCGAGGGTCAGTTGGACCTGACCGCCGGCGGCCTGATCGCCGCCGCCAACTACCTGGGCTACTTCCTCGGCGCCGTCGACGCGATGTTCGTCCGCCAGCCGGCTCAGGTACGCCTGCGTCTGCATGGCGGCCTGTGGCTGTGCGTGCTGTTGACCCTGGCCTCATGGGCGGCCAATGGTTTCTGGAGCCACCTGTGGCTGCGCTTTGGCACCGGTGTGGCCAGCGCCTGGGTGCTGGTGATGATTGCCAGCCTCAGCCAGCAGCTGGCCGCGGCCCATGGCCGCCAGCGCCTGGGCGCGATGGTGTTCGCCGGGCCCGGTGTCGGTATCGCCGTCAGCGGATTGCTGGCGCTGGGCGCGCATCTGAATGGGTTGGATTCGGCGGCCCTGTGGCTGATCTACGGCGTGGCGGCGCTGGTGATGCTGCTGGCAGTGCTGCCGTGGCTGCCCCGGACGCTGGAGCCGGCAGCCGCCGTATCTGCCAGCACCAGCCAAGGCCGTGGCAATGGCATAGGGCGCCTGGGCCTGGTCTATGGGCTCTACGGAATCGGCTACATTCTGCCAGCCACCTTCCTGTCACAGATGGCCAGCCAGCAATTTCACGGACAATGGCTGGCCGACCTGTTCTGGCCGGCATTCGGCCTGGCGTCGGCGCTGGGGGTGGTGGTCGTCAGCCTGCGCCGGCCGGGACAGACCTCGGGCTGGCTGACCGTGACCCTGTGGTTGCAAGGGTTGGGCGTATTGGCCTGTCTGTTGGGCGGCGGTGTCGGCCTGGCCTTGGGGGTGATTCTGTGCGGCGGTCCGTTCCTGGCCTGCATGCAACTGGTGATGCAGCGCTCGCGGGAGCTGGCGCCCCACGCCACGCAACGCAATGCCGGGCTGCTGACCGCATGCTTCGCCCTTGGGCAGTTGAGTGGGCCATTGCTGGCGGCGTCGAGCAGCCACTTCAGTGGTGGGTTGCAGCCGGCATTGGTGCTGGCTGCAGCGGGGATGGGGGTGGCCGGGGTGCTGGCCGGAGGCTTCTCGAGTTCGCAACCCTGCTCCAGCCTGGGACAGGTGGGATGACCCAGCCGGCCGAACGCTTATCCCACCACCCTGCGCAACTGCTGCCGCACCCACGTCTCGGCGCTGACCATGATCACCCCGAGCAGTACCATCACCGCGCCGATCACAAAGTTCAGGCTCAACGGCTCATCCAGCAGCAGCACACCAAAGGTCACACCGAACAACGGCGTGATGAACGAGAACACCGCAAGATTCGAAGCCAGGTATTTGCGCAGCAACCAGAACCAGGTCAGGTAACTGACGAACGACACCATGATGCCCTGGAACAGCACACTGCCCACCGCCAGCGGAGTGAACGAGAAGTCGCTGATCTGCCCGCTCAACAGGGCCATGATCACCAACCCGACAAACCCCACCGCCAGCTGGTAGAACAGGGTCAGGGTCGCCGGCGCCTCCGACAGCCGCGAGCCGCGCACCACCACCGTGGTCGCCCCCCAGGCCAATCCCGCCAGGATCGCCAGGGCATCGCCCAGCAACATGCGACTGTCGAGGTGCTCGAGCGAAACACCGCCGGCAAAGGCCAGGGCAATCCCCCCGAACGCCAGCAGGATGCCCAGCCACTGCAACAGCCGCAGCCGCTCGCTGGGCATCATGAAATGCAGGCCCAAGGCAGTGAAGATCGGCGCGGTATAGAGGAACACCGACATATGCGCAGCCGAAGTCAGCTTCAGCCCCTCGGCGATGAACAGGAACTCCAGACCGAACAACCCACCGGCCAGCAACCCGGCTCGCCAAGTGCTACCCACCTGGCTCCAGCCACCGCGCAAACAGATCAGCAGCCCCACCAGCACGGCAGCGATGCCGTTGCGAAACGCCGCCTGCATCACCGGGGCGATGTCCTCCGCGGCCGACTTGATCAGCACCTGCTGGCAACCCCAGATCAGGCACAGCCCCAGCATGACCTGGAACGCGAAGGCATCGGGATTCTTGCGGGCGGCGGTCATGAGCGCCCCCTGTGCTGGTCGAATGTCATGGCAAGGCTCGGCAGTGAAAATGGATCCAGATTATCGGGTGCCCGGCGGCGCCGATGCCAGCCTAAATTTTCCCGCTTGCGATCCGTGCCGTAATGGCACCCCGGTCAGCCAGACTGAACTTCCTCGCGCTCATCCAACTCCACCGAGCATGCTCAACACCGGAGGTAAAAAGGATGAAACCACTGCGCCCCCTCATCTGCGCGGCCACCTTGCTCTGCGCCATGCCCAGCTGGGCATGCACACCGGAAGAAGCCACGCAAAAAAGAGAAGAGCTGGCCGGGCTGGTAAGTCGCCTGACCGAGCAGAACGCACAGAAGGCCAAGGAGATCAACGACGAGCTCCAGCACATGGAGCTCGGCACCGCCAGCAAGGACCTGCCGGACAAGTGCCAACTGATCGACAAGCGAATCCAGGAACTGAAGGAAGCGGAGAAAAAGACGTGAGCCGAACAAGGCTCAGCGGCGCTGCTGGGCCAGCATGTACTGGCGAAGCAATTGGTTGATGCGGGTCTGGTAGCCGGCGCCCTGCGCCTTGAACCACTCGAGGACATCGGCGTCCAGGCGGATGGTTACCGTCTGCTTGGCGGGTACCCGCAGTTCGGCATGATGGAAGAAGTCATCGCCGAGCTCCGGGATCTCCGAGGTATCGACTGTTCCCTGATCAGCGTTTTGGGATGGTTTCGACATAGCGCGTCACCTCGCGTCGGGTAGCTCTTCTGGCAGAGATGACGCGTATCGCATCCCCTTGCCGTTCGGTATAGGCAACCACGCTGACCCAGGCGTTGATCCCGCCCATGCTGATCCAGCGTGCTTCCTCGTAGTCGAACCGCTCATCCCACAATGCCAGCATGGGGTGCCGGAACATCTCGGGCACATCGTTGAAATCGACACCGTGCTTGCGGATGTTGAGCAGGTTCTTTTCTTCGTCCCATTCAAACCGCATGGGACACCTCGTATTTACAGATGTACATACGCTACTTCTCTTGACCAGGGCATGCCAGAGGAAGTGTGCAGGCCGAACGGCAAAATGCCTGGGCCAATGTGCGGTTTGGGAATCGAGCTACAAGCCTCGGGGAACAAGATGAAACAGCCCGCCACCGTTGCAGTGGCGGGCGCGTAGCGACAGAGCCTTATTCAGCCGCTGGCGCACGCTTCTTCAGCGGCGCCATGCCATCGGAGCTGGCCAGAGGTGCCTTGGCCTTGGGCTTGGCGGCCGGCTTGCGCTTGGCGGCGGCCTTCTTGTCGGCACCGGTCTTCTTCTCGACCTTCTTCTTCTTGGTACCGGCAGCCTTGCCCGAGGCCTTCACCTTCTTCGGCCCGCTGTAGGTGCCCTTGACCTCCTTGATGACGCGGCGCTCGAACTGCTGCTTGAGGTAGCGCTCGATGCTCGACATCAGGTTCCAGTCGTTATGGGTGATCAGCGAGATCGCCAGGCCTTCGCCACCAGCGCGACCGGTACGGCCCACGCGGTGCACGTATTCGTCGCCGCTGCGCGGCATGTCGAAGTTGATCACCAGGTCCAGCCCGTCGATGTCCAGACCGCGGGCGGCGACATCGGTGGCCACCAGTACCTTGGAGCTGCCCTGCTTGAAACGCTCGATGGCCAGCTTGCGGTCTTTCTGGTCCTTCTCGCCGTGCAGCACGAAGGCTTTCACGTCCTTGGCGACCAGGTGACCGTAGATGCGGTCGGCCAGGGCGCGGGTGTTGGTGAAGATGATCGCCTTGTCGAAGGTCTCGTTGGCCAGCAGCCACTGCGCGATCTGCTCTTTGTGCTGGTCGTGGTCGGCGGTGATGATCTGCTGGCGGGTGCCTTCGGCAAGCTGCGAGACGCTGTTGAGCATCAGGTGCTCAGGGTCCTTCAGCACCTTGCCGATGATGTCGCGCAGGGCCGCGCCACCGGTGGTGGCGGAGAACAGCAGGGTCTGCTCGCGCTGCTCGCACTCCTTGCACAGGCGCTCCATGTCCTCGGCAAAGCCCATGTCGAGCATGCGGTCGGCTTCATCGAGGATCAGCACCTGCACGTGGGACAGGTCGAGGTTGCCAGCGTTGAGGTGCTCCAGCAGGCGGCCCGGGGTGCCGATCAGCACGTCGGGGACCTTGCGCAGCATGGCGGCCTGTTCCTTGAAGTCTTCACCACCGGTGATCAGGCCCGACTTGATGTAGGTGAACTGGGAGAACAGCTGTACCTGCTTGAGGGTCTGCTGGGCCAGTTCGCGGGTCGGCAGCAGGATCAGGGCGCGGATCTCGACGCGTCGCTCGCGCAGGTCGACCAGGCGGTTGAGCAATGGCAGCACGAATGCGGCAGTCTTGCCGCTGCCGGTCTGCGCCGTCACCCGCAGGTCACGCCCTTGCAGGGCCAGGGGGATGGCCGCTGCCTGCACCGGCGTCGGCTCGACAAATTTCAGCTCGGCCACGGCTTTGAGCAGGCGTTCGTGCAGGGCGAATTGGGAAAACACGGGGGTAACCTCGGGCAAGTGCGAAAAATTCAAGTTGCATAGGGTAACGTTTTCCGTGACCAGAACCGAATTTCTTTTGGCAACTTTGCGCCGATCCACGCTCTAATGCGGCTTCGTACCGCAACACAGACTGTTTATACGCCTATGGACATCCAACGATTCTGGCGCGATGCCCTCGACCTCTGGGGCACCCTCGACCAACACCCGCTGCTGCACGCCACGCTCGGCCTGATCGTGCTGCTGCTCGTTTCGCTGCTGATCGGCCGCCTGGCCCGCTTCCTGGTGCTGCATTCCAGCCGCCTGCTGGCCCGCCAGCAGGCGCTCAGATGGCTGGACGACCTGCGCCACAACAAGGTGTTTCACCGCCTGGCGCAGACCACCCCGTCGCTGGTGGTGCAGTTCGGCCTGAAGCTGGTGCCGGAGCTGTCGGCCACCGCCCAGCACTTCCTCGGCAACCTCGCCCTGGCCGTGACCCTGCTGTTCATGACCCGCGCCCTGTCCTGCCTGCTCGACGCCCTGCTGGACATCTACGCCCGCACCGAACACGCCCGCACCCGCTCGATCAAGGGCTACATGCAGCTGGCCAAGATGATGCTGTGGATCTTCGCCGCCATCGTCATCGTCGCCACCCTGATCGATCGTTCACCACTGCTGTTGCTGTCGGGTCTGGGCGCCATGTCGGCGGTATTGCTGTTGGTCTACAAGGACACCCTGCTGTCGTTCGTCGCCAGCGTGCAGCTGACCAGCAACGACATGCTGCATGTCGGCGACTGGATCGAGATGCCCCAGGCCGGTGCCGACGGTGACGTGGTGGACATCACCCTGCACACGGTCAAGGTGCAGAACTTCGACAAGACCATCGTCTCGATCCCCACCTGGCGCCTGATGAGCGAGTCGTTCCGCAACTACCGCGGCATGCAGCAGTCGGGCGGGCGACGGATCAAGCGCAGCCTGTTCATCGATGCCGGCGGGGTGCGCTTCCTCAACGCGGAGGAAGAGCAGCGCCTGGGCCAGGTCCGCCTGCTCGGCGATTACCTCGCACAGAAGCGCCAGGAGCTGCACAGCTGGAACGAGGCGCTGGGGCCGGTGGCCGAACTGGCCGCCAATCGTCGCAAGCTGACCAACATCGGCACCTTCCGCGCATTCGCCCTGGCCTATCTGAAGAACCACCCCAACGTGCACCCGAACATGACCTGCATGGTCCGCCAGATGCAGGCCACCGCCGAAGGCGTGCCGCTGGAGATCTACTGCTTCACCACCACCACTGCGTGGGCCGAGTACGAACGCATCCAGGGCGACATCTTCGACTACCTGCTGGCGGTACTGCCCGAGTTCGGCCTCAGCCTGTACCAGCAACCCAGCGGCAACGACATGCGCGCCGGGCTGGCGGCCAGGCCGCAACTGGAGCCGCAGGCACGCAGGCTGAACGAACTGAGCGACGCCTGACCCTCAAGAAGGGGCACCTGCCAGGTGCCTCTTTGCTTCATGGCGCTCTCAGACCGCTCCCGGTACCCGGACGCGCGGGGTTCCCCAGCGACTCATCCACACTGACGCAAGGATGATCGAGCCGCCGATGGCCAGGCGCCCAAGTGGCTCGTCCTGGTTCCAGATCAACAGGTTGAGCAGCAGCCCCACCGGCACATGCAGGTTGTTCATCACCGCCAGGGTGGCACCGGAAACCAGGCATGCGCCCTTGTTCCACCAGTACAGCCCCAGTGCCGTCGGGCACAGGCCAAGGAACAGCAGCACCAGCCACTGGGTGTCGGTGCTGGGCAGGTGCTGGGCGTTGCCGAACAGCAGGAAAGCCGGCAACACCACCAGCAGCGCGCCCAGGTAGAAGTAGCCGAAACGCCGATAATGCGGCAGATCGCTCGGATGGCGGGCGACCAGGTGACGGTACAGCACCTGGCCGGCGGCATAAGTGAAGTTGGCCAGCTGCAGCAGCAGAAAACCGATGAAGAACTCGCCCGAGATGGTATCGAAGCGGATCACCGCAGCACCGGCCACCGCCACCAGCGCGGCGAGCAGCGCCCAAGGGTTGAAGCGGCGGTTCAGGGCATCCTCGATGAGCGTGACGTGCAGTGGCGTGAGGATGGTGAACAGCAGCACCTCCGGCACCGTGAGCACGCGGAAGCTGAGGTACAGGCAGACATAGGTGATGCCGTACTGCAGCGCGCCGATCAGCAGCATCGAGCGCATGAAGCGCGGCTCGACCTGACGCCAGCGGGTTAGCGGCAGGAATATCAGCCCGGCCAGGACCACCCGCGCCAGCACGGCGAAATAGCTGTCGACATGGCCGGCCAGGTATTCGCCAATCAGGTTGAAGGAGTACGCCTGGATCAGCGCGACGATTATCAGGTAGCCCATGGTTGGCCCTCGTGGATCAAGGCGGGGACCTTAGCGGGTTGGGCCTGGGCAGTTCAACCATGGGGATTGTGGGGCTGCTGCGCAGCCCATCGCCGGCAAGCCGGCTCCCACACCGGTCGTGCAGTTCTCAAGACCTGCGCTGTATCTGTGGGAGCCGGCTTGTCGTGGCGACGAACCGCGGCGAAAGGGCCGCAAACAAATCATTCGCCATCCCTTGCCAACGATCAGGCCAGCGTGGGATGGCAATTCCTGCGAGCAAAAAAAGCCCGGCCATCTCAATGGCCGGGCAGGCACACCCAAAGGAGCACAAGGTGTCAAGGTTGGGAATTCGTCGCGTATCAGGCCACCGCGGCCAGCTTGGCCTTGGCCTGGTTCAGACCCTTCTCATGGAACTCGCCGCTCATGTTCAGCCCTTCGGCGTGGATGAACTCCACCTCGTGGATACCGATGAAGGCCATCACCTGGCGCAGGTAGGGTTCCTGATGATCGCTGCTGGCACCGGCATGAATGCCGCCGCGAGCGGTCAGGACGATGGCGCGCTTGCCATTGAGCAGCCCCTGTGGACCGGTCGGGGTGTACTTGAAGGTGATGCCTGCGCGCAGCACGTGGTCCAGCCAGGCCTTCAGGGTGCTGGGTATGGTGAAGTTGTACATCGGCGCGGCCATCACCAGCACATCGGCGGCCAGCAGCTCGTCGGTCAGCGCGTTGGAACGCTCCAGCGCTTCGCGCTCGACGCCGCTGCGCTGCTCTTCGGGCTTCATCCAGCCCCCGAGCAGGTTGGCGTCCAGGTGAGGCACAGGGGTCACGGCCAGGTCACGCACCGTGATCTCGTCGGCCGGATGCGCCGCCTGCCACTGCCGGATGAAATCCTGGGTCAGTTGGCGGGAAACGGAATCCTGCTGGCGGGCGCTGCTTTCGATGATCAGTACGCGGGACATGGGTGCCTCCATCGGCGGTAAAGGGTGGCGATTCGATGGAGGTGAGATTAAATGTTGACCTATCGATAAAAAAGCGTAAAAAGTGGGATCAATCTATCGATTAATCCGTTTATTCCGCTTTGCAGTCCAGGGCGATGCGCAGCTTGATGATCTGCCGGTTGAACTTGGCGGTGACATCCACGCTCCTGCCGGCCGGGACATTGACCCGGCGCACGCGCGGGGCCTCGGGGCCATTGCGGAAGGTGACCTTGCAGGCGGCCGGGACCTGCCCATAGTTGTTGAGGCTGATCGAGCCGATGTCGTAGGCCGTGTCGTAGGCGGTGTAGTCCACCTTGACCCCAGTCATCGCCTTCTCCACATCGATAGGGTATGCCATGGCCCCAAGGGGCAGGCACAGCAGCAAAGCCGCACAACATTTCTTCATACGGGCGCTCTCCTTGAGAAGAGCGCAGCTTAGGACAACAGGAGCCTTGGATGAAAGCGCCGCGCGTAACTCTGGATCAGTGGCGGACCCTGCAGGCGGTGGTCGATCACGGCGGGTTCGCCCAGGCCGCCGAAGCCCTGCATCGCTCGCAGTCGTCGGTGAGCTACACGGTGGCGCGCATGCAGGAACAACTGGGCGTGCCGCTGCTGCGCATCGATGGGCGCAAGGCCGTGCTCACCGAGGCCGGCAGCGTGCTGCTGCGCCGCTCGCGGCAGCTGGTCAAGCAGGCCAGCCAGCTCGAGGATCTGGCGCACCACATGGAGCAGGGCTGGGAGGCCGAGGTGCGCCTGGTGGTCGATGCCGCTTACCCCAGCGCCCGCCTGGTCAGGGCCCTGAGCGCGTTCATGCCGCAGAGCCGCGGTTGCCGGGTACGCCTGCGCGAGGAGGTGCTGTCCGGCGTCGAGGAGGTGCTGCACGAAGGCATCGCCGACCTGGCCATCAGCAGCTTCAACATCGGTGGTTACCTGGGCACCGAGCTCAGCCCGGTGGAGTTCGTCGCCGTCGCCCACCCCGAGCACGCCCTGCACCGCCTGGGCCGCGAGATCACCTTCCAGGACCTGGAAAGCCAGCTGCAGGTGGTGATCCGCGACTCCGGCCGGGCCCAGCCACGCGATGTCGGCTGGCTCGGCGCCGAGCAGCGCTGGACCGTCGGCAGCCTGGGCACCGCCACCACCTTCGTCAGCAGCGGCCTGGGCTTTGCCTGGTTGCCCCGGCACATGATCGAGCGTGAGCTGCGTGACGGCGTGCTCAAGCCGCTGCCGCTGGATCAGGGTGGCAGCCGTCACCCGCTGTTCTACCTTTATTCGAGCAAGGAAAAGACCTTGGGCCCGGCCACGCAGATCCTCATCGAACTGCTGCGCAATTTCGACACCGCGCCGCTGGACGTGCCCTTCGCAGCCCCCCCGCAAGCCTGAGAGGACCGCGCCCATGGCCTGTTTCGAACACGACGGATGCCAGCTGCATTACCAGGAACACGGCCAGGGCGCCCCCCTGGTGCTGCTGCATGGGCTGGGCTCGAGCAGCCAGGACTGGGAACTGCAGGTGCCCGAACTCAGCCGCCACTATCGGGTGATCCTCATGGATATCCGCGGCCACGGGCAGTCATCCAAACCACGCGCGGGCTACCGGATCAAGGCCTTCAGCGAAGACCTGCTGGCCCTGCTCGAACACTTGGAAACCGGCCCGGTCCACTTCGTCGGCCTGTCCATGGGTGGCATGGTGGGGTTCCAGTTCGCCGTCGACCACCCCGAATGGCTGCGTAGCTTGTGCATCGTCAACAGCGCCCCGGAGGTCAAGCGACGCACCCGCGGCGACTGGATCTGGTGGCTCAAGCGCTGGAGCCTGGCGCGCCTGCTCAGCGTCGAGACCGTCGGCAAGGGCCTGGCCGAGCGCTTGTTCCCCAAGCCCGAGCAGGCCGAACTGCGGCGCAAGATGGCCGAGCGCTGGGCACGCAACGACAAGCGTGCCTATCTCAAGAGCTTCGACGCCATCGTCGACTGGGGCGTGCAGGAACGCATCGGCCTGATCCGCTGTCCCACCCTGGTGATCACCGCCGACCACGATTACACACCGATACAACTGAAGGAGCGTTACGTCGCCCTGATGCCCAACGCCAGGCTGGCGGTCATCGACGATTCGCGGCACGCTACGCCCCTTGATCAACCTGAAGTCTTCAATCGTACCGTGCTGCAGTTCCTCGCAGCCGCTTCCACCTCTCAAGGATCTTTGAGCCCATGCTGAAAAAACTTCTGCTCACCGCCTGCTCGGTCGCCTTCGCCACCAGCGTCATGGCCTCGGACAAGACCCCGCACGTGCTGCTGGACACCAGCTTCGGCCAGGTCGAAATCGAGCTGAACGCAGAAAAAGCGCCGATCAGTACCAAGAACTTCCTCGAGTACGTCGACAGCGGCTTCTACAACAACACCATCTTCCACCGCGTGATCCCGGGCTTCATGGTCCAGGGCGGCGGTTTCACCGACCAGATGGTGCAGAAGAGCACCAAGGACCCGATCCGCAACGAGGCCAGCAACGGCCTGCAGAACACCCGTGGCACCCTGTCCATGGCCCGCACGTCCGACCCGAACTCGGCCACCAGCCAGTTCTTCATCAACGTCGCCGACAACGATTTCCTCAACCCGGGTCGCGACCGTGGCTACGCGGTGTTCGGCAAGGTCACCAAGGGCATGGAAGTGGTCGACCAGATCGTCAATTCGCAGACCACCGTCAAGAAAGGCATGCGCGATGTACCGGCGGATCCGGTGTACATCAAGTCGGCCAAACGCATCGACTGATCCCGCGCCACACAGGGACGTGAGTCGGGTCGAACAGGAGTGTCGTCACCCATGCTGTACCGTCGTTTCGAACAGTTGATCGACATTTTCCGCGAGGCGCCGAGCGAGGCGCCTCCCGGCAAGGTCTGGCCGTTCTACCTCTACTACCTGCGCCAGGTCTGGCCGAGCTTCCTCGCCCTGCTGATCGTCGGGCTGATCGCCTCGTTGATCGAAGTGGCGCTGTTCAGCTACCTGAGCCGGATCATCGACCTGGCCCAGGGCACGCCCAACGTCAACTTCTTCAGCGAGCACAGCGGCGAGCTGATCTGGATGCTGGTGGTGGTGCTGGTGCTGCGGCCGGTGTTCTTCGGCCTGCACGACCTGCTGGTGCACCAGACCATCAGCCCGGGCATGACCAGCCTGATCCGTTGGCAGAACCACACCTACGTGCTCAAGCAGAGCCTGAACTTCTTCCAGAGTGACTTCGCCGGGCGCATCGCCCAGCGCATCATGCAGACCGGCAACTCCCTGCGCGACTCGGCGGTGCAGGCCGTGGATGCCTTGTGGCACGTGCTGATCTATGCCATCAGCTCGCTGGTGCTGTTCGCCGAAGCGGACTGGCGGCTGATGCTGCCATTGCTGGCGTGGATCGCCTGCTACATCGGCGCGCTGTTCTACTTCGTGCCCCGCGTCAAGGAACGCTCGGTAATCTCTTCCGACGCCCGCTCCAAGCTGATGGGGCGCATCGTCGACGGCTATACCAACATAGCCACCCTCAAGCTGTTCGCCCACACCGACTACGAGCAGCAGTACGCCCGTGAAGCGATCAGCGAGCAGACCGAGAAGACCCAACTGGCCTCGCGGGTCATCACTAGCATGGACGTGGTGATCACCTCGCTGAACGGGCTGCTGGTGGTCACCACCACCGGCCTTGCCCTGTGGCTGTGGAGCCAGTCGCTGATCACCGTGGGCGCGATCGCCCTGGCCACCGGCCTGGTGATCCGCATCGTCAACATGTCCGGCTGGATCATGTGGGTGGTCAACGGCATCTTCGAAAACATCGGCATGGTCCAGGACGGCCTGCAGACCATCGCCCAGCCCGTCACCGTCAGCGACAGGCCCGGCGCTCCCGCGCTCAAGGTCAGCCGCGGGGCGGTGCGCTTCGACCATGTCGACTTCCACTACGGCAAGGGCGGCAAGGTGATCGACGCGCTGAACCTGGACATCCGCCCTGGCGAGAAGATCGGCCTGATCGGTCCGTCCGGCGCCGGCAAGTCGACCCTGGTCAACCTGCTGTTGCGCCTGTACGACGTCGACAGCGGGCGCATCCTCATCGACAACCAGGACATCGCCGAGGTCAACCAGGCCAGCCTGCGCGCGCAGATCGGCATGATCACCCAGGACACTTCGCTGCTGCACCGGTCGATCCGCGACAACTTGCTGTACGGGCGGCCGGATGCCAGCGACGAGGACGTCTGGGAGGCGGTGCGTCGGGCGCGGGCCGACGAGTTCATCCCGCAACTGTCCGACGCCCAGGGCCGCACCGGCTTCGATGCCCATGTCGGCGAACGCGGCGTGAAGCTCTCCGGCGGCCAGCGCCAGCGCATCGCCATTGCCCGGGTACTGCTGAAGAACGCGCCGATCCTGATCATGGACGAGGCCACCTCGGCGCTGGATTCGGAGGTCGAGGCGGCGATCCAGGAAAGCCTGGAGACCCTGATGCAGGGCAAGACAGTGATCGCCATCGCCCACCGCCTGTCGACCATCGCCCGCATGGATCGGCTGATCGTGCTGGACAAGGGGCATATCGTCGAGAGCGGCAGCCACGCCGAACTGCTGGCCCAACGCGGTTTGTATGCGCGGTTGTGGCATCACCAGACGGGCGGGTTCGTCGGGGTGGACTGAGCGGGCTGGGCGCAAGTGTACTTGTGAGAGCGGGCTTGCCCCGCGATGGCGGCAGCCTGGGCGGATGCCATCGCGCGGCAAGCCCGCTCCCACGCCGCCATCGTTTCAGCCTTGGCGATACGGCAACATACCCCTGGCCTCCTCGGCATACGCCCTCACCCCCACCCGCTCCTGCTCCAGAAATTCATCCACCGCCCGCCGCAACCCCGGATGCAGCAGGTAATGCCACGAGCGCGTGATCACCGGCTCGAACCCGCGAATCAGCTTGTGTTCGCCCTGGGCACCGGCATCGAAGCGCTGCAAGCCTGCGCTGATCGCGTAGTCCATGCCCTGGTAGAAACAGGTCTCGAAGTGCAGGCGATCGAATTCATCCAGACACCCCCAGTAGCGACCGTAAAGGCTGTCGCCACCGACCAGGCTGAACGCCATGGCTACATCGCGCCCGTGCTGTCGGGCAATCACCACGCGAATCGCGTCGGGCATGCGCTCGGCAACAAGGCCGAAGAACTCGCGAGTCAGGTACGGCGCCCGTCGTCGCACGGCATAGGTGTTGGCATAGCAGCGGTAGACGAAATCCCACTGCGCCTCGCTCAGCTCATCGCCGCGGTACCAGGTGAAGTCGATCCCCTGTCCCGCCACCTGCTCGCGCTCCTTGCGCATCTGCTTGCGCTTGCGTGAGCTGAGCGTGTCGAGAAAGTCCTGGAAATCCCGGTAGCCGCGATTGCGCCAATGGAACTGGCAACCCAGGCGCTCCATCCATGCCGGCACGCCGGCAATGGCCTCATCCAGCACACTGTCGGTGAAATTGATATGCGCCCCGGACAACCCGCCCTTGCCCAGGTACTCCGGAATCGCCTGCAACAGCAACGCGCCATCGCCAGCATCGGCCGCCAACAGGCGGGGTCCGCTCACCGGGCTGAACGGTACCGCGCCCAGCAGCTTGGGGTAGTACGCGATGCCCGCGCGCTCGCAGGCATCGGCCCAGCCATGATCGAACACATACTCGCCGAACGAATGCCACTTGCGGTAGGCCGGCAGCAACGCCCGCACCTCGCCGTCGCGCTCCAGCACCAGGTGCTCGGCGGCCCAACCGGTAGCGGGCACGACACTGCCGCTGTCCTCCATGGCCGTCAGGAAAGCATGGCGCAGGAACGGTTGGCCGGCGGGCACCAGGGCATCCCAGGTGGCCGCCGGCAGATCGCGCAGATGGGCAAGGCTATGAAGGCTGATCACGATACCGACTCGCTTGAGAACAGGGCGCCAGTATTGCCAAACCGGCCGTGACACTCAAATGACGCCCCGTTTACTTAACAACAGTGCCACTGTTTAGACATTATTCTGTCATCCGCCCCCGCAATACTTGCGCCTGTTTTCCGGAACCCCAGAACCTGTCTATTCAGGCCCTTTCCGAAGACATGCCAACTCGGGGGCGGGCGCTTGAGCCTCCCCACTTTTTCCAACAGGGAGAACCTTATGCGTCTTGTTTCTACACTTACTGGAGTGAGCCTCACCGGCATGATGCTGGCTCTGAGTACTCCGGCCAGTGCTGCTGTCGACGCCAAGCTGCTCGAAATGCTCCGCGCCAATGGCTCGATCAACCAGGCGCAGTACAACGAACTGCAGGGCGACCTGGCAAAGGAAACCAAGGAAAAGGCCGACCAGAAAGCCCAGTCCGAGCGTCTGAGCTCCTTCGAACAGAAAGTGGCATGGGCCGCCAAGACCCAGATCAAAGGTGACGTGCGCCTGCGTTACGAAGACGTCAACGTCGACAACCCCAACAGCCGCAGCGGCAACCAGGACCGCGAGCGTGTTCGTGCCCGCGTCGGCTTCTACAGCGAGATCAACCCGCAGGTCGACGCCGGTATTCGCGTGGCCACCGGCAGCAGCTCGGACGCCCGCTCGACCAACCAGAGCCTGGACAACTACTTCGACAAGAAATCGCTGTGGGTCGACCTGGCCTACCTCGACTGGCACCCGACCGCCGTGCCCAACCTGCACCTGATCGGCGGCAAGATGATGCAGCCTTGGGTGAGCATGGGCGACATCATCTGGGACAGCGACATCAACCCCGAAGGCGTGGCCGTCACCTACAAGACCAACCTGGGCGGCGCCGAGCTGTTCGGCAGCGCCGGTCACTACACCCTCAAGGACAACGTCGACGGCGACGGCGTGCAGTTCAAGCATGACGCACAGCTGTACCACGGCCAGCTGGGTACCAAGTTCAACCTGGCCGATACCGTCAAGGTCACCGTCGGTGGCAGCCTCTACGGCTTCGACAACGACAAGCGCTCGGCCGTGCTGCGCAGCTTCGGCAACACCACCACCGAATTCAACCTGGCGGAAGGTTTCGGTCAGGTGGACTTCACCGGCTTCGCCATTCCGCTGTCGGCCTACGGCCAGTTCGTCAAGAACACCGACAGCACCGACGGCGAGGACAAGGCCTGGTTGGCCGGTCTGAAGACCAAGGTGGGCGCCTGGAGCCTGGACTACAACTATCGCGACGTACAGCGCAACGCCGTGGTCAGCCTGTTCACCGACTCCGACTTCGGCGCCGGCTTCACCGGTTCCCGCGGCCACAAGTTCAAGGTCGGCTACGAGATCGACAAGAACTTCTCCCTGGGCGCGGCCTACCTGATGGCCAAGACCGACCTGTCGCAGCTGCCGAACAACAATGCTGATGTCGACACCCTGCAGGTCGACCTGGAAGCCAAGTTCTAAGCGCTACGCTCCTTTGCTCCACCCTGAAGCGGGAAATGCTGACCCCATCCAGCATTTCCCGCTTTTTTTGCCTGTCAGAAAGCCGGGGCTGCTTCGCAGCCCTTTCGCGACACAAGGCCGCGCCTACAGGAGAATGCAAATCCCTGTAGGAGCGGCCTTGTATCGCGAAAGGGCCGCAGAGCGGCCCCGGCATTCTCGAATCAGAAATCAGCGCTTGCGCAGCACCACGCTCCCGATCGAATACCCTGCACCAAACGAGCTCAACACACCCAGCGAACCCTTGGCCAAATCATCCTGATACAGGTGGAAGGCAATTACCGAGCCCGCCGAACTGGTATTGGCATAGCGATCCAGAATCACTGGCGCATCTTCCTCGGCCACTTCACGCCCCAACAGCTTCTTGACGATCAGGTGATTCATGCTCAGGTTGGCCTGGTGCAGCCAGAAGCGCTTGACGTCCGACGGCTGCAGGTCGTTCTCGGCCAGGTGCTGACCGATCAGCTCGGCAACCATCGGGCAGACTTCCTTGAACACCTTGCGGCCTTCCTGCACGAACAGCTTGTCACGGGCACCGATGCCCTCTTCCGCGGCGCGGTTGAGGAAGCCGAAATTGTTGCGGATATTGTTGGAGAACGCCGTCAGCAGCTTGGTGCTGACAATATCGAACTGATGCTTCGAGGTAGCCAGGTCGGCACGCTCGACCAGCACAGCAGTAGCAGCGTCGCCGAAGATGAAGTGGCTGTCGCGGTCGCGGAAGTTCAGGTGTCCGGTGCAGATCTCCGGGTTGACCACCAGAACAGCGCGCGATTGCCCCAGCTGCACGCTGTTGGCGGCGGTCTGGATACCGAAGGTGGCCGACGAACAGGCCACGTTCATGTCGAAGGCGAAGCCCTGGATACCCAGTGCCTGCTGTACTTCGATGGCGATGGCAGGGTACGGGCGCTGCAGGTTGGAGCAGGCGACGATCACCCCGTCGACATCGGCGGCGCTGCGACCGGCACGCTCCAGGGCTTGGCGGGCGGCGGCCACGCCCATCTCGCAGAGGATCGACTGCTCATCGTTGGAACGCTCCGGCAGGCGCGGCTTCATGCGCTGCGGGTCGAGAATGCCGGCCTTGTCCATGACGAAGCGGCTCTTGATGCCCGAAGCCTTCTCGATGAAGGCGGCGTCGGACAGCGGCGCCGCCTCGACCTCGCCACGCTCGATGGCGGCGGCATTGTCACGGTTGAAACGCTGCGCCCAGGCGTTGAAGGATTCCACCAGTTCTTCGTTGGAAATGCTCTGGGCCGGGGTATACAGGCCGGTGCCGCTGATCACGACGTTGTGCACGGTCGTTCCTCTGGTCTGGGGCCGGCGCCGGACGGGCGCAGGCCAAAAATTGGGGTTCGATACTGGCACCTTGGTACCAGTTTGCAATCGTAATAATCCGTATCGGCGAGGGCGTTGCCCTCGTACGCTGACAAGCCAACGCCTACAGGGGCCATTACCGGAACCTGTGGGAGCGGGCTTGCCAACGATGGGCCGCGAAGCGGCCCAAATTCCACCAAGTTTGCCACAACTTGGAGGTTTTAGGCTTCCACCAGACTCCACTGCTTGCTCAGTCGTTTGTCGGAAACCGGCACCTTCGTCCCCAGTTGCTGGGCGAACAACGACACCCGGTATTCCTCCAGCAGCCAGCGGTACAGCAGCAACTGCTCATCGCGCTTGCCTTCCTGGGCATGCTTGTCGGCGCGGGCCTGGTACTGCGCCCAGCAATTGGCCAGTTCGCCACTCCAGACCCGATCCTTCTGCACCTGCGAACCCAGCTTCTCCAGGCGCAGTTCCACCGCCTTGAGATAGCGCGGCAGCTCCTTGAACCAGGCACCCGGCGTCTCCCGCACGAAGCCCGGATAGACCAGGTTGGCCAACTGCTGCTTGATGTCATTGAGCGCCACGGCCTGGCTCAGGTCGATCTTGCCCTTGAAGCGCTTCTGCAGGCCATGCCACAGTTTCAGCACCTCGAGCGTCTGGCGCGCCAGACGCTCGGCATGTTCGCTCCAGTTGCCACGCTTGCGCTCGGCCAACGAGGCCAGGCCGGCGCCATCGCGCGGCAGTGGGTCTTCGCCTTCCAGCACGCAGCTATCGAGGCTGGCGAGCAGGATGTCTTCGACCAGCGCCTCGACCCGCCCCAGCTCGCGGTACAAAAGCCCCAGTTCGGTCAGCCCCGGGAGCTTGCCGCGCAGGAACTTGGCCGGCTCGGCCAGTTGCTGCAACAACAGGCGCTGCAGCGCGCGACGGTGCTGGAACTCGGCTTCGGCCTGGGTCGAGAAACGCCCTTCGCGCACGGCGCCATTGTCCTCCACCAACGCCGGATAGACCGTCATCGACAGCCCGGCGATCTTCTGCTGGACGGTCTGCGCGACTTGCGCAAAGGCCTTGGCCTGCACCGGCTGCTCGGCCTTCTCGTTGCGCGGCAGGGCCAGCGCCGCCTGGCTGGCGGCGGCGAAGCGGGCAGTCAGCTCGACCAGGTCGCGACCCTCGCCAAGGAACTTGCCCTGGGCATCGACCACTTCGATGTTCATGCGCAGATGCCCCTCGACCAACCCGGCGGCTTCCGCCCAGGCCTCGTCGGCCACCCGCGCCCCGGTCATGCGCAGCAGTTCCTGACCCAGGGCCTGAGGCAGCGCGCCCTGACCGAACGCCATGCGCGACAGGGCCGCCTTGACGAAGTCCGGCACCGGCACGAAATTCTTGCGCAGGGCCTTGGGCAGGTTGCGCACCAGGGCGATGCACTTGGCCTCCAGCAAGCCGGGCACCAGCCATTCCAGGCGCTCGCCCGGCAGGTTGGGCAGCAACGGTGCCGGCACCCGCACGGTCACGCCATCGCGCGGGTGATTCGGCTCGAAGTGATAGCTCAGCGACAGGCGCAACTCGCCCACCTGCAGATGGTCCGGGTACTGCGCGGCGGTGACTTCGCTGGCTTCGCGGGCCAGCACGTCCTCTTCGCGCATGATCAGCAGGTTCGGATCCTTCTGGCTGTTCATCCGGTACCAGCTGTCGAAGGTCGCGGTCTGGTGGATCTCTTCGGGCAGGCGCGCCTCGTAGAAGGCGTACAGGGTTTCCTCGTCGGCGAGAATATCCCGCCGGCGGGCCTTGGCCTCCAGCTCGTCCAGTTGCTCCAGCAGACGCTTGTTGGCCGCCAGGCATTTGGCCCGCGACTGGATCTCGCCACCGACCAGGCCTTCGCGGATGAACAGCTCGCGGGACGTGACCGGGTCGATCGGGCCGAAATGCACCGGGCGTCGACCGACCAGGATCAGCCCGTACAGGGTGATCTGCTCGTACGCCACCACCTGGCCACGCTTTTTCTCCCAGTGCGGCTCGAAATGGTTCTTCTTGATCAGGTGCGTGGCCAGCGGCTCGATCCAGTCCGGCTCGATCTTGGCCACCATGCGCGCATACAGCTTGGTGGTCTCCACCAGCTCGGCGGCCATCACCCACTGCGGGCGCTTGCGACCGATTCCGGACGAGGGGTGAACCCAGAAACGACGCTGACGCGCGCCCTGGTAGTCGCCCTCTTCGGTCTTGTGGCCGATCTGGCTGAGCAGGCCACTGAGAATCGCCTTGTGCATGCGCTGGTAGTCGCAGGCGTCCTTGTTCACCGCCAACTGCAGATCGCGGCAGATCAGCGCCAGTTGGCGATGCGCGTCGCGCCATTCGCGAAGACGCAGGTAGTTCAGGAAGTTCTTCCGGCACCAGTTGCGCAGCGGGTTGGCGGTCAGCGCCTGGCGCTGCTCCTCGAAGCCGCGCCACAGGTTGACCAGCGCGGCGAAGTCGGAATCGACGTCCTTCCATTGGGCATGGGCCTGATCGGCAGCCTGCTGACGCTCCGGCGGACGCTCGCGAGCGTCCTGCACCGACAGCGCGCTGGCGACGATCAGGACTTCCTGCAGGCTGCCCTGGCGGGCGCCTTCGAGCAGCATGCGGCCCAGCCGCGGGTCGATCGGCAAGCGCGCCAGCTGGCGCCCCAGGGGCGTGAGCTGGTTCTCGCGGTTGACCGCCGACAGCTCCTGCAACAGGTTGAAGCCGTCGCTGATGGCCTTGCCATCCGGCGGTTCGATGAACGGGAAGGCATCGATGGCACCCAGACGCAGGTGCAGCATCTGCAGGATCACCGCCGCCAGGTTGGTGCGCAGGATCTCCGGATCGGTGAACGCCGGCCGGCCGTTGAAGTCCTCTTCGCTGTACAGGCGGATGCAGATGCCCGGCTCGACCCGGCCACAACGGCCTTTACGCTGGTTGGCGCTGGCCTGGGACACCGCCTCGATGGGCAGGCGCTGGACCTTGGCGCGGTAGCTGTAGCGGCTGATGCGCGCGGTACCGCTGTCGATCACGTAGCGGATGCCCGGCACCGTCAGCGAGGTTTCCGCGACGTTGGTGGCCAGCACCACGCGCCGTCCGCTGTGGGACTGGAAGATCTTCTGCTGCTCGGCCGGTGACAGCCGCGCATACAACGGCAGGATCTCGGTGTGACGCAACTGGGCCTTGCGCAGGATCTCGGCGGCGTCGCGGATCTCGCGCTCGCCGGGCAGGAACACCAGCACATCGCCCGGGCCCTTGCCCTGGCTGCGCTCGTGCTGGGCGATCTCGTCGAGGCTGGCGAGGATCGCCTGGTCGACGGAAAGGTCTTCCTCGACCTGGTTGCCCTCCTCGTCCTGCTCGCTGGTCAATGGGCGATACCAGGTCTCCACCGGATAGGTGCGGCCGGACACCTCGATGATCGGCGCGCCATCGAAGTGCTTGGAGAAGCGCTCCAGGTCGATGGTCGCCGAGGTGATGATCAGCTTCAGGTCCGGGCGGCGGTGCAGCAGAGTTTTGAGATAGCCAAGCAGGAAGTCGATGTTCAGGCTGCGCTCGTGGGCTTCGTCGACGATGATCGTGTCGTAGCGCTCGAGGAAGCGGTCGTGCTGGGTTTCGGCCAGCAGGATGCCGTCGGTCATCAGCTTGACCAGGGTGTTCGAATCGCTCTGGTCCTCGAAGCGCACCTGGTAGCCGACCAGCGCGCCCAACGGCGTGCCCAGCTCCTCCGCGACCCGCGCCGCCACGCTGCGCGCGGCGATCCGCCGAGGCTGGGTGTGGGCGATCAGGCCATGGCTGCCACGGCCCAGTTCCAGGCAGATCTTCGGCAACTGGGTAGTCTTGCCCGAACCGGTCTCGCCGGCGATCACCAGCACCTGATGCTCGGCCAGGGCCTTCTTGATCTCGTCGCGCTTGGCGGCGATCGGCAGGCTGTCGTCGTAGCGGATGGTCGGCACGCTCTGCTGGCGCGCAGTGACCTGGGCACAGGACGCCTGGACCTTTTCCACCCACTGCGCCAGCTTCGCTTCGTCAGGGCGCTTGCGCAGCTCGTGCAATTGCCGACGCAGCCGATGGCGGTCGGTGATCATGGCGTGGTCGAGGTTTTTCAGCAGTTGATCGATGGCGTGGTCTGTCATGGGGCTTTTTAATGATGCAGGCAAGTGCTGCTTTTTCATGATCGGCAGGCGTAAGTGGCGCGATTGTCGCAGATTTGCCAGCTGGATGCTGCCTGTTACGCCCCTGTCGCGGGTCAAGCCCGCTCCCACGCCCTTCCCCTCGATGAGCCAGGAGTCATCAATCCCTATCACGCTCGAAACAAGATGAGCGTTTAAAGAGTAGCGGCGTGCCAATCGCTAAAAAAACGGTCATCCACTCAAGACCATCGAGCAGCAAGAATTCCCGATCGACAAGTTGCGTACAACTCGTCATGGCAGCACTCATGAAAATCACATATAGGAAAACCCTGACTCGTGTTGACCGGCATGCCCAATCAACGAATAGCCCGACAACAAGAACAATGAGCATGAGGAAAATCCACGACATGACCATTCCCCCCTTAGACAATCAACAGCATGCTGCTGGATTGAGGGCCGATGCCGCCACTGACCTTGGCAAACAGTGACACCAACCTATCCCCCGCATGGAACGTAGGGATACTTTTCTGTGCCAACCATGCCGCCGCTCCAGTGGCCGCGAAGCCAGCCACAAAACCCGCCGGGTTGCCGCCCAAGAACGCTACAGCTGACCCCGTCGGATTGCCGACTGCGCTCCCGACAAGCCCGGAAATTACGTGCCTCTGCTGATTGAGAAGGTCCCCTTGTTCTCGCGTCAGCGGCCGAGAAGCGGCCACCCGCACCTGACAAGGCCGTTCGCCTACCTGCATCCGCTCATAAAGCTCCACCACTTTCTCCACCACCTGATCGTGCCCTCGATGCACGAACGGCAAGCCTAGCTGCCTCAACTGACAGCAAGTTCCGGGCTGAATGGTGAGTTCGCCGACGTCGAAAACGATCCCGTGATGTGCAATGACCTGATACACCCTCTCGATCCGCATGCCCGATCCTGCTGCCCGCTTTTCATGGAGCACGGACAATGATCTCGAGCGAGCTAACCGCCTATCAGGGTGCTAGCGGTTCTACTGTGGGAGGGTTCTTTTTCCATAGCAGCTGTCGCCATCGCAGGAGCGCACAACCTCCACCTGGAGAAGCTCGCCTCAAATGTTTAGCCAAACCTGGAATGAAGGTTGCCATTCACTGCTTTAATCAACCTTACGGCCCATGTGAGGATCCAAGGCATGCTTCCCGTCCCGCTGCCCGCCCGCCCGCTATCCCGCCCTTCGCTGCCGAAGGCCCGGGCCCGTGCCGGCGAGAATCCGCTGGTGCACATCATCCTCGCCTTCTGGGCCCTGTGGCACTGCCGCCACGCGCGCCCACCGGATACTCCGCTCGCCACGCACTGACCCGTGCCGGCCTCGCTGCCGGTCTTTCAGTCCGACCGATCGTGGCTATCACGACGGTCTCGTGCGCCCGTGGGCGCGAGCGAACCCATCATGCATTTTGCTCCTGCAGAACACGCCAGGCGTTTCCTGGCCGACAACCCCGATATCGACCTGATCGAACTGTTCATCCTCGACGCCAACGGCGTGCCACGCGGCAAGCTGCTGCACCGTGACGAGTTGCTGGCGGTGTACGAGAGCGGCCGACCGCTGCCCAGCACCATCCTCGGCCTGACCGTCAACGGCGATGATGTCGAGAACTCCGGCCTGGTCTGGGATGTCGGCGACATCGACTGCCGCGCCTACCCGCTGGACAACAGCCTGGTACGCCTGCCCTGGCGCCGCGTGCCGACCGCCGCCGTGCAGGTCAGCATGCACCCCAGCGAAGGGCTGCCGGCCAGCGTGGCCGATCCGCGCCATGTACTGCTGCGCGTGATCGACGCCCTCAAGGCTGATGGTTACCACCCGGTGATGGCCTGCGAGCTGGAGTTCTATCTGCTCGACCAGCAACGCGATGCCCAGGGCCGCCCGCAGCCGGCACTGGACAGCGACGGTGGGCGTCCGCGTGGCACCCAGGTCTATGGGCTACGTGAGCTGGAACAGATCGAGCCGTTCCTCGCCGACCTCTACGCCGCCTGCAAGGCCCAAGGTATTCCGGCCCGCACGGCCATCTCGGAGTACGCGCCGGGCCAGGTGGAAATCACCCTGGAGCACGGCGACGCACTCGAAGCGATGGACCAGGCCGTGCGCTACAAGCGCCTGGTGAAAGGCATCGCAAACGCCCACGGCATGCAGGCCTGCTTCATGGCCAAACCCTTCGCCCAACTGGCCGGCACCGGCATGCACATGCACCTGAGCCTGGCGGACGCCGAGGGCAACAACCTGTTCGCCAGCGAAGACAAGGCCGGCACCCCGCTGCTGCGTCAGGCGGTGGCTGGCATGCTCCGCCATCTGCACGAGTCGCTGCTGCTGTTCTGCCCCAACGCCAACTCGTTCCGCCGCTTCCAGGCCAACAGCTACGCACCGCTGGCGCCGACCTGGGGCGTCGACAACCGTACCGTCAGCCTGCGGGTGCCCGGCGGTCCGGCCAACAGCCGTCATGTGGAACACCGCATCTGTGGTGCCGACGCCAATCCCTACCTGGCCGCCGCGGCAATCCTCGCCGCCAGCCATGCCGGGATCCGCCAGCTGCTGGATCCCGGCGCGCCGGTGGAAGGCAACGGCTACGCCCAGGCCAGCGAACACCTGCCCACCGACTGGCTGACCGCCCTCGATGCCCTGGAACGCTCGAACTGGGCCCGCGAAGCACTGGGCGAGGCTTTCCTCGGCGTCTACCTGAAGGTCAAGCGCGCAGAGTACCGCCAGTTCATGGCCGAAGTCGGCGAACAGGACTGGCGCTGGTACCTGCACCAGGCCTGAGACACGCATTACCACAAGGAACATTCATGAACGCAGCAACCAGCAATGGATCGGCCCAGCGCGCGCCGTCCTATTACAGCGCCACCCTCAACGACCACACCGAATACCCCACGCTCAAGGGCACGGTGCAAGTGGACGTGGCGATCATCGGCGGCGGCTTCACCGGCGTGGCCACCGCGGTGGAACTGGCCGAGCGCGGCCTGAAGGTGGCCATCGTCGAGACCAACCGCATCGGCTGGGGCGCCAGCGGGCGCAATGGCGGGCAGGTCACCGGTAGCCTGTCGGGCGACGAAGCCATGCGCAGCCAGATGCGCGAACGCCTGGGCACCGAGGTGGATGATTTCATCTGGCACCTGCGCTGGCGCGGCCACCAGATCATCGAGCAGCGGGTCGCACGCTACGGCATCCAGTGCGACCTCAAGCACGGCCACCTGCATGCCGCGATGAAACCCTCGCACATGAACGAGCTGCGCGCCTTCGAGGCCGAGGCTCAACGCCGCGGCATGGGCGACCAGGTGCAGCTGCTCGACCGCGCCGAAGTGTCCCGCCACCTGCAAAGCCCGCTCTACCTGGGCGCCTTGAAGAACCTGCGCAACCTGCACCTGCACCCGCTCAACCTGTGCCTGGGCGAAGCCCGTGCCGCCCATGGGCTGGGTGCACTGATATTCGAGCACTCGCAAGTGCTGGAGATCGTCCATGGGCCGCGCCCGGCGGTGATCACCGCCCAAGGACGGATCGAGGCTCGCCAGGTGATGCTCGCCGGCGACGTCTACCACAAGCTGGAAAAGCGCCAGCTCAAGGGCAAGATCTTTCCGGCCATGGGCGGCATCGTCACCACCGCGCCGCTGGGCGAGCTGGCCGAGCGGATCAACCCGCAGGACCTGGCGGTGTACGACTGCCGCTTCGTGCTCGACTACTACCGCCTGACCGCCGACAAACGCCTGCTGTTCGGCGGCGGCGCCAACTATTCCGGGCGTGATTCGCGCGATATCGAAGGCGAGCTGCGCCCGTGCATCGAGCGCACCTTCCCGGCGCTCAAGGGCGTGCCGATCGAGTTCCAGTGGAGCTGCGCCATGGGCATCGTGGTCAACCGCATCCCCCAGCTGGGCAAGCTGTCGGACAACGTCTGGTACTGCCAGGGGTACTCCGGGCACGGCATCGCCACCAGCCACATCATGGGCGAGATCATGGCCCAAGCACTGACCGGGACACTGGAGAAGTTCGATACCTTCGCGGCATGCAGGCACATCAAGGTGCCGATGGGGGACTTGCTGGGGAATCCGCTGCTGGCGGCGGGGATGTGGTACTACCAGATGCTTGAAAAGTTGCGCTGAATCTCATATCGCCAACGTGGGAGCGGGCTTGCCCCGCCCCCACGTTTCAGTCCCACAGCAGACTGCAGATCAGGCGATCTTCTTCAGCCCTTGCTTCTTCAGTTCTTCGTCACGCAGTTCGCGGCGCAGGATCTTGCCGACGTTGGTGGTCGGCAGCGCGTCGCGGAACTCGATGGCCTTGGGCACCTTGTAGCCAGTGACGTTGGCACGCATGTGCTCCATCACCTGCTCCTTGGTCAGCGTCATGCCCGGCTTGACCACGATGAACACCTTGATCACCTCGCCGGACTTCTCGTCCGGGATACCGATGGCCGCGCACTGCAGCACACCCGGCAGCGCGGCGAGCACGTCTTCGAGCTCGTTGGGGTACACGTTGAAGCCCGACACCAGGATCATGTCCTTCTTGCGGTCGACGATGCGCATGTAGCCGTCCGGCTGGATAAGGGCGATGTCACCGGTCTTCAACCAGCCATTGCTGTCGAGGATTTCCGCGGTGGCCTCTTCACGCTGCCAGTAGCCCTTCATCACCTGTGGCCCCTTCACGCACAGCTCACCCACCTCACCCAGCGGCAGCTCCTGGCCACTGTCGTCGATGATCTTGCACAGGGTCGAAGGCACCGGAATGCCGATGGTACCGACCTGGTTGGCCTCGGACGGGTTGACCGCCGCCACCGGGCTGGTCTCGGTCATGCCGTAGCCTTCGCAGATGGCGCAGCCGGTCACGGTCTTCCAGCGCTCGGCCACGCTCAGTTGCAGGGCCATGCCGCCGGACAGGGTGATCTTCAGCGCCGAGAAGTCCAGGCTGCGGAACGCCTCGTTGTTGCACAGGGCGACGAACAGGGTGTTCAGGCCGACGAAGCCGCTGAACTTCCACTTGCCGAGCTCCTTGACCATGGCCGGCAGGTCACGCGGGTTGCTGATCAGCACGTTGTGGTTGCCGATCAGCATCATGGCCATGCAATGGAAGGTGAAGGCATAGATGTGGTACAGCGGCAGCGGGGTGATGAGGATCTCGCAACCTTCATGCAGGTTCGAGCCCATCAGCGCCCGGCACTGCAGCATGTTGGCGACGAGGTTGCGGTGCGTGAGCATCGCGCCCTTGGCCACGCCAGTGGTGCCACCGGTGTACTGCAGCACGGCGACATCGCCGGACTGCGGGTTGGCCTCGGTGACCGCGCCACCCTTGCCCAGCGCCAGGGCATCATTGAAGCGCACGGCGCCCGGCAGGCTATAGGCCGGCACCATTTTCTTCACATACTTGATGACGCTGTTGATCAGCAGACGCTTGAGCGGTGGCAACAGGTCGGCTACTTCGGTGACAATGACGTGTTTGACCTGGGTCTTGGGCACGACCTTCTCGGCCAGGTGCGCCATGTTGGCCAGGCACACCAGCGCCTTGGCGCCGGAGTCGTTGAACTGGTGCTCCATCTCGCGCGCGGTGTACAGCGGGTTGGTGTTGACCACGATCAACCCGGCACGCATCGCGCCGAAGACGGCGACGGGGTATTGCAGGACATTGGGCAGCTGGACGGCGATGCGGTCACCGGGTTTCAGGTCGGTATGCTGCTGCAGCCAGGCGGCGAAGGCGCCGGACAGGGTATAGAGCTCGCCGTAGGTGATGGTCTTGCCCAGGTTGCTAAAGGCAGGTTTGTCGGCAAAGCGTTGGCAGGATTGCTTGAGTACCGCCTGGATATTGGGGAATTCGTCAGGATTGATGTCCGCCGTAATTCCGGCTGGGTACTTATCCTTCCAAAAATGTTCGATCATGGAAGCCCGCTCCTTCAGCAACAGCGAATTCGGTACGCGTCGATGCGCTTATTATTGATATGAGAGGCCGGTTCATTGCAAACCGGATCCTCCGAAAGCGCGCCGAGAGTAACAGCTTTGCCAGGGGTCGCCTAGAGGCCGAAATGGGCTGACAGGTCACAAAAATGACTCTATGAAGAATACAGGTCATTTTTAGAGTAATTATACAAAATGTCGCAATTCAGGCCGAAAGCGGCAGGCTAGAGGGGCCAGAGCCACTCTAGCCTGCCGCTTCATCGTTTCAGGCGATGTCACGCAGTTCACGGCGCAGGATCTTGCCCACCGGGGTCATCGGCAACGATTCACGCAGCACGATGTGCTTGGGCACCTTGTAGCCGGTGAAGTTGGCCTTGCAGAACGCCTTGAGCTCATCGACGCTGACCCCACCCGCCCGCGGCACGACGAACAGCTTCACCGCTTCGCCGGAGCGCTCGTCGGGCACGCCGATCGCCGCGCAACTGGCCACCTGCGGATGACTCATCACCACGTCCTCGATCTCGTTGGGATACACGTTGAAGCCCGAGACGATGATCATGTCCTTCTTGCGGTCGACGATGCGGGTGTAGCCATCCGCATCGATGATCGCGATGTCGCCGGTCTTGAACCAGCCATCCGCGTCCAGCGCCTGGGCGGTGGCTTCCGGCTGCTGCCAATAGCCCTTCATCACCTGCGGCCCCTTGATGCACAGCTCGCCTCGCTCGCCCAGAGGTTGCTCGCGGCCTTCGTCGTCGACCACCTTGAACGCGGTGTCGGGTACCGGGATACCGACAGTCCCCAGACGCGCCAGTTGCCCATACGGGTTGGTACTGGCCACGGGCGAGGTCTCGGTCAGGCCATAGCCCTCGACGATGCGGCAACCGGTCAGCGCCTCCCAGCGCTCGGCGGTGGCCTTGACCAGCGCGGTGCCACCGGAATTGGTGACCTTGAGCGCCGAGAAGTCGAGGGACTTGAAACCCGGATTGTCCATCAGCGCGACGAACAACGTGTTGAGCCCCAGCAGCGCCGAGAAACGCCACTTGCCCAGCTCCTTGATGAAGCCCGGGATATCGCGCGGATTGGTGATAAGCACGTTGTGGTTGCCGGTGACCATCATGCACATGCAGTTCGCGGTGAAGGCATAGATGTGGTACAGCGGCAGCGGCGCGATCATCACCTCCTGCCCTTCCTTGATCAGCGGCTGGCCATCAGGGCCGTGCTGGGCGAAGCAGGCCAGCACCTGGAGCATGTTGGCGACCAGATTGCCATGGGTGAGCATGGCACCCTTGGCCAGGCCCGTGGTACCGCCGGTGTACTGCAGCACCGCGACATCCTCGAGTGCCCGCGCAACCGGCTTGTGGCTAAGCGCGCGGCCCTGGCGCAGGACCTGCTTGAATGAAACGGCCTGGGGCAGTTGATACGCCGGGACCATCTTTTTCAGCTTGTCGACCACGGTATTGACCAGCCAGCCCTTGGCGGTGGGCAACAGATCGCCCATCTTCGCCTCGATCAGGTATTCGATGCCGGTATCCGGCAGGACCTCCTGAACCCGCTTGCCGAACATGTTCAGGTAGACCAGGGCGCGCGCGCCGGAGTCCTTGAACTGGTGGCGCATCTCGCGCTCGGTATACAGCGGGTTGGTGTTGACCACGATCAGCCCGGCGCGCATCGCGCCGAACACGGCGATGGGGTACTGCAGGACGTTGGGCATCTGCACCGCGATGCGATCACCCGGCTGCAGGTCGGTGTGCTGCTGCAACCAGGCGGCGAAGGCCGCCGAAAGACGCTCCAGCTCCGCGTAGTTCAGGGTGACCCCGAGGTTGCTGAAGGCCGGGCGATCGGCGAAGCGCTTGCAGGACCGCTCGAAGACGTCGACGACGGACCTGTATGCATTCATGTCAATGGTGGAAGGCACGCCCGTCGGGCGCTTGTCATTCCAGAAATCGGCTTGCATTTATTGTTGTTCCTCTGCCGGGACCGTCCCTGACCTGATCGCCTGATGGCAAAAAGGCGTTGCGCCGACGTTAGCAGCAATGTCGAAGGTGGCAAATACGCCAAGTGCCGCCATTAACATTGTGAATCTCTTTTCTGGCCTTCCTGCAATCGGCCGCTTTGCGCATACACTGTTGACCAATCTCCGCGCGCAAGGACCCGCCATGCCCCATGACGCCTTCTGGCTGCCCGCCAGTGAGCACTGCAGCCTGTACGTGCACCAGTGGCTACCGGCCACGCCGGTCAAGGCCGTGGTGCTGCTGGCCCATGGCATGGCCGAGCACGCCGGGCGCTACCAGCGCCTGGGCCATGCACTCAACGAGGCGGGTTATGCCCTGTTCGCACCCGACCTGCGCGGCCACGGCCGCACCGCTGAACTCGGCAGCCTGGGCCTGTTCGCCCGGAAGAATGGCTGGAATGCCGTGGTCAACGACCTGGGTCTGCTCGCCCAGCACATCGGCCAGCAGTTCCCTGGCACGCCCCTGTTCCTGTTCGGCCACAGCATGGGCAGCTACATTGCCCAGGCCTTCCTGTTGCACCACAGCGCCAGCCTGCAGGGTGCGATCCTCAGCGGTTCGAACTTCCAGCCGGCGGCGCTGTACCGCGCCGCGCGCCTGATCGCCCGGCTCGAGGCCTGGCGCCAGGGGCCGCTGGGCAAGAGCGCGCTGATCGAATGGCTGTCGTTCGGTTCGTTCAACAAGGCATTCAGGCCCAATCGCACGGCATTCGACTGGCTCAGCCGCGATGACGGGGAAGTGGACAAGTACATCGCCGACCCGTTGTGCGGTTTTCGCTGCAGCAACCAGCTGTGGCTCGACCTGCTGCAAGGCCTGACGCAGATCAGCCAGGCCAAGCACCTGGCGCAGATCGATCCGAACCTGCCGCTGCTGGTGACGGGCGGCGAATGTGATCCGGTGAGCCTCGGCAAGCGTCTCACCGATCTGGCCAATGCCCTGCGCGCGACCGGCAACCGTCATGTACAGTTGCGCATCTACCCTGGTGCACGCCACGAAGTGCTCAACGAAACCCATCGCGACGAGGTGACCGCCGACATCATCGCCTGGCTGGAGCAGGCGCTGGCCCTTGGCCGCCCTGCCCGCAGCGAATGACAGGCGCCCTCGTCCCCCACAAGGAAGCCCCGATGACCCAGGTCAGCAACACGCCTTACGAAGCTCTAGAAGTCGGCCAGAAAGCCGAGTACAAGAAGTCCGTGGAAGAACGCGACATCCAGCTGTTCGCCGCGATGTCCGGTGATCACAACCCGGTACACCTGGATGCCGAATTCGCCGCCAAGAGCATGTTCAAGGAGCGTATCGCCCACGGCATGTTCAGCGGCGCGCTGATCAGCGCCGCGGTGGCCTGCACCCTGCCTGGCCCCGGCACCATCTACCTGGGCCAGCAGATGAGCTTCCTGAAGCCGGTGAAGATCGGCGACCACTTGACCGTGCGCCTGGAAATTCTCGAAAAATTGCCCAAGTTCAAGGTGCGTATCGCCACCAACGTCTACAACCAGAACGATGAGCTGGTGGTCGAGGGGGTCGCCGAGATCCTCGCGCCACGCAAGCAGCAGACCGTCGAGCTGGTGAGCCCGCCGAACTTCGTCGCCAGCTGATCATCGGGTCGCAAGCGAGACGCGCCTGTGGAAGCGGGTTGGCCCGCTCCCATAGCGCCTTGGCTCATGATCATGCGCCCAACTCGCGCAAGCGCCGCTCGATGTGCCGCCGCTCCGGCCCCTGCCGCGTCAACGTCAGCGCCTGCTGCCAGGCCTCGCGGGCCTGCGCCGTGTTGCCCAGCTGGCGATGCAGTTCAGCCCGCGCCGCATGAGCCAGGTGATACTCGCCCAACTCTCCCCGTCGAAGAATCGCCTCCACCGCCTGCAACCCCACCGCTGCTCCGTCACGCCTGGCCAACGCCACCGCCCGGTTCAACTCCACCACGGGCGAAGGCCAGTGATGCTGCAACACATCGTACAGGCCGACGATCTCGTCCCAGTCGGTGGCATCGGCACTCGGGGCTTCGGCATGCAGCGCGGCAATCGCCGCCTGCACGCTGTATGGACCGAACGCTCGGCTGCGCAGCGCCTGGCGCACCAAACGACAGCCCTCGTCGATCTGCGCCCGGTCCCACAGGCTGCGATCCTGCTCGTCAAGCAGCACCAGGTCGCCCTGGGCATCGCTGCGCGCCTGCTGGCGCGAAGCCTGCAACAGCATCAGTGCCAGCAACCCGAGCACTTCGGCATCCGGCAGCAACTGCGCCAGCAAGCGGCCCAGGCGGATAGCTTCGTCGGTCAGCTCTCGGGTGGTCACGTCCTCGCCCGAGGAGGCCGAATACCCCTCGTTGAACACCAGGTAGATAACGCGCAGCACACTCTCCAGCCGCCCGGGCAGCTCACCCAGTTCCGGCACCTGATAAGGGATTCCGGCATCGCGGATCTTGGCCTTGGCACGCACGATACGCTGGGCGATGGTCGCGGGGCTCTGGAGGAAGGCGCGGGCGATCTGCTCGGTGGTCAGGTCGCAGACTTCCCTCAAGGTCAGCGGCACCTGGGCGTCGAAGGCCAACGCCGGGTGGCAGCAGGTGAAGATCAGCCGCAGCCGGTCATCGGCGAGCAGTTCTTCCTCGCCTGGATCCTGCGCCTGGCCCTCGAGCAGCATGATCAGGTCCGCCTGGGAACGATCGAACCGGGCACGCCGACGCAGGCCGTCGATGGCCTTGAAACGGCCGGCGGAGACCAGCCATGCCCGCGGATTGTCCGGGATGCCGTCGCGCTGCCAGCGCTCGACGGCGATGAAGAAGGCATCGTGCAGGGCCTCCTCGGCCAGGTCGAAGTCCCCCAGCAGGCGGATCAGGGTCGCCAGGATGCGCCGGGAATCGCGGCGATAGACCGCCTCGACCTCCTGGCGCACACGCGCATCGCCGACCATCAGTCCGGCATCCGCTGGGTCACCACCTCCACCAGGCGGTCCAGGCTTTCTCCCCAGCCCTGGTGGAAGCCCATCTCCTCGTGGGCCCGGCAGTCAGCGGCGCTCCAATGCCAGGCGCGCGCGGTGTAGCGGGTCTTGCCCTGCTCCTGCTCGAAAGTCACCACGGCGGTCATGAACGCCTTGTCCGCAGGCACCCAGCCAGGGCGGAAGGCATCGGTGAACACCAACCGCTCGGGCGCATGGATCTCGAGGAATACGCCCTGATGGGGGTATTCGCTGCCATCAGGCGCCCGCATCAAGGTTCGGAACAGGCCACCAGGCCACAGTTGCATCTCGCACTCAGGGGTCGTCATGCCGTGCGGCCCCCACCACTGCTTCAGCCACTCGGGGTCGGTCCAGGCACGGAACACCTTGGCCGGTGGCGCATCGATCAGGCGGCTGATGGACAGTTCATGCTGCGCCGCCACAGGTTGTACCAGCGTCATTCTTGTTGTTCTCCGTCTGGGTCAGGGTTGCAGGTCACGCACCGGCCGCACCTCGACGCTACCCACGCGCGCCGCCGGAATGCCCTTGGCGATGTTCAGCGCTTCGTTCAGGTCGCGGGCATCGATCAGGTAGAAACCGGCCAGTTGCTCCTTGGTCTCGGCGAACGGGCCATCGGTCAGGCTCATGTGTCCGCCGCGCATGCGCACCGTGGTGGCCGTCTGCACCGGCTTGAGCGCCTCGGCGGCCAGCATGCGCCCGCAGCTCAGGATCGACTCGGCGTAGGCCATGCATTCGGCGTCTTCGGGGCTGTCGGGCAGGCTGTGCAACAGTGCTTCATCACAATAGACCAGGCACAGGTATTTCATGATCGTCTCCAGCGTGGCAGTGGGCGATGAATGGCGGTGCCATCAGGGCTTGAGATCGAACAGCGCTTTCTGCGTCTGCATGTCGAACGGCGCCGACCAGTGTTCGTGGATCACCTGCCATTGTCCGTTGCTACGCCGGTAGCCGACAGTGACGCGTATGAAACCGCACTGGCTTTCATCGCTGGACGGGCCGCAGCGATTGAGCCAATGGGCCAGGCCCAGGTCGCCGTCGGCATGCACGGTCAACTGCGCCACCTCGAACACCATCGGACCGGGGCAGTAGCTCATGCACATTTTCCAGTGCTCGAGATAAGCGGCCTTGCCTTTGAATTGCAGGGCCTGGATCGCATCGAAGGCCAGGATGTCGTCGGCGTAAGGCGCGGCGATGCCGTCCAGATCACGCTCGCGCACTGCTTGTATCCAGCGCTCGATCAGTTGACGGATTTCGGTTTCGGCTGCGGTGTTCATCGGTGTTTCCTCCGAGGCTTCATCAGCGGGGGAGCCGGGCGATCCGGCGCCTTCAACACTGGTCGAACGGGAAAACGGCAAATCGACAACAGACGGAAAAAATAGTCGAAGCATCCGGGACATTGCAGTGCCCCCGGCAGGTTCGATAGCGTAGCGCGGACTCTTCAGGTGGAACCGATCGATGCCGCTGACCTGCTCTGCCCTGCACGCCTGCACCGAGCTCGAACTTTCCTGGGTACGCGCCGGGGGTGGTGCCAGCTTTGCGCGCCATACCCACGACGAGTACGTACTGGGTGCCAACCTGCGTGGCCATGAGCAGATCTGGCTGGATGGTCGCGAGCTCGATGTGCCGGTACGCCAGGTCACCTTGTACAACCCGCTGGCGGTGCAGGGCTCGACGTTCGGCCCGGACGGCGTGGAATACGTCAGCCTGCATCTCTCCACCGACGCCCTGCGCCAGGTCATCCGCGACAACAACCTGCGTTCGACCGACCAGCCTCCGGTTTTCCAGCAGGGCATCCTGGAACACCCAGCGCTGTTCACCGCGCTGACGGACCTGGCGCAGTCCGCTGAGGCCGAGCGGGAGCAGGCCCTGCTGTCGCTGTTCGCCCAGTTGCTGGAGCAACCCTGCGCCACGCCGGGCGAACAGTCAGCCGCCATCGCCCGTAGCCAGGCGGCAATGAGGGCCAACCTCGACTGCCGCCTTGGGCTGGACCAGCTGGCCGCGCTGGCGGGGCTGAGCAAGTACCACTTTGCGCGCTGCTTCAAGAAGGCGACGGGCCTAGGGCCGTTGCAATACCACATGCAACTGCGTCTGATCGAGGCGCGGCGCCGCCTGCGCCGTGGCCAGCATCCGCAGGACGTGGCGCACGACCTGGGCTTTTACGACCAGAGCCATTTCATCACGGCCTTTCGCCGGGTCCACGGCTTCACCCCACAGCAGTACGCGACGCGCTACAGCGGTGGACTGACCAGAATGAACTCCCGGTAGCCGGAAACGATCACGTACACCGCGAAGTAGCAGAAGATCGCCGCAGACAGCAGATACGACCACGTCAACAGCCGGTCGCCGAGCAAGCGCCCGCCATGGCTGGCGATACCGCACAGCGACACGCACCAGAACAACCCCGCGGCGAAGAACCCTGCCAGGAACGACCCGGCCTCCAGGAGGCTGCCGCCCCCCGAGCGTGAAATCAGCACCCCGCCCACCGCGGCGAACCAGAGAATCGCGCTGGGCGAGGACATGGCCAGGAAGATCCCGCGCAGGAACTCGCGCCAGCCCGACTCCACCACCACGTGTCCGCGTGACTCCAGGTGCCCGCCGCGCCAGGCCGCCAGCAGCATTTTCAGCGCGAACCACACCAGCAGCGCAGAGCCGCCCACCCAGAGCGTCCAGCGCACGGCTTCGAACTGCAGCAGCACGGCCATCCCGGCCAGGGCGGCGATGGCGTAGATCAGGTCACCGACGCAGGTGCCCAGGCCCAGCCAGAAACCCTGCAGAAAGCCGCGCTGCATGGCCAGGGTGATCATCGCGATATTGGCCATGCCGATGTCCAGGCACAGGGAAAGGCTGAGGAGAAAACCGTTGGAAAATGGCATGCAGCGCTCACGCATTGGAAAAGTACGGCCATTGAATCCTGGCCGGGGCGCGGGGGTATTGGAAAAAATTGCGCCCCGTCATCCCGCCAGCACGCGCGCATACCGCTCGCGATCAACGTTCGCCCCACTGAGCACCACGGCCACGCGCTTGCCGGCTTGACGCTCGCGCTCCTGCATCAGTGCGGCCAAGGCCGCGGCGCCGGCACCCTCGGCCGTGTTGTGAGTGGTTTCGTGGTAAAGGCGCATGGCCTCGGCGATCTCGTCATCGGTCACCCGCACGATACGCGCGGCATGCTCGCGCACCAGGGCGAAAGCCTCCGGGTGCGGAACGCGGCAGGCCATGCCATCGGCAAAGGTGTCGGCGCTGGCAGTGGTGACGATGCGACCCTGCTCGAAGCTCAGGGCATAGGCATCGGCGGCGCTGGACACCACCCCGACGATCTCGGTGGACAGCCCCAGCAGGTTGCGCGCCTGGATCAACCCGCAGATGCCCGAGCCCATGCCGATCGGAACATACACGCAATCCAGGGCGGCCACGGCCTCGAACAGCTCCAGAGCATAGGTGGCCACGCCACGCACCAGCTCCGGGTGGAACGACGGAACCATCGCATATCCCCGCGCATCGGCCAGGCGCGCCGCCTCCTCACGGGCGACGTCGAAATCCGCCCCATGCTCGACCAGCTCCGCCCCCAGAGCGCGCATGGCCGCATTCTTCTCCCGCGAATTGCCTTCCGGCACCACGATCAGCAACGGTAACCCGGCCTGGCGTGCCGCCAGGGCCATGCTCTGGCCGTGATTGCCTCGGGTGGCGGTGACCAACCCACGGGGCGTATCACCAGCGGCCAGCAGCGAACGCACATAGACCAGGCCCCCGCGCACCTTGAAAGCGCCGGTGGGCGCATGGTTCTCATGCTTGACCCACAGCTGGCAGCCCAGCCGCTCGGCCAGCAGTGGCCAGGCATGCTGCGCAGTCGGTGGCACATGCTGGTGAACGAACGCAGCAGCTTCACGCAGGGCGGGCAGGTCGAACATGGCGATCATCCTTCATCGGTGTGGGGTTGAACCGATCCTACGTGCCGGGCATTGTATGGGTCCAAGCTTATATTGCATGGGAGGCAATTTCGTGTGGATCCCGACCCTGCCCGACACCCACCAGCCGCGTTACCTGGCGTTGGTCGAGGCCATCGCCGCCGCCATCGAGCAGGGCGAGCTGAAGGTGGGCGAGCGCCTGCCACCCCAGCGTCGCCTGGCCTGGGCGCTGGGCCTGAACCCCAGCACCACGCAGCAGGCCTATCGGGAAGCGGCCGCGCGGCATCTGGTGGCAGGGGAAGTGGGCCGCGGCACCTATGTGCTGGCCAGCAGCAAGGAGGCGACGCTGTTTCGCCTCAAGCAGCGAGACCGGCAACGCCAGGTAATCGACCTGTCGACCAACGTGCCGGCGGTCGACCCGCACAATCAGGATTTCAACAACAGCCTGCGCACCCTGCTGGGGCAAGGCCAGGACACCCTGCTCGATCACTACCCCGGCCCCGAGCAACTGCTGCTCGGACGCATCCAGGTAGCTCGCTGGCTGGCCAATCGCGGCCTGGAGCTGTCGGCGGACGACCTGTTGCTCTGTGGCAGCGCCCAGCAGGCACTGGCCCTCGTCCTGCAGTCGCTGTGCCAGCCGGGCGAGCCGGTGATGGTCGAAGCCCTGACCGCACCCGGCATCAAGGCCGCGTGTCGCCAGTTGCGCCTGCCGGTCCACGGCGTGGCCCTGGACGCGCAAGGCTTGCGTGCGGAGGAACTGGATCGCGTGGCCCGCGCCAGCGGTGCTCGGATCGTGATCGCCACGCCTACCCTGCACAACCCCACCGGAGCCTGCATGAGCGAGGCGCGGCGTCAGGCCATCGCCGAGGTGGTCAGGCGGCACCGGTTGCTGTTGATCGAGGACGACGTGTATGGCGCGCTGAGCGACCATGCACCGCTTCATCCCCTGCTCGAAGGACGCGGGATCCTGGTTGGCAGTCTGTCCAAGACCGTCGCCGCCGGCCTGCGCCTGGGCTGGATTGCCGCCAGCCCCGAATGGCTGCGGCAGGTCGACCCCTACACCCAGGCGACGCACTGGCCGGTGTCGCCGCTGACCCTGCACATCGCCTGCCAGTGGCTCGGCGACGGCACGGCGGCACGACGCCTGGCCTGGCAACGGCGGGAAACCGAGGAACGCTGGCGGCTGGCCCGCGCCCTGTTCCCCATGCTGGAGGGTATGCCTTCGCCCCATGCCTGGCTCACCGTGCCAGGGGACACCGAGGCACTGGTCAGCGCCTGCCGGGAACACGCTGTGGAAATCGTGCCGGCCAGCGTGTTCGCCATTGGCACACAGGCGGTTCAGGCGGTGCGCATCAGCCTGTCGGCGGCAGCGAGCCGCGCGCTGTTGAAGCAAGGGCTGGAGATCGTATCAGCCGCATCGCAGGCACGCCTGCGATGCGTGACAGGCAATCAACCCTGACGGCAACCCTCGCCCATGGCCCGGTACTGCAGGACATGCACCTGCCCCTGGTGGTCTTCGTAGGTCATGGTGGCGGGCACCACTTCGCAGACGTCGGGGATGGTCGACAGGCTGATGACACGCTTGATGTCGAGGTTGGTGGAATAGTCGTACTGCTCGACCACCGGTGGGTTGGCGGCGGTCTTGGCCTCCTCGGCGAGGGCGAACGAGGACATACCGACCAATGCAAGAATCAGTAGGGCTTTCATGGATATCGACCTTGATGGCTATCAAGCTGATCGCGTGACTTCTGATGCCGTCAATGGCGCGGAGAAGTTGTCATCGACTGCGAAGATGACACGAAGTACCGATCCCGCTTTCTCGTACTGCTGGGGGGATGAGGAAAAGTCTACTCCCGGGATGGAATAGTTGAACCCCAAAGTCGGACATTCACCCTTGCCGGATTTGCAACAATCTGCGACAAAGCGTGCGCCGAAATCGGCCTGCTCGAGCCTCAGGATGGGCTCCATCGTGACTCTGTGAACCCCATGCCGCCACTGACCTGCACCCACCTGCCCTCCCTCCAGCGCCGCCTGCTGGAGCAGTTCTACCGCCAGCATGGCTCGCGCATGCGCGCCGCAGGCGACGGCCAGCAGTGGGTGGCCCGTGCCGGAGAAATCGTCGCGGGAATGAACCTCACGCCCATGGCCGGCGGCCAATGGCTGACCGGCCTGTTCGTCGCGCCGTCGTGGCGCGGCCAGCAGGTCGCCTCGCGGCTGGTCGAAACCGCGCTGGGTGACGCCGCTACTGCGACTTGGCTGTTCTGCCATCCGGACCTGGTGCGGTTCTACCAGCGCCTGGCCTTCACCCCGGCAACCACCCTGCCCGAGATGCTCGCCTCGCGCCTGGCCCGCTACCAGCGCGGCAAAACCCTGGTGGCGATGGTGCGGGGTCAGTCGTCGGCCACGTCAAGCCCGGGGAACAGCACTTCGGTGTAGCCGAACTTGCTGAAATCCTGGATCCGCGAGGGGTACAAGCGGCCGATCAGGTGATCGCACTCATGCTGCACCACCCTTGCGTGGAAGCCATCGGCGAAGCGGGTGATCGGCTTGCCCTGCGGGTCGATGCCCGAGTAGCTGATGTGCTTGTAGCGCGGTACCACGCCACGCAGGCCCGGCACCGACAGGCAGCCCTCCCAGCCATCCTCGACTTCCGTGGCCAGCGGCGTGATCACCGGGTTGAGCAGGATGGTCCGGGGGACCGGCTCGGCGTCCGGATAGCGCTCGCTGCGCTCGAAGCCGAAGATCACCAGCTGCAGGTCGATACCGATCTGCGGCGCGGCCAGGCCGACACCGCCGACATGGGCCATGGTCTGGAACATGTCGTCGATCAGTTGCTGCAGCTCGGCACTGCCGATCATGTGCTCGGGAACAGGGGGCGCGATGCGCAGCAGGCGTTCGTCGCCCATCTTCAGGATGTCTCGGATCATCGGGGACTCGGCTCGGATGGCTGGGGATCGGATTCTACCGGATGCTCGTGGCCGAGCACGGTGATGGTCTCCTTGCGTTGCTCGCCCGCGAAGTCCTTCTCGCCAGGGTTCTTGCCCTCGGCCGACATGTGCTCGATCACCGCGTTCATCTCCGCCCCGAGCAACAGCACGGCGGCGGAAATGTAGAAGTACAGCAACAGCACGATGATCGCCCCGATGCTGCCATACATGGCGTTGTAGTCGGCGAAGGTCTTCACGTAATAGGCAAAGCCCAGTGACGCGACGATCCATACCACCACCGCCAGTACCGAGCCCGGGGTGATGAAACGGAATTTCTGTTTCACATCGGGCATCACGTAGTAGATCAGCGCCACCGCCACCATCATCAGAATGATGATGGCCGGCCAGCGCAGCACGGTCCACACGAAGACGACGGCTTCCTGCAGCCCCACCTGGGCGGCGATCCACTCCATCACCTGCGGCCCCAGCACCATCAGCGCGGCGGCCGCCAGCAACATGCCGGCGATACCGACGGTGTAGATGATCGACAGCGGGATGCGCTTCCACACCGGGCGCCCCTCCGGCACGTCATAGGCGGCGTTCATCGCGCTCATCATCAGGCGCACGCCCGCCGAGGCGGTCCACAGGGCAATCACGATACCCACCGACAACAACCCACCCTTGGATTGCTGCAGCTGGTCGATCACCGGGTTGACCTGTTCCAGCGCCTGGGGTGGCAGCACCAGCTCCGACTGCAGGCGCAGCCAGGAGAAGAAGTCCGGCAGGTGCAGGAAACCGATCAGGGCGATCAGGAACAGCAGGAAGGGGAACAGCGAGAACAGCATCTGGTAGGCCAGCGCGGAGGCATAGGTGGACATCTCGTCGTCGAGGAATTCCTTGACGGTGCGCACCAGCACACGGTGCAGGGGCAGGCCGCGCAGGTCGGGGAAAATCATAGCGTCTCCTTTCGCCGCTTGATCGTCATGGGGCTGGCCAACAGCATGGGGAAGGCCTTGTCGATGCAGACAAGTCTAATAGACCACGCGGCAACTGTGGCTGCTGCGTGCGGCGGCAAAAAAATCGCGGGGCAGGCCCGCTCCCACAACGCGCGTGAGAACGGGCTTGCCCCGCGCTGACACGGGCGCGGTCAAGGCTTCTTGACGGCGTCCTTGACCTTGCCCACCGCCTGCTGCGCCTCGCCCTTGAGCTCCTGGGCCTTGCCTTCGGCGCGCAACTTGTCGTTGTCGGTCACCTTGCCGACGCCCTGCTTGATATTGCCCACGGCCTCGTTGGCCAGGCCCTTCGCTTTGTCCTTGGTGCCACTCATGGGATGTCTCCTTGCAAGAAAGACACGGGAAATCGTGTCGACACCTGATCGACCCATGGCCATTCAGCGGAGTTTCAAATGTTTCGCGCGTCGCCAGCCGAACGGTAAACAGCGGGCGAATATCGCACCGAATCGGTAGTGGCAACGCCGCGGCAGCCGCCTGCTCCCCTAGAATCCCGCCCAGACAAGCGCTCCTCGATAGCGCTGCATAAAAACAACAGTCAGTGGAATTCCTCCGATGCGCCTCTTGCCTGTGCTGGCCGCCCTGCTGCCGCTGCTCCCCCTGTACGCCCACGCCACCGCACCGCAAACCCTTACCGTCGACCGCTACGCCGACGATGGCCAGCCCGGCACCCTGCGCTGGGTCATCGAGACCAGCAACCAGAACCCCGGCCACTACCGGATCGACATCGCCGCCGTCGGCCAGCCGCCGTACGTGATCCGTCCGTCCCGCGCGCTCCCCGAGATCAAGGGGCCGGTCAGTCTCAACGGGCTGGCCTGGGCGCGCGACGGCCAGTACATCGCCATCGATGGCTCCGCCTACATCAAGGACCAGGGTGTGCGGACCTGCCCAGGCGCCCTGCCCGGCCAGTTCGGCACCAACGTCCGCACCACCACCAACCCAGGCCTGGTGCTGCGTGACACCCAGGGCGTGCATATCCGGGGGCTGGAGGTGCGCAACTTCTGCATTGGCATCCTGGTCAATCGCGCCAGCCACAACGTCATCGAAGACAACCGCATCGTCGCCAACAAGGGCGGCGCCGGGATCATGCTCACGGGCGACGATGGCGCCGGCAATCCGACCGCCACCACCACGAACAACAACAAGGTCCTGCGCAACCAGCTGCTCGACAACGGCGATGGTCTGGAGCTGACCCGTGGCGCGGCGTTCAACCTGGTCGCCGACAACCTGTTCCGCTCCACCAGCGCCAATCCCGAGCCCTCCCAGGGCATCGAGATCCTGCTGGGCAACGACAACAGCGTGGTGCGCAACCGCTTCGAGAACTACTCCGACGGCCTGCAGATCAACTGGGGCAAACGCAACTACCTGGCCGCCAACACCTTCAGCGGCAACTCCATTGGCGTCAGCGTCACCGGCGACGGCAACGTGCTGGACGGCAACCTGATCCATGGCAATCGCATCGGCGTGGCGCTGCGCCCGGAGCCGGAGGTGACCGCCACGCGGCTGACCGCCAACCGCATCTGGGGCAACAGCCAGGACATCCGCCGCTGCGAGGCCGGCGGCTCCTGCGTGCCGGACCAACATACCGGGGCCATCGTCTTCGCAGTGCCTGCCCAGGCCCATGCGTTGTATGTGGGTTCGCGGGGTGTCGGCGCCGATCTGCCGAAGAAGGACCAGGCGATCATCTGCGATGCCAACGGCCAACCCGCGCCGTGCCAGCCCTTGCCCAACCACAACCAGCAGCCGCCACGGCTGACCGGCATCGAGGGCAACGTGCTGCGCGGCGAGCTGCAGGGCCCGGCGTCGAGCCTGTTGCGGGTCGAGCTGTTCGGCAATGCCTCGCTGGAGGGGGGTGAGGCCGAGCAGTACCTCGGCGAGGTGCTGGTCAACAGCGACCCCCAGGGCATGGCGCGCTTCGCCCAGGCACTGGAGCAGGCCGATGGACTGCGCAGTTTCACCGCGACCGTGACGACGGCCGACGGTGCGACTTCGGCACTGAGCCTGCCCATTCATCGCTGAGGCGACTGACCTCCGCGCAGCCACGGCTTCCCCCACAGCAATGGCGCATGGCTCAAGATCAGTGCGGTCGCTGTGGGAGCGGGTTTACCCGCGAAGCGGCCGGCACAGGCGATACAGACAGCAAACCTTGCCCCGCCCCACGCCACCCCGCACAATGTCGGGCCCTTCTGGCGTCAACCCGCAGGAACCTGCATGAAACTCGACAAACCCACCGCCATCGCCCGCCGCAACGAAGCGCTGACCCGGCCGGTGCTCAACCGCGACAACACCCTGTTCGCCATCCTCGACAACAAGCGCAACCTGTGGTGGTTCGAAGTGCCGGTGGCGCTGCTGCGCAAAGGCCAGCCCGACTGGGTCAATCTGCTGCTGCACACCCCGCAAACCGATGCGCTGCAGCACCTGAAGGTGCCGACCAACTTCCTGCGCGCTCACCAGGAGCAGATGGAAGTGCGCAATCCCGGCAAGCGTCGCTCGACCATCAGCCTGGCCCTGAGCGCCGACCGCGACTCGCTGCTGCGCGATACCCGCCCGGGTGGCGAGCAACTGGACTTCAGCACCTTCGTGCAGGCCTGATCAGGCCCGCTCGATGCGATCATCATGGATGACGATCCGGCCCTGCTTGAACAGCGCGCCGATGGCTTTCTTGAAGTTGCCCTTGCTGACATTGAACATTTGGCTGATCACCGCCGGATCGCTCTTGTCGCACACCGGCAACACCCCACCATTGGCCTCCAGGCGCTGCATGATCTGCTCGTGCAGGCCGTCGGCCAGGGCCTGGCCCACCGGTTGCAGGCTCAGGGCGATCTTGCCGTCGGCCCGCACTTCCTTGATGAAGCCCTTCTCGTGCATGCCCGAGCGCAGGAACTTGAACACCTCGTTCTTGTGGATCAGGCCCCAGTGGCGGTTGTTGATGATCGCCTTGAAGCCCATCGGCGTCTCGCCGGCCACCAGCAGCTCGACCGGCTGGCCGACCTTGTAGTCGACCGGCGTGAGGTCCAGGTAGCGGTCCAGCTTGGCGGTGGCGGTGATGCGCCGGGTGCGTTTGTCCAGGTAGGCGTGGACCACGCAGTAGTCGCCGATCTTCAGCGGGCGGGACTCTTCCGAATAGGGCATCAACAGGTCTTTCGACAGGCCCCAGTCGAGGAAAATGCCCGCGCCGTTGATGTCCTTGACCTTGAGGCTGGCGAACTCGCCGACCTGCATCTTCGGTTTCTCGGTGGTGGCGATCAGCTGGTCTTCGCTGTCGAGGTAGATGAACACGTTGAGCCAGTCGTCCAGCTCGAGCTCGGCATCCTTGGGGAAGTAACGCCGTGGCAGGAGGATCTCGCCATCGGCGCCGCCGTCCAGGTACAGGCCGAATTCCACGTGTTTCACGATTTGCAAACTGTTGTAACGCCCAAGCAGAGCCATTTCCGAAGATCCTCAAGACAAGGCGGCTATTCTAACACCTGACCCGCCCGATCGCCCGAGCGCGCATGCGAAGGAACCATCGGGCCCACCTTGCGTCCACCGCCTGGCCAGCCCGTGCAAGGATTCGCTCATGCCCCTACGCCTGACCCACGCCCTGCTACTCGTCATCGGCTTCGCCCTGGCCCTGACGGCCTGCAGCCGCATCGACCTGGCCTACCGCAACCTCGACCGCCTGGTGCCGTGGTCGCTGGATGATTACCTGGACATGAACCGCGAACAGAAGCGGCTGCTCGACGAACGGCTCAAGGCGCATCTGGCCTGGCACTGCAAGACCCAACTGCCCGGTTACCTAGACTGGCTCGACCGGGTGCGGCTGATGGTCGCCAACGACGCGGTGACCGATGAGGCCTTGCAACAGCGCACCGCCGAGGCACGCCAGGCGGTCGGCCGTGTCACCGAGGCGATCACCCCATCCGCCGCCGAGCTGCTGCGTGGCATGAGCGATCAGCAGGTCGCCGAGATGCGCCAGGCCTTTCGCGCAGACATCGACAAGCGCCAGAAGGAGTACGTCGATACGCCTTTGGCCAAGCAGATCGACAATCGCGCCACGCGCATGCGCAAGCGTCTCGAGCCCTGGCTGGGCGAGCTCAGCGCCGAGCAACGCCTGCGGGTGATGAGCTGGTCCCAGGCGCTGGGCGACCAGAACCGCCAGTGGATCGCCAACCGCGCCCATTGGCAGCAGCAGCTGGTGCTGGCGATGGACCAGCGCGCCACCCCCGCCTTCGAACCCCGCCTCGCACAGTTGCTGCAACGCAAGGAGAGCCTGTGGACGCCGGAGTACCGCCAGGCGTTTCAGAACACCGAGCAGCAGGCGCGCAGTCTGCTGGTGGACCTGATCAGACAGAGCAGCCCGGCGCAGCGCCAGTTACTGCAGCAACGCCTGAGCAAGGTGCGGGCGGACTTCAGTGAGCTCAAGTGCCTGAAAGGCTGAGGCCATCCCGCGCTCACCCGTTGATCTGGCGGAATCCTGTGGGAGCGAGCCGGGCAAGCGCATGCAGGTTCTGAGCTACGACCTAACGCCCCTTGCGCCGGTACGGGAATACATCGATCACCTTCCCTGCCCGGATCGTCTCCTGCAACCCTTTCCAGTAATCGGCGTCGTACAGCTCACCATGCAGGCGGCTGAACAAGCGGCGCTGGCCGATATCGGCGAACAGGAACGGTGGAAACTCCTCGGGGAACACGTCATGCGGTCCGATGGAATACCACGGTTCGCCGGACATCTCGTCCTCCGGATAGCGCGGCGGCGGGATATGCCGGAAATTGACCTCGGTAAGGAAGCTGATCTCGTCGTAGTCATAGAACACCACCCGACCATGGCGGGTGACGCCGAAGTTCTTCAGCAGCATGTCGCCCGGGAAGATGTTCGCCGCCGCCAACTGCTTGATGGCCAGTCCGTAGTCCTCCAGCGCCTCGAGCACCTGGGCCTCGCTGGCCTGTTCGAGATACAGGTTGAGCGGCGTCATGCGCCGCTCGGTCCAGCAGTGGCGGATCAGCACCGTATCGCCTTCCAGCGCCACGGTCGAAGGTGCCACCTCCAGCAGCTCGGCCAGGCAATCAGGGTCGAACTTGCCGCGCGGGAAGCGAAAATCGGCGAACTCCTGGGTGTCGGCCATACGCCCGACGCGGTCGACACTTTTCACCAGACGGTACTTTTCGATCACGGTGGCGCGGTCGACGGTCTTCGAGGGCGAAAAGCGGTCCTTGATGATCTTGAACACGGTGTTGAAGCCCGGCAGGGTGAACACGCTCATCACCATCCCGCGCACCCCGGGTGCCATGACGAAGCGGTCGTCACTGTTGGCCAGGTGGTTGATCAACGCCCGGTAGAATTCCGACTTGCCGTGCTTGTAGAAGCCGATCGAGGTGTACAGCTCGGCGATATGCTTGCCCGGCAGGATGCGCTTGAGAAAATTGACGAACTCCGCCGGCACCGGCACATCGACCATGAAGTACGAGCGGGTGAAGGAGAAGATGATCGACACCTGCGCCTCGTCGGTGATCAGCGTATCGGCCTCGATGCCATGGCCTTCGCGGTGCAGCAGCGGAATCACCAGCGGCCACTGCTCCTCGGGGGTATACAGGCGGCCGACCAGATAGGCGCCTTTGTTGCGATAGAGCACGGGGGTGAACAGCTCCACGGCCAGCGTCGGGTCCTTGCATACCCAGTCGGGCAGGCATTCACGCAGCTGTTCCTCCAGGCGCGCCAGATCCCCATCCAGGTTCCCGTACGGCACGCTGAACGCATAATCGGCGAAGATCGCCCGCAACAGCCCCTTCAGCCCACCACCCAGCGCATAGGTGCGGGTCTGGGCCGCACGCTCGTGGCCGCGCATGGACGGGCGGGTGGTGTGGATGAACATGCAGCCGTCGCTGATCAGGTCGTGGCTGAACAGGCTGCAGAACAGCGAGTTGTACCAGGTCTCGGACAGCTCGTCGTCCAGGCGAGGATCGATCAGGCGGATGTAGGCATTCTTGACCAGCGGCCACTGCTCGACGTCGAGCAGCACGGCGGCGTCGAATGCCCTGTGCAGCCAGCCATTGACCTCGGCGACCTTCTCTTCGTAGAGCGTGATGCGTGCCGCCGCCGCGTGCTGGATATCCTGCCAGCGCGCCTGCTCGAAGCGCTCGCGGGCACCCAGGGTGATGCGCCGGAAATGCTCGCGGTAATCGTCGAAGCCGTCGAGGATCATCCGGGCGATATCGACGGCGGGCCAGGGTTGAGTCATGCGCTGGATCTCGAGGCATGTGGAGTTAGACAGCTTAGTCGTCCGCAAGCGGTTCGCAGGCTGTGTGAGCGTGCCCCACGATCAGGCTTACACAGCAAGAAAGCACAAGAATCCCGCTTGCCCACTGACGTACACTCGCGCCCCTGCCCCACCGCCGGAGACCACCCGTGAGCCCCATCGCCCTTGCCCGCCTGCTGACCCTCGCCGCTGTCTGGGGCGCAAGCTTTCTGTTCATGCGCATCATCGCTCCGGAACTGGGCACCGTACCCACGGCGTTCTTGCGCGTGTCGATCGCCTGCCTGGGGCTGGTGGCCATTCTCGCCGCCGCCCGCGTGCGCTGGGACTTCGAGGGCAAGCTGGGCGCCTGCCTGGTGCTGGGCATGATCAACTCGGGGATCCCGGCCACTTTCTATTCCGTGGCGGCGCAGGTGCTGCCGGCCGGCTATTCGGCGATCTTCAACGCCACCACACCGCTGATGGGCGTGCTGATCGGCACATTGTTCTTTCGTGAAGCGATGACCCTGCCCAAGCTCTGCGGAATCTTCCTTGGCTTGTTCGGCGTCGGTATTCTCAGTGGCGCCGGCCCAGTGGCGCTGGACATGGCCCTGGTGCAAGGCGCCCTGGCCTGCCTGGCGGCGACCACCTGCTATGGCGTCGCAGGTTTTCTGGCACGGCGCTGGGTCGGTACGCTGGACAGCCGCCTGTCGGCCCTGGGCAGCATGCTCGGCGCCACCCTGCTGCTGACCCCGCTGTTCGCCTGGAGCGCCCTGACCCAACCGCCAGCAAGCTGGGGCGGCTGGCAGGTGTGGCTGTCGCTGCTCGGCCTGGGCCTGCTGTGCACGGCGTTCGCCTACATCCTGTATTTCCGTCTGCTCAACGAGATCGGGCCGGTCAAGGCCAGCACCGTGACCTTCCTGATCCCGGTGTTCGGCGTGCTGTGGGGGGCCTGGCTGCTGGATGAGCCGCTGTCGATGGCGCACCTGTACGGCGGCCTGCTGATCGGGGCGGCATTGTGGCTGGTGCTGCGCCCGGCACGAGCGTGACACGTGGGGGCGGGCTTGCCCCGCTCCCACGTTGCAGTTTCACGCTTGGGCCGTACGCATGGCCGGCTTGCGGAACACGAACAACAGTCCCACCACGATCAGCCCCATTCCCAGCAGGCTCAACGGCGCCAGGCGGTTACCGAAGATGATGAAGTCCATCACCGCCGTCACCGCCGGCACCAGGTAGAACAGACTGGTGACATTGACCAGGTTGCCCCGGGCGATCAGCCGATACAGCAACAGCGTGGCCAGCAGCGAGACCACCAAGCCCATCCATAGCAGCGCGCCGACGAAGCTGGCGTTCCATTCGACATGCAGCGGTTGCAGCGGCGCGAACACCGCGCACAGGGCAAAACCCGCCATGTACTGCAACGGCAAGGTGCCCATGGGGTTGTCGGTGATGCGCTTCTGCAGGATCGAGCCCAAGGTCATGCTGGCCAACGCCAGCAGGGCAAACAGCATTCCCGCCAGCGAAACCCCGCCAATATTGATGCCCTGGTAGACCACCATCACCAGCCCACACAGCCCCAGGCCCAGGCCGAACATCCGGCTCCAGGAACGCTGGCGCTCCATCAGCACCACGGTGAGGATCGGCTGCACGCCCATGACCGTGGCCATGACGCCAGGCGTGACATGGGTGTTCAACGCCAGCAGGTAGAAGATCTGGTAGGCGCCCAACAGCACGCAACCGGTGCCCAAGGCACGCAGGATGCCGCTGCGACTGCGCGGCCAGCGCAGCCCCAGCAGCGGGCCGATCAGCAGCAGGCCGGCCAGGGCCAACGCCGAACGCAGCAGGAGAAAGGCAAAGGGACTGGCCTGGGCCAGGCCGAGTTTGGAGACGATCGCCCCGCTGCTCCACAGCAGGACGAACAGGCTGGTGGTGGCCGCCGAGGCCACGGATGCTTTGGAAAAGACAGACATGTATTGCCACCTGTATACGGGCAAATGAGCCGTACGGAGGGCCTATCGCATATCGAGGAGATAGCCGACCGTGTTCAGTAGGTTGCGAGTGCGGTGGGGATGCGGCCAGCGGCCGATCAGCCCAACACCACGACTGCGCAAGGAGGCGGAGCTACGCCGCCTACGACGCCACTGACAGGTGGTGGGTAGTGACTGATCATGGCCGGCTGCTGGCTACCACGCACGACCACGCCCGCGACAGGCGCGAGAACGTAGGCAGTGGTGGAAGGGATGGCTGGCATGAACAGGTCTTCTTGGGAAGATAGTGTTTCGGAATATAACGGGGGAACAATCACGAGGCAAGCCCGCTCCCACCTGGAAAGGGAGCAGGCTTGCGCAACCGGATCAGAACAGCCAGCGGTACAGCGCGTAGGCGACGACGACCGCCAGCACCGGCCGCAGAATGCGGTAGGCCTTGGGATTGGCGCGCTTGAACTGCTTGACCCGGGTGCTGATGACATTGCTGAAGCGCTTGCTCCAGGCATAGGCCTGGTTGATCCCGCCGACACGCTCGTCATCGGTGTTCTGCGGCGCGGTGGCGCGGCCGAGGAAAGCGCTGACCTTGCGGTTGATGCGGGTCATCAACGGGCTGTTGAGCGGACGTTCGATGTCGCAGAACAGGATCACCCGGGTGACGTCGGTCTCGTTCTTGACCCAGTGCACGAAGGTCTCGTCGAACATCACGTCCTCGCCGTCGCGCCAGGCGTAGGGCTGGCCATCGACGTAGATGCGGCAGTTGTCCGAATTCGGCGTGGACAGGCCCAGGTGGTAGCGCAGGGAGCCGGCGAACGGATCGCGGTGCGGGTTCAGGTGGCTGCCGCCGGGCAACAGCGCGAACATCGCGCCCTTGACGTTGGGGATGCCGCTGACCAGTTCGACGGTCTTCGGGCAGAGCATTTGCGCCGACGGCAGCGGTTTGTCGTACCACTTCAGGTAGAACCGCTTCCAGCCCTTCTTGAAGAACGAACCGAAGCCGGCATCGTTGTCTTTTTCCGCGGCGCGGATGTAACCCTCGTCGAACAGGCGCATGGCCTCTTCGCGGATCACTTGCCAGTTGTCCTTCAACACATCCAGCTCGGGGAAGCGCTGGCGGTCCAGGTAAGGCTTGGAGGGCACGCCGGAGAACAGGTACATCAGGCTGTTGTAGGGAGCGAACAGCGCCGAATGGTTGACGAACTGGCGCAGTACCGGCAGGCGTGCCTTGCCGCGCAGGTGCACGAACAGCACGCTGGCGAAGAACACCAGCAGGACACCCGCCTTGGCGAGGAAGGAAAAGGTCATGCAACACTCCTTGGAGGGGAAATCAGGCCATCCCCGGATAGCCGGACATGATAAACCCATCAGGAGCCGCTGCAAGCCAGAAGCTGCAAGCGGCAAGCCTGGAGCTGATCCGCGTCAATGCGGCCATGCCTTTGACTTGCAGCTTGCCGCCAGTCGCCTACTGCTGGTTCTCCTGCTCGCTGAACATATCGCTGAACAGCATGCTCGACAGGTAGCGCTCCCCCGAATCCGGCAGGATCACCACGATGGTCTTGCCCTGCATCTCCGGCTTCTCGGCCAGGCGCACCGCCGCTGCCATCGCCGCGCCACAGGAAATGCCGCAGAGGATGCCCTCCTCCTGCATCAGGCGAATGGCCATGGCCTTGGACTCCTCATCGGTCACCGTCTCGACCTGGTCGACGATCGACAGATCGAGGTTCTTCGGCACGAAGCCCGCGCCGATGCCCTGGATCTTGTGCGGGCTGGGCTTGAGCTCCTCGCCGGCCAGGGTCTGGCTGATCAGCGGCGAACTCACCGGCTCCACCGCCACGCTGAGGATCGACTTGCCCTGGGTGTGCTTGATGTAGCGCGAAACGCCAGTGATGGTGCCGCCGGTACCAACGCCCGCCACCAATACGTCGACGGCGCCGTCGGTGTCGTTCCAGATTTCCGGGCCGGTGGTCTTTTCGTGGATCGCCGGGTTGGCCGGGTTGTCGAACTGCCCCGGCAGGAAATACTGCGCTGGGTCGCCAGCGACGATCTCGTTGGCCTTCTCGATGGCGCCCTTCATGCCCTTGGCGGGCTCGGTGAGCACCAGCTCGGCGCCGAGGGCCTTGAGCACCTTGCGCCGCTCCAGGCTCATCGACGCCGGCATGGTCAGGATCAGCTTGTAGCCCCGGGCGGCAGCGACGAACGCCAGGCCGATGCCAGTGTTGCCCGACGTCGGTTCGACGATGGTCATGCCAGGCTTGAGCTTGCCGCTGCTCTCGGCGTCCCAGACCATGTTCGCGCCGATCCGGCACTTCACCGAGTAGCCCGGGTTGCGCCCTTCGATCTTGGCCAGGATGGTCACCCCGCGCGGGGCGATGCGGTTGATCTGCACCAGTGGTGTATTGCCGATGGAGTGGGCGTTGTCTGCGTAGATACGGCTCATGGCAGGGGTCCTTGAACATGAAAGAGCAGGGAAAACCATGAGGGTAAGCCTGCAGCCGGGGGGCGTAAAGCCCGTTCGAACTCGGCGAAGCAGCTGGTGGTCAACCGCACAACCCGCTTCGGAGAACCTCGATGAAAGCTCGGTATCGCTGGCCGTTGGTCGGCCTGGCCAGCCTGATCGTGCTGCTGCTGGCCCTGCACCTGGCCCTGCCCTCCCTCGTGCGCGACTACCTCAACGACAAGCTGGCCGACATGGGCGACTATCGTGGCCAGGTCAGCGACGTGGACCTGGCATGGTGGCGCGGCGCCTACCAGATCAACGGCCTGAAGATCGTCAAGACCACGGGCAAAGTCCCCGTGCCGTTCCTGAACGCGCCACTGATCGATCTGTCGGTCAGCTGGCACGCGCTGTGGCATGACCGGGCCGTGGTGGCCGAAGTGACCTTCCAGCGCCCCGAACTGAACTTCGTCGACGGCGGTAACCGGCAGAACTCGCAGACCGGTCAGGGTACCGACTGGCGCCAGCAGCTGGGAAAACTGCTGCCGATCACCCTGAACGAGGTTCGGGTGGACAACGCCACCCTGACCTTTCGCAATTTCACCTCCAAGCCACCGGTCGACCTCAAGGCGACCCAGCTCGACGCCAGCATCCGCAACCTGACCAACGTGCGCGACGAAAAAGGTCGGCGCGATGCCAGCTTCGACGCCACCGCCCTGCTGCTGGGCGATGCCAGGGTGGAGAGCCGTGCCACGTTCGACCCGTTCAGCGACTTCGATGACTTCCAGTTCCGCCTGCGCGTCACCGGCGTCGAACTGCGCAAGCTCAACGACTTCGCCAGCGCCTACGGCAAGTTCGACTTCAACGCCGGGCATGGCGATGTGGTGATCGAAGCCGAGGCCGAGAACGGCCGACTCAGGGGCTATATCAAGCCGCTGCTGCGCGATGTCGACGTGTTCAACTGGCAGCAGGACGTGGAAGACCAGGACAAGGGCTTCTTGCGCTCGGTATGGGAGGCCCTGGTAGGTGCCACCGAGACCGTGCTGAAGAACCAGCCGAAGAACCAGTTCGCCACCCGTGTGGAGCTCAGCGGCAGCGTGCACAAGCAGGATATCAGCGCCTTCGAGGCGTTCCTGCAGATCCTGCGCAACGGTTTCGTCCAGGCGTTCAACGCACGGTACGAGCAGCCACCGCCCGAATCCGACTGAACCCTGAGTGACGGACCATTCAGGGACTGAATACCTGGTCTGCGTTTGCAGGCACCGGGCACAGGGTTATAGTCGCGGACAAATCACAGACAGATGTTGTCCGAATCGGCCCTTTCGCGGGCAAGACCGCGAAAGGGCCGGTACTGGCACCCATAGAGGATGGCTCCATGAAGTTCGAAGGCACCCGCGACTACGTCGCCACAGACGACCTGAAGCTGGCGGTCAACGCGGCCATCACCCTGGAGCGCCCGCTGCTGGTCAAGGGCGAACCCGGCACCGGCAAGACCATGCTCGCCGAGCAACTGGCCGCCTCCTTCGGCGCGCGCCTGATCACCTGGCACATCAAGTCCACCACCAAGGCTCACCAGGGCCTGTACGAGTACGACGCGGTCAGCCGCCTGCGCGACTCGCAGCTGGGCGTGGACAAGGTCCACGACGTGCGCAACTACCTGAAGAAAGGCAAGCTGTGGGAGGCCTTCGAGGCCGACGAGCGGGTGATCCTGCTGATCGACGAGATCGACAAGGCCGACATCGAATTCCCCAACGACCTGTTGCAGGAACTCGACAAGATGGAGTTCTACGTCTACGAGATCGATGAGACCATCAAGGCGAAACAGCGCCCGATCATCATCATCACCTCCAACAACGAGAAAGAGCTGCCAGACGCCTTCCTGCGGCGCTGCTTCTTCCACTACATCGCCTTCCCCGACCGCGCCACGCTGCAGCAGATCGTCGACGTGCACTATCCGAACATCAGCCAGTCGCTGGTCAGCGAGGCGCTGGATGTGTTCTTCGACGTACGCAAGGTGCCGGGCCTGAAGAAGAAGCCGTCCACCTCCGAGCTGGTCGACTGGCTCAAGCTGCTGATGGCCGACAACATCGGCGAAGCGGTGCTGCGCGAGCGCGATCCGACCAAGGCCATCCCGCCACTGGCCGGGGCCCTGGTCAAGAACGAGCAGGACGTGCAGCTGCTCGAGCGCCTGGCGTTCATGAGCCGGCGCGGCAACCGCTGACAGGAGCCGGGCCATGCTGCTCAACCTGTTCAATGAAATGCGCGCGGCCAAGGTACCGGTGTCGGTGCGCGAGCTGCTCGACCTGCATCACGCTCTGCAAAAGGGCGTGGTGTTCGCCGACATGGACGCGTTCTACTACCTGGCCCGGGCCATCCTGGTGAAGGACGAGCGCCATTTCGACAAGTTCGACCGCGCGTTCGCTGCCTACTTCAAGGGCCTGGAAAACCTCGACCGGCATATCGAGGCCTTGATTCCCGACGACTGGCTGCGCAAGGAGTTCGAGCGTTCACTGACCGACGAGGAACGGGCGCAGATCCAGTCCCTGGGCGGCCTGGACAAGCTGATCGAGGAGTTCAAGAAGCGCCTCGAGGAGCAGAAGGAACGCCATGCCGGCGGCAACAAGTGGATCGGCACCGGCGGCACCAGCCCGTTCGGCTCCGGCGGCTTCAACCCCGAGGGCATCCGCGTGGGCGAGGCCGGCAAGCGCCAGGGCAAGGCGGTGAAGGTGTGGGACCAGCGCGAGTACAAGAATCTCGACGACCAGGTCGAGCTGGGCACGCGCAACATCAAGCTGGCCCTGCGTCGCCTGCGCAAGTTCGCCCGCGAAGGCGCCGCCGAGGAGCTGGACATCGACGGCACCATCGACCATACCGCCCGGGACGCGGGCCTGCTGAACATCCAGATGCGCCCCGAGCGGCGCAACACGGTGAAGCTGCTGTTGCTGTTCGACATCGGCGGTTCGATGGACGCCCATGTGAAGGTGTGTGAGGAACTGTTCTCGGCCTGCAAGACCGAGTTCAAGCACCTGGAGTACTACTATTTCCACAACTTCATCTACGAATCGGTGTGGAAGAACAACCTGCGTCGCACCTCCGAACGCTTCTCCACCTTCGACCTGCTGCACAAGTACGGCGACGACTACAAGGTGATTTTCGTCGGCGACGCGGCCATGGCGCCCTACGAAATCACCCAGCCGGGTGGCAGCGTCGAGCACTGGAACGAAGAAGCCGGGTACGTGTGGATGCAGCGCTTCATGGAGAAGTTCAGGAAGATCATCTGGATCAACCCGTATCCGAAGCAGGCCTGGGACTACACGGCCTCGACCCACCTGGTGCGCGACCTGATCGAGGACAAGATGTACCCGCTGACCTTGCAGGGGTTGGAAGACGGGATGCGCTACCTGTCCAAGTGATGCATTTTCAGGACCGGCCCTGTCGCGGGGCCGGGACCTTCATGCCCAGCGCGTCAGGTAAGCCTGCTGCTCCCGCCACGCCTCATCCTGCACCACCGCCCGAAACCGCACGGCCGCCCCCGGCATGCACTGCGCCAACTGCGCCAGCGCCAACGGCGTCAATGCCCCCAGTCGCGGATAACCGCCTATGGTCTGCCGGTCGTTGAGCAGCACGATCGGCTGCCCGTCCGGCGGCACCTGCACCGCCCCAAGGGGAATGCCTTCGGAAATCATCGGTGCGCCCTGATAGACCAATTGCGGCCCCAGCAGGCGGATCCCCATGCGGTCGGCACGGCTATCCAGAGTCCAGTCATGATTGAACGCCTCGAACAGGCTGGTTCCGCCGAAGTCACCGATCTGCGCGCCCATCACCAGGTCCAGCACAGGCTTTCCCATGTACATCGGGCGCTGTTCTTCTGGCACGTGGGAGCGGGCTTGCCCAGCGATCGCCCCGGCAGCGTGCAACACCTCCCCTTTCACCAACGCCCGGCCATGGCCGTCCACCCCACCCAGCTCTTCCCTGACCACGGTGGCGCAACTTCCCAGCACCGCCTCGCCCAGGAACCCGCCCGGTGCCGCCAGATAGGCGCGTACCCCATGACGCGGCTGGCGCAGCGTCAGGCGCTGGCCTTTGCCCAGGCGCAAGCTGCGCCACGGCGCCAACGGCTGCTCATCGACTCGCGCATCCAGGTCGGCTCCGGTCAGCGCCAGCACGCAATCCTGCTCGGCAACCACGCTGAACCCGCCGAGGGCGATCTCCACCACAGCGCTGTCCAGGGCATTACCCAACAGCCAGTTGGCCCAGCGCATCGCGACCCAGTCCAGCGCGCCGCCCTGGGTCACGCCCAAGTGCCTGACGCCGAAACGCCCGGCATCCTGCAACAGGCACAGCGGCGTGCTGGCTTCGATTCTCAAGCGGCTCATGCCTGGACCTCCAACGGGCTGTCGTCACCGCCCAGACTGATGAATTCTGCGTGGCCCACGGCCACGAAGCGCACGCGATCCCCTGGTTGCAGCAGGCTGTAACCTTCGCGTTCGCGGTCGAACAGACGCACCGGCGTGCGGCCGATGAGGTTCCAGCCGCCAGGCGATACCGCTGGATACGCGGCGGTCTGGCGCTCGGCGATGCCGACGCTGCCTGCAGCCACGCGTTTGCGCGGGGTACTCAGGCGTGGCGTCGCCAGGCGCTCGTCGACCAGCCCCATGAAGCCGAAACCGGGCGCGAAGCCCAGGGCGAAGACCGGATAGTCGCGCCCACTGTGCAGGCTGACCACCTCGGCCTCGCTCAACCCGCTGCGCGCTGCCAGTAGCGGCAGCTCGGGGCCGACACTGGCGTGGTACCAGACGGGTATCTCGTGCCGACGCCCGGCATTGCCGGCATCCGGCCGCAAGCCCTCGAAGGCCTGCAGGATGCGCTGGCGCGCCTCGCCCGGCGCCAGGTCGAACTGCACCATCAGCGTGGTGTAGGACGGCACCAGGTCGACCAGGCTGCCACCGAACACGGCCCGCAAACGCTGGCTGGCGGCAAGGATCCACGGCATGTTGCCTTCGTCGATGGCGTCGAACAGGCGCACCATCAGGCTGTCGATGGCCACGACCTCGATACGTGGCGTCATGCTTGCTCCCATGCATCGAGGGCTTGGCGGATCTGGCGCACGGCGGCCACCGAACCGTCATTGTCACCGTGCACGCACAGGGTGCTGGCGTTCAGCCGTACCTCGCTGCCGTCGTCGGCCAGCAGGGCCTCCCCCTTGGCCAGGCGCAAGGCCTGCTCGACCACCAGCGCCGGATCGTGATGCACCGCGTTGGGCAACCGTCGCGACATCAGGTGGCCGCTGGCGGTGTAGCCACGGTCGGCGAAAGCCTCGAACCACAGCGGCACGCCGATCTCGTCCCCCAGTGCCTGGGCAGCGCTGTCGTCGGCGGTGGCCATGAGCATCAACGGCAGGTCGGCGTCGAACGCCGCCACGGCTTCGAGCACGGTGCGCAGGATGTCCGGGTTGGCCATCATGTCGTTGTACAGCGCGCCATGGGGCTTGATGTAGGCGACACGGCCGCCGAGCACCTTGCAGATGCCATCCAGGGCACCGATCTGATAATGCAGCAGGTCACGGATCTCATCGCTGCTGCACGCCATGGAACGCCTGCCGAACCCCATCAGGTCCGGATAGGCCGGATGCGCGCCGATGGCCACCCGGTGCTCCAGCGCCAGGGCCACGGTGCGGCGCATGGTGGACGGGTCGCCGGCATGGTAGCCACAGGCGATGTTGGCGCAGTCGATGAACGGCATGACCTTGGCATCCTGGCCCATGCGCCAGTTGCCGAAGCTCTCGCCCATGTCGCAATTGAGTAGCAGGCGTTTCACCTGGCGGATCTCCATCTCGATGTTCATGCTGCCTACCTTAGCGCGCCTGGAGCTGTTTGCCGCGTGTTTCCGGCAGGCTCAGGGCCGCCAGGATCACCACGCCATAGGACACCGCGGCGAACGCGCCGATGCCCAGCCCCAGTGGCACCTTCTCGCCCAGCAGGCCGATCAGCAGGGGGAACAGCGCCGCGATGACCTTGCCGATGTTGTAGCAGAAACCCTGCCCCGAGCCGCGGATGCGGGTGGGGAACAGCTCGGTGAGGAACGACCCCATGCCGCTGAAGATGCCCGAGGCGAAGAAGCCCAGCGGGAAGCCCAGCCATAGCATCACCCCATCGCTGACCGGCACCTGCGTGTAGAGCAGGACGATGACGAACGAGCCCACGGCGAACAGGATGAAGTTCTTGCGTCGTCCCAGCAGGTCGCAGAGGTATGCGCTGACCACATAGCCGATGTAGGAGCCGACGATCACCATGGCCAGGTAGCCACCGGTGCCCAGCACGCTCAGGCCACGCTCGTTCTTGAGGAAGGTCGGCAGCCACGAGGTGATGGCGTAGTAGCCGCCCAGGGCGCCGGTGGTCAACAGCGAGGCCCGTACCGTGATCCACAGCATGCCGGGGGCGAAGATCTCGTAGAAGTGCGAAGGCGCCTCGGCCTTCTCTACCGCCTTGGCTTCGCGGTAGACCTCCGGGTCCTTGACCAGGCGGCGCACGAAGATGACGAAGATCGCCGGCAGCAAGCCCAGCAGGAACAGCGCTCGCCAGGCCTGCTCGGCCGGCAGCCAGGAGAACAGCAAGGCATAGAGGATCGCCGTCAGGCCCCAGCCGATGGCCCAGCCCGACTGCACCATGCCCACCGCCTTGCCACGGTCCTGGGCCCGGATCACCTCGCCAATCAGCACCGCGCCAGCGGTCCATTCGCCACCGAAGCCGAAGCCCATCAGGGTGCGTGCGATCAGCAGCTGTTCGTAGTTCTGGGCGAAGCCGCAGAGGAAGGTGAAGAAGGCGAACCACAGCACCGTCAACTGCAGGGTGCGCACACGACCGATGCGGTCGGAGAGGATACCGGCGATCCAGCCGCCCAGGGCCGAGGCGATCAGGGTGCTGGTGTGGATCAGCCCGGCTTCGGCGGTGGAGATGCCCCAGATCAGGATCAGGGTGGGGATGACGAAACTCAGCATCTGGGTGTCCATGCCGTCCAGGCCATAGCCGATCTTGCAGCTCCAGAAGGTGCGTCGTTGCTGGGAATCGATGTCGCGGTACCAGGCGAAGGGGCCGCTCGATGGTCGGGCGGGGGCCTGCTGCTGCACGCCGGTCGGGTTCATGGTTGCCTCGGCTTGTTGGTATTGTTTTACGGGCGACGTCGGGCGTCGCGGCCTGTGCGTCATGTTCAGAGGCCGCGCAGCGGGCGTCCAACGAGAAAAACCTCCGGTCTGGAACAAGAAAAACTGATCATGAACCTTCGCTTTCTCGAAACCTTCGTCTGGGTCGCCCGACTCAAGAGCTTCCGCCTCACCGCCGAGAAGCTGTTCACCACCCAGGCCTCGGTCTCCAGCCGCATCGCCGCGCTGGAGGCCGACCTGGGGGTGAAACTGCTGCTGCGCGACTCGCGCGGGGTCAGCCTGACGCCGGAGGGCGGCAAGGTGCTGGAATACGCCGAGCGCATGCTCGAGACCGCCAAGGCCATGAAACAGTCGCTGGACAGCGACCGGGCCAAGACCGGACGCATCCGCCTGGGGGTGATGGACACTGTCATCCACACCTGGATGAGCGCGCTGGTGGCGGAGCTGGGCGAGCGTTACCCGCAGGTGGAGATCGAGCTGGTGGCCGATACCGCGCTGAACCTGCGTGAACAGCTGCACAAGGGCTTTCTCGACGTGATCCTGCAGACCGACCTGCTGCGCGAGCCCTCCATTCGCAGCCACGACCTGGCCCGCTATCCCATGGGCTGGATCGTCGCCGCCGGCTCGCCGCACCATCGCGACTACGCCTCGCTGGCGGAGCTGGCTCGCGAGCGGATCGTCACGTTTTCAAAGAACTCACGCCCCCATCAGGAAGTGCTCAGCCTGCTGCAGGCCGCCGGGGTAGAGGCGCCCCGCCTGAACTGCGTGAACTCGGTGGCGGCGATCACCCGCCTGCTGCGCGACGGTTTCGGCATCGGCGCGCTGCCGCCGGCGCTGGTGGATGGCGAATTGAATCGCGGGGAACTGGTATTGCTGGAGGGCTTGCAGCCACCGCCGAGCCTGGAGCTGGTGGTGGCCTGGCAGACCGGCGTGGTGCTGGTCGATGAGGTGGTGGCGGTGTGTCGCCAGGTGCTGGGGCGCTATGCGCAGGATGTGGGGGGACAGCGGATCGTGCTGGTGTGAAGGGCCGGCGCTAGCGCCAGCTCTCCTTCACCGCTTTGCGCCGCCCGCCAAGTATCACCCAGCCGATAACCAACAGCAGGCTCTCGACCACCAATGCCAGCACGAATCCAGCGCCGATTCCCCAGCCGATCGCCTCGGGCACCAGCAGGATCTGGTAGCTGTAGCCCTTGAGCGTCTCCTCGCGCAGCGCCGGCTCCGGCCGCACCAGCACATGCCAGGTGCGGCTCACCCAGGAACCTTGCAAGGCCTGCCACTCCTGCTCGAGCAGCTGGTTGCGGATCAGCAGGCTCTCGATGCTGTTGGCATCGCTGTTGAACACCGGATCGTCACTGGTACGGTAGTGACGCACCAGTGCCTGCAGATCACCCTTGAAGAAGCGCTGGGCGGTCTGGCGGAAACCGTCGAGCGCCTGGCGCGACTCGAGCAGGTGCGCCTCGACCCGTTGGCTGTAGTCCTTGACCAACCCTGGCACCTGGATACCGGCCAACAGGCCGAGGGTGAACAACAGCAACCGCAGGTAACTTCTGAACATGCCGCGTCCTTAGCTCTGTCCGTGGGCGACGCACTCACCATGACGCCACAGGCCCCATTGACCCGGCTCGTAGCGGTTCCAGGTCTCGTTCTCGGTCAGGGCCTCGGTGGCGATCACCGTGACCACGTCATTGGGCGTGGTTTGCGTGTGGAAGTCGACGATCAGGTCGACATCCTTGAGCCGCGCCGCACCGAACGGCGCGCGGCGGGTAATGTGCACCAGTTTGGTCGAGCAGAAGCAGAACAGCCAGTCACCGTCGCTGAGCAGGCAATTGAACACACCCTTGCCGCGATAACCGCTGCAGGCTTCGACCAGCACCGGCAGCAACTGCTCGACCTCGACCGGTTCCGGGAAGGCTTCGCGCAGCCGGTTGAGCAGGTCGCAGAAGGCGGCCTCGCTGTCGGTGTCGCCGACCGGGCGGTAGAAGGTGCGCTGGCCACTGAACTCACCCAGTTGGCCGTTGTGCGCGAAGCACCAGTTGCGGCCCCACAGCTCGCGCACGAACGGATGGGTATTGGACAGGCAGACCTTGCCGACGTTGGCCTGGCGGATATGGCCGATGACCACTTCGCTCTTGATCGGGTAACGCTGCACCAGGTTGGCCACTTCCGACTCGCTGCTCGCCGCCGGGTCCTGGAACAGGCGCAAGCCACGCCCCTCGTAGAAGCCGATGCCCCAGCCATCGCGGTGCGGGCCGGTTCGCCCGCCGCGCTGCATCAGGCCGGTGAAGCTGAAGACGATATCGGTGGGGACGTTGGCGCTCATGCCCAGCAGTTCACACATGCTCGCGGCTCCTGGCTTACAGACGAGGTTCGACGCGGCCCTGGCCGGGGCCGGCACGCCGCGCAGGCGCAGGCTGCGGCTCGTCGCGGTAGCGATCCTGGCGGTTGGCGGCCACCGGTGCCTCAACCATCACTTCATCCTCCTGCGCCTCGCGGCGGGCGGCAGCCTCACGCTGGACACGGCGCTCACGGGCGCGTTTTTCCAGCGGCCAGCGAATCAGCACGAAGACGATGTACAGGGCAAAGGCGATCATGCCGTACATGGCAAGGTCGGAGGCCGCGCGCCAGGCGTTGTTGCCGACCTTGAAGGCCACGTCCAGGGCGGTGATGGCGATGGCCGGCGCGAAGCTTTCCTTGACCGGGTCGACGATGGTCGGGGCGAACAGCAGCACGGCGATGATCACCCGCAGCGGCTCGCGCAGCCAGCGCCACATCCAGCCGGTCAGCTTGAAACCCACCAGCAGGCAGCCCAGGGCGGCAACGGCGTACAGGCCCCAGGCCAGCGTATAGTCGTGTTCGGTCATGGTGTTGATGCAAGCCAGGCAAAGAGACGCCTATGATAAACACTTTTACCGGCGCAGGCTGCCCCCGGCGGCACAGTGAGCCTGTCAGGGCCTCTTCGCGGGTAAACCCGCTCCCACAGGTTCAGCGATGCCTCTGTGGGAGCGGGTTTACCCGCGAAGAGGCCGGTAGCCCCAACCAAGAGACTTCCGATGCCCAATGCTCTTCGCCCCCCTATCGCTCACCAAGCCGAAGGCGCCGACCCCTACGCCTGGCTGCAGAATCGCGACACCCCCGAAGTGCTGGCCTACCTGGCCGAGGAAAACGCCTACCAGCAAGCCTGTCTGGCCGATCAGGCGCCGCTGCGTGAACAGCTGTTCGAGGAAATCAAGTCCCGCATCCTCGAAACCGACCTGTCGCTGCCCTCCCCCTGGGGTCCCTACCTCTACTACACCCGCACCACCGCCGGCGACGAATACCCGCGCCACTACCGCTGCCCGCGCCCGAGCGACGACAGCAACACGGTCGATGAAAGCCGCGAGGAGCTGCTGCTCGACCCCAACGCCCTGGCCAATGGCGGCTTCCTGTCCCTCGGCGCCTTCAACATCAGCCCCGACCACCGCCTGCTGGCCTACAGCCTCGACACCAGCGGCGACGAGGTCTACACCCTGTACGTCAAGGACCTGGCCAGCGGCGCGCTGACCAGCCTGCCGTTCGACGACTGCGACGGCAGCATGACCTGGGCCAACGACAGCCAGACCCTGTTCTTCGCCGAACTGGACGACACCCATCGTCCGTGGCGCCTGCGCCGCCACACCCTCGGCGAGGCGGGTGCCAGCACGGTGTTCGAAGAGCCCGACGGGCGTTTCTTCCTGCACTGCTACCGCGCCAGCTCCGAGCGCCAGCTGGTGCTGCTGCTCAACAGCAAGACCACCAGCGAAGCCTGGGTACTCGATGCCGCCACGCCGCAGGCCGACTTCACCTGCCTGGCGCCACGGCTCGAGGGCCATGAGTACTACCCAGACCACGGTCAGCTCGAAGGTCAGTGGCGCTGGTTCATCCGCAGCAACCAGGACGGCATCAACTTCGCCCTGTTCCAAGCGCCGGCGGATCAGGTGCCCGACCGCGCGCAGTGGCAGGTGCTGGTGCCGCACCGCGACGACATCATGCTCGAAGGGGTGAGCCTCAACGCCTCGGCGCTGTCCCTGAGCCTGCGCGAAGGCGGCCTGCCGATCATCGAGGTGCACCCGCAAGGGTTGCCGGCCTATCGGGTCGAACTGCCGGATGCGGCCTACAGCCTCTATGTGCAGGACAGCCTGGAGTTCGCCAGCACCCGCATCCGCCTGCGCTACGAGGCCCTCAACCGCCCGGCCCAGGTGCGCCAGCTGGAACTGGCCACAGGCGATCAGCAGGTGCTCAAGCAGACGCCGGTGCTGGGCGCGTTCGACGCCGACGACTACGTCAGCCAGCGCCTGTGGGCCGAGGCAAAGGATGGCACGCGAGTACCGATCAGCCTGGTGCGCCGCCGCGCTGACCTCGACCAGTGCGTGCCGCTGTACCTCTACGGCTACGGCGCCTACGGCGAAAGCCTCGATCCGTGGTTCTCCCACGCTCGCCTGAGCCTGCTGGAGCGCGGCGTGGCCTTCGCCATCGCCCATGTGCGCGGCGGCGGCGAGCTGGGCGAGGCCTGGTACCGAGCCGGCAAGCAGGAGCACAAGCACAACAGCTTCGACGACTTCATCGCCTGCGCCGAGCACCTGATCGACGAGGGCGTGACCAGCCGCCAGCGCCTGGCCATCAGCGGCGGTAGTGCCGGCGGCCTGCTGATGGGCGCGGTGCTCAACCTGCGCCCTGATCTGTTCCACTGCGCCATCGCCGAAGTGCCGTTCGTCGATGTGCTCAACACCATGCTCGACCCCGAGCTGCCGTTGACCGTCACCGAGTACGACGAATGGGGCAACCCCGAGGAGCCAGAGGTATACGCGCGGATCAAGGCCTACGCCCCCTACGAGAACGTCAAGGAACAGGCCTACCCGGCCATGCTGGTGGTCGCCGGCTACAACGACAGCCGCGTCCAGTACTGGGAAGCGGCCAAGTGGGTGGCGCGCCTGCGTACGCGCAAGACCGATGACAACCTGCTGCTGCTCAAGACCGAGATGGGCGCCGGCCATGGCGGCATGAGCGGGCGCTACCAGGGGCTGCGCGATGTGGCGCTGGAGTACGCGTTCGTCTTCAACGAACTGGGCGTGGCGTAAGGCCCGTCTGGCACCAGACCCGCGAATGCATCAGCAGGCATGGCCACGCTGCCAGATCCTGCGCCTTCGCGGGCCGACCCGCTCCCACGGCACGGGACTAGTCGGCCTTGCCCGGCGTTTTCGGTGGCTCCTGGCTCAATCCCGGCAGGGGCTGGTCCTTCGGCGGCCCCGGAACGGGCATCGGCGGCAACAGCGGCGCGCCGGGTCGATTGGCGCCAGCCTTGGGCGGCGTGCTCGGGGTGATCTGCGGGTAAGGCGTCGGGGTCGGCGTTCCAGGCGCGCCAGGGACGGGCGTGAGCGGCCGCTGCTGACCCGCGGCGTCAGCCATGGGCACCGCGCCAAGCAGCAGGGCGGCGAGGATCGCATGCAGCATCGGCAGCCTCCTGTCAGGAATCTTCCTACAGGCTACGCCCAATGACGCATTTTCGCCTGTCCGCTCGCCCCACAGGCGCGCTAGACTCGAAGGCATAACCGTCATTGCCCTGATCAGAAGAAAGGTAACACCATGAGCTCCACCTCCGACGCCACCGCCCGCCTCGACCGCATCCTCGCCGACGCCAAGCGCGACAAGGAAATGGGCTACCGCGACAAGGCGCTGAAAATGTACCCCCATGTCTGCGGGCGCTGCACCCGCGAGTTCTCCGGCAAGCGCCTGTCGGAACTGACCGTGCACCACCGCGACCACAATCACGACAACAACCCCCAGGACGGCTCGAACTGGGAGCTGCTGTGCCTGTACTGCCATGACAACGAGCACGCCCGCTATACCGACCAGCAATATTTCAGCGAAGGTTCGCTGAGCACGCCGAAAGTGGCCGTGGCCACCCACAACCCGTTCGCCGGCCTGGCCGCGCTGATGAAGAAGGACTGACCGTCGATTGCTCCCCCCGCGCCATCTGCAAGCCCGTATAATCGCGCTCTTTTTGCAAAGGGCCCCGACTCGTGGCTAACAAACGGTACAGCTGCATCGGCCTGTTCAACCCCAAGTCGGCCGAGAATGTCGGCTCGGTGATGCGCGCGGCAGGCTGCTACGGCGTCAACTCGGTGTTCTATACCGGCAAGCGCTATGAGCGCGCCCGAGATTTCGTCACCGATACCAAACGGGTGCATTACGACATCCCGCTGATCGGCATCGACGACCTGCAGCGCATCATCCCGCTGGGATGCACACCGGTGGCGGTGGAGCTGGTGGACGGCGCGCGGCCACTGCCCGAATACACTCATCCGGACCGGGCGATCTATATCTTCGGGCCCGAAGATGGCTCGTTGAGCGAAGATGTACGGGGCTGGTGCGAAGAGACGATCTACATCCCGACCCAAGGCTGCATGAACCTTGCGGCGACGGTCAACGTGGTGCTCTACGACCGCATGGCCAAGGGCTTGAACACCCGCTCGGGGCCGAAGTTCAAATAGCTCGGCACGCAATTTCACTGAACGCAAGCGTGAGACATGAAGTCTGCTGGTTATCACTGCCCAGAGGAGACTTCCCGATGCTCGATTTCCATTCGACCCCGGTCCTGCGCGAACACAATGTCCACGGCCTGGAGCGCGCCAGCTCCCTGGCTGGCGGTGCGCTGATGATCAGCAAGGGGCTGCGCCACGGCGGCCTGCTCGGGTTGCTGCAGGTGGCGGTCGGCGGGCTGGCGCTGGCCCGTGGCGTGAGTGGGCATTGTTCGACCAAGGCCTGGTGGCAGCGGCATCGTGCGCAGTATCTGCGCCTGCATGCGGACATCGAACGCGGGGCGGCTGAGCTCAAGGCGTTGAAAGCCAGCGCCGATGCGGCGACACGCACGGCGACGGTAACCGGTAAAGACCCGCTGGAGCGTTGAGCCATGTGTCGCCTGCGCGGGCAAGCCCGCCTCCACAGGGGCATTGCCAACCTTGAAAGGCGTGCGAATCCTGTGGGCGCGGGTTTACCCGCGAAGGGGCCGCTACAGGCCTAGCGCAACACCTTGCTCTGCAGCACCTCGGACTGGCGCCCCAGCACATTCTCGCTGATCTGCACGAACTCCTCGGTACTGACGCTCGACAGGCGCATCAGCGCCCGGGCGACATCGTCCAGCGAACGCTTGTCGTGATTGTGCAGGCGGATCTCGCGGTCCAGGGCCTGAAGCAGCAGTACGCCACGGGCGACCTGCGCGGCGTCGGCCTTGGCGCCCTTGAGGTGAGTCACCTTGGCGGCCAGTTTGTGCTGACGGGCCTGCAACGCTTCGTAGCGATCATCGCTCATGCCCCCGGCGCGGCGCAGCAGCTCGGTGGCGTAGTAGTCGGCCAGGCTCTCGCCCAGCCAGTCGCTGCCCTCGCGGTCGTTGATCTGGGCGAACAGCTGCACCAGCTCACGCAGCAGCGGGCTGGTGCCGTTCTCGCTGACCAATGGCCGGCCACTGTGCAGATACAGCGAGTTGTTGCCGCCCAGCACGCCACGCCACATCTCGTCACGGGCACCGACCAGCAGCAGCTTGGGGGGATTGCGCGGGAACACCGCCTGCAGCTGCGGCCAGACGAAGGTCAGCAGGGTCAGCGTGTCCATGCGCCGCATGCCCTGCCCTTGTGGCGCGGCGACAGTCACCTCGGTATCGCCCAGCCGCGCCCGGCGGCTACCCAGGTTGCCGGCGAGCATCCAGCCGGTGGGACGGTCGAACAGCCGCGACACATCATCGATGCGAAACTTTTGCCGACCGATGCGCGGCCAGGCGGTTTCGACACTCTTCCAGCCCGTCGGCAGGTCGAAGGTCAGCCGCGAGACCAGTTCGGTGCCATCCTGCTGGTCAAGGCGCGCCGGCGGCACCAACTGGTCGCCACGCAACAGCGCCCAATGCGGCGTGATGCGCGTCTCATGGGCCGCGCCACGGGGCTGCTGGTCGAGCCGCACGCGGTAACTGAGGCTGGTCTTGCCCGGCGCCGGGCGCCAGATGCCGCGCCCGTCCTGAGCGTGCCATTGGCCATCGGCGAGAAAATCGCTGTAGACACTCCCCTTGCCCAGGTCGAAATCCAGGCTGCGCACCGCGCCGCCGTCGGCCAGGGTCAGGCGCACCTCGGCCTGGCCGCTCTGTGGCAGCAGGCGCACCTGATAATCGAGATCGACCTTCTTCGCCAGGACCTGCGAGCTGACCAGCAGGCCGACAACCAACAACAGCGGGCGACGCATAGCGAAACTCCTTGTTCCCCGGAAACTCAACCAGCGCGGAAGATGAGGTGGTCTTCCCAGTCGTCTTCATCCACGTCGTTTTCGCTGAGCATGCGCCCGGACCGGGAGATACGCTGCTCATGCACCTGCTGGCGATCGCCACTGACCAGGTGGTGCCAGGCGGGCAGGTCTTGCCCTTCGCTGACCAGGCGATAACCGCAGGTGGGCGGCAGCCACTTGAACTGGTCGGCCTTGCCTGGGGTGAGCTGGATACAGTCGGGAACCTGGGCGAAACGATTGGCATAGTCGCTGCACTGGCAGGTCTGCAGGTCCAGCAGCTTGCAGGCGATGCTCGTGTAATAGACGCTGTTGTCCTCTTCGTCCTCGAGCTTCTGCAGGCAGCACAGGCCGCAGCCGTCGCAGAGCGACTCCCACTCCTTGTCATCGAGCTGGTCGAGGGTCTTGCGCCGCCAGAAGGGCGCGGTATCGGCGATCATCACACGGTTTCCTGCAGTCAACATCAATCCGCGGCGCGCGGCGGCGCCAGTCTAGAGGCAGTCCGACGGCAACGCCAGACCGCTTGTCAGTGCTCGGCGGACGCAGTAGCGTGCGGTATTTCCCCCCGCCCTTGCAGGAGCACCCATGAGCGCCACCCCACGCATCGCCGACTACGCCATCAACGAGCAGTTCATCAATCGCTGGTCGCCCCGTGCCTTCACCGCCGAGCCGATCAGCCAGGACACCCTGCTGAGCTTCCTCGAAGCCGCACGCTGGGCGCCATCGGCCTACAACTCGCAGCCGTGGCGCTTCCTCTACGCGCGCCGCGACACGCCGAGCTGGGAGCGCTACCTGGGCATCCTCAACGAGTTCAACCGCAGCTGGGCACAGCAGGCCTCGGCCCTGGTGCTGATCATCTCCAAGACCACCTTCGCCGCGCCGGGCTCCGACGAGGAGAAGCCGGCGCTTTGGCACACCTTCGATACCGGCTCGGCCTGGGGTCACCTGGCGCTGCAGGCCAGCATCAGCGGCTGGCACACCCATGGCATGGCCGGCTTCGACCAGGACCTGGCGCGCCGCGAGCTGAAGATCCCCGAGGGCTATGCGCTGCACGCCATGGTGGCGATCGGCAAGCTGGGCGACAAGGCCTCGCTGGCCGAAGGCCTGCAAGCCCGGGAAATGCCGAGCCCACGCCGGCCACTGAGCGAGCTGGCGGCCGAAGGCGAGTTCAGCCTGTAAGCCTTTCGCTGCCTGTACCGGCCTTTTCGCGGGTAAACCCGCGAAGAGACCGCTACAGGCCGACTCAATAACCGCGGGTGAAGTCCACCTCGCCCCGCAGTTCCTGCTCCGCGGCGTACGCCCGCACATTCTCGACGAACAACCGCACCATCGCCAGCGGCGAGGTCGGCGCGGAGCTGTGCCCGGTCAACAGCAGCCCCCAGGCGGTCCAGAACGGGTGGCGCTGGGGCAATGGCTCCTGGCGGCAGACATCGATCACCGCACCGGCCAGGTGCCCCTGCTTGAGCGCTTCGACCAGATCGGCATCGACCACCGCGACGCCACGCCCGGCGTTGATGAACAAGGCGCTTGGCTGAAAGCACTTGAACAGCGCCGCATCGTACAGGTCATGGGTCGCCGGCGTGTCAGGCAGCAGGTTGAGCACATAGTCGGCCTGGCCGACCAGGCGCGGCAACTGGTCGAGCCCGGCCACCTCGGCGAACGGCGCCTGCTCGCGGGCGCCGCTGGCCACGCCATACAGAGTGACCCCGAACGGCACGAGGAACTCCGCCACCCGCTGGCCGATATCGCCGACGCCGACGATCAGCACCCGACGCCCCTCCAGGGTGCGTCCCGGGCGGTCATCCCAGCGCCGCTCGACCTGACTGACCAGGCGCGACAGCACATCGCGCTCATGGACGAGCATGTAGGTGAGCATGTACTCGGCCATCACCTGGCCAAAGATTCCCACGGCCCGGGTCAGGCGGTAGTCGCGCGGCAGGCCGTCGGCCAGCAGCGGCGTGATGCCGGCCCAGGTCGATTGCATCCACCGGGGTTTATGGCCCTGGCGCAGCAGGCTGGCCAGCAGATCCGGCTGGCCCAGCCATACCGGGCAGTCGGGGGCGAGGCGCGCCAGTTCGGCGGAGTCGCCACTGGTCAGGACCTCCAGGTCCGGCGCTGCCTCGCCCAGCAGGCGAGCGTAGTTGGCATGATCCTGTTCAGCGATCAGAACGCGCATGTGACACATAACCTTGGCAAACAACGAAAGCGGCCCGCCAGGCGGGCCACAGGGAGAAAGGAGACCGTGCCTGGATCAGGCCGGGTCGTTGCGGCGCAGCAGCTCTTCGGGCAAGTGCTCGATGTAGTCGTCTTCCGGCGGCGGCATCTGCAGGTGATAGCCCTGGCTGTCGAGGTTCTCCAGCACCTTGGCGATATCTTCGCGGGCCAGCTTGCGCTCGGGGCTGAGCACCAGGTCGAAGGCATGCATGGGCGTGCCGAAGAACGGCAGCAGTGCCTGCGGCACACGCTCCAGGCCTTCGGCCTTGAGCACATAGAGGTACATCTCGTGCTTGCGCGGGCTCTTGTAGATCGAACAGATACGTTTCATCGGGAATCTCCGGCGCCGGCCAGGTCGTCCAGCAGGGCCTGGCCCATGCGCTCGCGACGCCAGCCGCGCAGCGCATCGGGCAGTTGATAGGGGCCGTCGGGGTAGCCGCTCTTGAGCAGCGCTTCGAGGGCTTTCTTGCGCAGCATCAGCTCCGGGGCGATGCCCAGCCGCTCGCCCTCGGCCTGGCCAATGGCGCGCAGGCGCTTGAGGATGCCGGCGGCTTCGATCGGCAACGGCTCGGGCAGCGGCTCGGGCCACTGCTCCGGCGGCAGGCTGGCGGCGCGCTTGATCAGCTGGATCAGGCTCTCGCCGTCCTGGCGGATGGTGCGCGGGTGCATCTCGTCGATCTTCGCCAGCGCCGCCGGGCTGTCGGGCTGGCTCCTGGCCATGGGCCACAGCGAGTGTTCCTTGAGGATACGATTGCGCGGCACGTCACGGCTGCGCGCTTCGCGCTCGCGCCAGGCGCACAGTTCGCGCAGCACGGCCAGTTGCTGACGGCCAAGCTTCCAGGCCAGCTTGACGTCGCGGTACAGCGTCTGTGGCTCGACCTCGCGGCGCAGCTGGGCGACCAGCTCGGCGCCGTCCTCCAGCACCCAGGCGTACTTGTCATCGGACAGGCGCGGGCGCAAGGCGCTGAACAGCTCCGCCAGGTGCACGGCATCCTCGGCGGCGTAGCTCACCTGGGTTTCCGACAGCGGACGCTGCAGCCAGTCGGAGCGGGTCTCGCCCTTGGGCAGCTCGAGCCCCAGCACTTCCTGCACCAGGCGCGAATAGCCCATCGAGAAGCCGATGTTCAGGTAGCCGGCGGCCAGCTGCGTGTCGAACAGCGGCTGGGGCAGCTTGCCGGTCAGGCGCAGCAGCACTTCCAGGTCTTCGCTGCAGGCATGCAGCACCTTGACCACGCCGCTGTCTTCGAGCAGCTCGGCCAGGGGCTGCCAGTCACGGATCAGCAAGGGATCGATGAGGTAGGCATGCTCGCCGACGCCGATCTGGATCAGGCCGGCCTTGGGGTAGAAGGTGTCGACCCGCATGAATTCGGTGTCGAGCGCTACGAAGGGCAGTTCGCGCCAGCTTTGGCAGTGTTCGGCCAGGGTCTGGTCGTCACGGATCCAGTGAATTTCGATGGCCACGAGGCTCTCCCACTAACATTGGCGCGCAGTATATACGGCGCGGCCCCTGGGGGTGAAACCTCGCGCCATCCGTGGTGCCGGGCGGTCACCCGCTCAGCGGTGCGCCGCCAGCCATGGCCGGCAGCCGGCGAACATGTCCAGCGACGGCTGGTAGACCTCGGTGCGCACCTGCAACAGGCCGAGCATCGAGTGGAACAGGTTGTCCTGGGACAGCGGTGCGTCGCGCAGCCCGGCCAGGCAATCGGTGTCCAGGCCGAAGTCCTGGCGGTAGCTGTCAGAGAACCAGGCCAGCAGTGGCACGTGCTTCTGCTGGTCCGGCGCCATCATGTACGGCGTACCGTGCAGGAACAGGTTGTACTCGCCCAGCGACTCGCCATGGTCGGACAGATAGATCATCGCGGTGTCGACCTTGTCCTGCTTGCTGCGCAGGGTGTCGATCAGCGCGGCCAGCACCTTGTCGGTGTAGACCAGGGTGTTGTCGTAGCCATTGACGATTTCCTGCTCGCTGCACTGGTTCAGGGCATTGCTGCGGCACACCGGGGTGAAGGATTCACTGCCCGCCGGATAGCGCTTGAAGTATTCCGGGCCGTGGCTGCCCATCTGGTGCAGGACCAGCACGGTGTCCTGGTCGAGGTTGTCGATCAGCTCGCCCAGGCCCTGCAGCAGGACCTCGTCATGGCATTCGCCACCCGCGCACAGCGCCGGGTCCTTGAGGTTGCTCACGTCGATGAACCGCACCCGGTCGCAGGTGCCCTTGCAGCCGGACTGGTTGTCGCGCCATTGCACGGCCAGCCCCGCGCGCTGGAGGATGTCCAGCAGCCCCTCGCGGTTCCTGGCCACGCTGGCGTCATAGTCCTTGCGCGCCATGCCGGAGAACATGCAAGGCACCGACACCGCGGTCTCGGTGCCGCAGGAGTGGACATCGCGGAACGCCAGCAAGCCCTGCTCCCTGGCCAGGCGCGGGGTGGTGTCGCGGGCATAGCCAAGCACGCCGAAGTTGTCCGCCCTGGCACTCTCGCCAACCACCAGCACCGTCAGCGACTTGCGCTCATGGTGCTGCCAGGCCGCATCGCGCCGCGCATCCTCGCCATAGCGCTGGAACGGCTGGGCGACCGTGCCGATCTGCTCGCGGACATAACCGAAAGAGGCGCCGACGATATTGCTCGGGGTGAGCATCAGGCGCAGTTCATGGTGATTGCGAAACAGCGACGACAAGCCCTGGTAGTTGACCAGCGCCACCGAGCCCAGGGCCGCGACGCAAGCGCCGCCGACCACCAGCTTGCCGAGCAGCTCGCGGTACCAGGGGCGATAGGCGATCTTCGCCTTCCACACCAGCAGCGAAGGCAGTACGCCCAGCAGGAGGATATACAAGGCAAACTTCAAGGAGAGCAGGTCACGCACTTCCGCAACATTGGTCTCGGCGATATTGCGGAACATGCCGACATCAATAAGTACGCCATATTGATTCATGAAATAAGCAGCCGCCGAACCGCTCATGAACAAGGTGATCAATATGGGCTTCAATACATAACGGAACGCCAGCAGCGTCAGAATGAGATTGAAGGCGAACAACATCAGCACGGCGAATGCCAGGCTCAGCCACAGCCCCACCATGCCGGGCGGCACGATGGACTCCAGGTGCTCCCAGAGCAGCGCGTTAAAACCAATCAGCAGGTACAGGCTGGCCAGCAACGTGACCCACTCGGTCCGCAGGGATTTGAATGTGAGCATGGCGTTCGCAGTAAGAGTTCATCAGCGGCCAACACGCCCGGACGGGCAGGTTGGGAAGTTGGCCGAACTCTAGAAAGCCTACCATCAATTTTTCGTGAAAAAGACGCCAACAATTGGTCGGCCGGCATCTTTCATCAATTAAACAACTTTCATTCAGCTGCCATTCAGCCAGGCAGGCGAAGTTTGGCGTACGGCTCGCGATCGATGTCCAGGACCTCCACGCACAGCTGGATGTCCAGGCCGGGTTGGCCGGGGATCGCTTCGCGCAGCACTTCGAGCAGGCTGGCGGACAGCTGCTGTTTCACTTGCTGTGTGCGTCCGCTGAGAATCGCCAGGCGTACATGGGCGAAGGCCCGCTCGCCCGGGGCGGTGCCGACCCGGTACTGGGCAAAGGCCTGGGCACGGCTCTTGATGTCCAGCTCCTCGGCGAACTGGCCACTGCCGACCAGGGCATGGTTCAGGCGCAGCAACAGCACATCGACGTTGAGCTCACGCAGGTTGTCGCTGTATTCCAGGTTCAGGTGAGGCATGGCGCAGGTTCCGGTTACGCAGGGAGGGGCAACAGACTACCCCAGTCCCGCAATGCGGCAAAGGCGACTATCCTCTTGGTTCAGGCTCGTTTACCAACCCTGAGAGAGGTGAAGAAATGCCAGTTCCGCATGATTTGCTCGCAGACCTGCACGTGACCGCCGACCAGTTCCAGGCCCTCATCGACAAGAACCAGGACCTGCACAAGCTGCACAAGGAATACAACGCCAAGGACAAGGAAGTGGTGGCCGCCGAAGGCAATGCCACCAACGACGACACCGTCAACCTCCTGCGCAAGGAGCGGCTGCTGATCAAGGACAAGATCGAACGAATCGTCCATCCGCCCAAATCCTGACCGACTCGAACATTTGCCGGTCTCTTCGCGGGCTCACCCGCGAAAGGGCCGGCAGCCATCACACAGAAGCTGAAGCCTCGAGCGCTGTCTCCAGGTCCTCGATCAGGTCCCGGTAATCCTCGATCCCGATCGACAACCGCACCAGGTTCTCGCTGATCCCCATCACGCCTTTCTGCTCCGGGCTCAGGGAGTTGTGCGACATGCTCCAGGAGTGGTTGATCATGCTCTCCACCCCGCCCAGCGAATCGGCCAGGACGAAGATCGACAGCGCCTCGACCAGGCGGTTGACCGCCGCCCTGTCGCCTTTGATGCGTAGCGCCACCACCGCGCCGCCGGTGCGCATCTGGCGCTTGCACAGTTCATGCTGCGGGTGGCTTTCCAGCCCCGGGTAGTAGACCTGCTCGACCTGCGGATGCTGCTCGAGGAACTGCGCCACGCGCAGGGCGTTGGCGCTCTGGCGCTCCATGCGCACGTCCAGGGTCTTGAGCCCGCGCAGGGCCAGGTAGCAATCGAACGGCCCCTGGATCGCGCCGACCGCCATGCTGATCTTGCGCAAACGGCCCAGCAGCTCGTGATTGGCCGCCACCACCACGCCGCCGGTCAGGTCGGAGTGGCCGCCGATGTACTTGCTCGCCGAATGCATTACCAGGTCCACGCCGAGGGTGATCGGCTGCTGGTTCCAGGGCGAGCAGAAGGTATTGTCGATGCAGGTCATGACGCCACGGGCGCGGGCCAGGTCGCAGACCGCCTTGATGTCCACCAGATGCAACAGCGGGTTGGTCGGCGACTCGATCCAGATCAGCTGGGTCTCGGGGCGGATCGCCGCGGCCACGGCATCGACGTTGTTGAGGTCGACATAGCTGGTGGTCAGGCCCGAGGTGCGTCCACGGTAATCTTCCAGCAGGCGGAAGGTGCCGCCATAGACACCGTTCATCACCACCACATGGGCGTCCTTGGACAGCAGTTCGAGCACCGTGGCGGTGGCGCTGACGCCCGAAGCGCAGGCCACCGCGCCGACGCCCTCCTCCAGTGCGGCCACGCAGGTCTCGTAGGCGTGCCGGGTCGGGTTGCTGACGCGGCTGTAGGCGTATTCGGGGTTGTCGTCCAGGCCGCGCTTGATGAACGAGCTGGAAGTGACGATGGCCGGGAAGATGGCATTGTCGGCGACGCTGGACTGCTCGCCGGCGTGGATGGTGCGGGTGGCGAAATTGCGCGGCTTGTCGGACATGTTCGGGTCCATGGACTGTGGATGGAAAGCCGCCACTATCTCATATCCGCCAACGCCGGGCGCCCTTGGAACAATTCTGTGCACTCGACGCCCACGATGGTTTCATCGTTCGCCGCGAGCGGCTACTCTCGGAAAACTTTTCCCACTTTCAGCCCCGCGACGATATGGACAGTTTCGACCAGCACATCCTCACCCTGCTCCAGCGCGACGCCTCCATGTCCCTCAAGGACCTGGCCGAGGCGGTCAACCTCTCCACCACGCCCTGCTGGAAACGGGTCAAGCGCCTGGAAGAGGAAGGCTACATTCGCGGGCGTGTCGCCCTGCTCGACCCCGAGCGCCTGGGCCTGGGCCTGACGGTGTTCGTCCAGCTCAAGACCCAGCGCCACGACAGCGCATGGCTGGCGCAGTTCGCCGCCACGGTGACGGCATTCGAAGAGGTGATGGAGGTGTATCGCATGTCCGGCGACTGGGACTACATGCTGCGGGTGGTGGTGGGCGACATCGCCGCCTACGACCGCTTCTACAAGAAGCTGATCACCAGCACCGACGGGCTGTCCAACATCACCTCGAGCTTTGCCATGGAGCAGATGAAGTACACCACGGCGTATCCAGTTTCTCGCCCTTGAAATGTACGGGTCCCTGCGCGGGTTTACCCACGCAGGGGCCGGCCAGTCTGGCCAATCAGTCCGCGCTGGTCGCCGCGATCCGGTTCCCAGCCTTGGCCTTCTCCAGCTTGATCGCCACGAACTTCGAGGTCGGCGTGTAGGTCCCCTCGCCATAACTCTCAAGCGGCACCAGCGGGTTGGTCTCCGGGTAGTACGCGGCGGCCTGCCCCGGCGGCAGGTCGTAGGGCACCAGGCGGAACCCCGACACTCGTCGCTCGCGCCCGTCCTCCCACAACGACACCATGTCCACATGCTCGCCCGGCTCGAAGCCCAGACGGCGGATGTCGGCCTCGTTGACGAACACCACCTCGCGCAGCCCGAACACGCCCCGGTAGCGGTCATCCAGCCCGTACAGGGTGGTGTTGTACTGGTCATGGGAACGCAGGGTCTGCAGGATCAGGTCCGGCTTGTCGCCACGGGCCAGCACCTGGGCATTGACCAGCTGCTCGGGCAGCTGGCTCGGGCTGAAACGCGCCTTGCCGGTGGCCGTGCGGAAATTACGGTCCGCTGCATTGTTGCCCAGGTGGAACCCGCCCGGGTGCTGCAGGCGCTCGTTGAAATCGGCAAAGCCTGGAATCACGTCGGCGATCATGCTGCGGATGCGGCCATAGTCGGCTATCGCGTAGTCCCAGTCGATCGGCCTGTCGTCCAGGGTGGCCTTGGCCATCCCGGCGACGATGGCCGGCTCCGAGCGCAGGTGCGGCGAGCGCGGCTTCAACTGGCCGTGGGAGATATGCACCATGCTGAAGGTATCTTCCACGGTGACGCCCTGCGGCCCTTCGGCCTGGATGTCGATCTCGGTGCGGCCCAGGCACGGCAGGATCAGCGCCTGCTTGCCATGGACCAGATGGCTGCGGTTGAGCTTGGTGCTGATCTGCACGGTCAGCTCGCAATTGCGCAGCGCCGCGTGGGTGCGCGGGGTGTCCGGGGTGGCCTGGGCGAAGTTGCCGCCCAACCCGATGAACACCTTGGCCCGACCCTCCTCCATGGCCTTGATCGCCAGCACGGCGTTATGGCCATGCGCGCGCGGCACCTTGAACTGGAAGCGTTTTTCGATGGCATCGAGCAATGCCGCCTTGGGTTTCTCATCGATACCCATGGTGCGGTCGCCCTGCACGTTGCTGTGACCGCGTACCGGCGACAGGCCCGCGCCCGGCTTGCCGACGTTGCCGCGCAGCAGCTGCAGGTTGACGATCTCCTGCACGGTCGGCACCGAGTGACGGTGCTGGGTGACGCCCATGGCCCAGCACATGATCACCCGCTCGGCCTTGCGGTACATGCGCGCGGCCAGCTCGATCTCGGCCTTGCTCAGGCCGGACTGCTCGATGATGTGCTCCCAGGGGGTGGCATCGACCACTGCCAGATATGCCTCGACGCCGCTGGTGTGCTCGGCGATGAAGGTATGGTCGAACACGGCCGGCAGGCCATTGGCCTGGGCTTCACGCTCCCACTGCAAGAGAAACTTGGCGATGCCGCGCATGGCCGCCATGTCGCCGCCCAGCGCCGGGCGGAAGTAGGCGGTGTTGGTCGGTTCGGAGCCGTTGCTGAGCATCTCCAGCGGGTGCTGCGGGTGCTGGAACCGCTCCAGGCCACGTTCCTTGAGCGGGTTGAAGCAGATCACCTGGGCCCCGCGCCTGACCGCCTCGCGCAGCGGTTCGAGCATGCGCGGATGGTTGGTGCCGGGGTTCTGGCCGATGACGAAGATCGCGTCGGCCAGCTCCAGGTCATGGAACACCACCGTCCCCTTGCCCACGCCGAGGGTTTCGGCCATGCCCACGCCGCTGGCCTCGTGGCACATGTTCGAGCAGTCGGGGAAATTGTTGGTGCCATAGGCACGCACGAACAACTGATACAGGAACGCCGCCTCGTTGCTGGCCCTGCCCGAGGTGTAGAACTCCGCCTGGTCAGGCGACTCGAGATTGTTCAGGTGCCTAGCGATCAGGGCGAATGCGTCGTCCCAGCTGGTCTCGACATAACGGTCGGTGGCCGCGTCGTAGCGCATGGGATGGGTGATGCGCCCCTGGTATTCGAGCCAGTAGTCGGTCTGCTCGAGCAGCGCGCTGACGCTGTAGCGGTCGAAGAACGCCGGATCCACCGAGCGGCCGGTGGCCTCCCAGTTGACCGCCTTGGCGCCGTTCTCGCAGAACTTGACCATGTCGCTTTCCGGCGACTCGCCCCAGGCACAGCCTGGGCAGTCGAAGCCGCCGTTCTGGTTGGTCTTGAGCATGGCGCGCAGGTTCTTGAAGGCGTTCTCGCTGCCCAGCCAGCTCTTGGTCACGCTCTTGAGCGCGCCCCAGCCGGCGGCCGGTCCCTTGTAGTCCCTGATGTGTTCGTCCTGGCTCATGCTCTGTGTTTCCCGCGCGATGTTTTTTCCAGACTAAGAAGCGCCCCTCCCTGCGTCCAATCGATATGAATGAAAGCGTGATAAACAATCTCGATCACTCGATACAGGCCCCGTCAGCCGTGGCCTGCAGCCGTGATAGAGGAGATTGATCGTACAGTCGGGGAAAGCAATTTGACGCCACTGGGCGCAGGTTATAGCTTGAACCTTGTCTGCGGCCTTTCGCCGCCCCTCTCACTTCAATGCCGAGCGCGAACGTGGAAAAGAACCCCCAGGCCCTGATCGACGGTTTCAACCGCAAAGTCGATTACCTGCGGATGTCGGTCACCGACCGCTGCGACTTTCGCTGCGTCTACTGCATGGCCGAAGACATGCAGTTCCTGCCGCGCCAGCAGATCCTCAGCCTCGAAGAGCTGTACCAGGTTGCCGAGCGCTTCGTCGCCCTGGGCACCCGCAAGATCCGCCTGACCGGCGGCGAGCCGCTGGTGCGCCAGGGCATCGTCGGGCTGTGCGGGCGCATCGCCGCCCTGCCCGGCCTGCGTGAACTGTGCCTGACCAGCAATGGCTCGCAGCTCGGCCGTCTGGCCCAGCCACTGTTCGACGCCGGCGTCTCGCGCCTGAACATCAGCCTCGACAGCCTCGACCCCGAACGCTTCCGCGCCCTGACCCGTACCGGCGACCTCAACCAGGTGATCGCCGGCATCGACGCCGCACGCGCTGCGGGCTTTCGCCGCACCAAGCTCAACGCGGTGGTGCTCAAGGGCCGCAACGACCACGAAATCGTCGACCTGGTGCGCTTCGCCATCGACCGCGAACTGGACATCTCCTTCATCGAAGAGATGCCCCTGGGCGTGATCAGCGAGCACGAGCGCGCAGAGTCCTTCTGCTCCAGCGACGACGTGCGCAACCGCCTGGCCGAGCACTTCACCCTGATCGAGTCGGCCGAATCCTCCCAGGGCCCGGCCCGCTACTGGCGCCTGGCCGAAGCCGCCAACACCCGGGTCGGCTTCATTTCACCGCACAGCCACAACTTCTGCGCCACCTGCAACCGCGTGCGCCTGACCGTCGAAGGTCGCCTGCTGCTGTGCCTGGGCAACGAGCACTCCGTGGACCTCAAGCAGGTCCTGCGCCAGCACCCCGGTGACAGCGCGCGCCTGGAGCAGGCCATCCGCGACGCCATGCAGCTCAAGCCCTACCGTCACCATTTCGAAGTCGGCGGCGAAGTGCAGATCCTGCGTTTCATGAACATGACCGGCGGCTGATCGGCCGCCTCTGGAACTGCCTTGATCGTCCACCCACGCCCCGACATGCTGCGTGTGCTGTTCACCCTCAAGGGCTCGATCGTCCAGCGCATCGCCCTGCGCTGCCTGGGCGTGACCCTGCTGGCGGCCCTGATCGTGCTGATCGAGCGACACTACCCGACGCTGTTCTACCCGGTCAGTGCCACGCCCTTCACGTTGCTGGGGCTGTCGCTGTCGATCTTCATGAGTTTTCGCAACAACGCCTGCTACGACCGTTGGTGGGAGGGGCGCAAGGCCTGGGGGCGGATGATCATCGAGGTGCGCTCGTTCGTGCGCGAAAGCGTGGCGATCGAGGATCGCCAGCTGCGCGCGCAGATGCTGCGCGGCCTGTGCGGTTTCGCCCATGCCCTCAACGCCCGCTTGCGCAATGAAGAGGAACTGCCCCTGGCGCGCACCTGGCTGGCCGAAGACGCGCCGATCACCGCGCACAATGTCTGCGACGGCATCCTGCGTGATATCGGCGGGCAGTGCTCACGGCTGGCGCAGGAAGGCGCGATCAGCGAGTTCCGCTACACCGTGCTGGAGCAGCGCCTGACCGGGCTGTCGGACGTGCAGGCCACCTGCGAACGGATCAAGGGCACGCCGCTGCCCTTCCCCTATACGCTGCTGCTGCATCGCACCATCTACATCTTCTGCATGCTGCTGCCGTTCGCCCTGGCCGAGCCGCTGGGCTGGCTGGCGCCGCTGTTCACCACCATCGTCAGCTACACGTTCTTCGGCCTGGATGCGATCGGCAACGAGCTGGAGGATCCGTTCGGCCGAGACGAGAACGATTTGCCGACCGATGCACTGGTGCGCACCATCGAGCGCGATGTGCTGTCGGCCCTGGGACATGAGCCGCTGCCTCCGGCGCTGGTGCCCGTGGATCATGTGCTGAGCTGAAAGCCTGTCCCGTGATGGATCCTGGCGGTCACCCGCGGCTTGCGCAGGCCCCGATCGGCTTCAGGTGCGCCACGAAGTTGCACGGTCGGTGCCGCGCATCCAGCTGCTCGGCGAGGATCCCCTCCCACGCCGTGCGGCAGGCGCCGGTCGAGCCCGGCAGGCAGCACACCAGGGTGCCGTTGGCCATGCCTGCCAGCGCCCGGCTCTGCACGGTCGAGGTGCCGATGTCGAGAATCGACAGGGCACGGAACAGCTCGCCGAACCCATCGATGCGCTTGTCCAGCAGGCAGCCCACCGCTTCCGGCGTGCTGTCGCGCCCGGTGAAACCGGTGCCACCGGTGATCAGCACCACCTGCACCTGCTCGTCGGCGATCCAGGTCGCGACCTGGGCGCGGATCTTGTACAGGTCGTCCTTGAGCAGCTCCCGCGCCACCAGGCGGTGGCCCACGCCGATGGCGCGGCTGGCCAGCAGCTCGCCGGAGGTGTCGGTGTCGTAGGTACGGGTGTCGCTGACGGTCAGCACCGCAATGTTCAGCGGTACGAACACCGCGTCCGGTTTCACGCTCATGGCCTCTGCTCCAGGATTGCACTCGCGGCCACGTTAGAGACAAGCCAGGCAAGCGTCCAATCGATAGCACGTAACGGATGATCGACGCCCTCTATCATCCGCGAAGAAAGCCGTGATCCGCTCACGAATGATTAGCCACGTGCTTCACTCTTGGTTAAGGTCTACCCACCCCGCAACCCAGGCCGCACCATGGATATCAAACAGCTCAAGTTCCTCATCGCCCTCGACCAGACCCGCCACTTCGGCCAGGCCGCGGCGCTGTGCCATATCACCCAGCCGACCTTGTCCATGCGCCTGCGCAACCTCGAGGACGAACTGGACCTGGTGCTGGTCAAGCGCGGCCAGCGCTTCGAAGGTTTCACCGAGGCCGGCGAGCGCATCCTGGCCTGGGCCCGCACCCTGCTCGCCGCCCATGACGGCCTGCAGGCCGAGGCCGCCAGCTGCCGCGGCCAGGTGGTCGGCAGCCTGCGCCTGGGGACCGTGCCGCTGGCCAGCTTCAACCCGATGCAGTTGCTCATGCCATTGCGCGAGAAGTACCCGGAGCTGCACTTCCAGCTGTCGTCGCTGAGCTCCGAGCAAGTGGTCGATGGCCTGAGCCGCAACCAGCTCGACCTGGGCATCTGCTACCTCGACCAGGTCAACACCAGCTTCTTCGACGTGATCGAGCTGAGCACCACCACCATGGGCCTGCTGCACGACACCCGGCACTTCCGCTTCGAGGCCGACAGCCTGCGCTGGGACGACCTTGGCGACTTGCCGCTGGGCCTGCTGAGCAAAGGCATGCACTACCGCCAGTCCCTCGACCTGAGCTTCCGCAGCCGTGGCCTGGAGCCCAATGCCGTGCTCGAGAGTGACTCCACCTTCCAGCTGATCCAGGCGATCAACACCGGCGTGTGCTGCGCGATCATGCCGCTCGATTGCGGCCTGGAAGAACTCAGCCAGCACATGCGCATCATCCCGGTACAGGAGGCCAGCATCCACAGCCCGGTCGGCCTGTTGCTGCGCCGCAGCGAGCCACGCTCGGCCATCGCCGAGCAGTGCTTCGACGAAGCCCGCGCCCTGTTTCAGCCCTCCTGAGCCGTGGCCCGGCGGTACTGGCGCGGCGTGAAGCCGGTCAGTTGCCTGAACTGCCGGCTGAAGGCGCTGTGGTCGGTGTAACCACAGCGCAAGGCCACCTCGATGATCGGCAGGTCGCTGTGCAACAGCTGGTGGGCATGCTCCAGGCGGGCCTTGTGGATCATCTGTCGGGGCGTGAGGTGGAACACGCGCTTGCAGTAGCGTTCCAGTTGCGCCACCGAGATGCCGGCGATGCGGGTCAGCTCGCCCATGCCGATCGGCTGATGGAAATGCGCGCGGATATGCGCGTCCACCGCCGCCAGGCGCTGGTAGGCGGGGTGGGTGTCGGCGGCTGACTGCAGGTCCACCGAAATGCCCACCAGGCCGATGATCCTTCCCGCCGGGTTGAACAGCGGGCGCTTGTGGGTCAGGCACCAGCCTGGTTCGCGGCTGCCATACAGGTGCAGCTCCAGTTGGTCTTCCAGCACCAGCCCCTGCTCCAGCACACGCCGGTCCTGCTCGGTATAGCCGGGGCCGAGCCGCGCCGGGAACACGTCGGCGCTGGTCTTGCCCAGCAACGGTTGCAGGTGCTTCAGGCCGCAGCGCTGCACCAGCGTGCGGTTGGCCAGTACATAGCGGGCCTGATCGTCCTTGATGAAGATCGCTGCGTTGGCGATGACGTCGAGCATGGGCAGCAACCAGATCACCCCGGTCAGCAACGCCTCGAGCGACTCGGGGCGGTGCTGGTCGAGGTGCTGGTACAGGGTTGCCAGTGAGTCACGTGACATTGAACAAGTTCTCCGGTGCCAGTGCCGGCTATGCAATCCAGCCTATCCAGCCACCGCCCCTGCTCACCAGTCTTTTCTGCAACTGTGCCGATTTCGTCACCCACCTTGCAGAAAACCATCAAGAACCCTGGCCGCGATCGGTCCACTCTATGCCCCACGCAAGCCGCCCCACGACCTACAAGAGCGCGGCCCACGAAGCCGCATCGTGACATCAGACCTGCCTATCCAAAACCTACAAAAAGGCGAAATCATGTCAGGCAAATTCAAGAAACAGCTCTCACTGCTGGACCTCACCTTCATCGGCCTTGGCGCCATCTTCGGCTCCGGCTGGCTGTTCGCCGCCAGCCACGTCTCGGCCATCGCCGGCCCGGCCGGCATCCTCTCCTGGTTCCTCGGCGGCTTCGCCGTCCTGCTGCTGGGCATCGTCTACTGCGAGCTCGGCGCCGCCCTGCCGCGCGCCGGCGGCGTGGTGCGCTACCCGGTGTACTCCCACGGTCCGCTGCTCGGCTACCTGATGGGCTTCATCACCCTGATCGCCTTCTCCAGCCTGATCGCCATCGAAGTGGTCGCCTCACGCCAATACGCCGCGGCCTGGTTCCCGGCCCTGACCAAGGCCGGCTCCAGCGACCCGACCGTGCTCGGCTGGCTGGTGCAGTTCGCCCTTTTGGGGCTGTTCTTCCTGCTCAACTACCGCAGCGTGAAAACGTTCGCCAAGGCCAACAACCTGGTCAGCGTGTTCAAGTTCATCGTGCCGCTGCTGGTGATCGGCGTGCTGTTCACCTTCTTCAAGCCGGAAAACTTCGAGGTTCAGGGCTTCGCCCCGTTCGGCCTGTCCGGAGTGGAAATGGCCGTGTCGGCCGGCGGTATCATCTTCGCCTACCTGGGCCTGACGCCGATCATCTCGGTGGCCAGCGAAGTGAAGAACCCACAGCGCACCATCCCCATCGCGCTGATTCTCTCGGTGCTGCTGTCCACCGCCATCTACGCCCTGCTGCAACTGGCTTTCCTCGGCAGCGTGCCGACCGAGATGATTGCCAACGGCTGGGCCGGGGTAACCAAGGAACTGGCCCTGCCCTACCGTGACATCGCCCTGACCCTGGGCGTCGGCTGGCTGGCCTACCTGGTGGTGGCCGACGCGGTGATCTCGCCCAGCGGCTGCGGCAACATCTACATGAACGCCACCCCACGGGTGATCTATGGCTGGGCGCAGACCGGCACCTTTTTCAAGTACTTCACCCGCATCGACGAGCAGTCCGGCATCCCGCGCCCGGCACTGTGGCTGACCTTCGGCCTGGCGGTGTTCTGGACCCTGCCGTTCCCGTCCTGGGAAGCGCTGATCAACGTGGTGTCCGCCGCCCTGGTGCTGAGCTACGCCGTGGCCCCGGTGTCGGTCGCCGCCCTGCGCCGCAGCGCCCCGGACATGGCCCGGCCCTTCCGAGTCAAGGGCATGGGCGTGCTCGGCCCGCTGTCGTTCATCATCGCCGCGCTGATCGTCTACTGGTCGGGCTGGAACACCGTGTCCTGGCTGCTGGCCCTGCAGATCGTGATGTTCGTGCTGTACCTGCTGTGCCGCCGCTTCGTGCCTACCGAACACCTGTCGCTGGGCCAGCAGGTGCGCTCGTCGGCCTGGCTGATCGGCTTCTACGCCGTGACCATTTTTCTCTCCTGGCTGGGCAGCTTCGGCGGCCTGGGCGTGATCGGCCATCCGCTGGACACCGTGATCGTGGCCGCCTGCGCCCTGGGGATCTACTACTGGGGCGCGGCCACCGGCGTGCCGGCGCGGCTGGTGCGGCTCGATGGCGACGATGAGAGCGAAGCCAGCAGCGAAACCCATGCCGGCCAGCATCCCGCCGCCGTCGCCTCCTGACTCACTAGCGAATGGACATCCTGATGAAACACGTTCATGTCATCGACTCCCATACCGGCGGCGAACCGACCCGCCTGGTGATGAAGGGCTTCCCGCAGCTGTCCGGCCGCAGCATGGCCGAGCAGCGCGACGAGCTGCGCGAACTGCACGACCACTGGCGCCGCGCCTGCCTGCTGGAGCCGCGCGGCAACGATGTGCTGGTGGGCGCGCTGTACTGCCCTCCGGTCTCCTCCGACGCCACCTGCGGGGTGATCTTCTTCAACAACGCCGGCTACCTGAACATGTGCGGCCACGGCACCATCGGCCTGGTCGCCTCCCTGCAGCACCTGGGGCTGATCGGCCCCGGCGTGCACCGGATCGATACGCCGGTCGGCCAAGTCAGCGCCACCCTGCATGACGACGGCACCATCACCATCGGCAACGTGCCCGCCTACCGCCATCGCCAGCAGGTGGCCGTCGAGGTGCCCGGCCATGGCCTGGTGCGCGGCGACATCGCCTGGGGCGGCAACTGGTTCTTCCTGGTCAGCGAGCATGGCCAGCGCATTGAACTGGACAACGTCGAGGCACTGACCGACTACACCTGGGCCATGCTCAAGGCCCTCGACGACCAAGGCATCACCGGCGAGCACGGCGCGCCCATCGACCACATCGAGCTGTTCGCCGACGACGCCAACGCCGACAGCCGCAACTTCGTGATGTGCCCCGGCAAGGCCTACGACCGCTCGCCCTGCGGCACCGGCACCAGCGCCAAGCTGGCCTGCCTGGCCGCCGACGGCAAGCTCGCCGAAGGCCAGACCTGGATCCAGGCCAGCATCACCGGCAGCCAGTTCCACGGCCGCTACGAACGCGACGGCGAACGCATCCGCCCGTTCATCACCGGCCGCGCCTACATGACCGCCGACAGCACCCTGCTGATCGACGAACGAGACCCCTTCGCCTGGGGCATCTGACTCCGTTCATTTCCCACTGAATACCGCCAGGAGTGACAACAATGACCGACAACATCTTCACCGGCACCATGCCCGCCCTGATGACCCCCTGCACCGCCGAGCGCAAGCCGGACTTCGACGCCCTGGTGCGCAAGGGCCGCGAACTGATCGACGCGGGCATGAGCGCGGTGGTGTACTGCGGCTCGATGGGCGACTGGCCGCTGCTGACCGAGGCTGAGCGCCAGGAGGGCGTGGCGCGCCTGGTGGCCGCCGGCATCCCGACCATCGTCGGCACCGGCGCGGTGAACACCCGTGAAGCCGTGTCCCACGCCGCCCATGCCGCCAAGGTCGGCGCCGCCGGCCTGATGGTCATCCCCCGGGTGCTGTCCCGCGGCGCCTCGCTGACCGCGCAGCGGCACCATTTCTCGGCCATCCTCGCCGCCGCGCCGAAGCTGCCGGCGGTGATCTACAACAGCCCCTACTACGGCTTCGCCACCCGCGCCGACCTGTTCTTCGAACTGCGCCGCGAGTACCCGAACCTGATCGGTTTCAAGGAGTTCGGCGGCGCCGCCGACCTGCGCTACGCCGCCGAACACATCACCTCCCAGGACGACGACGTGACCTTGATGGTCGGCGTCGACACGCAAGTGGTGCACGGTTTCGTCAACTGCAACGCCACCGGCGCCATCACCGGTATCGGCAACGCGCTGCCGCGCGAAGTTCTGCAACTGGTCAGCCTGAGCAAGCGCGCCGCCAAGGGCGACGCCAAGGCCAGGCGCCAGGCCCGGGAGCTGGAGTCGGCGCTGGCGGTGCTGTCGTCGTTCGATGAAGGCTGCGACCTGGTGCTGTACTACAAGCACCTGATGGTGCTCAACGGCGACCGCGAGTACCGCCTGCACTTCAACGAAGCCGACGCCCTCAGCGACGCCCAGCGCCGCTACGCCGAACAGCAATACGCGCTGTTCCGCACCTGGTACGCCAACTGGTCCGCCGAGCAGAACCAGGCTTGATCGCCGCAACGCCTGTGGGAGCGGCCGTGTGTCGCGAAAGGGGCGCATAGCGCCCCCAACAGGTTCAGACCTCACCCAGATTCTCCAGGACACCCCATGACCCTCACCGGCAACCTACTGATCGGCCAACGCGTCGTCACAGGCACCCAGGCCGCGATCCACGCCATCGACCCGGCCACCGACACCCCACTCGAGCCACCCTACGCCGGCGCCAGCGCCGAACAGGTAACCCAGGCCTGCGCCCTGGCCTGGGCGGCATTCGATGCCTACCGCGAAACCACCCTCGAACAACGCGCCCGTTTTCTCGAAACCATCGCCGAACAGATCGAAGCAGTGGGCGATGCGCTGATCGAACGCGCCTGTGCCGAGACCGGCCTGCCCAAGGCACGCATCCAGGGCGAGCGCGGCCGCACCTGCGCCCAGCTGCGTACCTTCGCCCGGGTGGTACGCGCGGGCGAATGGCTGGACGTACGCGTGGACAATGCGCTGCCCGAACGCCAGCCACTGCCTCGCCCGGACCTGCGCCAGCGCCAGGTGGCCCTGGGCCCGGTGGCGGTGTTCGGCGCCAGCAATTTCCCGCTGGCGTTCTCGGTGGCCGGCGGCGACACCGCCTCGGCCCTGGCGGCCGGCTGCCCGGTGGTGGTCAAGGCCCATGGCGCCCACCCCGGCACCAGCGAGCTGGTCGGCCAGGCCGTGGCACGGGCGGCCAAGCTATGCGAACTGCCCGATGGCGTGTTCTCGCTACTGTATGGTGCCGGGCGTGAGATCGGCATCGCCTTGGTCAGCGACTCACGTATCAAGGCGGTCGGGTTCACCGGCTCGCGCAGCGCTGGCATCGCCTTGTGCCAGGCGGCCCAGGCGCGCCCGGAGCCAATCCCGGTGTATGCCGAGATGAGCTCGATCAACCCGGTGTTCCTCTTCGAGGCCGCCCTCCAGGCCAGGGCCGAAGACCTGGCCCAGGGTTTCGCCGCTTCGCTGACCCAGGGCGCCGGCCAGTTCTGCACCAACCCCGGGTTGGTGATCGCCCGCCAGGGCGCGGCGCTGGAGCGCTTCATCGTCGCCGCGGCCGAGCATGTCGGCCAGGCCGTTGCGCAGACCATGCTCACCCCCGGCATCGCCAGCGCCTATGCAAGCGGCGTCGCGGCGCTGAGTGACAACCACAATGCCCGACAGGCCGCCCGTGGCCAGCCCCGGCAAGGCCCGAACCAGTGCCAGGCGCAGTTGTTCGTCACCTCGGCACAGGCGTTTCTCGCCGACCCGGCCCTGCAGGCCGAAGTGTTCGGCGCCGCCTCGCTGGTGGTCGCCTGTGACAGCGATGAGGAAATCCATCAGGTCGCGGAACATCTGGAAGGCCAGCTCACCGCCACGCTGCACCTGAACGACGCCGACCTGGCCAAGGCGCGCGAACTGCTGCCGACCCTCGAACGCAAGGCCGGACGCATCCTGGTCAACGGCTGGCCGACCGGCGTCGAGGTCTGCGACGCGATGGTCCACGGCGGCCCGTTCCCGGCCACCTCCGACGCCCGCGGCACCTCGGTGGGCACGGCGGCGATCCTGCGCTTCCTGCGCCCGGTGTGCTACCAGGACTGCCCCGACGCACTGCTGCCCAGCGCCTTGCGACACGGCAATCCGCTGGGCCTGCGCCGGCTGCTCGACGGCCAGAGGGAACGCTGAGCCATGCCTGCCACCGACACGGACATCGCCGTGGTCGGCGCCGGCATCGTCGGCGTCGCCTGCGCCCTGCAACTGGCCCGCCAGGGCCGTCGGGTGCTGCTGATCGATCGCCAGGCGCCGGGTCACGGCGCTTCGTATGGCAATGCCGGACACCTGGCCACCGAGCAGGTGTTTCCCATCGCCGACCTGTCGATCCTCAAACGCCTACCGGCCATGTTGCTGGACCCGATGGGCCCGCTGCGCCTGGACTGGAAGTACCTGCCCCGGGCCCTGCCCTGGTTCACCCGCCTGCTGCTGAACCTGCGTCCGGCGCCGTTCCAGCGCAGCGTGGCCGGTATTCGTGCGCTCAACGAAGCAAGCCTGGGGGCCTGGCAACGGCTGCTCGCGTCCATCGAACGCAGCCCCCTGCTCAAGGAGGACGGTTCGCTGCTGGTGTTCGAGCGCCATGAATCGCGCCAAGCGCTCGAAGCCCTGCGTACACGAATGCGGCAGCAAGCCGTGCCCGTGGATTTCTGGACGGGGGAAGCGGTGCGCGAAGCTGCGCCACAACTGAACTCATCGATCCAGGGTGGCCTGTTCTTTCCCCGCACCGGGCATTTCCTGGATCCGTACCAGGTGGTCCGTGAACTGTTCAACGCCGCCAGCACCAGTGGCGTGCGCTTCGTCCGCGCCGAGGTCAGTGGTGGGCACGTCCACGGTCAGGGTGTCAGCCTGGCCAGCGACCAGGGCACGTTCGAGGCTCGTCAGGTGCTGGTCAGCGCTGGCGCGCATTCGGCCAGGCTCACGGCTGCCTTGACCGGCAGACACGTGCCGCTGGACACCGAGCGCGGCTATCACCTGATGCTGCCGGCGGAACGACAGCGCCTGCCATTCGCCGTCACCTCGCTGGAGCGCAAGTTCATCATGACGCCCATGGCCGACGGCCTGCGCCTGGCCGGCACGGTGGAGTTCGCCGGGCTCGAGGCGCCGCCGAGCATGCAACGGGCGTGGCAACTGCATAGGTTGAGCAAGGGTTTGTTCCGGCGGGAGCTGGATACCGAGGGGGCGACGCCGTGGATGGGGTTCCGGCCTTCGTTGCCGGACTCGCTGCCGGTGATCGACCGGGTGGCCGATGGCAAGGTGTTGCTGGCTTTCGGGCACCAGCACCTGGGGTTGACCCAGGCGGCGGTGACGGCGGAATGGGTGGGACGGTTGGTAAATGGCGAAGACTGCCCGCAAATCGGAGCCTATCGATTGTGCCGGTTTTGAAACGGGGCCGCGTCGCGCCCCTTTCGCCGGCAAGCCGGCTCCCACAATGATCGGCGCTATCCAGCGAGAACACCGTCTGGCTGCGTCTAGTACCCTGTGGGAGCCGGCTTGCCGGCGAAAGGGCTGCAAAGCAGCCCCAGCCTCACTCAGCGATAACGCTCAAGCCAGTGCGCATAAGGCGCCGGCAGCGTCCACGCCGCCTTGTCCACGCCCAGTGCCTTGGCAGCGGCATACGGCCAATGCGGGTCGGCCAGGTGCGCACGCCCCACCGACACCAGGTCGAGCTGGTTGGCCTGCAATGCGCCTTCAGCCAGCTCCGGCGTGCCAAAACCCCAGGCCGAGGTCACCGGCAGCTTCGCCTCGCGGCGCACCCGCTCGGCGATCGGCCCCAGGAACGCCGGGCCCCATGGGATGCTGGTCTCGGGAATGGTGAAACCGACGCTGACGCTCAGCAGATCCAGGCCACCGGCCTTGAAACGGCGAGCCAGCTCGATGGACTCCTGCAGGGTCTGCTCGTCACGGCCGTCGTACTCCACCACACCGAAACGCGCGGTCAGCGGCAGGTTCTCCGGCCACACTTCACGCACCGCCGCGAGGGTCTCCAGCAGGAAGCGCGTGCGGTTGTCGAAACCGCCGCCGTAGGCGTCGGTGCGCTGGTTGGAGTGCTCGGAGAAGAAGCTCTGGCCCAGGTAGCCGTGGGCGAAGTGCAGCTCGATCCATTCGAAGCCCGCGTCACGGGCACGGCGTGCGGCAGCGACGAAGTCCTGCTTGACCCGGGCGATGTCGTCCAGGCTCATGGCCCGCGGCACCTTGGCCAAGTCGGCGCCGTAGGCGATGGCCGAGGGCGCGATGGTCTCCCAGCCACGGGCATCGTCGGCGGCGATATGGTCGTCACCTTCCCACGGGCGGTTGGCGCTGGCCTTGCGCCCGGCGTGGGCGATCTGGATGCCCGGCACGGCGCCGGCGGCCTTGATCGCCTGCACCACCGGCACGAAGGCCTGGGCCTGAGCGTCGTTCCAGATACCAGCGCAGCCGGGGGTGATACGCCCTTCCGGCGACACGGCGGTGGCCTCGACCACCACCAGCCCGGCACCACCACGGGCCAGGCCTGCCAGGTGGACGTGGTGCCAATCGTTGATCATGCCGTCTTCGGCCATGTACTGGCACATCGGCGGAATGGCGATGCGGTTGCGCAGGGTGACGTCTTTGAGGGTATAGGGTTCGAACAATGCTGCCATGACGAGACTCCAGGGACGGGTTGGATACGATTGTTCGATCATATTCGAACTATGGCAATTTGTGAAACCCCCGTTATCATGACGACCATGCGAGCCTATACCCATCCCAACCCCGAAGACCTGACGCTGGAGCGCCTGCTCTACGCCCTGAGCGATCCTGTGCGCATGGAAATCGTGCGTCGCCTGGCTGGAGTCGCCGAAGCCAGCTGCGGCGAGCTGGACGGCGGCCGGCCCAAGTCCAGCATGTCCCATCACTTTCGCGTATTGCGCGATTCCGGGCTGGTGCACACCCGTAATGTCGGCACCACGCACATGAACTCGCTGCGCAGCGATGAGCTGGAAAGCCGCTTCCCAGGGCTGCTGGGCAGTATTCTCGAGCAGCGTTGAGTTTCCAGGCCACGCGGAGCCAGGCACCGTAGCGCCTGCTTCGCGGGCAAGCCCGCTCCCGCAGGGATACAGTTCCCTGCACGACAGCGCAGCCCCAAAGGGCTGGGCGATCTCCTCCAAGGCCCCTGGTCCGGGCAAAACTCAGGCACAAAAAAACCACGAGGCCGCCAGGGGCGATCCTCGTGGTCGGTGTTGCCGGGCAAGCCCGGCAAGCATGGGCCTTACAGTGCCATGTCGTTGGCAGGCTTGCTCTCGACCGGTGCGGCTGGCGCGACGCGGGTCTCGACGCTCTGGTCGATCACTGGCGGCTTCTCCAGCTGCAGCACTTCGGCGGTGTAGTCCCACTCTTTCTGGGTGGCGGCCGCCGAATCGTTCAGCTTGGTACCGTAGCTCGGCACGATCTCCTTGATCCTGGCCTGCCACTCAGGGGTGGCGACCTTCTCCTTGAACACGGTTTCCAGCACGTTGAGCATGATCGGCGCGGCAGTCGAGGCACCTGGCGAGGCGCCCAGCAGGCCGGCGATGGTGCGGTCCTGGGAGGCGACGACTTCGGTACCCAGCTTCAGCACCCCGCCCTTCTCTTCGTCACGCTTGATGATCTGCACGCGCTGACCGGCCTGCCACAGCTTCCAGTCTTCCTTCTTGGCGTTCGGGAAGTAGGTCTGCAGCGCGGCGAAGCGGTCGTCGTCCGACTGCATCAGCTGGCCGGCGAGGTACTCGACCAGCGGGTACTGGTCGATGCCGACGCGGGCCATAGGCCAGACGTTGTGGGTGGTGGTGCTGCTCAGCAGGTCCAGGTACGAGCCGTTCTTCAGGAACTTGGTCGAGAAGGTGGCGAATGGCCCGAACAGGATCACGCGCTTGCCGTCCAGCACGCGGGTGTCCAGGTGCGGAACGGACATGGGTGGCGCGCCGGTGGAGGCGATGCCGTAGGCCTTGGCCATGTGCTGCATGGCCACGGTCGGGTTCTCGGTCACCAGGAACGAACCACCTACCGGGAAGCCGGCGTATTCCTTGGCTTCAGGAATGCCCGACTTCTGCAGCAGCTTCAGCGCGCCACCGCCGGCACCGATGAACAGGAACTTGGCGTCGGTGGCCGTTACGCTACCGTCCTTCAGGTTCTTGTACTCGACGTGCCAGGAGCCGTCTTCGTTACGGGTGATGTCCTGCACTTCGCTGGACAGCTTCAGGTCGAAGTTCTCTTTGGTCTTCAGGTGACCGACGAACTGGCGGGTGATCTCACCGAAGTTGACGTCGGTGCCGATCGGCGTCCAGGTCACGGCCAGCTTCTGGTTCGGATCACGACCTTCCATCATCAGCGGGACCCACTTGGCGATCTGCGCGTGGTCTTCCGAGTACTGCATCGAGCGGAACAGCGGGCTGGCCTGCAGGGCCTCGTAACGCTGCTTGAGGAACTTGATGTTGTCATCGCCCCAGACGAAGCTCATGTGCGGCGTGGTGTTGATGAACGAGTGCGGGTTCTTCAGCACGCCCTGGCGTACCTGCCAGGCCCAGAACTGGCGGGAGATCTGGAACGACTCGTTGATCTCGATGGCCTTGGTGATGTTGACCTTGCCATCTTTGTCCAGCGGGGTGTAGTTCAGCTCGGCCAGCGCGGAGTGGCCGGTACCGGCGTTGTTCCAGCCGTTGGAGCTTTCTTCGGCGACGCCGTCCAGGCGCTCGACCATCTCCATCGACCAGCTTGGCTCCAGCTCGTTGAGCCAGACAGCCAGGGTGGAGCTCATGATGCCGCCGCCAACCAGCAGCACGTCGACTTTCTTGGTGTCAGCAGCGTGCGCTTGCATGAAGCTCGCCGCGACAGCCAGACCCAGCAAGGTCTTGCCAGCTTTCTTGAACATTGATCGATTCCAGTCAGTAGAACGGAGGGTGGGCCTGTGGCTGGCCCCGGTTTCCATGTTCTTCAGCGCAGGCTTGTTGTGATCATTGTTCAGCAGCCAGAGAGCATTGGACGCGCCAGCCTTTGGTCGGATTGACCGACAAGGCTGAAACGATTTACGGATTGTAACCGAATTGCCAGCACAAACAAACGCGGGCCGGGGCGTCAAGACGACAGGTTGCCACGCGACAAGCCACCACGCCCGGAAAACAAAAACCCCCAGCCACATCCATGGCCGGGGGTCTTGGATCAGGTCGCGAACGACCCGATCAGGGCATTTCCAAGATTACTGCTGTTGCGGCAGTTTATCGATCGGGCCGCAGCCGCCGATGATCTTGGAGATCGAAACCGATGGGTGGAACAGGTAGTCGTACGAGCAGTTCTTAGGCTGGTTGTAGACCTGGCCGGTGCAGCCGGACAGCAGGGCAACGCCCGAAACGACAGCAACAGCGACAGTAGCTTTGATCAGCTTTTTCATAACAATCCTTATAATCCATGATCCACCATCAACTCTGATGGCGCGCGGATCATACGGGAAAAGAACGCAGGAGAGAAAGCCGTTAGTTCTAGCGCACTCGCTACAGCATCGACTTTCATATGCGCTCCGCGCGCAACTTTACCTGTTCAGCGCCTGCTTAAACGATACAGTCGTGACACGTTCAACACCGTGACAGTTAATAGCCTGAATTCTCGCAGCACACGCGGGGACAGGAACTTTCCGAGTAGCGGACCGGCAAGTAACTATCCCCCGGCGCTTCAGATCTGAAGGCCAACCTTAAACTTTCAAGCAACATGACGCGATCTTTCGCCCTTCAGCAGTGACACTTTTCAGCCAGGCACGACATGAGGATCCGGCCGCGTCATGCTTGAAGGATGGGCGGGAAGGCTCGCCCCGAGCTTCCTCAGCACAACGTAGAACACCGGCGTCAGGAACAGGCCGAACAACGTCACCCCGAGCATCCCGCAAAATACCGTGACCCCCGTGGCATGGCGCACTTCGCTACCCGCACCGCTGTCCACCAGAAGCGGCACGGCACCGGCGATGAAGGCCACGGAAGTCATCACGATCGGGCGCAGGCGCAACCGACAGGCTTGTAATGCCGCCTCGAGGGTGGCGCGGCCCTGCATCTCCAGCTCCCGAGCGAACTCGACGATCAGGATCGCGTTCTTGCAGGCCAGCCCCATGAGCACCACCAGCCCGACCTGAACGAACACGTTGTTGTCGCCACCGCTCAGCCAGACTCCGGTCAGCGCGGCGAACATGCAGATGGGGACGATCAGGATCACGGCGAGCGGCAAGGTCCAGCTTTCGTACAGCGCCGCCAGGACCAGGAACGCGAGCGCGACAGCGATCGGGAACACGATCGCCGCCGTGTTGCTCTGGGTAACCTGCTGGTAGCTCAGATCGGTCCATTCCAGCTCGATACCCCGCGGGAGCGTGCGGGCCGCAATCGCTTCGAGCTTGCTGATGACCTCCCCCGAAGACATCGCTTTCGGGTCGGCATCGCCGATCAGGTCCGCGGCGGGGTAGCCGTTGAAACGCATCACCGGATCCGGCCCGTAGGTCGGCACGATCGTGACCATTGCGCTGACAGGCACCATCTCGCCCCGAGCGTTTCGTACGCGCAGGTTAGCGACATCTTCCCTGGTTTGCCGGAAGCTGGAATCTGCCTGGGCGACCACTCGGTAGACCCGGCCAAACAGGTTGAAGTCGTTTACGTAGACCGATCCGAGATACGTCTGCAGCGTATCGAAGATGGCCGTCAACTCCACGCCCTGGGCTTGAGCCTTGGTGCGATCGACCTTCACTTCAAGCTGGGGGATGTTGGACTGGTAGGAGCTGACCGGGAAGGTCATGCCAGGCGTACTGGCAACTTCTGCCTGGAACCTGGCAAGGGCTTGCTGCAACGCGGCATAGCCCAGACCGCCCCGATCGGTCAGGAACAGGGAATAGCCGGAGCCGTTACCCAACCCCTGGATCGGCGGCGGCAGCAACGCGTAGGCGGCACCGTCCTTGATCGCCGCGAACCGGCTGTTCAGCTCGGTGTTGATGTCCTCTGCGCTGCGCGTGCGTTCGCCAAACGGCTTGAGGATGACGTAGGCGGTCACCAGGTTCGGCGTGGTGGTGCTCTGCAGTGCGTTCAAACCCACATAGGAGTTGGCGTAGTCGACACCCTCCACGGTCGAGGCTATCGCCGACATCTGCCGGGCGACGGCCTCGGATCGGGACAGCGAGGCACCTGGCGGCAGTGTCGCCCCGGCGAACAGGTAGAGCTTGTCCTGGTTTGGAATGAAACCGCTGGGAATCGTCTTGAACAGCACCCCGGTAATACCCAGCAAGGCGGCATAGACCACGAACACCACCCCTTTACGTGGCAAAAGCCGTGCAATGCTGCCTTCGTAACGCGCCGAAGTCCGATTGAAGAACCGGTTGAATGGGCGCAACAGCCAACCCAGCGCGCAATCCATCCAACGGCTCAGGCGATCCTTGGGGCTGGCGTGGTGACGCAACAGCTTCGCCGCCAAGGCCGGCGACAGGGTGAGCGAGTTGATCGTCGAGATCACGGTAGAGATGGCGATCGTGACCGCGAACTGCTTGTAGAACTGCCCCGTGACGCCGCTCATGAAGGCCATGGGAATGAACACGGCGCACAGTACCAGGCCGATCGCCAGAATAGGCCCTGATACTTCGCGCATGGCCTGATGGGCCGCCTCGAGCGGCGTCAGGCCAAGTTCGATGTTCCTCTCGACGTTTTCCACCACCACGATCGCGTCGTCCACCACGATGCCGATGGCCAGCACCATGCCGAACAAGGTGAGGGTATTGATCGAATAGCCGAGCAGGTAGAGAAACGCGAAGGTCCCCACTATCGATACCGGGACGGCGATCAACGGAATGATCGACGCGCGCCAGGTCTGCAGGAACAGCACGACCACCAGAACGATCAGGACCATCGCCTCGAACAGCGTGTGCTGGACAGCGCTGATCGACTCGCGCACGAACACCGTCGGGTCCCAGACACTGACGTATTTCACGCCCTCGGGGAAATCCTTCGATAACGCATCGAGCTTCGCGTAGACCTTGTTGGCGACATCGATGGCGTTGGCTCCCGGCGTCAGGAAGATACCGACCGCGACTTCCTGATTCTTCCCACGAAACACCCGCATCGTGTAGTCGCCGGCGTCCAGCTGGACCCGAGCCACGTCGCCCAGGCGCGTGACCTGCCCGTCGCTTCCGGTCTTGAGGACGACGTCGGCAAACTCCTGCTCGGTCTTCAACCGGCCCTGGACATTGATCGAGATGAGGAACTCCGTCCCTTGCGCAGAAGGCTCGGCGCCCAGCTGGCCCGCGGAAACCTGCACGTTCTGCTGACGCACCGCGCGGATCGCATCCTCGGCCGTGATGTTACGCGCGGCAAGCTTGTTCGGATCGAGCCAGATGCGCATCGCGTAATCGCCCGAGCCGTAGAGCACGACGTCGCCGACCCCTTGAATACGGGCCAGCTCGTCCTTCACGTGCAGGCGCAGGTAGTTACGCAGATAGAGCGCATCGAACGTGTCGTTGCTGGAGTACATGTCCACGTACATCAGCGGCGTCGGCGATTGCTTCTGGGTGGTGATGCCGTATTGACGGACCGATTCCGGCAAGCGCGAAAGCGCCTGGCTGACGCGGTTCTGGACGCGAACCGCGGCAGTGTCGGGGTCGATCCTGGCATTGAAGGTGACGACCACCTGGAGGGTGCCATCGGAGCTGGCCACCGACTTCAGGTACACCATGTCCTCGACCCCATTGATCGCCTCCTCCAGCGGAACGGCGACCGACTCGGCAATTTCCTTGGGATTGGCGCCGGGGTAGGTCGCTTTCACCACCACGGTGGGCGGAACCACTTCCGGGTACTCACCGACCGGCAACAGCGGAATCGCGATCAGGCCGGCGGCGAAAATAACGATCGACAGGACTATCGCGAAGATTGGCCTGTCGATAAAAAACTTAGAGAAGTCCATGGTAAGAGCCTTTGCGGATCATCGTCCGTCATGACGGGTGCTGGAAACTTTCAGCTCATCGTTTTCAGGCGCGAGCACATTGGCCAAGACCGGTGTTCCGGCGGCATAGATTTGCTGCAACCCGGAAACGATGACTTTGTCGTCCGGGCCAAGGCCCGCCGTGATGACCCGCTGCCCCTCCAGCAACCTGCCCATTTCGACATAACGCTTTTCGGCCGTCTTGGCGCCGCTCAGCACATAGACATACTGCTTGTCCTGGTCGGTCAGAATGGCTCGATCAGGCACCACGACAACGTCCACCGGCTCGCCTACCGAAAGCTGCACCTTGGCGTAAAGGCCGGGGGTCAAAAGCCTGTCCGGGTTGCGCACCACGGCGCGCGCGCGGATCGTGCCTGTCGCCGCGTTGACCTGGTTGTCCAGGAACGTCAGGTCACCTTCGTACGCAAAGCGTTCGTCGGTGGCCAGGCCAATGCGCACGGCCGTCTTTGCCGAGGTCTTGAGCGTCTTCTGATAATTCAGGTAACTGTGCTCGTCGGGGTCGAAGTAGACATGGACCGGATCCTGCGACACGACCGATGTCAGCACGGACTGATCCGCCACCGCCAGGTTGCCGACGGTCAGTTGAGCTCGGCTGGTACGGCCGTCGATGGGCGATCGAACCTCGGTAAATTCAAGGTTCAATGCTGAGGTGGCCACTGCAGATTCGGCCGCATGCACCTCGGCAACGCCCTGCTCGTAGGCCGTCCGCCGCTGCTCGGCCAGCTCCTTCGACACAGCGTTGGCGCTGATGAGCTTTTGTGCGCGCAGGTCCTGCTGTCTGGCAAACGTCAGCGAAGCACGTGCCCGCTCCAGCTGGGCGCGCGCGCTGTCCAACGCTGCGCGATAGGGGCGCTGATCGATGACGAAAAGCAGATCGCCCTTGCGGACCTCGCCACCTTCCTTGTAAGCCACTCGGGTGATATATCCGCCCACCCGAGGGAGGATTGCCACCGTTTCCATGGCGCCAACGCGGCCATTGAAACTGTCCCAATACCGGACGTGTCGAACAGCCACACTGACCACATCGACGACTGGAGGGCTTGCGGCTATCGGGGCTGATGCTTCGTTGCAACCGCTGATAAATAAAATCGCGGTGATGATTCCGATAACGCTGACTGAATGGGCGCGCACAGGGCAGTCCTTCCTAAGCCAATGGATGATGAGGGCCATTGCAGATCACTTCGCAATCCGTTCATGGCCCGTCTTGTTGTTTCCGGACGCTTTCTCCATGAGCGCTCTGGAAGACTCGAGCTCGCGCTGTTCACGCGCAGCGCGGTCTTTGATCTGCTGAGCGAAAACAGCCCTGTTGTGATCGTGAAAACGTTTTGCTGCCTGCGCCCCATCTTCGGCATGAGCGAAGAACGGCAGTGCAAGTACGACAACTGCACCGAACTTGATTATTGAACTCATGTCATTTCCTCGAATGACGCGCACAGCCATGCGCCAACTGAACTTCAGTCTGAAATCGATATTTGATGTAAGTACCCGGTGGCTCTCAGCGGGCGATCAATTGACCCACCGCTCTGCAGGCCGCTGAATGTTGGCGCAGGACTTATCGCGGTTGCATGGCGAAGCCGACGCCAAAACGGTTCCAGGCATTGATGGCCGCGATGACGAAGGTCAGCTCGGACAACTCCTGTGGGTTGAACTGGGCGGCCACCGCTTCATAAATCTCGTCGGGCGCGTGCGTCTGTGCAACCAGCGTCAGGGTCTCCGTCCACAACAGTGCCGCCCGTTCGCGTGCGTCGAAGAATGGGGTTTCCTTCCAGGCACTGATGGCCATCAAGCGACGCGGGGTTTCCCCGCCCTTCATGGCATCGCTGGTGTGCATGTCGATGCAGTAGGCGCAGCCGTTGATCTGCGAAGCGCGGATCCGCACCAGTTCGCGCAGCGATGCCGGCAGGATCGATTGAGAGGCCGCCTTTTCCAGGCCCATCATGGCTTTCATCGCTTGAGGGGCCGCTTCGTAGTAGTTGATGCGTTTGTTGCTCATGGACGTTCTCCGACAGTTTGACCACACGCCGTGGCATGGGCGTACTGTAGAAAAACCCAATAGCCGGATAAACTAGGCCACATCGTTTTGTTTTTACGGAATTACGGACAATGGCATTGGACCGATTGGAAGCCATGCGCGCGTTCTGCCGCATCGTCGAAGTAGGAAGCTTCAGCGGGGCGGCAGCGTCGCTCGATCTGGCCAAAACCACGATTTCAGGCCAGGTGCAGGCGCTGGAGGCCCTGCTGGGCATCAAGCTGCTGCACCGCACCACGCGCAAGGTCTCTCCCACCACGGAAGGGGCTGCGTACTATGCCCGGGCGCGCGCGGTGATTGATGATGTGGACGAGCTCGAGGCTTCGGTGTCCCAGAGCCGCAACATTGTGCGGGGCCGTGTGCGTATCGAAATGCCCTCACCGGTCGGCATTCTGCTCATCGTGCCGGCACTGGCCAGTTTCACCGCCAGGTTCCCGGAGATTCATCTCGACATCGGCTGCAGCGAGCGGGTCGTCGACCTTGTCCAGGAAGGGGTCGACTGTGCGATCCGTGGCGGCGTGGTGGCCGACCAGGACCTGGTGTGCCGCCCGATCGGCCAGATGCGCTTCTGCTTCTGCGCCGCCCCTGCCTACCTGGCGGCGGCCGACACGATCAGCACCCCTGCCGACTTGCCCCAGCACAAGCACCTGGGGTTCAAGTTTCCAGCCACGGACAGGCGCTATGTGCCAACCCTTAGCCGTGGAGCCGAGCACTTCACCCTCGATCATCCGCCGAGCATGTATTTCAACAACGGCAGTGCGATGGCAGGCGCGGCGGTCGCGGGCCTCGGCGTCGCATTCCTGCCCAGAGCCGAGGCCGAGCCTCACTTCAGAAGTGGCGCACTGGTCGAGATCTTGCCGCAATGGCAGATGGCGAGCATGCCCATGTCCATCGTCTATCCCTACACGCGGCATTTGTCGGCGAGAGTCAGGGCGTTCGCCGACTGGGTGACGGCGTTGATGGCGAGCGATCCACTGTGGTCACCCGAGGAGAATGCGTCGTAGCGGCAATCGTGGGACGTGCCTGGCGTCGGCAAAGAACTGCGGCCATGAATGACCTGGCCCTGCCCTAAAGCAATCCCCTGAAACGACGAAGCCCCCGAAAACTTCAACGTTTTCAGGGGCTTCGACTACTTCGCGCATGGCGGAGAGATAGGGACTTTCCGAATCCAACCCCTCAGCCCTTTAAAATCAATGGCTACATGGCTTTCAGGCGATTTTGCTACAAAATTTCGCTACAAATCCAAACCAAAAACAGCTACCTTTTTGCCATCAAAACCCACTCGGTCAGGGACGAAAATGGCAAGCGAAAACCTCCTTTTACGGTCAGGAACGTGGCACGTCCGTCTTAGCGTCCCGAAGGACGTTCGGCACGTCCTGAACCGAAGCGAGTTCACCGAATCGCTCAGGACCGGCAGCAAGCCAGAAGCTCAGGTGAAAAAGCTGGCCTACCTCTACATGTGGAAGGAGGCCATTACAAAAGCCCGGCAGCTCGTGGCAGGGCCTACCCCCGACCACCTCCCAGAAACGTCGTTTAGCGTTTCCCAGATGATCCAGACGAGCCAGCAAAACGGGCTGCTAGGCCTTGTCATGCCTAAAAATCCCGATGACGTAGACCCGAGGCTCAGCCGGGAAAGCTTGGACGAACTCGGAAGTTACATCATCGATGTAATCCTCCACACTCAAAAATGGACAACCACCAAGGAAGCCTCAGAAGCGAAATTTGACCTATACGGCCAAAAACCCTACCGCGAATATCAAGCTTTCAAAGAAAAATGGTATGAGTTGGGCGAGGAAATCCCGCTCGAAAGGAAGATTGAACGGTTCAATGACTACATTAAATTGCATAAAGCAGTAGAGCACTACGCCATCACTGCGGGGCAAGCCATCAGCGTTGGCACCATTGAAGAAATTAAGTCAATCCTCGAAGACCCCAAAAACTACAAAACCAAGTCCCCCATTACGACGAACAGAATAGCCTCATTTGAAGCCTATCAGACGAATACCAAGGGTATTATTCAAAAGACAGTCGATACGCAGGCCAATCGATTGAAAATGATGGGTGCTTGGCTTGAGGCAGAGCAACGCGACCTCAACCACGAAAGCATTGCCAGTTATCTCGATACGCTCGACCTATCCATTAAGACCAAAAAACAATACCTATTCGCAGGGTCAAGCTTTTGGAAATGGGCGATTAAACACGATGAGAATTTCAAAAAACTGCACCGTGACCAGCAGTCCCCCTTTGAAAAGCACGATTTCCCAGTCAACCGCAGCAAAAGGAACGATGGATCAATGGAAAGGAAGGCATTCACCCCGGAAGACGTTACAAAGCTCCATGAAGCCGCAAAAGCCACCAAAAACCGCGAAACCCTTACAGATCTCATCCTTTTAGGTGCTTACACCGGAGCACGTATTGAAGAGCTTTGCCAGCTTCAGGCCCAAGATATCGTCAGTGAGGAAGGGATTAAATGTTTCTACTTCTACGATGGGAAGACTGCCGCCAGCGAGCGACATACCCCAATACATCCGGCGATACAGGACACCGTAGAAAGGTTGATCCGTAATTCAAAAGACGGTTTCTTGATTGAGTCACCTGCAGGAAATAAATACGGCAACCGCTCAGACGCTCTCAGTAAGCAATTCGGGCGATTAAAGACCAGCCTCAACTATAATAGCCAGTTTGTATTCCACAGCTTCCGCAAGACCGTTATCACGCAATTACAACGTGCAGACGTGCCGGGAATACTCATTGCCTCAATTGTCGGACATGAGACAGGTACAGTCACGTTTGACGTATACAGTGCAGGGCCAAGTCCAAAGCAAAAACACGACGCGATATCAAAACTAAAATACGAGCTAAAATCTTAAAATCGCAAGCGTTACACGTTAAAATTCAGAACAATAATCAAAGGCTCCAAAGCTCTTACCCACCAGAAGAGCTTTTGACCTTCCCTAAACTACCATCTTTTTTTACAAATCGTCTCGCATAATGCACTCCCCTGCACACGCCTCATGTGCACGCACACGCACGCCCGCGTCTTTAGTTATCAATATATAGATATCAAATATACTAGATAACAATAATAAAGATTACTACACCGCACGCACGCATACACAACCGCCACACACAAACAATCAGCACAATCATGCTTGATATACATTTTTTATGTGGTTCAATATATGTATATGGCTCAAATTTTCAAAGAAGCCCTTTAAAGCATACCTGCTATGTTAACCATCCCACTTTTGCTACGCAAAAGATGTGACGGTTAACGCAGGTGCCTAGTCGGCAGGACAGAAGCAAAAGCCAAGAGCAAAAACAAACCCACCACTGAGGATAAAATGAATGACACCAATTTGCAGACAATCACACTAACCAAAAGAGACAGGAACTATTCCAACCTCAAGGGGCTGGACAGTTCGCTGAAACACTCGCTTAGACTGGACCAAAACGAGTATGACGACTTTGAATTCAACCCCAATCCAGACCACCCAAATATCGCCATTGTAGGTGGCGTTGAACAAGTATTAACTAGGGAATTGGCAGAGCAATTGCTGGCCGACTTCAACGACCAACTACAAACCAAACTCAAAGCAACAGAAGCGACTGACGAGATAGCAGCAGAAAAAGAAAAGCTCCGAAAACTAAAATCCAAGCTGGTTAAATTCATCAACGCAACCGAACCCACCCAAATAAAAGAATACGTCACATCGGTTATGGAGGGAGAAAGGCCGTTGGTAGTCGGAGACTACGCCGCCCTACTCAATCAGCACAGAATCAGCCGTGTAGCTCAGCGTATCGACCTTCTAGAGAACTACACCACCAAGAAGCGAGAGATCGAGCAAAACGCACCAGATCGAGCCGTATCAAGGACGGTCAACAGGGTTAAAGAAATCATCCTTGTGATACCTGAACCCAATAAATTGGCTATCACAAAGGGATACACAGACCTTTTGCAGAAAGCCATGCATCAGTTCTATCAAAATAACTTCCCTAATAACGACATCTTATTTTCATTCAGCCACTTGGACGAGACAACCAACCACGTTCACGCCTTCCTTGACCTTCAAAATACGAAAACTGGAAAATATGATTTTTCAGCCCAAGAATTTGAGTTCGCATCGCAATACTATGCGAAGAACAAGGCCCGACTTGACAAGATATCCGAGCCGCCGAAATTAGAAGACTTCAAACTGCCCAACCGCAGCGAAGAAAAGCAGAACCACAGATTTATTCGAGCACGCGAATCATGGAAGTCAAAAGTGATGCAGGTGGCTTTCTATGAGCACTTTAACAGCTTAGCGGCTGCATATGGCTTGCAAGCCAAATTCCTACCTAAAACAAAGGAAAACACCGAATATTTAAGCCCTATTGAAAAGGAAGCCAAAAAACCGAAAAGTGAACGAAGCCACAACTATTACACCAGACAGCTAGAAAAGCTGCAGCAAGAACTAACCAGTAAGAAGGTCGAACTTATCGAGCAAAGGGCCACTGTCGTCACACTTAACACCACGATAAAAGACCTACAAGGAACGGCTAGAAACTACAAAGCAACCATACAGAGCTTAGAAATACAGGCCAGCGAGCAGAGAAAAGAAAATGCCGAGCTAGATAGTCAAAAGCAGAAATTAGACGACGAAATAACGGTAAAAACCACAAAGACTGCAGAGCTGTCATCTAATTTCAAAACCATGAAATCCAGAATGACAAAAGAACTAAATGAACTACGCAAGAAAATTAAAGAGGACACCAGCAGAAAAACCATCTTGGAAAAAGCAATCAAGGCATACGAGGAAGAGCTTGAGCCTTTGATGAAACGTTTTGATATTTTGGTGGATCGACTACTTGAAGCCCGAAGGCTCGACGAGAACCCAGAGCAATACTATAAGAGATTACGAGAAAACACGTATGAAATGGCTAGTCGTTTGGGCAAAGAGAAACGAAAGGACTATCTATTCAACGTTGCCGAACAACTCAAAGAACAGGGTTTGGACGATACGCAAGCCGCATTAGGATTTACCGACAAAGTAAAACTGTGGGCATCTGATACGTTCACCAGCAAGCAAGTGGTTGAATTCGACAAGGAAGAAGCCGAGCAGGCGAAGCAGGCAAGAAAGAGAAGACTTCTAAAACCTAAGCCACCAAGCCCATTTCAAGACCCTTACGACCCGTTTCAATAGTCAAACCATTAGATAATAGAAACCCGCTGGAAAGCGGGATTTTTAGCATCCAAATTTGACAAACCTCGAAAGTGTGGCAACTTGAAAGGAGCAGAAAAAGAAAACCACCTTGGGGAAGGTGGCGAAAGATACTACTACAATATTTTATAAAACTTACACCTCCATTTAATCACCAAATAATTTATTGTCAAGTCATCTCCCAAGGTTTTCTTTTTCTAAATAACCAATTAGAAGAGGATGACGATGGGATGCGTAAAATTATTTGAGGACTACTTACCAAAGAGACCTTATCACACCGATGATATAATCAGCGGCTTAAAAATCAACAAAAAAGAAAAAGCGAAACTTGCTCGTCTGGTCCAACCAAACGGCCCAACCCATAGATATTGGATGGTTTTCGATCTGGACAAGACCAACGCGGGGCTGCACTGGGATGACGTTGGAGCACCAGCCCCTAACCTAATCGCTCGAAATCCGGCCAATGGGCACGCCCATTTGCTCTACCTGCTACAAACCCCTGTCCGAACCGCAATCGACGGTAAAACAGCCCCTTTACGCTATGCTGCGGCCATCGAAGCGGGTCTGCGTAACCGTTTAGGTGCAGACCGAGGCTATTCCGGGTTGATCTGCAAAAACCCGATCAACTCCCATTGGATCGTTACCGAGTGGCAGGCCGATCCATATACCTTGGACGACTTAGCCGAATACGTTGATTTAACCCCTGAAAAGGCCAGAGAGACGCCTGTAGAGGATTACGGCTTGGGCCGTAACTGTATGCTTTTTGACCAATTAAGAGCGTGGGCATACAAGGCAATCCGTCAGGGATGGCCGACGTATGAACAATGGCTAAACGCTTGCCTTGACCGTGCCATAGGCTACAACGTTAATTTTACTACGCCGTTGGACATATCCGAGGTTAAACACACAGCCAAGAGCGTAGCGAAGTGGACACATAGAAACTTTACCCGTGGCTCCTTTGACGATTATGTCGCCAGAACTCACACAAGCGAGATGCAGGCATTCAGAGGTAAGAAAGGCGGTAGACCCGCCACAACAACTGCGAACGGTAGACCTTGGGTGGAGTTGGGCGTTAGCAGAGCGACTTGGTACAGGTTACAAAATCGAAAATAGTATTATAATGGTGAGACAAAAGCCTATATCAGATAGTAGCACCCGGTGAGGGTGTTTCTTCTTCCCCCTTCCCCCATACCTACCCACATATACATACACCGCACCACCGATAGCCATAAAACGCAAGGAAACGGTTAAAATCTGCGTTTATTTATCTTATTGATACGAAGACACCAAACCACACCACTACATGCCTAAAATAACCGAATGGGTAAGCGACCACCCTGCAGCACCTAACCAGCACCCCTATACTTCCCAAGGTTTGGAGATATATCCCTGAACCTATATGTATGTATACATACATATCAACCTTCTCTCCTGATGAAAATTTCACACTTTCTCAAATTCATCGAAAACGGTGAATACCCCTCACTGGGCTGATTAGCCTAAATATCCCAAAAGCGATTTTGGCCAGCACTGAAAAAACGGGATTTAGAGAAAGTCATTTTTCTCTAAAATACGCCCAAGAAATTTTAAGGATTTATACCAAATTTTTGATATATGGGATTTCTCAACCATCGAATTACGGCTTAAAAACAGCAAAACACCTTGTCAAGAGAAAAATGAAAATAAATATAAGGTTCAACCGTAATCGTTAAACAGGGTTCAACCCTAAATTAATTACTTAGTTCACTTTTGCTACAAAGCAGAGAAAAAATCGCACCTGCGAAACTCAAAAAATCGCCCTCAAATTAATTTCACAAAAAAACGCGGGGTGTTGGCCACATCTAAAATTCAAAAAAATTGAACATGTCGAATTTCCTACAATGTATATCCCTGAAGTAAATTTATAGGTTCGGAGATATGACCCTGAAGCATTGACTTACATAAAACCTATGGTATTTGTATTATAACAACATAGGAGTTCTAACATGAACAAAGCAGAACAAGCAGGAAAAATAGGCGGATTAGTTGGCGGATTTAAAAGAAGAGAGCGTCAGAAGTTTTTAGTAGCATTTATAAAGCTGGTAGAAATGGAGGAATTTCCAGACTTAAAGCTGACCTCATGCCTCGCAAAAAAACTGATAGCAGCATTCTCTGGCTGCAAATCAATCTCTAACGATGTTTTGATAAAAGAGTTTGGGAGGCCCGGCAACAAGGTAAAACAGCAAAACCTTGACGATATTGTATTGATTTTAACAGAGCGATATAGCGAAACGTATAAGTCACTATGGAGCGATGCGAAGAAAAAAATTGAAGATGATGCAAATGAATATAAGAAACAAAAAATTCAAGAAATGCGAACATCAATATCATAAATATATATCCATGCAGCGTTTTTTCGCTACATGGCTGAGCATACTTAGGTTCAAGGATATACCCCCCAACCTTTACCCTCTTAACACCATCACATGGAGCAGAATAAAAAAGGCCGATACCGGCCTTCTGCTTACAACTGACTAAATTTTAAGTTGCCAAGTCGAGCGGCAAATCGCTTATGTCCTTCAAACGCCGACCATCAACCATGATAGCTAAAAGCTCAGACGAATCGTCCATTCCTAATTCTTTCAATGTTGCTTGTAGCTCATACAAGGCGAAATGATAAACGCAATCTATATCGCCAGTACCGAGAGCAATTGAAGCTAATCTGCTAGGGGTAGGCTCAGCGGTGACTACCATGATATTAGGCAGGTGGCCTTTGCGATTCCGCATCAGGTTTAACGCTTCGGAACGTGCATTCTGTGCCCTATCGCTTCGGATAGTCCACTTACATGACACGCTTGCATGTAGAAGCGGTTTGCCCCCAGCTGCAGCCCGCAAGCTAGCCCGTGTGCTTACGGACGCATCTACCAAAAATTCATGACGGTTAATATTGTCGTCACTTTCCAAACCCCTAGCTACAACGATATCAGGGGTGATTGTGTAGTCACTTCCCAAAGCCGCAGCTAGTTCGGCATCAGCTTTAGCAGCTCGATCCAATGCTATCAAGTGTGCGTATTGCTCATATTTAGCTATTTCTAGACGATTGCGACCAGAAACTTGATGCACGTCCCAGTCACCGGGACGAAGATGCCCAAGCTTTAAAAACGTGCTTTTCACATATTCGGCACAAATACCCTCAAACTCATTGCCAGACGTTTGACCGGCTTGCCGTTCGGCAATAGTTTCTGCCTTCAATAGCTCCGCAATTCCTTTTGCGATTGCAATGCTGGTTTTGTTGCTACTATCAGCGTTACTTGGCACACCCTTGTCATTAATAGTCAGGGTTGTTTTGAGAAGCGAGGCATGGAACTCTTTCCGTGCTTGTAAAAACTCGGGAGGAATATTCATCAGGCAACCTGTACCAAGCGTTTTACTGAAAGAGCCTTAAAAATCTGCGTTGCTACTGCACAAGCCACTGGAGGCGGGAAAGCGTTACCTATCTGTCGATAGGCTGCAGTTTTCTTACCGTGGAATTGCCAATCATCAGGGAACCCCTGAATGCGTGCGGCCATGCGAGTTGTCAGCTTCGGCATACCTTCAAAAAACTCGGTAGGAGGCTCATTCGCAATGCCCATTCCGCAGACGCCAATAGACGCCCAAGCTTTTTTCGCCCTTGTCGGTCCCAGATCGGGGCCACCATGCTTTTTCGAGCCGCCGACCAACGTTGGTGCAATTGTGTTAGCTTGCTCTCGCCAAGCATCAGCACCACGCCAACCATCCGCCTTCATTAAATCGTGAAGAAGTTCACCAACAGTCGGTGGAGTGATTAGCTTTGGCTCAGGCCATGAAAAACCATCAGCAAGGTCTTTTCTGATACCGACGAAGACCACACGAGGCCGAAGCTGAGTAACGCCAAAATCGGAAGCATTCAGCAGCCGCCAGCCCGGTACATAGCCAAGCTTTTTTAATTGCTTCTCGACTTTATTACGGTAATCGTCGAAAACCGCGTCTAAGAGCCCACGCACGTTTTCCAGCATTACTGCCTTTGGACGACACTCATCAACGAGACGCAACGCCTCGGGAAATAGATCCCGCTCATCGTCTGCACCGAGCTGCTTGCCCGCCTTGGAGAAGGGAGGACAAGGAACCCCACCCGCGACCAAATCAACGCCGAAAAACGGCAGCCCGTTGAACTGACGCAGATCCTGTTCCTGAACGTTCCACTCTGGACGATTCAGTCGAAGGGTTGCACATGCAGGGGGTTCAATTTCCACCAGCACTTCGTGCCCAAAGCCCGCCATTTCAAGGCCGAGAGCTTGCCCGCCTGCTCCGGCACACATTTCCAATGACGTGAATAGGCTCATTTTGTCTCCTCGCTACGCTCTACTTCAAAGCGGCTACTTAAAAATCGGTGATACTAGCATGGTGTATGGATAGACAGGTAACCCATCTGACCCTTCGACGCACTGCTGCAGAGCCGCAGCACATCAAAGGGTCTTGATCAGATCAATACAGGCAGATAGCTACAAACCCGCTCTAACGCTCCCACGGAGGCTTCTAGGTCACAGGGCAGCACATTAGCTAGGAAGGTCAAAAGACAGACGAAAAAAAATGGCGATCTGTAGGCTAGCTTGCAATCAAAATTCGCTACAAATTTTGCTACAAACTATTGCTACAAATCGCCATTTTCCAGCCCTCGTAAATCATTGATTTATAAGGACTTTTTGAATATGGCGGAGAGATAGGGATTTGAACCCTAGGTACTGTTGCCAGTACAACGGATTTCGAATCCGTCCCGTTCGACCACTCCGGCATCTCTCCAATGGCGCGCATCATACCAGCGTTTTCGTTTCTGGCAAACCTTTTTTGAAAAAAATTCGCGTGGTATCAGGCGCTTGCGTGAACGCGCCGCTTACAGCGGCACGCCCAGGCGCTTGGCAACTTCTTCGTAGGCTTCGATCACATCGCCCAGCCCCTGGCGGAAGCGGTCCTTGTCCATCTTCTTGCGGGTTTCCTTGTCCCACAGACGGCAGCCGTCCGGGCTGAACTCGTCGCCCAGGACGATCTGGCCATGGAACACGCCGAACTCCAGCTTGAAGTCGACCAGCAAGAGGCCTGCGTCATCGAACAGCTTGCTCAGCACTTCGTTGACCTTCAGCGACAGCTTCTTCATCTCGGCCAACTGCTCGGCGGTGCCCCAACCGAAGGCGACGACGTGGGATTCGTTGATGAAGGGGTCGCCCTTCTCGTCGTTCTTCAGGAACAGCTCGAAGGTGGACGGCTCCAGCTTGATGCCCTCCTCCACGCCCAGGCGCTTGACCAGGCTGCCGGCGGCGTAGTTGCGCACCACGCACTCGACCGGAATCATGTCGAGCTTCTTGACCAGGCACTCGTTGTCGCCCAGCAGCTTGTCGAACTGGGTCGGCACGCCGGCTTCTTCGAGCTTCTGCATGATGAAGGCGTTGAACTTGTTGTTCACCATGCCCTTGCGGTCGAGTTGTTCGATACGCTTGCCGTCGAACGCCGAAGTGTCGTTACGGAACAGCAGGATCAAGCGGTCGGCGTCGTCGGTCTGGTAAACCGATTTGGCCTTGCCGCGGTAGAGTTCGTCGCGTTTTTCCATGATGGGCTCCGCTTGCTTGAGTAGGTGGGCTAGGCGATCTGGCGCCAGTCGAGCCCTTGATCCTGATTGGCCACCTGGAGCCAGTCCGGGTCGCACCCGAGGGTGTCGACGAAGCACTGGCGGGCCAGATGTGGCAGGTTGTTCTTGCTGCTGAGGTGGGCCAGCACCAGGTGCTGCAGGCGTTGCCAGCCCAGCTCGGCCACCAGGCTCGCGGCCTGGTGGTTGTTCAAATGTCCCTGGCTGCCGCCGACCCGCTGCTTGAGAAAGTACGGGTAATGCCCGCGGGCCAGCAGGTCACGGCAATGGTTGGCCTCGATCAACAGTGCGTCCAGATCCTGGTAGCGCGCCAGCAAGTGACTGTCGTAGCTGCCCAGGTCGGTCAGCATGCCGAAGCGTCGGCGACCATCGCTGATCACGTACTGCAACGGCTCGTAGGCGTCATGCTCGACCCGCGCCGCGCTGACCTCCAGCTCGCCGATGCGCAGCACATCGCCACAACCGATGAAACCGGCCACCTCAACCGGCTTGCGCATGCCGCGCAAAGTGCCCTGGCTGAGGTAGACCGGTACATTGTAGCGGCGCGACAGCAGGCCCACCCCATGCACGTGGTCGGCATGTTCGTGGGTCACCAGCACCGCGCTCAGTTGCGTGGCCGACACCCCGAGCAGCGCCAGGCGCCGCTCGGTCTCGCGCAGGGAAAAGCCGCAATCGACCAGGATGAACGTGTCACCACTGGCGATGAGCGTGCCGTTTCCCTGGCTACCGCTTCCAAGAACCGCGAAGCGCACTTAGCCCAGACGGTCCTGGATCGCGCTCAGCACGCGGCGGGCGACATCGGCCGGGGCCACGGTGTTGATGTTCTTCTCGACCGTCACCTGAACGTTCTCGCCGACTTTGCTCAGGCGTACCTGGTAGCGCTCGGCACGGGCTTCACGTTCTTCCTTGCTCGGCTCGCTGCCGAACAGGCGGCTGAAGAAGCCAGGCTCCTTCTGCTTGTCGTCAGGCTTCTCGGACAGGTTGATGTAGTACAGGCCCAGGCTGCGGTTGATGTCCTCGACACGCCACTCGCCCTGCTCCAGCGCACGACCGACACCGGACCAGGCGCGGTCCAGGTCGGAACCGAGGTACAGCACCGGGTTGCCGCTGCCATCCTCGCTCAGGCTGACCTGGCTCGGGGCATCGAAGTCGCGGGCGGCGAGCAGGGACACCGAACCGCCCTTCTCGGCGCTGCGGTTCATGCTGGCCAGCATCTCGTCGACCAGCAGGGCGTCGGCGCCGCTGTTGGTGGAGCTGGACGGGAAATCAGGCTCGGCGCTGCTGCCAGCCGGGCGCTCGACCGTGACCACATACACCTCGCTGGTGTTGCGCTGCACGCCGGGCTCCATGCGCACCCGCACGCGGACTTCGCTGTCCGGGCTGCTGGAGGCGCTGGCCAGGCGCTGGCCAAGGGAGGCCGACAGTTCGTCGAAGCGCTGCCAGGTGGTGTTGAACTCGCCAGTCTGCGGACGCTCTTCGGCGATACGGAAACCGTTGTCCTCGAAGAACTGGCGGGCCACCGGCCAGACTTCGGCCGGCGAATGCTGGGCCAGCACCCAACGGCTGCTGCCGCTGCGCTGCAGGGTGTAGTCGCTGACGTCGGCGCTGGCCGACAGCGGCTGCGGACGCGGCACTTCGAACTCGCCGGTGGCGCGATCGTCGGCCACGTTGCGCGGGATCGGCAGCAGCGGATCCAGGCGCTTGACGTTGCTGGCGTCCGGCGGCAGCTGCATCGGCGCGGTCGGGTGCGCCTGCAGGTAATCACTGCCGCGGTCGCGGAAATAGCCATCCTCGCCCCACAACCAGCCGCACCCGCTGGTGCTGGAAATGATCAGGGCGAGAGCGGAAAGACCAGCCAGTCGCTTCATGCGGTGTACTTCCTCGATTAAACCAGTACGCCGGACTGGCGCAAGGCAGTACGGACTTTTTCGTGACAGCCTTCGCTCAGCCAGGTCAGCGGCAGGCGGATGCCCTGCTGCATCAGGCCCATTTCGACGAGCGCCCATTTCACCGGGATCGGGTTGGCCTCGCAGAACAGGTCCTTGTGCAGCGGCATGAGTTTTTCGTTGATCGCGCGGGCCTTCTCGGCATTGCCCTCAAGGGCGGCCTCGCACAGGTCGGCCATTTCGCGCGGAGCGACGTTGGCGGTGACCGAAATGTTGCCTTTACCGCCCATGAGGATCAGCTCGACGGCGGTCGGATCGTCGCCAGACAGGACGATGAAGTCCTTGTCGACGCCGTCCAGGATCTGCTTGGCACGAACCAGGTCGCCGGTGGCTTCCTTGATGCCGATGATGTTCTTGACCTTCGACAGGCGGATCACGGTGTCGGCCTGCATGTCGCAGGAGGTGCGGCCGGGCACGTTGTAGAGGATCTGCGGAATGTCGACGGCTTCGGCAATGTGCTTGAAGTGCTGGTACAGGCCTTCCTGGGTCGGCTTGTTGTAGTAAGGCACGACCAGCAGGCAGGCGTCGGCGCCGGCATTCTTGGCGTTCTTGGTCAGGTGCACGGCTTCGGCGGTGGAGTTGGCACCGGTACCGGCGATCACCGGAATCGGCTTCTTGCTGTGCTTGACGCGCTCGACCACATGTTTGATGACCAGAATGTGCTCTTCGACATCCAGGGTGGCGGACTCGCCGGTGGTGCCGACAGCTACGATCGCGTGGGTGCCGTTTTCCAGATGGAAGTCTACAAGTTTGTCGAGGCTGTCCCAGTCCAGACGCCCTTGTGCATCCATGGGTGTGACCAACGCCACCATACTGCCCGCAATCATGTAATTGCTCCTGCCGGAAAAAGAGAGCGGTAATGGTACTGGCGCCATCGGCCTTGCACAAGCGAAGCAGGCGGGCGGAGCATTCCCCTTCGCGCCGCTTTTCGCTACCCTTGATCCTTTGATCGGTGCAGCCCGGCCCGCCGGGCCGTCGACAGTGCTCCCGGCCTGCGTCCACAGCCGCCCAAACCGGCCGGAACCACGCTGACAAAGAAGGCTCGACCTCGTCCTGCACCGACCGCTCATCGCTTTAGGAATGCTGCATGTCCACCCCCACCGTTCGCGAACAATTCCTCGTCATCAGTGCCTTGGGCCCCAACCCCATGGAGCTGGCCAACGTCCTCAGCCGCGCCGCCTTCGAGAACCGTTGCGCGGTGGTCACCTCGCGCCTGTCGCGCCACGGCGAGACCAGCGCCCTGGTGCTGCAGGTCGGCGGCAGCTGGGATGCCCTGGCCCGCCTCGAAGCCACCCTGCCGGGCCTGGGCAAGAAGCACGGCCTGACCCTGGACGTGGTGCGCAGCGCCGACCAGGAAGTGCGCCCGCAGGCCCTGCCCTATGTAGCCTACGTCAGCGCCGCCTACCGCCCGGACATCATCAACGAACTCTGCCAGTTCTTCCTCGACCACCGCGTCGAGCTCGAAGCGATGACCTGCGACACCTACCTCGCCCCGCAGACCGGCAGCAGCATGCTCAATGCCCAGTTCACCGTGATCCTGCCGGCCGGCACCCAGATCAGCTGGCTGCGCGACCAGTTCCTCGATTTCGCCGACGCCCTCAACCTGGACGCGCTGATCGAACCGTGGCGCCCACAAAACCCCATGTAAGGAAGCTCCCATGGCCGTAGCACTCGACCAACCCGTCGCCGATTTCCAGGTCCAGGCCACCAGCGGCCAGACCGTCAGCCTTGCTGACCTCAAGGGCCAGCAGGTGGTGTTGTACTTCTATCCCAAGGACAGCACTCCGGGCTGCACCACCGAGGGCCAGGGTTTCCGCGACCAGCACGCGGCGTTCCAGGCCGCCAATACCGTGGTGTTCGGCGTTTCGCGCGATGGCATCAAGTCGCACGAGAACTTCAAGGCCAAGCAGGCCTTCCCCTTCGAGCTGATCAGCGACAAGGACGAGGCGCTGTGCCAGCTGTTCGACGTGATCAAGCTGAAAAAGCTGTATGGCAAGGAATACATGGGCGTGGACCGCAGCACCTTCCTGATCGACAGGGACGGTGTGCTGCGCCAGGAATGGCGTGGGGTGAAGGTGCCGGGGCATGTGGATGCCGTACTGGCGGCGGCGCAGAACCTCGCCAAGGCTTGAGATCGTAGGGGGCGCTTTGCGCCCCATTCGCGACACAAGGCCGCTTCTACAGGGGAGCGCGATCCCTGCAGGAGCGGCCTTGTGTCGCGAAAGGGCTGCAAAGCAGCCCCAGAATTACAGCATCGGCGCCACAGACCTGTCCTGCCGCGGCCACGCATCCAGCACCGCCTTGAACAGCGTCGCCAGCGGGATCGCGAAGAAGATCCCCCAGAACCCCCACAGCCCGCCGAACAGCAGCACCGCGCAGATGATCGCCACCGGGTGCAGGCTCACGGCCTCGGAGAACAGCAGCGGCACCAGCACGTTGCCGTCGAGCGCCTGGATGATCGCGTACACCGCCATCAGGTAGATGAACTGGTCGCCCCAGCCCCACTGGAACAGCGCGATCAGCGTCACCGGCACGGTCACCACCACGGCACCGACATACGGCACCACCACCGACAGGCCCACCAGCAGCGCCAGCAAGGCGGCATAGTTGAGGCCCAGGCTGATGAAGGCGATATAGGTGGCGATCCCGCAGATCAGAATCTCGATGCCCTTGCCGCGGATATAGTTGGCGATCTGCCGGTTCATCTCGTCGCCGACCCGATTGAGCAGGGTGCGCTCACGCGGCAGGTAGCCGCTGACCCAACGGCCGATCAGCTCGCGATCCTTGAGGAAGAAGAACACCAGGATCGGCACCAGCACCAGGTAGATCATGGCGTTGACCAGCAGCGGCAGGCTCGACAGCGAGAAGGTCAGCGCCCATTGGCCGAACTTGCCGATCTCGCCGCGCACCGACTCGATGGCACGCAGCACCTGTTCGTCCGACACCAGGTGCGGGTAACGCTCCGGCAACAGCAGCAGCAGCGACTGCCACTTGCCGAGCATGCCCGGCAACTCGTTGAACAGGGTGATCAGCTGATGCCAGAGCAGCGGCACCAGCACCAGCAGGAACACCGCCAGCGCGCCCATGAACAGCGCGAACACCAACCACACCGCCATCCGGGTCGGCACCCTCAGGCGCTCCAGGGCGTTGACCAGCCCCTGCATGAGAAACGCCAGCACCATGCCCGCCAGCACCGGCGCGAGCATGCCGCCCAGGGTCAGCACCACCGTGAAGGCCAGGAACAGCAGGACCGCCAGCACCACCGCCTCCTCATCGGAGAAGTAGCGCTGCATCCAGTCGCGAAGCACTTTGAACATTGACGATCCTTGGAAAAGACTCAGGCCTTGCGCAGCCAGTAAGTGTACACGCCGGCCTCGGCCGTTTCGCGCAGCAGCGTATGACCGGCAAGCTGGGCAAACGTGCGGAAGTCGCGCTGGGAACCGGCGTCGGTGGCGATCACCTTGAGCACCGCGCCACTGGCCAGGCGATTGAGCTCCATCTTCGCCTTGAGCAGCGGCAACGGGCAGTTCAGCCCGCTGGCGTCGAGTTCGGCGTCGCAGGTCGGGGTATCACTCATCGGGCGCGTCTCCAGGGCGGGGCGAAAAAGAACGGTAGGATACCGCCACTGGTCTGCATCGCGCGACCCGGCTACAGTAAGGCTTTTGATCGACGCGAGCTTCTGCATGAATCTACTGCGCCCTACCCTGTTGACGCTGGCTTGCCTGATGGCCCTGCCCGGCCACGCCGACGACCTGCCGTCACTGGGCGACGCCAGCTCCGCGATCGTTTCGCCGCAACAGGAGCACCAGCTTGGCCGCGCCTGGCTGAGCCTGTTGCGCGGCCAGGTCAACCAGCTCAACGACCCGCAACTCAAGGACTTCGTCGAAACCAGCGTGTACAAGCTGGCCGAGACCAGCCAGCTGCAGGACCGGCGCCTGGAATTCATCCTGATCGACAGCAAGGAACTCAACGCCTTCGCCGCGCCTGGCGGTATCGTCGGGGTCAACGGCGGCCTGTTCCTCAATGCCCAGAGCGAAGGCGAGTACGCCTCGGTACTGGCCCACGAACTGGCGCACTTGTCGCAACGCCACTTCGCCCGCGGCGTCGAGGCCCAGCAACGCATGCAGTTGCCGATGATGGCGGCCCTGCTGGCCGGCATCGTGCTGGCCGCGGGTGGCGGCGGCGATGCCGGCATCGGTGTCATCGCCGGCACCCAGGCCGCGGCGATCCAGGAACAGCGGCGCTTCTCCCGGCAGAACGAGCAGGAAGCCGACCGTATCGGCATCCTCAACCTGGAAAAGGCCGGCTACGACCCGCGCAACATGCCGTCGATGTTCGAGCGCCTGGCCCGTCAATACCGCTACGACGCCAAGCCGCCTGAGTTCCTGCTGACCCACCCAGTCACCGAGTCGCGTATCGCCGACACCCGCAACCGCGCCGAACAGGCGCCCAAGGGCGGTGTCGAGGACAGCTTGCGCTACCAGCTGATCCGCGCCCGCGTCGGCCTCACCTACGAAGGCACCCCAGGTCTGGCCGCCAAGCGCTTCCGCGCCCAGCTCGACGACAACCCGCAGATGGACGCCGCGCGCTACGGCCTGGCCCTGGCACAGATCAAGGGCGGCCAGCTCAACGAAGCGCGGGAGAACCTCAAGCCGCTGCTGGCCAAGGCCCCCAACGACATCACCTACAACCTGGCGCAGATCGACCTGGACATCACCAACAACCGCCTGGCCGACGCCCAGCAGCGCGCCACGCGCATGCAGGGGCTGTACCCGGGCAACTACCCGCTGAAACAGGTACGCGCCGACCTGCTGGTCAAGCAAGGCAAGCCAGCCGAGGCGGAGAAAGTGCTGGATGACCTGGTCAAGAACCGCCCGGACGACCCGGACGTGTGGTACGACGTCGCCGAAGTGCGCGGGCTGTCGGGCAACACCATCGGCCTGCACCGCGCCCGCGCCGAGTACTTCACCCTGGTCGGCGACTTCGATCAGGCGATCCAGCAGCTCGACTATGCCAAGCGCCGCGCCGGCAGCAACTTCCCGCTGGCCGCGCAGATCGACCAGCGCCAGCGCGAGATCATGGAGCAGCAGCGCATGGTCAAGGAGATGATGGGGCGCTAGGCCTGGCACTGATCGCGCTGTAGGAGCGGCCTTGCCGAGGCGTCGGCAAGGCCGCTCCTACAAAGCGATGTCCACCTTGTGTCAGGCGTTGCCCGACAACTTCAACCGCGCCGCCTGGGTGAAATCGAGCATGCGGTTCAGCGGCTTGATCGCCTTGGGAATCAGCGCAGGCTCCACGAAGATCTCGTTGCTGCCGGCACGTAGGCAATCGAGCACCCGCTCCAGGGTGTTCATCGCCATCCACGGGCAGTGCGCGCAGCTGCGGCAGGCCGCGCCGTTGCCGGCGGTCGGTGCCTCGACGAACTCCTTGTCCGGGCACAGCTGCTGCATCTTGTAGAAGATGCCGCGGTCGGTGGCGACGATGAAGGTCTTGTTCGGCAGGGTCTGCGCCGCCTTGATCAGCTGGCTGGTGGAACCCACCGCATCGGCCAGCTCGATCACCGCCTCCGGCGACTCCGGATGAACCAGAATGGCCGCATCCGGATACAGCGCCTTCATGTCGGCCAGCTGGCGCGACTTGAACTCCTCGTGAACGATGCAGGCACCATCCCACAGCAGCATGTCGGCGCCGGTCTGCTTCTGGATATAGCGGCCCAGGTGCTGGTCCGGCCCCCAGATGATGGTCTCGCCGTTGTCCATCAGGCTCTCGACGATCTCCAGCGCGCAACTGGAGGTCACCACCCAGTCGGCACGCGCCTTCACTGCGGCGGAAGTGTTGGCGTAGACCACCACGGTACGCTCGGGGTGCTGGTCGCAGAACGCCGAGAAAGCCTCGACCGGGCAGCCCAGGTCAAGGGAGCAGGTCGCTTCCAGGGTGGGCATCAGCACGCGCTTTTCCGGGGTGAGGATCTTCGCGGTCTCGCCCATGAAGCGCACGCCCGCCACCACCACGGTGTCGGCCGGATGGTTCTTGCCGAAACGCGCCATCTCCAGCGAGTCGGACACACAACCGCCGGTTTCCTCGGCCAGGGCCTGGATCACCGGATCGCAATAGTAGTGGGCCACCAGCACGGCGTTCTGCTTCTTCAGCTCGGCGGCGATGGCCGCACGGTAATCGGCCTCCTGCTCGGGCGTCAGCGGATTGGGCTGCTTGGCATCGAGATGGGCCTGAACCAACAGGCGTTCGGAAATCTGGGTCATGATCGCTGGACCTGCGGGGCGCCTGGGCGCGTCAGTCGAGTGTATCACCCGGCCCTGACAGATCGGCTAACGGTGCCGGACGGCCAGCGTCACGGCCCCTCTGCGGGCACGGATTATTATCGGACGGCGAAGGCTACAGGCAATCGGGGCGATGCAAAAGGGGTTTTTGCGTTGGCCAACCCAATGCAATCGCGGGGCAAGCCCGCGCCCACGAAGCCACCCGACTCATAGCGGCTTCGTGGGCGCGGACTTGCCCCGCGACGGGTTCTCGAGCCAGCAATCAGCCCTGCGGCTGAAGGGCCGCGAGGTGGCCACTGATCAGCATGGCGAACTCTTCGACGGTCATCTTCTTGCCGTTGAAATCGACCATGCCGTCGGCGTAATGCAGGCTCGACACCACATCGTTGCCCTGCACCGTGGCCATGCCGCTCTGCAGCGCCATCATGCCGACCATCTCACCCGCCTGGCTGGACTGCTGGGCGATGGCCTGGGCATCGGTCTCGCCATCGAGCAACGCCTGCAAGGTGGCCAGGTCGGCGACCATCGGCTTGGAGACGCTGAGCTTGGCCTTCAGTTGCGTGACCAACTGCTTGCCCAGCTGGTCCGCCGGCAGGTCGAATGACGTCGGGTTGGCGAAGTCCATGGCCAGGTTGAACTGGCTCACCCCGTTTGCAGTCTTGAACGCCAGCTTCTCCACCGCCACCTGCGGCTTGGCCTGGAGCAGCTTCTGCAAGTCGCCCTGGACCTTGGCCTGTTCCTCGGGCGTCATGTCGAGCGACGGCATCGCCTCGCCCTCGGCAGCGGCCTGCTGAATCTCCGGCATGCGCGTCTGGTACCACTCCATCAAGGCCTGCATGGCCGGAATATCGATGGATTTCATGGTCAGGACCATCTCGGCACTGCCAACCTTGCGCCCGGCGTAGCTGATGTCGTCGACCTTGTATTCCAGACGCCCGGCCAGCTTGTCCTTGGCCTCGCCCTCGGCGTTGTACAGGTTGTTCTGCTGCAGGCCCTTGAGCACCAGCACTTCCTGTTTCGGCCCGAAGGTGACCTGGGTGTCGGCCAGGGCCAGGTCGAAGTTGCCGACATAGACCATGTCGTGGGCGGTCTCGCTAAGCTTTCCGCCGGCCTTGAAGCCGTTGAGCAGGATCTTCACCGGCCCCTGCTGCTCGTCGACGAAGTTCAGCTCCAGGCGTTCGGCATTGCTGTGGATCTCCACCGCCTTGCCTTCGCGATCGCCACGCAGCTGCAGCTGCAGACCGGAGAAGTCCAGAACGTTGCTACCGTCTTCCTTGAGCGTGACCGGCGCCAGGCGGATATCACTGTCGACGCCGCCGTTGTAACCCAGGCTGACCTGGCCGGTGACCGGCGGCTTGTCACCGGCGGCGGCGAACCAACCAGCGGTGAAGTCATCCTTCTCCAGTTCACTGTTGCTGGTGGCCAGCACCGGCATCAGCTTGAGCGCCTTGACCCGCGACCAGGGAAACGGACCGTGCTCGATCTGGTCGACCACGCCCACCTGGAAATTCAGCTTCTCGGCCTCGCCGACCTGCACGTTCTCGGCCTTGAAGCGGTAGTGCGCGGTGCTGGTGAAGAAGCGCTGTTCCAGCGAGACCAGCTCGATGGTCATGCTGCCACCGTTGCCGATCATGGCCTTCTTCAGTTCTTCGTTGCCACGTGCGACGGAACGCTCCAGCTCGGCGGGCAACTGCTTGCCGGTATACCAGGCGCCAGCAGTGGTTGCGACGGCGATGGCGACGGCCAGGCCGGAAAGGATGCCTACTGTTTTCTTCATGAATAGAACCGATTGCTGTCCATAGAGGGGCGAATACGCGGACCACGGAAGTCGGCGTGCAAGGCGGCAAGAATACCACCGGCACTTGGGCAATGCGGTGTCCTCACCGAGAATTCTGCACCTGGGCACATCACCTCGCGGCGTCGTATCTCTTCATTTGCGGGCATCGAATCGTAAATTTTTACGAACACCGAAATCGACTTATGGCCTGCTCGATCCGCCAAAAATACTGCATAACGGCCAATAAAGCCGATTCTATGCTCACAATGTAAGCAACCTGTCATGTTTAACTTGACACTCATTTGGCCATCGTTTTTTATTCTTCGCACCTTGCACGCGCCCATGCCACGAAGAAGAAAACGCGCCGCCATGCCCGTCCGTCCCTGCCCTCACGCGCCGCCTTCCTCGCCCAGGCCCGGCCAGCCCTGATACCAGCGCCTACCCGCGCACTTCGCAGCTCCAACATAAAAGGTGAACAACATGGAGCCCATCCGCTCGACCTTGTCGTGCCCGTCGCACGCCGTGCCCGTTGTCCAGGTCCAGGAGCGCCGCCCGCATGCAGCCTGACCAAAGCGCCCCCGGCGACGCCCAGTTCCGCAAGTCCCTGCGCCTCTGGCACGTGGTGATCATCGGCCTGGCCTACCTCACCCCGATGACCGTGTTCGACACCTTCGGCATCGTATCCGGCCTTACCGCCGGGCATGTCCCCAGCGCCTACATCCTGGCCCTGGCCGGCATCCTCTTCACCGCCGTGAGCTACGGCACCTTGGTGCGACGCTTCCCACAATCGGGCTCGGCGTACACCTACACCCAGCGCGCCATCAACCCGCACGTGGGCTTCCTGGTGGGCTGGTCGTCACTGCTGGACTACCTGCTGCTGCCCATGGTCAACGCGCTGCTGGCCAAGCTGTACCTGTCGGCGATGTTCCCCGAGGTGCCGGCCTGGATCTGGGTGGCCGGCTTCGTCACCCTGATCAGCCTGATCAACATGCGCAGCGTCAACCTGGTGGCGCATTTCAACCTGCTGTTCGTGGCCGTGCAGGTGGCGATCATCGCCGTGTTCATCTACCTGTGCTGGCGTGGCCTGGACCACGGCGAGGGACTGGGCACCGCCTGGAGCCTGGTGCCGTTCGCCGACGAGCAGACCCAGTTCGCCGCCCTGGCCGCCGGCGCGACCATCCTGTGCTTCTCGTTCCTGGGTTTCGATGCGGTGACCTGCCTGTCGGAAGAAACCCGCGACCCGGGCAAGACCATCCCCCGCGCGATCTTCCTCACCGCGCTGATCGGCGGCGTGGTGTTCATCCTGGTGTCCTATTTCATCCAGGCCTACTTCCCGACCATGGCGCGCTTCCATGACCAGGAAGCGGCCCTGCCGGAAATCGCCCTGTATGTCGGCGGCAAGCTGTTCCAGTCGGTGTTCATCGCCTGCACGGTGATCAACACCATCGCCTCGGGCCTGGCCTCGCAGACCAGCGTGTCACGCCTGCTGTACGTGATGGGCCGCGACAACGTGATCCCGGCCGGCGTGTTCGCCCGCCTGCACCCGCGCTACAAGACCCCGGTGCTGAACATCGCCGTGGTCGGCCTGATCGCGCTGTCGGCGATCTTCTTCGACCTGGTCACCGCCACCTCGGTGATCAACTTCGGCGCGCTGGTGGCGTTCAGTTTCGTCAACCTGTCGGTGATCAACCACTGCTACCTGCGTGAAAGGCAGAACAAGGGCCTGACGAACAACCTCAAGTATCTGATGATGCCGACGATAGGCTTTTGCATCATCGTCTCGCTGTGGCTGGACCTGAACGAACACTCGCTGCTGTTCGGCGGCGCCTGGGCACTGCTGGGTGCGTGCTACCTGGCCTGGCTGACCAAGGCCTTCAGGATCGCGCCACCGAACTGCATCGCCGACTGAACCCGCCGACGCCCGCCTGACCGCGGGCGTCCTGTTTGTCCGAGAAGGAAAAGCCCATGTCGCTGCGCCGTCTCTCCATCCAGTGGAAGATCACCCTCCTCGCCGGCCTGTGCCTGCTGGCCATCGTCGCCCTGCTGGTGACCACCTCGCTCACCCAGGCCCGACGCAGTGCCGAGCAGGTGTTCCAGGCCAACACCGAACTGCTCGACCACAGCGCCCGCCTGCGCCTGCAGGCGCACGGTGAAACCCAGGCCCTGCGGATCCAGCGCTACTTCATGGACGCCTACCAGTACGGCAATGGTTTCGCCCGGCTGGTGCAGGCGCTCAAGGCCCGCGGCGGCGCCGACCTGCGCGGCGAGCTGACCCGCCAGGCACAGTCCGCCCTCGCCGGCAACGCCGACCTGATCGGCCTGTACCTGGTGTTCCAGCCCGATGCCCTGGATCAGCAGGACGCCCAGTACATCGGCCAGACCGACCGCGGCAGCAACGACAGCGGGCGCTTCTCCCTGTACTGGTCGCAGCCCAGCCCCGGCGCGCTGGAGGTGGAAGCCATGCCCGAATCGATGCTCGCCGACACCAGCGTCGGCGCCAACGGCTCGCCCTACAACCGCTGGCTGACCTGTCCTCAGGAGACCGCCAGGGCCTGCGTGCTCGACCCGTACTTCGACGAGGTCAACGGCCGCCAGGTGCTGATGACCAGCATCGCCCTGCCCCTGCTGGAAAACGGCAAGGTGATCGGCGTGGTCGGCCTGGACATCGGCCTGGACAACCTGCAGCAACTGAGCCTGGCCGGACGCCAGGAACTGTTCGACGGCCAGGGCCAGGTCAGCATCGTCAGCCCCGCGGGGCTGCTGGCCGGACACAGCCAGGATGCCACCCAGCTGAGCAAGACCGTGGAGCAGGCCTTCGGCGCCAGCGCCGCCGCCCTCACCGCGCCGCTGCGCGCCGGCCAGGCGGTCGAACGCCTGGACGCCGGCACCATGCGTATCTCCCGGCCATTCGCGCCGATTCCCGGCTCGGCGCCGTGGCAGGTCTTGCTGGAGCTGCCCGAGCAGGTCCTGCAGGCGCCCGCCGTCGCCCTCAACCAGCGACTGGACAGCCAGAACCAGAGCGCCAACCTCACCAGCCTGCTGATCGGCCTGGGCGCCGCGGTGCTGGGGCTGCTGCTGGTATGGCTGACCGCCCGCGGCGTGACCCGGCCGATCCTGGCCGTGGCCGCGCGCCTGAAGGACATCGCCAGCGGCGAAGGCGACCTGACCCGGCGACTGGACTACGCCCGCGACGACGAACTGGGCCAACTGACCGGCTGGTTCAACCGCTTCCTCGACAAGCTGCAGCCGGTGATCGCCCAGCTCAAAGGCTCGGTGCAGGAGGCCCGCGGCACCGCCGACCAGTCCGCGCTGATCGCCAGCCAGACCAGCGACGGCATGCAGCAGCAGCATCGCGAGATCGAGCAGGTCGCCACCGCCGCCAACGAAATGAGCGCCACCGCCCATGACGTGGCCCATAACGCCGCCCAGGCGGCCCAGGCGGCACGAGGCGCGGACCAGGCGACGCGCGATGGCCTGGCGCTGGTCGCCGCGACGCGCACCGCGATCGGCCAGCTGGCCGGCGGCATGGACGCGGCCATGGACGAGGCCCGCGCCCTGGAGAGCCGTGGCGAGCAGATCGGCTCGGTGCTCGAGGTAATCCGCGCCATCGCCGAACAGACCAACCTGCTGGCCCTCAACGCCGCCATCGAGGCCGCCCGCGCCGGCGAGGCCGGACGTGGCTTCGCGGTGGTCGCCGACGAGGTACGCAGCCTGGCCCAGCGCACCCAGGTGTCGGTCGAAGAGATCCGCCAGGTGATCGAAGGCCTGCAGCAAGGCACCCAGGACGTAGTCGGCGCCATGCACGCTGGCCAGCGCCAGGCCCAGGACAGCGCCGCGCAGATGGAGCAGACCTTGCCGGCCCTGCAACGCATCGGCGAGGCAGTGGCGGTGATCACCGACATGAACCTGCAGATCGCCTCGGCAGCCGAAGAGCAGAGCGCGGTGGCCGAGGAAGTGAACCGCAATGTGGCGGGGATCCGCGATGTGACCGAGTCGCTGTCCGGGCAGGCCGACGAGTCGGCGCGGATCAGCCAGGCACTGAACCGGCTGGCCAACCAGCAGCAGGTACTGATGGCGCAGTTTCGGGTCTGAAGTCCACCTCCCAACGGCGAGACCTGCAGATCTTTTACCAATCCCCCGCGAGCGAGGCCGATATCCGAGCAGTCAGGTATCGGCCTTTTTATTTGCTTTGAAGATGAGTTTTTTTCAGGAGTGCATTTTCAGGCACTTTTTATATTGCGCAAAAAGACGAGCTCCAATAGCAAAATGACGTGAACGACACCCATGAAAACCCTGAACAAAACGGAATCTTGCACGATAGAGTGGCTTTAACACCCTGACAAATTGACGAAACCATTCATTCCTAATTGGAATGATGTGGCAACTAATGGTCGTTTGTTGTGCACGCCTTTGCGAGCCGATACTGATTTCAATCAATGCAATCAATACCGCCGCGGCCCTGGAGAAACCGCTGGCAGGCCGGCGCCCACCCACCGCCAGCCCCTGCAATGGAAGTGGTCAGAACACAACAAGAACAACAACTCACCCGAATGCAGATCAGCAGGTTGCCCATGACCCATTCGAACAACGACGCAAAGTTGCCTGCCGCAACCCCACCCTCCGGACACCTCAAGCGCACCCTCACCAGCCGTCACCTGAACATGATCGCCATCGGCGGCTCCATCGGTACCGGCCTGTTCGTCTCCTCCGGCGCCACCATCGCCCAGTCCGGCCCCGGCGGCGCACTGCTGGCGTTCGCGGTGATCGGCCTGATGGTCTACTTCCTGATGACCAGCCTGGGTGAACTGGCGGCGTGCATGCCAGTCAGCGGCTCGTTCTCCACCTACGCCTCGCGCTACGTGGATGAGAGCTTCGGCTTCGCCCTGGGCTGGAACTACTGGTACTCCTGGGCCGTGACCATCGCCGTGGACCTGGTGGCCGTGCAGATCATCATGGTCTACTGGTTCCCGGACACGCCCGGGGTGATCTGGAGCGCGGCCTTCCTGGTCTTGCTGTTCGCCCTGAATGTCGCCTCGGTGCGCTTCTTCGGCGAGGCGGAGTTCTGGTTCGCGCTGATCAAGGTCGTCACCATCATCATCTTCATCGCCGTGGGCGTGCTGATGCTGCTGGGCATCCTCGAAGGCGGCCAGGACGGCGGCATCCACCTCTGGCAGATCGGTGACGGGCCTATCGCCGGTGGCCTGCCGGCGCTGATCGGCGTGGCGATGATCGTCGGCTTCTCGTTCCAGGGCACCGAGTTCGTGGGCATCGCCGCGGGCGAAACGGCGAACCCCGGGCGCAACATTCCCAAGGCCGTGCGCCAGATCTTCTGGCGGATCCTGCTGTTCTACGTGTTCACCATCATCGTGATCGGCCTGCTGATCCCCTATACCGACCCACGACTGCTCAAGGACGGCCTCGCCGACATCACCATCAGCCCATTCACGCTGATCTTCGCCAAGGCCGACATGCTCGCCGCCGCCGCGGTGATGAACGCGGTGATCCTCACCTCGGTGCTGTCGGCCGGCAATTCGGGCATGTATGCCTCCTCACGGATGCTCTACAGCCTGGCACGGGAGCGCAAGGCACCGGCCATCTTCGCCCGGGTGACCCGCAGCGGCACGCCGGTCTGGGCGTTGCTGGCCACCGCAGTGGTCGCCGGCCTGTGCCTGCTGAGCTTCCTGTTCAGCCCCGGCAAGCTCTACCTGTGGCTGCTGAACACATCCGGCATGCTCGGTTTCATTGCCTGGCTGGGCATCGCCGTCAGCCACTACCGCTTCCGCCGCGGCTACCTGCTGCAGGGCAACGACCTGGCCAGGCTGCCGTACGTGTCGAAGTTCTTCCCGTTCGGGCCGTTGTTCGCCTTCGGCCTGTGCGCCGTGGTGATGCTCGGCCAGAACTACCAGGCCTTCATCGGCGGCCAGATCGACTGGATCGGCGCCTTCGCCACCTACGTCGGCCTGCTGCTGTTCACGGTGATGTGGTTCGGCCACAAGCTGGTCACCGGCTCACAAGTCGTGCGCTATCGGGAGATGGATTTCTCGGTCATCGAGACGCGCAAGGCCAACGACCGGCAGGCTGTCGCCGCCGAAACGCCCGTCGCCACCAGCCAGCAGCCCGCCTGAGAACGCCAATGGCGGGCCTGACCCGGCCCGCCCATCACTGCCCGGGATCATGATGAACAGCACTTTCCTCGACTCGTACTACGAAGCCACCGCCAACAGGCCACTCTACCCGACCCAAACAGGCCGCACCGACACCCGCGTGTGCATCCTCGGTGGCGGCCTGGCCGGCCTGTCGACCGCACTGGGGCTCGCCGAACGCGGAGTCGGCGACGTGACCATCCTCGAGTCGCAGCGCGTCGGCCACGGCGCCTCGGGACGCAACGGCGGCTTCGTGTTCGGCGGCTACAGCCTCGGCAACGCCGAGCTGCTGGCAACCCTCGGCGCCACCGAGGCACGCCGCCTGTACCAGCTGACGCTCGACGCCGTCGAACTGATTCGCGAGCGTACCCGCAGGTACGCCATCGACTGCGACCTGATCGACCAGGGCGTGATCCTGGCCAACTGGTTCAACGACCCATCACGCCTGGAAAAACCGCGCCAGCTGATGAAAGAGGCCTATGGCGTGGAGTGGGAGCGCATCACGCCCGGCGAGCTGAAAGAACAGCTCAGGAGCGAGCGTTACTACGGCGGACTACGGGAACGCAACGCCTTCCACTTTCACCCGCTGAAGTACGTCTGCGGCATCGCCCGGGCCGCCGTGCAAGCGGGCGTGACGATCTTCGAGCAGTCACCGGTCATCGCCATCGAGAAGCAGGCCAATGGCTACATCGTGCGCACCGGCCAGGGTGAAGTCCATGCCGAGGAAGTGGTGTTCTCCGGCGGCGGCTACGCCCGAGGTGTCTACGCGCCGATCGAACGCGCCGTGCTGCCCATCGCCACCTACGTGGTGGCGACCCAGCCACTGGGCGCGCGCCTGGCCGACGCCATCGACTGCAAGGCGGCCATCTACGACACGCGCTTCGCCTTCGATTACTACCGCCTGCTGAAGGACACCCGGATTCTCTGGGGCGGGCGCATCTCCATCCTGGATCGCGGGCCGCAAGCCATCGCCCGCTTGCTCAAGGCCGACCTGACGAGCGTCTACCCACAGCTCGAGGATGTGCAGATCGACTACTCGTGGGGCGGCCTGATGAGCTACGGGCGCCATCAGATGGCGCAGATCGGCCAGGACGACAACGGCATCTGGCACGCGGTCGGCTTCGGCGGGCACGGCATGGCGCCGACCACCGTGGCGGGGGAAGTGCTGGCGGACGCCATCACCCGGCGCCTGCCGATCCCGGACGGCTTCGGCCAGTTTGGCCTCGACCGTACCTACGGCCTGGCTGGCCTGGTGGCCGCACAGGCCACCTACACCGCCTACCAGGCGCGCGACGCCTTCGATGCCCGACGCCTGAACCGTTGACACCGGCTCAGGATGCCTTTCAACAGGCATGAAAAAGCCCGCCATGTAGGCGGGCTCTTTCATACAGCATATGGTGGGTCGTGTAGGATTCGAACCTACGACCAATTGGTTAAAAGCCAACTGCTCTACCAACTGAGCTAACGACCCGTTGGATGGCGCGTATATTACTGATTTCTCAGAGGAAATCAACACCCCATCGGAAAAATTTTCAAGAATACCGGGTCGGGTCCTCTACACCGGCCGCCTTGAAGCCGTCGGCGCGCAGGCGGCAGCTGTCGCATTTGCCACAGGCGCGGCCGTCGTCATCGGCTTGATAGCAGGAGACGGTCAGGCTGTAGTCCACGCCACGGGCAATACCCGCCTGGACGATCTGTGCCTTGCTCAGGTTCTGCAATGGCGCCTGGATACGGAAGCCCTGCCCTTCGACACCCGCCTTGGTAGCCAGGTTGGCCATGCGCTCGAACGCTTCGACGAACTCCGGGCGGCAGTCCGGATAGCCGGAGTAGTCCACGGCATTGACCCCAATGAAGATGTCACGGGCCTCGAGCACCTCGGCCCAGCCCAAGGCCAGGGAGAGGAACACGGTGTTGCGAGCCGGCACATAAGTGACCGGAATACCTTCGGTCGGCGCCTCTGGCACATCGATGCTGCTGTCGGTCAGGGCCGAGCCGCCAATGCCATCGAGGCTCAGGCCGATCACCTTGTGCTCGACCACGCCCAGGTCACGGGCAACCCGCGCCGCCGCGTTGAGTTCGGCACGATGGCGCTGCCCGTAGTCGAAGCTCATGGTGTAGCACTGGTAGCCGTCAGCCTTGGCCATGGCCACCACGGTGGCCGAGTCCAGGCCGCCGGACAGCAGGATTACCGCGCGTTTCTCAGTCATGTCTCTTCCTCTCAGCGTCCAGGTTCGTCGTTCCACAGCAGCTTGTGCAGCTGCAGCTGGAAACGCACGGGCAGGTTGTCGGCAACGATCCAGTCGGCCAGGTCGGTGGCGCTGACCTGATGATGGCTCGGCGAGAACAGGACCTCGCCGGCACGCTCGGCCAGGTTGTACTGGATCAGCTTGGAAACCGCCCAGTCGTAGTCTTCACGGGAGCAGATGACGAACTTGACCTGGTCGTTGCGGGTCAGCAGCTCGATGTTCTCGTAGCGGTTGCGGTGCGACTCCTCGGAGCCGGGGGTCTTGAGGTCGACCACGCGACTGACCCGGGTGTCGGTGCCGCCGATGTCGAGGGCGCCGCTGGTTTCCAGCGATACGTCATAGCCGGCATCGCACAGGCGCTGCAGCAACGGCAAGGCATTGGGCTGGGCCAGCGGCTCGCCGCCGGTCACACAGACGTAACGTGGCTTGAAGCCGGCGACTTGCTCGAGGATCGAGTCGAGGGTACGAATGGTGCCGCCACTGAAGGCATAGGCACTGTCGCAGTACTGGCAGCGCAGGGGGCAACCGGTCAGGCGCACGAATACCGTGGGCAGCCCGGCCGTTCGCGTTTCACCCTGCAACGAGTAAAACACTTCGGTGATGCGTAATGTGTCTTGCATGATCGCCACGGGCGTGACAGCTGAACAGGCTGTCCGCCTCCGTCAGGCACTGTCGCGGACTCGACATGGCGTTATCCGCGGCAGCGTGTTTAGGAAAAAAGGGCAGAGATTCTAACGAAAAAACCCGCGACAAGCGCGGGTTTCTTTCAAACGGTACTGCTTACAGCTTCTGCAGATCGCGCTGGGCCAGTTGCGCGGCGGAGGTGCCAGGATACTGGGTGATGACCTGCTGCAGGATGCCCTTGACCTTGTCGGTATGGCCCATGCGGCGCTCGACATCGGCCAGTTTGTAGAGCGAATCCGGCACCTTGCTGTGCTGCGGGTACAGCTGGCTGACCTTGGCGAAGGCCTGACCCGCGCCTTGCAGGTCGCCTTTGGCGAGATTGACCTCGCCAAGCCAGTACTGGGCATTGCCGGCGTACTGGCTGTTGGGGTACTTGCGCAGGAAGGCATTGAAGGCCTGGCTGGCCTTGTCGAAATCCTTCTGCTTGATCAGGTCGAAAGCGGCATCGTAATACAGCTTCTCTTTCGCCGGATCACCCGGCTCGCTGCTGGCGGCCGGTTGCTGCGCGGCGCTGGCGCCGGCGGCGGCACCCGTGGCTGCGTTGTTCGCACCACCGGTGGAGGAATTGTCGGGAGTCGCGGCAGGCGCGGCACCGCTGCTGATGCGGCGGTCGAGATCCTGGTAGCGCTCGAGGTTTTCCTGCTTCATGCGCGACACATCGTTTTGCAGCTCTTCGATAATGCCTTGCTGGCGGGAAATCTGGTCCTGCATCTGCTGCAGCTGCATGAACAGCTGGCCATTTGCAGAAGCAGGGGCCGAAGCCCCTGCTCCGGCATAGGCGCCGCTCGTGCCATAACCCGCAGGTGGATAGCCACCGGCGTTGTCATCTACTACGGGAACCGCAGCCCACGCCGAGAGGGGCAGGCTGAGTGCGAGGACGGTTACAACACGACGGCACATACGCATAAGAACTTACTTACGCAGTTCTACGCGACGGTTCTGAGCCCAGGACTGCTCGTCGTTGCCGGTGGCAACTGGACGCTCTTCGCCGTAGGAAACCAGTTCCAGCTGAGCAGGGGAAACGCCCTGCAGAACCAGGTAGCGCTGAACGGCCTTGGCACGACGCTCACCCAGAGCCATGTTGTACTCGCGGGTGCCGCGCTCGTCGGTGTTGCCTTCCAGGACAACGCGGTTGCCGTTGGCTTTCAGGTCCTTGGCGTGAACGTCCAGGGCGCGCATGGCTTCTGGCTTCAGATCCGAGCTGTCGTATTCGAAGTAGAAGGTGGTGATTGCGCGCAGGGCGGCTTCTTCGCTCAGGGAGCCGTCGACAGCGCCAGTGTTGGCACCGTAGCCAGCGTTCGGGTCGACAGCGCCTTCACCAGCATTGTCACCGCCCTTCGAGGAGCAACCTACAGCTACGGCCATGGCCAGAGCCAGCGCAGCGAATTTACCAAACTTCAGCATTTCCATCGTGAAACTCCTAATGAAACCCCAGTGTGTTAAGCAAAAATATTACGCCGCAATCAGTTCAGGTAAGGGGACCAGGACGGTTCTCTGACTTCGCCTTGAGCGGTAGGAAGTGGGAGCCTCACACGGCCGTTAAGCGACACGAGCATCAAGACTCCCCGGCCCTGCTGGCGGGTGGCGTAGATTAGCATGGTGCCGTTTGGCGCAACAGTGGGAGACTCATCAAGACTGGTCTCGGAGAGAATCTTTACACTTCCGCGTTGCAGGTCCTGGGCGGCCACCTTGAAGTTGGTGAAACCCTGCTGGCGATGGATCATCACCAGGGTCTTCTCGTCCGCCGACAGTTTCGGGTTGGCGTTGTAGTTACCAACGAACGTCACACGCTCGGCACCACCGCCACCCACCGACTGTTTATAGATCTGCGGCTTGCCGCCACGGTCGGAGGTGAAGTACAGGGTGTTGCCATCCTTGCCCCAGAACGGCTCGGTATTGATGCCCGGGCCTGCGGTGACGCGGCTGATCTGACGCGACGCCACGTTCATCACGTAGATGTCCGGGTTACCGTCCTTCGACAGCACGAACGCCAGGCGGGTACCGTCAGGCGACCAGGCCGGCGCGCCGTTCAGGCCTTCGAAGTTGGTGATCTGCTCGCGGCGACCGGTGTCGATGTGCTGGATGAAGATGCGTGGACGCTTCTGCTCGAACGAGACATAGGCGATGCGCTTGCCATCCGGCGCGAAACGCGGCGACAGGATCGGCTCGCGCGACTGCAGCAAGGTCACCGCACGAGCACCATCGTAGTCCGAACGTTGCAGGGTGTAGCGGGTGTTGTTGGTCGAGAAGCGCTCGGCGGTCACGTACAGCATGCGGGTGGAGAACGCGCCCTTGATGCCGGTGAGTTTCTCGAACGACTGGTCGGCGATGTAGTGCGCCATGTCGCGCAGCTGGTCGACGCCGCCCGCGACGCTACCGGTCAGCACCTGCTGCTCGGTGGCGACGTTGAACAGCGCGTACTGCACCTGCAGGCGGCCACCGGCCGGCACGATGCTGCCGACCATGACGTACTGGGCGCCCAGCGCTTTCCAGTCACGGAAGATCACTTCGCTGGCCTGGCTTGGCAGGCTGATCATGTTCTGCCGCGGAATGGGCGCATAGTAACCGGAGTTACGCAGGTCGTTGCCGATGATGTCGGCCATGTCTTCCGGCAGCACGCTGCCGCCCTGCACGCCGAACGGCACTACCGCGATGGGGGTTGCCCGGTCGCTGCCACTGGTGACCAGGATGTTCTTTTCCTCGGCCATGGCCATGCCTGCCACGCAGCAGAGCAAGACCAGGAGTCCTCTCAGACGTTTAATCACAACGCTAGATCCTCAGGTGTAAATGTCATCTTGAATGAACGATACGGATTGAATTCGTTCGGCTTCAAGCCCTGCATTTCGGTCAACCGACCAATGTTCTTCACCGCGGCCACGGCCGAGCTGTCGAACGGACCGTCGCCGCTGGATTTGGCCACACTCACGTTGGTGATGGTGCCGTCCGGCAGCATGTTGATCTGCAGAACTACCGTCATGCCCTTGCGCGCAGATGGCGGACGCGCCCAACCTTCGGCCGCGCGCATGCGAATCAGGTCGTCGAAGTCGCCGGCCACCTGGTCACCCTGCTCGTCAGCCAGCGCCTGCTGCCGCTCGGTGGTGTCGGACAACAACTCGGCCAGTGCCTGCGCCTTCTTGTCTTCCGCCGCCTTGCGGGCCGCTTCCTGTGCTTTTTTCTTCTGGGCGTCTGCAGCGGCCTTTTTCTTGGCCTCTTCAGCTGCCTTCTTCTTCGCGTCCTCGGCCGCCGCTTTCTTCTTGGCGTCCTCGGCTGCTTTTTTCTTCGCGTCTTCGGCGGCTTTCTTCTTCGCCTCTTCCGCGGCTTGTTTCTTGGCCTCTTCTTCGGCCTGTTTCTTGGCCTCTTCCTCGGCTTTCTTCTTGGCGATGTCGGCCTGTTGCTTTTCGGCGGCCTTCTTCGCTTCTTCGGCTTTCTTGGCCTCGGCGGCCTTCTTCTGCTCGGCGGCTTCGGCTTTCTTGGCCTCGGCGGCCTCGCGCGCCTCCTCGGCCTTTTGAGCTGCGTCGGCTTTCTTTTGTTCCGCCGCCTTCACGGCCTCCTGCTCGACCTTCTTCTGCTCCAGCTGCTCGACTTCGGTCTGGCGAGAAGCGGTCTTCTTGGCCTCCCCGGCAATCTTCTGATTGGTCTGGGTAGTCGCCTGACTCTTGGACTTGAGCTGGTAGAGCGTGGCCTGGACGATCGGCTTGGAGGGCGGCAGCTCGGGCGTCATGGCAAAGCTGACGAACAGCATGCCGAACACCAGCACGTGCAGGCCAATGGCCCAGACACTGGGCCAGAAGTAGCTTTCCGAGGCGGATGGCTCTCGCTGTTGCATCAGGGCGCCTCGGTAATCAGGCCAACGTTTCCGACACCGGCCTTCTGCAACCCGCCCATGGCGCCCATGACCGCACCGTAGTCGACGGCCTTGTCGCCACGGATGAAGACCTGGGTCTGCTTGCCCTGGTCACGGCCGGCGGCGATGATCTTGGTCACCGCACCCGTCATTTCCGGCAAGGTCATGGCCTTGTCCATCTGCTTGTCGGTGTCGACTTCGCTGCCAAGGTTCCAGTAGTAGGTCTTGTCTGCCTTGATCGAGATGGTCAGGACCTGGACGTTGTTGTCCTGCGGCAGGGCTTCACTGGAAACCTTGGGCAGGTCCACCTTCACGCCCTGGTTGAGCATGGGGGCGGTCACCATGAAGATGACCAGTAGCACCAGCATCACGTCGATGTAGGGCACCACGTTCATCTCGGCGACCGGCTTGCGTTTGTGGCGAACTCGGGCCATGGGTTTCTACCTGATCACTCTTCGCTGGTGTGTACTTTGCGGTGCAGGATCGCCTGGAACTCGTCGGCGAAGGTGTAGTAGCGACCAATCAGCACTTCACTGCGCGCGGCAAAACGGTTGTAGGCGATAACAGCCGGGATCGCAGCGAACAGGCCGATCGCGGTGGCGATCAGGGCTTCGGCGATACCGGGAGCCACGGTGGCCAGGGTTGCCTGCTGGGCACTGGCCAGGCCACGGAACGAGTTCATGATGCCCCACACGGTACCGAACAGGCCGATGTACGGGCTGGTGGAACCGACGGTGGCCAGGAACGGCAGGCTCTGCTCGAGCTTTTCTTCCTCGCGGGAGATGGCCACGCGCATGGCACGACCGACGCCTTCCATGACCGCGTCCGGGTCGACACCCGGCTGCTGGCGCAGGCGCGAGAACTCCTTGAAGCCGGCGCGGAACACCTGCTCGACACCCGAGTCCGGATCAGGGTTGCTGCCCGCCTGACGGTACAGCTTGGAGAGGTCGATGCCCGACCAGAAGCGCTCTTCGAAAGCGTCCAGTGCACGACGACCGGCGCGCAGCATGGTGCTGCGCTGGAAGATCATGATCCAAGAGGTCACCGAGGCTGCCACGAGGGTCAGCATTACCAGCTGAACCACGATACTGGCATTGGCGACCAGGCTCCACATGGAGGTATGGTCGACGACGTTTGCTTCCACGCTTATTCTCCTGCGTTCGATTGAGTACCCGTGCCGTCCGCCAGGAAGGCGTCGCGCAGTTCTGGGGGAATGGCCCGGGGTTTGAAAGTGTCGGCGCGCACCGCGGCCACAAGGAACTGCCCTTCGCAGAGCAGCACTTCATCCTTTGCTCGCCATACCTGCTGCACGAAGCGCAGGCTGGCGCGATTCAATTCAAGCACCTGCGCGGTCACCCGCAATTCGTCGTCCAGGCGCGCCGGCGCGTGGTAGCGCGCTTCGCTCGAGTGGACCACGAACAGCAGGTTGTCCTGCGCCAGCTGGGCCTGGGAGAACCCCAGGTGACGCAGCCGTTCGGTGCGTGCGCGCTCCATGAATTTGAGGTAGTTGACGTAGTACACCACCCCGCCGGCATCGGTATCTTCGTAATAGACGCGACAGCGGTGTGCGAACGGTTCCAGCCCATTTTGCGCGCGCATACTCTAGTGCTTACTCCTGTGCTTGCCAATCCGCCCCGGCAACTGTTTTTGCTTCGATAATGTCGTATTGCCAGCGAACCGGCGGCATGCCAGCGGTAGGACCACGAAAATGCCGATTCGATCTGTCATTCGTCGTCCTGCGCTGCATATTCCCCGCCTTCGCAGAAGCGCCCGGGTATGTTCAGGCCGAAATGCAGGTAAGCATGACGGGTGACCACGCGCCCCCGTGGGGTGCGCATGATGTAACCCTGCTGGATGAGGTAGGGCTCGAGCACGTCCTCGATGGTGTGGCGCTCTTCGCCGATCGCTGCGGCAATGTTGTCGAGCCCCACCGGCCCACCGTCGAACTTCTCGATCATGGTCAGCAACAGACGCCGGTCGGAGTGATCGAAACCGCGCTCGTCGACATCCAGCAGGTTGAGCGCCATATCCGCGACCGCCTTGGTGATCTCACCCTTGCCACGCACTTCGGCATAGTCGCGCACCCGGCGCAGCAGGCGATTGGCGATCCTCGGCGTGCCCCGTGCCCGGCGGGCGATCTCGAAGGCACCCTTGTCATCCATCGGCAGCCCGAGAATACCGGCCGAACGACTGACGATGGTGGCCAGGTCCTTGTTGCTGTAGAACTCCAGGCGCTGGACGATGCCGAAACGGTCGCGCAGCGGGTTGGTCAGCATGCCGGCGCGGGTGGTGGCGCCGACCAGGGTGAACGGCGGCAGGTCGAGCTTGATCGAGCGTGCAGCCGGACCTTCGCCGATCATGATGTCCAGCTGGAAATCCTCCATCGCCGGATAGAGCACCTCCTCGACCACCGGCGACAACCGATGGATCTCGTCGATGAACAGCACGTCATGGGGCTCGAGGTTGGTCAACATCGCCGCGAGGTCGCCCGGGCGTTCGAGAATCGGGCCCGAGGTGCTCTTGACCGACACGCCCATCTCCTGGGCAATGATGTTGGCCAGGGTGGTCTTGCCCAGACCCGGCGGGCCAAAGATCAAGGTGTGGTCAAGGGATTCGTTGCGCCCACGCGCGGCCTGGATGAACAGCGCCATCTGCTCGCGCACCACCGGCTGGCCGATGTACTCGTCCAGGCGCAGCGGGCGGATCGCGCGGTCCTGGACTTCTTCACGGTCGCGGCCACTGGCGGCGATCAGGCGGTCGGTTTCGATCACTTGGCAATCATCCCTTTAAGGCTGCGACGGATCAGCTCCTCGCTGCTCAGGCCGGCCTTGTCCTTGATCGCGGCAATCGCCTTGCTCGCCTCTTGTGGCTTATAGCCCAGGGAGACCAGGGCACTGACCGCGTCGGCCTCGGCCGAGGACTCACTGGCCGCCGGCAGCGGGCCGTCGGAGACCAGGGTGAACATCGCCGGGGAGGTTTCCCACGCCTTGAAGCGATCCTTGAGCTCGACCAGCAGGCGTTCGGCGGTTTTCTTGCCAACACCGGGCACACGCACCAGGACCGAGGCGTCCTGGGCCTGCACGCAGCGCACCAGCTCGTCCACTTCCAGGCCGGACATCAGCGCCAGCGCCAGCTTCGGCCCAACGCCGTTGAGGCGGATCAGCTCGCGGAACAGCTCGCGCTCGCGCTTTTCCGCGAAACCATAGAGCAGGTGGGCGTCTTCGCGCACCACCAGGTGGGTGTGCACGGTCACTGGCTCGCCGACCTTGGGCAGGCGGTACAGGGTGGTCATCGGCACTTCCAGCTCGTAGCCCACGCCGTTGACGTCGATAATCAGGTGCGGCGGCTGTTTTTCCGCCAGGGTGCCACGCAAACGTCCAATCACGTTCCGATCCTTCCTCTCGGGTACCGGTCGAAAACCGGTCCACCCTATCAGCAAATGCGCCGGGAGCGCGCGCCACCCGGACAAAATGTGTATCAGCGCATGAAGCGGTTACAGACGCAAGCGCCCGCCGCGCCGCCGCGCCGTCGCCAGCCCATGGGGAATCAGGCTGGAACGGGTATGGGCATGGCACAGGGCGATGGCCAGGGCGTCGGAGGCGTCGATCTGCGGCTTCTGGGTCAGCTTGAGCAGGTGCATGACCATCATCATCACCTGTTCTTTATTGGCCCCGCCGGTGCCGGCCACGGCCTGCTTGACCTGGCTGGCGGTATATTCGGCGATCTCCAGGCCCGCCTCGGCCGCAGCGACGATCGCCGCACCGCGGGCCTGGCCCAGCTTGAGCGCAGAGTCGGCATTGCGCGCCATGAACACCCGCTCGATGCCCATGGTCACCGGCTCGTGCTGGCGGATGATCTCGCTGACCCCACGAAAGACGATCTGCAGGCGCTCGTGCAACTCACCACCGCCCGTGCGTATACAGCCCGACGCCACGTACTCGCAGCCACGGGCGGTCTGGCGGACCACGCCAAAACCGGTAATGCGCGAGCCGGGGTCGATACCAAGAATGAGAGTCATAGCGCCTACAAAGGTGTGCGAATTTGCCGACCTTATCGCGGGACAAGCCCGCCCCCACAAAGGCTACACCGCAATCCGGCGCAGGCCTTGTGGGGGCGGGCTTGCCCCGCGATCAAGCCGATTGCCGAAACGATCAGCCCAACGTTTCCATGATCTCATCGGAGATCTGTGCATTGGAGTAGACGTTCTGCACGTCATCCAGGTCCTCGAGCATGTCGATCAGCTTGAGCACCTTCTCCGCGCCGTCCTTGTCCAGTTCGGCGCTGGTGGTCGGCTGCATCACGATCTCGGCGTCCGAAGCCTTGAAACCAGCCTCTTCGAGCGCATTGCGCACGGCATAGAAGCTGTTGAACGAGGTGAACACCTCGAAGGAACCGTCGTCGTTGGCCACCACGTCGTCGGCGTCGGCCTCCATCGCGGCCTCCATCAGCACGTCCTCGTCGAGCTTCAGCTCGGCGGCGAAGCTGATCTGCCCCTTGCGCTCGAACAGGTAGGCCACCGAACCGTCGGTACCGAGGTTGCCACCGCACTTGGTGAAGGCATGACGCACGGCGGCGGCGGTACGGTTGCGGTTGTCGGTCATGGCCTCGACCATGATCGCCACACCGCCCGGACCGTAGCCCTCGTAGCTCAGCTCCTCGACGTTGTCGCTTTCGTTGGTGCCGGCACCGCGGGCCACGGCGCGATCGATGATGTCGCGACTCATGTTGGCACCCAGAGCCTTGTCCAGCGCCAGGCGCAGGCGCGGGTTGGAGGCCGGATCAGGGCCACCCTGCTTGGCCGCGACGGTCAGTTCGCGGATCCACTTGGTGAAGACCTTGCCTCTCTTGGCATCCTGGCGCTCTTTGCGGTGCTTGATGTTCGCCCACTTGGAATGACCAGCCATAACGACTCCGAATCCTTGAAACAGAAACAGGTTCCGCCCCGAAGGGCGGAACGTGAAGAATCCTGCGCTTCAAGCGCGGGGCGCCCCGCTACCGGGGCGCCCAGGCCGATTACTCGACCTTGGTCTGCTCGCGCAGACGGATGTGCAGCTCGCGCAGAGCCTTGGCATCGACCATGCCCGGGGCCTGGGTCATCACGCAAGCGGCGCTCTGGGTTTTCGGGAAGGCGATCACTTCACGGATCGACTGAGCACCGGTCATCAGCATGACCAGACGGTCCAGGCCGAAGGCCAGGCCACCGTGAGGCGGTGCACCGAACTTCAGGGCATCGAGCAGGAAGCCGAACTTCTCTTCCTGTTCTTGCGCCTCGATACCCAGCAGGCGGAAGACCGCTTGCTGCATCTCTTTACGGTGGATACGGATCGAACCGCCACCCAGCTCGGTGCCGTTCAGGACCATGTCGTAGGCACGCGACAGCGCGGTGGCCGGGTTGGCCTCCAGCTCTTCAGGGGAGCACTTCGGCGCGGTGAACGGGTGGTGCAGCGCGGTGAAGCTGCCGTCTTCGTTCTCTTCGAACATCGGGAAGTCGACGACCCACATCGGCGCCCACTCGCAGGTCAGCAGCTCGAAGTCGTGGCCCAGGCGGATACGCAGCGCGCCCAGGGCTTCGCTGACGATCTTGAACTTGTCGGCACCGAAGAACACGATGTCACCATCCACGGCACCAACGCGATCAAGGATGTTGTTGAGGTTGGCCTCGGGGATGTTCTTGACGATCGGCGACTGCAGACCCTCGACACCCTTGGCGCGCTCGTTGACCTTGATGTAGGCCAGGCCCTTGGCACCGTAGATGCCGACGAACTTGGTGTACTCGTCGATCTTGCTGCGCGGCATGCTGGCGCCGCCCGGCAGGCGCAGGGCGGTGACGCGGCATTTCGGATCGTTGGCCGGACCGGCGAAGACCTTGAAGTCGACATCCTTGAGCTGGTCGGCGACATCGACCAGCTCCAGCGGAATACGCAGGTCCGGCTTGTCGGAACCGTAGCGGCGCATGGCTTCTTCGAAGGTCATGTGCGGGAACTCACCGAACTCCAGGTCCAGCACTTCCTTGAACAGCTTGCGGATCATGCTTTCGGTCAAGCCCATGATCTCGGACTCGTCGAGGAAGCTGGTCTCGATGTCGATCTGGGTGAATTCCGGCTGGCGGTCGGCACGCAGGTCTTCGTCGCGGAAGCACTTGGCGATCTGGTAGTAGCGGTCGAAGCCGGCGACCATCAGCAGCTGCTTGAACAGCTGCGGCGACTGCGGCAGGGCGAAGAAGCTGCCCGCGTGGGTGCGGCTCGGCACCAGGTAGTCGCGCGCGCCTTCCGGGGTGGCGCGGGTCAGGATCGGCGTCTCGACGTCGAGGAAGCCGTTTTCGTCGAGGAAGCGACGGATGCTGCTGGTGATGCGCGAACGCAGGCGCAGCTTGTCGGCCATCTCAGGACGACGCAGGTCGATGAAGCGGTAGCGCAGGCGGGTTTCCTCGCCGACGTCGGAGTACTCGTTGAGCGGGAACGGCGGGGTTTCCGCTTCGTTGAGCACGTTCAGCTGGTAGCCGAGGATCTCGATGGCGCCGGACGCCATGTTGGCGTTTACCGCGCCGTCAGGGCGCTTGCGCACCTTGCCGGTGATCTGCACGACGTATTCGCTGCGCACACGGTCGGCGGCGGCGAAGGTTTCGGCGCGATCCGGGTCGAACACGACCTGGGCCATGCCTTCACGGTCACGGATATCGAGGAAGATCACCCCGCCGTGGTCGCGGCGACGATGGACCCAGCCGCAAAGGGTGACTTCCTGGCCGTCCAGGGACTCGTTCAGTTGGCCGCAATAATGGCTGCGCATCATGATCGTGGTTTCGCTTCTCGTGATTCGTGTATTCGGTGGAGGTCTTCGCCGCCCAAGGGGCTAATACTGCAAGACCTGGTCGGTGCAATTCAACTCAGTCGGCCTTGTCGCCGCCTGCCAGATTCTTTTTCGCCCCGGTTTTGAAGTCGGTCTCGTACCAGCCGTTGCCGCTCAGGCGGAAGCCGGGGACCGACAGCTGCTTCTTCAATGCCGGCGCCTGGCACGCCGGGCAATCGGTCAGCGGCGCGGCACTGATCTTCTGCAACACCTCCATCCGGTGATCGCAGGATGCACATTGATAGTCGTAAAGGGGCATGGGTGTTTCTCGTCAACCACATCGCACGCTGCCCAGGGCAGCAAAGAGCGGGATTATATATGGTTAAGGAGTGCAGTGCAGCCCGCTGGGCGGTCAATGCGCATCCGGCACATCCTGCAGCCAGTTCACGCAGATGACCCGGACAAGGCCGCTGAAATTCCTCACGCCGCCATGGCGCAGGTGCACTTCACGATCCACATAGGACAGCACGGCGCTCACCGAGCAATGATTGGCTTCGGCGATGCGCTCCAGGATCCGCCAGTACACCGCCTCCAGGCGCAGGCAGGTGGCGAAACCGTTGAGACGCACCGACCGCGAGACAGGCCCGGCCTGATCCATGTCGAAATCGTGCCTGAAGGGATCCATGCGGGGCCTCCCCGCCCACAGCCCCTGCCTGGCATTGCCGCCGTTGATACCTTGTGCCACGTACGCCATCGCTTCGCTCCATCGTCACGAAATTCCCCCACTCACTCCTGCGAGCGGAATCAATGACGCCCATGAAGCCGCGAAACGACCTCGCGGAGCAGCGGCAAAGCCTTCCCCGCAAATGACCGGGCCCGACCACGCAAACGTGGCCGGGCCCAACCTGAAAGCCTTTACGATGGATAGCTGCCGACCATTACTCTTCGAGCAGAACGCGCAACATCCAGGCAGTCTTCTCATGCACTTGCATGCGCTGGGTCAGCAAATCGGCAGTCGGTTCATCACTGACCTTGTCCACCACCGGGAAGATGCTGCGCGCCGTACGTACCACCGCCTGCTGCCCCTCGACCAGTTGACGAATCATCTCGTCCGCCGCTGGCACTCCCTCCTCCTCCTTGATCGAGGAGTGGCGAGCATAGTAGGCGTAAGCGCCCGGCGCCGGAAAACCCAGTGCGCGAATACGCTCGGCAATGGAGTCGACCGCCAGGGCCAACTCGTTGTATTGCTCCTCGAACATCAGGTGCAAGGTACGGAACGATGGGCCTTTGACGTTCCAATGGAAGCTATGGGTTTTCAGATACAGCACATAGGTATCCGACAACAGACGGGACAGCCCATCGGCGATGGACTTGCGATCTTCTTCACTGATACCGATATCGATTGCCATGAAGTTCCCCTTTCCATAAGGCTTGATAACCAAGCGGGCACGGCAACTGTAACAAGAGTTACCGTCCAGCGCATGCGACATGAGGCCGTACCGGTGACCACCTGGAGCGCACAGTTTGAGAACCCTCTGCCTTTGCTGTTAAATAGGCAGGGTGCCACCCGTGCGGATTGTCAGTGCCGGGTGCATAGGCTGGTCCGTCACGTTTTCGCGCTTACACCTCATGCGCACCGTGCGACCAGCTCATCCTGTGATCGGCCTTATCAATGTGAGCCAAACCAAATGTTCAAGATCGTCCATCTGGTGACGGGCGTGGCGGCTTTGCTGCTATCGCTCATACCCAGTCTGAAAACTGACGCGACACCTTTCCTCCAACAACCAGAAGCCGTCTACCTGGCGCTGCTTGGCCTGCTGAACCTGGTGCTGGCCCCCGTCCTGCCGCAGTACTACAAGGGCATGCGCCAGCAACTGCAACGCGCCAGCAGCATCCTGCTGGTCGTGGCCGTGATCCTGCAGACCCTCACCCTGCTGGCCCGTCCAGAGCTGGGCAACCTGCCAGCACTGGCCTGCGCCACGCTGGCCAGCGCCCTGCACCTGATCGCCGGTTTCGTCCGTGGCACGCGAAAGGCCCGAACCGGCCTCGGCACCACGCCGGATGGTGGCAAGCGCGATACCGGCACGGTGAAGTGGTTCAACACCTCCAAGGGCTTCGGCTTCATCTCCCGCGACTCCGGCGACGATATCTTCGTGCACTTTCGCGCCATCCGCGGCGAGGGCCATCGCGTCCTGGTCGAGGGACAACGCGTGGAGTTCTCGGTAATGCACCGCGACAAGGGCCTGCAGGCCGAAGACGTGGTCGCGGTCTCGCGCCGCTGACCACCTCGCCTCCGCCGCCCTCAGTAATGAGGCGGCGGTGGCTCCTCCCCTCCCCCCGCGTACTGGCCGAGCATCTCTTCGTGACGCTTGATCAGCTCGGCCATCTGCAGCTGCAGACGCTCGATCATCCGATGCTGCTCGACCACCACATCGTTGAGCGCCTGAATGGTGTCATCCTGGAAAGCCTGACGGGTTTCCAGCTCGGTGATACGCAATTCCAATTCCTGCGACACGTTCAGACCTCCTGGAAGCTCTCACCAAGCAGTGCACGCATCCGCAGACGGATACCTTCCACCTGCTCGGGCGAGTAGTCGACAGCCTGCACCTTGCCCCACACAGGTGCAGGCCAGGCCGCATCGCCATGGCGACGCACGATCACATGCATGTGCAGTTGGCTGACCACATTCCCGAGGGTTGCGACATTCATCTTGTCAGCGGCGAAGGCATCTTTCAGCGCCTCGGCCAGTGCGGCCGTCTCCGTCCACAGCTGCTGCTGGTCAGCCTCATCGAGCTCGAACACCTCGCTGACATCGGCACGGCGCGGCACCAGAATGAACCAGGGATAGTTGGCATCCTTGCTCAACAGCAGGCGGCACAGCGGCAGATCGCCCAGAACCAGGGAGTCCTGTTGCAGGCGCGAATCGAGGGTGAACACGGCAAACCTCCTTAACAGCGAACAGCCCGCCCACTCGGGCGGATACAGGCGCGCAGGATACCCCGCTTCCTCCATCGCCACACGCCCCATTCAGGGAAACTGCGCTTGTGGCACGCAACTGACGGGGCTGTCGCCCCGCTTCGGTAACACTGCGCTACTTTTCGCACCATAATGATGCCGCCTCCAATCCCGCCACCACACTTGCGTCACATAAAACAGCCAGGATCAACAGTGGCCGGTAACACCTTGACTTTGAAGGCAGCCTCGCTCGGTTTAACGCCATCATCGAGCTACACCACAGAAAGCACGCCGCGCCCCGTATTTACGGCGGTTTCGCCGCACAGAGCGGTGAAATGTGAAAATTTCATCAGCTGTTCGCGATTTTGAGCACGCTTGTTGCTTTCTCTACACGCCAAGTCGGCACGACCCCTGCATTGCAGGGCAAGCGCGACAAATAACAACAGCGGCATCGGATAACCAGGGAGTTTCACAAGCCGTACTTTGTATTTATACATTCATGACGGTTTCGAGACAGCGCTGGTGTTGTGCGCCCTATTAAAACAGGGCGTGATTTGCGACATGGAAATAACCAACAGCGACATGGCCATAAAGTTACCGAAAGGTTGTTTACGGCCATATCGCCAAGAATAGTCTGCGTGATATAAATTTTCGCCGACATAACAAGAAAGAGCTGCCCCTATAACTAAATACATCCGGGTGCAGCGGTACTCTTCCTAAAAACCAAAGGAGCAAATCACGATGCGCGTGATGAAGTGGAGCATGATCGCCCTGGCCGTCGCGGCGGGCACTTCGCAGATGGCTGTCGCCTCTTCGCAGGATGAATCCAAGGGTTTCGTCGAAGACAGCAAACTCAACGTCAAGACCCGGATGCTGTATTTCAGCCGTGATTTCCGCAACAACGAACGGGATGAAGACGGCAACCGCCAGAGCCGCGTGGAAGAAACCGGCCTGGGCTTCCTCGGCACCTTCGAGTCGGGCTTCACCCAGGGCACCGTGGGCGTGGGTATCGACGCCATCGGCATGCTCGGCCTGAAACTGGACAGCGGCAAAGGCCGCGCCGGTACCGGCCTGTTCCCGCAGGGCTCCGACGGCCGCTCGCAGGATGACTACTCCGAAGGCGGCGCCGCCATCAAGTTCCGTGTCTCCGACACCGTGCTGAAGGTCGGCAACCAGTTCACCGCCCTGCCCGTATTCGCCACCGACGACAGCCGCCTGCTGCCGGAAGTCGCCGAAGGCGCGCTGATCACCAGCAATGAAATCAAGGGCCTGACCCTGCACGCCGGCCGTTTCACCGGGATGAACGCCCAGGCCCAGACCTACCGTGACAGCCTGCACCTGACCGAGGCGGATGTCGTCGGCGGCACTTACGCCTTCACCGACAGCCTGTCCACCAGCCTGTACTACTCGAAGGTCGAGGACTACTGGCGCAAGTACTACGCCAACGTCAACTGGGCGCTGCCGATCTCCGACAAGCAAGGCCTGGTGTTCGACTTCAACATCTATGACACCAAGAGCGACGGCGCCGCCAAGGTCAAGGCGTTCGACGGCGACAAGCTGGACAACCGTGCCTTCAGCCTTTCGGCCGCCTACAACATCGGCGCCCACACCTTCACCCTGGCCTACCAGAAGGTCACCGGTGACGGCGACTACGCATACGGCGTGGACGGTGGCGGCACCGTGTTCCTGGCCAACTCCATCGCTCGTTCCGACTTCAACGCCGAAGACGAGAAGTCCTGGCAGGCGCGGTACGACCTGAACTTCGCCGAGTTCGGCATTCCGGGCCTGACCTTCATGACCCGCTACGCCCGCGGTAGCGACGCCAACGTCGCCGGCACCAACAACGGCAAGGAATGGGAACGCGACATCGACATCAAGTACGTGCTCCAGGAAGGCCCGGCCAAAGACCTGAGCTTCCGCGTGCGTCAGGCCACCTACCGCTCCGCCGACGGCGTCTACTATGGCTCCCCGTCGCTGGACGAGCTGCGCCTGATCGTCGAGTACCCGCTGAGCATCCTGTAAGCCTGCGCTTGCATCGCCACGCGAATGAGGAAGCCCGGCAAACGCCGGGCTTTTTCTTGGCTGACAGAATCGCCTGCTTGCTGCATTCTGTACGCTTTCGTTTCGCCCCCGTACAATGCGGGGTCATTTCACTTTCAGGCATTCGACACGGCTCCCCATGCGCACCAGTCAATACTTGCTCGCCACCCAGAAAGAAACCCCGGCCGATGCAGTGGTCATCAGCCACCAGCTCATGCTGCGTGCCGGCATGATCCGCAAGCTGGCCTCTGGCCTCTACACCTGGCTGCCGATGGGCCTGCGGGTGATGCGCAAGGTCGAGGCCGTGGTCCGCGAGGAAATGAACGCCGCTGGCGCGCTCGAAGTATTGATGCCGAGCATCCAACCCGCCGAACTGTGGCAGGAGTCCGGTCGCTGGGAGCAGTACGGCCCTGAACTGCTGCGCCTGAAGGACCGCCATCAGCGCGATTTCTGCGTCGGTCCGACCCACGAGGAAGTGATCACCGACCTGGCCCGCAACGAGCTGTCCAGCTACAAGCAGCTGCCACTGAACATGTACCAGATCCAGACCAAGTTCCGTGACGAGATCCGTCCGCGCTTCGGCCTGATGCGCGGCCGCGAATTCATCATGAAGGACGCCTACTCCTTCCATGCCGACCAGGCTTCCCTGCAGGAAACCTACGATCGCATGCACCTGGCGTACTCCAACATCTTCACCCGCCTGGGCCTGGACTTCCGTCCGGTGCAGGCCGACACCGGCTCGATCGGTGGCAGCTACTCCCACGAGTTCCACGTGCTCGCCTCCTCGGGCGAGGACGACGTGATCTTCAGCGACTCCTCCGACTACGCCGCCAATATCGAGAAGGCCGAGGCCATCCCACGTGAAACCGTGCGCCCGGCTCCGACCGAGGAGCTGCGCCTGGTCGACACGCCGGATGCCAAGACCATCGCCCAGCTGGTGGAAAACTACGGCCTGGCGATCGAGAAGACCGTCAAGACCCTGATCGTGCACGGCGCCGAAGAAGGCAAGCTGGTCGCGCTGATCGTCCGTGGCGACCACGAGCTCAACGAAATCAAGGCCGCCAAGCTGGAGCAGGTCGCCGACCCGCTGGTCATGGCTTCCGACGCCGAGCTGCGCGCCGCCATTGGTGCCGGCGCCGGCTCCCTCGGCCCGCTGAACCTGCCGCTGGAATGCGTCATCGATCGCTCGGTCGCCTTGATGAGCGACTTCGGCATCGGCGCCAACATCGACGACAAGCACTACTTCGGCGTCAACTGGGAGCGCGACCTGCCGGTTGCGCAAGTCGCCGACCTGCGCAACGTGGTCGAGGGCGACCCAAGCCCGGACGGCCAAGGCACCCTGGTGATCAAGCGCGGCATCGAAGTCGGCCATATCTTCCAGCTCGGCACCAAGTACAGCGAAGCGCTCAAGTGCCAGGTGCTGGGCGAGAACGGCAAGCCGGTGGTGCTGTCCATGGGCTGCTACGGCATCGGCGTGTCCCGCGTGGTCGCCGCCGCCATCGAGCAGAACCATGACGACAAAGGCATCATCTGGAACGACGCCCTGGCTCCGTTCCAGATCGCCCTGGTACCGCTGCGCTACGAAACCGACGTGGTCCGCGAGGCGACCGACAAGCTGTACGCCGAACTGACCGCCGCCGGCTACGAGGTGCTGCTGGACGACCGCGACAAGAAGACCAGCCCCGGCATCAAGTTCGCCGACATGGAGCTGATCGGCATCCCGCACCGCATCGTCGTCAGTGACCGCGGCCTTGCCGAAGGCAACCTGGAGTACAAGCACCGTACCGAGGCGGACGCCCAGGCACTGCCGCTCGATGAAGTGCTGACCTTCCTGCAGGCCCGTATCCGCCGCTGATAACCGTTGCGCGAGTGATCATGTCCAAGCGAAGTACCTACACCCTGGGGGGCGCCGCACTGTGCGGCGCCCTGCTGCTCAGCGGTTGCGCCAACCAGATGTCCCAGCGCAGCGACCACGAGGAGCGCGTCGAGCGCAAGCTGCTCGAGCACAGTCTGCAGATCGATGTCGGCGAGCCCAAGGTGATGGAGCTTCCGCAACGGCGCGTGCGCATTCACGAACTCAAGCGCTTCGAAGTCACCGAATTCGAAGTGACACGCCGTTACGACCGCTACACCCCCTATCAGCCCTGGCGGGAAATCTACGAGATCCCCCTGGGCGCGGTGGCCGTGGTCGCAGGTGTCGGCGCCAATGTGGTCAATGTGTTCGCGCTGGGCAACCTGCCGGACAGCATGACCCATGACTGGCTCAGCTATGGCGTGGCCGGCATCAACCCGTTCATGAACGTGCAGTCCAATGGTCGCGCGCAGCAGAACCTGGCCGGCATCAGCGAAGTCGAGAAGGGCAAGCGCGAGGAGTCCATCAGCCTGCCCTGGAACGAGCGTCTGGTGGAGGTCAAGGCCGGCAAGATGAGCCACGAGCTGACCACCGACAAGCATGGCGTGCTGCGCCTCAACCTGCTGGACAGCCCGTTCTCCGAGCAGAACCTCAACCATATCGGCACCTTGCACCTGCACGTGGTCGATGAGGACAACGGTGTGCGCGGCGACGCCAGCCTGCTGGTCAGTGGCAACTTGCGCAGCAAGCTGCTGGAAGCCCATGAGCTGATTTTCGATGACCTGGAGGACGACGATGTCGGCCAATGGGTGCATCGGGTCAAACGCCTGTCGGAGCTTGGCCTGGAAGAGGAAGCCAGCGAACTGGAGCAGAGCCTGATCGAGCTGACCCGCAACGATCCGGAGCTGCAACAGGAGTTCGTGCAAAGCCTGACCAAGGCAACCGGGCGACTGGTCGCCGACCCGGGCGCACAGTAAGACGAAAAAGGGGCCGTTTTTGCGGCCCCTCTTCTATACATCTATTTGTCCGCGAACAACTCCAGCTGCTCATGCGCCCCACGCAGATCACGCAGCCGTACGCCAACCCCCAGCAATCGCACCGGCTTGCCTCCCCGCGCAAACGCCTGGCTCAGCAATTGACGGTAGCTCTCCAGGTCCCGCCCCGCGCCTGCCTGCTCCATCGTGGTCTGGCTGAAATCATGGAACTTGACCTTGACGAAGGGTTTGTCGGGCCGATAGCTGCTGTCCATCCGCGCGATCCGCTCGTTCAGGGTGGCCAGAAGGCCTGGTAATTTTTCCAGGCAGCTGGGCAGGTCCGGCAAGTCCTGATCGTAGGTGTTTTCCACACTGACCGATTGCCGACGGCTGTCATTGTGCACCGCGCGCTCGTCGATGCCTCGCGACAGCCCCCACAAGCGCTCGCCAAAACTGCCGAATTCGCGGACCAGCGCCAGGCGCGACCAATCGCGCAGTGAAAGGCAGGTATCGATCCCCAACCGTGAAAGCTTGTCTGCGGTGACCTTGCCGACCCCATGCAGGCGCGCCACCGGCAAGGCCGCGACAAACGCTTCAACCTGATCCGGCGTGATGACGAACAGGCCATTGGGCTTGCGCCAGTCGCTGGCGATCTTGGCCAGGAACTTGTTCGGTGCCACCCCCGCAGAAACGGTGATATGCAACTGCTGGGCAACCCGACGGCGAATATCCTCGGCAATTCGCGTGGCGCTGCCGGAGAACCACTGACTGTCGCTGACATCCAGGTAGGCCTCGTCCAATGACAGCGGTTCGATCAGCTCGGTGTAATCGCGAAAGATCCCGTGAATCTCCCGGGACGCTTCGCGGTAGGCCTCGAAGCGTGGCTTGACGATCTCCAGGTCCGGACACAGCTTCAGCGCATGCCCGGACGACATGGCCGAACGCACGCCGTAGGCACGCGCCTCATAATTGCAGGTGGCAATGACTCCACGCTGACCCGGCTGCCCGCCGACCGCCATCGGGCGCCCGACCAGGCGCGGGTCGTCACGCATTTCGATGGCAGCGTAGAAACAGTCACAGTCGATGTGAATAATCTTGCGCAGAGACATGGACGACAGCCACTACTGTAAATTCATACAGATATTACTCCATGCCTCCCGCCACACGACAGCCCAGCTACGACAATCGGCCTACAACCCCCGCCGTACCTGACCTGCGAGGCGATTCAGCCAGCTAAGGGTTTGAACGAAAAAGGTTTTTTTTGAATTTCTGCTTGACACCAGGAAGGATTTCCGTAGAATTCGATCTCACAGGCGCGGGATGGAGCAGCCTGGTAGCTCGTCGGGCTCATAACCCGAAGGTCGTCGGTTCAAATCCGGCTCCCGCAACCAGATTAAAGAAAAGGCCACTGTTTCGACAGTGGCCTTTTTTATTGCCTGAAATTTGCTTCATGAAAAAAATAGCGAAAAATCAAAGATTAACGCTTGACACCCCGCCGCATATCCGTAGAATGCGCACCACTGACGCGGGATGGAGCAGCCTGGTAGCTCGTCGGGCTCATAACCCGAAGGTCGTCGGTTCAAATCCGGCTCCCGCAACCATATTCGTCAGGACAGGCCCCGCTTATCGAAAGATAACGCGGGGCTTGTTGCATTCTGCCCCCTCGCTTTCCTCATGCCAGATGGTGATTCACCGTTTGCCCGCATGCCTGCCTGCAGCGCTCATCCACCAAGGCCGGATGAACTATCTTTAACTATCCTGAAACAGATAAACCATCTGGCCCGGAGTAATATCTGGACACGTTTTTCCAAAGGGATTTTCACTTGGCCGTAGCCCGCTCCTGCCTCGCGCTGATTGCACGAGGCACCCCATGACCACCCCCACTCCCGAAACCCAGGCACCGCTGACCGCGGCCTTGCCTGCGGCAGCACAACGCCTGCCCTGGCTGGAACGCCTGAGCAAGTACCGCCAGCCACTCGGCCTGGCGCTGACCCTGCTGCTGTTCGCCATGGGCTTGATCGCCTGCCGGCACCTGTTGAGCGAGCTGGACATCTATGCACTGCACGATGCCATGCTCAGTGTCCCGCCTCATGCACTGCTTGGCGCGCTGCTGGCCACCGTGGTCGGGTTCGTGATCCTGCTTGGCTACGAATGGTCGGCCAGCCGCTACGCCGCCGTTGAGCTCCCGCCGCGCACCCTGGTGCTGGGCGGTTTCAGTGCTTTCGCCATCGGCAACGCCATCGGCCTGTCGATGCTCTCGGGCGGTTCCGTACGCTATCGCCTGTATGCCCGCCAGGGGCTGGGGGCCGCGGAAGTGGCGCGCATGACGGTGTTCGCCAGCCTTTCACTGGGTTGCGCGCTGCCTCCGCTGGCGGCGATCGCCACGTTGAGCGACCTGCCGGCAGCCGCCACCGCGCTGCGCCTGCCCGCCCCGCTGCTGGGCGCAATCGCGGTGGCGGTACTGGTCGCGGCGCTGGCCCTGGTGCTTGGCCTTTACCGTCGTCGCTTGCCGGAACAACCATTGCCAGACAACCTGCTGGTGCAGTTCGGGCGCCGCACCCTGCGCCTGCCCGGTGCCCGCCTGACCGCCCTGCAACTGCTGATCACCGCGCTTGATGTTGCCGCCGCCGCGACCGTGCTCTATCTGCTGCTGCCGCAAGCACCGCCTTTCGGCGCTTTCGTACTCGTCTACCTGCTGGCCCTGGCCGCCGGCGTGCTCAGCCACGTGCCAGGCGGCGTGGGCGTGTTCGAGGCCATCCTGCTGGCCGCCTTCGCCAACCAACTGGGCGCGGCACCGTTGGCCGCCGCGCTGCTGCTGTACCGCCTGATCTATGTAGTGCTGCCTTTGCTGGTGGCCTGCGTGCTGCTGCTCGCCAACGAGGCCCGGCGCCTGCTGTTCGCCCAGCAAGCCATCCGCGCCGCCTCGGGCCTGGCGGCACCGGTGCTGGCGATCCTGGTGTTCCTGTCTGGCGTGGTGCTGCTGTTCTCCGGCGCCACCCCCGAGATCGATAGCCGCCTGGAGCACATGGGCTTCCTGATTCCTCATCGTCTGATCGATGCGTCGCACTTCGGCGCCAGCCTGATCGGCGTGCTCTGCCTGCTGCTCGCCCAAGGCCTGCGTCGACGCCTGTCGGCCGCCTGGCTGCTGACCACGGTACTGCTGCTGGTCGGCGCCGTGCTGTCGCTGCTGAAGGGCTTCGACTGGGAAGAAGCCACGCTGATGTGCTTCACCGCCGCCTTGCTCGCCCTGTTCCGTCGTTCGTTCTACCGCCCCAGCCGCTTGCTGGAGCTGCCCTTCTCGCCGGTTTACCTGGTAGCCAGCGCCTGCGTGGTCGGCGCCTCGGTGTGGTTGCTGCTGTTCGCCTACCAGGACGTGCCTTACACCCACAAGCTGTGGTGGCAGTTCACCCTGGATGCCGACGCCCCGCGCGGCCTGCGTGCTGCGCTGGGCAGCGCCGTGCTGCTGGTCGTCGTCGCCCTGACCTGGCTGCTGCGTACTGCCCGCCCAGTAATCCACCTGCCCAACGCCGAAGAGCTGCAGCGCGCCAACCAGATCCTGCTGGCCTCGGATCAGCCCGACGGTGGCCTGGCCCTGACCGGTGACAAGGCGCTGCTGTTCCACCCCAACGACAACGCCTTCCTGATGTACGCCCGTCGTGGCCGGAGCCTGGTGGCCCTGTACGACCCGATCGGCCCGGCCCAGGAGCGCGCCGAAATGATCTGGCAGTTCCGCGACCTGTGCGACCTGCATCACGCCCGCCCGGTGTTCTACCAGGTGCGCGCGGAGAACCTGCCGTTCTACATGGACATCGGCCTGACCGCGATCAAGCTGGGCGAAGAGGCCCGGGTCGACCTGCGCCAGTTCGACATCGAGGCCAAGGGCAAGGAGATGAAGGACCTGCGCTACACCTGGAATCGGGGTGGCCGCGACGGCCTGACGCTGGAAATCCACGAACCCGGCCACGCCCCCTTGGCGGAGCTCAAGGAAATCTCCGACGCCTGGCTCACCGGCAAGAACGTACGCGAGAAAGGCTTTTCCCTTGGCCGCTTCAGCCCCGAATACCTGCGGCACTTTCGCATCGCGCTGATCCGTTTCCAGGGACGCCCGGTGGCCTTCGCCAACCTGCTGGAAACCCACAGCAACGAACTGGCCAGCCTCGACCTGATGCGCGCCCACCCCGAGGCGCCGAAGCTGACCATGGAATTCATGATGATCGGCCTGATCCTTCACTATAAGAGCCACGACTATGGCCGCTTCAGCCTGGGCATGGTGCCCCTTTCCGGCCTGCAACCGCGCCGTGGTGCGCCCTTGACCCAGCGCCTGGGCTCGATGGTGTTCCAGCGTGGCGAGCAGCTCTACAACTTCCAGGGCCTGCGGCGCTTCAAGGACAAGTTCCAGCCGGACTGGGAACCCCGTTACATGGCTGTGCCGGCCGGGCTCGACCCGCTGGTGGCACTGGCTGACACTGCCGCCCTGATCGCTGGCGGCCTGACTGGATTGGTGAAACGTTGATGATCCGACGCTACTGGCTGTACGTACTGATTCCCCTGCTGCTGGCCGCGCTGGCCGCAGGCACGGCCTTCTGGCTGTGGACCCGCCCGGCGCCCGAGGCGCGCCTTGAGCACCTGACCCTGAGCGATGGCAGCCACCTGACCCGCGCCACTCCCGGCGTGCACGCCAAGTCCCGGGTGGCCATCGGCGTACCGCAGGATCAGGCCCTGACCGACAAGCAGCTGCTCGACCTGAGCCAGGCCGGCGAGGCCCAGCTGGTGCAGGTCATCCTGCCGCCCGCCGATTGCGCCAAGCAGCAAGCGGCGATGGACCAGGCCCTGACCCAGCTGGCCGACAAGCCGAGCCTGGTCGCCGGCATTGGCCCTGGCGCCAGCCAGGCCTGGCGCTGGCTGGCCAGCCAGGACAACGACAAGGCCCGCGCCATCTCGGTGGACTTCACCCTGGAGCAACCAGGCTGCCAGGCCGCCCTGCCCAAGTCCGCCGCCCATGGCCACTGGAACGTCGCCTGGAACGACAACCCGGATGACGCCAGCGCCGCCTTCGTGCGCGACCAGGCCAACGCCGAGACCAGCATCGCCGACTACGACATTCACCTGCCCCAGGTGCTCAAGGCTCAGCTGACCCAGGCCCTGGTCGGCCAGGACGGCAATGCCCTGGCCATTCCGGTGGTGGAAGTCCCGGCCGGCCAGACCACCGACACCGTGACCCTGTTCCTGTCCGGCGACGGCGGCTGGCGCGACCTGGACCGCGACGTCGCCGGCGAGATGGCCAAGCTCGGCTACCCGGTGGTCGGCATCGACACCCTGCGCTACTACTGGCAGCACAAGACCCCGGAACAGAGCGCCGCCGACCTGTCCGAACTGATGCAGCACTATCGCCAGAAATGGGGCACCAAGCGCTTCGTGCTGACCGGCTACTCGTTTGGCGCCGATGTGCTACCCGCCATCTACAACCGTCTGCCCGCGCAAGACCAGACGCGTATCGACGCAGTGATCCTGCTGGCGTTCGCTCGCAGCGGCAGCTTCGAGATCGAGGTTGAAGGCTGGCTGGGCAAGGAGGGCCAGGAGGCCCCGACCGGGCCGGAAATGGCCAGGCTGCCAGCGGCCAAGGTGGTGTGCATCTATGGCGTGGAAGAGACCGACGAAAGCGGCTGCACCGACAAGACCGCGGTGGGCGAGCGCATGAAGCTGCCGGGCGGTCATCACTTCGATGAAAACTACCCGGCCCTGGCCAAGCGCCTGATCGGCGAGATCGAGACCCGCCAGGGAAAGGCCAACGTCGCTGAAAAATGATGTGAAAGGGGCCGCTTCGCGGCCCTTTGCCCGGTCTAGATCTCGACCTGCGTCCCCAATTCGATCACGCGATTGAGCGGCAGGTTGAAGAACCGCAGGTTGCCGTTGGCGTTCTTCAGCAGGAATGCGAACAGATTCCCCCGCCAGCGCGACATCCCTTCCAGGCGCGACGCGATCACCGTCTCCCGGCTCAGGAAATAGGTGGTGCGCATCGGACTGAAGTCCAGCCCGTCCAGATGGCACAGCTTCAACGCCGCCGGCACGTCCGGTTCGTCCATGAAGCCGAAGTGCAACAGCACCCGGAAGAACCCGTCGCCATAGGCCTCCACCTCGAACCGTTCGGCCTCGGGCACCCGCGGCCGGTCCTCGCTGACCACTGTCAGCAGCACTACCTGGCTATGCAGCACCTGGTTGTGCAGCATGTTGTGCAGCAGGGCGTGGGGGACGGCATCCGGACGGGCCGTCAGGAACACGGCGGTACCCTCCACCCGGTGCGGCGGCTGTACGCGAATGCTGCTGATGAATACCGGCAACGGCAGCGCGCCCTCGTCGATGCGATCGACCAGGATCTGCTTGCCACGCTTCCAGGTGCTCATCAACACGAACAGCACGATCCCCGCCAGCACGGGGAAGGCACCGCCCTGGACGATCTTCGGCACGTTGGCGGCGAAGAACAGCCCGTCGACGAAGAGGAAGCCCACCAGCAACGGCACCGCCAGTACCGGTGGCCATTTCCACAGCAGCAACATGACCACGGCCACCAGGATGGTGGTCATCAGCATGGTGCCGGTGACCGCCACGCCGTAAGCGGCGGCCAGGGCGCCGGAGGACTCGAAGCCGATCACCAGCAGCACCACCCCGACCATCAGTGTCCAGTTCACCGCGCCAATGTAGATCTGCCCCTGCTCGTCGCTGGAGGTGTGCTGGATCTGCATGCGCGGCACATAGCCCAGCTGGATGGCCTGGCGGGTCAGGGAGAAGGCGCCGGAAATCACCGCCTGGGAGGCGATCACGGTGGCCATGGTGGCCAGCCCGACCAAGGGCAGCAGTGCCCAGCCCGGCGCCAGCAGGTAGAACGGGTTGCGCGCGGCTTCCGGATTCTGCAGCAGGATCGCGCCCTGACCGAAGTAGTTGAGCACCAGGGCCGGCAACACCAGCGCGAACCACGCCCGGGCGATGGGCTTGCGTCCGAAGTGCCCCATGTCGGCATACAGCGCTTCGGCGCCGGTCAGCGCCAGCACCACAGCCCCGAGAATCGCGACGCCCATGCCCGGGTGCACGATGAAGAAATTCACCGCCCAGCCCGGATTGAAGGCCTTGAGCACTTCCGGGCTCTGCAGGATGCCATGCACCCCCAGCGCCCCCAGCACCACGAACCAGGTGACCATGATCGGGCCGAACAGCTTGCCGATCTTCTCGGTGCCATGCTTCTGCACCAGGAACAGTGCCACCAACACCACCAGCGACAACGGCACCACCCAGTGGTCGATGCCGTCGAAGGCCAGGCCCATGCCCTCCACCGCCGACAACACCGACACCGCCGGGGTGATCATGCTGTCGCCGTAGAACAGCGAGGCGCCGACCAAGCCACAGCCGACCATGAGCGTGCGCAACCGCGGATACTGCGCCGTGGCCCGCCGCGCCAGCGCGGTGAGCGCCATGGTGCCGCCCTCGCCCTGGTTGTCGGCGCGCAGGATGAACATCACGTACTTGAACGACACCACCCACAGCAGCGACCAGAGGATCAGCGACAAGATGCCCAGCACGCCGTCGTGATGGACCTGTACGCCATAACCGCCGGTAAAGACCTCCTTGAGGGTGTACAGCGGGCTGGTGCCGATATCGCCATAGACCACCCCAACAGCTGCCACGAGCAGGCCCAGCGACCGCGTCGCGCCCTGCTTCCCCGCGTGCCCGCCCTCGGCGTGACTGCTTGCCTGAACCATCGACCACTCCCGCAGACGGCCTTGTAGACCGGTTGAATTCTCACCCGCGCGGGGACATCCCGAATGCCCCGGCACAACGGCGCGAAGCATAGCGCAGCGTTCGTCGTATTTCTGCTGGTCAAGCGTCCTTGTGCTCGCTAGAATTGCGCACTTTTTGATCAGAGGCGCCGAAAGCGCCCCCCAGGATCGCCCCCGTTACCGGTCGGGCGACCTGTATTCAATACCGAGGTTAGCCATGTCCACCACTCCCGCCACCCCGAAGGTCGGCTTCGTTTCCCTGGGTTGCCCCAAGGCCCTGGTCGATTCCGAGCGCATCCTGACCCAGCTGCGCATGGAGGGCTACGAAGTCGTGCCCACCTACGAGGACGCCGACGTGGTGGTGGTCAACACCTGCGGCTTCATCGACAGCGCCAAGGCCGAGTCGCTGGAAGTGATCGGCGAAGCGATCAAGGAGAACGGCAAGGTCATCGTCACCGGCTGCATGGGTGTCGAGGAAGGCAGCATCCGCGACGTGCACCCGAGCGTGCTGTCGGTCACCGGCCCGCAGCAGTACGAGCAAGTAGTCAACGCGGTGCACGAAGTGGTGCCGCCACGCCAGGACCACAACCCGCTGATCGACCTGGTGCCGCCGCAGGGCGTCAAGCTGACCCCGCGCCACTACGCCTACCTGAAGATTTCCGAAGGCTGCAACCACAGCTGCAGCTTCTGCATCATCCCGTCGATGCGCGGCAAGCTGGTCAGCCGCCCGGTCGGCGAGGTGCTGAGCGAAGCCGAGCGCCTGGTCAAGGCCGGCGTCAAGGAGATCCTGGTGATTTCCCAGGACACCAGCGCCTACGGCGTCGACGTCAAGTACAAGACCGACTTCTGGAACGGCCGCCCGGTCAAGACCCGCATGCTCGAGCTGTGCGAGGCCCTGAGCAGCCTGGGCGCCTGGGTGCGCCTGCACTACGTGTACCCATACCCGAACGTCGACGACGTGATCCCGCTGATGGCCGCCGGCAAGATCCTGCCGTACCTGGACATCCCGTTCCAGCACGCCAGCCCCAAGGTGCTCAAGTCGATGAAGCGCCCGGCCTTCGAAGACCGTACCCTGGCGCGCATCAAGAACTGGCGCGAACAGTGCCCGGAGCTGGTGATCCGCTCGACCTTCATCGTCGGTTTCCCCGGCGAGACCGAGGAAGACTTCCAGTACCTGCTCGACTGGCTGACCGAAGCACAACTCGACCGCGTCGGCTGCTTCCAGTACTCGCCGGTCGAGGGCGCCCCGGCCAATGACCTGGGCCTGGAAGAAGTACCGGACGACGTCAAGCAGGAGCGCTGGGACCGCTTCATGGCCCACCAGCAGGCCATCAGCGCCGCCCGCCTGCAGCAGCGTATCGGCAAGGAGATCGAAGTGCTGATCGACGAAGTCGAGGAGCAGGGTTCGGTGGGGCGCAGCTTCTTCGACGCACCGGAAATCGACGGCAGCGTGTTCATCGATGGCGACCACGGTTTCAAGCCGGGCGACAAGGTGCGTTGCCGCATCGTCGACGCCGACGAGTACGACATGTGGGCCGAGCCGGTCTGACCGCACACCCTTGATTGGGGCTGCGCTGCAGCCCATCGCGGGCAAGCCCGCCCGCACAACCCTGTACGATGGGCCGCCAAGCGGGCCATCGTACAGGCCTGATCACCTGGCGGCGCAGTGTTTTGCATCTATGGTTGTGCAAAGGCCATTCGACGCACAGGAGCCGATCAGGATGAAGGCACCGCTGACGCTGCAGACTCCCCGCTATGCCGACTACCCGCAACTGGCCCGGATCTGGGAAGCCTCGGTGCGCGCCACCCATGACTTCCTGCCCGAACACTACATCCTGCTGCTGCGCGACCACGTGCTGCACAAGTACCTGGACGCGGTGATGCTGGTCTGCTGCAGGGACAGCAAGCAGCGCATCCTCGGCTTCGCCGGTGCGGCCAATGGTCGCGTCGACCTGCTGTTCGTCGATCCCGAGTTCCGTGGCCAGGGCGTCGGCCAACGTCTGCTGCAGCATGCCGTGGCCGAGCTGAATGCCGAACGCCTGGACGTCAACGAGCAGAACTCGCAGGCCCTGGGCTTCTACCTGCACGAGGGTTTCGAGGTGGTTGGCCGTTCGGACACAGACGGCCTGGGCCAACCCTATCCGTTGCTGCACATGAGGCTGGCGCATCCACCGTCCTGGTCTGCCCCGAAGTGGCGCAAATGACAGCGATTGGCCGGCGCAACCCTGCTGGGGCAGGTACAATGCAGCCTTTTCCCGCCGCGTGAATCAATTGTCCATGTCCGAACCCATTCGCCTGTCCAAACGCCTGATCGAACAGCTTGGCTGCTCCCGCCGAGAGGCTGAACTGTACATCGAGGGAGGCTGGGTCACGGTCGACGGCGTGGTGGTCGAGCAACCGCAGTTCAAGGTCCTCGCGCAACGTGTCGAACTGCTGCCTGGTGCCCGTGCCGAAGCCCTCGAGCCGGTCACCTTGCTGCTCAACCAGCTCGCCGGCCAGGACATGGCAAGCGCCCAGGCCAGCATGACCATGGCCAGCCTCAGCGAAGCCCACCGTGAAACAGTGCGCCCGCTGCACGGTCATTTCACCCGGCAGTCCTGCATCGCCCCGCTGTTGCCCGGCGCCAGCGGCCTGCAGCTGTTCACCCAGGACTGGCGGGTGACCCGCAAACTCGACGCCGACCTGCGCCGCATGGAACAGGAATACATCGTCCAGGTCAGCGGCGAGACCAAACCAGGAGCGCTGGAGCGCCTGGCCCGCGGCGTGGAGCGCAAGGGCGTCGAGCTGCCACGGGCCAAGGCCAGCTGGCAGAACGAACAGCACCTGCGCATGGTCCTGAAGAACCCGCAACCCGGGCAGATCGAACAACTGTGCGAAACCGCCGGCCTGAAGGTACTGGGCATGCGCCGTATCCGCCTGGGCGGGGTATCCATGGGCAAGCTGCCATTGGGGCAGTGGCGCTATCTGACCGCCACCGAACGCTTCTAGCATCACCGCCGCGCCCGACAGCGCGGCACTTGAACAGGATTCGCTGCAATGAACCACAACGATGTACTGCGCAGCCTGCGCTACATGCTCAAGGTCAACGACCAGAAGATGGCTGAGATCATCGGGCTGTCCGGCCTGCAGGTGACCGCCGAGGCTGTCGCCGGCTACGTGAAGAAGGAAGAGGAACCTGGCTTCGTCCGCTGCCCCGAAAAGGTCATGGCGCATTTTCTCGATGGCCTGGTGATCCATCGTCGCGGACGCGACGACAGCCGCCCGGCGCAGCCGATCGAGGTGCCGGTGACCAACAACACCGTCCTCAAGAAGCTGCGCGTGGCCTTCGAACTGAAGGAGGACGACCTGCATGCGGTGCTCAAGGCGGTCAACTTCCCGGTCTCCAAGCCCGAGCTGAGCGCGCTGTTCCGCAAGGTCGGCCACGACAACTACCGCCCCTGCGGCGACCAGTTGCTGCGTAACTTCCTCAAGGGCCTCACCCTTCGCGTGCGCGGCTGAGCCGTGATGCAGCATACCGTCTCACCGGTCGGCATCGTCCACTCCTGCTTCAAGGAGAAGTTCGCCATCCCACGCCAGCCACAGCTGGCGCCGGCCGCCCGTGGCGTGCTGGAGCTGCTGCCGCCCTTTGACCAGGGCGATGCCGTCGAAGGCCTGGAACAGGTCAGCCATGTATGGCTGCTGTTCCTGTTCCATCAGGCACTGGAAGACAAGCCACGCCTGAAGGTGCGGCCACCGCGCCTGGGCGGCAACAAGAGCATGGGGGTGTTCGCCACCCGGGCTACCCACCGCCCCAATGGCATCGGCCAGTCGGTGGTGCGCCTGGAAGGCGTCGAGCCGGGGCGTTTGCTGCTGTCAGGGATCGACCTGCTAGACGGTACGCCGGTGCTGGATATCAAGCCTTACGTGCCGTATGCCGACAGCATTGCCGGCGCGAGCAACCTGATGGCCAATGATGCACCAGAGGCGATTGCCGTCCAATGGAGCGAAAGCGCCCTGCCCCAAGCCCGCGACCATGCACTGCGCCTGGATCAGCCACTGGTGGAGCTGATCGAACAGTGTCTTGCGCAGGACCCGCGACCGGCCTACCAGGTACCGCCTGCGGAGCGGGTCTACGGGGTGAAGTTCTGGGATGTGCAGGTCAGGTGGCACTATCCGCACCGGGATCGGATCCGGGTGCTGGAAGTGGTGCGCGAAAGCTGAAGCGCTTTCGTTTTCAGGCCCGGCCATTTCACGGGTAAACCCGCGAAGAGGCCGGCACTGGCAACCTCGATCTTGCAGGCATAAAAAAACGCAGACTCAGGTCTGCGTTTTTCATCAGCGCGACTCGCCTTACTTCTCGACGAAAGCACGCTCGATCAGGTAGTCGCCCGGCTCGCGCATGCGCGGGGAGATCTTCAGGCCGAAGCTGTCGAGCACTTCACTGGTCTCGTCGAGCATGCTCGGGCTGCCGCAGATCATTGCACGGTCATCCTGCGGGTTGATCGGTGGCAGGCCGATGTCACTGAACAGCTTGCCACTGCGCATCAGGTCGGTCAGACGGCCCTGGTTCTCGAACGGCTCGCGGGTCACGGTCGGGTAGTAGATCAGCTTGTCACGCACGGCGTCGCCGAAGAATTCGTTCTGCGGCAGGTGCTCGGTGATGAACTCGCGGTAGGCCACTTCGTTCACGTAACGCACGCCGTGGACCAGGATCACCTTTTCGAAGCGCTCGTAGGTCTCGGGATCCTGGATCACGCTCATGAACGGTGCCAGCCCGGTACCGGTGCTCAGCAGGTACAGGTGCTTGCCCGGGTTCAGGTCATCCAGCACCAGGGTGCCGGTCGGTTTCTTGCTGATGATGATCTCGTCGCCTTCCTTCAGGTGCTGCAGCTGGGAGGTCAGTGGACCGTCCGGCACCTTGATGCTGAAGAACTCCAGGTGCTCTTCCCAGTTCGGCGAAGCGATGGAATAGGCGCGCATGAGCGGGCGGCCACTGTCCTGTTGCAGGCCGATCATCACGAACTGACCGTTCTCGAAGCGCAGGCCCGGGTCGCGGGTGCACTTGAAGCTGAACAGGGTGTCGTTCCAGTGGTGCACACTGAGGACACGTTCGTGGTTCATGTTGCTCATCGATGGGGCTCCTGAAGGAAAACGCGGCGCGCGCAGGACGCGCAGTTGCGCGATAGTTTAGGGGCAGCGACAATATCTGTTAACTGAATTATCAAGATATGTGTTATCGGTTATATAGATATGCGATTCACACTTCGTCAGCTCCAGGTCTTCGTCGCCGTCGCCCAGCACCAGAGTGTGTCCCGGGCCGCTGGCGTGCTGGCCTTGTCACAATCGGCCGCGAGCACATCGATCACCGAACTGGAGCGCCAGTCCAGCTGCCAGCTGTTCGACCGCGCCGGCAAACGCCTGAGCCTCAACGCCCTGGGTCATCAACTGCTGCCCCAGGCGGTCGCCCTGCTCGACCAGGCCAAGGAAATCGAGGACCTGCTCAATGGCAAGTCGGGCTTCGGCTCGCTCGCGGTGGGCGCCACCCTGACCATCGGCAACTACCTCGCCACACTGCTGATCGGCAGCTTCATGCAGGTACATCCGGAGAGCCAGGTCAAACTGCATGTGCAGAACACTGCGCATATCGTGCAACAGGTAGCCCACTACGAAATTGACCTGGGTCTAATCGAAGGTGACTGCAACCATCCCGATCTGGAGGTGCAGCCCTGGGTGGAGGATGAGCTGGTGGTGTTCTGCGCACCGCAGCATCCGCTGGCCAAGGTCGGCCACGCGGATATCGAGCAGCTTTCCCATGAGGCCTGGATTCTGCGCGAGCAAGGCTCTGGCACACGCCTGACCTTCGATCAGGCCATGCGCCACCACCGCGCCAACCTGAACATCCGCCTGGAGCTGGAACACACCGAGGCGATCAAGCGTGCCGTGGAATCGGGCCTGGGCATCGGCTGCATCTCACGCCTGGCGCTGCGCGACGCATTCCGCCGCGGCAGCCTGGTGGCGGTGGAAACCCCGGCCCTGGACTTGTCGCGGCAGTTCTACTTCATCTGGCACAAGCAGAAGTACCAGACGTCGGCCATGCGTGAATTTCTCGAGCTGTGCCGCAGCTTCACCGCCGGCGTGCACCGCAGTGACGAGATCGTTCTGCCGCCGATCGCCTAGCCGAGCAGGATCACGCCCCAGACCACCGCGACCATGGTCATCGCCACCAGCTGCGCGGCGCTGCCCATGTCCTTGGCGTTCTTCGACAACGGATGGCGATCGAGAGAGATGCGGTCGATCGCCGCTTCCACCGCCGAGTTGAGCAACTCGACGATCAGCCCAAGCAGGCACACGGCGATCAGGATGGCCCGTTCGGCGCGGCTGACCGGCAACCAGAAGGCCGTCGGGATCAGCAACACGTTGAGCAACACCAGTTGCCGAAAGGCCGCCTCGCCCTTGAAGGCGGCGCGCAGGCCGTCAAGCGAATAACCCGCGGCGTTGAAGATGCGTTTGAGGCCGGTCTGGCCCTTGAATGGCGACATGGGTGTCACTTCACCGTTGAAAGGCCGGAAGGCTAATCCAGCGCGGGTCAAAAAAGCGTGAATGCTCGGGCACTTAGCTGGCCGAAACCGATTCAAGTTGTTGCAACAGCAGCGCCGCCTGGGTCCGCGTGCGCACCCCCAGCTTGCGGAAGATCGCCGTCACGTGGGCCTTGATGGTCGCTTCCGAAACATTGAGCTCGTAGGCGATCTGTTTGTTCAGCAGACCTTCGCAGACCATGGTCAGCACCCGGAACTGTTGCGGCGTCAGGCTGGCCAGCCCCTCGCTCGCGGCCTTGGCTTCCGCCGAGACATCGACCTTGTCGAACGCTTGCGGTGGCCACCAGACATCACCGTCGAGGACCTTCTGCACGGCGTCCTGGATGACCTCCAGATTACTCGACTTGGGAATGAAACCGCTGGCGCCGAACTCGCGGGACTTCACCACCACCGCCGCCTCTTCCTGTGCCGAGACCATCACCACCGGAATCTGCGGGTACTGCCCACGCAGCAGCACCAGCCCCGAGAAGCCGTAGGCGCCGGGCATGTTCAGGTCCAGCAGGACCAGGTCCCAGTCCGCTTTCTCGCTCAGGCGGGTTTCCAGTTCGGCGATGCTCGCCACCTCCACCAGACGCACGTCCGGGCCCAGACCGAGGGTGACGGCCTGGCGCATCGCGCTGCGGAACAAGGGGTGGTCATCGGCAATCAGGATTTCGTATGTGGCCATCGATCTATGGATCCTGTTCTGTGCCAGGCGCAAGGGGGTATGGGAAACGCCTGGCGGGCAACTCATGGCGCGAACGGCAGGGCCGCCGGCCGGGATGGCACGGCGAAGTCCGGGATAACAGCAGCTTCGTCGTGCCCGAAGCGGCGCCAAGGATGCCGAGCGGGTCCCGGGTGGTCAAGCCAAACCCGGTCGCTCCGCCCACCCTGGCTGCCAGCCCCGACAGTATGAACCAATCCGTCGCGCCTGCCCCTTGGACTATAGGAAGGTATGCAAACGCTGGTGGATCTCGTCCTGCTCGTCCAGTGGCAGGCGGCGCTTGCCGCTGAGGTAGTGCAGGCTGAACAGATCGAGGTAGGCGTCCAGCGCCTGCGAGGCCTGGTTGTCCCCCGCCAGGTCCAGGCACATGGCGGCCACTTCGGCGGTGCAGAAGTGGTCGTCGCGCTTGGAGCGGCGCAGGCGGTAGCGCGACATCTGCTCGGCCTGCAGGCTCAACACGGGGAATTTGTCGAGGTAGGGGCTCTTGCGAAACATCTTGCGCGCTTCGGTCCAGGTAGCGTCGAGCAGGATGAACAGCGGGCGTTTGCCCGGCTCGCGCAGCACTTCGCCGACCACCCGCTCCTGGGCCACGAACTCGCCCGGGAAGACGATATAGGGCTGCCACTGCGGATCCTCGAGCAGCGCCAGCAGGCGCTCGTCCACGGAGGTGCGCAGCCAGCCGAACGCCGAGGTGTCCTCGATCAGGTCGGCGATCAGCCAGCCGGTGTTGGTCGGTTTCAGCGGCTCGGTGTCGTGCATCAGCAGGCAGACACCGGACTGCGCCTGGACCCGCGGTTTCCAGGCGCACAGACAATGGGTGGCGATGACCCGGCAGTCCGGACAGCGTTCGGCGCGCGAACCACGGGCGATGAAAGGTTTGTTGCTGCGGGCCAGGCGCTCGGCGCGCAGGCGCGCTACCGCGTGGCTCATGGCTGCAGGCCTTGGCAGGAAGATGGGAGAGGCACAGGGGATGACTCGGTCAAGACAAAGCGCCAGTCTACCAGAGCACACGTCATTTGCCGTGCAGCCCTGCCAGCGGCTCCTTTATAATCGCGGTCTTTGGCGGCCTGGAAACCTGCGGTTTCATGGAACGCCGCCCGCCGGCGCCGGTCAAAGCGCCAGTCATCGAACCAGGAGAGATTCATGCTGCGTCTTATCGCCCCGACCCTGAGCCTGCTGCTCGCCCTGCCCCTGGCCGCACAGGCTGCCTCCAAGCAGGAATACGAGCTCACCCAGATGCTGCAGAAGGTCGCCAAGGAAAGCAGCGTCGGCACCCCTCGGGCCATCAATGAAGACATTCTCGACCAGGGCTATACCGTCGAGAAAGGCAAGGCGCTGGTCAATCACCTGAGCGTGCGCGCGGAGCATGCCGAACGTATGAAGGCCAACCCGCAGCAGGTTCGCAGCCAACTGGGCAACAGCGTATGCCGCAACACTGGGTACCGCCAGTTGATGTCCAAGGGTGCAGTGATGGTCTACCGCTTCAGTGTGTACAAGACCAACCAGCCGGTCATGGACCAGGCCTTCGACGCCGCCAGTTGCGTAGCCGGCACCAAGGGAAAGTGATTCAGGCGACCTGATCGCTGTCACTGGCGCGCCGCTGCTCCTCATCGGCGCGCAACTCGGCCAACAGGGCCTGGAAATAACGCGAATGCCTCGTATCGCCCTCCAGGCGACGCAGGCACTCGCCCTCCAGGCTCAAACGATGTTCCTGTGCCGATCGTTCCAGCAACTTCAATAGTTGCCCATCCACCTCGATCACCAGCCGATGCATACCGCCACCTCCGCGCATCGTGCTCCGCTATCCCCAGTAAACCAAAGCTCCAGACAGCTTGGATCCGATCCGACCAGCGGTTCTCTCAGGCCCGAGGGCGGCGCGAATCCGCGCCAGCGTCTAGATTGAAAGCGAGTACCCAACACAACGACAACAAGATGGAATTGCCACTGCACCACGGCCTTGAAGGCCTACTGCAACGCTTGAGGCTCACACTCAGGCCACAGCAGCCAGCGACACACGCAGTGTCGCGGCCGGGACACACCATCGGCCCGGTCAGAGGTTTTGCTGCAGAAGGAGACGTTGAATGCCTTATCAACCGAACGAGCTGTTGTTCAACCACTTCCGGGACAACGGCATCGACTTGAGCAAGATCGACGAACAACTGCAACTGGTCGCCCCGAACAGCCCCAACCTGCCGCTGTACCGCGACATGATGCTGACCGTCCTGCGCATGGCCCATGACGACCGCAACCGCTGGAACGCCAAGATCACCCTGCAGGCCCTGCGCGAACTCGACCACGCCTTCCGCATCCTTGAACGCTACAAGGGTCGACGCAAGGTCACAGTATTCGGCTCGGCGCGCACGCCACTGGAGCATCCGATGTATGCGCTGGCGCGCGAGCTGGGCGCCACCTTGGCGCGTTCGGACCTGATGGTGATCACCGGAGCCGGCGGCGGCATCATGGCCGCCGCCCATGAAGGCGCCGGTACCGAGCACAGCCTCGGCTTCAACATCACCCTGCCCTTCGAGCAACACGCCAACGCCACGGTCGACGGCACCGACAAACTGCTGCCATTCCACTTCTTCTTCATTCGCAAACTGTTCTTCGTCAAGGAGGCGGACGCGCTGGTGCTGTGCCCTGGCGGCTTCGGAACCTTGGACGAGGCCCTTGAAGTGCTGACCTTGATCCAGACTGGCAAAAGCCCGCTGGTGCCAGTGGTGCTGCTCGACTCGCCCGGTGGCAGCTTCTGGCAGGACGCCCTGGACTTCATCAGTCGCCAGCTCGAAGAGAATCGCTACATCCTTCCCAGCGATCTCAAGCTGGTGCGCCTGGTACATAGTGCCGACGAGGCGGTGGAGGAAATCAACCAGTTCTACAGCAACTACCACTCCAGCCGCTGGCTGAAGAACCAGTTCGTGATCCGCATGCATCACCCGCTAAGCGACGCGGCACTGCATGACGTGGAGGAAGGTTTCGCCGACTTGCGCCTGAGCGGCAGGTACCACCAGCAAGCCGACAGCGGCAACGAGCGCGAGGAAGGCAACTTCAGCCACCTGACACGCCTGACCTTCGCCTTCAATGGTCGCGATCAGGGTCGCTTGCGCGAGCTGGTGGACTTCATCAACTTGCCGGAGAACTGGGCCAAACCGCAGCCGATGCACACCACCCAGCGAGCACGGGAAGCCCTCAGGGTGAACTGAACGCAAAATGCCCTGCATGGCTGACACGCGTGCGTGCCAGCCATGCAGGGCATCAATAGTCGTCCAGATCGCGACCGCTGAGCAGCCGGCCGATCAGATCCATGGGGAAACCACGGTAGGCGAGAAAACGGGTTTGCTGGGCCCGGCTGCGCGGATCCTGAGGGCGTTGCCCGGCAAATTTGCGCTGCCAGACATCTCGCAATTGCGCCGTCCAGTCCACCCCGCTCTCGCGAAGGGCCTGGTCGATATCACCTCGATTCAAGCCACGCTGACCAAGCTCCTCGCGAATACGCGCAGGGCCATAGCCGGCACTGGATCGATAGCGAATGAAACTCTCGAGATAGCGGGCTTCACTGAGCAGCCCTTCTTCAGCCAGCTGATCGAGCGCGGGCTCGATCAGCTCATCTGGAGCACCGCGCTGGCGCAGTTTGCGCGTCAGCTCGACGCGACCGTGCTCGCGGCGGGCGAGCAGGTCCATGGCAGTCCGCCGAACAGCGACGGGGGTGTCGAGTACGACGGACATGGGGCAGATCAATAACCGGCGTCGGCGTCAGCCATGTCGTCGGCATCGGCCTCAGCGGCAGCGGCCTTGCCAGCGGTAGCTACGGCATTGGTGGTGAGCAGCTTCTCGCGGATCTGCTTCTCGATCTCTGCGCCGATGGCCGGGTTCTCTTGCAGGTACTTGGCAGCGTTAGCCTTGCCTTGGCCGATCTTGTTGCCCTGGTAGCTGTACCAGGCACCGGATTTTTCCACCAGGCCCTGGGAAACACCCAGGTCGATGATTTCACCGTTGCGGTAGATGCCCTTGCCGTAGAGGATCTGGAACTCGGCCTGGCGGAACGGTGGCGAAACCTTGTTCTTGACGATCTTGACGCGGGTTTCGCTGCCGACCACCTCGTCGCCTTCCTTGACCGCGCCGGTACGACGGATGTCCAGACGCACCGAGGCGTAGAACTTCAGGGCGTTACCACCGGTGGTGGTTTCCGGGCTGCCGAACATCACACCGATCTTCATGCGGATCTGGTTGATGAAGATGACCAGGCAGTTGGCATTCTTGATGTTACCGGTGATCTTACGCAGCGCCTGGGACATCAGGCGGGCCTGCAGGCCGACATGCATGTCGCCCATCTCGCCTTCGATTTCGGCCTTGGGCACCAGGGCCGCCACGGAGTCGACGATGATCACGTCCACGGCGTTGGAACGCACCAGCATATCGGTGATTTCCAGGGCCTGTTCACCGGTGTCGGGCTGCGAGACCAGCAGGTCGTCGACGTTGACGCCCAGCTTGCCGGCGTACTCGGGATCAAGGGCGTGTTCGGCGTCGACGAAGGCGCACGTGGCACCGTTTTTCTGGGCTTCGGCGATGACCGACAGGGTCAGCGTGGTCTTGCCCGAGGATTCCGGACCATAGATTTCGACGATACGGCCCTTCGGCAGGCCACCAATGCCCAGCGCGATGTCCAGGCCCAGGGAGCCGGTGGAGATGGCGGGGATGGCCTGACGCTCGTGGTCACCCATGCGCATGACTGCGCCCTTGCCGAATTGGCGTTCGATTTGACCCAGGGCCGCAGCCAAGGCGCGCTTCTTGTTGTCGTCCATTGAAATCCTCACGTGATCGACTTAGGCCCTGGGGCCGGAACAACTGTATAAGTAGCCAGTATTATTCCACAGGGATTCGTTTCCGCAAACCCCCGCTGGGCGATTTACTCGGCACCAAGCTGTAACAAGCCGTCTAGCGCGGCGATCACCGTCTGTCGACGGACCGCTTCACGGTCGCCATCGAAGTGGCGCCGCTCGCTGCTGACATGACTGCCGTCGGCCCACGCCAGCCAGACCGTGCCCACCGGTTTGGCCGGCGAGCCGCCGTCGGGGCCGGCCACGCCGCTCACCGCCACGGCGAAGCGCGCGCCGCTGGCCGCCTGGGCGCCACGGACCATCGCCTCGACCACTTCCTGGCTGACCGCGCCGACCTGGGCGAACAATGGCTCGGGGACACCCAGCTGGCGGGTCTTCTGGGCATTGGAATAGGTCACATATCCCGCCTCGAACCAGGCCGAGCTGCCGGGAACGCGGGTGATGGCCTCGGCAATGCCGCCGCCCGTGCAGGACTCGGCGGTGCTCACCTGGGCCTTGAAGCGCCGCAGGTGCTCGCCCAGGCGAGTGGAAAGAACGGTGATCGGGTCCATGGCAGGCTCCTGGTTGGGACTGCGCATACCCTAACACCCACCACGGCCACCAGCACGCCGCGCGAGCCACTGGCCCGGGTAATGCACGAACAGGGCGTAGCTGCCCATGACCACGAGCTCGATCACCCACATCGCCGCCGCGGCATAGAAGGGATACAGCACTGGATACCGACCGAAGACACGAAACTTGGAACGCTGCAGGGCAAAGTCCGTATAGCTGAAATAGTGCTGGTGGATGACCAGCGCCGTGAGCGCCAGCCAGCCAGCAAGGAACAGCAGCCAGCGGTGCAAGGCCAGGGCAGGCATCTGCTCGATCGGCCGCAGGTGCCGACGCCACACCACGATCAACCCCAGCGCGCCAGGCAGCGCGGCGATGGCGATGTAGTTGGCGACCGCCTTGGACATCAGGGGGAACTCCGATGACCAGGGGCCGACACGCCCCAGCAGATGGTCATCGAGAAACCGCTCCAGCGCGATAGCCGCGTCCCCCTCGGCGAACGCTGGCACCCAGAAGGCCAGCAGGAACACCGGCAATGCGCCGAGGGCGATGACCAGCCACTGCGCCAGACGAGAGGGCGAATGCTTCGCGGCCGATTTCATGCAGTCCTTGCTCCCGGCAATGTGTAAGGCACGCCATTATGCCGTGATCCCCATCAGCGGTCAGGTTGCGCAAGCGCACGCAGATGATCCTGGCAGGCGCGCAAGGCGATCAGTCCGCGATCGCCGTCGTCGGTGATGGCGATAATTCGTCGAGCATTCTGCGGGTCAAGTCGGGCGCGTACGGGGCCATGATCCAGGCCGCTGGTAGCGGTGGCGGCAGGCACTGTGGTGCAACTGGCGTCGCGCTCGACCAGGACCGACAGGCGCAGATCGGCAGTAGCAAGGCGATCACGCAGACGGGCTTGAGATTGTTGAGCATCGTTGAGCTCCTGGAAATGTTTCGCTTCACTATCCTGCAGACGCCGCTCGAGGCTCAGGCGCCGCTCACGCTCGGCCAGCATCAGGCGGTGCAGCGCCTCGGCCTGGTCGAGGCGTTGGCGCACCAATTCCTGTTCCTGTTCGGCCAACTGCTGCCCCAGGCGCCAGCTCTGGACCTGCCAGGCCACTGCCGCGCACAGCAGCATCAGCACCCCGCAGAGCCCAAGCCGCAGGCGGTTCAACACAACACCTCGCGCGCCCTTCCCCAGAGTTCGAGGCGATCCGACAGGCCATTCAACCCGCCATTGATATGCCGGGTGATCCGGTTGAACTCGCCCTGATCAGCCAGCGCGTTGAGGCCGCGCGAATGCCAGAACCAGGCCGCCGACTCGCAGGCCCAGCGCGGTTGCTCGAGGATCTGCGGCTGCGCCAGCAAGCGTTCGTCACCGAACAGTGCCCGGCTGCAGGCTTGGTAGTTGTTGCGCCCGGTCACCTGGATCAGGCCACGACCGCAATAGCGCTGGCCGTCGCCATCGGCCTCGGGGGTGTTGCCCAGGCGCAACGCCAGGCTGCCGATGTCGTAGCGCGCCAGGTAACGGTCGTTGCCCAGTTCCTTGACGTAACGCAACTGGCCGGACTCGTGACCGACCTGGGCCAGGAATGCGGCGATGCGCTTGGGGTGGTCGATTTCCCAATTGGCCATGGCCGTGTTGAGGGCGGGAAGGAAGGTCACGGCGCGCTGGCCGGCGAGCGGGTAGATCTGGCGAAGTTGTTGTTCAGTGAGCAGCATCGATGGCTTCTCCATTGCGGTCTGATCGAACGGCGGACGCGGCCGCCATGGGTTCGCTCATGGGCGATGGCTCGAAGCGCGTGGCTTTCACATGATTCAAGGTACGACACCGGCCGCACTTGATCTGGAGCTCGGAAACGGGGGTGATGCGGGCCAGCAGCTTGTTGCACTGGCCGCAGCGTAGATCGATGAACATGGGCTGGTCCTGACGGTTCGAAGGTCACCTCCGATCAAGAGGTAAGTCACTCATGTACTGCCCTTCCTGGTCGGCCCGCCGATTGAGCGACGACTATAGGAATTGCCCTCGGCCACAGGCACCGGGAAAGCCTCTCCTTGCCCATCAGGCCTTGAGCGCCCCACTGCGATACGGCGCCGCGCCCTTGGCCCGCGCCTTGCCCTGGCGCCCGCCGTTGCACTGCACGGTGGTACGCCAGCCAGTGCCGGTGAACATCTGCTCCACCGATTCGATCAGATACACGCCATCCAGCCCGGCGAGAAAACCGCTGGTCTCGATGCTGCGCTCGGCGAACAGGTCGGTGCGTCCCGGCATGTCCAGACGAACGCTGGCGCTATCGCGGTTGAAGCTGGCCAGTCGCGCCCGGACGGCTTGCTCGGCGGCAGCGCGGTTGGGGTAAAGGTGGCGGTCGGTATACACCGGCTGCACCCCCTGCGGCGCGTCGCCATTGACCAGTTCCACGGCCTGCAGACGACCGCTGGCGCTGTCCGGGTGCCGGGCCCTGACTGCTTTGTGGGTGTTCTTGTCCGCCAGCCTGAACTGCCACTGGCTGACATCGGCACGGGCAATGGTCACCACGCCCAAAGGCTTGCCACTGGCGCTCTGCCCGCCCTGGCGCGGCATCACCAGCAATTGCCCGTTGGCGAGCTTGGCGGTGCAGTCGTGCAGTCGGGCCAGGCGAGTGATGAAGTTGAAATCCGACTCGCTGTACTGATCGACCCGCGGCACCAACGCAGCCACCGGGCACACCGCCTGCCAGCCGTTGCGCGCGGCGATTTCGGCGACGATGCGCTGCAGCGTCACGTTTTCCCAGCTGCCGCTGCGGATGGTCTTGCCAGTGCCGCGCAGGTCGCTGGCCTTGCCGCGGATCACCAGGGTGTCGGGCGGGCCGGACAACTCGACCTCATCCACGGTATAGCGGCCCAGGCGGCTCAAGGGTCGCCCGGCATAACCCAGGTGAACCTCGAGCAACGCGCCCCTGGCCGGTAGCGCCACGGCGCCATCGCGGGCGTCGATGCGCAGTTCGAACTCATCCGACTCCATGCTAGGTTTATCGGTGGTGCGTAACGACAGCAAACGGTCATTGATCAACGTGGTGATGTCGTTGCCGTCGGCGATGATGCGAAATTGAGGTTGCATGGTTCAGGCTCCACGGTTGCTTTGAAACGCGTCACCGCGCTGCGCGTCGACGGCATGTCAGTCCCACAGCTGGACGGCGTCGCTCGCCGCCAGCGGCAGCTCCGGCAACAGAATCCTCACACCGGCACGAAACGGCTGCGCCTCGTCCGCCAACCCCGGGTTGGCGTCCAGCACGGCCTCCACCGTGCCGGTCAGGTGCCCGTAGTAGTGCTGACAGAGGGTGTCGAGCAGGTCGCCCTCAGACGTTTTGCAGGTCCTGGCCATAGCTGACGAACTCCAATGAAAAACCTTGTTTGCGCGCAATGCCGCCAGCCAGCAGCACGCTCTGCTCTTCCTCGATGCTGGCCAGGCACCAGGTGCCGAGCACCTCGCCGTAGCCGGTGGTCAACGACAACGGCAGCAACTGGCGACCAATGCCGCGCAGCGTCTGCAACTGACCGATTCCGCCCTTGAACCCGGGGAAGATCGCGCCACGGATGGTGATGCTTTCCTCGCCCAGGCTGACGGCCTGCTGGGCACTTGCACGGCTCAGTCGCTCCTGCCCGGCCCAGCGAAAGCGCGTCTGCCGGCGCAACTGGTCGAAGGCCGCGGTGTCGAGGTTGAAGTAGTAGGGCGTGGCCCCGACCTTCAAGGGTTGCAGCACCAGCAGGTGCGGGAACGGCTTGACCGCTTCGGCGGCCGGCGTGGTCATGGGCGCGAAGCCCAGCGTCGACAGCACGCCATCGACGGTCGAGCGCACCTCCCCCGCCACCCGGCGTATCGCCGTCCCGGCCTTGACCACATGCCCGGCGAAGGCATCGATGCGCTCACGCACCTGGCGTACCACGCCAAGCGCCTGGTCATATCTGGCCAGTACCTTGGACACTTGCGCCTGAGCCGTGGCAATCGCCCGCATCGTGCGCTGCAACCTGGCGCCGATGACCGGCCCGACCACCGGCAGCCCTTCCAGCTCGGCGACCGCACCCCGCACATGGTCGATCGCCTCGTTCACTGGATCGAGCATGGCGTCGGCACGCCGACGCCCTGCCTCTCCCGCCTTGACCAGGGCCTGCAGCGTGGCTTGCAGCTGCTCCAGATAGGTCATGGTTCCTCCTGTTCAGAATGCATTGGGGTGGTCGGCCAGCTGTGCGTTGTAGGCCTGCCTCTGCAGGTCCTGCATCACGCGCCGGACCGATTCCTCGAGTTGCTGGGCGAGCTGGTTGGGCGCATCCACGCTGCCCTGCACGGTGATGGGCATGTTCGCGGTGAAGGTGAACTGCTGGGTGGTCGGTTGCGCGGGCATGCCTCGATTCGCCGGAGGCTGCATGGCCTCCGGCAGCGTCACCGGCGCAGGCGGCACATTCGCCAGCGTAATCGCCCCGAACTCCGCGGCGCGCTCGGAGAAGTACTTGCTCACCGGTGTGGCGGCCGGCGTACCTGCCCCAAACACTGTCCGTGGCGCCGTGCCTCCAATGGCGGGCACTTCGACGGCTGCCCGCGGCGCCGGCACAAAGCTGGACACGGTTGACAAGCGCTGTCTGGCGATCCGTTCGCCAACCTGCTCATCGAGCACTTCACGTTTCGGCACGAGTGTCACCTCGCGTGGATCACGCAGGGAGACCGACGGGCCAAGCAGTCCATTTGCCCGCGAGAGCGGCTCAAACTCGGCGGCGCGCTCGACAAAGTATTTGCCTGCCGACGCCACAGGAGGCGTGCCCGGCGCAAGTGCCAGCGGCCCCGTGGCAATACCTCCAGCAGATGTATTGATGGGCTTTCCAGGCCCAGGCGAAGCATCCGACGATGTTGACGAAAGCGGCCTGATGCTCCGGCTGCCCTCCGACTCGTCGATGAGCCCGCGTGCCGGCATGCGGCCATCCTGATGCGTGTCACGCTGGGCGATCGATGCTCCAGGCTTGTCACTGAAGAGCGTCTTGCCGACCCATCCCCCAACCACACCACCCACCTTGTCACCGACCGCGTTGCCTATCAGCATCGCGACCGGCGGCCCGACGATGCCGCTGAGGAACAAGCCCCCCAACGCGGTGCCTACCGCGCCGCCTATCGCACCGCCATAGCCTGCCCCCTTTTCCTCGGGCGTCTTGGCGGTGGCATAGGTGTAGGCCGCCTTCACTCCAGCCTCTACCCACGGCAGCTTGCCGGGTGCCTTGAAGGCCTCCTTCAGCCTGGCCAGGCGCCCCGCAGAAGGATTGATGCCAGTGGGCGCCGGTCCGGCGTCCGCGCCCAGTGGAAAAGGCTCGTCCAGCGCCAGGCTGCCTTTGCCACGCCCCAGGCGACGCAGCCGGTCTCGGTGCCTGAAGGCGGCCGCCCCCGCGCCTATCCCCGCGGCACCAGCCAAGGTGCCCCACAAGGTGGTCGCCGGCGATGGCGAACTGGCCATCGTCGGTGCCGACTGCCCGCTGCCGGCATCAGGTTGTGGCGCGTTGCCAGACGTGGCCATCAGCCCCTTGCCCAACGCACCGCCGACCTTGTCGCCGGCAAAGCCCAGCATCATCGAGGCGGCAGGGGCTCCCACCTTGAGGCTCCTACCCAGCATGGCGCCCGTCACGGTACCGATGAAACCACCTGCGGCGCCCCCCACGCCCTCGCCTTTCTGCTCCGGGGTGGAGGCGGTGGTCGCCGTGAAGGCAAGCTTCATCAACGCATCCAGCCCTGCCATGCCACCCGCCGATTTGCCGGCCTGCAGCGCCTGCGCCCACCGCCCCGGCTCCGCAGGCCTTGGCACCGGCGCCGGTGTCGCATCCGCGCCGAGTGGATAATCGTCCCTACCCAGGGCGCGATCATCGTTACCAATGACCAGCGCCGGCAGGTACACGGTGCCAGGGCTGGCGGATGCGCTGATCCGGGCTCCGTCAGGATGCCCCTCGCTGTCAGTCGAACCGCCCGTGCCGCTTCGCGTTCTGCCGATCATCGCAGGTACCTGGGCGGCGCCCTTCGCCGCCAGGTAACCGCCGCCCGCGATCAGGATCGATGCCCCCGCATCGCGTACCGCCTGGCCGACCTCGGGTACCAATCCAGGTTCCGAGGGGGCCTTCCAGGCATTCAGGGCCCGAGCCAGAAGACCGTTTTGTTGCTCAAGCAGTCCGACCTGCCGTTGCTGCGCTTGCAAGGACTCGGGCTGCTCGTCCTTCTCCCGTACCGCCTCCGTTTCCTGCGCAGGCGCCCCCTCACTGTCTACCCCACCAGGGTCGGGCGACCGCTGGGTGATACCCAGCATCCTCGCGGGCACCGTGCTGCCACGCAGCCCCTCGAACGGGCCTGCGAGTGCTGGGACAGTGGCACCGGGAGCGCCAGGCGCCACCGTTGATCTGTTCGCCATCCGCGTCTCCCTTTCAATCCGTCAGCCACCAGACCATGTCGCTGAACGACATGGTCATGATCTCGCTGGCGGAGAAATTCAACTCCCTGGCCAGCCGCCTGGCGGCGGCCTTCTGCCGGGCTGGGTCAAAGCTCGTCGTCCTGCACCAGGCGAAAGTAGCCGGCTTGCAGGCGGCTGTAGTCCTTCAGGGCCAGCCCTTCAAGGTCCTTGACACCGACTTGGGCGAGGGAAGCGAACAGGTTCAGCTCGCGCTGCTCGTCATCGCTGGCGGCGCCGGCCTGGGCGTTGCGGATATCACGCACCGTGGGGGCGCGCAGCGACAGGCTGTCGACCTGTACGCCATTGGCTTCGCTGGGACGCGACAGGCGCACGGTCACGCGTTCGGCATCGACCGTCAGCCATTGCGGCATCATTTTCGCTTGAGCCATCGAGCATTCTCCTTAAAGGCCAAGGGCGGCGCGTTGCGCAGCCAGCTGGTCGACCCCATCGATCACCCGCTTCATGCCCAGGGCGTCGATCTCGTAGACCAGTCGGCCATCGACCTCGAGCTTGTAGTAGGTGACGGCGACGCTGTGCTTGATCTCGGCCTTGTCACCGGACTTCCAGTCGCCCATGTCGATCTCCTTCAGCGAGCCACGCAGGGTGACGATCACCGGCTTGATCTGGCCCTTGAGGCCTTTGAACGCGCCGCGGAAGGTACCGTTGAAGGCGGTGCCGTCGGCCAGGCCGAAGAACTTCAGCGCCTCGCGGCGCACGCCGCTGGTGGTGAAGGCGGCTTCCTGTTTCTCCATGCCCTGGTCCATCTCGACCGGCATGTCCATGCCGCCGGGACGGTGCTCCTCCATCTTCAGGGTGAGCTTGGGCAGGGTCAGGCTGGGCACGTCGCCCTGGAAGCTGACGCCATCGACGAACAGGTTCAGGTTGGCCAGTGTTTCGGGAATCATTGCCATGCAGGTGCGCTCCTTAAGCGGCGGAATCGAGGACTTCGGTCAGCCACTGGTTGGTGACTTCGACGCGGAAATTGGGGTTCTCGGCAGGCGGCACATCGGTGAAGCGGATGTTCCAGTACACCTTGCCCTGCTCGAGTTGGCTGGCGGTGTTCAGCTCCGGGTCGGCATAGACCTCGAAGTTGATGATCGCGCCCTGGTTCTTCAGGTCGCGCATGAAGGCCTGCAGGCCCTCGGTGACGTCCTTGACGTAGGTGGCGGTGATGGAGCGGTCCACGGCCCACTTGTGGCCATAGAGGATCGCGTCCATGACGATGTCCAGGGTCCGCACGCGGGTGACGAAGGCCCATTTCGGGTCGCTCGACAAGGTGCGGTTGCCCCACAAGCGGAAGCCGTCGTCGCGGATGATGGTGGCGATGTTGGCGTTGTTCAGCAGGTTGGCGCGGCAGCTGTCGTCGCCATCGAGGAACTCCACCGCCCGGGTGGTACCGGTGATGCCGACGAACTCCTTGTTCGAAGGCGACGCCCAGAAGCCGTACTCGCGGTCGGTCCAGGCGAACAGGCCAGCGACCCAGGCCGAGCCCGGCGCATCGACGGTGGCCTCTTCGCCGTTGTCCCAGTAACGCACGCCCGGGTCGACCAGGAACGCGCGCTTGGCGCCGAAGTGCTTGGCATAGGCGATGGCCGCTTCATCGGTGGTGTTGGGGCCGTCGATGATGGCGATGGCGCGCAGCTTGTCGGCCAGGGCCACCAGCGCGGTGCCGACCGCCTGGGTGGCGCTGTGCTTGGGGGTGACCAGCAGGCGTGGCTGGGCGTTGAAACGGCTCTTGCCGTCGAGCAGCGCCTGCAGGCCGGTGCGCTTGCCGTCGGCCAGCACGTTGCCGATGATCGCCGAGGTCTGCTCGGCGGCGTCCTCGAGCTTGGCCACGCCGCAGGCGACGATGACCGCCTTGGCGCGGCTGTAGATGGCACGGCAGGCCTTGGTGATCGCCGCGTCCTGGCCAAACGCCGCGACCGCTTCGCGCTCGCTGGTGATCAGCACCAGGTCGTTGGCCTTGGCGGTGACACCCGGGCCTTCGGTGAAGGTATCGACCAAGCCGATGATCGAGGACGACGGCAGCGCGATGCTGCGGGCGCCGGTGTCGACATTGGTCACGGTGACGCCGTGGAAAAATCCGCTCATGTAAATCTCCAGATACGAAAAGGCCCCGCAGAGCGAGGCCATTGATACAGCGGTTAAGAAAACGCCCCGTCAGTGCGAGGCGTCATGGAATGATGCTGGCCATCAAGGCTGGCGTCGGCGGCCGGTGCTCAGCCGACGGGAAGTCGCTACCCTGGGGCCAGTTCCGCAAAGCCCGACGATATGCCTGCAGTTCTATGTACTGATCGGTAGTCAGCGTGGTCACCACGCCTTCCTCCAACTCGTCACGGTGTCGCGATACAACACCATCCGTGGCGGCTAGCCGCTCATCACGCCACTGTCGTTCAATAGTGCCCAGCACTCCAAGATCTGGAGGGGGCGGATCAGTCAGAATAGGAAAGCCGTTCTTATCCGAAATAATCCGACGACCACCACTTTGTCCCGCCAGCAATGTCTGATGTATTTCGTCGCTCACTTTACGAGCGTCGGATGGAATGAAACTGTTGACGTGATCGTCATAGAAAAATCCAGTCGCCGGGCTGAATAACGTTGTCATACACGACCTCTCACTTTCCAAAAGAACGACGACGACCCTACAAATAAGTTACGCACCGTAATACTGCCCGGCGTACTGTTTCTGGCTTGAAGAACGGGGGCGACTCCGACGTTTTCCCCGCCGCTGAAGTTCGCAAATGTAAGTTCTATACAGGTTGGTACCGCCAGCATTGCTACGGGAAGCGTGATCACCGTATCCGAACCCGAGGGCGCTCCGACGTATACCCCCCACTGCTCAATTGCTCCGCTTGGAAGCTTCTGATACCCAACGGTACCATTGAGCGAGGCCCCAAAGCCGGAGCTTGAACCAAGCAAGGCGCTCCCACCAACCAACATCCAACCGCCGAGAGTGGCGATTACCTCAAGCGAATCAGTGATACCGATGGACACTGTGCCTATCAAGCCCGAACCCACTACCTGAATGGCACCCGTTCCAAAGTTCATAAACCTGATCTTGGAGCCAACAGCAAAGGATGAAATAGACGGTAGAGTAATCGTGTAGCCTCCGCCCGTGAGGCTGAGCACTTTTCCTGAATCAGTCGGGACCACTGTATAGGCGCCGCTGACGCCCTTCTGACCACTGTAATTTCCAATCTCCCGCTGCACAAACTCAGTCGTCGCCAGACACTGGGTGTTATCGAATTGCGGGCGAGTGGTAAAGCTGCCCTCTTTCATAACTTGCGAATAGCGCAACATGATGCTGCCGCCGACCAGACGCCACTGCCCAGCTAACTTGATGAACTCCGCCGAATCACCCAGCCCCAGTACAATCGGGCCGGCAAAACCGGTCGAGGTGTAGACGATATCGCCGCCCGCCGCCGCTGCGACCGTTACTGCACCAGTGCCGGCGCTGACGACCGCGATCGTGGCACCCTGGGCAACGCCCATCGTAGACGGCAGCGTTACTGTGATGGGCGCAATGCTTGAGGCACTGATCAGACCACCGATGTTGACGGCCGTCAGTGCTGTGCTGGTTGCTACCGACCCAAAGCTCGAATATTCGAGCCCCATACGCTTCGCGAAATCAGTAGTGACCAAACGTTTACCGCTGTCGAACTGGTCCGGAGTGGGAGCGGTCGGAGTGCCCGCGAAGGCCGGAGACAGCAGACGGGCAAAGCCGTCGGTAATGTCACGGAACATCAGCGCGGTTGAGCCCAAGATGATCGGGCCGTCAGTGATCAATTGCCAGATAGTGTCAGCCAGGGTCGCCCCCTGCTCCACGGCTACAACTATGCCCGGAGTAACCTTCGCACTGCTGTCTGCATCCGACGTACGCGACCAGGCGCCGATAGCAGCCGCATACAGCCCGTTATCCTTGGGCACCGCCTGGCTCTTCACAAGTACCCGATCACCTGATACCAGTTGTATACCGTCGATAGCCTGTAAACCTGCCAGAGCGATGTTGACCGAGGTTGCCACCCGGACAGACTGCTTGCTATCCAGCTTGTTGATTTCCTCGCTGATGCGGCTATCGACATAATCCCGAGTAGCAAGGACCACCGACGGATCGATCTTCAGCTGCACGTTGCTGGCGCTGCTGACGATCAGGTTCATGCGCACTACCTGGGTACGCCCCGAACCCTGGCTGAGCAATGGCTTGTAGGTCGGGGCGCAGTTGGCCACGGCGACCATGTCGCCATCGGCATCGTACAGCGCGATCTCGCGGATCCACTTGCCACCGACATCCGCCGGGATGACCTGCTCGGCGACGATGATCGCGCTGTTCTTGTCATCCACCTTCAGTTGGTTCAACGGCGCCCGGCGCCATTCGTTGATCAGGCTGGTCTGGGTGGCGTTGGGCATGGGATCGACGCCGTTGGCATCGCCCACCCCCATCTGGGTGATTTTCCACGGGATGCCCAAGGCATCCGCGTTGGCCTGTTTCGCCGCGCCCACGTTGGTGAGGATGGCGTAGAACTGGGAATTCTGGTCAACCATGTGCAATGTCCAAGGTATCGATTGTATGTTCCCGGCCGCCGCGACCGATTGCGCCGTTGACGACCACGTCAGCAGGCGCCGGTGGATAGACGTCGAGCTCGTCGCCGTCCTGCAGCGCACAGCCGAAATGAAGAGCGCCACGGCTTTCGAGGCTGATGGCAAGCCCCGTCATGTGGCGGCTGACCGGCCGGGCGTCGTCGATCAGCGACGACAGTTCGTTGTAGGTTTGCTCGCTGATGCCGGTATCGGTCACCCCCACTTTCAGGGCGAACGTCCCCGGCACCCCGGCGGGCTCGGTCTGCCACCACTCCTGCACCTCGATCAGGTAGCCGAACGGCTCGACCACCCGCCTGAGGGCGCCGAGGGTGCCCTTGTGGGCATGGACGAAGAACGCCGAGCGGATCACCGAGCGCTTGATCGCCTCGCCCCAGCTGTCGTCCCAGCGGTCCACCGACCAGGCCCAGGCCAGCTGGTAGAGCAGGTGCGTCGGGCAAGTGTCGGGGTTGTAGAGGGTGCGCAGGGTAGCCTTGAGGTCTTCGTCGGCGGCCACCTCGATGGCCCGCTCCAGCGGCGTGCGGTTGAGCGGCAGGAGGCTGTGCATGTCAGCCCCCCCGCCGCAGGTCGATGCCAGTGCACCAGGCCGCCTGCGCCTTGCTGGGACGGATGTCGCTCCAGCCGATCAACTCGACGCGGCTCACGCCGTCGATGTGCAACTGCGCGTCGATCCCCGAACGGGCGACCTCGACGCCCAGCCGTCGGCGCGGATTGATCCAGGCCTGAAGACGACGCCGGCACTCGGACAGGATCGCTTCGAACTCCGGGCCGTTGTCAGCCATGTGCAGTACCGCCTCGACCTGGTAGGGCAGCACTTGGGCGCTGCGCACGTTGACCCGGTCGGCGACCGGGCGGATGTCGTCGTCGTCGAGGTAGGCGCTGACCTGCGCCAGCAGTTCGGGACTGGCCACGCCATCGCCGTCCAGGCTCAGCACGGTGACGTCCACCACGGCCGGCGACGGGCTTTCGGCGGTCGCGTCGGCGACCCGTCCCGAAGCGTTGCGGGCATGGAGGATGTAGCTGTTGCGCGGGCCGGCGGTGGTCAGGCCTTCGTAGACCAGCTGCACTCGCTCGCGCAGCGCGTCGTCGGATTCGAGCACGGCCTCGGTCGGCGGCGTCGTGCCAGGGTCCGCGGCCTGGATCACCAGGCGTTGCAGGCTGACATTGGCCGCCAGCTGGTCGAGGTCGCTGCCCCGGGCATAGGCCAGCAGCAGCGCCTTGGCCGCGTCGTTGATCCGTGCCCGGTTGAGCAGCTTGCGGTAGGCACCGACCTCGATCAGCTTGGTGACCGGGTCGCTTTCGAGGTTGGCGCTCCAGTTGTCGCCAAGCTGGGCGCGGAAGCTGGCCAGGTCCTCCTGGTACAGCACCTCGAAATCGAGGTCTTCGAGCAGTTGCGGGGCAGGCAGTTTCGACAGGTCGACCTGGCTCATACGGTCACCTCCACCAGCGCGTCGTCGTCCAGGTAGCGGCCACTCAAGGCCAGGCTGACCTGGCCGTCGAGCACCGCCACGACCTTGACCCGTTCCAGTTTCAGCCGCGGCTCCCAGCGCCCGAGGGCGCGAGCCACCTCGGCCTGCACCGCGCTTTTCCAACCTTCGTTGACCGGCAGGTCGACGTAGCGGCGCAGTTGGCTGCCGTATTCCGGGCGCATGCGCCGGCTGCCCAGGGGGGTGGTGAGGATGTCCTCGATGGATTGACGCAGGTGGGCGACGCCCGACAAGGGCTGGCCGTTGCGGCGGTCCATGCCGATCATGGGGCACCTCCTGTTCCGGGCACATCCCTTGAATGGATAGGCATGACGTTCTCCTGATATGAAAAAGCCCGCAGGCGCGGGCTTGGGGCTCGATTCGACGCGTTCAGGACGGCAGTGCCGGCCAGTCGATCCCGGCGGGGTAGCCTGGCTGCTCGGGCACACGGTTCAGCGCCACGCGGTAGCGCTTCCACGCCTTCAGTCGAGCGGCCTCTGCCTCGCGGGCATCATCAAGGTCGACGGCATCCTGCAAGGGGGCGATGGCGGTATCGGCAAGACTGCGCAGGCGCAGAAGCTCGGCCTGGGCTGCCCTGAGAGGGTCGAGCGTCAATGTCCGCCGGTAGTAGTCCTCGACTTCGGCCTCGGTCATCGACACCCGTGACTCGCCGATGTAGTCATCCTGCGAGCCATCGGCCTTGAACGCATGGATCATGGCCAGGCCATCCCAGGGTTCGTCTCGGTAATACTTCATCTGTGGATCAAACATTTCGACCTCCTGTCATCGCATTTCCACCCAACTGTTGAGCGGACCGGGGTTGTTACCACCGAACAGTCCATACGACGCGCCCGCTGGCACGATGATGGCGCCACTGTCGATGTATTGCCCCGCCGCGCCACTGTAGGACCCGGTGAGCGTGACGCCATTGACGACCCATTGCAGGTACGAGTTGACCTGGGAGGCCGGGCCGACCAGGGCCTTGACCTGGATCGGTCGCCCGCTGTCGTTCAGATACGAGGTATTGAGGGCCCGGGCGGTCGCTTGCCAGCCCTGCCCCACGGTCCCCATCGGCGTGGTATTGACCCATGCCGTCCAGGCCCCACCAATCACCCGGCGCATGGCCGTCAGCTCATTGGTGACGGACCAGGCGATCTGCACGCACTCGCTGTTGGCATGTCGCCACAGAGTCCGTACGACACCGTAGGCGATGAAAGCGGGTCGGTTGACCGTGGTATCGACAAATTGACAATCACGGTTGTATTCAAAGTTCAGATTGCTCGAAACACTCAACCGAGTGGTCGGAGCACACTTCTCGTACCATCCCGTCCACGTGCCATTGATCAGCATGCGCTGGTAGATGCCGCTGTCGTTGTACGCGGTGAACGACTGCATGGCGTAACCGCCGGTCACCGAGCAGACGCGCAGATAACCATTGGTATTGAACGGCAAGACATTCAGGCTCTTGCCCTCGACGTAATAGTCGCCGGTGGAGCGCAGCGCATTGATGTCACCCTCCTGCACGCCTGGGGTGAAACCGCCGATGCCAAAGTCCCCGACCTTCAAGACCCGGCCAGTGGTGGAGTCGGCCGTGGATGTAGTCAGTGCGGCGAAGGCCGCAGTGCCAAGATCGGACGCCCCCGGATGTTCCCGCCAGTCGCTCCAGGTCTGGATGTTGGCATTGAACCCCCGGCTCGCCGACTTCCCCGTCATGGGGTCGAGCGCGGTCTGGACAATGAACCCGACGGCGGCCTGTGCGACACAGACCAACGGATAGCTGATCCCTGGCGGACGGTGACTCGCTGTGCCGCTCAGTGCGCTGTACCAACCGGGGCTGGTGGCCTGGTTGAGGTCGGCAATGTCTCGGGTGGGCGAAATGGGCGCTGTCAGCCCAATGTCGTCCATCATCTTGAAGTTGTTGTTGATCCGCATGAACGCGGTACGCGCAACGTCACCGTCCGCGCCAGTGGGAGGGGTTCCCAGTTTGACCAGATCGAGTGGCATATGACCTCCTAATATCCTGTAACGTCCAGAACCAAGCCGTTGTTGCAGGCCCCGACCGCGCCCTGATTGCTGGCCCTGCAAAGGCGGTGATGAGTGTGTTGCCGATCAGATAGCTGCCACGCTGCCACCGGCAGCGGGTATCAATGCTTGTGATTGGCGGTGTTGCCGGCGGTATCGATGATCCGCCCGCCGCCGTTGATGTCACCACTGACCAGCAGCGGGCCCTTGACCGTGACATTGCCGGTCAAGGTGATGGCGGCGGCATCGAGGGTGATGGCACCGTCGTTGATCGCCAGGGTGCTGGCGCCGACCTTGATGGTGGCGTTGCCCGTGGGCAGCTGGATGTCGTAGCGTCCGGCCTGCCAGTCGTAGCTCAGCGAGCCGCCATCATCGAAGCGCCAGACTTCGACGTGGTCGCGGTTGTCCGGCGCGCTGCCCGCGTTGCCATACAGGCCAGGCACGAAGGTGCCTTGAGCCGGCTCGCCGCTGGGACTGACCAGCACGCCCTGCTCGCCCAGGCTCGGCGCCCGCCAGTGCCGCGCCTTGCCGGCGGCCAGGCCGTGCCAGCGCACCCAGGCGCTGGTCCAGTCGCCGTCACCGACCCGCACCCGCGCCGCAACCAGGTCCACGGCGACCACCGAGCAGGGAATCACCAGGCAGGCCAGCATGCGGTCGTGCATCGCCGTGGCGTAGCTCATGCCAGGTCCTCCGGCGCCAGGTACTTGTGCTGATTGCCGGCGCCGGTGTCCGGATCGACGCCCAGCAGCAGGCTGCCGGGCGGCTGATCGGGCCAGGCCCACTGCGGCTCGCCGAACAAGATCGGCTGCTCCCAGCGCACCTTCCAGCCGGAACCTTCGTATTGCGCCTGCACGTTGCGGCTGGCTTCGACGAAATCCAATCCCCACAGCTGCTGGCGCAGCAAGTCCATCAGTTGCGCCGCCAGCTCGCTGCCCTGCAGGCGCGCCTCGGGCTGCGTGGTATCCAGGGTGATGTCGGCCTCGAAGGTAGCGATCAGCACCGAGCGACCATCGCGGGGCGCGCCGTCGGCAGTCATGCGCAGGATGCCGTGGCGCAGGGCCGGCAACGCGAGTGTGGTTTCGGCGCTGTCATGACTGTCGACCGAGGCCAGGGTCGGCAGCGCTTCGCGCACCCTGGCGGTCAGCGTCGCGCTGAGTGTGGAGAGTTCGCTCATCGGCGATTCCTCATGCAAGAGAGCAGCGATCATTGCGGGGCGGACGGCCACTCGATGGTTTCAGGGAAACCGTCCTGATCGGGCAGACGGTTGAGCGCCACGCGGTAGCGCTTCCAGGCCCTGAGGTTGTCCTGCTCCAGGTCGCTGGCCTCTTCGAGGTCGACGGCGTCCTGCAGCGGGGCAATGATCTGGTCGGCCTGGGCGCGCCGTCTGGCGATCTCGCGCAGGGCGGCGGCAAGCGGGTCGGGACGGGGCTCGGGCAGCGGCTCGGGCGGCAGCGGCTCGACGGCCACGTGCAAGGTCAGGCTGTGCTGCAGGTCGGTGGCGACACCGTCGCGGCTGACGCTGATCTCAAGCGTTGGTGCGACATGCCGGATGCGCACTTCGACTCCGGCGTCCAGCGGGTTGATGACATAGCCCCAGCCCTCCGGTGGCGGCGCCATGCCGAGGGTGCCCTGCACCCGGTACTCGCCGACGCCGGCCTTGTGGCTGCTGATCGTGTTGCGCCCCAGCGAGGTCACATCGATGACCTCGCCCGTCGGGCCATTGAGGTTGATTGCGGCTCGGGTCATGGTCAGATCGCCTTGAGGGTGCCGTCGGCGGCACGGGTGGTGTTGCCGGTGTGGTAGATGACGTTGAAGGTCGCCGTGGCGAAGCTGCCCGAGCGCAGCACCAGGCGCGCCTCCGGCGACTGTCCGAAGAACAGTTGCGCGCCACGGAACTCGCTCTCGCTGTACGGCACCGTCAGCACACACCCGTAGCCGATGCCCGTGGCCCCGACGTACTGGGTGTTGGGTGTGATCAGCGAAAAGCCACCTTCCATGCGGTTGATCGAATCACTGTAGGGGGATGACTTGCCGCCGAGGCCGAACGCCCCCACTTCGAGCAGGCTGCCTGCTGTCTGCCCGACGTTGCGGGTCGCCGCGCTGCCCAGCCCCAAGGCGGTACGGGCCTCGACCGCGCTTTTGCCGCCGGTCCCGCCCTGGGCCAGGGTGAGCGGCGTGACCAGCCCGGTCAGCGCCTTGATGTCAGCATTGGTGCCGGCAGCCGCCTTGGTGGTCTGCAAGGTGGCGTCGGCTTGATAGAGTTCGTCGAAATTGGCGACGGCCTTGACCCAGGCGGAACGCTGGGTGTCGCCGCCGGCACCACCAGGGGCGGTGCCGAGATTGATGGTCTGCTTGGCCATGTGTATTTCCATGCTGGGCCGTTCGCCAGCTTCGGGCTGGCGAACGGATTGGAGGGAGGTTGCCGCTGATGAGCGAACGCTATCGTCAGTAGCCGGAAACGCTCGCGATGATCAGCGGCGCCATTGGGCCGGGCTCGGGATCAGGCATGCTCGCATTGGGTTCCAGGAACATCTCGTCGGACCAGCTCTGATCCTCGATAACCGCCAGGCGGCGCCCCAGGCTGACCCTGCCGTGATCGACACGAATCATGTCGCGCTGGACAAATGTCGTGGTGTGAAATGGCGGAACCAGGTAGTAACGCCGGTAGTACGCCAGCCCGGCGGCATAGGTGTTGCCAGGCACCACCGGGAAATCCATCCCTGCCTTGCTCACCGGCCCGGCATAGGCAATGCGCAACGTCTTGTGGCTCGAGTCATACAGCAACTCACCGGTCGCCGAGTAACTCTGCAACCCCCACTTGCTAGGCATGATCGGTGCCTTGGCGAACACATAGATCGTGATGACGGTGGGATTGAAGCAGGCGAACCGAACCACATCTTTGTGTCCCAGCCCGTACTCCACCGAGACGTACTGGCCCTGGGTATCCCCTAGCAGCAGCACGCCGTGGGCGGGCAAGGTGACATCGGCGCCGGCCATCAGCGTACGGTTGAACGGATCGAACCCTTCGACCAGCGCGACCGTGCGCTTGTGCACCAGGCTGAGCACCGGGTTGTTACCCGTCAGTTGTATGTGATTGCCGTCGGCAAAGACTTCCAGCCCCATCAGAACACCCCATAGATGATTTCCACCGAAACGCTGTAGCCGAATTGCGCATAGGCGCCTGTGAAGCGAAACGCCGGGAAGCTCCAGCTGAGCGTTTGCCCCTGGAGCTTGACCACCGGATAGATCAGCTCGTAGGGCAGCTGAAAGCTCGGTGGCCGCGACGGCAACACGTCAGGGTGAAAAAAGTAGAACGGCTCGCCACGCGCCAGCTCCGGCACGATCAGGCTCCCCGCGCGGGTCCCGGTCACCACCGAGCCGAGCAGGGTGCCCAGCCGGTTGCTGGTGTCCAGGTTCGGGCTCGCGTCTTCATTCCAGGTTTGCAACCCCAGCTTCATCCATCACCCCCAGATCCCCATGCGCACGCGCAGGGTGTTGTTGGCGTCGAAGATCTGAATCAGCTGGTTGGTGATCACCAGGCGCCCCTGGCCATCCACCGAGCCGTTGATCTCGAACGCGCCGCTCTTGTCCAGGCGCCAGCCGGTTCGGCCGGGCACGTAGTTGTTCGACTGGATGACGTTGCCGATCTTGGCGCTGCTGATGGCGCCGTCCTGGATCAACGCGGAGTTCATGAACACCTGGCCGTTGTTCACCGAGAACGGCGTGAACAGCTGACCACCGGCCTGGGTGCCGACCACCGAGAAATTGTCGGCGCGCACCAGGAAGCGGCTCTGCTTGTCCTCGATGCCAAGAGACACGCCCGCCGCCACGTACTGGCCGTCGTTGGTCACCTCCATTTTCACCGACCACATCGTCGACAGTTTCTTGTCGATCCCGACCTGCGCCTGGCTGATCTGCTGCACCGAGGCGTTGGTCTGGCCCTGCTGCACCTGCACGGTATCGAGCTTGCGCGCCATGGCCAGGCCTTCCTCGATGCGCGCCGACTGCTCGGACCACACGCCGACGAACGTCTGGCTGGCACCCGCCAGGTCGGTACCGCTACCCGCCAGCGGCGGGTTGACCTGGGCATAGATGCCATCCAGGCGGGTGCCCTGGGCGGTGACCTTGCCGTCCAGCTGGGTCGCCTGGGTCTGCAGGGTGCTGATGGCCTTGGCCTGGCCGGCCGCCTGGCCCGCCACATCGCCGACGCGACTGGTCAGGTCGGTGATGGACGAACCCTGGGCGACCAGGGTCTGGCCCTGCTGGCTGACCGTTGCGCCCAGCTCGCTGATGGCACTGGCGTTGGCATTGTCGGCCTGGGTGACACGCCGGGCGACGATGTTGCACCACAGCGAACGGCCCGTGCCGTTGGCCGGCTCGGTACGGGTGAGGATGCGTCCCTTGACCGCGCCGACCGGGGCCTTGACCCGCCCGGCGAGCTTGCGAAAGCCCTGGGCGCTGGCCGCCGGGAAGCTGAAGGCGACCGGATAGCCGAGGTTCTTGTTGTCCTTGTCGTAGAACTGCATCTGCAACTGCGCGGTCTGGCCGGCCGCCATCTCATCGGCACTGACCTCGGCGGCCAAATCGAACTGCTCGTCCGAGGCGCAGAGGATGTTGTTGCCGGTGCCACAGAAACTGTTGCCGTAGAAGGCGATGGCCTTGCCATAGCGGGTGCCCGCCAGGTTCGTCGGGACCACGACCACGGGCGCCGGATAGAGCTTGGCGTCGAAGGTCCAGGGTTGAGCGTCGCCATCCTCGAAGTCGCCCTTGATCACCAGGTTGTCCGGCTGCTGACCCAGCGCGGCCTTGAGACCGGTGATCGCGGTGGCCTGGCTGTCGAGCTTGCCCTGGGCCTCGCTGACCTTGTTGCTCAACGTGGTCACAGCCGCGGCGTCGGCCTTGCCCGACAGGGCGCTCTGCAACCCGGTAAGCTGGGTGTTCTGTACCGTGTTGACGCCCTCGGCAGCGGTAATCTGGCTTTCCGCCTTGCTCATCCGCGCCGCCAGGCCGTTGCTGTCCTTGACCACCTGGCCGATATCCAGCCAATAGGCGGTGCTGGGCGGCGGTGTCTTGAGCGGTACCGCCTTGAGCGCCTGGTACAGACCCTGGGCCTGGCGCACGATATCGCCGGTGGCATAGGCCTTGGCCGGATCGTAGCTCAGCGCGTTGGCGGCGCGGGCCACATCGTCCAGGCGCGACTGCACGTCGCTGTTCAGGCTTTGCAGGCGCTGGTTCACCGAGCCATTGCCCGTCCCGTCGATCAGCTCGATGCGGTCGAACAGGTGCTTGCCCAGGGCCGACTCGCTGATCTTGCCGGAGAAGTAGCGGTCATAATCGCTCTGCTCGGCACTGGACTGGCCGCGCACGCCGACGGCATCCGGGTACCACTTGCCAACGTTGCCGCTGCGATCCACCAGGCGCGCCCAGAAGAACAGCTGCACGCCAGCGGCCAGGCCCTGCAGTTCATGCTCGGCCTGCGGGTAGGCGAAGTCGCCGAGCTTTTTCGCCTCGGCGCGATTGGCGCCGGTGCCATACCAGATTTCCGTGCGCTGGGTATCGCCGGCACCCTCCGGGAAACGCCAGTTCAGGCCGATGGCGAACACCTTGCTGGTGGCCAGCAGCTGCGCCACCGCCGGTGGCGTGCCGACCTTGCCCTGAAGCGTGGTCAGCGCGGACAGCTTCCAGATCGAGGTGATCTCGCCCACGCTGATCGAGCGTACCCGCGCCAGGTAGTCACCGGCATAGATGCCAACCACATCGACGCTGGTGGCGCCGCTGCGCGGCAGGCTGATCCAGTTGCCATCGTCCTTGCGCCACTCCACTTCGTAGGCCACCGCGCCGGCCACGGCAGGCCAGGAAATGGTCAGGGTGCTGACCGCCAGGCCCTGGCTGACCGCGTGGTTGCTACTGAGGCTGACACTGGCCGGTGGCGGCACCAGGTTGATCGGCGTGACGCTGATCGGTCGCTCCTCAAGCCGCGCGCCACTGTCGATGTGGGCGAACTTGCTCGGCTCGTACTGCACCGCGCTGATCTCGTAGACCCCCGGCTCCGGACGCGAGACGCTGGTCACCCGGTACAGCGGCACGCTCAGGTCCGGTGCATCCAGCGCCCAGACCAGCTCTGCCTGGGGGGCGACGCTGTAGGCGGTGGTCAGCGTCAGGCGACGCCCGTCGACCGCCTCCACCGTGCGTGCCTCGCAGGTGCCGTCGGGCAGGTTGAGGATCAGCCGGTCACCCGGCTTGGCCTGGGTATCGCGGTCGAGGGTGACCTGGCGGCCACTGGCGGCGGCGATCCGACCACCGATGGCGCGCCCGGCCAACAACTCGTCGGCCACCGGAATGACGAAGCCCGGCAACGGGATGCGCCCGTCCATGCCGACCCGGAAGCTGATGCCACGGTCGCGGGAGTTGGTCGCCAACGCCCACTTGCCACGGCGCTGCGCCTCGGATTCGCGGGTGCAGCCGATGGCGCTGATCTCCAGCGGGTTATCGCCGTAGCGACGCTGCAGCTTCTCGTCGGTGACCACCGTGACATCGGTGTCGTAGCTGTTCAGCGGATTGTCGTAGCTGATCAGCGCCCGGCTGTAGCGGCTGCGTTCCGAGCCGCTGGAATAGTTGAACTTGCCACCGATGACATTGGCGCGGGTGTAGGCAAAATCGAAGTCGGTGGCCCGGGGCATGTCGGCCAGGCTGTACAGCTGGCCCTGGGCCCAGTAGGTCATGCCGCGGTAGATGCCGGCGATGTCGCGCAGCAGCGACCAGGCCTCGGCCTTGCTCTGCAGGTTGAGGTTGCAGATGAAGCGTGGCTCCTGGCCGCCCTTGCCGTCCGGCACCAGCTGGTCGCAGTACTGGGCGATGCGGTACAGCTCCCACTTGTCGACCATCCATGGCTTGATCCGGCGCCCCAGGCCGAAGCGGTCGTTGGTGCAGATGCCATAGGTGACCCAGGCCGGGTTGTCGGTCCAGGCCTCCTTGAAGGTGCCATCCCACACACCGATGTAGGCGCGCGAGTCCGGGTCGTAGTTGCTCGGCACCGGCCACTTGCGGCCGCGGCATTCCACGGTCACCGCCGGGATGTTGCGAAACTGCTCGGCGGAGAACTCGATGTACAAGAGCGCGGTGTTGGGATAGCGCAGCTTGGCGTCGATCACCTCGGTCAGGCCGGCGAGCTGCATGGTGTCGGCGACCTTGTTGTTGTTCTGGTTCGGCGTCAGCCTGCGCACGCGCAGGGTCCAACCCGTCGAGGCCTTGGGCAGGTCGATGCGCCGGGTACGCTCGTAGGTGCTGGTGGTCTTGCCGTGCACCGCGTCCTTGAGCACTTCCTGGTAGGCACCACCGTCGGTGGCTACCTCGACGACATATTCGATGCGATGACCGTTGATGTTACCGGCACCGTCCATGGCCTGCAGCGCCGGCCAGGCGAAGCGCAGGCGCACTGCCGACAGGCGGGTGTCATTGATGGCATGGACCCAGGGCTTGTCATTGCGCAGCTCGATGCCCTGGCTGATCTCGTTGTCCACCGACGGGATGCCGGGAATGTGGGGTTGTTCCACCGAACCGGTGCGCCACTCCCATTTGACGCCAGGGAAGTTGTAGTTGCCCTGCTCGTCCATCAATGGCGTGCCGTCGAGGTAGATGTCGCGGGCGGTCGGCGTGCCGGCGAACTCGCCCTCGCCGATGGCCAGGAGCATCTTGGCGACCGCGACGGAGCGCAGGCTGTCCGGTGCCTCGACCGGCGTCTTGGGCTTCTTCTGACCACCTTTGCGACCGGTGATCACGGGTCTGTTGGTTTCGCCCATGTATTCCTCCAGGCGTAAAAAAACCGCCTCCGAGGCGGTTGGCTGAATAGGTTGGATCGCCTGCGAACCGGAGATCGCGGCGAACGGCTCTTGCGCGAAGGTTGCTCAGTAGGCGGTGACGTCGATGACCATCAAGGTAGGCGCCGGCATTTTCGGTGATGGTGCGATCATCTCCCCTGCCGTCGGTCCGGTGCTCAGCCAGGCCTCCGCCACACCGGTCTGCGGCCCCAGCACCACGCCCGTGGCGCGCAGGATCATCCAGGGCACACCACCCAGGGATGCCGGCGTGGCTTGCTTGGGGAAGTACCCTATGCCAGCCGCGTACCGGCGCTCGCCTGATGGCCACGCCCGTCGCGTGCCGATCGCCGCGTTGGGCACCACGTCGACGATCCTGAGCAACTGGCTGTCCGAATCGAACGACAGGGTGCCCTGGGCATTGAACAGCTGGAAGCCGGAGCGCGAGGCCGCCACCACCTGCTCGCTGAAACCATAGATGTCGACGACCCCCGTTGTCGTCAGGCGAAAGCGCCAGACATTCCCCGTCCTGGACTGCAGGGCAATGAGCATCGAGGTGTCCGAGCGGAAGAAGACCGAACGGGTTGGCTCGGGAATGACAATATCGAAGTAGTAGGACGTACCGGCGAGCGGGCTCGTGGTCGCGGTGAACGGCCCCGCGTAGGTCGCTCGGAACGAGAGGATCGACGTACGGACCTCGGAGGTCAGCTGCCATCCGCCATCATCACGGAATACCGACAATCCGACAGTCATCAGAACACCCCTGCTGAAATGCGCATGCTTCGCCGTGGCAAGGTATAGCGTCTGATCTGGTAGTCGACAAAGGTCCAGCTGACGACACCATTGGCGTAACTGACCTGCGGCAACGTGTAGAGCGTCATCATGTCCAGGTCGAAGGAAGTCTCCTCCTGAAACAGGAAAACATTGCCCAACTCGGCGTTGGGAATCACCCTTGAACCATTTGCCATACCCGTCTCGAACACATCGATGATCTTGCCCACCCTCGTCGACCCATCCAGCATCAGAACGCCACTGGCATTCCACGTCTGCAAGCCCTGTTGCATGGGCATTTACCTCCGGTTTCGGGTGTTCGTCACAGGCGGTCCTCGGCATAGATCGCCGCGCTGATGATGGCTCCGCCCCAGCGCCGCTTGCCCACGCACAGCGGTACCGGGTTGCCGGACGCCGTGGTGTTGCGCGCCGCGCCGAAGGCATAGCCTGGGGTGTTCTCCGGCGCCTGGCTCATGCTCAGCCCCTTGGGCTGCGGACTGAGCAGCTGCATGACGCCACCCAGCGCCATCGCCGCGCCCATGTGGGCGACGAAACCGGCCGTCCCCTCCGAGGCGAACGCCGCACCGACGCCACCGCTGTAGATGGCGGCAGCGGCGATCATGACGATGCCGACGATGGTTTGCAGGGTCCCTGCCCGTTTGCTGCCGGCGACCACCGGAACGATGCGAATCTCTTCCCTGGCCTGGAAACCGAGCTCCGCTTCGCCGACATTGCGGCGGTCGTTGAACACGGCGAACTCCAGGCCGCGCGAGCGCGCATTGGCGAGAAACCGTTCGAAACCAGGCACCAGCACGCACAAGGCCTTGATCGCCTCGCGCGGGGTGTTGACGGCCAGTTCGAAGGTCTTGCCGAACTGGCGCAATTGACCGCCAAGCCTGACACGGGTCAGCGGCGAATGAATGGTGGCTGCTGACATTGCAACTCCTTCTGCGAAAGGCGGCTGCCAGAGGCTGCCGCATTGACCGAGTGATGCCTTGCCCTCACAGGCGGTCCTCGGCGTAGATGGCCGCGCTGACGATCGCCCCGCCCCAGCGGCGCCTGCCGATGCACAGTGGCACCGGCAGGCCGGTGGTGACGGTGTTGCGGGCGTTGCCGAAGGCATAGCCCGGAGTGTTCGAAGGGCTGGCGCTGAGCTTGAGCCCCTTGGGCTGCGGGCTGAGCATCTGCATCACGCCGCCGGCCATGAGACCGGCGCCCATCTGCACGGCCCAGGTCTGCCCGAAGTACAGCCCGCCGACGATCATCACCGCACCGACGATGGTCTGCAGGATGCCGCCACGCTTGCTGCCGGCCAGCACCGGGACGATACGCAACTCGCTGGTGCCGCCCAGGGCGAAGGCGTTGCTGTCGACGTTGCGGCGATTGCGAAAGATCGCGAAGCGCATGCCCAGGCGGTCGAGCCGCCGGATCTCCTCTTCGAAACCTTCCAGGGTGTTGCGCAGGGCGCGGAACACCTCCCACGCCTGGCCACTGTCCAGGCGGCGTCGGTGTTCGCGGCCAAACTTGCGCGCCAGCACACCGGACAACTTGATGGTGGTCGTGGCTGGCGCATTGATCACGGATGCAGCCATCAATGGCCTCCTCTGAGAATCTGCTTGAAACGAAAGCCGCTCAGCCACTGGCGGCGGCATCGCGGTGACGCAACACCAGCCGTGTGCGATCCAGCCACGGGCCGCCGAAGACGATCACCTCGCTAGGGCGTCCGTACAGATGGTGCAGCAGGAACGGGCCGGCGCCGGTCGGCGTCCATTGCTCGCCGGGCAGGCGGGGGTCGCTGCCCAGGTAGATGCCGGCATGGTTGGGATGGGCGGTGCGCCCGATGGCCATGACCAGCATGTCGCCACGCCGCGGAGTGTCCACCGCGACGAAGCCGGCGTTGGCATAGGCCTGCTCGTAGAGGCTCGGACCCTGGGCGTTCTCCCACCAGCCGTCCTCGCGGGCATAGTGGGGGAACGTCAGGCCCCATTCGCGCTGGTACCAATCGGCGCACACCTGCCAGCAGTCCCACAGGCCATGCACGAAGGGACGCCCCAGCAACGGGGTGTCGCCCTTGGGCAGGATGGTGCGCAGGTCGCCTTCCGGCCAGGACAGGATATGCCAGGGCAGGCCCGTGGCCTCGCACATGGCCAGGTCGCGGGTGGACGGCAGGCTGCTGGCATCGGGGTGCGAGTGCACCACCGCGACGATGTCTCCCAGGTCTTCCGCCGCCGCGTAGTCGTGCGGATCGATGCGGAACTCTTCGCCGGGTTCGCTGGCGGTGTTGCGGCAACGCTGGTACTCGAGCCGCCCTGCCCGTTCGATGACCAGCCCACAGGCTTCGCGGGGGTAGTCCTCGGCGGCGTGGTCGCGGATCGCATCGAGCAGGTCCGGTGCCATGGTCAGCTCCGGGCGATCAGCGAGACGGCCGGAAAACCACCATGGGGCAGCTCGGCAGCCTCGCCGAAGCGTAGCTTGCACGAGCTCAGGCCACCCTTGCAGCGATCCTTGGCCGGGTCATCGGTGGGGCGATCCTCGTCGTCGAAACGCAAGCTGCCGGTGTAGCCGCAGTTCGGGCCGCGATAGCCATTGGTCATCGCCCAATGGCAGTAGGCGGTCATCTGCCGGCCCGGCAGGCCGTGGTTGTCGATCTCGCCGGGGGACGACAACTCCCACTGCACTTGCTCATCGTCCTCCTGGGTCTTCTGGTCGAGGAACCAGATTTCCAGGGCCTCCTGGGTCGGATCGGCCTGAGCGTTGCCGGCGGCGAAGTTGCGCGCATCCAGGTACTGGCCGAGGGTCTGGCGCACGGTCAGCTTGAACTTGAGCAGGTCCTCGAAGGCCAGGCACAGGGCAGTGACGCGGCCATCGACGTTGCCGGCGGTGAACTTCGGCCGGGTCGCCCGACCGTTGCTGTTGGCGCCGATACCATCGACCTGCACCGGCCAGGCCGCGTACTCGTTGCCCTGCCACCAGATCGAACGGGCCGGCAGGTCGGCGGCGGCATTGCCGGCCGCGGCGACGGCATCGGGTTCATGGGTGATGGCATGACCGTGGAAACGCAGGGTATCTGCACCGAACTCGCTGCCGTCGATTTCGAACAACACGATTTCCGCGCCCGGCTCGAGTTTCTGGATGTCATTGATCAGAGCCACGTCTGCTCTCCTCGGTCATGGGTGGAAGGCCTGCTCGAATGTCGCACTGATGCTGTACAGGCCGCCGCCCTTGGCGGTCGGCTGATAGCCCTTGCAGCGGTACAGGCCCGGCTTGCCCAACGGCGCGGTCCAGCGAAACGCCCGGCTGCCGCCATGACGGTCGAGAAAATCGGCAATCGCGCGGATCTTCGTCTCGTCACCGATGAACACCAGCGGCCAGGACTGGCTGCGGTTGTTGATGCCATCGGCCACCGCCTGTTGGTAACCGTCGCCGAACTGCACGGTGCGCACGCGGTATTCCACGGTCCCGGTCGGTTCGGTCTTCGGGCTCCAGGTAAAGGTTTCCATGTGATGTTCTCCTTGATCAGCGGCCATGGATGGCCGACCAGATCTGCCCGCCCGGCATCAGCTCGCGGGAAATCTGCTCGCTGGCGCCCTGGCGAGCGGCACCGGCATAGGCGTTGGCCAGCCGCTGGGCATTGCCCTCGCCCGCCGTGGCGTTGCCGTCGCCGGCGGCCACGTTGATGGTCTGCTGGATCACCACTTCGCTGCTGTGGCTGGCCCCCGAACCGCCACCCAGGGCGCGAACGCCCAATGCGCCGTCGGCACCGCGGGTCAGAGGCATGATCGCTTCGGGGCCGGCTTCGCCGAACAGCGCCATCGGCGCCAGGGTCGGACCAGTGGCGACACTGTTGGTGAAGGCGCCACCCTTGGCGAACTTCAGGCTGCTGACGTCGAGTTGCGGGGTGAAGGTGGTGGTGGTGCCGCCCACTGACATGCTGGTTGGGGCTGGCGTGGAGCCGCTGCCGAACCACGAACCGACGAGGTTCATGCCAAACCCGAGCAGGCTGCTCAGCGCCTTGGAGGCTGCGGTCTTGGCCGCCAGCGCGGCCATGTCGGCGATCACCGACTTGGCGAAGTCGGAGAACGACAGCTTGCCGGTGGTGGCGAAGGTCTGCACGGCGGTGCCCATGCGGTCGAAGACGCTGGCAAAGACGGCTTGCGACTGCGCCGCGACGTTACTGGAAGTATCGAGGTACTCCTGCCAGGCGGCGGATGCGCCGACCATCCAGTCGCCGCGCGCCTGGCTCATCATGTCGTAGTCGTTGAGCACCTGGTTGGTCATGTCGGTATGCCGCGCGCGCATGTCCTCCAGTTGCTGCTGGTAGTTCGCGCCATCGGGGCCTGCGGCTCCCAACGGGTTGGCCTGCTCGAACTGGTCCCGTTCGGCGTAGTAGCCTTCGTCCACCTTGAACAGCTGGTCGGCCAGGCCGGCGCGTCGCTTGCTCATGCCCATCTTCGCCACTTCGAGCTCGGCGGCGGCGTGCTGCTTGCGCAGCGCTTCGCTGTAAGGCCTGACAGGATCGTCCTGCACGGCCTGATCCCAGCTCGGCGGCGTATAGGCGGACTGGAAGCGATCCAGCGCCTTCTTCGAGATATCCAGGCTCGAATCGGCGACAGCGCCCACACTCTTGAGGTACTTCTTGTTGAAAGCCTCGACGTTCTTCTGCATCTCGCGCAGGGTGCGGTCACTGAGGGCCGACGCCCTGGACAGTGCCCGTTCGAGGCTGGAGAGGTCGATCGTCGGGCTGAAACTGGCAAGGTTGGTTGCCATGGGCCTACTCCCTGATCATGGTGAAACCCGCCGGGGCGGGTTTCGTGAAGAAGGTGGTGCCGGTCTTCAGCACCACTGCTGCATGGCACTCTCGAGCGACACCCCCTGGCGCCGCTCATGAGGCATGAAATCGATCAACTCGGCGGTGCCGCCGGCTTGATGGTTGGCCTGCAACGCCAGCATGGCGATGCTGGCCTCCAACCGGCGACCGCCGTGCAATGAGCCATGGCGCTGGATGTACTGCGCCCAGTCCCTGGCTTCTGCGTAGCTCAGCCGTTCCTTGGCCTCGCTGATCGTGCGGCCGCCGATGCCGTTGAGCACCAGTTCGTGCCAGAACTCATCGGCGGCCGTCAGTTCTTTGCCGGGGTGTTTCCGGTGCCGTTGACTTCATTGATGGCGTTGAGCAGCACGAAGCCCAGAGAAGGCTCGAGGTTGAAGGCATCCTCGACGCTCAGTGGCTCCTCGCCCTCCTCGCCGAAGCTGATGGACGCTGCCAGATAATGGGCGTTGCGGCTGTGGGACGATTCCTGCTCGGCGAACAGGCGCTCGATCACCCCGAACGAATGACGGCGCACATGCACCACCAGGGTCTGGGCGAGCATCTCGCCGGTCTGTGCATCAGGCCGGTTCCAGACGACGTCCTTGCGCACGCGCTGGCTGTCGACGATGCCACCCAGGGCCTTGAGTTGATTGATGTTCATTCAGTCCTCCGGGTTCAGGCCTTTTTCGCCCAGGTCGAGCCGCCGGTGCGCTGGATGCTCACCGAGGTGGTGACCACCGCGTTGAGGGCAAAGTTGAACGGGAAATCGGCCACGTAGCCGTCGAAGGCGAACCAGGTACGGGTAGCCGGCAGCTCGAAACCGTCGCCCTTGCTATTGACGGTCGGCGCCACGCCCTTGCCGTCGGACCAGCCCACCACCCACTTGACGGTGGTGCTGCCTTTGGCTTCGGACAGCTGGTGCAGGCGGATGTGGCTGGCGTTGGTCGGGTCGGCGTTGAGGCCGAGGGTCGCGGTGCCGGGGGTGCGCAGGCCCTTCTTGTAGGTGCGCTCCGCAGCGTCCAGGGTGGTGTCCTCGATCTGCTCGGCCGGCGCACCGCCCGGTTCGAACGAGGTCACGTGCTCGACTTCCAGCACGCTGAGCGGGCCGGTGCCGGAGACCGGTGGAACCAGTGCGTAGATCTGGGTGCCTTGGGTAAGAATCGACATAGGGGTGTTCTCCTTGAACATGATGAAAGCCGTCGCGGGGAATCCCGGACGGTCGGGTGCTACAGATGAAGGGGAAAGGAATCAGGCTGGCTTGGAGCCATCGAGATAAGGCGGGGCATCCGGGTCCGGTTCACGGCTCTTCAGATAGGCCACCAGTTGTTCGTTGCTCAGCGCCAGCCGTTCGATCGACTGGCCCAGGGCGGTCTGCACCGATGCCTGGTTACGCAAGGCGCTCAGCAGTTCTTCCATTTGGGTTTCCGTCATGCGGCGCTCCTTGCTCAGTGTTCGCGGTCAGCGGTATTCACACCGGCCGCGGGTTGTTCGATGCCCAGGCGGCGAGCCGCCCAGCGTTCATAGAGGCCGATGGCGACATCGGCGCCGGCCATGGCGGTGAGGCAGCCGAAGGCGCTGGCGCTCCAGATCGACATACCGCTGGCGTACAGCAGCATCACCGTCGATACCCCACAGACCATGCAGGCCCCGGAACGCAATGCCAGGCGGCGCAGGAGCGCCCAGCCACGGGCGCCCGCCTTGTCGGCACGCCACATCTCGCCAGACAGACCGCCCAGCAACGCCAGGACGATCACCAGCCAGATCGGCATCTCGAGCAATGCCTGTTGTTCGTTTGTCAAAGTCCTGTCTCCTTGAAAAATGGCCACCTCATCCCTCCATCGACTGGATGATCGGCACCCCGGGCAGGTCTTCGGCCAGGACATGCAGCATCAGCGTGCTGATCAGCCGGTAGGGCTGGCCGTCGCGGGTGACGGTCACCAGCAGGTCGCCCGAGGCAGGGTCGTGCTCGATGGCGACGTCAGCCTTGTTGTCCATGTGGCTGAGCGAGTAGCCCCAGCCGACACCGGCCGGCGGAAAAGGCACCAGGCCCTGGCTGCCGGTGATTCTGAACTGGCCTTCACCGAGTGCCTGCGAGGCCAGTCGCGCCTCTGGCGGGGTGATGTCGTAGGTGCTGCCGTCGTTGAGCAGCGTGATGATTGCGCGCATTCAGGCCACCTTGATCGTGCCGTCGTTGCCGACCTTGCAGTTGGCTGTGTTGAGGGTGGTGACGATGGTGAACGGCACCTGCTGCAAGGCTGCGGCCGGTGGCGGGCCGTCGACCACGATGCCCCAGTCGGACTCCTGCCCTCCGGGCATGGCCAGCGCGCCGGTGTTCAGGCAACTGACCGCGAAGCGCGGGTAGTAGGCCCGGGCCGGGAATTTCAGGTACAGGTTGGCCAGGCCGTTTTCCTCGTAGAGGATGATCTGCAGGCCATTGTTGGCGGCCAGGGTGCCCATCTCCCGCGAGGACGTGTTGACCAGCGCCGTGGCCGCCACGATCTTGCCGTCGTAGAAGTACCAGCTCAGGTCGATGGTGATCGGCGACGTGTAAGTGGCCAGGCAACCATGCAGGCGCACCATCGGCGCAATGCCGCCAGCACTGGGCACCTTGGTCTTGAGCGTGAACGCGTTCACGTAGTTGGACACTGCCATCACGCCGACCTCGCGGTACAGCTGGCCGGACAGCGTCGAGTAGTCGGGCTGCAGGGCGCGGTCCTTGAGCTGCGCCAGGTTGCGGTTGACCTTGTCGAAGCCGGTGCGCACCGTGTCGCCGCCGACACCAGTGGGCGCCGCGCCCATGTTGATGATTTCGAAACCCATTTCACCTCCGTTGCGATGAATTCCGTAGGTATGAAGCTGGCGATGGCTCATGCCCTCGCATTGCCTCGGCATTCCAAAAAGCCCGCCACGCAGGCTTTTCAGTAATGCGTTGTCGAACCGCCGGCCACGACTGGTGACGCCGGGCGATTCCGCTTCAAATTGGTGACTCCGACCGCGGCCGCCTGCCCGCCGGATAACTGATCGTGGTGCTTTACGCTGCACACCCGGGCCAGTTGCCAACCCTCTGAACAGTCGAGGCCTGTTCATCGCTGCCTGTGTAACAACCGGTTGCTGACCGGCTTGAGACACAGGTTATGCATCAATGCATATGCAGTCAATGCAATTTTGAAAATATTTATGCACATGCAAATGCTGAAATGCATGGAGGCCTTGTCGGACACGGGGTGTAGGGATTTTCTGAAGGCGAAAAAAAACCCGCCAAAGCGGGTTTTCCTTGCGAGGGGGAGTCAGCGGGCGTACATGCCCCACCAGAACACATGGCCAAGCAGGCTGATCTGCTCATCCTGCATCTGCTGGAAGCTGTAATCCTCGTCGGGGTGTTCATCGCGGTTGAAGCTGCGCAACCGAATGCCGGTAGGCAGACGGTAGACCTGCTTCACCCGCAGTTGACCATTGTGGTTGATGGCATAGAGGTCGCCATCGATGATGTCGCCGATAGCGCATCGACCGGTATTGACCCCGACCGTCGCACCATCGCGCAGTACCGGCAGCATGCTGTTGCCGCGTACCGTCACGCACTTGGCGTGATCGAACTGCACGCCATTGTGGCGCAGGCTGCGCTTGCCGAAACGCAAGCGGGCGTTCTCGCTCTCTTCGATGACGAATCTTCCTGATCCTGCTGCCAACTCGACCTCACGAAGAAAAGGAACGGACACCTCGTCGTCCTCGACGGGGGTTTCATCGTCCCACAGACTGATATCGCTCAGGGCCGAGTGGCCCTGGGTAAAGGGCCCCGCATCACGCGACTCGCCCAGTTCGGCACGGCCCCGCAGCTGGTCGGTGCTCACGCCGAAGTACTCGGCGATCCTCGACACGTGCTTGTCCGACGGATCGACGATCTTCTCGCTGAGGATCCGCGACAGGGTGGATTGCGGTACGCCCGTACGCCGATGCAGCTCCGTCGGTGACAGGCCGTGGCGATCGAGCAGTTCTCTGAGTACGGTGGCTACGTTGCGCTTTTGCATAAAATGCATATTGACGCCAGCGCGACGAAATTGCAATCACGCCTCGCCAGAACCGCGTCGATCTGGATAAGGTAGCCTCACGTCAGGCAATCCCCACGACACAAGAGGGACCACGATGATCGGCTTCACCTTTCGCCAGCTCGAATACTTCGTCGCCACCGCCGAACAAGGCAGCGTCAGCGCCGCGGCGCGGGTCAAGCACATCTCCCAGCCCTCGGTTTCACTGGCGATTTCCCAGTTGGAGGCGCTGCTTTGCGAGAAGCTGTTTCTGCGCCAGGCCAGCCGCGGCCTGGAGCTGACGCCTGCAGGCCGCCAGCTGCTCGAGCAGGCACGCGAGATCCTGGCCATGGCCGCCGCCATCCGTGGCAGCGGCGAAGAACCACAGGCGCTGCGCGGCAACCTGAGCCTGATCTGTTTCCAGGACCTTGGCCCCTGGTACGCGCCACGCCTGCTCAGTGGCTTTCGCGAGCGCCATCCCGACGTCGCCATCACTCTGTTCGAGGCCGACCTGAGCGAAGTCAACCGGCGCCTGAACGACGGCAAGGCAGAGTTGGCGCTCACCTACGACGTCGGCCTGGACCCCGGCATCGAGCGGCGAGTGCTGGCGCAACTGGCCCCCTATGCCCTGCTGCCCATCGACCATCCGCTGGCCGGCCAGGAGCAGGTCTCGCTGGTGGATCTGGCTCGGGAATGCCTGATCCTCGAAGACATCGCCCGCAGCCGTGAATACTTCCTGTCCCTGTTCTGGGCCCACGACCTGCAACCCCAGGCGCTGCAACTCACCCAGACCTTCGAGATGCAGCGCGGGCTGGTCGCCCACGGCTACGGCGTGGCGCTGTCGTGCACCCGCCCGGCCGGCGACCAGAGCTACGATGGCAAGCCATTGGCCTGCCGCCCGCTGGCCGAGGCGGTCAGCCCGCAGTCGGTGGTGCTGGCGCAGTCCAGTGCCATGCGCCCCTCACCCGCGGCCCAGGCCATGCTGCGCTGGGCCAGCGAGCTGTTCGCCGTCTAACTCAGGCGCCGGCAGCCAGCGGGCGCGGCTGGCGGGCGATCCACAGCCAGTAGCCGAGCGACAGCAAGGCCAGCCAGCCGAGGCCGACATAGAGCGCCATGCGGGTGTCGGGGAACCAGGCCAGCACGACGAAGATGAACAGCATGAAAACGATGGCGCAGGCCGGCCCCAGCGGCCACCAGGGCACCGGAAACTCCAGCGCGGCCACCTCGTCGCGGCTCATGCCGCGGCGCATCGCCACCTGCGACAGGAGAATCATCAGCCACACCCAGACGATCGAGAAGGTCACCACCGCGGCGAGCACCAGGAACAGATCTTGCGGTACCAGGTAGTTGAGCAGCACGCCCAGCAGCAACGCCACGCCCATCACCAGCACGGTCATCCACGGCACGCCGAAACGCGACAGCCGCGCGAAGCCGGACGGCGCCTGACCGTTCTGGGCCATGCCGTACATCATCCGCCCGGCACTGAAGATGTCGCTGTTGATCGCCGACACCGCCGCCGAGATCACCACCAGGTTGAGCACCGTGGCCGCCGAACCGATGCCCAGCCCGCTGAAGATCTGCACGAACGGGCTACCCTGGCTGCCGATCTTCGGCCATGGGTAGAGGGCCATCAGCACCAGCAGGGTCAGCACGTAGAACAGCAGGATGCGCAGCGGCACCGAGTTGATCGCCTTGGGCAGCGCACGCTTGGGATCACGCGCCTCGCCTGCGGTGATGCCGATCATCTCGACCCCGCCGAAGGCGAACATCACCACGCTGAACGAGGCGATCATGCCGCCCAGGCCATTGGGGAAGAACCCACCGTGGCTCCACAGATTGGCCAGCCCGGCGACCGGGTCGGCCTCGTCGCCCAGGCGAATGCCGAACAGCAGCACCGTACCACCGGCGACGATCATCGCGACGATCGCCGTGACCTTGACCAACGACAGCCAGAACTCCATCTCGCCGAACACCTTGACGCTGCACAGGTTCAGCGCACCGATGAAGCAGACGATGCCCAGCACCCAGATCCAGCGCGGTGTGTCAGGAAACCACAGGCCCATGTAGACCCCGAAGGCCGTCACGTCGGCCAGGCACACCACCAGCATCGAGAACGCGTAGCTCCAGCCGGTGAGAAAGCCGGGAAAGCGCCCCAGGTACTGGCTGGTGTACTGCCCGAACGAGCCCGAGACCGGATTGCGCACCGCCATCTCGCCCAAGGCGCGCATCATCATGTAGATCGCCGCACCGCCGATCAGGTAGGCCAGCAGCACCGACGGCCCGGCCAGCTTGATCGCCGACGCCGAACCATAGAACAGCCCGGTGCCGATCGCCGAGCCCAGCGCCATGAAGCGGATATGGCGGGTGGTAAGCCCCCGCCGCAGGTTGTTGTCATCGTTCATCCCAGGGACTCCTCGTTGTTCTTGTTCTGGTGCCCGGGCGCTATCGCCCGGGAGGTGTCACGACGCCCGGGAAGCACTGGGCGCCCGGTCATTAACCGGGCAATCGCGGAGCAAGACAACAAGGTGGGGCATACAGAATAGCTATAGTGGCGCATAGGCAATCTGTGATTTACCCGCCCTGCTCCTGCGCCGATGCTGGCGCCACTACAACAAGAGAGGGCTGTCCATGAATTCCCATTTCGAAGCGTTCCAGCGAGACGGCGCGGTGATCCTGCGCGGCGTGTTCAAGGACTGGATCGAGCGGTTGCGCGAAGGATTCGAACAGAACCTGGCCGACCCCAGCGCCTTCGCCATCGAGAATGTCGGCGCCGGCGAAGGCGGCAGGTTCTTCGAGGACTACTGCAACTGGCAGCGCATTCCCGCCTTCACCGACTTCGTGCGCCATTCGCCCGCTGCGGGCCTGGCCGGCGAGCTGATGGGCGCGCAGCAGGTGCAGGTGTTCCACGACCACATCCTGGTCAAGGAGCCCGGCACCAACAAACCGACCCCCTGGCACCAGGACCTGCCCTATTACTGCGTCGACGGGCTGCAGACCGCCAGCTACTGGATCCCCCTGGACCCGGTCAGCACCAGCAACACCCTCAGCGTGGTGCTCGGTTCGCATCGCTGGCCCAAGCCGGTGCGCCCCAAGCGCTGGGCCAGCAACCAGGACTTCTATGCTGCCACCGACGCGCAGGGCCAGAGCCTGTTCATGGACATGCCGGATGTGGAGAACGGCGAGTACCAGATCCTCGCGCCGGCGATGGAGCCGGGCGATGCCGTGGTGTTCGACTTCCGTACCGTGCATGGTGCCGCCGGCAATGCCGGGACCGGCCGCCGCCGGGCGTTCTCGACACGATTCATGGGCGACGATGTGCGCTATGTGCAGCGGCCGGGGCGCACATCTCCGCCCTTCCCGGGGATCGACCTGCGCGACGGCGATCGCATGCGCGAAGACTGGTTCCCGGTGGTCTGGCGCCGCGGCCAGGCCTGAACCGGCGCCAGGTCTCGCTCCCGGGTGGGCGAGACCTGGTATTCGCGGCACAAGCCCCTTTCCGGCCTGTGCCCGACGGTCAAGAACCTGTAGACTTGGGCGTTTCGCATTTTGTCTGAGACGCTCAGCTCCAAGGCCTTGAATGTCCGATCTTTCCGCACACACCCCAATGATGCAGCAGTAGTGTTGAAAATCAACCCAAGGCCGCGCTGTTAGCGGCCTATGCGTCGATTCTGTCTAATACGGTTTGGCGAGTTGCAGCGACTTTTGCCCAGTAAAACCGGGAAGCATTCGATCAGATTTAGACAGCCCCCCTCCGGCGTTCTGCCAACCCAAATTCCAACCTCAATTTATTCCTTGCCTGCCTGTTAGGACATCGTACTCCCGCTCGCAGAGCTGCCCGGCTATTCTGGCTCGGTCATAAGCTTGCGCCAGCTCTCCCGCTCGTTCATCAGCCCGTGTGAGCAAGTCGGAGAGCACCATCGCGGCGCGGGTGGCTGCCTGGCCTCGGGCGATAGCGGCGGAATCCGTGCTGGGGCAACGGACGGTGGCGGCGAAATTGGCTGCGTCGTGCTGCAGCCGCTGGCCAGCAGCATCGGCGTCAGTAGCGCCAGCATCAGCAGTCGTTCGTTGTTCCTGTGCATTGGCTCTCGCCTCCTCCTGCGCCTTGGCGCGCCGTTGTTCTTCCTCGCGGGCGCCCCGCTCGCCCAGCACCTCGGCCAGGCGATCGCCGCTGTCTCGCTGCGCTGATGCCGCTGCAGCCTCGGTGCGCTCCACAGATCGCCCGTGCTGGTAGACGAGCCAGTGCGACCCGACCACGGCCAGCAGCGCGATCACGCGCACACCCCAGCCGTTCACGCCAACACCCGCACGGCCAGGTCGTACAGTGCTTTCCGTTCGTTCGCGCCGTGCGGCACCCTGCCCGGCTGGCCGGTGTTGATGATGCTGCCGATATCGCTGAAGCGGCCGGCGTCGGCCAGTTCGTTCAGGCCATGGGTGGCCCACCACCAGGCGGCGGACTGGGCCGCGTGCTCTGGCTGCTCGATCAGTTCAGGTTGCTCGAGCAGAGGCAGGCCCAGGGCTTGGGCAGCAGCGCGGTAGTTGTCGCGGCCAGTCAGCTGGATCAGGCCGCGCCCCCGGTACCGCCAGCCGTCGCCCTGCTGGGAGTTGCCGTTGCGGCCAGCATAGGCGTCGTTCGCGATCGCTTCAGGCTTCCGCGCCAGTGCAACGGCCTTTGCGTTGGGCTTGCCATCCGAACTGCGGTACCGGCTCTTCCACGTGGCGGCCAGCCCCTCGGCACTGTAGTTCAGGTTCTCCACCAGGCGGCGCAGCTGTCCAGACTCATGGCCGACCTGTGCAAGGAAGGCCGCCTGCCGCACTGGGCTATCGATCTTCCAGCGCGCCATGGCGCGATTCAATGTGGGTACAAAAATGCCCGCTACAGGGCGGGCATTTGGAAGGATCTGCAGCAGCTGCTGCTCCGTGATCGGCATGCAGTTTTCTCCAGGCAAAAAATACCGCCTCTCGGGCGGTCGGTGGGTTCGGTGCGGGTCAGGCCGGCGGCGCGGGCCAGTCGATCGTCGCGGGGTAGCCGGGCTGGTCCGGCAGGCGGTTCAGCGCCACGCGGTAGCGCTTCCAGTCTTTAAGGCGCAGGGCCTCGGCCTGGGTGGCTTCATCCAGGTCTGCAGCATCTTGCAGCGGGGCGATGGCTTCATCTGCTGCACGCCGGCGCCTGCCAGTTTCAGCGATTACGCCAGCGAGCAGCTCAGCAGCAGCGGCCTGGGCCTTCGCCTCTGCAGTAACCACCGCTGACCAGTCGATCGCACCCGGAGATGTTGCGCCTGGCTGCCCGAGGGGAAGCCCAGGGAGCACGACCGCTCCGTCTGGCGGGTCGATGACGGGAGCAGGAAACCTCGCTTCTGCCGGTGCATCACCAGCGTGCGGCAACAGCAATGTGATCCGCAGTTCTCCGAACGATCGTTCAACATCGCCGAACACCCAATGTGAGCTAACGCTGCCAGCAGGAAGCGTCGCGCCGTCAGGCAGATCGGCGAAGTCGAACTTCACAGAATTGATCGACAGCGTTTCGCCGTCGCGGAACACAATGAGGCTGTCATCCCGGCGCTGCGGGCTAAGTGAAATGCGCATCACTGCCACCTCCCTTTTGCGGTGTAACAGATGTCGATGACTGCCGACGACGACCTCAGGATCTGACTAGCGACATACACCCCCGGCCAATTTGCCTGGTTTGTGAGTCCTGCGGGCACAGTGAAACACTCGAACTCGCCTGACGCCGTGATACTGATCGTGGGAATTTCAGAGAACGGCGTCGGATAAGCGAACGAAGGCTCAAGCGCGCTGAAAAACAGCGAGCCGGAGGCGTTGTTCATCGTCTTCGGCAAGCGAAGCGTTCGCCAGCACTCAAGCGTCCCATCGAGGAACTTTGTGTAGCTTCCATTCGAGTTGCTTCCGCGCTCAATGATTGCACCGGCCGACGCCAGGCCAATCACGTCAGCAATGGCTGCACTTTTCAGCCCGAGGCCGCTCCTCGCTGCGGCGGCAGTTCCCCCGCCCGTGCCGCCCTGGGCCAGGCTCAAGGGCGTTGTGATCCCCGACAGCGACGTGATGTCGCTGTTCGCGCCACTTTTCGCCGCACCGATGTTGGCCCGAAGCGTAGCGATGTCAGTTGCATTCCCGAACAGTGCCAGCGTGCCGCCGAACTGCTCAACAAGCTGCCGCAGCCGATCAGCAGCCTCTTTCACATAGCCTTGCATCGGCGCCACGCCGTATACGCCGTTACCGACAGTGGCCCCCTGATACGCTGGGAGAATGCTGATAACTGTCGGGCTCGCAACGTTCGCCAGCTCATACACGTTGCCGTCGGGACCAATGAAAGCATCCCCGATTCTGCTGTTGGCGGCGAAGTTCGTACCGGTGCCAACAATAGTTGTCTGGCCCGTAGTGATTGCCACCGTGCCTTCTCTATACCACGACATATGAGGTACTCAGTTGAATGGGAATGGGTATCCGCTGGTTTTAATTGCCAGGGCAACCGGATAGCGGTCTGTTGGAACGTCGAAATAGAGTGCGCCGAGTCGAACCGGAGCGCGCTGGGCTGGCAAGTTGGTAGTCCTGGCAGCAAAGCAAAACATGAACTCTACACCGCCAGCCACGCCGTATGCCCCTTCCTGTAGAGCGACTAGGTATTGGTAGTAGCCTTGGGTTGGTCCCTTACCTGCGGTTCGAGTGAAGTTGACATAGGCTGCGTATTCTTCAGAACCACTGATCGGCACGAATACACGATTGATTATGTTGTGGGGGCCATCTGGAGAGATTGGCCCCCAAGATCCCACGCCGCCAACATAGGGTGTTCCTCGATAGTTTGTATCACTAACTACAATCGGCCCAGGCTCCGGTGCCGTTGCCACCCCCGCGATGTTCAGCGGCCTCTGGTTCGAGTTGAACGTGAGTACGCCATCTTCACGCCAGACCTTGAACCCGGTTATCGGGCCACTGTCGCGCATCGTGTCGAAACAATAGAACTTCGTTGAGGGCGTGGCAGAGATGTAGTAAAAGGTCGTCACATCACCGACTTTCGATGAGCCACATTGCGAGCCACTTCCGGCAATGAACACGATAGGCGCAACTGCACCGGAAACTGAAAACCCGTAGACAGGCTCTGCTGTTCCCTCGTACCAACTTGCTGGATCATTTGGATCAAGCTGCATGGATCTAAAAAACAGTCTTGGCCAGGCTGTAACGAGAGACAAGTAGCCACTCTTAAGAAGCCCATACGACACTTTGCTTGTGTCGTACAGAACACTCCCATCTTGCCGGTATGAGCTGAAACCTGCGCTCACGTTGCCCCCTTTAGTAGTATCCGTAGTGGATACGGCAATTCAGCGAGTAGAAGCCCCACCCTCCCGCATACGAATAAGCCCAGCTCAGGGTGGTGCCGACCAGCGTGATGCCTGGTCGTTTCCCCAGCCCGCGATCCTGTTCGCTGAGCTCAGCGACGGCATAGAAGAGCGTCCGCCCTGGCGGCGGTGACGGGAGGACTGCAGATCCATCCACCGCCCCCGTATCGACGTACCCGAGCATCTGGCTGATTGACGTTGTCATGTCGATAAGCAGCGTGCCGTCGGGCGCGTAGGCAAGAAACCCAGTGGCCATCAGATGTTGATCCCCATCTTCGTGGCCACTTGGCCGTTCGGGTAGTACGTGTTCACCGAGCTGTTCGTGATCGTCAGCCGTTCGCCGCTTGTGCCGGTTCCGTTGATCTCGATCGCCCCGCTCTTCTGAATCCGCCAACCGCGCTGGCCTGAGATGAAGTCATTCGACTGGATCGTGTCGCCGATCATCGCGTTTGTGATCCAGCCCGTGCCGATCAGGGCTTGGCTGATGAACACCTGGCCACCCTGCACAACGAATGGCGAGGTGAGCGTGCCGTTGATGTTGTTCACCACACCGAACCGATCAGCGTTCACCAGGAAGGTGCTCTGCAGGCCGGCGGGGCCGTTCTCGATACCAAGGCCGATGCCCGCTGCGACGTACTGTCCCTGCGCGTTCAACTGCAGCTTGACCGACCACATTGCGCTTGCCTTACCCTCGAGGTCTGCCTGCGCCTCACTGACCGTTTGCACTGCAGCATCGGTCTCGCCGATCTTCGCCTCGAGGGTTTCCGAGCTGCGAGCGAGCGCGTCGGTCTCTGTGGTCCGAACAAGCTGCTCACGGGCGATCGCAGCAGTCGAGGTCCACAGCTTCATGGCGCCCGCAAGATCTCCCTCGGCATCATCCTCGCGCGAGGAGGCCCGGAGAACTTGCACGCTTTCTGCTGTCGCGGTGACCCTGCCGTCGACTTCCTCAATCTTTGTCGTGTTGGTCGCCACCTGCTGGGCCAGGCCACCGACCGATTCGACGGATTGGCCGACATCGAGCCACAGCGCGGCATTTGGCGGGGCATTCGCGCCAGAGGCATCGGCCGGTACCGGCCCCTTGGCTTGATAGATCCGGCCATCGACAACAACCATCTGATCTTTTTCGTAGGCCTGGTCCTTGTCGTACGCCTTCAGCCCGTCCAGGGCATCGATCTGGTCCTGCAGGCCGTCGATCTTGTTCTTCAGCTCATCGCCGAGCATCGACTCGTCGATCTCGCCGGAGATCATGTCGAGGATCGGGCCAGGATCGGTCTGGGCGATACCCTGCACGGCGGTCGGCGGTACTGGGAAGAACGGACCGATATTGCCGGTGCGATCCACCAGGCGCGCCCAGAAGAAGAACGATGCGCCGGCGGCCAGGCCGGACATCACGTGCTCAGACTGCGGGTAGGCCAGGTCTGCCAGCTTTGCGGCGCTGGCCAGGTCGTTGATCGGGTTGCTCCAGATCTCTGTGCGCTGGGTGTCCTCCGCGCCAGGTGGCAGCCCCCACTTCAGGCGAATCGCGAAGATCTCGCTGGTCGCAGTGAGGAACGTCACCGCCGGCGGCGCGCCTTCCTTGCCCTTCAGGTCGGTCAGTATCGAACTGCGCCAGGTCGACGTGATGTCAAATGCACTGACAGCGCGAACCCGTGCGAGATACTGGCCGGCGTAAATGCCGACCACATCAACCGACGCTGTGCCGGTGCGCTGCAGGCGAATCCAGTTGCCGCTGTCCTTGCGCCACTCGATGTCATAGGCCACGGCCCCCTCAACTGCCGGCCAAGCGATGGTCATGGTGCTGACCGCAAGACCCTGGCTGATCGCGTAGTCAGACGACAGGGTCACGCTCGCCGGCGGCGGCACCGTCGTCACCGGGATGACGCTGATCGGACGCTCCTCGAGCTTTGCCCCGGTATCGATCGCGGCGAACTTACTCGGGTTGAACTCCAGCGCGGTGATCTCGTACTCGCCTTCTGCAGTGCGCGAGGTCTTGAGCACCCGAAACAGTTGGGCCGCCAGGTCGTCAGCATCAATCGCCCACTGCAATTCAGGCTCCGGCTGAACGCTGTATGCCGTGGTTACGGTCACTGCGCGGCCGGCGACCGACTCAACGGTACGGCCCTGAGCGCTGCCGTTCGGCAGGTTGATGATCAGCCGGTCGCCAGCCTTGATCTGCGTGTCACGGTCAAGGGTCACGACCTTCCCAGCTGCGGCGGCGATCCGGCCACCATTCGGGCGCCCGGACAGCAGCTCATCCGCCACCGGGATGACGTGACCAGGCAGCGGAATGCGGCCCTCCATACCGGTGCGGAAGGTAACGGTGCGGTCCTGGTTGTTGCTCAGCAGCGCCCACTTGCCGCGGCGCTGAGCCTCCGACGCGCGCGTGCAGCCGATGGCAGAGATCTCGATGGGCCGATCCTGGTACCGGCGCTGCAAAGCCAGGTCGGTGACAGGAATAACGTCTGTGTCGTAGTTGTTGCCTGGGTTGTCGTAGCTGACCAGGGCGCGGCTGTAGTGCGTGCTGCGCTCTGCCCCGCCGTATGTAAACTCGCCGTCGATGACGTTGGCGCGAGTGAACACGTAGTCAAAGTCCTGCGCCCGGGGCATGTCGGCCTGCATGAACAGCGCGCCCTGTGCCCAGTACACCATGCCCCGGTAGATCGCCGACAGGTCGCGCAGCAGCGTCCAGGCCTCGGCCTTGCCCTGAAGGTTCATGTCGCACAGGAAGCGCGGCTCCTGCCCCCCCACCCCATCCGGCACCAACTGGTCGCAGTACTGCGCGATGCGGTACATCTCCCACTTGTCGACCATCCACGACTTAATGCGCTTGCCCAGGCCGAAGCGATCTTCGACGCACAGCCCGTATGTGACGAACGCCGGGTTGTTTGTCCAAGCCTGTTTGAAAGTGCCGTCCCACGTGCCGCTGTAGGTGCGGGTGATCGGGTCGTAGTTGGTCGGCACCGGCCAGCGCCGCGCCTTGCACTTCACGGTAACCGACGGGATGTTCTGGAACTGCTCGGCGTCGAACTCGATGTAGAGCAACGCGGTGTTGGGGTAGCGCAGCTTCTGGTCGATGATCTCGGTATAGCCCGCGATCGTCATCGTGTCGGCGATGGTGCCAGTGTTGGCATTCGGCGTGAGGCGCCGCGCGCGGATCACCCAGCCCGAGGTGGCAACCGGCAGATCAACGCGCACGGACCGCTGATAACCGCTGCTGGTCTTGCCGCTGACTGCGTTCCGGTGCGCTTCGACGAAGGCGCCGCCGTCGGTTGCGATGTCGATGGCATACTCGATGGTGTAGCCGTTGGTATCGCCGGTGGTCGGGCTCTGCTGGAGCAGGCGCGGCCAGGAGAAACGCAGGCGCACCGCCGACAGCTTGGTGTTGCTGAGCGCGCGGGTCCACGGTTGGTCGCTGCGCAGCTCCACCCCTACCGATGTCTCACTCTCGATCGCCGGGATGCCCTGGATGTAGTCCTGCTCAACCGAGCCAGATCGCCAATCCCACTTCACGCCCGGGAAGTTCACGTTGCCGCTGCCGTCTTCGATTGGGGTGTTGTCGAGGTAGATGTCGCGGGCCGTCGGCGTGCCGTCGAACTCGCCTTCGCCCACGGCAAGCAGGAGCTTGGCAATGTTGGTGGATCGCAGGCTATCGGGGGCCTCGTACGGGGCCTTCGGTTTCTTCTCGCCGCCCTTGGCGCCGCTGACTACGGGTTGAAGTTCTGCGCCCATGCTTTCCTCCGGGCAAGAAAAAGCCGCCCGAAGGCGGCATGGTGACGTTTCAGTTGCTACGCCTTGTCTTCGGCGTAGACAGATGCGGAGATAATCGCCCCGCCCCACCGGCGCTCACCGATGCAGATCGGCACAGGGTTGCCGCTGGCGGTTGTGTTCTTGGCGCTGCCGAAGGCGTAGGACGGCAGGTTCTCTGGGGCTGCGCTCTGTGACAGGCCTTTGGCCTGCGGGCTGAGCATCTGGATGACGCCGCCGATGGCCAGGGCCGCACCGGCCTGATACAAAAACGGTGATGCCCCGGCGAAGGGCGTGAAGGACAGAACGAAGCCAACCGCAATGAGGACGGCACCAAGAACTGTTTGGAAGACCCCGCCACGCTTACTTCCCTCGAGAACTGGAACGATCCTAAGCTCTCTTACCCCACCCCGCTCGAACTCATCTTGGCCAACGTTCCGGCCATTGCGGAAAATGGCAAAGCGTATGCCGAGCTGAGAAAGACGCCTGATTTCTGCCTCAAAGCCAGGAACGGTTGCATTGAGCGCTCTGAACACTTCAACAGTACTTCCGCCGTCCAGGGCTCTCCGATGAAGACGCCCGAATTTTAGGGCCAGAGAGCAGGAGAGCTTGATATCTGTCATCGGCTCATAATGCGCAACGGTCATTGCCATGAGTTTCTCCAGGTATAAAAAAACCTCCCGAAGGAGGCTTGGTATTTGGCTTAGGTCAGATACAGCTGCGCGCCACCTGCACCCATTCCGACCAGGTGCTGTTCCTGGTGTAGACGCGAACCTTGGCGCCGCCCGTTCGGCTCTCAACAATCGCCATCACAGGCGTCCCAACCATGTCGATATCCAAGCGAATCCTGTAACCGATTTCGGTCTCGGTAGATGCTACTCGGCTATTGAGGTCCTGCCATTTCGGCGTCAGGCACCTGGAAAAATCCCTAGGTGACTTGCTGGTGAGCGCCTCAAGGGTAGGCCCCTTTCCCTCCAGATCCGCAGGAGACACGCACCCCGCCAGTAACGCCAGCCCCAGAGCAGCAATCAGAATTCGCATGTGATCCCTCCCTTGAAAGGGCCGAATGTATCACTTGACGGCGCGATGACGCAGCACCAGGCGCGCACGGTCCTGCCAAGGTCCGCCGTAAATGATCACTTCACTGGGGCGCCCGTACAGGTGGTGCAGCAAGAATGGGCCGGGGCCGTACAGCTCGGCCTGCTCGCCTGGCAGCGTGGGGTCGCCTCCCAGGTAGATGCCGGCGTGGTTCGGGTGCGCGGTGCGCCCCACGGCCATGACGATCATGTCGCCGCGCTGCGGCTGGCTGACCTGGTAGAACCCGGCCGCCTCGTAGGCTTGCTCGTACAAACTTGGCCCGGCCGCCTGCTCCCACCAACCGTCCTCACGGGCGTAGCGGGGAAAGGTCAGGCCCCATTCACGCTGGTACCAGTCGGCACATACCTGCCAGCAGTCCCAGGCGCCATGCACGAAAGGCCGGCCCAACAGCGGTGTTTCGCCGGTCGGCGTGATCGTCCGCAGGTCGCCCTCCGGCCACGAAAGGATGTGCCAGGGCAGGCCCGTGGCCTCGCACATGGCCAGGTCTCGCGGCGAAGGCCTGCTGGTGGCGTCCGGGTGCGAATGCACGATACCGATCACCTGGCCTTGGTCCTCGGCCTCGGCGTACTGCTCCGGTGCGATGCGAAACTCCTCGGTTGGCTCGGTGGCCACGTTTGCGCAGGGAAAGTAGATCTGCTTTCGGCCCACAGCCAGGATCAGCCCGCAACACTCGCGCGGGTACTCCGCCGCAGCGTGCTGCTGCACGGCGGCAAGTATGTGTTTCAACATGATCAGCTCCTGGCGATCAGGGAGACGGCTGGATAGCCACCGAAGGGCAGCTGGTTGCCCTGGCCGTGGCGCACCCCGCACCCGGTGTCCAAGCAGCCATTGCACTGGTCCTTGGCCGGGTCGTCCGTGGGGTTGCCGTCGAGGTCGAAGTAAGGCCCATTAAAGCCGCAGTTCGGCCCGCGGTAGCCGTTGGTCATGGCCCAGTGGCACAGCTGGGTCATCTGCCGGCCAATTGTCTCACCACCGACATCTCCGGGACTGGCCAACTCCCAGGACACGACCGACCCGCTCTCGGCGATTTTCTGGTCGATGTACCAGACTTCGAGGCTTTCCTCAGTCGGGTCGGCTTCGGGGTTTCCGTCCGGGAAATTCGCGGCATCCAGGTACTGCGCCAGGGTGTGGCGAACAGTGAGTTTGAACTCCAGCAGGTTGTCGAAGGCCAGGCACAGCGCGGTGATCCTGCCGTTGACGTTGCCCACGCTCAGCGTCGGGCGCACCTCGGTTCCGTCCGAGTTCGCCTCGATGCCCTCCAGTTGCATGGGCCAGGCGCCGTACTCGTTGCCCTGCCACCAGATGGACTTTGCTGGCAGCTGGTCGGCATCGGCGCCGGCCGCTGCCAGCTCCGCAGCCGTGTGCGGGATGGCATGCCCGTGGAAGCGCAGCATGTCGGCGCCAAAGTCGGAGCCGTCCAGCTCGAACAGCATGATCTCGGAGCCGGCCTCCAGCTTCTGGATCTGCGATATCAGGCTCATGGGTGATAGGCCCTCTCAAAAGTTGCGGTGACTGCAAGGATTCCACCAGGCCGGCGCTGGGTGCCGAACGTCTCGCAGCGATACAGCCCAAGCTCGCCATTCGGCGGGGTCCACAGAAACGACTTGAAACCTTTGTGCCGTCGAATGAACGTCAGGATGGGTTGCGTTTCATCGGCGACGCCGCCGAAGGTCAGCGACCAGCTGTCGGTTTCCCCGTTCAGCCCGTCGCCGGCAACCTGAACGTAGCCGTCCCCGAACTGCGACTTCCTGACCTTGAGCGTGTTGTCCGAGGTCGCCTCGTCATCGGGCGGCCATGTGAATGTTTCGATCGCCATTAACGCCTCCCTGGGCTGTTGGTGTGACTGACGCCGCCGGGGCGCCAGGAGGCTGCAACCACACGCTCGGCGACACTCTGCATCTGCTGCTGCATGGCCTGCCCGAGCGCATTGGTATCCAGCTGCATGCCCTCCGAACTGCGGTCCTGCATGGTGAATTGCATCGGTGCGTTCACCTGCACCACGGTACCGCCACCCTGATTGCCGCCGACCATCTGGACACCCAGAGAACCATCGGGGCCGCGGGCCAGCGGCATGATTGCCTCCGGCCCGGCTTCACCTGCGATGCCGACCCCGCCATTTCCCGTACCGAACACCGTCGGCGTGTTGAGGATGGTGTTGGAAGCAAAGCCAGCGCCTTTGGCGTACAGCTGCACTCCGCCGCTCCAGGCTCCGCCCTTGGCCTGGGTGACACCTGGCCAGTTGTTCATGTACTCCGGCCCGTAACCCGCCGAGGTCGAACCCAGCGACGACGAGCCACCACCGAAGTAGTTGCCCGCGGCGGAAATCCCCATGCCTACCAGGCCGCTGAGCAGAGAGCTCGCGGCTTGCTGGCTGGCAATCCTGGCCATGTCGCTGATGATGCTTGTAGCGAAGTCCCTGAACTTCAGCTTCCCGGTCATGGCGAAGTTAGACAGGGCCGTGGCAGCCGAGTCGAAGCCGGTAGATAAGGTTCGATCTGTCGCGCCCGCGATATCGGCTGCGTCCGCCTGGATGTTGGCCCAGGCGCGCCGGGCGCCATTGCGATAGTCGCGCTGTGCCTGCAGGCGGGCTTCGTGACCGTCCACCTCCATCTGCAGCTCGCGGGCCTGGTAGTCAGCCAGGTCAGCCAGGCGCTGCTCGTAGGCCGACTGGCTCAGGCGACGCGACACGTCTTCCTGCTGCTCCTCAAGTTGACGGCGGGCGTCGGCGTACTTCTGCCGCACGGTGTTCAGGCGGTCGGCTTGCTCGCGCTGATCGTCACCCATACCCACTCCCGCAACGTCCGCGTTGATCGCGTCCTGGCGGGTCTGCAGCACCACCTCCATCGCCTTGCGGTAGGCCTCGGCGCTATTGCGGCGCTGCTCGGCCAGCTTGCGTTCCTCCTCGGCGCGCTTCTGGATGATCGGATCGGCGTAGGCCTGGTTGAGGTTCTTGATGCCGAGTTCCATTTCGGCAGCGGTGATCTTTCCTGCGTCCTGGGCTTTGCGCAGCCCCTTCACCCCTTCCGCCAGATCCTCGAGGCGTTTCTTCTCCGGCAGCGCCCTGTCGATGATCGCGTCCAGCGCCTTGATCTCGTCCTTCAGCGCCTTGGTGCGCTCCTGGCTGCCGCTGGTGGCGTCCTTGTTGGCCTTCTTCTGCGACTCGATCGCGCTCGCGGCGGACAGAATCGCCTGCCGATCGGTCTCGGTGAGGTCGGCGTTCTCCGCGATGTGGCGATTGGCGATCTTGATAGCGTTGCCATTGTCCTGCAGGCCGGCCAGCTGCTTCTGCAGCGTGTCCAAGTAGGACTGGCCCGCCGTGGTCATGCCGGCCTTCGCGGCGTTGTTCGCCTGGGTCGAGGCAGTGTTCTCGTTGGTGACCCCGGTCAGCACCCGCAGGGTTTCAGCGATCAGCGCCGAACGCTGGTCGGCATCGCTGACGGCGCCGGCCTGGGTGATCCACTGCTGCACGGTGGCGGTCGGCAGGTTCAGGCGATCGCCAACCTCCCGCAGCACAGGCGACAGTTCGGTACCGGCGGCCCTGGCTTCCTTCAGCCGGTCGACCACCTCCTGGTAGGCCCGCAGTTGCTGGCCATATTGTCCGCCAGAGTCACGGGCCGGCGCGGTGACAACGGCCTGGCGGATCGACTGGGCCAGGTCGCCATAGGCATTCGTCACCTTGTCGGTGGCGTTGATCTGCTCCTGTTGCCACTTCACCAGCGAGGCTTCGCGCTGGTCCCGGTTGAGTTGGGCGAATTCTTCCCGCAGCTGCGAAACCGGCTTCTTCAGTTCCTCGATGCTGACGCTGGCCTTGTCGGCGTTGGTGCCCAGCAGCAGGAAGCTGGCCGCTGCGGTGCCGGCCAGGAGCGCGAGCCCCATGGGGCCGCCCATCATGGCGAGCACGCCGGCCGACGCTGCACGCAAACCGGTCTGTGCCGTTGCAACAGCCGCAGTGGCCGCCGCTTCCCGTGTTCTGGCCTGGGCCAGCTGGAGCGACATCTCTGTTTGCACGGCGGTACCGCGTGCCGCTGCAGCCTCGCGGGCCGCCAAGATAGTTGCGGTCTGCGCCTTGCGCTGATCGGCAATGGCTGCCTGCAGCACGGCCTGAGCCTGGGCAATGCGTGCTGCACGGTCGGCCAGCGCGGCCTGGAGCGCGAGGCCAGCCTTCGCGACGTAGTTCGTCAGCGCGGCAACACCGGCGCCGCCCATGGCGACAGCAACCAGGTTGACGTTATCCGCCAGGGCGAGCAGGACTTTCGACAGCCCGCCCACAATACCGGTGCGCTCCTCCATGCCGCCAAGGAAGGTGCCGATGGCGTTGCTGATGTTGACCATGGCGTCTTGGACGCTGGTGGACATGTCGGCCGCAGCCTTGCGGTTGACTTCGACGGTCCGCAGCAGGCCGTTGTTGAGGTCGTCCAGCGACAGCTTGCCCTCAACACCTAGCTTGCGAATGGCATCGGCGCTTTTGCCGGTACCCGCCGCGATGGCTTCAACGATGGTTGGCATCGCAGTCTGAATCGAAACCCACCCGTCCGCCTCGATCTTGCCGGTTTGGAGGGCCTTGGAGTAGGCATCCAGCGCCGAGCCGGCCTTGTCGGCCGCGGCGGCGTTGGTCACCAGCAGGAAGCTGAAGCTGTCGGTGATATCGAGCGTTTGCTGAGTGTTGAAACCCAGGCTGCTCATCACGTCGGCGGTACGGATGTAGAGTTCCTGCGCCTCAGCCAGGGGCCGGTAGGTCTCCTGCGCAGTGCGCAGCAGGTGCTCCTGCACCACCTGATACTCGGCGGCGCTTCCCGCAGCTGCTTCCATTCGGTCGGCCATCTGCCCGTAGGCATCGACCTGCTTGATGATGCCGCCGATCAGGCCGGCGCCGGCAACCGCAGCCAGGGCACCGCGGATCAGCGTTCCCGCACCCTGAGCCGCCGCGCCCGCCTTGTCGAAGGCCGAATCCACCGTCGCCAGGTTGCGATCGATGGCTTGGCTGCTGCGCGCCACCACCTGGTCGGCGCTGGCCAGTTCGCGGCGCAACTGGGCGGTTGTCGCCTCGATCTGAACCAACATCCCCTGGACCTGTTGATCGGCCATGTATATCTCCAAGCACAAAAAAGCCGCCCGGAGGCGGCGATCTACTATTCCTGCCGCCCCCTGAAGAAGGCCTTCAGCTTGTCGGCAACGCTAACAGGCCGGCGCGGCGCGGCGTTCTGCCCAGAGGCTTGCCCCTGGGCCTGGCCACGCCCTGTCCAGTCGAGGCGCGCATCGAGCGCGAGCATGATCTGCGGTACCGGCGTTCGCCATGCAGTTTCAGGCGGCCAGCCAAGCCAGCCGGTTGCCACGCCGAACAGGTAGTCGACGTAGCTGCCGTTCTTCACTGCGCTGTGCTGTCCGCCTCGGGCTTTCCCCGGGCAGCCACGCTCGGCGGGACGGGGTTGAGCAGCACCGTGAGGTACGCGGTCAGCTCGGCGGAGACCTTCGCCACGCCAGTCTGGAACACGCCATTGGCGACCTCGGTGTGCTGCTCCGGCTTGAGGCCGGCGCCGGCCACGATGATGTCAGCGCTCGCGCCGATGCTCATCAAACGCATGGCTTCCAGCGCCGCACGCAGGCCGCCAAACCGTGATTCGATCAGCAGCGCCGCTTCCAGGGTGGGCTGCAGGGTGTAGGTTCGCGCACCGACCACCAGGGTGGTGGTGCCATACAGGGCTTCGCTCATGAGGTTCTCTCAGCGGAAGACGGGGCCGAAGCCCCATCGATCACGGGGTGGCCGGGCCGGCCACGATTTCGAGGATGTCGGTGTTGATGCCGAGTGTGATGTTGCGGCGCACGACGTTGTCGGCGGAGCCGGCGGCCACGGTGTTGTTCATGACCTTGACCGCGAAGTAGAACGTGGTCGGCAGAATCGCCGGGGTCGCGCCAGGGTCACCGTCGTTGAGCGTGACCTTGATGTTGTAGTTGCCCTTGGTGCGGTCCTTGTGCGCGACGGCGACCGCTTTCTGGCCAAGGTCGCCGTTGTCCAGGCCCACGGTCAGGGTCATGTTGCCGGCGTCGGCAGTGCCCTTGTACTTGCGCACCCGGCCATCAGCCAAGGAGGTGAAGTTCACCGGGTTGAAGGTGTCGCCGAACTCGCCTAGGTCTTCGATCTCGCCGACATCGACGTAGGTGTCGGCCTTGTACTTGGTTTCGGTGTCGGCGCCGGTCTTGCCACCAATGGCGAGGCGGCAGCCGGCGGCTGTGTTGAGGTTGTCTTCGGCCATGGGGGTTCCTCCAAAGGCACATTGGATTGAGCCGCGGCGCGGCCGGTGGGGGTTGATCAGTGGGTGGTGATCACGCGGACGGTGATCGAGCCCTGGTAAGTGATGCCGTCGGCGTCGCGTTGGGCATCAGCCTGCAGCACGCGAACGGACACGGCGCGGCCCACCGTCAGCGGCAAGCGTCGCTCATCAAGGGCCGCGATCACCTCGCCGTTGATTTTCTTCACCTCAGCCTGGCCGACGGCGTCGGACCAAACGGACAGGTACAGCAGGCGCTCCTCGCGCTTGCGGCCGGCGATGGGCCGGATGTTGGTGGAGATCTCGCGATCGATCGACACATAGGGTTTGGGGGTGTTGATGGCGGCGCCGTCATAGACTGGGCAGCTGACTTCGGCTTGGAGCCGAGCGAACAGCGCCGCCTGGAGCGCCACGGATGGATCAGCCATTGCCTACCCCCTGGCTCGCCTTGCGCAGCGTTCGCCGCACGGCTGCCTCGATATCTGCCATCACATACTCCCTGTTGACGTCCATGGCCGGGCGCAACCATGGATGCGCCGGGCGGGCCGGTATGTCCGGGTGCTTGCCGAAAAAGTTCTGCCCGTCGCTCTTGTTCTTCGTTTGGCGATTCCGGTTACCCGCACGCTTGTCACCGGTGTAACCCTTCGTGCCGTACTCGAGGAAGCGCAGGTAGAAGAACCTCCGGTTGTCGCGCTTGCCGCGGATCCCGATCTGCGCGTCCAGCCCGCTGGGCGAGACGTAGACCTTCAGCGCGGCAGCAGCTGCGCCGGTGTCCTTCGGAATCAGCTGCCGCTGGGATTCAAGGATACGGTTGGCCGCAATCTCCATCGCCGGCTTCAGCTCGTTGTCCATGGTCTTGTGAATGTTGCGGAGCGTCCGGCGCAGCCGGATATCGCCCCGGATGCTCGAGCGCCTGGCCATGGACTACTCCTTGGCCTGGTCGGCCTTGTCTGGCTTCGCGGGCTTCTCGGCGGCGCCTTGCTCCGCCACTTCCTCGGCGTAGCCGCGGGCGATGAGGCCGGCGCCGTACTCCTTGTCGATCACGAACTCGGCGCCCTTATCGCGTTCGCCGGTGGCGCCGGAGAGCCGGCCCAGTGCACGAATTTTCATGGCTCACCTCATGGGTTGGGGACGCTGGAGCACAGCAGGCGCAGCATGTCCCGTTCGTTGTTGGGTAGAGGCGCCTCGACCTTGTAGGTCACGCCGGTGCGCTTGTCGGTCAGCCGCCAACCGGCAGCGATGTCGGCCCGGGGGCGGATGCGGATCTCCGCGCTGATGACTGCCTCCACTTGCTCGGCCACCGGCGTCACGCGGCCGGTGGGCAGGGTGATCTCCGCCCAGACCTCACCGACCGGCACCCACACCTGGTCGTAACCGCCGGTGTTGTTCTGCACCCGCTCGTACTTGCTCAGGCGGCATCGGTGCCGCAGCGGTCCGGCTCTCATCAGAAGCGCTTCCTGTACCAGAGCAGCCTTTCGACTGCGAGGGGCATGGCAGCGGCGATGGTGCCCACGGCCACAGCCTCGCGGTTGGCGTACCAGTGCCCGACCAGCAGCAGGACCGCCTGCTCGACATCGCGGGTCAGGCCCATTTCGTCGGGCTCGACCGGGTCGACTTCCACCAGCTTGCGGTCACAGTGCTGCTCGACGTGGGCCTTGGCCGCCTCGATGTAACCGCTGATCAAGGTGTCTTCTTCATCGCCGTCGACCCGCAGGTGCAGCTTGACGTTGGCCAAGTCCAACATCTACTTGGTCTCTTTCGGGGCTGCCGGCTTGGACTGCTTCGGCTTGGTGGCTTTGGCATTGCCGTCGGCATCAACCTCCTCCGCCAAGCCTTTGCCGATCAAGGTGTGCGCGTACTCGTCGTTGGCATCCTCGAAGGTCTCGCCCGCCTTGATCTTGTTGGTTTCAGCGCCAAGCAGCGCACCATTGCCGACAAAGCCCCACAGAATATTGATTTTCATGCTGCCTCCAGAAAAGAACAGACCGGCGATAGGCCGGCCTTCGGTGGGGTTAGGCGGTCGGGAAGCGACCTTTCACCAGGGCTTCCTTGCGGCGCACGCCGAGGCCCAGGCGCTCTTCGACCAGCAGCGCACGTTCGTTCTTGATGAACTGATCGTTAATCAGGCCCATCTTGAACAGGAACGACATGCGGTCGAACAGCGTGGTGGAGCGGGCGAAGTTGGCGGTCAGGAACTCGCCGCCGTTGGTGCCATCGCCCTCATCCATGCTGTCGGAGGTGATCACCGGGCGGCCCCACAGGATCGGAGTGACCAGGCCTTGCAGATTGGCGAACAGGTAGCGGTTCTCGCCGTCCTTCTGCAGTTCGATGTTCATCCAGTCCAGCTCGGTCATCACGACCCCGTCGGCGGACATCTGCGACTGCTTACGCACCTGGTAGATGGCGCGGCGAACCAGATCGATGGCGGTGTCGCCGGCCTTGCTGAGGGCGGTGTCGTAGGCCGTCGCCTGGGTCATCAGGCCTGGCAGGTTCTCGCCGGTACCATCGCCTTTGAGGATCTGCGCTTCCTCCTCCAGCTTGAGGTCATAGCGCAGCAGCTGCTGCAGGTAGGCGAGCATCTGCGGCACGTCATCCAGCGCCTCGTCGGTCACCGGCATCCAAACCGCAATTTTCTTCACGCGATCAGTCACCGTCTCAAAGGTGACGTTGCTGGTCGGTTTGAGGCCGCCCTCCGCCACCGGCGCAGCGCCACGGGTGTGCAGCTTCTCGCGGAAGTAGGTGTAGTTCTGGCCGGCGACCGGGACGGAGGTGAGCAGATCGCGGATACGCAGTTCCTGGCGAATGCCAGGCTGAATCACCGGGTCGTAGACGGGCGCAACGATACCAGCGCTGGTCACCTTCATTTCCTTCATGCTGGCCAAGTCCGACTTGGTCACATCCAACTCAGCCAGGCCGCCGCCCTTCTTCAGCGCCTTGTACCCGTCATCACCCTGGATGAGGTCAATGAAGCTTTTGCCCTCGCCTGGCTGGCCGCGCAGCTTGACGCCTTTCTGCTCCAGGTCAACGACTTGGTCGATGACCTTTTGCAGCTCGCCCTTGGTGTCTTCGATCTGCTTCTTCAGGTCGCCGGCAACCTTGTTGCCCTTCTCGACTTCCTCCATGGCTGCGTCGTACTTCTTCTGCAGGTCGCCGAAACCGGTCTTCAGCTGCAGTTCGAGGGAGTCCTTGATTTCTTTAACTTCGCTCATGGCGATACTCCAAAATGGTGGGTGAACAGGGTGGAAATTTCTTTCAGCTCATCCACGATCGCCGTGGCCTCGCTCCCGCCGTCACGGCGGAGCGCGGTGTAGCCGAGCGAAGCGACTGCCGCCGCTTCCTTCTGCGAGAGGCCCATGCGTTCGCGTAGCGCCTTCTCGAAAAGCCTGATGTCCGACTTGACGCTGAGGACCTGAGCCTCGGGGTTCATGCCGAACGGTACGAAGGAGGCCTCCCAGAGTTCAGCCTCCTTGATGATGCGGACGCGCCGGCCGGCGCGATCTTCGAAATCTGCCTTGATGGTGTTGAAGCCGATCGACATGCTGTCGAGGATGTCGGCCTTCATGAGCTCGTAGGCGTCACGGGCATAGCTGACGTTGAGGTTGACCTGCCCTTTCAGCAGCAGGCCATGATCGTTCTGGGTGTAATCGGCGGCGCCGACCAGGCGAGCCAGGTCGTGGTACAGGGCCAGCTTGAGTTGGCCTTTGCGGGTTGCCTTCACGCGGGTGAAGGCGCCGGGCAGGATCACGTCGTCGCCCAGGTCAACGTTGTTGAACACTGCGGCGTAGCCTTCGAAATTGCCGGCTTCGTCCACGGCCTTGAGCTCGAACGGGCATTCAAGGTTCGCCATTTTTCTGTATCTCCCACCGGGTGACCCGGGCGTAGTCGCCGCCCAGCGGCGGGTAGTTTTCCTTTTCGCGGACCTCGTCAATCGACAGCCACCCCGAGCCGCCAGAACCGCCCAAGGCGGCCTGGAAGTACGAGGCACGGCCGGCGCTGTCAGCGCGCAGCAGGCCCTCAACAACGAACTCAACAAAGCGCTGGCCGGAGCCAAACAGCTTGTCGTTGAGCTCGTCCTCGACGGAATCGATGTAGGGCTTGAGGCCGAAGGTGATGAAGCCGGTGAGCTGCTGCTCAAGGTTCGAACCCATGATCGAGGTCTTGCCAGCGCGGTTGGCCAGCCACAGCGGCACACCGTAGATGCCCGCCAGGGCCTCCTCCTGGAACTGCTGCGACTCGATGAACTGGGCATCCTTCTGGCTGATGCCAGCCGGGACGATCTTGGGGTTGCCCTGGAGGATGGCCATCTTGCCGATGTCGTCGGCATCACCCTTCCGCACATCCGGGAACTTCGCCAAGATCCGGGCCTGCTGGGCCTCGGTCAGGAACTGCTCGTAGATGACGTAGCCACCGGTAAAGCCGCCCTTGCGCATGAATCGCGCCGACCACTGCTGCCCAGCCTTGGCGAGCCCCATGGTCTCGGCCTGGTACTCGATGGGGGACAGACCGACGATGCCGTCCAGGCTGAACAACTTGAAGTGCAGCATGTACTCCGGCGACACCGGGAACGTCTCCCCCTCCTTTGGAGTGACCAGGTAGGTCAGCTCCTCCTCGGTGTCGATCTTCACGGACCGGCCATCCAGCGGCACCAGGCCAATCGGAGTGCCATGCACGTTGCGCTCGATCAAGGCGAAGGCGTTGCCCCGGAGGGCCATGTTCACAACCACGAACTTCAGGAAGTTCAGCCTGGTCATGAACGGGTTGGGCTTGCGCAGCAACTTGAGCATTGGGTCGTTGCCGGCGACCAGCGCCCGCCTGCCCTGCTTGTCCTCGTACAGTTTCAGCGGCAAGCCGCTCAGCGACTCGGAAAGGATCTTGACGCAGGACCAGACCATGCTGATCGACAGGGCCGTCTTGACGGTGACCCGCACGCCGGCCTTGGTGCGCTTGCCACCGACCTCAAGGTCAACTTCGACATAGTCACCCGTGGCCGGGTCGGTGTAGCCGAAGAAGCCCCAGGTCATGGGGTTGTACCATTTGAATGCCATGGTCAGCCTATAAGTCCGAAGAACCCGTTATCCAGGTAGTCAGCCATTCCGCCTTGGGCTTCCGGGTTGAGAGCCAGGAGCGTCACAGCGTTGAACAGCGCCATCAGCGGGTCGATCTTTGCCGAGCCACTGGCCTGCTTGGTGATGAGGATTGCGTTGCCGCGAGGCTCGACACGGGCGTTGCCACAGCACCAGGCCATCATGGGCTGGCCGCCATGCCACAGGCCGCCCTCGGCCAGCTTCCGCTCAGCGGTCTTGATCGCGCCGCCCAGCGTGTAGCCCTGCTTCACGCCGCCGATCTTCTCGCGAGGAATGCCGCGGGCCTCCAAGGCGTCGAGGATGGCGCCGATGCCGACCGGGTCGAGCCCCACCTGGTCGAGCAGGCCGGCCTCCTCCACCTGGGCAACCAGCTCAGCGATCTGGTCGACGTCATCACCAATCCGCTCAACCAGGGTCAGGTGACCGTCGTTGGCGAAGTCGCGGATGCGCGGCGCCTCAGCTTTGCGCCGCTCCAGCACGGACGGATGCGCCCAGGCGTGGGTCCAGGTCAGCCAGCGCCGGGTTTCCCGCTCACGCCCGACAGCGGCGAAGCCAAGCAAGTCATCCAGGCCGCCGCCGTCGATACCGATGTCGATTACCTCGCAGCGCTCGAGCAGGTCGTTCAAGGTTCGGCAGTCATCCGAGGCCTGCCGCTCCCAGTAGTCAGCGCCGGCCCAGCGGTCCGACAGCAGGGCCAGGCCGATCTCGACGTTGAGGTGCTTGGCCAGGAAGCCACGGAAAGACTCCTCGCCGTCCATCTGAGCTTGGGCATAGCCCCGCTCGATGAACGGCTCATCCACCGACAGCCCCAGGTTGGGGTTGGTGATGTAGGCGTTGGCGAAGTCCCGGTGGGCGCCGGCATCGAGCATCGCTTTCGGGAACTCGTACAGCACCGGCAGGAACGACTTGTCGATGATCTCGCCGTCCCGGACCTTGCGGGCGTACATCAGCTTCTGCCGGAAGACACCGGCCGGGGGTGCATCGGACTGGGTAGTTGCCCAGATGATGAAGCCCTCGGGACGAGAGGCCAGGCCGCCAGTGGCTTCCCGCAACATGGCCTCGGCATTGGCACGCTTGCCGAACACCCACAGCTCATCAACGAAAACGCCGATCGCCTTCTTGCCTGACACCGTCTCGCTGTCGGCCGCCACCACCTTGAGCGTGGCGGTGGTCTGACGGTGGGTGACCGTGCGCAAGTGGTCCTGAACCTTGAGCAGGGCGTCCAGCTCCTCGTCCGCCCGCACCATGTCGCGGATCGGGATGTAGGAGTTGTCAGCGATCTCCTTCGTCGGCGCCAGGATGATGAACTCGCCGGATGGTCGCCAGTTGAGGACCAGGGCAGTGAGCATGATGCCAGCGGCGATGGTCGACTTGCCGTTCTTCTTGCTGATCAGCAGCATGAACTCGCTGACCATGCGCCGGCCCTCGTCCGGGTCATAGGCGCCGAAGATGGCGGCGACGAACTGGTTCACCCAGTCGCGGACTGTCTCGCACATCAGCGGGCTGCCGGTGGCGTCGACCATTCGCAGGGCGCCGAACACGTCGAGCGCTTCCTCGGCTTCTGCCGGGAACAGCGGCTCGAACGGGATCAGGCTTTGGCGCGCAACGATGCGCCGCTCCCAGTCAGGGCATGCGGTTGACCACTCCATCATTTCACCGATCGCAGTGGGCCGCGGCGGGCGCCGAATTTGCCGGAGGCTGCCTCAGCAGCTTTGTCTTTCGCCTGTTCCTTCTTCCCGCTCTCCCCCTTGCGAGGATGCACGAAGGGCATCAAGGCCTTGGCCGCATCGACACGCAGCTTCGCCTCGGTGCCCATGTCGTTCATCACCGCCAGAAGGAAGTCCTTCGGGTCCTTGTGGGACAGCGCTCGGGAGAGGTCAAAGCCCGCCGGCTCCCACTCCCCTTCCAGGCTCTGGGGTGCCTCAGCAGGCTCAGCGGGCGCTGTGTCACCGGCAGCAGCCGAGCCGCTGCCTTTAACACGTTCTTTAACATCTGCTTTAACATCGCCGGGCAGTTGCCCGAGAGCCCGCAGCTTGGCCAGCTCGGCGACGACGTCGGGATCCTTGGCCAGTCGCGAACCTGCTGCAGACGCTGATTTCTCTGGGCATCCGGCCGCAATGGCTGCGTCTCGATTGGACGCACCTCCCCTGAGCGCGGCGATGAAGGCGCGCTTCTTGGGTGTTAAAGCCATTTAACAAAAATCCTGTGCGGGAAAAAAATCTGTACGTGGGGTCGGAGGCGGTCTAGCTACGGCGGAGCCCCAATATTTTGGGTACCCCCCTCCCCATGACCCGATTTTTCGATCTAGAGCCTTTGTCGTGCTTTTTTTCTTAGAAAAATAAGAATCTTATGGCGCTATAAGATCCCAGCAGCCTCCTCGGCCTGCTTCACCGAGTCGTGGCAGGGCTTGCACAGCGACTGCCAGTTGGTCTGGTCCCAGAACACGTCCCTATCGCCTCGGTGTGGAACGATGTGGTCGACGATGAACGCCGCAGTGGTCCGGCCTTGCTTCGCGCAGTAGACGCACAGTGGGTTGTCGCGCAGGTACTGCTCTCGCGCCTTCTGCCACCGGTAGTCGTAGCCGCGCTGGGAGCTGGTCATGCCGCTACGCCAGCTGCCAGGCGTCACCACCTTGACCCGCGAGCCTGCGCTCTCCTTGATGCGAGCGCCGAGCGTCTTGAGCCTGGCCATCGTTACCGGCTCCTGGGTCGGTTGAGTGCACGGCGGCCGCAGCGAGCCAGCACCATGTCCTGCACCTGGTGAATAGCCATGCAGAACTCATGCTGCTCAAGAGGATGCTCGATGGGTAGCTTCAGGTACTCATCCCATGCATCAGCGAGCAGCTGAGCAACCTTGGCTTCCTGCTCAGTAAGTTCGGTCTTCATGCCTCACCCCTGCGCCTTGCGAGACAGGAACAGGTCGGAGTAGCCGCGAAGCTTCTCCACTCCCATGAAGCCGACCGCACCGCCGGCAAACGTCGCCATGCCCTGCGGCAACCCCATCCACTCAAGGAGGGGCACCAGGGCCAGCGTGATCATTCCGCACAGTGCGCCTTCCAGCAGCATCTGCCGCGTGCTGCCACCGCCGTACACCACGCGCAGGGCGGCGATGGCGACCGACAGGCCGGCGGCGTAGAGCTGTGGCTGATGTGCAATCAACCACGCGAACACAGCGGCCCACAGGCCCGGGTCCTTTTCTGGCATGTTCGGCATCTCGATTCCTCCCGTTGCGGGGAGCGGAAACAAAAAAGCCCCGGCAGATGCCGAGGCTTATGGTGGGTGTCGGTGATGCCGAGTTTGCTCTCGCGCACCTACCGCAAAGTAACACGAAAGATACGGGCGAGGACCGGGGATGTCAAGCGGCCTCACGCCGAACATCCAAAGCACCATCAACCCATGCCACACCAGCTTTCCACAACTGGCGGGTCTTCTCCTCGCCGAACCCCAGTTTCTTGCCCACATCACGCAGGGAAGTGTCCCGCGCGGTGTAATACTTCATGATGACTGCGCCGCACTCGGCATAGCGCTGCAGCAGCCGACCGACCAGGCGATCAACGAACAGGGCCTCGTCGTCGGTGATGATTGGGTCCAGGATCGTGTTCTCCCGAGATGCACAGCACGACACGCCCGACCCCAGCACAACCCACCTCCCCCAATGCTCCAGCAGCTCCTCGGCACTTCTATCCAAATGGCTCATGTTCTTCCCCCTCAGTCCCCGGTGTAGTTTGTGCCGCCCGCGCCGCGGCGGTTGTTCTCGTGATACTGCCGCTCTGGTCCCTGGCCCGAACTGCCAGCCCCAAGCAGCTGCCTGGCCTTTGCAATCTCGGCCAGGGCGTCCTTGAGACGACTATTGAGCACTGGAACGATGTCGCTCGCCGCAAGGGGCTTCAGTGAGTGCCCGCAAAGCCATCCAGAGCCCAAGCAGTGCGGACAATCCATCTGATGGAACACACCAATGAAGAGGCCGGTGCCGCCGCAGGTGGTGCACTCAACGATGAATTTGAGCTCGCGCCGGAAGGCTGGCCCATGGCGCTTCCCTGTCATTTCGAATCCTCGCCTATGGTTGGTCATTGGGTGCGCTAGAAGCCGCGTCGTGATTGGCCTGCACGGGAAACTGCGAAACTTCGCGTAATGGCTCGGCAATGGTGTGGATGCCGCTGAAACCACGCTCATCAAGCCAGGTGTGCCACTTCTCCAGCGCCTCGCGCTTGCCGGTCTCCACCCAGGAGTGGATGTAGGTCTGCACGTTGCGGCCCATCGCGTGGTTGAGCAGCAGCTCGCCGATCAGGAAGTCGATGCCCAGGTCCACCCAGGCGGTGCGTGCGACCTTGCGCAGGTCATGGCTTGTCCACTCGCCCTGACCCAGGCGTGCGAAGATGGCGAACGCCTGGCTGTCACTGATGGCCTTGCCAGACTTGGCGGGGAACAGGTACAGGCCGTTGTAGCCGGTCGCGGACTGCTGCTGGTGGTAGCGATTGAGCAGCGCGCACACCTGGTCGGTCAGCGGCAGGTTCAGCTCAACTCTGGTCTTGGTGTGCAGCGCCGGGATGTGCCACTGGCGATCCTCCAGGCTGAAGTCCCGCCACGACGCCAGCCGAGTCTCGGACACCCGGGTGCCGTGGCACAGCATCATCAAGGCGAGCATGGCCTCGGCGGGTGCTTGTTCGAAGTGTCCGGCCAGTTGGGCGAGCAGGCCCTCTACCTGGCCATCGCGCAGCCGCGCCGCCTTGGGCTTGATCTTGGCCTTGGAGAAGTCGCTGAAGCGGATGGCGGCCATCGGATTGGTGTCGATCTTGTTGAGTTTGGCCGCCTGCTTGAAGGCCAGGGCCAGCAGCCGGAAGATCAGTCGCAGGTACTCGAGCGACAGCTCGGCCTGCAGGGGCCACATCAGGCGCTGGTCGATCTCTGCCTTGCTGACGGCTGCCAGCGACAACTCGCCGAGGCGCGGAATGAGGTGCTTGACCATGGCCGAATGAGCGGTAGCCTTGCGCTTTGTCGACAAGTTGCGGTCCTTACTCATCCGCTCATCGAACCAGGACAGCAACTGCCCTGTGGTCTGCCAAGTGCCCACGGCCACTTCAGCATCAGGCGTTGCCGTCAGGCGTGCGCGCACCTCTGGCAGCACGGCCAACACCGCTTTCGTGCCCAGGTCGGGGTAGTTGGCGATCTTGTTCCACCTGCTGCCGGTGACCAGGTACCACGACCCGCGGGAGCGGTCCTGCTTGTAGCGAAAACGGAAGGCCGGCTGCCGGGCGTCCCTCAGGTCGCGCACCTCGCCAGTGGCATGCCGGCGGATCTCGGCGTCGGACAGGGCGACGGTCAATGTCTTGCTCATGCGACCAGTACCCCCTCGCGAACCAGTATGGCCTGAGTGCGCATCACGCCCTCGGCGTGGTACTGCCGGGCGGTGTCGCGATCAACGATGCGGCTCCGCCCGTCGCATGCGTCGTGACAAGCGCTGCAAGCCCAGGCGCCTTGCATGTCGTGCGGTTTGATGCCCACTCCACAGGTGCCCGCCAGACGATAGTGGGCCAGCACGGTGGTTTCGGGGTTGCCGTTGCACACCCCAGGGATGCGCACTTGGCATTCTCGGCCACGGGCGGCCTTGGTCAGTTTGGTCTGGCGCACGGGTCGCCTCCTTGCAGGTTGATTGATCAGCGGCCGGCCAGACGAGCGCGCATGGCTGCCAGAGCGGAATTGCCGACCTCAGGCGTACGGCTTCCAGCTACCTCAGCGGGCAAGGCCAGGGGCATTTTCAGCAGAGGCTCCCCGGCCATGATCCGGCGCACAGCGATGGTGTAGTTACGCTCGAACAGCTTCGAGCTGGCATCGGCGGGCAGTTTGTTTAGGTTCTCGAATCCGCACTCCTTTGCCGCGTGCCATACCGCGTCATGGCTCCATTTGCCCTTGCCGGCCATGGCTGGATGGGCATTACGGCACGCTTGGCGGAACGCCACGGCAAGCACAGGTAGGCCCAGCATTTCCGGAGAAGGCTGGCACCACTGGATGAACTCTCCCGGGGGCGGGATGAACGCAGTACCCGACTGCCTGCAACGCATGAGGCCGAACTGGAGCTGTTCAGGGCTGCTGATGCCGGCCTCAAGGAAGGCGGTTAGCCATTGCTGCTTGGACGCGGTGTAGGTGGCCTGGTCTGGCCACGCTTGCTTCCAGGCGGTGCAGATCGAACGCAGGTCGCGGAACAGGTCATTGATCACCGCCGCGGTCTTCCGGTTGAGCTCGGCCTTCACATCAGCCGGCAACTCGTAGCCAGCTGAGACATGCTGGCCAGCCTGCACCTTGGCCCATAGACCATGCGTTACGACGGCAACCGGATTCATTGAACACCCCCGCTCTCGATCCACGAGGTATCGCCGTCATCGAGCGGCTGACCACCAGTAACAGAGCGCAGAGGAACGACCTTGGCCGCGCTCGCAAGGTCGCGCTTGATCCAACCGACCAGCTCGGCAATCCACTGACTCTCGGTCTTGGCCAGTCCCTTGGCGTCATGATGGACAACGAACTGGGCAGTGGCCTTTTCCGAGAACTCTGCGATAGGGACGCCTGATCGCTTGGCGTAAGCTTCAAGCTGCGCTTGGTCAGGAACCCAATCGAGGAACATCGCGAACGGCTCACGCGGAGAGTGTGTATTACTTCCCTTCCCTTCCTTTCCGGGGGTGAGGCATAGACCATCGCTAGACGAGCCCTCGCCATCGGCTCGAAGAGCATTCGGCGAAGTCTCTACGAAATCCGGGTGCTTCACTGTCGGCCTGTCAATCTTCTGGTGATGCCAGCCGTTGACGTGCAGGTACTGCTTCGACGCCGCCTCGTAGACAGTGATCAAGCGGTTAGTCACCAGCTCGCCGAGCAGCCCCTCGACCGCCTGCGCAGTGATGTCGTCGCCAGGAAAAACGAGCGCCTTGATGGTCTTCGGAGACATCGGGTGGTTGCCTGCGTCGTCGCAGAAGTTCCAGATACCGATGAACAGGAGTCGAGCCATCGCCGAGCACTCCATGACCTGCTCGCTAGTCCAGAACTCCGGCTTGATGGTGCGGATACGAGCCATTACTGACGCCCTCCATGACTGATAGCCTGACGCGTCAGATTCAGCGATAAGCCAAAAACTGACGTGGAATGCGCGGTATTGCCTGCATCGTCTGTGCGGTGCATAATCGACCTCGTTGTTGTTTCAGAAGACCGCCCCGCCAGGCGGTTTTTTTATGCCCGCAATTCGGGCGTTATGGGTGTCCGGCGCATCCGTGGTAGCTTTTTGCTTCCACACGAAAAGGCCATCGGAGGCCGGACATGACTGAAATCGTTGATAAAATCATTGCCACGCTGAACTCCCAGAAAGGTGAGCTGATCGGCGTGCATGCGATGCTCGCAGCAGTTGCAAGATCGCTTCCGGCGAGCCAGCTGCAGGTGCTCTTCGATGAGTTCGATACCGAACTGGCTGTAGCTCGGTCCACGCTTGCGTACTCGCCGGTGCCTGAAGAGGTCATTTCTGGCCTCGAGAACTACGTCCAGATGTGGAATGCGATTCGCACCGAACCAAACCAGTCTTAAGGGACATCTCGTAGTAGGCGGCCCTGCACTCTTCGCCCGCTTTCAGCTGTGCCTGAGGCGGAAGCGTGGCCTGGGAGATCTGGGCCGCGATGTACGCAAGCTTCTCGTCGGCACCGCCGTCCACTGGGTAATGCTTGTCCATCTGCTCTCTCCTACTGGTTAAATTCACAGCTGGTTCAGATCACTACTGGCGCAAGGCCAGGTCGCGCATAATTCGTTTCATCAGGCTGCTGACTGGTTCGCTGCCTGATGGCAAAGCTCCTTAGCTGTCACCACTCCACCGGTTAGCTCCTCGGCGAGGAATGCCCGCTTTGCGCTTATGGTGGTGGTGCCAGTGAACCAGTACGAAACCGCTGCCTGGCTAACGCCGAGCGCTTCTGCGGTTTTCGCTTGCCCGCCAAAGAAATCGACGAGCTTTTCAATGGGGGTCATGGATTTAACTCCTGATAAGCGTGCTTATACTGTATGAATAAGGAGCCTTATTTGCAAGCCTATAAGTTGCCTTATAGATTCCCGGGCATGGATACCCTCGCAGACCGAATCAAGGTAGCGCGTAAGCATGCGCAGCTGACCCAGCGCTCATTGGCCGAAAAGGTCGGTGTAGAGCAGCCCGTCATTTCCCAGCTGGAGACAGGGAAGAACCTCCGTAGCGTCCACCTCACCAAGATCGCCCAGGTATGCCGGGTTAGCCCCCTCTGGCTTGCCGAGGGCGTTGGCCAGATGACCCAGACTGATTCGCAACCAGCAAATCAGCCCATAGCGCACGAGCTGGAGCTGCTTGGAGAGCTGTCCGCATGGGATGAAGGTGATCCGCTTGATGATGATGACTGCGAAGTGCCCTACTTTGCAGAGGTGGAATTCTCAGGTGGCAATGGAATGACAGAAGTAGTTGAGGTCGCTGACCGCAAGCTGAGGTTCAGTTGCGCGACCCTTCGAGCGGCAGGCGTCGACAAGAAGAGCGCCGCAGTGGCACGCGTCAAGGGTCGAAGCATGGAGCGTCTCATCCTAGATGGCGCAGCCATAGGATTTGACATGAGCGATACGTCGATCATTGACGGCGAGATTTACGCCTTCAACCATGGCGGATTGTTGCGGACCAAGTACCTCTATCGCCTCCCCCAGGGCGCCGTCCGCATCAGTAGTGAGAACGACGACGAGTACCCCGACGAGGTCATGACAGCTGAGCAGTGGCAGGACGAGGTTCGCATGCTTGGCCGAGTCTTCTGGTGGTCAACCGTGCGCAGGTCGCCTCGACGCAAGTAATCCTCCCCGATCTTGAATAGCCCGCCGCGAGCGGGCTTTTTCATGCTTATCAGAAAATTTATAAGGAGGCTTATTGACACGAATGATAAGCGTACTTATATTTTGGTCATCGCCGGATCGACACCGGCCGCAGCAAAGGCAGCGATGGACAGGCCTCAACAGTCCAGAGGGGTGGCAACTGCCCCGGGCGTGCAGCGTAAAGCGCGAAATCAGTTATCTGGCGGGCGAATGCCGCGGTCGGAGTCACCAATTTGATTATCGATCCCGGCCTGTCGCCAGTAGCGAGGCCGCGAATCTACCGGAGTACGGCAATGCCAAGACTCACGATTGGCGCTTGGCTCTTCGTGATCTGCCTGTTTGCTGCCCTTCTGGGCAGTGCCTGGGCGCTGTATGAGCTGATCGCATGATTTCACTGGCTGGCCTTGGCGACAGGGCCAGACGGGAAATCAACCGCCACGGAAGTGAACTGCAATGGCGAAGTCGTTCAAGCAAATGATCAAGGATGGCGAGGTGCGGCGCGCCGACGCCATGAAAGTTCAACTGGAGGATCTGCACGAAGAGCCGGGATTCAACCTGCGCACCGAAGGCGAGGCCCTGGAGTTGAGCATCGACTCCCTTGCGGAGTTCATCGCCGCAGGCGGTCAAGTTCCACCGCTTGAGGTGCGGCCCCGCGCTGAAGGTGGCGTTTGGCTCGTGGATGGTCACCGCCGGCGGCGGGCACTGTTGAAGCTTGATGCTGCCGGGCGCCTCCCGCGCACGCCGAACAAGGACGACCCGGCCGTACTTGAGGCCTGGGTGCCGGTGATCGCGTTCGAAGGCAGCGATGCCGATCGGGTAGCCCGCATCATCACAAGCCAGGAGAACGAGAAGCTCTCCCCTCTCGAACTGGCTGAGGGTTACAAGCGGCTGCGGGCATTCGGCTGGTCGCCCGAGCAGATCGCGAAGAAGGTCGGCAAGACTCGACAGCATGTAGAGCAGGTTCTCACGGTGGGCAACGCGAACACCGATGTGCAGAACCTGGTAGCCGCTGGGCACGTCTCTGCCACGACAGCCGCCCAGGTTGTTCGCGAACACGGAGACAGCGCAGGCAAGGTGCTCGGCGCCGAGCTGGAGAAGGCGCAGGCCCACGGCAAGACGCGAGTCACTGCCGGCACGATCAAGGGTCCGTCGATACCCAAGCCCCGCCTTGAAGCTGTTCACACCGCCTCGCGCAATTTGATTGCATCACTAAACGCCATCGACGAAGACAGCCGCAGCCTCACGATTTCTACCGCGCTCGTCATCGAGCTGCGCAAAGCCCTGGAAGGCGCTCAACCGAGATAACCCATGGACACGATCACCGTAGGGCAATGGATTGGCCATCTTGGCCGGGGCCTGGCGCCCCGCGAGCTGGAATGCGTACTGGACGTTGCCCAGGGCATGACCTCGAAACAGATCGCGCGCCGCTTCGGGATCAGCGAGGGTGGCGTCGAAAAGCGCATCGCTGCGGCAATGTTCAAGCTCGACGTGCCGCGCCGGGCGGCCCTGGTCGCCGAGGCCATGCGCCGCAACATCATCAGCCCCATGTGTTTCCTGCTGGCTTCTCTGATCGCCATGCACGCGGTCAGCGGTGACGGCGACCCGATGCGCCGCGACCGCCGAGCGCCCGAGCGCCGCACTGCCCAAGTTCGAATCGTTCGCAAGGCCGAGGCCTTCGAGCACCACGCCTGAATCCCACCAGAGGATCATCCCATGCACCTTGCCTTCCAGGATCGCCGGCAAGTACTTGCCGCTATGCGCGCTCGATCGGTCATCGCCACCGCCGAGCTCTACCGGATGATTGGCCGCCCTGCCCCGGCGCCTGGCCCGCTTTACAAGGCCGTCACCAAGGGCAACGCCTGGCACATCATTGAGATCGCCACCGGCAAGACCAAAGGTTTCTGCTTCAGCTACAAGGCCGCGATGGTGTTTGTGGATGCGATGGAGGCAGGCGCGGCGACAAAGCGAGGGGCGCTGCAATGAACGGTGAGCCAATCCCCAGCCAGCGCGAAGCCGTGCTGGCCAAGCTCAATGCCAGCATTGACAGCTTCTTCCAAGCTGGCGGCGCAATTCAAAGCCTGCCAACCAGCGGCTACGTGCCGCATCGCCCACATCGCGCCCCAGAACGCGCCGAGGCCCATGAAAGGCCTGCAAAGGCGTCCCGCAAGAAAGTCCGCGAGCCTGGCAAGCGGACGGCGCAGCGCGAGCAGCGCATTGCGGAGGTGCGAGAGCTGGCCAAGCGCATGACCTACGCCGAAGCACGGGCACACACCGGCCTATCGATGGCCTGCCTGGGACGCTACGCCCTCGAGGGCGGATTTAAATTCAAGCCAGACCCAAATCGCGGCAAAGGCAACCTCGGCAAGCAGCTCACAGACCCAGCCAAGGACAAAGCCCTGGCCGAACGGATCACCGCCATGCGCGATGTCGGCGTGACCATGTCTCAGGTGTGCCGGCACCTGGAGATCTCGTATACGCAGATTCACCGGCTCATGCGCTTGTTCGATATCAAGTTTCCCACCACAGCAGAGAAGCGAGCACAGCGCAAAGCATGAAACGCATCACCGCGCGCATCCGGCACGGCCGGCGCCAGCAACACATCAATCTGCCGCCCAGCGGCTTGGGAGGTATCGGCCATGGCGAAGACGCCAGCCCAGCGAAAGAAGGAACAGCGCGAGCGGGACAAGTTGTCAGCGGAGGAGCGCGAGGCGCGATTGCTGTCACGCCGGATTGTCACGGACCTCTACCACAACACCGACGCCGCACTTAAGCGATCAATGGCCCGTGCCGGGATCGACGAAGAGCAGGACCTGATTTCGCGCCTCATCCACGGCGCAGATCGCCTCACCGACAAGCAGCTTGACGCACTGATTCGCACAGCGTGACGTGCCGCCGTGACAGGCGGCCCGCAAACACCTGACCCATCGCCACCATGCCGCCCGCCGGCCACGGAGAGTTACCCATGCCCATTCGCCACGCAGTGATGCACTTCATCGACAAGAAGCCGGACGGAAGCCCGGCGGTTCTTCACCTAGCCGGCAACACCATTCCCGAAAGCAGCGCCATCGAAAGCCTGCTGCATGACGTGAACGACACCTACAACGCCAAGACCGGCAAGGGCTGGGGCTTCTTCCATCCAGAGTCAGGCGCCTATCCGTTCAGTGGCTGGCTGGCCAAGACAATGACCGACGATATGGCGTTCATCGACTTCACCCGCACCGCGGCGGATCACCTGACCAGGCTGATGGAGGAGTCGAGCCTATCGGTCGGCGGGCACGTCCTGTTCGCCCTCTACACCCAAGGCATGACCGACTACCTGACGATCGCCATCCTGCAGCAAGTCGATACCGTTGCCGTCGCCCATGACCTGACCGTCGCGCCATCTCGCCAGCTCGACGCACGCACGCTGCACTTCGCTGCCCGCATCAACTTGAGCGAGTGGATGAACAACCCGGCGTCTCGGCAGTACGTGTCGTTCATCAAGCCCAAGGGCGGGCGGAAGGCTACAGCCTACTTCCGCGACTTCATCGGCGCCCAGGAGGGTGTTGACGCCCCGGGCGAAACTCGGACCCTGCTCAAGGCATTCACCGACTTTGTGAAGGATCAGGACCTGGCCGACGACACTGCCAGCGAGAAAAGCGGCGAGCTGGTGGCCTATGCCCAGGCGCAGGACAAGATCGGCGCACCGGTCAGCCTGGCTGAGCTATCTGCCCTGCTGGACGAAGATAAGCCGACGACCTTCGCCGACTTCATCAAGGCCGGAGACTACGGGATCACCGAGAGCTTCGCGCCCGACAAGCGCACCCTCACCCAGTACCGCCGCTTCACCGGTCGCGCCGAGGGCATGTCGATCAGCTTCGAGGCGCACCTGCTGGGCAAGCGCGTCGAGTTCGACCAGGACAGCGCCAGCCTCACCATCAAGAACCTGCCGACGCATCTGATCGACCAGCTCAAGCGCAACGCAGCCGCCTGACCATCCGGCGCTGCCCGCCAGCGCCTTGCCATTTTCAACGATAACGCCGACCCGGCGAGGGCGGCGCCTGCAATGGAGATTGCCGTGAGCATCCCTGTGAATGCCCTGAAAGAAGATGAGCTCCTGCACTACGCCGCGCTCGATCCGGGCGCAGCAGCGGAGCTTGCGCGACGTATCACCGAGCAAGGCCTCGACCCCAGCGCCTGCGCCGAGGAGTTGCGCGAAGAGATACGCAGCCTAGAAAGCCAGCTCGACGACGAGTCACGCGACGCTGACGAGTTGCGTGACAACGCTGAGGATGCCTGCCGCTGGATCCGGCGTGCACTCGACCCCGATGACCGCGAGCTTTCGGTGGAGCAGCTGCTCCAGAAGGCCCTGGATTGCCTGGAGTAGAACATGAGCACATTCGCAGTGTTCGGCATGACCGCGAGCGCAGCGCTTGCCGATGCCAGGAAGCAGACCAAGAACACCAGGCCCAGCGGCAAGGTGAATTGCCCCCCCATAGAGCTGACGCTCACCGAATGGACTGAGGCCGTGCAGCGCAACGCCGACGCCATCATGGCCGGCGAGAAGGTGAAGCAGCTCAGCGTCCTCTTCGATACCCCGCAGCATGCTCAGCACTTCATCGAGCTGGCCAAGAAGGCCGGGGCCTGTCGCGACCTTCGAGTACGCGCCAAGGCCGCACTGGTCGATGAGAAGGGCCGCACGATCATCAACCCCAAGACCAAGATGCCCGTCATCGGGTGGGCAGATTGGACTCCAGAGATTGCCAAAGTCGCCTGACGCGGAGGTATCCCCATGCCCACAGAAAACCGATCCAGCAACACAGAGATGGTCAGCGACAGAGAAATGACGGAGTGCCAGTTCCACAACAACTGCGGAGGCTGGTGCGAAACACGCCGAGAGCTTGAACACAACCTGTGCGAACACTGCCTTGAATCGCATGACGAAGAAATGTCCGAGCCAGCTCACGTCTCGCAGCCCCAGGGCGATCTAACGGCGCCATATGGCTGGCACGTTGAGTGGGCTGACTCAGGCGATCACTACCTGTTCACGAAGGTCGAGAAGCGTATTGAAGCCTTACGTCTCGATTCAGACGTCAAGGTCGTCCAGCTCTACACCCACGCCGATTCTGGCGAGGTTGAGCGGCTGAATCTTGAGATCGAGAAACTTCGCCTGAATTTGACGCTGAATGATGACGCGTTAATACAGGATGGCTGTGTGCGAATCGAAAACCGCGACCTTCGCTCCCTGCTAGCTGATCAGAATAATCTGTTGCGCGAAATCAAAAACGCCCGAGATTGGAATGGGTCGTACAGTTCGCTAGCGAAGAAGATCGACGCAGCCCTATCCGCCAGCGCAGAGCCGAGCGAACGAGAGTTACAGGCGCTGCAAGCAGAGAAGACCCTCGGCATTGAACGGCTACCGGCAGAGCCGAACGTGCCGGTTGAGCGCGATGAGCCGGTGGCATGGTTCACCGATGACCACATGACCGATAAATCGGCTACGACCTGGGACAGCACGGTAGCCGAGCGCTGGCGTACGAAGGGCTGGCCAGTCGGCGAGCTGTTCGCCCGCGCCGCCCTGGAGCGCAAGTCGTCCTGATCGACGGAGTACATTTGTGCTCCTTTCGTCGTAACCCCTCTCCCCTCTATTCACTGCCGCGAGCGAGCGGCCAAGGCGAAGCTATGTCCAATTACCAGTTCTGCCTGATCCTGTCCTTGTTGTTCTTCATCGCGGCCAACGGAGTCGGCTCCAATGGCGCCGCAGCGATCGGCTACCTCATCGGTATCGCCTGCGGCTTTGCAGCGCTCGCCTGGTGCTTCTTGGAGCGCAAGAAATGACCCGCCTCGCCCTCTGCCTCCTGCTGCTGGCTACCGGCGCCAGCGCAACCGAGAACGTCATCGACGTGCAGCACGACAGCCAGCGCGGCGTCACCTGCTACCTGCTGAATGGGGTCGGCATCAGCTGCATCCCCGACAGCCAGCTGCAGGCCGGCAACGAGCGCCAGCTCTCCCCGCACGAAACCCAACCCGAACCTACACCCGCAGGCGCTTCAGGGCGCTGGATTGATGAGAGGTATTCGCTGTGAAACTGACCGACAACGATCTGCTCTTCCTGGCGGCCAAGGCCATCGGCGGTGCTTTCGATGCACCTACTGAGTCCATCACCCTGGATGGTGGAATCGAGTACACACAGTGGAACCCGCTGGAAGATGACGGCGATGCTCTGCGATTGGCGATTGAGCTGGCGATCGAGATCAGCCCGTGCCCAGCCACCGACAGCGTGATGTGCGAGCCCAAGGGTAAGCCGGAGTCGATCATCACCACCGAAGCCTTGGACGACTTCGGCGCACGTCGCGCCATCGTTCGTGCTGCCGCAGAAATTGGCAGGGCTCAGCCATGACCGCCCTGGCCGAAGCGAAAACCTGCACCTGCCCGAGTGGCGACGGCTCACTGCGCTGGCCGTGCCCGCGCCATCCGCCGAAGAAGCGCAAGAAGAAAGGGAAGCACAGGAGGAAGTCAGAATGATCGCCCTCGCCTACATGGCCTACCTGATCTATCGGGGGCCGCGATGACCGACGCCAGCCTTTACCACGGCGACTGCCTGGAGGTCATGCAGTCGATCCCCGACGCCAGCGTCGACCTGGTGCTTGCTGACCTGCCATACGGCACCACCCAGTGCGCCTGGGATGTGGTGATTCCCTTCGCCCCCCCTGTGGGAGCAGTACTTGAGAATCGCCAAGCCCGAAGCAGCCATCGTTCTCTGCGCGGCTCAGCCGTTCACTTCGATGCTGGTGGCCAGCAACCCTGGGATCTACAAGTATGAGTGGATCTGGGAAAAAGGCGCAGCAACTGGGTTCCTGAACGCAAAGAAGCAGCCTCTTCGGGCGCATGAGAGTGCCCAGGTCTTCTATCGACGCCAGCCGATATATCACCCGCAGATGACCTCTGGCCACGAGCGCAAGACTTCTAAGCGCAAGTCGGTGGATTCCGAGTGCTACGGCAAGGCTCTGCAGCTGACCGAGTACGACTCGACGGACCGATACCCGCGCTCAGTTCAGTTCTTCTCTAGCGACAAGCAGAAGGCCAACTTCCACCCAACCCAGAAGCCGATCAGCTGGATGCGATTTCTGATCGCCACCTACACCAACCCCGGACAGGTGGTGCTCGACAACACCATGGGCAGCGGTACGACCGGCGTCGCCTGCGTGCAACTGGGCCGGCGCTTCATCGGCATCGAGCAGGACGAAGCGCACTTCGGGACCGCGCAACAGCGCATCGCTGAGGCCATCACCATTCGCGACACCCCGGCAGCGCAGATCGAACTGTTCGAAGCGCGGGCCTAACCCCTCCCCCAACTACTCAAGCCCGCCGACATGCGCGGGCATGGAGAGCTATTGCCATGACGAAAGAAGAACTGGCCGCCCAACTGAACGGCCTCGAATACCCGGCCCGCATCCCCGGCGCGCTAATCGTCGCAGCACAGAGTGCTGGCCTGGTGATCCTCTGCGGAGCCAGCGACGACCTGATGGAATTCTACGGCGCACGGCGTGAGGAGATCGGCTGCTACGACGGCGGCACGGCATTCGTCGATACAGACGGCGTCCTCCCCGACCGCGACTGCCTGGATGGCGACGAGGAGATCGCCGAGTACGTGCAGCGCCAGAAGTCGGCCAAGCCGATCGAGGCACTGTGGTGCAAGGAAGACGGCTACAGCTGGACCTACAAGACCGACATTCCGCACGCGACCTTCGAAGTCGTAGAGGACGAAGAGCCCTACTGCCGCGGGATCGTGTTCGCCCTGGCTGACCTGGCCTGACATTTACCTGCCGCCACCGGCGGCGTGGAGAGAAACCATGTTCATGACACCGGATGAGGTAGCCGACATGACGGGCTACCTCCGCCCCAAGGACCAGGTCCGCTGGTTGCAGGCAGAGAAATTTGGGTATGTGCTGGGCGCCGACGGAAAGCCGAAGGTGCTGAGACAAGTCGTGCTCGCCCGCCTGGGCGGGCATGCTGAGAAGAAAGGGCCGGAACTCCGGTTTTGATAGAAAGGACGACCCATGAGGCCGCGAAAGAAGGACAGGCACCTGCCACCGTGCATGTACATGAAGCACGGGGCGTACTACCTGGTCAGGAAAGGAAAGTGGGAGCGCCTGGACAAGGACTACCAAGGCGCCCTGCTCGCCTACGCCAAGATCATGGGCGGCAAGGGTCAGGGCGGAATGCCGAAGCTGATCGATGACGCGCTGGACGCGATGCGCGGGCGCCTGGCAGACAACACCATCAAGCAGTACGAGGCGGCGGCCGAGCGGCTGAAGAACAACTTGGCCGAGTTCGAGCCACGCCAGGTGCTACCGAGGCATGTGGCCGCACTCAAGCTGCACATGTCCGACACGCCGAACATGGCCAATCGGGTGATCTCGTTCCTCCGGACGGTGTTCGCCTACGCGCTGGAACAGCAGATTGTCGACTCAAACCCCTGCACCGGCATCAAGCGGCACGCCGAGAAGAAACGGGACCGGTACATAACCGATGAGGAGTTCGCAGCAATCTGCGGCGCCGCGTCCCCCTACATACGATCGATCCTCGAGATGTGCTACCTCACGGGGCAGCGCATTGGCGATGTGCTGGCCATCAAGCTTTCGGACATCACCGAAAAGGGGATCGCCTTCGACCAGCAAAAGACCGGGGCAAAGCTCATCGTTGGCATGACCCCGGATCTTGAGCAACTGATCGCAAGGGCGAAGGCCATCCCCAGAAAGGTGCGCGGCCTCACGCTGTTTTGCACCCGAAGCGGCGGCAAGCCGGTCTCCTACGAGACGGTGAAGGACGCCTTCAAGAAGGCCTGCGAGAAAGCGAAGGTCGCCGGGGCAACAATCCACGACCTCAGGGCGAAGTCGCTGACCGACACTGACGACCAGGGCAACGATGCCCAAAAACTCGGTGGGCACACCAACGCCAAGATGACCGAGCGCTACCTGCGCCTACGTAAAATTGACATCGCACAGCCACCAGCAATGCCGAAAAAAAGCCTGTAGTATTAGACGTTTCGCAATTGTCTAATAGACGCACAGCTGTAAGGCCCTGAATGTCCAGTATTTCCGACCATACCCCGATGATGCAGCAGTACTGGAAGCTGAAAAACCAGCATCCGGACCAGCTGATGTTCTACCGCATGGGCGACTTCTACGAGATCTTCTACGAAGACGCGAAGAAGGCCGCGAAACTGCTGGATATCACCCTGACCGCCCGCGGGCAGTCGGCCGGCCAGTCGATCCCCATGTGCGGGATTCCGTTCCATTCGCTCGAAGGCTACCTGGCCAAGCTGGTCAAGCTCGGCGAGTCGGTGGTGATCTGCGAACAGATCGGCGACCCGGCCACCAGCAAGGGGCCGGTGGAGCGTCAGGTGGTGCGTATCATCACCCCCGGCACGATCAGCGACGAGGCGCTGCTCGACGAGCGCCGCGACAACCTGATCGCCGCCCTGCTGGGCGACGAACGCCTGTTCGGCCTGGCCGTGCTGGACATCACCAGCGGCAACTTCACCGTGCAGGAGATCAAGGGCTGGGAGAACCTGCTGGCCGAGCTCGAGCGCATCAACCCGGTGGAGCTGCTGATCCCGGATGACTGGCCGCAGGGCCTGCCGGCGGAGAAACGCCCGGGCGCGCGACGCCGCGCGCCGTGGGATTTCGACCGTGACTCGGCGCGCAAGAGCCTGTGTCAGCAGTTCGCCACCCAGGACCTCAAAGGCTTCGGCTGCGACAAGCTGACCCTGGCCATCGGCGCCGCGGGCTGCCTGCTGGGCTACGCCAAGGAGACCCAGCGCACCGCCCTGCCCCACCTGCGCAGCCTGCGCCACGAGCGCCTGGACGACACGGTCATTCTCGATGCGGCCAGCCGCCGCAATCTGGAGCTGGACATCAACCTGGCCGGCGGTCGCGACAATACTCTGCAGTCGGTCATCGACCGCTGCCAGACCGCCATGGCCAGCCGCCTGCTGACCCGCTGGCTGAACCGCCCGCTGCGCGACCTGAAAGTACTGAAGGCGCGCCAGGACTCGATCCGCTGCCTGCTCGACGGCTACCGCTTCGAGAAGCTGCAACCGCAGCTCAAGGAAATCGGCGACATCGAGCGCATCCTCGCCCGTATCGGCCTGCGCAACGCCCGCCCGCGCGACCTCGCGCGCCTGCGTGACGCCCTCGGCGCCCTGCCCGAGCTGCAGAACGCCATGGCCGAACTGGAAGCACCGCACCTGGCCCGCCTGGCCGCCATCACCGGCACCTACCCAGAATTGGCCGGGCTGCTGGAGCGGGCGATCATCGACAACCCGCCAGCGGTGATCCGCGACGGCGGCGTGCTCAAGACCGGCTACGACAGCGAGCTCGACGAGCTGCTGGCCATGAGCGAGAACGCCGGCCAGTTCCTCATCGACCTGGAAGCCCGTGAGAAGGCTCGCACTGGCCTTGCCAACCTCAAGGTCGGCTACAACCGTGTGCACGGCTACTACATCGAACTGCCGACCAAGCAGGCCGAGCAGGCGCCGGGCGACTACATCCGCCGCCAGACCCTCAAGGGCGCCGAGCGCTTCATCACCCCCGAGCTCAAGGCGTTCGAGGACAAGGCGCTGTCGGCCAAGAGCCGCGCCCTGAGCCGCGAGAAGATGCTCTACGACGCCCTGCTCGAGACCCTGATCGGTCACCTGGCGCCGCTGCAGGACAGCGCCGCCGCCCTGGCCGAGCTGGACGTGCTGAGCAACCTGGCCGAGCGCGCGCTGAACCTGGACCTGAACTGCCCGAGCTTCGTCGACGAACCGTGCCTGCGCATCGACCAGGGCCGTCACCCGGTGGTCGAACAAGTGCTGACCACGCCGTTCGTGGCCAACGACCTGGGCCTGGACGACAGCACGCGCATGCTGATCATTACCGGCCCCAACATGGGCGGTAAATCCACCTATATGCGCCAGACCGCACTGATCGTGCTGATGGCGCATATCGGCAGCTTCGTCCCGGCGGCCCGCTGCGAGCTGTCGCTGGTTGATCGCATCTTCACCCGCATCGGCTCCAGCGACGACCTGGCCGGCGGCCGCTCGACCTTCATGGTCGAGATGAGCGAAACCGCGAACATCCTGCACAACGCCACCGACCGCAGCCTGGTGCTGATGGACGAAGTCGGCCGCGGCACCAGCACCTTCGACGGTCTGTCGCTGGCCTGGGCCGCGGCGGAGCGCCTGGCCCAGCTGCGCGCCTACACGCTGTTCGCCACCCACTACTTCGAGCTGACCGTGCTGCCGGAGAGCGAGCCGCTGGTGGCCAACGTGCATTTGAACGCCACCGAGCACAACGAGCGCATCGTGTTCCTGCACCATGTGCTGCCTGGCCCCGCCAGCCAGAGCTATGGCCTGGCCGTGGCGCAACTGGCCGGGGTGCCGGCGCCGGTGATCCAGCGCGCCCGCGAACACCTGGGCCGCCTGGAAACCGCCAGCCTGCCCCATGAAGCGCCGATTGCCAGCAAGAGCAAGGGCGAGCCAAGCGTGCCGCACCAGAGCGATATGTTCGCCAGCCTGCCACACCCAGCCATCGAGAAGCTGGGCAAGCTGGAACTGGACGACATGACGCCGCGCCAAGCTATCGAAATGCTATATCAACTGAAAAACCTGTTATAACGGCCCACCGCGCAAGCTGGTAGAATCCGGCGCGGTTTGCGAGTGCTGCGGGTTATTAGCCTGGCCTGCAGCCACCACCGTGAACCGCGCTGCCCTGGAAGGAAGGGCAAGCTGCCGTCGCCTGAGGAGAGAATTAGAAATGACCTTCGTCGTCACCGACAACTGCATCAAATGCAAGTACACCGACTGCGTGGAAGTCTGTCCGGTGGACTGCTTCTACGAAGGCCCGAACTTCCTGGTCATTCACCCGGACGAGTGCATCGACTGCGCGCTGTGCGAACCTGAATGCCCAGCCCAGGCCATTTTCTCGGAAGACGAAATACCTGCCGGCATGGAGAACTTCATCGAGCTGAACGCCGAGCTCGCGGAGATCTGGCCGAACATCACCGAGAAGAAAGACGCCCTGCCAGATGCCGAAGAGTGGGATGGCAAAACGGGCAAGATTGCCGATCTGGAACGCTGATCGCGTCCTGGTACGAAAAAGGCCCGCAAGGGCCTTTCTCATTTTCAGCGGGCAAAAAAAAGGGGCGGTTTGACCCGCCCACATTTTTTCCGTAGTCCCTGTATGTCCCAATCATCATCCTGATGAATCGCGTCCCGCGATGTCCTTGGCCGTCATCCTTGAAAGCCTGTGTCAGTCCGTCGACACAGTTCGAATACTAGCGATTCCTCGATGGGAAACAAGCGGTAGTTCTCCCCACCTGCTCCAGGTGCCAGATTTTTATTCGCGTTAAAAATGCTTATTTTTCAATTTGTTATGAAATGTACGTCATTGGAAACGACATTGATTTACTGATCCCTACAGCGAACGCTTACACAACGAGTAAGCAATTGCTTACACGCAATACCACGAGGGTGGATAAGTAAACATTGCGGCGATGAGGTCCGCGACCTCAGCCTGTCGCCTGGTTTAAACGCAAACGCCCCGATCGATGTCGGGGCGTTTGCGTTTACATCTCAGCAACGGTTACTGAAACAACGACTCGCTGGACAGGCCATTCTTTTCGAGGATCTCACGCAGACGCTTGAGCCCCTCTACCTGGATCTGTCGGACGCGCTCACGGGTCAGGCCGATTTCCAACCCGACATCCTCGAGGGTGCTGCTCTCATGGCCACGCAGGCCAAAGCGGCGGACTACCACCTCGCGCTGCTTGTCGGTCAACTCGCCCAGCCACTGATCGATGCTCTGTGACAGGTCATCGTCCTGCAGCAGCTCGCAGGGATCGGTGGGGCGATCGTCGGTGAGGGTGTCGAGCAGTGTCTTGTCGGAGTCCGGCCCGAGCGAGACATCCACCGAAGACACGCGCTCGTTGAGACCCAGCATGCGCTTGACCTCTGCCACTGGTTTTTCCAGCAGGCTGGCGATTTCTTCCGGGGACGGCTCGTGGTCAAGTTTTTGTGTCAGCTCGCGGGCAGCGCGCAGATAGACATTGAGCTCCTTGACCACGTGAATGGGCAGGCGGATGGTGCGGGTCTGGTTCATGATCGCCCGCTCGATGGTCTGGCGGATCCACCAGGTCGCATAGGTCGAGAAGCGGAAACCACGCTCGGGGTCGAACTTCTCCACCGCGCGAATCAGGCCCAGGTTGCCTTCCTCGATCAGGTCGAGCAAGGACAAGCCGCGATTGACGTAACGGCGGGCAATCTTGACCACCAGGCGCAGGTTGCTTTCGATCATGCGCTTGCGGCCGGCAGGGTCGCCTTTCTGCGACAGGCGTGCGAAATGCACTTCTTCCTCCGGCGACAGCAGAGGCGAGAAGCCGATTTCGTTGAGATACAGCTGGGTGGCATCGAGCGCCCGGCTGTAATCGATGTACTTGTGCTGCTTGGACGATGCGCCCTGTTTCGACTTGGTCCGAACCGAAGGTACAGCAGGTTCGTCTGACACCACATCCGTTTCCAAAACGATACCCGCTTCCATGAGAAGCAGATCATCGTCGATGTCAAACTCCGGCACTTCTTTACTGAGAGCCATTGTTATAGTCCTTTGCTGAGTTCGAACTCAGACTCGAGCGTCACCTTTCCATGGCAGCGCTGGAGCCTGTCCCCTCTACATCCAAGGAACAGGCTGGGACAACAATCAACGGCGTGGCAGGAACTGGAGAGGATCGACGGGTTTACCCTGACGGCGAATCTCGAAATGCAGCTTCACCCGATCAGTGCCCGTTGACCCCATTTCTGCGATCGTCTGCCCTGCCTTGACCTGCTGCCCCTCCCGAACCAAGAGCCTGCGGTTGTGACCGTAGGCACTGACGTAGGTATCGCTGTGTTTGATGATGATGAGCTCGCCATAGCCCCTCAAGCCACTGCCGGCGTAGACCACCGCTCCATCAGACGCAGCAAAAACAGGCTGTCCCAAATCACCGGCGATATCAATGCCTTTATTCAAACTACCGTTTGAAGCAAATTTTCCAATCAGCACGCCGCTCGCCGGCCACGTCCATCCACCCACGGCACGCTCTGCGGCGGGCACTTGGGCAACCGTTTGCGAGGTGGTGGAAGGGGCAGTTGTGGCACTTTTGCCATTGCTGGTCGGTGGCGAGGTGGTCGAGACCGGACGGCGGGTGACCGTGGTCCTGCTCGACGAAGAAGGGCCGCTGGTGACCACCGTGGTGCTACCGCCGGCGCCACTGCTGAAGCGGATAGGCTGGCCCGGGCGAATGGTGTAGGGGGCGGCGATGTTGTTGCGCGCCGCCAGTTCCTTGTAGTCCCAACCGTAGCGGAACGCGATGGAGAACAGCGTGTCGCCTGGCTTGACGATGTACTGCCCCGAGGTGACGGTCGGGCGCTTGGGCGCCGCGTTGTTGCGGTCCACCACGCGCGCGCCGTTCGAGCCGGTACTGGAGCAGCCGGCCAGCAGGGTCCCCATGGCCAGCGCAATCACCAGAAGCTTCAAACCCGACCGATCCTTGCGCTGCCGCATGACTGTGTGACCCACCCGCGCTCCCCTCATGGTGCCAAAAGATGACGCTGCAAAATGCAACAATGTTTCAATTATAACCGAGCCTCTCGTCTTGCGGTGGCTCGTCCTCCCCGCCAGCACCGGGAGCCACGCCTGATAGACAGGCGCCAGTCGCACTAATTCGCCGACGGCGCAAATATTGTGGCGCGCCGCTCAGGCCAGCGGGCCGTTGAGCAGCGGCACGAAGCGTACCGCGCCCAGCACCCGGCGCGAGAAACCCTGCTCCTCGCGCACGATCAGCATCAGTTGCTGCGCCTCTCCGGCGGGCCCGACCGGGATCACCATGCGCCCACCGGGCGCCAACTGATCGAGCAATGCCTGCGGCACCTCGGGCGCCACGGCCGTGACGATGATGCCATTGTAGGGCGCCAGCGCCGGCCAGCCTTCGCAGCCGTCCCCCCAGCGGAACACCACGTTGCGCAGGTTGAGCTCGATCAGGCGCTCCTTGGCCCGGTCCTGCAGGACCTTGATCCGCTCCACCGAAAACACCCGCTCGACCAGCTGGGCCAGGATCGCTGTCTGGTAGCCCGAACCGGTGCCGATCTCCAGCACCTTGTCCAGCGGCCCGGCTTCGAGCAGCAGCTCGCTCATGTGCGCCACCATGAACGGCTGGGAAATGGTCTGGTTATGGCCGATCGGCAGCGCTGTGTCTTCATACGCGCGATGGGCCAGGGCCTCGTCGACGAACAGGTGGCGCGGAGTGCGGCGAATGGTCTCGAGCACCTTGGTGTTCGAGACGCCCTCTTCGTACAGGCGCTGGATCAACCGCTCCCGGGTACGCTGCGAGGTCATGCCGATCCCACGGCGCATCAGATCGTCCTGCTCGCGCATCAGAGCACGCCCTCCAGCCAACCCTCGAAACGCTCGAAGGCATCGTTGAAGGTGCGGTCCAACTGCAACGGGGTGATCGACACATAGCCTTGCATCACCGCATGGAAGTCGGTGCCAGGGCCGCCGTCTTCGGCATCGCCCGCCACGGCGATCCAGTAGCCTTCCTTGCCACGCGGGTTGACCACCTTGGTCGGCGCCGCCGCCCGCGCCCGGTGCCCCAGGCGGGTGAGCTGGATGCCTCGGATGTGTTCCAGCGGCAGGTTGGGGATGTTGACGTTGAGCACGGTGCGTGGCGGCAGCTCCAGCCGCGACTGCGCCTCCACCAGCCGGCGGGCGATGTAGGCGGCGCTCGGCAGATTGTCGGGCAGGCGCGAAAGCAGCGAGAAGGCCAGCGAGGTACCACCGAGGAAGCGCCCTTCCAGCGCGGCGGCGACCGTGCCGGAATACAGAACGTCGTCGCCCAGGTTGGCGCCCAGGTTGATGCCGGACACCACCATGTCGGGGGTCTGCGGCAACAGGCCGTTGAGCCCCAGGTGCACGCAGTCGGTCGGCGTGCCGTTGAGGCTGATGAAGCCGTTGGCCAGGGGCTGCGGGTGCAGCGGCCGGTCCAGCGTCAGCGAACTGCTGGCGCCGCTCTTGTCTTGATCCGGGGCAATCACCACGCACTCGGCATAGTCCACCAGCGCTTCGTGCAGCGCGGCGATGCCGGGTGCGGTAACACCGTCGTCATTCGAAATCAGAATACGCATGGGCTGTCCGTCTGCCCTGCCGGCACCAGATCGACGAGTTCGCGCACCACCACGGTGGCGAAGCATCCGGCCGGAAGGACGAATTCCAGTTGCAGGATATCAGGCTCGGGATAATGCCACGTCAGCCGCCCAATAGGGAGCCGCAGGATGCGCCGTTCGTGATCCATGCCCGCTCGCGCCAGCCATTGGCACAACGCCGGATGACGCGCGGCGACCGCGGACTCGAGGGCGAGGGTCGCGCCCTGGCTGGGCGCCTCGCCGTCGCCCCACAGCGGACCGGTGGGGTGCAGGTCGAGAATGGCCAGGCGCGGATCGCTGCACTCGGCCTCTGTTGCGGGGAAGAAGCTGCGCTTGTCCGTGAAGGCCAGCAGGTCGCCGACCTGGGCACGCTGCCAGCTGCCGTCGGCGACGCGCTCGGCCAGCACCTGGTTGAACAGGTAACTGCGCCCGGCGGAAAGCAGCCGCGAGCGGACATTACGCTGCTCTGGCAGGGCTTGCCTCGCAGCCCAGTCCTGGGCGTCGTGGACGTTGCCTCCGGCATGGCCGAAGCGCTGGGCACCGAAATAGTTGGGCACGCCCTGCTGCTTCAACTGCGCCAAGCGTGCGTCGAGTGCCTGGTGATCGGCATTCAGACTGGTCAGGCGCAGGGTGAAGCCGTTGGCCGAGTGGGCGCCGCGCTGCAGCTTGCGCTGGTGACGCACCTGATTCAGCACGCGCAGGGTAGCGTCTTCGGCACGAGACAGGTCCGGGTCGGCCTTGCCGGGCAGGTGCAGGCTGAACCACTGGCGGGTCAGCGCCTGACGGTCCTTCAGGCCGGCGTAGCTGATGGCGCGCAGCGGCACGCCGGCGGCGCGGGCCAGGCGGCGGGCGGCCTCCTCGGTATTGAGCTCGCGCTTCTCGACCCACAGCCACAGGTGCTCACCCTCGCCGGACAGCGGGATATCGAGCACCTCGTCGACCTGGAAATCTTCGGCGACCGCCTTGAGCACCGCGGTGCCCAGGGCATCACCGCAGGCACGCGGCCCCAGCAGTTCCACTTCGGTCATGCTGGCAGCAGCAGGGCTACCGCGTGCACGGCGATACCCTCCTCACGGCCGGTGAAGCCCAGCTTCTCTTCGGTGGTGGCCTTGACGTTGACCTGGTCGAGTTCGACCTGCAGGTCTTCGGCGATCTGCTGGCGCATGGTTTCGATGTGCGGGGCCATCTTCGGTGCCTGGGCGACGATGGTGGCGTCGACGTTGCCGACCTTCCAGCCCTTGTTGCGCACGACGTCGACCACATGACGCAACAGCACGCGACTGTCGGCGCCCTTGAACTGCGGGTCGGTGTCGGGAAAGTGCTTGCCGATATCGCCCAGTGCCGCGGCGCCAAGCAGGGCATCGCTCACCGCGTGCAATAGCACGTCGCCATCGGAGTGGGCCAGCAGGCCGAACTTGTGGGGGATACGCACCCCGCCCAAGGTAATGAAATCACCGTCGCAGAAACGGTGGACATCGTAGCCGTGGCCAATACGCATAGAAAAACGCCCTGATTGAGTCAGGGCGTGATTCTACCTGCTTTTGAGGTATTGGGGCTGCTTCGCCGGCATGCCCGCTCCCACGGGGATTGCAGGTGCTGTCAGACCCTGCCCAACGCCTGCGCATGATGACGCAAGTGCTCATCGATGAAGCTGGCGATGAAGTAGTAGCTATGGTCATAGCCCGGCTGCAATCGCAGGGTCAGCGCATGCCCCCCCTTGCGCGCCGCCTGTTCCAGCGCTTGCGGCTTGAGCTGCTTGTCGAGGAAATCATCGCGATCGCCCTGATCCACCAGCAATGGCGGGCACTGTTCGACCTCGGCCAGCAACACGCTGGCGTCCCATTCCCGCCAGCGCGCACGGTCATCCCCCAGGTAACGGGAAAACGCCTTCTCGCCCCACGGGCAATCCATCGGATTGCTGATCGGCGAGAACGCCGACACCGAGCGATAACGCCCGGGGTTGCGCAGGGCGCAGACCAGTGCGCCATGGCCGCCCATGGAGTGACCACTGATGCCGCGCTGGTCGGACGCCGGGAAGTGCGCCTCGATCAACGCCGGCAGCTCATGCACCACATAATCGTGCATGCGATAGTGCTGCGCCCAGGGTTGCTGGGTGGCATTGAGATAGAAACCGGCACCCAGGCCGAAATCCCAGGCACCGTCCGGATCTCCCGGCACCTGCTCGCCGCGCGGGCTGGTGTCGGGGGCGACGATGATCAAGCCAAGCTCGGCGGCCAGGCGCTGCGCGCCGGCCTTCTGCATGAAGTTCTCATCGGTGCAGGTCAGGCCGCTGAGCCAGTACAGCACCGGCAACTTCTCGCCCTGCTCGGCCTGGGGCGGCAGGTACACGGCGAACACCATGTCGCAGCCGAGCACCTTGGAAGTGTGGCGGTAACGCTTGTGCCAGCCGCCGAAGCTCTTCTGGCAGGAGATGTTTTCCAGCGTCATGGCATGGCCTCAGAAGTGGATCACGCTGCGGATGCTCTTGCCTTCGTGCATCAGATCGAAGGCCTTGTTGATGTCTTCCAGGCCCATGGTGTGGGTGATGAAGGTATCCAGCGGGATCTCGCCCTTTTCCGACATTTCCACATAGCTCGGCAGCTCGCTGCGGCCACGCACGCCACCGAAGGCCGAGCCGCGCCACACGCGACCGGTCACCAGCTGGAACGGACGGGTGGCGATTTCCTGGCCGGCACCGGCCACGCCGATGATCACCGACTCGCCCCAGCCCTTGTGGCAGCACTCCAGCGCCGCGCGCATCAGTTGCACGTTGCCGATGCACTCGAAGGAGAAGTCCACGCCGCCGTCGGTGAGATCGACGATGACTTCCTGGATCGGGCGGTCGTGATCCTTCGGATTGACGCAGTCGGTGGCGCCCAGCTGGCGGGCGATCTCGAACTTGGCCGGGTTGATGTCGATGGCGATGATGCGCGAGGCCTTGGCCTTGACCGCGCCGATGATCGCCGACAGGCCGATGCCGCCGAGGCCGAAGATGGCGACGGTGTCACCGGGCTTGACCTTGGCGGTGTTGAGCACGGCGCCGATGCCGGTGGTCACGCCGCAGCCGAGCAGGCAGACCTTCTCCAGCGGGGCTTCCTTCTGGATCTTGGCCACGGAGATTTCCGGCAGCACGGTGTACTCGGAGAAGGTCGAGGTGCCCATGTAGTGGAACAGCTGCTGGCCCTTGTAGCTGAAGCGGGTGGTGCCGTCCGGCATCAAGCCCTTGCCCTGCGTGGCGCGGATGGCCTGGCACAGGTTGGTCTTGCCCGACAGGCAGAATTTGCACTTGCCGCATTCCGGGGTGTACAGCGGGATCACGTGATCACCGACCGCCACCGAGGTCACGCCCTCGCCCACCGCCTCGACGATGGCGCCACCTTCGTGGCCGAGGATGGACGGGAAGATGCCTTCCGGGTCGGCACCGGACAGGGTGTAGGCATCGGTATGGCAGACGCCCGAGGCGACGACGCGCAGCAGCACTTCGCCGGCCTTGGGCATGGCCACGTCCACTTCGACGATTTCCAGGGGTTTCTTGGCCTCGAAGGCTACGGCAGCACGGGACTTGATCATCAAAGGTCTCCAGAAAAGGGGTCGGTTACTGGCTGCCAGTGTAATTCACCGCCTTTTGATGAATAATCCAGCCATTCACAAAACATTATTGCCATTCAGGGATAATCCATGAGCAGTCGCTGGGAAGGCATCGACGAGTTCGTCGCAGTGGCCGAATCGGGCCAGTTCACCGCCGCCGCCGAACGTCTTGGGGTGTCGTCTTCGCACATCAGTCGGCAGATCGCCCGCCTGGAGGAACGCCTGCAGACTCGTCTGCTGTACCGCAGCACGCGACGGGTGACCCTGAGCGAAGCCGGGCAGACCTTTCTCCAGCACTGCCAGCGCCTGCAGGATGGCCGCGAGGAAGCGCTGCGTGCCATGGGCGACCTGGCCAGCGAACCCAAGGGCCTGCTGCGCATGACCTGCGCGGTGGCCTATGGCGAACGCTTCATCGTGCCGCTGGTGACGCGCTTCATGGCGCAGTACCCGCAGTTGCGGGTCGAGGTGGAACTGAGCAACCGCACCCTCGACCTGCTGCACGAAGGCATGGACCTGGCGATCCGCCTGGGGCGCTTGCAGGATTCGCGGCTGGTGGCCACGCGCCTGGCGCCGCGGCGCATGTACCTGTGCGCCTCGCCGGCCTACCTGGAGCGCTATGGGCGGCCGCACAGCCTGTCGGAGCTGGCGCGGCACAACTGCCTGGTGGGTAGTTCGGACCTGTGGGCGCTGCAGCAGGAGGGTCGCGAGATCACCCAGAGGGTGCAGGGCAACTGGCGCTGCAACAGCGGCCAGGCGGTGCTGGACGCGGCGCTGCAAGGCATGGGGCTGTGCCAGTTGCCGGATTACTACGTGCTCGAACATTTGCACAGTGGGGCGCTGGTATCGTTGCTGGAGGGGCATCAGCCACCGAATACGGCGGTGTGGGCGTTGTATCCGCAGCAGCGGCATCTGTCGCCGAAGGTACGCAGGTTGGTTGATTACCTGAAGGACGGGTTGGCGCAGTTGCCGGAGTATCGCACCACTCCCCTGTAGGAGTGGGCGTGTCCCGCGCAGCAGGCAGCGCGTGGCATTGCCGGCGTTCGCGGGGTATGCCCGCGCCTACAGAGGTAGTGCCAGGTCGGTGCTCAGCGACGCCCGGCCCAGCGCTGGCGCAGCCACTCCAGGTCTTCCGGGCGGGTCACCTTGATGTTGTCGCTGCGCCCTTCGACCAGGCGTGGCGCATAGCCGGCCCATTCGATGGCGGACGATTCATCGGTAACCGCCACATCAGACACCAGGCACTCGGCCAGCGCCCGATGCAGCATGCCGAGGCGGAACATCTGCGGGGTGTAGGCCTGCCAGACGGTACTGCGATCGACCGTGGCCGCCACCCTGCCCTCGCCGTCGGCACGCTTGAGCGTGTCCCGTGCGGGAACGGCCAGCAACCCACCTACAGGATCTTCAGCCAAGGCTGACAACAACTTGTCCAGATCGCTGCGTGCCAGATTCGGCCGCGCGGCGTCGTGCACCAGCACCCAGTCATCGTCCGACGCGCCTTGGGCATGCAGCAGCAACAAAGCGTTGAGGACCGAATCGGCCCGTTCACGCCCGCCCGGTGCACGCTGGATGTTCACATCGCTGGCGCAGCGCAGGCCGGGCCAGTAGGGATCTTCTTCGGCAATGCTGACCACCACGCCCTTGAGCGCTGGATGGCCGAGGAAACAGTCGAGGCTATGCTCGAGGAGGGTCTGACCGCCCAGCTGCAGATACTGCTTGGGTCGGTCGGCAGCCATGCGGGCACCGACGCCCGCGGCGGGAATCACGGCCCAGAAGGCCGGCAGTTCGTTTGTCATTTCTGCGGCAACTGGTAGAGGGTTTCGCCCTCCTTGACCATTCCCAGCTCATGACGAGCCCGTTCTTCCACGGTCTCCATACCTTTCTTCAACTCCAGAACTTCAGCATCGAGCACGCGATTGCGCTCCAGCAGCCGCTCGTTTTCCGCGTGCTGGTCAGCGATCTGCTGCTTGAGTTCGGTCACTTGCGCCAAGCTGCCATTACCTACCCAAAGGCGATACTGCAGGCCGCCGAGCAGCAGGAGCAGGACGAGGAACAACCAATAGGGACTGCGCATGAAGATATCCAGGGTAAAAAAGGCCGCCGCAGCGAGCTTCCGATAGCACGAAGCCTGGCCGAGGCCAGGCTTCGTCGACAGAAACCCGTGGAGACAACCGAACGATCAGTGCGAACGTTCAGCCGGCCCCGGCTGCTGCCTTTTTACCATCTCTTGCTCAGCCGCGAAACTCGGCACGGCCGCGATAAACCGCCTTGGCGCCCAGTTGCTCTTCGATACGCAGCAGTTGGTTGTACTTGCTGACGCGGTCGGAACGGCACAGCGAACCGGTCTTGATCTGGCCGGCGGCGGTACCCACGGCCAGGTCGGCGATGGTCGAGTCTTCGGTTTCACCGGAACGGTGCGAGATCACCGCGGTGTAGCCGGCGGCCTTGGCCATCTGGATGGCTTCCAGGGTCTCGGTCAGCGAGCCGATCTGGTTGAACTTGATCAGGATCGAGTTGCCGATGCCCTTCTCGATGCCTTCCTTGAGGATCTTGGTGTTGGTCACGAACAGGTCGTCGCCGACCAGCTGGACCTTCTCGCCGATCTTGTCGGTCAGGATCTTCCAGCCGGCCCAGTCGGACTCGTCCAGGCCGTCTTCGATCGAGATGATCGGGAAGCGCTCGGTCAGGCCCTTCAGGTAATCGGCGAAGCCTTCGGCGTCGAACGACTTGCCTTCACCGGACAGGTTGTACTTGCCGTCTTCGTAGAATTCGGAAGCCGCGCAGTCCAGGGCCAGGGTCACGTCGGTGCCCAGCTTGTAGCCGGCCTTCTCGACGGCTTCGGCGATGGCGCCCAGGGCGTCCTCGTTGGAAGCCAGGTTCGGGGCGAAGCCACCTTCGTCACCGACGGCGGTGTTCAGGCCACGGGCCTTCAGCACAGCCTTGAGGTGGTGGAAAATCTCGGTGCCCATGCGCAGGCCATCGGAGAAGGTCTTGGCGCCAACCGGCTGAACCATGAACTCCTGGATGTCGACGTTGTTGTCGGCGTGCTCACCACCGTTGATGATGTTCATCATCGGTACCGGCATGGAGTACTGGCCTGGGGTGCCGTTGAGGTTGGCGATGTGCGCGTACAGCGGCAGGTCCTGGTCCTGGGCGGCGGCCTTGGCGGCAGCCAGGGACACGGCCAGGATGGCGTTGGCGCCCAGCTTGGCCTTGTTCTCGGTACCGTCCAGCTCGATCATGGCGCGGTCCAGGGCTTTCTGGTCGGACGGATCCTTGCCCAGCAGCAGGTCGCGGATCGGGCCGTTGATGTTGGCAACGGCCTTCAGCACGCCCTTGCCCAGGTAACGGCTCTTGTCGCCATCACGCAGCTCCAGCGCTTCGCGCGAGCCAGTGGAAGCACCAGACGGCGCACAGGCGCTGCCGATGATGCCGTTGTCGAGCAGTACATCGGCTTCCACGGTGGGGTTGCCACGCGAATCGAGAACTTCACGACCTTTGATGTCGACGATCTTTGCCATTGTTGTAAGCACTCCAGAATTGACGAAAACAACGCAGCTTTGGGAATTCTTGCCGTTCACCAGGCGACATGGCACGGGCAGGCCTGGCGAAGGGAGCCCCTGACCGATAGGTCAGGGGTGGAACGGGCGGTACTTTACCCGAGAAAAGGGCTTTACGCGGTTTCTACCGTCGGAAAACTTTTCACCAGGTCGTCCAGTTGCTTGAGCTGGCCGAGGAACGGCTCCAGCTTGTCCAGGCGCAGGGCGCAAGGACCGTCGCACTTGGCGTTGTCCGGATCCGGGTGGGCCTCGAGGAACAGGCCCGCCAGGCCCTGGCTCATGCCGGCCTTGGCCAGGTCGGTGACCTGGGCACGGCGGCCACCGGCGGAATCGGCGCGACCACCTGGGGTCTGCAGCGAGTGGGTGACATCGAAGAACACCGGGTACTCGAACTGCTTCATGATGCCGAAGCCGAGCATGTCCACCACCAGGTTGTTGTAACCGAAGCTCGAACCGCGCTCGCACAGGATGAGCTGGTCGTTGCCGGCCTCGACGCACTTGGCGAGGATGTGCTTCATCTCGTGCGGCGCGAGGAACTGCGCCTTCTTGATGTTGATCACCGCACCGGTCTTTGCCATCGCCACGACCAGGTCGGTCTGGCGCGACAGGAAGGCCGGCAGCTGGATGATGTCGCACACCTTGGCCACCGGCTCGCACTGGTAGGGCTCGTGCACGTCGGTGATCACCGGCACGTTGAAGGTCTTCTTGATCTCCTCGAAGATCTTCAGACCCTCTTCCATGCCCGGGCCACGGTACGAGTTGACCGACGAACGGTTGGCCTTGTCGAAGCTGGCCTTGAACACGTACGGGATGCCGAGCTTCTCGGTCACCCGCACGTACTCCTCGCAGACCTTCAGGGCCAGATCACGGGATTCCAGGACGTTCATGCCGCCGAACAGGACGAACGGCTTGTCGTTGGCGATCTCGATGTTACCGACGCGAATGATCTTCTGAGTCATGGGTCAGGCCTTGTTCTTCTGTGCCAGGGCAGCCTTGACGAAACCACTGAACAGCGGGTGGCCGTCACGTGGGGTCGAGGTGAATTCCGGGTGGAACTGGCAGGCGACGAACCATGGGTGGTCCTTCGACTCGACCACTTCGACCAGCGCGCCATCTTCGGAACGACCGGAAACCACCAGGCCGGCGTCGATCAGCTGCGGCAGCAGGTTGTTGTTGACTTCGTAGCGGTGACGGTGGCGCTCGGTGATCACATCCTTGCCGTAGCAGTCATGGACCTTGGAACCGGCGACGATCTGGCAGTCCTGCGCGCCCAGGCGCATGGTACCGCCCAGGTCGGAAGCTTCGGTACGGGTCTCGACCGCGCCGGTGGCATCGGCCCACTCGGTGATCAGACCGACGACCGGGTGGCCGCTGCTGCGGTCGAACTCGGTGGAGTTGGCGTCCTTCCAGCCCATGACGTTACGGGCGAACTCGATCACGGCCACCTGCATGCCGAGGCAGATGCCCAGGTACGGGACCTTGTTCTCACGGGCGTACTGCACCGCGGTGATCTTGCCTTCCACGCCGCGCAGGCCGAAACCGCCCGGGACCAGGATGGCATCGGCGCCTTCGAGCAGGCTGGTGCCCTGGTTCTCGATGTCTTCGGAGTCGATGTAGCGCAGGTTGACCTTGGTACGGTTGGTGATGCCGGCGTGGCTCATCGCTTCGATCAGCGACTTGTACGCGTCCAGCAGCTCCATGTACTTGCCGACCATGGCGATGGTCACTTCCTGCTCAGGGTTGAGCTTGGCGTCGACCACCTTGTCCCACTCGGACAGGTCGGCGCTGTTGCACTGCAGGCCGAAGCGCTCGACGACGAAGTCGTCCAGGCCCTGGGCATGCAGCACGCCTGGGATCTTGTAGATGGTGTCGACGTCTTCCAGCGAGATCACCGCACGCTCTTCGACGTTGGTGAACAGCGCGATCTTGCGGCGCGACGACGCATCGACCGGGTGGTCGGAGCGGCAGATCAGCACGTCAGGCTGCAGGCCGATGGAACGCAGTTCCTTGACCGAGTGCTGGGTCGGCTTGGTCTTGGTCTCGCCGGCGGTGGCGATGTACGGCACCAGGGTCAGGTGCATCAGCATCGCGCGCTTGGAACCCACTTCGACGCGCAGCTGGCGGATCGCCTCGAGGAACGGCTGCGACTCGATGTCGCCCACGGTGCCGCCGATCTCGACCAGCGCGACGTCGGCGTCACCGGCGCCCTTGATGATGCGGCGCTTGATCTCGTCGGTGATGTGCGGGATGACCTGGATGGTCGCGCCCAGGTAATCGCCACGGCGTTCTTTACGCAGCACGTGCTCGTAGATGCGGCCGGTGGTGAAGTTGTTGTTCTGGGTCATCGTGGTGCGGATGAACCGCTCGTAGTGGCCCAGGTCGAGGTCGGTCTCGGCGCCGTCGTGGGTGACGAACACTTCACCGTGCTGGAACGGGCTCATGGTGCCCGGGTCGACGTTGATGTACGGGTCCAGCTTGAGCATGGTGACCTTGAGCCCCCGCGCTTCCAGGATGGCCGCCAGGGAAGCCGAGGCAATGCCTTTCCCCAATGAAGAAACAACACCGCCCGTGACGAATATGTAGCGCGTCATGAAAAACCCTAGAAGTCTGCGTTAAGGCGGTCAGCGCCGCCGGAGAAAGCGAAGGAAGGCCGAAGCCCCCGATCACCTGCGTCAATCACAGTGCATCTCGAAAAACTGCCGCGTCTGTACAGACCAGGGGTGTCCCCGGCATGGAGCTCGCTCGTCATTTTAAGAAATCAGCCCAGCAAAAAACTGCTTGGTAATCGGCAACTCCTGTGTTTTTGCGCAACCCACAGAAGCTGTATCAAGAAGGGAGGGTAGTCTACCGGAATGTACCCTTCATCTCAAACCTTGCACGTTCGTCGGTGGCTGCCAGTGCAGCTGGCAATCCGCCTGCGTCAGCTCGGGCAGGTTGGCCACCGCCAGCAATTGCTCACCCCGATACAGCAGCGGCAGGCGTGGACGCACGAAGTGCGGGATCTGCCATTCATTGAGCAGACGCTTGAGATCGCGACGGCCGCGGCCGGGCACCTGCACGACCTCGCCGCCCTGGCGGTAGCGGATGCACAGGTCAGCGCCCGCCTGGCCGGGCGCCAGGTGGACCCTGCCATTGCCCGGCAGGCGCAGGGGGCGTGCACTGTCGAGCCAGGGCTGTTCGCCCGCCACCGAGCTCAGCCAATCCCCGCTCAACCACCAGATGCGTCCATCGCTGCGGTGCAGCTCGCCATCGGTCAGACGCCAGATCGGAGCGGCATCGGGGGCCGCGTCGCGCAGATCGCTCCAGCCCGCCCAGTGGCGACTATCCGGCAGGCGAGTACGCTGGCTGAGCCAGAACTGCAGGGCGTTGCGCTGGCGCGCCGACGACAACGCCGCGAGCGTTTCGAGACCGAGGGAGTCCAGGCCCAGCCAAGGCAGCGGCGCATTGTCGCAGGCGGCTGCCAGGTCGCTGGCGGCCAGTTCGTCCAGCAGGCCCAGCGCCTCCCCCAGGTGTTCAGCGCTGCGTGCCAGATTAGCTTCGGCCTGGGGCCAGCGCTGGCGCAGCAGCGGGAAGACCTCGCCACGAAGGAAGTTGCGGGCGAAGGCCGTATCGCCGTTGGACGGGTCGTCGACCCATGCCAGCCCATGGGCATCGGCATATGCCTGCAACTGTTGGCGCGACAGCCCCAGCATCGGCCGCACCAGAGTGCCCCGCCCCAGCGCCCGCTGTTGTGGCATGGCGGCCAATCCACGCAAGCCTGCGCCACGCAGCAGGCGAAACAGCAGAGTTTCGGCCTGATCGTCACGGTGCTGGCCGGTGAATAGCACCTCGCCTGCGCCCAACCGTTTTTCGAAGGCGCCGTAGCGGGCATTGCGGGCCGCCTGTTCCAGGCTGGCGCCGGGGGCGATCTGGACAGGGACCACATCGAGTTCGACACCCAGTGCGGCGCACACTGCTTGGCAGTGATCGGGCCAGGCGTCGGCGGCGGCTTGCAGGCCGTGATGGACATGAATGGCGCGCAAGGGAGGCGCTGGGTGGTTGTGGGTGTAGTCGGCGAGCAGGTGCAGCAGGACAGTGGAGTCCAGGCCGCCGGAGAAGGCGACGTACCAGGCGGGGGCGTTGAGCCAGAGGGTGAGGTTGAGCATCAGGGCCTCACAGGGCATTAGATCGCCGGGGGCGCTTTGCGCCCCTTTCGCGACACAAGGCCGCTCCTACAGGGTGGCGCCAGTTTCGAATACTGCGCGATCCTGCAGGAGCGGCCTTGTGCCGCGAAAGGGCCGCGAAGCGGCCCCCGGAATCCATCAGAGGCCGTAGCTCATCAGGCGATCGTAACGGCGCTTGAGCAGCGCGTCGTTGTCGAGCTTGCCGAGCATGTCCAGCTGTTCGATCAGGTCGGCGCGAACATTGGCCGCCATCTTCGCCGGATCACGGTGAGCGCCGCCCAGCGGCTCCTGGATGACCTTGTCGACGATGTTCAGGCTCTTCAGGCGCTCGGCGGTCACGCCCATGGCCTCGGCGGCGTCGGCCGCACGGTCGGCGGTCTTCCACAGGATCGAGGCACAGCCTTCCGGCGAGATCACCGAGTAGGTGGAGTACTGCAGCATGTTCAGCTGGTCGCACACGCCGATGGCCAGCGCGCCGCCGGAACCACCCTCACCGATCACGGTGGCGATGATCGGGGTCTTCAGGCGCGCCATCACGCGCAGGTTCCAGGCGATGGCCTCGCTCTGGTTGCGCTCTTCGGCATCGATGCCCGGGTAGGCGCCCGGGGTGTCGATGAAGGTCAGGATCGGCATCTTGAAGCGCTCGGCCATTTCCATCAGACGGCAGGCCTTGCGGTAGCCTTCCGGACGCGGCATGCCGAAGTTGCGGCGCACTTTTTCGCGCACTTCACGGCCCTTCTGGTGGCCGATGACCATCACCGGCTTGTCGTTCAGGCGCGCGGTACCGCCGACGATGGCGGCGTCGTCGGAGAAATGACGGTCGCCGTGCAGCTCCTCGAACTCGGTGAAGATGTGATCGATGTAGTCGAGGGTGTACGGGCGGCGCGGATGACGCGCCAGACGGGCGATCTGCCAGCTGGTCAGGTTGCCGAAGATGCTCTCGGTCAGGGTGCTGCTCTTGTCCTGCAGACGGGCAATTTCATCGCTGATGTTCAGCGAGTTGTCGTTGCCCACCAGGCGCAGCTCTTCGATCTTGGCTTGCAGGTCGGCAATCGGCTGTTCGAAATCGAGGAAATTCGGGTTCATAGGCTTCCGTCTTGGGTCTACGGCCAGGCGGCCGGCCGGTGGATCCGTTTGGCGCCCTACCTTAAGGGATCAGGCGCATAAAGGTCGAGATTAAAATGCGTCGTTTCAACGGTATTGCAGGAAGACGTTCTCACGCCCGAACTGGTCACGCAGGGCCTGAATCAGGCCATCGGCCGGGTCGATGCACCACTGGTCGCCGAACTGCAGCATGGCCTTGGCGTCGCTGCCGGTGTACTCCAGGGTGATCGGGCAGCCGCCGCGATGGCGGGTGATCAGCTCGCCCAGCCAGCTCAGGCGATCGCCCTTGAGCGCGTCATGGGTGATTTTCAGGCGCAGGCTCTCGGCCAGTTTGGTCCGGGCATCCTCCATGGTCATCACCGTCTTGACCCGCAGGCGCAGGCCGCCGGAGAAGTCGTCGTTGCTCACCTCCCCTTCCACCACCACCATGGCGTCGGTCTGCAGCAGGGCCTGGGCGGCCATGAAGGCATCGGCGAACAGCGAGGCCTCGATGCGCCCGGAACGGTCATCGAGGGTGACGAAGCCCATCTTGTCGCCCTTCTTGTTCTTCATCACCCGCAGGGCAATGATCATCCCGGCGATGGTCTGGGTGTCCCGCGCAGGTTTCAGGTCGACGATGCGCTGGCGAGCGAAGCGGCGGATCTCGGTCTCGTACTCATCGATCGGATGGCCGGTGAGGTACAGGCCGAGGGTGTCCTTTTCGCCCTTGAGGCGCTCTTTGAGGGTCAGATCGCGCACCTTGCGGTGGTTGGCGTAGACGTCCGCGTCCGCCTCATCGAACATGCCGCCGAACAGGTCGATGTGACCACTGTCAGCGGTATGGGCGGCCTGCTCGGCGGCCTTGACGGCCTCGCCCAGCGCCGACAGCAAGGTCGCACGGTTAAGGTCGATGTTGGCCTGGTAGGCCTTGATCTCGTCATGGAAGTGCGGGCCCAGGCGGTCCAGCGCGCCACTGCGGATCAGCGCGTCCAGGGTGCGCTTGTTGACCCGCTTGAGGTCGATGCGCTCGCAGAAGTCGAACAGGTCCTTGAACGGACCGCCTTCGGCGCGGGCCTCGACGATCGCCTCCACCGGGCCCTCGCCCACGCCCTTGATCGCGCCCAGGCCATAGACGATACGGCCGTCGTCGTTGACGGTGAACTTGAAGTCGGAGAAGTTCACGTCCGGCGCGTCGAGGCGCAGCTTCATGCTGCGCACTTCCTCGACCAGCACCACCACCTTGTCGGTGTTGTGCATATCCGCCGACAGCACCGCGGCCATGAACGGCGCCGGGTAGTGGGTCTTCAGCCAGGCAGTCTGGTACGACACCAGGCCGTAGGCGGCGGAGTGGGATTTGTTGAAGCCGTAGCCAGCGAACTTCTCTACCAGATCGAAGATGTTACCGGCGAGGTCCGCATCGATGTTGTTGGCCACGCAGCCTTCGATGAAGCCACCGCGCTGCTTGGCCATTTCCTCGGGCTTTTTCTTACCCATGGCCCGGCGCAGCATGTCGGCGCCACCGAGGGTGTAGCCGGCCATCACCTGGGCGATCTGCATCACCTGCTCCTGGTACAGGATGATGCCGTAGGTGGGCGCAAGTACCGGCTTCAGGCCTTCGTACTGGTAGTCGGAGTGCGGGTAGGCGAGCTCTGCGCGACCGTGTTTGCGGTTGATGAAGTCGTCCACCATGCCCGACTGCAACGGCCCGGGGCGGAACAACGCCACCAGTGCGATGAGGTCTTCCAGGCAGTCGGGCTTGAGCTTCTTGATCAGCTCTTTCATGCCGCGCGATTCGAGCTGGAACACCGCCGTGGTCTCGGCCTTCTGCAGCAGCTCGTAGGTCTTGCGGTCGTCCAGCGGGATGAAGTCGATATTGACGTCGGGCAGGTTCTTCTTGGCCTGCTCGCGGTTGATGATCTCCATCGCCCACTTGATGATCGTCAGGGTACGCAGGCCGAGGAAGTCGAACTTCACCAGGCCCGCAGCCTCGACGTCGTCCTTGTCGAACTGGGTCACCAGGCCGCCGCCTTCTTCATCACAGGCGATCGGCGAGAAATCGGTGAGCTTGGTCGGCGCGATCACCACGCCACCGGCGTGCTTGCCGGTACCGCGGGTGACACCTTCGAGCTTCAGGGCCATGTCCCAGATCTCGCGGGCGTCCTCGTCACCTTTGAGGAAGTCGCGCAGGATCTCTTCCTGCTCGTAGGCCTTCTCCAGGGTCATGCCCACTTCGAACGGGATCATCTTCGACAGGCGGTCGGCCAGGCCGTAGGACTTGCCCTGCACCCGCGCCACGTCGCGCACCACCGCCTTGGCGGCCATGGTGCCGAAAGTGATGATCTGGCTCACCGCGTTGCGCCCGTAGGCCTCGGCCACGTAGTCGATCACCCGGTCGCGGCCATCCATGCAGAAGTCGACGTCGAAGTCGGGCATGGAAATACGTTCAGGGTTGAGGAACCGCTCGAACAGCAGGTCGTAAGCCAGCGGGTCGAGGTCGGTGATCTTCAATACATAGGCCACCAGCGAGCCGGCACCCGAGCCCCGGCCAGGGCCGACCGGAACGTCGTTGTTCTTGGCCCACTTGATGAAGTCCATAACGATCAGGAAGTAACCGGGGAAGCCCATCTGGATGATGATGTCCAGCTCGAACTTCAGGCGGTCCAGATAAACCTGGCGCTTCTCTTCGTAGTTGGGCGTGGTCTCCTTCGGCCAGAGCACCGCCAGGCGCTCTTCCAGGCCTTCGTGGGAGACATGGCGCAGGTAGTCGTCGATGCCCATGCCGTTGGGCGTGGGGAAATCGGGAAGGAAGTACTTGCCCAGCTGCACGGTGATGTTGCAGCGCTTGGCGATCTGCACGGTGTTGGCGATGGCATCCGGCAGGTCGCTGAACAGCTCGGCCATCTCTTCGGCGGACTTGAGATACTGCTGATCGCTGTAGCCACGCGGACGACGCGGGTCGTCGAGGGTCCAGCCCTCGCCGATGCACACGCGGGTCTCGTGGGCATCGAAGTCCGACTGTTTGATGAAGCGCACGTCATTAGTCGCCACCAGCGGTGCGCCGAGCTTGTCGGCCAGGGCTACGGCGGCATGCACGTACTCTTCGTCGCCGGCACGATTGGTGCGCTGCACCTCGACGTAGAAACGATCCGGGAACATGCCCATCCAGTCGCCAAGGAGCGCCTCGGCCTCATCCTGGCGGCCGGCCATCAGGGCCATGCCGATATCGCCCTCCCTGGCCGCGGACAAGGCGATCAACCCCTCGCTGGCCGGGGCGATCCAGTCACGCTGGATGATCACCAGGCCGTTGCGCTGGCCATCGGTCCAGCCTCGCGAGATCAGCTCGGTGAGGTTGCGGTAGCCCTTGGGGTTCATGGCCAGGAAGCAGATGCGCGACAGCGGCGCTTCGGGATCGGCCCCGGCCAGCCACAGGTCGGCGCCGCAGATCGGCTTGATGCCGGCGCCCATGGCAGTCTTGTAGAACTTCACCAGCGAGCACATGTTGCTCTGGTCGGTGATCGCCACCGCCGGCATGTTCATCCCGGCCAGAGCCTTGGCCAGCGGCTTGATCCGTACCAGGCCGTCGACCAGGGAGAATTCGGAGTGCACGCGAAGGTGAACGAAGGAGACCGACATGAAGGATCCTGTAGCAGCGCTGAACGACAAGGGCGGGATTGTAGCGTAAACGGGCTCAATGCATGGGGCCGCTTCGCAGCCCTTTCGCCGCGGTTCGTCGCTACGACTAGCCGGCGCTGCAACTGTGGGAGCCGGCTTGCCGGCGAAAGGGGCGCGAAGCGGCCCCAATGTACTAGATCAAAGAGCTGGAGACCCCTTCACGGGCTTCCCATGCGGCTCGCACCGGGGCGAACGAACGCCGATGAATGGGCGTCGGCCCAAGACGGGCCAAGGCCTCGAGGTGCACCGGGGTCGGATACCCCTTGTGCCCGCCGATCCCGTATCCCGGATAGATCAGCTCGAAGGCGCTCATCTCGCGGTCGCGGGTGACTTTGGCCAGGATCGAGGCAGCCGCGATCGCCGGCACCTGGGAGTCGCCCTTGACCACGGGGGCCGCCGGCACGGCCAGCTTCGGACAGCGGTTGCCGTCGATCAGCGCCAGTTTCGGCGTGATGTGCAGCCCTTCGACCGCACGCTGCATGGCCAGCATGGTGGCGTGCAGGATATTCAGTCGATCGATTTCCTCGACCTCGGCCCGGGCGATGCAAAAGCTCAGGGCCTTTTCGCGAATCTCGTCGAACAGCGCATCGCGCCTGGCTTCGGTGAGTTTCTTCGAATCGTTCAGCCCAAGAATCGGGCGGTTCGGATCGAGGATCACCGCGGCAGTGACCACCGCGCCGCACAACGGGCCACGGCCCACTTCGTCAACGCCGGCCACCAGTTCTTCGACCAGGTTGAAATCCAGTCCCATCTGCATGTCAGCGGTCCTTCAACAGGGCAAGCACCGCGTCGGCCGCCTGATTGGAGGCATCACGGCGCAAGGTGCGGTGAATCTGGTCGAAGCTCTCGGTCTGCTGCGAACCATCCTTGACCAGCGGAGCCAGGGTCTGCGCCAGGGCCTCGCTGGTAGCGGCGCCCTGCAGCAGCTCCGGCACCAGCAGGCGCTGGGCCAGCAGGTTGGGCAAAGACACATACGGGCTCTTGACCATGCGCTTGAGGATCCAATAGGTCAGCGGCGCCAGGCGATAGGCCACCACCATCGGCCGCTTGTACAGCATCGCTTCCAGGGTCGCGGTGCCGGATGCGATCAGCACGGCGTCACAGGCGGCCAGCGCCCTGTGCGATTGACCGTCCAACAAGGTAAGCGGCAACTCGCGTCCTTCCAGCATCTGCTCGACCTGGGCACGCCGGGCGGCATTCGCGCATGGCAGCACGAAGCGTACGCCGGGCACCAGTTCGCGAAGACGCTGGGCGGCATCGAGGAACAGGGCACCCAGACGCCCCACCTCGCCGCCACGGCTGCCCGGCATCAACGCAACCACAGGGCCGGCGCCCAGCCCCAGCTCGGCGCGCGCAACGCCACGGTCGGCCTCGAGGGGAATGGTGTCCGCCAGCGGATGGCCGACGAAACGCACCGGCACACCCTGCTCTTCATAGAAGCGCGCCTCGAACGGCAGCAGGGTCAGCATCAGGTCGCAACCTTCGCGGATCTTCAGCACGCGCTTCTGCCGCCAGGCCCAGACCGACGGGCTGACATAGTGCACGGTCTTGATCCCGGCCTGACGCAGTTTGAGTTCGATATTGAGGGTGAAGTCAGGGGCATCGATGCCGATGAACACATCGGGCTTTTCGGCGATCAGCGTCTGGATCAGGTCCTTGCGCCGCTTGAGCAGCTCACGCAGGCGACCGAGCACCTCGACCAGGCCCATGACGGCCAGGCGCTCCATCGGGAAGTAGGAGGTCATGCCTTCGGCTTCCATCAATGGGCCGCCGACACCGATGAAACGGACGTCGGGGTGACGGGCCTTGATAGCGCGCATCAGGCCAGAGCCGAGGATGTCGCCACTGGCCTCGCCCGCGACCAGCGCAACACAGAGCTGGGCCATGTCAGCGGGTGATGCCGCGGGCGGAATTGGCGATCGACTGGCGGAATACTTCGACTTCCGGGAACTGGCTGACCAGCTCATCCAGCCCCTTCATCGCCTCTTCGACGGTCAGGCCCTGACGGTAGACGATCTTGTAGGCACGGCGCAGGGCGTGTAGCACCTCGTCGCTGAAACCACGGCGGCGCAGGCCTTCGAAGTTCATGCTGCGCGCCTCGGCCGGGCTGCCGAAGACCGTGACGTAAGCCGGGACATCCTTGCCGATCGCGGTGCCCATGCCGGAGAACGCGTGGGGGCCGATGTGGCAGTACTGGTGCACCAGGGTGTAACCGGACAGGATTGCCCAGTCACCGACATGCACATGCCCGGCCAGCGCCGTGTTGTTGACCAGGATGCAATGATTGCCGATCACGCTGTCATGGCCGATATGGGCATAGGCCATGATCAGGTTGTGATCGCCCAGGGTCGTTTCCGAACGGTCCTGGATGGTCCCGCGGTGGATGGTGACACCCTCGCGGATCACATTGTGATCACCAATCACCAGGCGCGTCGGCTCCCCCTTGTACTTCAGGTCAGGGGTGTCCTCGCCGATCGAGGAGAACTGGTAGATGCGGTTGTGCTTGCCGATACGGGTCGGCCCCTTGAGCACCACATGCGGGCCGATGACGGTGCCCTCCCCGATTTCCACATCGGGGCCTACGATCGACCAGGGGCCGACCTCGACACCCTCGGCCAGCCGGGCCGAGGGGTCGATGATCGCCCGCGGATCAATCGAACTCATAGGGAGCGTTCCGCACAGGTGATCTCGGCCGAGCAGACTGGCTTGCCGTCGACCAGGGCGCGGCATTCGAACTTCCAGATCATGCTCTTGCGGCTGAGGAACTTGGCTTCCAGCACCAGCTGGTCGCCCGGCAGTACCGGCTGGCGGAAGCGCAGCTTGTCGGAACCGACGAAGTAGTAGAGGGTGCCGTCGGCCGGCTTGGCGTCGAGCATCTTGAATCCGAGAATCCCGGCCGCCTGGGCCATCGCCTCGATGATCAGCACGCCCGGCATGATCGGATGCGCCGGGAAGTGGCCATTGAAGAACGGCTCGTTGATGCTGACATTCTTGTAGGCACGAATGCTTTGGGCCTCGAAGTCCAGATCCGTGACCCGGTCCACCAGCAGGAACGGGTAACGGTGAGGCAGGTATTCGCGAATCTCGTTGATGTCCATCATTTCGGGGGGAAGCCTGTAATAAGAATAGGGAGCGCAGGTGCTGACCACACGCTCCTTTTGCAGATCCAAAGAGGAGCCAGCTAGCGACGGTTCACGCTTGCTCAGGGAATGGTATCAGCCTTCTGATGCCGGCTGGCCACCTGAGGTCACGGTGTCGACTCGTTTTTCCAGCTGCTGGAGACGCTTGGACATCTCGTCCAGCTGGCGGATACGCGCGGCGCTCTTGCGCCACTCGGCCAGGGGTTGCATGGCCGTACCGGAAGAATAGCCACCGGGTTCGGTAATCGAACGGGTGACCATGGTCATGCCGGAGACGAATACGTTATCGCAGACGTCGATATGGCCGACCATACCGACACCACCGGCGATCATGCAGTGCTTGCCGATCTTCGTGCTGCCGGAAATACCGACACAAGCCGCCATCGCGGTGTGGTCACCGACCTGGACGTTGTGAGCGATCTGGATCTGGTTGTCGAGCTTGACGCCATCGCCGATGAGCGTATCCGACAGCGCGCCACGATCGACCGCGGTGTTCACGCCGATCTCCACGTCGTCGCCGAGGGTCACGCCACCAATTTGCGCGATCTTGCGCCAGATGCCCTTCTCGTTGGCGAAGCCGAAGCCTTCACCACCGATCACCGCCCCTGACTGGATCACCACGCGTTTGCCGATGGTCACGTCGTGATACAGCGTCACGCGCGGAGCCAGCCAGCCGCCCTCACCGACGACGCAACGTGCGCCGATGAAGCAGTGCGCGCCAATGGTCACATTGGCCGCGATGCGCGCGCCGCTCTCGATCACCGCGAACGGGCCGATGCTGGCACTGGCGTCAACCCGTGCATCCTCCGCCACCACGGCGCTGGGATGAATTCCCGCCACAGCCTTGGGTTTGGGATCGAACAGGTGCGAGATTCGGGCGTACGCCAGGTAGGGGTCGGCAACGATCAGCGCGTTGCCGGCGAAACCGTCGGCGTCCTCGGCCTTGAGCAGCACCGCGCTGGCCTGGGTATCCTCCAGGAATTTGCGGTACTGCTTGTTGGCCAGGAAGCTCAATTGCCCGGACCGGGCCTCCTGCAAGGTGGCCAGTCCGGTGATTTCCAGCGCCTCGGGGCCGTTCAGCGTGGCCCCGAGGGCCTCGGCCAGCTGGCCGAGCGTCATCGTCACGGTCATATCAACGCGCTTGGTTCATGCGCTCGATAACCTGGCGGGTGATGTCGTACTGCGGCTTGACATCGATCACCGCGCCACGCTCGAGCACCAGGTCGTAACCGCCCTTCTTGATCACTTCCTCGACGGCGCCGTCGAGCTTGGGCTTGAGCTGCTTGAGCATGTCACGGTCGGCAACGGCCTTGGCCTCGTTCAGTTCCTTGGACTGGAACTGGAAGTCGCGGGCCTTCTGCTTGAACTCGAGCTCGAGGCGTTCGCGCTCCGGCTGAGGCATCTTGTCGCCACCCTTGATCAGGCGGTCCTGAATACCCTTGGCGCTGCTTTCCAGGCCCTTGAGCTTGGTCAGTTGCGGGCCGAATTTCTTCTCGGCGTCGACCGCGTACTTCTTGGCCGCGTCGGATTCCAGCAGCGCCATCTGATAGTTCAGCACGGCAACCTTCATTTCGGCGAAAGCCGGGGTGGCGACCAGCGCCGCGGCCACTACGGCCAGTTGAGTCAACTTACGCACGATGCACTCCTGGATAAACCGTTGTCGTTAAGCGAGGGCCGACCTCAGAAGGTCTGGCCCAGAGAGAATTGGAACACTTGCGTGTCGGCGTCGTCCGGCTTCTTGATCGGCATCGCCAGGCTGAAGCTCAGCGGGCCCAGCGCGGTGATCCAGGTCACACCCAGACCGACGGAGCTGGCCATGTCCGAGAAACCGACTTTCGCGCAATCGGGCTTGGAGCCGCAATTGGTGTCGAACACGTTACCCACGTCCCAGAACACGGAGGTGCGCAGCGAGCGCTGGTCCTTGACGAACGGCAGCGGGAACAGCAGCTCCACGCCACCCTGGACGAGCACGTTACCACCGAACGGCAGCGGATCCTGGTCCGGGTCGGCAATGGTGCCCGGGTTCCTGCCGGTACTTGGCGTACTGCGCGGACCGAGGCTGCTGTCCTTGAAGCCACGCACCGAGTTGAAGCCACCGGCGTAGTAGTTCTCGTAGAACGGCAGGCCCGAGGTACCGCCGAAGCCATCACCATAGCCCAGCTCGGTGTGCAGGCGCAGGGTGTAGTCGTTGTTGATTGGCTTGAACAGCTGGCCGCGGTAGTCGAGCTTGTAGAACGACAGGTCGCTGCCCGGTACGGTGGTTTCCAGAGTCAGGCTCTGGGAGTGACCACGGGTGGCCAGCACGCCCTTGTTCAGGGTCGACTCGGACCAGCCGATCGAAGCCTTGAAGTTCAGGAAGTTGTCGCCTTCGTCCTGGATGAACTTGAAGATTTCATCGACGGTGTAGCGGCCGGTCTTGAGCTTGTCCTGCTGCACGGTCAGGCCGTAGGTCAGGCGCGAAGTCTCGCTGATCGGATAGCCGAGGCTGACACCGGCACCCAGGCTGTCGACCGCATAGCTGGCCACGTCGACATCGAGGTCATCGTAGTCGGTGCTGCGGTAGAAGGCGTTGTAGCCCAGGCTGACGCCGTCGGCGGTGAAGTAGGGGTCTACGAAGCCGAAGTTGTAGCGGGTCTGGTACTCGGAACGGGTCAGGCCGATCGACACCTTGTTACCGGTACCCAGGAAGTTGCTCTGACTGATCGAGCCGCCCAGGATCAGGCCGGCGCTCTGGGCGAAGCCGACGCTGGCGGTGATCGAGCCGGACGCTTGCTCTTCGACGCTGTAGTTGACGTCGACCTGGTCGTCGGTGCCCGGCACCGGCGGGGTCTCGACGTTGACTTCCTTGAAGAAGCCCAGGCGCTCGAGGCGGGTCTTGGACTGGTCGATGAGGTAGGTCGAAGCCCAGCCGCCTTCCATCTGGCGCATCTCGCGACGCAGCACTTCGTCTTCGGTCTTGGTGTTGCCGCGATAGTTGATGCGGTTGACGTAGGCGCGCTTGCCCGGATCGACGACGAACATGATGTCGACCGTGTGATCCTGATCGTTCGGCTGCGGTACGCCGTTGACGTTGGCGAAGGTGTAACCCTCGTTACCCAGGCGACGAGTGATCAGGTCGGAGGTAGTGGTCATCACCTTGCGCGAGAACACCTGGCCGGGCTGCACCAGCAGCAGCGACTTGACCTGGTCTTCCGGCACTTTCAGGTCGCCGGAGAGCTTCACGTCACGGACGGTGTATTTCTCGCCTTCGTTGATGTTGACGGTGATGTAGACATGCTTCTTGTCTGGCGTGATGGATACCTGGGTCGAGGCGATATCCATGTTGATGTAGCCGCGGTCGAGGTAGTAGGAACGCAGGCGCTCCAGGTCACCGGACAGCTTTTCACGGGCGTACTTGTCATCGTTCTTGAAGAACGACAGCCAGTTGGTGGTCTTCAGCTCGAACAGCTGCGACAGGGTCTCGTCGTCGAAGACCGTGTTGCCCACCACGTTGATGTGCTGGATCGCGGCGACGGTGCCTTCGTTGATCTTGATCTTCAGGCCGACGCGGTTGCGTGGCTGCGGCACGACTTCGGCGTTTACCTCGGCCGAGTAGCGGCCTTGGGCCACGTACTGGCGTTGCAGTTCGTTACGCACGCCTTCCAGCGTCGCACGCTGGAAAATCTCGCCTTCGGCCAGGCCCGATTGCTTCAGGCCCTTCATCAGGTCTTCGGTGCTGATCGCCTTGTTGCCCTCGATCTCGATGCTGGAGACCGACGGGCGCTCGACCACGTTGATGATCAGGACATTGCCGTCGCGGTTCAGCTGGATGTCCTGGAAGAAGCCGGTCTTGAACAGCGAGCGGGTCGACTCGACCAGGCGGCGGTCGTCGACCTGGTCGCCGACGTTCAGCGGCAAGGCGCCGAACACGCTACCGGCGGACACCCGCTGGAGGCCGTTGACACGAATATCGGAGATAGTGAAGGACTCGGCGTGAACTTCAGCGATCATCAGTGCGGAGAGCACCGCAGTTAGCAGCAGACGTTTCATGAAGTCCTTTTATTCCAACTGGCAATAAACAACCCGCCGCCACGAGGCGGCAGGTTTCGCGATTGAGCGAAGCTTTTATAGTCGACCCAGATCGTTGATCAGGGCGAGCAACATCACCCCGATGACCAAACTGATACCGATCTGGACCCCCCAACCTTGCACCCGATCCGAGAGCGGGCGACCGCGCGCCCACTCGATCAGGTAGAACAGCAAATGCCCCCCATCCAGTACCGGGATGGGCAGCAGATTCAGAACCCCCAGGCTTATGCTCAGATAGGCCAGGAAATTCAGGAAATCCCCGACGCCCGACTGGGCTGAAGCGCCCGCCACTTTAGCAATGGTTATCGGTCCGCTCAAGTTTTTTACCGAGAGCTCCCCGAACAGCATTTTCTTCAGCGATTCAAGGGTCAGGACGCTCATGTTCCAGGTGCGCGAGAGGCCCTCGCCCACCGCTTCCAGCGGTCCGTAGCTGACTTCGCGAAGCATCTGCGCCGGCCACTCGCCAGCCTTGACGCCTGCGCCCAGATAGCCTCCCGAGGCCTGCCCCTCACCCTTGCGAGCAAGGGTGACCGGCACGTCGAGCTGCGCGCCATCGCGCTCGATGCGCAAGGCCACCGTGCTTTGCGGACGGGCGCGCACCGCGTCCACCACCTGCTGCCAATCGGCCAGCGCCACGCCATCGAGCGCCAGCAGCTTGTCACCGCTCTTGAGCCCGGCGGCGGCCGCCGGGCCCTTCGGATCAATCTCGGCCAACACCGGAACCACTGCCGGGCGCCAAGGGCGCAGGCCGAGGGACTGGATCGGATCAGGTTCGTCGGCACCCTTGAGCCAGTGGTTGAGCTGAATCTCGAGCTGACGCTCGGCCGTAGCCCCCTCGTCGACCACGCCCACCCGCAACACGCCGCTCTCGCCGAGGCGACGCACCAGCTGCAGGTTGACCGCCGACCAGCCATTGGTCGGTTTGCCGTCTATGGAAACGATCTCCTGGCCGACGCTCAGACCAGCGGTCGCCGCCAAGCTACCGGATTCGACCGCGCCGATGACCGGTCGCACCTGCTGCGAACCGAGCATGGCGACCACCCAGAAGAACAGGATGGCCAACAGGAAGTTGGCGATAGGACCTGCCGCGACGATGGCGATGCGCTGGCGCACGCTCTTGCGGTTGAACGACTGTTCGACCAGCGCCGGCGGCACTTCACTCTCGCGCTCGTCGAGCATCTTGACGTAGCCGCCCAAGGGAATCGCGGCAATCACGAACTCGGTACCCTGGCGATCATGCCAGCGCACCAGCGGCGTGCCGAAACCGACCGAGAAACGCAGCACCTTGACGCCGCAACGCCGGGCCACCCAGAAGTGACCGAACTCGTGGAACGTGACCAGCACACCAAGCGCTATCAGTGTGCCGACAATCATGTAAAGCGCAGTCATGTCCAATCTCCGGGTGACATTCGGCGGAGTCGGTCGCCAGGGTCAGCGACCGTGGCGCCGCAGCCATTCCCGGGACAGCTCCCGGGCACGCTGATCGGCGGCGAATACCGCATCGAGCGTCGGCAGTGGGACCACGGGTTCCTGGTCGAGCACCTGCTCGATCATACCCGCGATCTCCGGGAAACGAATACGCCGCTGCAGGAAGGCATCGACGGCCACTTCATTGGCGGCGTTGAGCACCGCCGGGGCACTGTTGCCCGCCTCGGCAGCCTGACGCGCCAGGCGCAGGCAGGGGAAGCGCTGTTCGTCGGGGGACTGGAAATCCAGACGAGCGATGGCGAACAAGTCCAGAGGCGCGACGCCCGAATCGATACGCTCGGGCCAGGCCAGGGCATTGGCTATCGGCGTACGCATGTCCGGGTTGCCCAACTGGGCGAGCACCGAACCGTCCACATAGTCCACCAGCGAGTGAATGACACTCTGCGGATGCACCACCACTTCCACCTGCGCAGGCCGTGCATCGAACAACCAGCAGGCCTCGATCAGTTCCAGCCCCTTGTTCAGCATGCTGGCCGAGTCGACCGAGATCTTGCGCCCCATGGACCAGTTGGGGTGCGCGCAGGCCTGCTCAGGCGTGACATCCATCAGCGCGGCGGCCGGCGTCTCGCGGAACGGGCCACCCGAGGCAGTCAGCAGGATACGGCGCACGCCCACCGGCGCCAGCCCCCGCGCATAGTCACCGGGAAGGCACTGGAAGATCGCATTGTGCTCGCTGTCGATCGGCAGCAGCACCGCGCCGCTGCGCCGCACCGCATCCATGAACAGCGCGCCGGACATCACCAGGGCTTCCTTGTTGGCCAGCAGGACCTTCTTGCCCGCCTCGACCGCGGCCAGGGTCGGGCGCAGGCCGGCGGCGCCGACGATGGCGGCCATCACCGTGTCCACCTCGCTGGCGGACGCGACCTGGCACAAGCCACCCTCGCCCTCAAGCACCTCGGTGGCGCAACCGGCCGCGGCCAGCCCCTGACGCAGCTGTGCGGCGGCGTCGGCGCCTGGCACCACGGCGTAGGCCGGACGGTGGCGCTCGCACAGGGCCAGCAACTCGTCCAGGCGCGAGTATCCGCTCAGGGCGAACACCTGGTAGCGGTCAGGATGGCGCGCGATGACATCCAGCGTGCTCAGGCCGATGGAACCGGTAGCCCCCAGCACGGCGATACGTTGTACACGATTCACATCACACCCCATTCGGCCGCCCACAGCAGCACGGCGAACATCGGAATCGCCGCGGTCAGGCTGTCGATGCGATCGAGCACGCCACCATGGCCCGGCAGCAGGTTGCTGCTGTCCTTGATGCCTTCGCGGCGCTTGAACATGCTTTCGGTCAGGTCACCGACCACCGACGACATGACCACCACGACCGCACCGAGCAAGCCCAGCAATATCTGGCCGAAGCTCCAGTCGCGGGTCAGGCCCACACCCAAGGTGATCAGCAGGCTGACCACCAGGCCGCCATAGACCCCCTCCCAGCTCTTGCCCGGACTGACCTGCGGCGCCAGCTTGCGCTTGCCGAAAGCACGCCCGGAGAAGTAGGCGCCGATGTCGGCCGCCCAGACCAGCACCATGACCGCCAGGATCAGCCAGTTACCCAGCGGCCAGTGCTTGAGCAGCACCAACCCCTGCCAGGCAGGCAACAGCACCAGCAGGCCGATCAGCAAACGACAGGCGGCACTGCTCCACAGTTCGTTGCTGCGCGGGTAGGTCAGCACCAGCCAGGTGGCCAGCGCCCACCAGATCACCGAGGCCCCCAGCACCCAGGGGGCGAGGTCCGGCATCAAGTAGAGCAGCATCAGCGCCCCGGCGACCACGGCGGCATAGGCGATGCGCAGCGGCTGCGCCACCAGGCCGGCCAGACGCGCCCACTCCCAGGCCCCGAGCGTGACCACGAAACCGATGAACAGGGCGAAATCCCCACCGTTGAGCAGGAAGAAGCCGCCCAGCGCGATCGGCAACAGGATCAGCGCGGTAATGATGCGTTGTTTAAGCATTAAGCGCGGGCTCCAGCTTCGACCTGCTCGCTGGTCTTACCGAAGCGGCGCTGGCGCGAAGCGAAATCGGCCAGCGCGTTACGCATGGCCTCGTGTTTGAAGTCCGGCCAGTACAGGTCGGAGAAGTACAGCTCGGCGTAGGCCAGCTGCCACAACAGGAAATTGCTGATGCGGTGCTCGCCGCCGGTGCGGATGCACAGGTCGGGCAGCGGCAGGTCTCCTGTGGCCAGACAGGTCTGCAGGAGCTCCGGGGTAATGTCCTCCGGACGCAGGTGGCCGGCCTGGACTTCCCTGGCCAGACGCTGCGCGGCCTGGGCGATATCCCACTGGCCGCCATAATTGGCGGCGATCTGCAGGATGAAGCGGTTGTTGCCGGCCGTGATGGCCTCGGCCTCGCGCATCGCCGCCTGCAGCTCAGGGTGGAAACGCGAACGGTCACCGATGATCCGCAGGCTGATGTCATTGTCGTTCAGGCGCTTGGCCTCACGACGCAGCGCCGAGAAGAACAGCTCCATCAACGCCCCGACCTCTTCGGCCGGACGCTGCCAGTTCTCGCTGGAGAAGGCGAAGAGCGTGAGCACCTCGACCTTCGCCTCGGCGCAGACTTCGATCACCGCCCGAACGGCATCCACACCAGCCTTGTGTCCGGCGACGCCGGGCAGAAGACGCTTCTTCGCCCAGCGATTGTTGCCATCCATGATGATCGCGACGTGACGCGGCACCGAGGACGGTGCCGCTGACTTGGTCTTTTCCATTAAAGAGAAACCCTGGCCTCAAACGGCCATCAGGTCCTTTTCCTTGGCTTTGAAGGCTGCGTCGACTTCGGCGACGAACTTGTCGGTCAGCTTCTGGATCTCGTCGGCGGCGCGACGCTCTTCGTCCTCGCTGATTTCCTTGTCCTTGGTCAGCTTCTTGAGGTCGGCCAGGGCATCGCGGCGCACGTTGCGCACGGCGACCTTGGCGTCCTCAGCCACAGCACTGGCTTGCTTGGTGTAACCCTTGCGGGTTTCCTCGGTCAGGGCCGGCATCGGCACACGAATGGTAGTACCGGCGCTGGACGGATTCAGGCCCAGGTCGGAGGTCAGGATGGCCTTCTCGATGGCAGCACTGAGGTTCTTGTCGTGGGCGACGATCTTCAGGGTACGGGCGTCCTCGACGGTGATCGCGGCCACCTGGTTCAGCGGCATGTCGCTACCCCAGGCCGGGACCTTGACGCCGTCCAGGATGCTCGGGTGAGCGCGACCGGTGCGGATCGCCGCCAGGTTGCGACCCAGGGCCTCGAGGGACTTGGTCATGCGCTCCTGGGCGCCTTTCTTGATGTCGTTGATCATGCTTCGCCTTCCTCGATCAAAGTACCTTCAGCACCACCCACCACGATGTTCAGCAGGGCGCCAGGCTTGTTCATGTTGAATACCCGCAATGGCATCTTGTGGTCGCGGCACAGGCAGATTGCGGTCAGGTCCATGACGCCGAGCTTGCGATCCAGCACCTCGTCGTAGGTGAGGTGATCGAACTTCTCGGCGTGCGGATCCTTGAATGGATCGGCAGTGTACACACCATCGACCTTGGTCGCCTTCAGCACGACGTCGGCATCGATTTCGATGGCACGCAGGCAGGCTGCGGAGTCGGTGGTGAAGAACGGGTTGCCGGTACCGGCGGAGAAAATTACCACATCACCGGAGTTGAGGTGACGAATTGCTTTGCGACGATCGTAATGATCGGTGACACCGACCATGGAAATGGCCGACATGACCAGCGCCGGGATGTTCGAGCGCTCCAGCGCGTCGCGCATGGCCAGGCCGTTCATCACGGTGGCCAGCATGCCCATGTGGTCACCGGTGACGCGATCCATGCCGGCTGCGCTGAGCGCGGCGCCGCGGAACAGGTTGCCACCACCGATCACCAGGCCGACCTGGACACCGATACCTACCAGCTGGCCGACTTCCAGGGCCATGCGATCCAGCACCTTCGGGTCGATCCCGAAGTCTTCCGAGCCCATCAGGGCCTCGCCGCTAAGTTTGAGCAAAATGCGTTTATAGCGAGGTTGGCGACCACTCACCTGCTGAGCCATTGCGAGTCTCTCCTGCGGCGTACTTTTAGAAAATTCCGTGCGGGCTGTTTGCAGCCTGCTAACTGTAGCGTGGCACTGCTTCAGTGCCAGCGAAGAAAGGCCTTATAAACCCTGCTCCGTTTTGACAAAGAGGCTGCGCGCGTAAGCGGGCAGCCTCTTTGGGGCGACAGACGAGTCCGTCTTACTGCTTGGCGGCAGCTACCTGGGCGGCAACTTCGGCAGCGAAGTCGTCAACCGGCTTCTCGATGCCTTCGCCGACCTTGAAGTAGGTGAAGGAAACGATTTCGGCGCCAGCTTTCTTGGCCAGCTCGCCAACCTTGACTTCCGGGTTCATGACGAAGGCTTGCTCTTTCAGCGAGGCTTCGGCTTTGAACTTGGTGATACGACCGTTGATCATGTTCTCAACGATGTTCTCCGGCTTGCCGGCGATCTTGTCGGCGTTCAGCTGCAGGAAGACGTTCTTCTCGCGCTCGATGGCCTCGGCGGAGATTTCCGATGCATCCAGGAACTCCGGGTTCGAAGCTGCAACGTGCATGGCGATGTTCTTGGCCAGCTCGACGTCGCCGCCTTTCAGGACAACGACAGCACCGATCTTGTTGCCGTGCAGGTAGGCGCCGACCACGTCACCTTCAACGCGCACCAGGCGACGGATGTTGACGTTTTCGCCGCACTTGGCGACCAGGGCTTCACGAGCGGCTTCACGCGAAGCGATCAGCGGAGCGGCGTCGGTCAGCTTCTGGGCGAAGGCTTCTTCGATGCTTTCGGCAACGAAGTTCTTGAAGTCGTCTTGCAGGGCCAGGAAGTCGGTCTGCGAGTTCACTTCCAGCAGGACGGCGGATTTACCGTCGGTCTTGACAGCGATGGCGCCTTCGGCGGCAACGTTGCCAGCCTTCTTGGCGGCCTTGATGGCGCCCGAGGCACGCATGTCGTCAATGGCTTTCTCGATGTCGCCGCCGGCCTTTTCCAAGGCCTTCTTGCAATCCATCATGCCTTCGCCGGTACGCTCGCGCAGTTCTTTGACCAGCGCTGCAGTAATTGCTGCCATTTCAAAATCCTCTTGGAAAGTTTTTCAACCATTCCACCCGCTCTTCACGGGCGTTAAATTCTGCAAATCCGCTGTTTTTTACCTCAGCCAGCCCATGATGCGGGGCCATCGCTGACAGCAGGATTTCAAGGTGGCAAAAAGGGGGCCAAGCCCCCTTTTTGCGTGCCGAGTCAGACGCTAAGCGTCAATTACTCAGCAGCAGGTGCAGCCGCTTCTTCAGCGTAGACTTCGGTGCCGCCGGCAACATTGTTGCGGCCGCGGATGACGGCGTCAGCCATCGAAGTCATGTACAGCTCGATAGCGCGGATGGCGTCATCGTTACCTGGGATGATGTAGTCAACACCTTCCGGGCTGCTGTTGGTATCGACAACGCCGATGACCGGGATGCCCAGCTTGTTGGCTTCGGTGATGGCAATGCGCTCGTGGTCGACGTCGATCACGAACAGGGCATCAGGCAGGCCGCCCATGTCCTTGATACCACCCAGGCTGCGATCCAGCTTTTCCAGGTCGCGCGAACGCATCAGGGCTTCTTTCTTGGTCAGCTTGGCGAAAGTGCCGTCTTCGGCCTGGGTTTCCAGGTCGCGCAGACGCTTGATCGAAGCGCGGATGGTCTTGTAGTTGGTCAGCATGCCGCCCAACCAGCGGTGGTCAACGTATGGCGAACCGCAACGAGCAGCTTGCTCGGCGACGATCTTGCCGGCGGAACGCTTGGTGCCGACGAACATGATCTTGTTCTTGCCCTGGGCCAGGCGCTCTACGAAGGACAGAGCTTCGTTGAACATTGGCAGGGTTTTTTCCAGGTTGATGATGTGGATCTTGTTACGCGCGCCGAAAATGTACTTGCCCATTTTCGGGTTCCAGTAACGGGTCTGGTGGCCGAAGTGCACACCGGCCTTCAGCATATCGCGCATGTTGACTTGGGACATGATAGTTCCTTGATAAGTCGGGTTGGGCCTCCACGCATCCCAATGACCAACCCACGTTTCCGAAGAATCGGGGCACCCAGGCCATCGTGTCGACACGTGTGTGGGTTTGAGCTTGCGAAGGACCTCCTCCGAAAGCGGCGCACTTTATACCACAGACCACGAACGAGCGAAACCCGAATGATGCATCGTCCGTCAGTGGCTTTTGCAGCACCCGGGCTTTGCGGCCAGAATGCCCTCAATAGCCAACCGGATGCCCCGGTTTATCCGGACAGATCGCCGCCGCGCTCTGGTAGAATCCGGCCTTTCCCGTTCGTTCGCGCCGCACGCGGCGCCGTAGAGAGCCTGTATGACCGTCACCATCAAGACCGCAGAAGACATCGAGAAGATGCGCATCGCCGGCCGCCTGGCCGCCGAAGTGCTGGAAATGATCGAAGAGCACGTCAAGCCCGGCGTCACCACCGAAGAGCTCGACCGCATCTGCCACGACTATATCGTCAACGTCCAGCAGGCCATCCCGGCCCCGCTCAACTACAAGGGCTACCCGAAGTCGATCTGCACCTCGATCAACCACGTGGTCTGCCACGGCATCCCCAACGACAAGCCGCTGAAGAAGGGTGACACCCTCAACATCGACATCACCGTGATCAAGGACGGCTACCACGGCGACACCAGCCGCATGTTCCACGTCGGCGAAGTGCCCGAGTGGGCCTCGCGCCTGTCCAAGGTCACCCAGGAATGCATGTACAAGGCCATCGAACTGGTCAAGCCGGGCTGCCGCCTGGGCGATATCGGCGAGGTGATCCAGAAGCACGCCGAAAAGAACGGTTTCTCGGTGGTCCGCGAGTTCTGCGGACACGGCATCGGCAAGGTATTCCATGAAGAGCCGCAGATCCTCCACTACGGCAAGGCCGGCACCGGCATGGAGCTCAAGGAAGGCATGACCTTCACCATCGAACCGATGATCAACCAGGGCAAGGCCGACACCAAGGTGCTCGGCGACGGCTGGACCGCCATCACCAAGGACCGCAAGCTCTCGGCCCAGTGGGAACACACCCTGGTGGTGACCGCCACTGGCTACGAGATCTTCACCCTGCGCAAAGACGACACCATCGCGCGCACCTCGGCCTGATACTGACTACAGGAACGCGACTCGATGCCCCAGGTGGATCCCGAACTGTTCGACCGCGGCCAGTTCCAGGCGGAACTGGCCCTCAAGGCAAGCCCCATCGCCGCTTTCAAGAAGGCCATTCGCATGGCTGGCGAGGTACTCGACAAGCGTTTCCGCGAAGGCCGTGAAATTCGCCGGCTGATCGAAGACCGTGCCTGGTTCGTCGACAACATCCTGCAGCAGGCCTGGAACCAGTTCGACTGGGTCGCGCCGGACGGCATCGCCCTGGTCGCGGTCGGCGGCTATGGCCGCGGCGAGTTGCATCCCTGGTCCGACATCGACCTGCTGATCCTGCTCGATGCCGCCGAGCACGAGCAGTACCGCGACGCCATCGAGCGCTTCCTGACGCTGCTGTGGGACATCGGCCTGGAGGTCGGCCAGAGCGTGCGCACCGTCGACGAATGCGCCGAACAGGCCCGGGCCGACCTCACGGTCATCACCAACCTGATGGAAAGCCGCACCATTGCCGGCCCCGAGCACCTGCGCCAGCGCATGCTCGAAGCCACCAGCACCGCGCACATGTGGCCTGCCGCCGAGTTCTTCCTGGCCAAGCGCGCCGAACTCAAGGCTCGTCATCACAAGTACAACGACACCGAGTACAACCTCGAGCCCAACGTCAAGGGCGGGCCAGGCGGCCTGCGCGACATCCAGACGGTGCTCTGGGTGGCGCGGCGTCAGTACGGCACCCTGAACCTGCACGCCCTGGCCGGCGAAGACTTCCTGCTGGAAAGCGAGAACGAGCTGCTGGCCTCGTCCCAGGCCTTCCTCTGGCGCGTGCGCTACGCCCTGCACATGCTTGCCGGGCGCGCCGAGGACCGCCTGCTGTTCGACCACCAACGCAGCATCGCCGCGCTGCTTGGCTACACCGACGAAAACCCCAAGCGCGCCATCGAACAGTTCATGCAGCAGTACTACCGGATGGTGATGAGCATCAGCCAACTGTGCGACCTGATCATCCAGCATTTCGAGGAAGTCATCCTCGCCGATGACGACAGCGGCACCACGCAACCGCTCAATGCCCGCTTCCGCCTGCACGATGGCTATATAGAGGCGGTCAACCCGAACGTCTTCAAGCGCACCCCGTTCGCCATGCTGGAGATCTTCGTGCTGATGGCCCAGCACCCCGAGATCAAGGGCGTGCGCGCCGATACCGTGCGCCTGCTGCGCGAACATCGGCACCTGATCGACGACAAGTTCCGCAACGACATCCGCAACACCAGCCTGTTCATCGAACTGTTCAAGTGCGAGATCGGCATTCACCGCAATCTGCGGCGGATGAACCGCTATGGCATCCTCGGCCGCTACCTGCCGGAGTTCGGCCTGATCGTCGGGCAGATGCAGCATGACCTGTTCCACATCTACACGGTCGACGCGCACACCCTCAACCTGATCAAGCACCTGCGCAAGCTGCAGTACACGCCGGTCTCGGAAAAATTCCCGCTGGCCAGCAAGCTCATGGGCCGCCTGCCCAAGCCCGAACTGATCTACCTGGCCGGCCTGTACCACGATATCGGCAAGGGGCGCCAGGGCGACCACTCCGAGCTGGGCGCGGTGGATGCCCAGGCCTTCTGCGAGCGCCACCAGTTGCCCGCCTGGGACAGCCGCCTGATCGTCTGGCTGGTGCAAAACCATCTGGTGATGTCCACCACCGCCCAGCGCAAGGACCTCTCCGATCCACAGGTGATCAACGACTTCGCCCTGCACGTGGGCGACGAAACGCGCCTGGACTACCTCTACGTGTTGACCGTGGCCGACATCAACGCCACCAACCCCAGCCTGTGGAACTCCTGGCGGGCAAGCCTGCTGCGCCAGCTCTACACCGAGACCAAGCGCGCCCTGCGCCGGGGCCTCGAGAACCCGCTGGACCGCGAGGAACAGATCCGCCAGACACAGACCGCGGCGCTGGACATCCTGGTGCGCGAAGGCACCGACCCGGATGACGTGGAGCAGCTGTGGTCGCAACTGGGCGACGACTACTTCCTCAAGCACACCGCCGCCGACGTGGCCTGGCACAGCGATGCCATCCTCCAGCAGCCGGCCGACGGCGGCCCCCTGGTGCTGATCAAGGAGACGACCCAACGTGAGTTCGAGGGCGGCACGCAGATCTTCATCTACGCCCCCGACCAGCACGACTTCTTCGCCGTGACCGTGGCGGCCATGGCCCAGCTGAACCTGAACATCCACGACGCCCGGATCATCACCTCCAGCAGCCAGTTCACCCTCGACACCTACATCGTGCTCGACAATGACGGCGGCTCAATCGGTGACAACCCGCAGCGGGTCAGGCAGATCCGCGATGGCCTCACCGAGGCGCTGCGCAACCCCGAGGACTACCCGACCATCATCCAGCGTCGGGTGCCGCGCCAGCTCAAGCACTTCAACTTCCCGCCCCAGGTGACCATCCTCAACGATGCCCAGCGCCCGGTGACCATCCTCGAAATCACCGCCCCGGACCGCCCCGGCCTGCTGGCACGCATCGGGCGGATCTTCCTGGAGTTCGACATCTCGCTGCAGAACGCCAAGATCGCCACCCTCGGCGAGCGCGTGGAAGACGTGTTCTTCATTACCGACGCCGACAACCAGCCGCTGTCCGACCCACAGCTGTGCAGCCGCCTGCAGGAAGCCATCGTCCAGCAGCTGCAGGCCGGCCAGGCCAGCGATGCCAGCCCTACCCGCATGACCTTTTGACGATAACGAGACCTTGCGCCGATGAACCACGCCTTGACCCAGCTTCAGCCCTACCCGTTCGAGAAACTGCGCGCCCTGCTGGGCAGCGTGAAACCTGCGGCGGACAAACGCGCCATCGCCCTGTCGATCGGTGAGCCGAAGCATGAATCACCCGCGTTCGTCGCCAAGGCCATGGCCGACAATCTCGACAAGCTGGCGGTCTACCCCAGCACCCTCGGCCTGCCAGCCCTGCGCCAGGCCATCGGCCAGTGGTGCGAGCGCCGTTTCAACGTACCAGCCGGCTGGCTCGACGCCGACCGCCACATCCTGCCGGTCAATGGCACCCGTGAAGCGCTGTTCGCCTTCACCCAGGCGGTGGTCAACCGTGCCGACGACGGCCTGGTGGTCAGCCCCAATCCGTTCTACCAGATCTACGAAGGCGCGGCCCTGCTGGCCGGAGCGACCCCGCACTACCTGCCGTGCCTGGAAGACAATGGTTTCAATCCGGACTTCGATGCCGTCCCCGCCGAGGTCTGGAAGCGCTGCCAGATCCTGTTCCTGTGCTCCCCGGGCAACCCCACCGGCGCCCTGGTGCCGCTGGACACCCTGAAGAAACTGATCGCCCTGGCCGACGAGCACGACTTCGTGATCGCCGCCGACGAATGCTACAGCGAGCTGTATTTCGACGAGGACGCCCCGCCACCGGGCCTGCTGAGCGCCTGCGCCGCGCTGGGCCGCAGCGACTTCAAGCGCTGCGTGGTGTTCCACAGCCTGTCCAAGCGCTCCAACCTGCCGGGGCTGCGCTCGGGCTTCGTGGCCGGCGATGCCGATATCATCAAGCCGTTCCTGCTGTACCGCACCTACCATGGCTGCGCCATGCCGGTACAGACCCAGCTGGCCAGCATCGCCGCCTGGCAGGACGAGGCCCACGTGCGTGAAAACCGCGACCAGTACCGCGCCAAGTACGATGCCGTGCTCGACATCCTGCAACCAGTGCTGGACGTGCAACGCCCGGACGGCAGCTTCTACCTGTGGGCCAAGGTGCCCGGCAGCGACGCCGACTTCACCCGTGACCTGTTCGAAGCCGAGCATGTGACCGTGGTCCCGGGGTCGTACCTGTCGCGGGAAGTGGATGGGGTGAACCCGGGGGCCGGGCGCGTGCGCATGGCGCTGGTCGCGCCGCTTGCCGAATGTATCGAGGCCGCCGAACGGATTCGCGCGTTCGTACAGAACCGCTGATCGAAACAGGGTCGCAAGACAGACCCTTCGCGGGCTTGCCCGCGAAGGGACATCAACCGCTCTACCTGACCGAGCCCAGGTTCGCCTCGCTCAGGTCCAGGTCTCCCAGCACCTGCCGCACCACCTCATCGCCCACCAGATGCTGGCGATGCAGCTCGTACAGTTCCAGCCGCTGCGCCCGCAGCGCGCGCAGGCGCAGACGGCGCTCCAGCAGATCCATCTGCTCGGCCAGCGCACGGGCCTCGGCGGTGTCGTTGTAGCTGTCCAGCTCATCCCGGTACTCGGCCATCAGGCGCGCCTTGAGCTCGGTGGCCAGGGTGGCCTGGGCGGCATCCTGCGGCGCGTTGGCATCGATCACCTCTTCCGCCTCGAGGGCGTGGATCGCCGCCTCGGCGGTACGCCGCCAGGCCTCCTGCACCTCTTGATGCAAACGTTCGTCCGGGCTCTTGGTGATCCCGCGCAGCAGGATCGGCAAGGCGATCACCGCACAGATCAGCGACAACAGGATCACCCCGGCGGCAATGAAGATCAGCAGGTCCCGTTCGGGAAACGCCTTGCCGGCCCCGATTAGCAAGGGCACCGACATGACGCCGGCCAGGGTCACCGCCCCGCGCACCCCGCCCAGGGTCAGCAGCCAGCAGGAGCGCGCGGTCGGCATGAGTACCAGTTCGGGCTTGCCGCGCCAGCGGCGCACCATACCGATCGCCCGCCAGATGCTCTGTACCCAGACGAAGCGCAGCAAGACCAGGGCAGCGAAGATCGCCACCACGTCCAGGCAGCGCCAGGCCAGTGTCGGCCAGACGGTCATCTCATCGCTGACCACCGCCTTGATGATGTCCGGCAACTGCAGCCCCAGCAGGAGGAAGATCAGGCCATTGAATGCGAACTCCAGCAACGACCAGACACTGCGATTGAGCAGGCGCGTGCTGGTCTGGCGCGGCAGCAGGTCGAGCCAGCTCTGCATCATGCCGGCGGCCACCGCCGAGAGGATGCCCGACACACCCAGTCGCTCGGCCAGCACGTAGGCCGCGAATGGCAGCAACAGCATGAACACGACGTGAGTCGCCGGATCATCCCAGCCCCGGGTGATCATCCACATGCGCAGGCGCCCGACCAGCCAGCTCAAGGCCACGCCCACCGCCAGGCCGCCCAGGGCGACCAGGACGAAAGTGAGGCTCGCCTCGGTCAGCGAGAAGACGCCGGTGATGGCCGCCACCAGGGCGAACTTGAACGTCACCAGGCCCGAGGCGTCGTTCATCAGCGCCTCACCCTGCAGCATATGCATCAGGGGAGTCGGCAGACGATCCTGGGTGATGGCCGACACGGCCACGGCGTCGGTGGGCGACAGCACGGCCGCCAGGGCGAAGGCGACCGGCAGCGCAATGCTCGGCAGCAGCCAGTGGATGAAATAGCCGGCGCCGACCACGGTGAACAGCACCAGCCCCACCGCCAGCGCCACCACCGGCCCGCGCAGGCGCCACAGCTCGCGCTTGGGCATGCGCCAGCCGTCGGCGAACAGCAGCGGGGGCAGGAACAAGAACAGGAACAGTTCGGGGTCCAGCGCCACATGCAGGCCCAGGGTCGGCCAGGCAAGCAAGGCCCCGGCAGCGATCTGCACCAATGGCAACGGCAGCGGCAGCACACGCCCCACCAGTTTCGACACGCTCACCAGCATCAGCAGGATAAGAACGGTATAGGCTGACTGCATCGGCAAGCTTCCTGTGTGATTCGACAAACGACGACAAGGCGCAACATCGCTATTGAAACAATATGTTAGCGGTCACCGGCTAGCGTGGACCGCTGCACCATAGTCGCAGCCGGCCCGCGAATATGTAACACAATGCGACGCGAGACGCCGTGACACATATCGTCCCGCGCCTTCCGCCCCGCGGCCGTGGCGCCAGCCCCATCGATGCCGCATAATCGGCCCCACCCAATCTTCAAGGAGTATCGGGGACGTCAGGTTCATCCCGGCGGCCCCAGGCATTCAATGGCTTACACTCTCTACGGCATCAAAGCCTGCGACACCATGAAAAAGGCCCGTACCTGGCTTGAAGAAAAGGCCATCGGCTTCGAGTTCCACGACTACAAGACTCAGGGCATCGACCGCGACAGCCTCAACCGCTGGTGCGACGAGCACGGCTGGGAAGTCGTGCTGAACCGCGCCGGGACCACCTTCCGCAAGCTCGACGACGCCAGCAAGGCCGACCTCGACCAGGCCAAGGCCGTCGAGCTGATGCTCGCCCAACCGTCGATGATCAAGCGCCCGGTGCTCGACCTCGGTGACCGCACCCTGGTCGGCTTCAAGCCCGACCTGTACGCCGCCGCGCTGGCCTGATCCCGCATTACGCTCCATCCCCTTTTCGCATGAGGTAATCGCATGTCTCAATCGCTGTTCAGCCTGGCCTTCGGTGTCGGCACCCAAAACCGCCAGGGCGCCTGGCTGGAAGTCTTCTACGCGCAACCGGTGCTCAAGCCGTCCGCCGAGCTGGTCGCGGCCGTCGCACCGGTGCTCGGCTATGAAGGGGGCAACCAGGCCATCGCCTTCACTACCGCCCAAGCCGCCCAGCTGGCCGACGCGCTCAAGGGCGTCGACGCTGCCCAGGCCGCCCTGCTGACCCGCCTGGCCGAAAGCCACAAACCGCTGGTCGCCACCCTGCTGGCCGAAGACGGCGCCCTGACCTCGACCCCGGAGGCCTACCTCAAGCTGCACCTGCTGTCGCACCGCCTGGTCAAGCCGCATGGCGTGTCGCTGGCCGGCATCTTCCCGCTGCTGCCCAACGTCGCCTGGACCAACCAGGGCGCCGTCGACCTGGCCGAGCTGGCCCAGCTGCAACTGGAAGCGCGCCTCAAGGGTGAGCTGCTGGAAGTGTTCTCGGTGGACAAGTTCCCGAAGATGACCGACTACGTGGTCCCGGCCGGCGTGCGTATCGCCGACACCGCCCGTGTGCGCCTGGGCGCCTACATCGGCGAAGGCACCACGATCATGCACGAAGGCTTCGTCAACTTTAACGCCGGCACCGAAGGCCCAGGCATGATCGAAGGCCGCGTCTCGGCCGGCGTGTTCGTCGGCAAGGGCTCGGACCTGGGCGGCGGCTGCTCGACCATGGGCACCCTGTCCGGTGGCGGCAACATCGTCATCAAGGTCGGCGAAGGCTGCCTGATCGGCGCCAACGCCGGTATCGGCATCCCGCTGGGTGACCGCAACACCGTCGAGGCCGGCCTGTACATCACCGCCGGCACCAAGGTGAACCTGCTGGACGAGAACAACCAGCTGGTCAAGGTGGTCAAGGCCCGCGACCTGGCCGGCCAGACCGACCTGCTGTTCCGCCGCAATTCGCTCAATGGCGCCGTGGAGTGCAAGACCCACAAGTCGGCCATCGAGCTGAACGAGGCCCTGCACGCCCACAACTGAGAACCTGCCCGGGTTTGAAGTGATAAGATCGGATCTGGCTTTGCAGCCAGATCCGATTTTTCATTCCAGGCCTTCGCGAACATGTTCCAGCCCTCTCCCTGGCGTGCCGACTTCCCCGCCATCGCCGCCCTGCAACGGCAGCACCAGACCTACCTGGACAGCGCCGCCACCACTCAGAAGCCCCAGGCCCTGCTCGATGCCTTGAACCACTATTACGGCCATGGCGCGGCGAACGTGCACCGGGCCCAACACCTGCCGGGCGCCCTGGCGACCCAGGCCTTCGAGAGCAGCCGTGACAAGGTGGCCGCCTGGCTCAACGCCGAGCAGGCACGGCAGATCGTCTTCACCCACGGCGCCACCTCGGCACTGAATCTGCTGGCCTATGGCCTGGAACATCGCTTCGCGCCCGGCGACGAGATCGCCGTCAGTGCCCTCGAGCACCACGCCAACCTGCTGCCCTGGCAACAGCTGGCGCACCGCCGCGATCTGCGCCTGGTGGTGTTGCCGGTGAACGACCAGGGCCAGATCGACCTGGAACGCGCCCTGCAGATGATCGGCCCGCGTACCCGGCTGCTCGCGGTCAGCCAGTTGTCCAACGTGCTGGGCACCTGGCAGCCGCTGGCGCCACTGTTGGCCCATGCCCGGGCCCAGGGCTCGCTGAGCGTGATCGATGGTGCGCAGGGCGTGGTGCATGGCCGACACGACGTTCAGCAGCTGGACTGCGACTTCTATGTGTTCTCCAGTCACAAGCTCTACGGCCCGGACGGCGTCGGCGTGCTGTACGGCCGTTCCCAGGCGCTGGCGCTGCTGCGCCACTGGCAGTTCGGCGGCGAAATGGTCCAGCTGGCGGACTACCAGGAGGCCAGCTTCCGCCCGGCTCCCTTGGGCTTCGAGGCCGGCACCCCACCGATAGCCAGCGTCATCGGCCTGGGCGCCACCCTGGACTACCTGGCAGGCCTGGACGCCAGTGCCGTGGCCGCTCATGAGGCCAGCCTGCACCGGCATCTGCTGCGAGGATTGGCTGATCGCGAAGGAATTCGTGTGCTCGGCGCGCCCCAGGCAGCGCTGGCCAGCTTCGTCATAGAAGGTGTGCACAACGCCGATATCGCCCATTTACTGACCGAACAGGGTATTGCCGTTCGCGCCGGACATCACTGCGCCATGCCCCTGCTCAAAGGCCTGGGGCTCGATGGCGCGATCCGCGTCTCGCTGGGGCTCTACTCCGACAGCGACGACCTGCAACGATTCTTCGAGGCGCTCGACCAGGGCCTGGAGCTTTTGCGATGAGCCTTTCGCCAGAGGCCAGCCAGGCGCTGGAAAGCTTCCAGCAGGCGCGTGGCTGGGAGCAACGGGCCCGCCTGCTGATGCAATGGGGGGACCGCCTCGAACCTTTGACGGACGCGGAAAAGTGCGAGGAAAACCGTGTGCACGGCTGCGAAAGCCTGGTCTGGCTGGTGGCCGCTGAGGAAAACGGCCAGTGGCATTTCAAAGCGGCCAGTGATGCGCGCTTGTTGCGCGGACTGCTGGCGCTGTTGCTGGTCAGGGTTCAGGGAGCGTCCAGCGTAGCGTTGCAAGGACTGGATCTGACAAGCTGGTTCACATCGCTGGGACTGGAGCGCCAGCTATCGCCATCGCGAAGCAATGGGTTGAATGCGGTACTGCAGCGGATGGCCGAGCGAGCGTCCAACCGCTGAATCGTGCCGCCCTCGTCGCGGGCTTATTCAGGCTTGACCCGCTCCGAAGGACGCCTGGCACCGCCCACCAGCTTCTCCACGGCCTTGCTCGCCGCCACCATGCCGAACGTCGCGGTCACCATCATTACCGCGCCGAAGCCACCGGCACAGTCCAGGCGTACACCCTCACCGACAAAGCTCTTCTGCAGGCACACGCTGCCATCTCCCTTGGGGTAACGCAGCTGTTCGCTGGAAAACACGCACGGCACGCCATAGTTGCGGCTGGTGTTGCGCGAGAAGTTGTAGTCGCGACGCAAGGTCGAGCGCACCCGCGACGCCAGCGGATCGTTGAAGGTCTTGTTCAGGTCGCCGATCTGGATCTGGGTCGGGTCGATCTGCCCACCCGCCCCTCCCGTGGTGACGATGGCGATCTTGCGCCGCCGGCACCAGGCGATCAGCGCGGCCTTGGCCATCACGCTGTCGATGCAGTCGATCACGCAGTCCATCTGCTCGGTGATGTACTCGGCCATGGTGTCGCGGGTGACGAAGTCGGCCACCGCGTGCACCGTGCAAGCCGGGTTGATCGCTTGCAGGCGCTCGGCCATCACTTCGACCTTGGGTCGACCGACCTGGCCTTCGAGGGCATGGGCCTGGCGGTTGGTGTTGCTCACGCAGACATCATCGAGGTCGAACAGGGTGATCTCGCCCACGCCGCTACGGGCCAAGGCCTCGGCCGCCCACGAACCGACCCCGCCGATACCGACGATGGCCACATGGGCCTGGCGCAGGCGTTGCAGGCCGTCGTCGCCGTACAGCCGGGCGACGCCGGCAAAGCGTGGATCTTCTGTGCTCATGGCTCTACCTCGAAAAAACCGGCGCGCATTATAGGCCAAGCGGCGCGATTAAGGACTGCCGTTGGAAACAGTCGTACCAACCCTGCTTTAATGTCCTATTGATCACTCTGATCTGGACGACAACCGAGCGGGTTCAGAACTTCATCCTCATCCGAAAATCCAACGGATGTCCCGTATCGGCAGTGTAGGACTCACGCCTTGGCGGCCCCGCCCCGCTCCCTTCTTCGGAATCTCGAACACCTATGTCATCACGCAAGTTCGGTCTCAACCTGGTGGTGGTCCTGGCCATCGCCGCGCTGTTCACCGGGTTCTGGGCCTTGATCAACCGCCCGGTCTCCGCCCCCGCCTGGCCGGAGCAGATCTCCGGTTTCTCCTATTCGCCCTTCCGTCTGGGCCAGAGTCCGCAAAAAGGCCAGTATCCGAGCGAAGACGAAATACGCCAGGACCTGGAGCAGTTGAACAAGCTGACTGACAACATCCGCACCTACACCGTCGAAGGCACCCAGGCCGAAGTGCCGCGCCTGGCCGAGGAACTGGGCCTGCGCGTGACGCTGGGCATCTGGATCAGCAACGACCTGGAGCGTAACGAGCGCGAGATCGAAAAGGCTATCGGCCTGGCCAACACAGCGCGCAGCGTGGTGCGCGTGGTGGTGGGCAACGAAGCCCTGTTCCGCGAGGAAGTCACCCCCGAGCAACTGATCGGTTACCTCGATCGGGTGCGCGCGGCGGTGAAGGTACCGGTGACCACCAGCGAACAGTGGCATATCTGGAAGGACCATCCCGAACTGGCGAAGCACGTCGACCTGGTCGCCGCGCACATTCTGCCGTACTGGGAATTCGTACCCATGAAGGACTCGGTGCAGTTCGTCCTGGATCGTGCCCGCGAGCTGCGCAAGCAGTTCCCACGCAAACCACTGCTGCTCTCGGAGGTTGGCTGGCCGAGCAACGGCCGTATGCGCGGCGGTGCCGACGCCACCCAGGCCGACCAGGCCATCTACCTGCGCACCCTGGTCAACACCCTCAATCGGCGCGGCTACAACTACTTCGTCATCGAAGCCTACGACCAGCCATGGAAGGCCAGCGACGAAGGTTCGGTGGGCGCCTACTGGGGCGTTTACAACGCCGAGCGGCAGCAGAAGTTCAACTTCGAAGGCCCGATCGTGGCGATCCCGCAATGGCGCGCCCTGGCCGTGGCCTCGGTGGTGCTGGCGATGATCGCCCTGGCCATCCTGCTGATCGACGGCTCGGCCCTGCGCCAGCGCGGGCGCACCTTCCTCACCTTCATCACCTTCCTGTGCGGTTCGGTTCTGGTGTGGATCGCCTATGACTACAGCCAGCAATACAGCACCTGGTTCAGCCTGACCGTGGGCGTGCTGCTGGCACTGGGCGCTCTGGGCGTGTTCATCGTGCTGTTGACCGAAGCCCACGAACTGGCCGAGGCGGTATGGATCCACAAGCGACGAAGGGAATTCCTGCCGGTGCAGGGCGACAGCGCCTATCGACCCAAGGTCTCGGTCCACGTGCCCTGCTACAACGAGCCGCCGGAGATGGTGAAGCAGACCCTCGACGCCCTCGCCGCGCTGGACTACCCGGACTTCGAGGTGCTGGTGATCGACAACAACACCAAGGACCCTGCCGTGTGGGAGCCACTCAAGGCCCATTGCGAAAAGCTCGGCGAGCGCTTCAGGTTCTTCCACGTCGCGCCCCTCGCAGGCTTCAAGGGCGGTGCACTGAACTACCTGATCCCGCATACGGCCAAGGACGCCGAGGTGATCGCCGTGATCGACTCGGACTACTGCGTCGACCGCAACTGGCTCAAGCACATGGTGCCGCACTTCGCCGACCCGAAGATCGCCGTGGTGCAATCGCCCCAGGATTACCGCGACCAGCACGAAAGCGCCTTCAAGAAGCTGTGCTACAGCGAGTACAAAGGCTTCTTCCATATCGGCATGGTCACCCGCAACGACCGTGACGCGATCATCCAGCACGGCACCATGACCATGACCCGGCGCACCGTGCTCGAGGAGCTGGGCTGGGCCGAATGGTGCATCTGCGAAGACGCCGAGCTGGGCCTGCGGGTGTTCGAAAAGGGCCTGTCGGCCGCCTATGCCCACAACAGCTACGGCAAGGGCCTGATGCCCGACACCTTCATCGACTTCAAGAAGCAGCGCTTCCGCTGGGCCTACGGCGCGATCCAGATCATCAAGCACCACGCCGCCGCCCTGCTGCGCGGCAAGGGCAGCGAGCTGACCCGCGGCCAGCGCTATCACTTCCTGGCGGGCTGGCTGCCGTGGATCGCCGATGGCATGAACATCTTCTTCACCGTCGGCGCGCTGTTGTGGTCGGCGGCGATGATCATCGTGCCGCACCGGGTCGACCCGCCGCTGATGATGTTCGCCATCCCACCACTGGCGCTGTTCTTCTTCAAGGTCGGCAAGATCGTCTTCCTCTACCGCCGGGCGGTGGGGGTCAACCTGAAGGATGCCTTCGCCGCCGCCCTGGCAGGGCTGGCGCTCTCGCACACCATCGCCAAGGCGGTGCTGTACGGCTTCTTCACCAGCAGCATGCCGTTCTTCCGCACACCGAAGAACGCCGACAGCCATGGCGTGCTGGTGGCGATTTCCGAAGCCCGCGAAGAGCTGTTCATCATGTTGCTGCTGTGGGGCGCGGCGCTGGGGATCTACCTGGTACAGGGACTGCCGAGTTCGGACATGCGCTTCTGGGTGGCGATGCTGCTGGTGCAGTCTTTGCCGTACCTGGCGGCGCTGGTGATGGCGTTGCTGTCGTCGCTGCCCAAGCCCGCTGAGAAGGTTGCAGAGCCACAACAGGCTTGAGATCGCCGGGGGCGCGTTGCGCCCCTTTCGCGACACAAGGCCGCTCCCACAGGATCACCGCAGCCCAGAAGGCCTGTGCAACTCCTGTGGGAGCGGCCTTGTGTCGCGAAAGGGCCGCACAGCGGCCCCATTGGCCTGTCAGTTTGATATAAGATAACGCCCCTCTGTTTTCCCCGCCTTGCCTTGCCCCGGAGTCCTTCAATGACGGCCCCAGCCGAGCTCTCGCCCACCCTTCAACTGGCCTGCGACCTGATCCGTCGCCCCTCGGTCACCCCGGTCGACGCCGACTGTCAGACCCAGATGATGAACCGCCTGGGCGCCGTAGGCTTCCAGCTCGAGCCCATGCGCTTCGAAGACGTGGACAACTTCTGGGCCATTCATGGCACCCAGGACGGTCCGGTGCTGTGTTTCGCCGGTCACACCGACGTGGTCCCCACCGGCCCGGTGCAGCAATGGCAGCATGAGCCGTTCGACGCGCTGATCGATGCCGATGGCATGCTCTGCGGCCGTGGCGCCGCCGACATGAAAGGCAGCCTGGCCTCGATGGTGGTGGCCAGCGAGCGCTTCGTGCAGGACTACCCGAATCACCGTGGCAAGGTGGCCTTCCTGATCACCAGCGACGAGGAGGGCCCGGCCCATCACGGCACCAAGGCCGTGGTCGATTTGCTCAAGGCGCGCAACGAGCGCCTCGACTGGTGCATCGTCGGCGAACCGTCGAGCACCACCCTGCTCGGCGATGTGGTCAAGAACGGCCGCCGTGGCTCGCTCGGCGCCAAGCTGACGGTGCGTGGCAAGCAGGGCCACGTGGCCTACCCGCACCTGGCCCGCAACCCGATCCACCTTGCCGCGCCCGCCTTGGCGGAACTGGCGGCCGAGCACTGGGACGAAGGCAACGCGTTCTTCCCGCCGACCAGCTTCCAGATCTCCAACCTCAACTCCGGCACCGGCGCCACCAACGTGGTCCCGGGTGATCTGACCGCGCTGTTCAACTTCCGCTTCTCCACCGAATCGACGGTCGAAGGCCTGCAGCAACGAGTCGCGGCGATCCTCGACAAGCATCAGCTGGAGTGGTCGATCGACTGGGCACTGTCGGGCCTGCCGTTCCTCACCGAGCCGGGCGAACTGCTCGATGCGGTGTCGTCGAGCATCAAGGCGGTCACCGGCCGCGAGACGCGACCGTCCACCAGCGGCGGCACCTCCGATGGCCGCTTCATCGCCACCATGGGTACCCAGGTGGTCGAACTCGGCCCGGTCAACGCCACCATCCACCAGGTGGACGAGCGCATCCTGGCCAGCGACCTCGACCTGCTGACCGAGATCTACTACCAGACCCTGGTGCGGTTGCTCGCCTGATGCTCGCCTGCCCACTCTGCCAGGCGCCCCTGGCGCGGCTCGACAACGGCGTGGCCTGCCCCGCCGGCCATCGTTTCGACCGCGCCCGCCAGGGCTACCTGAACCTGCTGCCGGTTCAGCACAAGAACAGCCGCGACCCGGGCGACAACCAGGCCATGGTCGAAGCCCGCCGCGACTTCCTCGACGCCGGCCACTACGCCCCCGTGGCCCGCCGCCTGGCCGAGCTGGCCGCCGAGCGCCAGCCACAGGCCTGGCTGGACATCGGCTGTGGCGAAGGCTACTACACCGCGCAGATCGCCCAAGCCCTGCCGGCTGCCGATGGCTATGCCCTGGACATCTCCCGCGAGGCCGTCAAGCGCGCCTGCCGTCGCGCCCTCGAGATGACCTGGATGGTCGCCAGCATGGCCCGCGTGCCCATGGCCGATGCCAGCTGCGGCTTCATCGCCAGCGTGTTCAGCCCGCTCGACTGGCAGGAGGCCATGCGCCTGCTCGCCCCCGGCGGCGGCCTGATGCGCGTGGGGCCGACCAGCGGCCACCTGATGGAACTGCGCGAGGTGCTCTACGATGAAGTGCGCCCCTACGCCGACGACAAGCACCTGGCCCTGGTCCCGCCAGGCATGGCCCACGCCCACGGCGAGATCCTCGAGTTCCGCCTGAGCCTGGCTCAAGCCAAGGCCCGCGCCGACCTGCTGGCCATGACGCCGCACGGCTGGCGCGCCAGCGCCGAGAAGCGCGCACGGGTGATCGACCAACCCGAACCGTTCGAGGTCACCGTTTCCATGCGTTATGACTATTTCGTGCGCCAAGACTGAGCACACTGGAGCCCCTTATGCGTCAACCCGATATCGAGATCTACCTCAAGGACGACGACGTCGATCACAAGCAGATCGCCGACTGGCTCACCCAGGCCCTCGGCCCGTGCAGCGAATGGAAGCAGAAAGGCCAGACGTTCAAATGCACCGCCGGTAACATCCCGGTCACCTGGTTACCGAAAGCTGTAGGGAAATGGAACAGTCTGTACCTGGAAAGCGACCAGACGCCCTGGACCGACGACATCGCCTGCGCCCGCGCGGCCTTTGCCGCACTCAACGTGGAAGTGCGTTGCGCGCCGGGTAGCTGGACCGAGGAAGACGGGGAAGAAGATGCCGATCGCTGGATCCGCATCAGCGCCGACGGTGAACAGGAAATCACCTGGCGCACGCACTGAAGCGCAGAACTTCGCGTTCGATCGCATCAGGCTGCAAGCTCCACGGACAGCTTGCAGCTTGAAGCTCACCGCTTCAGAAGGCGGTCAGAGACCGACGACGTCCTCGGCCTGCAGGCCTTTCTGGCCTTGCACGAGGGCGTATTCAACCTGTTGCCCCTCGACCAGGGTGCGATGCCCCTCACCGCGGATAGCCCGATAGTGGACGAACACGTCCGCACCACCTTCGCGCTGAATGAAGCCATAACCCTTGGCATCGTTGAACCACTTCACATTCCCAGTCTCACGAGACGACATCTGAACTACTCCGGATTTTTATTTTGAAGATCGCCTTGCCGACACGGGTTCACCCCCCGCGCCTACGCAGCTTGCCGAAATATCCTGCAAGCGGCAGGCCGAGTATATGACAGGGAACAAAAAAAATTCATGACAGGGCGATTTTTTGCCGAATTTTGCTGAACTTACGCAGATACGGCAGACTAACGGCCTGCAAAACACCGAAACTTCACCAGGGCCTCACCCCCATGACCCGTTCCCCCCTGCGCCGCCTCATCTTCGGCGCCCTGCGTCGCGTTCTGTACCTGTGGGTGCGCTCCGAGACCATCAACCAATCCTCGCTCACCCTCAAGCTCGATCGCAGCCGGCCGGTGTTCTATGCCCTGCCCTCGCCGTCGCTCACCGACCTGGCCGTGATCGATCACGAATGCACCAAGGCCGGGCTGCCACGCCCGGTGCTGCCCGTGGCCGTCGGTCCGCTACAGGAGCCCGCGGCCTTCTTCTACCTGACCCCCGAGCCGGACTGGCTCGGCCGCCAGGACAAGCGCGGCGCGCCACCGACACTGGAGCGCCTGGTGGCAGCGATCAGCCAGCACGCCGAAGAGGACGCGCAGATCATTCCGGTGAGCGTGTTCTGGGGCCAGACCCCGGCCAGCGAGTCCAGCCCCTGGAAGCTGCTGTTCGCCGACAGCTGGGCAGTCACCGGGCGCCTGCGCCGACTGCTGAGCATTCTTGTCCTCGGACGCAAGACTCGGGTGCAGTTCTCCGCCCCCATCCATTTGCGTGAGCTGGTCGAACACAACAAGGGCCAGGAGCGCACCGTGCGCATGGCCCAACGCATCATGCGGGTGCACTTTCGCAACCTGAAGACCGCGGTGATCGGCCCGGACATCTCGCACCGGCGCAACCTGGTCAAGGGCCTGGTCCACGATCCGCTGGTGCGCCAGGCCATCAGCGACGAGGCCGAACGCGAGAAGATCCCCTACGCCAAGGCCGAAGCCAAGGCGCTGCACTACGGCAACGAGATCGCCTCGGACTACACCTACACCGCGATCCGCTTCCTCGAAGTGGTGCTCAGCTGGTTCTGGAACAAGATCTACGACGGCATCAAGGTCAATCATATCGAGCAGGTGCAGGGCATCGCCCCGGGCCACGAAGTGATCTACGTGCCCTGCCACCGCAGCCATATCGATTACCTGCTGCTGTCCTACCTGCTGTTCCGTAACGGCCTGACCCCACCGCACATCGCCGCCGGCATCAACCTCAACATGCCGGTGATCGGTGGCCTGCTGCGCCGCGGTGGCGCCTTCTTCATGCGCCGCACCTTCAAGGGCAACCCGCTGTACACGGCGGTGTTCAACGAATACCTGCATACCCTGTTCACCAAGGGCTTCCCGGTGGAGTACTTCGTCGAAGGCGGGCGTTCGCGCACCGGGCGCATGCTGCAGCCGCGCACCGGCATGCTGGCGATCACCCTGCGCAGCTTCCTGCGCTCGTCGCGCACGCCGATCGTGTTCGTGCCGGTGTACATCGGTTACGAGCGGGTACTGGAAGGCCGTACCTACCTGGGCGAACTGCGTGGCGCGAGCAAGAAGAAGGAGTCGATCTTCGACATCTTCAAGGTCATCGGCGCGCTCAAGCAGCGATTCGGCCAGGTGTACGTCAACTTCGGCGAGCCGATCCGCCTCAACGCCTTCCTCGACCAGCAGCAGCCCGGCTGGCGTCAACAGGACCTGGCCCCCCAGTTCCGCCCCGCCTGGCTCAACGACACGACCACGCGCCTGGGCGAGACCGTCGCCCGCCATCTGAACGAGGCCGCGGCGATCAACCCGGTCAACCTGGTGGCACTGGCGCTGTTGTCCACCAGCCGCCTGGCCCTGGACGAGCGCGCCCTGACCCGTGTGCTCGACCTGTACCTGGCCCTGCTGCGCCAGGTGCCGTACTCGCCGCACACAACGCTGCCCGAAGGCGATGGCCAGGCGCTGATCAAGCATGTGCTGGGCATGGACCTGCTGGCCGAGCAGAAGGACGCGCTGGGCCGCATCCTCTACCTGGACGAAGCCAACGCGGTGCTGATGACCTACTACCGCAACAACGTGCTGCACATCTTCGCCCTGCCCGGGCTGCTGGCCAGCTTCTTCCTCAGCAGCTCGCGCATGAGCCGTGAACTGCTGGGCCAGTATGTGCGCGCGCTGTATCCCTACCTGCAGGCCGAGCTGTTCCTGCGCTGGACGCCCGAGCAACTGGACGAGGTGATCGACCAGTGGCTGGCGGCGCTGGTCGAGCAGGGACTGCTGCGCCAGGAACAGGACATCTACATGCGTCCGGCGCCCAGTTCGCGGCAGTTCGTCCTGCTGACGCTGCTGGCTCGCACCATCACCCAGACCCTCCAGCGCTTCTACATGGCCACCTCGCTGCTGCTCAACAGCGGCCAGCACAGCTTGAGCGCGGAAGAACTCGAAGAACTGTGCGTGATGATGGCCCAGCGCCTGTCGATCCTGCACGGGCTGAACGCGCCGGAGTTCTTCGACAAGACCCTGTTCCGCCACTTCATCCAGACCCTGGTGCGCGAAGACGTGCTGCAACCCGACGACAACGGCAAGCTCGGCTACCACGACAAGCTCGCCGAACTGGCCGAGGGCGTGGCCAAGCGCGTGTTGTCGGCGGAGTTGCGCCTGTCGATCCGCCAGGTGGCGTTGCACCGCGATGAAACGCCGGAGCCTGTGGTAACCGAGTGACAAAGTCTTGGGCTGACAGGGGCTGCTGTGCAGCGGCCCCAATATCGGAGGCCGCACGCCGAACGAAAATCCGCTAAAGTCCCCGAGGTTGGCCACAAGCCAGCCCAACGGACACCGGAGATTCCATGAAAAAGCTCTTTATGCTGTGTTGCGCATCCCTGCTCGCGGCCTGTTCCAGCAACACCCCGTCGAACCAGGCCAGCCTGGATGGCGAAGTCTTCTACCTGCAGCGTATCGCCCTGCCGCCAGCCGCCACCTTGAGCGTCGCCCTCCAGGACGTCTCGCTGATGGATGCCCCCGCCGTGACCCTGGCCAGCCAGGCCGGCCCGGTCAAAGGCAACGTACCGCTGCCGTTCCACCTCAGCTACGACCCGGCCCAGATCAAGCCCGGCCACCGCTATGCGGTCAGCGCGCGCATCGAACTGGACGGCAAGCTGCTGTTCATCAACACCGAGCATCATGGCGTCAAGCTCGACGGCAGCGATGCGCAGCCGGTGCGGATCAAAGTCGATCCGGTTCGCTGAGCCCCGTTCCATTCTGCCCATAAGGAAATCCCCATGATTCGCACCTCTCTGCGCTTCACCACCCTGTGCGCCGGCCTGCTGCTGTCGGCCAGCGCCCTGGCCCTGTCGCTCGGCGACCTGTCCCAGAGCGACGCCTCCGGCGGCCTGAAGGACGCCCTGACCCAAGGCGCGCAGATTGCCGTCAAGCAACTGAGCACCCCAGGTGGCTTCAACAACAACCCGGACGTGCGCATCGAATTGCCGGGCAACCTGGGCAAAGCCGCCAAGGCAATGAAGATGTTCGGCAAGGGTGAACAGGTCGAAGCCCTGGAAACCAGCATGAACAAGGCCGCCGAAGCCGCCGTGCCGCAGGCTCAGGCGATCCTGGTGGACGCGGTGAAGAAGATGACCGTGACCGATGCCAAGGGCATCCTCAGCGGTGGCCAGGATTCGGCTACGCAGTACCTGAACAAGAGCAGCCGCGAGCAGATCCGCGCCAAGTTCCTGCCGATCGTCAAGCAGGCCACCGACAAGGTCGGCCTGGCCCAGCAGTACAACAACTTCGCCGGGCAGGCCGCCTCGTTGGGCGTGGTCGACGCCAAGAGCGCGAACATCGAGAACTACGTGACCGAGAAAGCCCTGGACGGGCTGTTCGAAATGATCGCCAAGCAGGAAGAGAGCATTCGCCAGAACCCGGCTGGTGCCGCTACCAGCCTGGCCAAGAAGGTGTTCGGCGCGCTCTGAAGCGTCAGGCGCCGATCGCGGGTCAAGCCCCTCCCACCGCGGGAGCGGGCTTGACCCGCGATGCTTCAACCCTTCTTCACCCTGAACCACGCCGCATACAACGCCGGCAGGAACAGCAGCGTCAACACCGTGGCCACGATCAGCCCGCCCATGATCGCCACCGCCATCGGTCCGTAGAACACACTGCGCGACAACGGAATCATCGCCAGCACCGCCGCCAGCGCGGTCAGCACGATCGGCCGGAAGCGCCGCACCGTCGCCTCGATGATCGCCTGCCAGCGATCCAGCCCCGCCGCGATATCCTGCTCGATCTGGTCCACCAGGATCACCGAGTTGCGCATGATCATGCCCGCCAGGGCGATGGTCCCGAGCATGGCGACGAAGCCGAACGGCTGGCGGAATACCAGCAGGAACAGGGTCACGCCGATCAGACCGAGGGGCGCGGTGAGGAACACCATGAACGTGCGCGAGAAACTGCGCAGCTGGATCATCAGCAGGCTCAGCACCACCACGATGAACAATGGCATGCCGGCGTTCACCGAGCGCTGGCCGCGCTCGGAGTCCTCGACCGTGCCGCCGACCTCCAGCAGATAACCGTCCGGCAGTTCGTCCTTCACCTGCTGCAGGGTCGGCAGGATCTGCTTCACCAGGGTCACCGGTTGCTGCTTGTCGTAGATATCGGCGCGCACGGTGACGGTCGGCAGGCGATTGCGGTGCCAGATGATGCCTTCCTCGAAGCCGTACTCCAGGGTCGCCACCTGCGACAGCGCCACACTCTGGTCGTTGTCGGTAGGCACTGCGAGGCTGCCCAGATTACCCAGTTCGCGGCGCTCCTCGGGGGTGCCGCGCAGGAGGATCTCGATCAGCTCGTTGTCCTCGCGATACTGGCTGACAGTGCTGCCGGTCAGCGAGCTCTGCAGGAAGCTGGACAAGTGCGCTGTGCTCACGCCAAGTGCACGGGCGCGATCCTGATCGATGTCCAGGTACACCGCCTTGCTCGGCTCCTCCCAATCGAGGTGAACGTTCACCACATGGGGGTTCTCGCGCACCTTGGCCGCTACCTCGCGGGCCAGCGCGCGGACCTTCTCGATGTGTTCGCCAGTCACCCGGAACTGCACCGGATACCCCACGGGCGGGCCGTTCTCCAGGCGCGTGACCCGTGAGCGCAGGTCCGGGAACTGTTCGTCGAGCGTGGCGATCAGCCAGCTGCGCAGGCGCTCACGGTCCTCCAGCGACTTGGCCAGCACCACGAACTGGGCGAAGCTCGCCGCCGGCAGTTGCTGGTCCAGCGGCAGGTAGAAACGCGGCGAACCGGTGCCGACATAGGCGACGTAATTGTCGATGCCTTCCTGCTGCTTGAGCAGCGCTTCCAGACGCTTGACCCGCTCGGCGGTATTGTTCAGCGAGGCGCCTTCGGCCAGCTTCAGGTCGACCATCAACTCCGGACGCCCGGAGGCCGGGAAGAACTGCTGCGGCACGAACCGGAACAGCAGGATGCTGCCGACGAACGCGGCGATGGTCAGCAGGATCACGGTCTTGCGCCGCCGCACGCACCACTCCACCACGCGTCGCACGCGCTGGTAGAAGGGGGTGGCATAGGGGTCGTGCGCAGACCCGCGCGCCGCGTGCAGCTTGGCCAGGTCCGGCAGCAGGCGCTCACCCAGATAGGGCACGAACACCACGGCGGCGACCCATGAGGTCAGCAAGGCAATGGTCACCACCTGGAAAATCGAGCGGGTATACTCGCCGGTGCTCGACGCCGCGGTGGCGATCGGCAGGAAGCCCGCCGCGGTAATCAGGGTGCCGGTGAGCATCGGGAAAGCGGTGCTCGACCAGGCATAGCTGGCGGCCTTGAGCCGGTCGTAGCCCTGCTCCATCTTGATCGCCATCATCTCCACCGCGATGATCGCGTCGTCCACCAGCAACCCCAGCGCCAGCACCAGCGCGCCCAGCGAGATCTTGTGCAGGCCGATGCCGAAATAGTGCATGGCGGCGAAGGTCATGGCCAGCACCAGCGGGATCGCCAGCGCCACCACCAGTCCGGTGCGCAGCCCCAGGGAGAAGAAGCTCACCAGCAGGACGATGACCAGCGCCTCGACCAGCACCTGCACGAACTCGCCCACCCCAGCCTTCACCGCCGCCGGCTGGTCGGAGACCTTGCGCAGTTCCATACCCGCCGGCAACCCTTGGGCCAGGCGGGCGAACTCCCCTTCCAGGGCCTTGCCCAGCACCAGGATGTCGCCACCGTCCTTCATCGACACGGCCAGCCCGATGGCGTCCTCGCCCATGAAGCGCATGCGCGGCGCGGGCGGATCGTTGAAGCCACGGTGCACGTCGGCGACGTCGCCGATACGGAAGGTGCGGTCACCTACGCGGATGGGAAACTGGCGGATCTGCTCGACACTGTCGAAGCGCCCGCTGACACGCAGCTGCAGGCGCTCGCTGGGCGTCTCGAAGAACCCGGCGGTGCTCACCGCGTTCTGCTCGCGCAAGGCCTGCTGCACGGCCGCCAGCGGCACGCCCAGGGTAGCCAGCTTGACGTTGGACAGTTCGATCCAGACCTTCTCGTCCTGCAGACCGACGAGCTCGACCTTGCCTACGTCCTTGACCCGCTGCAGCTGGATCTGGATACGGTCGGCATAGTCCTTGAGCACCGCATAGTCGAAGCCGGTTCCGGTCAGCGCGTAGATGTTGCCGAAGGTGGTGCCGAACTCATCGTTGAAGAACGGCCCCTGCACTTCGGGCGGCAGCGTGTGCTTGATGTCCGCGACCTTCTTGCGGATCTGGTACCACAGCTCGGGTATGTCCTTGGAGTGCAGCGAATCGCGGGCCATGAAGGTGACCTGGGATTCGCCCGGCCGGGAGAACGAGACGATCTTCTCGTACTCGCCGGTCTCCATGAGCTTCTTTTCGATGCGCTCGGTGACCTGGCGCGACACCTCCTCGGCGGTCGCTCCCGGCCACAGGGTGCGGATGACCATGGCCTTGAAGGTGAAGGGTGGATCTTCGCTCTGTCCGAGCTTGGTGTACGACATGGCGCCAACCGCCGCCAGCAGGATCATCAGGAACAGCACGATCTGGCGGTTGCGCAGCGCCCACGCGGAAAGGTTGAAACCCATCGGGACTTACTCCTTGACCGCCAGGTTCACTTCACGATTGCTGCGGTCCACGGGCCGCACTTGCTGCCCCTCGCGCAGCACATGGCCGCCAGCGGCCACCACCCAGTCGCTGGCCTGCAGCCCTTCGAGCACCGGCACGCTGTCGGCGCCATAGGCGCCAAGGCGCACCATCACCCGTTGCAGGCGGTTGTCCTTGCCAACCCGCCAGACATAGGCCTGGCCAGCCTCGGCGGTGACCGCCGACAGTGGCACCGCCAATGGCGAGCGCTCGCCGTGGGCGATGAACACCCGCGCGCTCTGGCCCAGTTCGGCGGGATTACCGGTGGAGGTAAAGGCAATTCGCGCGGCAAAGGTGCGCGAGCGCGGATCCGCCGCCGGAGACAGTTCGCGAATCCGGCCTTCGAAGCGCTCGTTGGGATGCGACCACAACTCGACGCTGACCGTCTGTCCAACCGCGAAGCGGGCGAACTGCTGTTCCGGCAGGCCGATGGCCACCTCTCGCTCGCCGTCGGCGGCCAGGGTGAACACGGTCTGCCCGGCGGCCACCACCTGCCCCACCTCAACTTGGCGCCTGGCGATCACGCCAGCCTGGGGTGCGCGCAGCACCGCATACTCGGCCTGGTTGCCGGCCACTTCGTATTCGGCCTTGGCCTGTTTCAGACGGGCCAGGCCGGCGCGGTAGAGATTCTCGGCATTGTCGAACTGGGAGTGGCTGACCATCTGTCGGTCCACCAGTTTCTGATAACGGTCGCGCTCGGCGCGCACCAGGGCCAGATTGGCTTCGGCGGCGGCCAGCTGGGCGCGATTGGCCTCCAGTTGCAGCCTCACGTCCTGAGGATCGAGCTCGGCCAGTGGCTGCTCGGCCTTCACCCGCTGCCCCTCCTCCACCAGGCGCCTGCTGACCTTGCCACCAATGCGGAAGGCCAATTCCGGTTCGAAACGCGCCCGCACCTCGCCCGGATAGCTGTCGGCGGAAGCCTCGGCAGGCTGTGGCTGGATCACCAGCGCAGGACGCAGCGCCGCAGGCGGCGCGGCCTCCTGGCCGCAAGCGGTGAGCAGCACGATGGCGGCAGGCAAGGCGAGGGATAACGCACGACGCAACATGATGGGGGACCTTTGGCAGAGGACGCATCGAATATTTATACTGGCGAGTATATTAAGTCAGCGAACAGGGCCGGGGAAGCAGGCAGCCACGAGAAAATCCGCAATAGCGTCGCGACGTACGCTACAGCCGGACAGCCCGCGACCCGGTAAGATGCTCAACTTTCACAGCAGATGCGGATTCCAATGTCCAACGACGCACCCATCGGCCCCGGCCGGCCCAAGGACCTGGCCAAGCGCGAGGCCATCCTAGAAGCCGCCAAGGACCTGTTCCTCAGCCTTGGCTACGCCAACACCAGCATGGATGCGGTCGCTGCGGCGGCAGGTGTTTCAAAACTCACCGTCTACAGCCACTTCACCGACAAGCAGACGCTGTTCGGCGCGGCGGTGATGGCGACCTGCCAGAACCAGCTGCCTGATCTGATGTTCGAATACCCCGAAGGGGTGGCGGTGGAAGATGTGCTACTGAATATTGCACGCGGGTTCCAGGCACTGATCAGCAGTGACGAGGCGGTCAAGCTGAGTCGCCTGATCATGGCCTTGGGTAGCCAGGATCCGGGGTTCGGTCAGTACTTCTATGAGGCCGGGCCCAAACGCGTGCTGGCGGGCATGGAGGCGCTGCTGCGTGGTGTCGATCAGCGGGGGCTGCTGCGGATAGACAACCCGTTGCGGGCGGCTGAGCATTTCTTCTGCCTGGTCAAGGGGGCGCCGGATTATCGATTGTTGCTGGGGTGCGCGCCGGCGCTGAGTGGGGATGAGGCCGAGGCGCATGTGCGGGAGGCTGTGGGGGTTTTTGTTCGGGCTTTTCGAGGGTAGTTCGGCTTCGGCTTCGGCTTAGAGAGTGCTGGTTTTGAGGGTTGTATGCGCATTCATTGACGATGGCGACGCATAGTCACCTTTCCGCCCTTACGGCGGCCTACTTTTTTCTTGGAAAAAGTAGGCAAAACCGCCCGCTCCGTTCATCCGGCCCCTGCGCTGCGCTCCGGGGTCCCCTCGCTCCGGCCTTGCTCCCGGGAGGACCGCGCTGAACGCCCCATCCTGGGGCGCAGCGCTTGACGGGCATCCATGCCCGTCACCTCCCTCCGCAAGTCCTGCGCTCGGCCTACTGAAGTCGCAATTTGTGGCGCCTGAACTATCGCGCGCTTAGAAGCAAGAGCAAGAGCAAGAGCAAGAGCAAGAGCAAGAGCAAGAAGTGCGAAGTTATTTACTTGACAGTTATATATATTGGCTGTTTCGACCTGTCGCGGGACAAGCCCGTCCCTACAAAGATTTATATATCGATGACTATTGCGTGGCAGCGGGTTTGCCCTGCGATGGAATAGAGAGATTAATTACATACTCAACTAGCGACAGCTGCGCCAGTCCAGGCGCCGCCCGTAACTTCGCGACTTCAGGAGGCCGAACGCAGGACTTGCGGAGGGAGGTGACGGGCATGGATGCCCGTCAAGCGCTGCGGCCCAGGATGGGCCGTTCAGCGCGGTCCTCCCGGGAGCAAGGCCGGAGTGAGGGGACCCCGGAGCGGAGCGCAGGGGCCGTATGAATGGAGCGAGCGGCTTTGGTTACTTTGGCCAAGACCAAAGTAACCCGCCGTAAGGGCGGAAAGGTGACTATGCGTCGACATCGCAAATGAATGCGCATACAACTTTCAAAACAAACCAACAAACCAACAAACCAACAAACCAACAAACCAACAAACCATAAAATACAAAAGCGCCAGAAGTTCATCTAAAAACCCCTGGCGCCCGAAAAACCAAATCAGACTTCAACCAAACGGCCGCAACCCCTGCCTCATCCCAAACAGAAACAGCAAAAGATCATGATCCGGCTCAGCCCGCGCCTGCTCAGGCTTGACCTCACGAGGCGCAGCGCACACCCCGCCGATCTCGGCCTTGCTGAACACCGTCGGCCTCGGCTGCTCCCAGGCCGCCGCCGCCGCGGTCGTGACCGCCAACGCCGCCACCAGGAACAAAGCTCGAGCGATTTCTAGTTTCATTGCTCTAACCCTTTGACAGCGCTGCCAAACGCCATTTGGTAAAAATAGAGCAAGGTCTGCCATTGCGCCTCATTGAGCGACGAGTGGCGACGCAGCTGACGCAGGTCGTTGTATGCCGCGCGCTGGCAACGAATCCGCCGCCGGCATTTCTCCAGATCCAGCAACGCGACTTCGACCCGGGCCTGATCGCCCTCGCCGATCACCTTGATGAACACATGCTTGCCATACAGGCAGCCATGCTGCCAATGCCCCAGGTGCATGCGCGCCAGGTTGTCGGCCAGGTCCTTGAGCATGCGCTCGTGCACTGCCTGCGGATAGCGCTCACGGGCACCTTCAGCGTGCCAGGTGTCCAGGTCGACGAACCCATCCAGCGCCTCGCTCACCAGCAGCGCACGCCACTGGTGATCGGCGTCGCGCTCGGCACCGGCATAGACGATACGCGGCACCCGCACGCCCAACTGCTCGAAACTGTGCAGGGCATCGAGCTCGCGCAGGACCGTGGGCCGCCCGAACGGGTGCAGCAGGCTGCGATAGATATGCCCGACCTGGCGCTTGGCATACAGCAAGTGACCCTCGGCATCGCTCAGACGCTGCACGCCGCTTTCACCACCGCGCCGCTGGTTGGGTTCCTCCACCCACTCACCCTGCTGCTGCCAGTAATAAGCGAACTGGCTGGACTCGTTCTGGGCTACCGTCATCAATCTCTACCCCTTGCGCAATACGTACACTCGCCACATGGCATAGAACGGCAGGAAGTCGAGACGTTCCTGGATTCTGAAGCCCGCCGATGTAAATTCTTCTTCCACTGTAGCCGCCGGTAACACAAACCGGTTCTGGTAGCTGTCCTGCTCCTTTTTGGCGCTGCGCCGCGCTTCGAGTTTCTTGCGCCGCCACGCCTTGAAGTTGCCATCCACCCACAGCGAGAGAATCACGCTGTCTCGGCTAACGCGTTGAAATTCCGAAAGAATTGCTTTGCGGTGAGCCGGATCGCCAATGTGATGGAACAGGCGCATGCAGAAGATGCTGTCCACCGCATTGTCCGGCAGGTCGATCGCGAAAGCGGAAGTCTGCAAGGGGCGTACCCGAGCCACCACCTCTGGCGGTTGTGCCGCACAGGCTGTCTCGATCATCGCGGCGGAGTTGTCGGCACCGATGATGACGCGGTTGGCCTTTTCCGCCAGCAACGGCCAGAAACGCCCGGCACCGCACGGCAGGTCGAGCACCAGGCCCGGTTCCCCGGCCAGCGCCAGCGCACGACGGGCCAGCTGCTCGTCGCGCTGGTGGGAAAGGCGCCGGGCCAGGCCATCCTGATGCTTGAGGAAATACTCGCGGGCATGGTCCCGGTCGTACTTTTCCGAAAATTCGAGTTTGATGGGGCTACGCATTGGGCATCTCCTGACTCAGTGCGCCCACCTTAGGCAGGCGAGCGTTGGTTTCAGGTCATGCCCATGTGAAAAATCTGTCAGTGCACCGGCCAGGTGTTACAGAAAGTTAACCCGGATCCAATATACCGTCGGCGTCCCGCGCAGCCCTGGTGCCTTGGCTCAGGTCCACCTGGAAACGGCAGCCGTGGGGCAGCGTCGCCGTCAGGGTCACGCGCCAGCCCTGGTCATCGCAGATCCGCTGCACCAGCGACAGGCCAAGCCCCAGCCCCTCGCCGCGGCGCTCGTCGCCACGCACGAAAGGCCGGAACATCGCCTCGCGCTGCTCCTCCGGAATGCCCACCCCGCTGTCCTCGACGCTGAAGCCATTGGGCTCCAGGCTCAGACGGATGTAACCCGTGTCGGTGTAATGCGCGGCATTGCGCAGCAGGTTGCCCATGACCGACTGCAGGAAGGTGGCGTTGTACAGCACCGGGCTGGCGCTGACCCGACCATCGTAGTAAAGCGTCAGCCCCTTCTGCTCGATGGTGTCGCGCCATACGCCGATCAGGTCGTCGCCCACCTCGCGCAAGGTCGCGCGCGAGGCGATGGCCCCTTCGTCACGCTGGGCGCGGGCGAGCATGAGGAAAGTCTTCACCAGCTCGCGCATCTCCTCGGTCGCCCGGGCGATACGCTCGACCTGGCTGCGCGAACGGGTGTCGAGGCTGGGGTTTTCCATCAACAGCTCGCAGGACGTGGCGAGAACCATCAACGGCGTACGCAGCTCATGGCTGACATCACTGGTGAACAGCCGCTCCCGGGTCAGGGCATCGCGCAGGCGCCCGAGCGTATCGTCGAACGCAACCGCCAGCTGGCCAACCTCGTCCGCGGCGTAGTCCGGCGCCAGTGGTGGGGCCAGGCCCAGCAGCTGATCGCGGTGACGCACCTGGCGCGCCAGGCGGATGACCGGCGCCATGACGCGTCGCGCCAGCAGCCAGCCGAGGATCACGGCAAGCGCCAGGCTGAGCACGAAGCCCACCACCACCACGGCGAACAGCACCCGCTCGCGCTCCTCGAAATCGCTCTGGTCCTGCAGCAGCACATAGCGTCGGCCATCGACGATCTCGACCATGGCGTGGTACGAGAGCTGATCACGGAACACCTCGTGGAACCCTGCATCCAGGTGACGCAGATCCTTGGGCAGCTCGAAATCGTCGCGCCCGCCGCTGAAGTAGAACAACTGGTCCGGGCGCGGCCGGTGGCTCCAGTCGCTGACGCTGTCCATCCGCAGCAGGCGCTGCAGGTCGCCGCCCAGTACCGACGAGATCAATCGCTCCTCCACCAGGTGCACCGTGGCGACGATGCCGAAGGCGAAGGCTCCGGCGACCAGCGCGCTCATCAGCGCGAAGGCGATGATGATGCGCTGGGCAAGGCTTTGCCTAAACTCCATCGCGACCCTCGGCGAGGCGATAGCCGACGCCATGGACGGTATGCAGCAGAGGCTTGTCGAATGGCTTGTCGATCACCTGGCGCAACTGGTGGACGTGGCTGCGCAGGCTGTCGCTGTCCGGGCAATCGTCGCCCCACAGCGCCTCTTCCAGGACTTCGCGGCGCAGCACGTGGGGGCTCTTCTGCATCAGCACCGCGAGCAGCTTGAGACCGACCGGATTGAGCTTCAACAGCCGCCCCTGCCGGGTGACCTCGAGGGTATCCAGGTCGTAGCTCAGGTCAGCCACCTGCAGCGCGCGTCGACCGCCGCCCTGGGCACGGCGCAGTACCGCCTCGATGCGAGCGGCCAGCTCGGAAAGGGCGAAGGGCTTGAGCAGGTAATCGTCGGCACCGGAGCGAAAGCCTTGCAGGCGGTCATCCAGCTGGTCGCGGGCGGTGAGCATGATCACCGGCGTATCGCGGCGCGCGTCCTCGCGCAGGCGTTTGCACAGCGTGTAGCCGTCGATGCCGGGGAGCATGATGTCGAGCACGATCAGGTCATAGTGCTCGGTGGCGGCCAGGTGCAGGCCAGACAGCCCATCCTGGGCACAGTCGACGGTATAGCCTTTCATGCCGAGATAGTCGGCCAGGTTGGCAAGGATATCGCGGTTGTCTTCAACCAAAAGAATGCGCATGGGGTCTCCTGTGCGGCGCTTCGCAGGGCGCGGCAGGCGCAGCTTAAGGCCATCGCCCGCACGGTGCCAGCCCCGATGCGAAATCAGCGAACTTGACAGTTTTTTCACCGATCCTTCACGGACACAGGATAGCGGGCACCCGACAATGCCCGGTCTTTTCCTTCCCCCTGGAGTCACCATGCAGGCATCCGTCCGTCCTCGCCCGATCAATCCGTGGCTGTACCTGGGTATCCCCTTCGTCACCATCGTGGCCCTGATTCTGCTGGAATGGACCTCGCTGGACATGGACCTGGCCAATCTGTTCTACGACCAGGCCGCCGGCCAGTTCATCGGCCGCCACAGCTACCTGCTGGAAACCATCCTGCATGACCGGGTCAAGCAGGGCGTGATCCTGCTGGGCCTGCTGAGCATCGCCGCCTTTGCCTCCAGCTTCTTCTGGAAACGGCTGTTCGGCTGGCGACGCGAACTTGGCTGCCTGGTGCTGGCGTTGGGCCTTTCCACCGCGTTCGTCACCCCGCTCAAGCAACTGACCCAGGTGCAGTGCCCGTGGAGCCTGACCCAGTTCGGTGGCAAGGAAACCTACAGCAAGCTGCTCGAACCGCGCCCGGCCACCGACAAGCCCGGGTTGTGCTGGCCAGGTGGCCATGCGGCGACCGGATTCTGTCTGTTCGCCCTGTTCTTCGTGCTGCGCGACCGTAAGCCACGCCTGGCCCGGGCGGCGTTGGCCGTGGCCTTCGTGGCGGGGTCGATACTGTCGATCGGACGAATGATGCAGGGCGCGCACTTCCTGTCGCACAACGTGTGGACGGCAGTGTTCTGCTGGTTGATCGGGCTGGGCTCGTACTACCTGGTCCTGTACCGGCGTGGCCTAGTGAAAGTGCCAGTCATCGAGCGCACCGTCGCCTGATTCGCGGGTAAACCCGCGAAGAGGCTGATACAGAAAAACGAAAAGCCCCGGTTCTCGCGAACCGGGGCTTTCCTTGGTGCAGGGGGTAAGGCTGGCTTACATCATGCCGCCCATGCCACCCATGCCGCCCATGTCAGGCATGCCAGCGGCTGGCTTGTCTTCCGGCAGGTCGGCAACCATGGCTTCGGTGGTGATCATCAGACCGCCGATCGAAGCTGCGGCTTGCAGGGCCGAGCGGGTGACCTTGGCTGGGTCCAGGATGCCCATCTCGATCATGTCGCCGTATTCGCCGGTAGCGGCGTTGTAGCCGTAGTTGCCCGAACCTTGCTTGACCTTGTCAGCGACAACGCTTGGCTCGTCGCCGGCGTTGGCAGTGATCTGGCGCAGCGGCGCTTCGACCGAGCGACGCAGCAGGGCGATACCGACGTTCTGGTCTTCGTTGTCGCCCTTGAGGCCTTCAACGGCCTGCAGGGCACGAACCAGAGCAACACCGCCGCCAGGCACCACGCCTTCTTCGACGGCTGCGCGGGTAGCGTGCAGGGCGTCTTCGACACGGGCCTTCTTCTCTTTCATCTCGACTTCGGTGCCGGCACCAACCTTGATCACGGCAACACCGCCAGCCAGCTTGGCCAGACGCTCTTGCAGCTTCTCACGGTCGTAGTCCGAGGAAGTCTCTTCGATCTGGGCACGGATCTGCTTGACGCGTGCTTCGATGTCGGCGTCGGAGCCTGCACCGTCGATGATGGTGGTGTTTTCCTTGGACAGGATGACGCGCTTGGCGTTACCCAGGTGCTCCAGGGTGGTGGTTTCCAGGGTCAGGCCGATTTCCTCGGAGATGACCTGGCCGCCGGTCAGGGTGGCGATGTCCTGCAGCATGGCCTTGCGGCGATCGCCAAAGCCAGGTGCCTTGACCGCGGCAACCTTGACGATGCCACGCATGTTGTTCACCACCAGGGTGGCCAGGGCTTCGCCCTCGACATCCTCGGCCACGATCAGCAGCGGACGGCCGGCCTTGGCAACGGCTTCCAGGACTGGCAGCAGCTCGCGGATGTTGGAGATCTTCTTGTCGACCAGCAGCAGCAGCGGGCCTTCCAGCTCGGCAACCATGGTGTCCGGCTTGTTGACGAAGTACGGCGACAGGTAGCCACGGTCGAACTGCATGCCTTCGACGACGGACAGTTCGTTTTCCAGGCCCGAGCCTTCCTCGACGGTGATCACGCCTTCTTTACCGACTTTTTCCATGGCTTCGGCGATGATTTCACCGATGGAGGTGTCGGAGTTGGCGGAGATGGTGCCTACCTGGGCGATGGCCTTGGAGTCGGCGCATGGCTTGGACAGGCTCTTCAGCTCGGCGACGATGGCGGCGGTGGCCTTGTCGATACCGCGCTTGAGGTCCATCGGGTTCATGCCGGCGGCAACGGCCTTGAGGCCTTCGTTGACGATGGCCTGGGCCAGGACGGTAGCGGTGGTGGTGCCGTCACCGGCAGCGTCGTTGGCCTTGGAAGCGACTTCCTTGACCAGCTGGGCGCCCATGTTCTCGAAGGCGTCTTTCAGCTCGATCTCTTTGGCGACGGAAACGCCGTCCTTGGTGATGGTCGGCGCGCCGAAGCTCTTGGCCAGGACCACGTTGCGGCCTTTCGGGCCGAGGGTCGCCTTGACGGCGTCAGCCAGGACGTTGACACCAACCAGCATTTTCTTACGGGCGGAATCGCCGAATTTTACGTCTTTAGCAGCCATGATCGTTTAATCCTTGGAATTCTTTGGAGTAACGGGAAGTCGGGGAAATCAGCCTTCGATGACGGCCAGGATTTCGTTTTCGGCCATGACCAGCAGGTCTTCGCCATCGACTTTCACGGTGTTGCTGCCCGAGTAAGGGCCGAAAACCACTTTGTCACCCACTTTCACGGCCAGCGAGCGTACTTCGCCGTTGTCCAGGATGCGACCGGTGCCGACGGCGACGACTTCGCCGCGGTTTGGTTTTTCAGCGGCCGAACCCGGCAGGACGATACCGCCAGCGGTTTTCGATTCTTCTTCGCTGCGACGGATGACGACGCGGTCATGCAGAGGACGAAGCTTCATTGTCGATCTCTCCCAAATTGTGGTTTTCATCGGCCGGTGTCAGCACCGGCAGGTGGATACGGTCCGGCGTTGCCGGTCAGGGCCCGCGTGGAGCGAACCCTGTGTGTCATGTCCGGTGAACTCACCGGAAACCTTGCGGTGACCACTACATGAGGCCGCCTTGTTCGATTACAAGGCTTGCCGTAGAAAATTTTTCACCGGGTCTTTGAAACGATACGTGGGAGCGGGCCTGCCCCGCGACAGGCCTGTCGCGGGGCAGGCCCGCTCCCACGCGGATTCGAGCAGGCGCGCTAAGGGTTACTTGTCGCGCCGCTCGTACTCGCCCTCGATCACGTTCGGACGATGGCCGCCATCACGCGGCTGCGCCTGGAACGGGTCATCCTGGAACGCCCGCTGGCGCATGGCCTGCTCCTCGGCGCGACGGCGCAGCTTGCCCGCCACCAGGCGACGAGTGAACGGCAGCAGGCACAGCACACCGAGCACGTCGCTGATGAAGCCCGGCAGCAACAGCAGGCCACCACCGACGGCCAGCATCAGGCCCTGGAACATGTCCTCGGCGGGCAGTTCGCCGCGCTGCAGGCTCTCCCGGGCACGCAGGGCGGTGGCCAGGCCGGCCACACGCATCACCAGCACACCCAGGGCGGAGCCGGCGATGATCAGCAGCAACGCGGGGAAGAAACCGATGGCAGCGCTGACCTTGACGAAGACGAACAACTCCAGCACCGGAAAAATCAGAAACAGCAATAGAAAAGCACGCATCCACAATTCCTCGACGGAAGAGAATCTTCCCGTAAGACCTCAAATGGATGCGCATGCTCGGATTTTCAACCCTCGGCGGCTGCCGCAACCGGCCACTGATCGGCGCGAGCCAGCAGAACCAGGGCTTCGCGGACTTGTGTCGGCGTATTGCAAGTGCTCGGAAACGCCAGCCAATGGACCCCCTGACCGATGCGCAGGTGCATGCCCTCGCTGTCGATACCGACCATTTCGGCCGGAGCGCTTCGCGGCAGATCGGTCAGTTCGACGTAATGGGCAATGGCGTTGGCGTGATCGCTGTTCATGTGCTCGATCATGCTGGTCTCGGCCTTGCCGGCGAACGGATTGGCCTGCGTGACCTGGTCGAGCCAATGGATCGCGCCAAAGCCGCCGATATAGCGATGACGCACCGGCTCCAGCACCCAGAAGTCGAAATCGTGAGCCTGGTGGTAGTTGGCCGACTCCGGGAAATAGCGGTAGTAGCGGGTCGCGGCGGCTTCGATCGCTGTTTCGTCGGTCAACTTGCGCGCCTCGGCCATCACCGTCAGGCGGCCGACCGCCTGGACGTCCTCGGCATCACGCTCGCCCACCAGCAGCGAACACTTGGGGTCCTTCTGCAGATTGTGGGTGTGCTGGGCGATGCGGCTGATGAGGATCAGTGGATGGCCCTCGGCGTCGAGGCAGTACGGCACCACCGAACCAAAGGGGAAGCCAGGCATCGACTTGGAATGGGTGCAGAGGACGCCACGGTACTCCTTGAGCAGCAGTTCCCGGGCGGGGCGAAGGGCGTTGGTACTCACGGAAGGGGCTCCTGGCGATCGACTCGATGGATGACAAGATAAGCATTATCACCCGCCACTGCCACTGGGTCTGCTGCGCAGACCATCGCCGGCAAGCCGGCTCCCACAGGGTGTAGGTGCTCCTGTGGGAGCCGGCTTGCCGGCGATGGCGCGCGCGGCGGCACCTGCGATCTACCAGGTAACACCGAACCCGGCGGTGTAGCGGGTCTTGTCCAGATCGCTGTCACTGGTGCCCTTGATCAGGTCCTTCTCCGCCTTGAGGTTGAGCGAGGCCCATTCGGTGACCTTGTAGCGCAGCCCCATCTCGGCATCCAGCGAGTAGTCGGCCACGCCACCCAGTGGCTTGCCGAACTCGCCATTGGTGAAGAACTCCACCTTCTTGCCGATCAGGTAGCGGTTGTAATCCCATTTCACCGCGGCGGAATAGAAGTTGTCCTTGCCGCCGTCGCGGTACTCGAAGTCGGTGCGGTTGATCAGCGAGCCCAGCGAGAACGCGCCCAGCTCGTTATCCCAGAACTGGTAGCCCGGGCCGGTACCGACGGTACGCTGGCGGGCCAGGTCCTCGATCTGGTCGCGCTTGTATTCGAGGCGCCCCTGCCAGAACCACTTCTCGGTGATGAAACGGTCGAGGGCGTACTCGGCGCTCCAGTTGTTGGTGGTGGTGACGTCGTCCTTGGTCTCGCGGTTGTATTCGCCTTCGGCGTTGTGTCGCCAGCGACCATGACGGGCAGTGGTCTTGAAGCTGACGTCGTAGTCGTCGCTGTCGGTTTCGGCGCGTTTGTAGTCCATCGCCACATCGACGTTGCCCTTCCACAGGAAGTCCTCGACCATCGGCCGTGGCTTCATGATCTGCTCGATGCTGGCCAGCTCGACGGTCTTCGGCGCATCGCCGTTGGCCAGCGTCACCTTGCCTGGCTCGGCGGCCTGGAGCGACTTGGCCTTCTCGCCGGAGTAGGCGTCCTGCTTGACCAGCAGCTCCTGGTCGCTCTCCAGCGTCCGCACCTGCTTCCAGTCCAGGGCGATGGAGCCACCATAGGGGGTTTCCAGCAGCAGCTTGCCGCCATCGAAGACCTTGATCTTGCCGCTCAGGCGGTCACCGTTCTTCATCCAGACGGTGTCGGCGAGCACAGGGGTACACAGGGAGGCAGCGATGAGGCACAGCAGGGTTCTAGAAGGCATAAGCACAGTAGGGGTTCGATTTGACGAAAAAAGCCGGGCATTATCCAGATACCGACAATCTGAGCAAGGACAGACCCGGACCATGCCGATGAGTTCCACCCGCCTTTGCCCCGACCGCCTGTCCGGTTTCATCCACAGCCCAGGTATGCCCTGATGCCAACGCCCCCGCCCTCGCCACCGGAAGACGCCGAAGCCCGACGAATGGCGCTCTACTCGGTACTCGGCCAGATTCCGCCCGGCAAGGTGGTCAGCTATGGGCAACTGGCCGACCTGGCTGGCCTTGGCCGCGCGGCTCGCTGGGTCGGCCGTACCCTCGGCCAGTTGCCCACCGACACCCGCCTGCCCTGGCATCGGGTCATCGGTGCCGGTGGGCGGCTGAGCCTGGCACTGGGCACGCCATCGGGCGACGAACAGCGCGCCCGGTTGCGCGCGGAAGGCGTGAATGTGACCAATAATCGTGTGGATATGGCGCGCCATGGCTGGCGCCCGATGGAGCACAGCGGTTAGAGTGCGCGCTTTGTTTTCGCAAACCTTGAGGCAGATGTTGGCCCATGCCCCGTAAAACCTGGCGCGCTGCGCTCGCTGCCTATGCCAGCCCGTCAACTTTGGTGCTTTTGCTGCTCGGATTCGCCGCCGGCCTGCCGTACATGCTGGTGTTCTCGACGCTTTCGGTGTGGCTGCGCGAAGCGGGCGTGGCGCGCGAGACCATCGGCTACGCCAGCCTGATCGGCCTGGCCTATGCCTTCAAGTGGGTCTGGTCTCCCCTGCTCGACCAGTGGCGCCTGCCGCTGCTCGGCGGCATGGGCCGCCGCCGTTCCTGGCTGCTGCTGTCGCAGGTGCTGGTGGTGCTGGGCCTGATCGGCATGGGCTTCTGCGACCCGCAGAAGCACCTGTCGTGGCTGATCGCCCTGGCCGTACTGGTGGCCTTCGCCTCCGCCACCCAGGACATCGCCGTCGATGCCTATCGCCTGGAGATCGCCGACGACCAGCGTCAGGCCGCGCTGGCCGCCAGCTACATGGCCGGCTACCGGGTCGCCGCCCTGCTCGCCACTGCCGGCGCACTGTTCTTCGCCGAATGGTTCGGCTCCACCGGTTTCAGCTACCTGCATCAGGCGTGGACTGGCACCTATGTGCTGTTCGGCGTGCTCATGCTGCCCGCGGTGTTCACCACGCTGGTGATGCGCGAGCCTGCCGTCCCCTTGCGCACCCAACTGTCGGCCGCCCGCTACGGGCTGATGCACCAGCTGGCTTCAGTGTTCGTGCTGATCATCCTGCTGGTCTCGGTGCCGGCCAGCTTCACCCAGATGTTCAATACCGACTGGGCGAGCGTGGTGTTCGGTGATTCGACCATGCTCGACCTGCTGCTCGAAGACCGCGCCTTCCTGCGCCTGATCCTCTACGTGCTGCTGACCTGGGCCTGCCTTTCGTCCCTGGGGCGCCGGGGTCTGGCGCCGGTGCTCACCCCGGTCAACGACTTCATCGCGCGCTATCGCTGGCAAGCCCTGCTGCTGCTCGGGCTGATCGCCACCTACCGCATGTCCGACACGGTGATGGGCGTGATGGCCAACGTGTTCTACATCGACATGGGCTTCACCAAGGACCAGATCGCCAGCGTCAGCAAGATCTTCGGCCTGATCATGACCCTGGTCGGCGCCGGTGCCGGCGGCCTGCTGATCGTGCGCTTCGGCATCCTGCCGATCCTGTTCATCGGCGGCGTGACCTCGGCGGCCACCAACATCCTGTTCCTGATGCTGGCCGACATGGGGCCGAACCTGGAAATGCTGGTGGTGACCATTTCCCTGGACAACTTCAGCTCAGGCCTGGCCACCTCGGCGTTCGTGGCCTACCTGTCGAGCCTGACCAACCTCAAGTTCTCCGCCACCCAATACGCCCTGCTCAGCTCGATCATGCTGCTGTTGCCGCGCCTGATCGGCGGTTACTCGGGGGTGATGGTGGAGAAGTTCGGCTACCACGATTTCTTCCTGATCACCGCCCTGCTGGGCGTGCCGACGCTGATCCTGATCGCCCTGCACTGGCGGCAGGAGATCGGCCGGGGAAAGCCGGTGCCGGCGCAGAGCCCGGCGGCTGAGCAGAACTAGATCT
>NZ_JAOEBG010000010.1 GCF_029836165.1 Pseudomonas sp. GD04091
CCTACACGGGCTAGGCTTTGGGCATAAATTCGGGATGTCTCCATGGAGGGACGGCAAGCCTCGATGGCGAGGTGCTCGATGCAGTGGGCCACGCCCTGGTGCCACGAAAGATCCTGCAGGCTCAAGCCCATGCCCTACCCCCGGGTTAACCCGTCGAAGTGATTGTTTTGCCAGTGATTGTTTTCATACTTGCACCACCCTTCGCAAATGTCACTCGCCCGCGGAAGGGTCGGGCCCAGCGAGACGGATTGCCCATGAAGATCGAAGTGGTACAGACGACAACCCGCGACGGCGACACCGCCCACAACCTGCGCGGCATCCTCGAGGCCCTGGCCCGGTGCGCGCCGGACACCGACATCCTGCTGTTCCCCGAGTCGCACCTGACCGGTTTTCTCACGGCGGATGACGTCGGCATGCTGTCCGCAGCCATCGATGGCGATGCAGTGCAGGCCGTGGTCGCGGCGGCGCGCCAGCGCAATGTCGCGGTGGTGCTGGGGCTGTACGAGAACGCCGCCGGCACCTTCTACAACACCACCCTGTTCATCGCCCCCGAGGGCATCCTGCTCACCTACCGCAAGACCCACCTGTGGGTGCCGGAGCATGGCATCGTGGTGCCGGGCGACCGCTTCGCCACCGTCGAATGGCGCGGCGTGCGCCTGGGCCTGTTGATCTGCTACGACAGCGAATTCCCCGAGACGGCGCGGGCGCTGAAGGTGCTCGGCGCGCAGCTGATGCTGATCACCGACGGCCTGGCCGAACCGGAGGACCATGTGCACCGGGTGTCGGTGATGGCCCGGGCGATGGAGAACCAGGTGTTCGCCGTGGTCGCCAACCGCGTCGGCGATGGGCCGGATGGCTGTGTGTTCGTCGGCGCGAGCCTGGCGGTGGATCCATATGGCCGGACACTGTTCGAGGCCGGGCGCGGCGAGTCACGGCACAGCGTGACCCTGGACCTGTCGTTGATCGACAAGGCCCGGGCCTTCCATGACTACAGCGCCAACCAGCGCATCAGGCTGCCCGGCGAGCCTGTCGAGCATGCCAATGGGCTGCGGGAGCTGATCATCGGCTGACAGCCGGACGCCTCAGCGCTTGCCCAGCAGCGCCTGGCGCTCCCGCCAGATCTCCTGCACGAAGGGGTCGGTCACGCCATACAGGCCGTGCCCGCGGCGGATGATGAGGTTGGCGGCGAGCAGGTCGTTGGCCACAGGCTGGATCTCCTCCACGCGAACCTCGCGCCCCAGAAACTTCGAATACTCCCCCGCCGCTTCGCTGGAGAACACCCCGCGCGTCTCGCCGTCCACCGAGGCGATGCGGGCGAAGATCGCCTGAGCCAGCACGCCCAGCTCCTCGACCTTCATCAGTTCAAGATCCGCCGCCGCCGAACGCAAGGTGGCCGCGATCACCGGCAGCACATCGTCCGGCCCGGAGCCCAGGGTGGGCGTGTGCATCAGCTGGCGCAGGGCGCGGATGAACTCCTCGGGCCGGCTGCCCAGGGTCTTGAACGCCTCGGTCGCCACCTCCAGCGTGGGCAGGTTGTCGAGACCGTCCGCGGCGAGCCGCTCGAGCCAGAACGCGACATAGTCACTGCCCAACAGCGGGTAGGGCACGTTGGTCGCACCGACGAACGCCTGGTTACGCCGCGCGGTCAGCTCGTTGACCATCGCCCGGTGCGAGCCGGTGCCGATGAACAGGAAGTGGCCCGCGGGTGCGGGCCGAGGGTTGATGGCATCGCGCGCGGCTTTCAGCGCCAGCATCATCTGCTGGCCGTCTTCGGTGGTGATGGCGTGCTGCACTTCGTCGACGATCAGCACCACGTTCGCCTTGGCCTGGTCCACCACCTCGGTCAGGGCCAAGGCGAGCGTCACGCCGCCCTCTTCGCCCAGGGTGTCCAGATTGAAACCGAACTTGAAACCGGCCAGCTCCACCCCGGCGCCACGCAGGGCCTTGAGCCGCCGCATGAACGACGAAGCCGGGCTCTGCAGATCGAGCAGGGCCTTGCGCACGGCGGCGTGCACCAGCTTTACCGGGCTGGTCTGGGTGTCGCTCCACAGATCGACATAGATCACCAGCGCGCCCTTGGCTTCCAGCGCGGGGATCAGGTCATTCTTGAGGAAGGTGGTCTTGCCCGTGCGCCGCAGGCCAGACAGGAACAACCCGGACCGCAGGCCGATATCCAGCGCCGAGGGTTCGAGCAGCTGCCTGGCCATGTCGGCCGCCAGTTCCGGGCGCAGGAAGATATCTGCCATCGGTTTATCCATAATTATGGGATATCAATAATTATTGGCAGGGAATAATTCAATGTAAAGCCATTGTTGGCCAGGCGGTCCTGGCGTGGCTCAAGCCCCACGCCTGCTGGCGATGCCCTTGACCACCAGATACAGCAGCGGCCCGAGCGAAACGAACACCAGCGTCAGCGCCAGATAGGGCAACACGCCAGGCAACGACCCGCCGCGTGTGCGGTTGTCACGGACCATCCAGATACAGCCCAGCCCCGCCATCACATACAGGTCGAACACAACCTGTGCGGTATCGGGTCGAGACATCAGCTCGCGACCAAAGGCAATCAGCGATTGCTCGGCGTTCGCCATGGTCCAGCCGGTATACGACGCGAAGATCAGCAACACCGGTAACGCCATCCATTCGATTCTCATAGGACTCCACATCACTCGTTGATTTGTCAGGAACCTGCGGGAGCGGGCTTGCCCGCAATGCAAGCACTGCGCTGCCTGGCACCCGTGTCGCGCGTGAACCCGCTCCCACGTCTTCACCGCAGCACCTGGGTGATCGGCCTCGGCACAGTAGTGATAGAGTCGTCCCCGCCTCAATGACCTCACAGGTCATGGACGCTTCACCCAAGGACAGCCAGAGTCGAAGCATGAGCCCTCACCCCTTTCATCCCACGCATCCGCCCGCCGCCACCCATGCCGGGGAACATCTGCGCCGCCTGCGGCGCCAGGCCGGGCTCAGCCAGCTCGACCTGGCATTGCTGGCCGGCCTGTCGCAACGCCACCTGAGCTGCGTGGAAACCGGCCGCGCCAAGGCCAGCCCGAGCACCCTGCATGCCTTGCTCGGCGCGCTGGACGTGCCACTGGATCACTGCAACGAGGTGTTCCTCGCCGCCGGCTACGCGCCACGCTATGCAGCTTCGGCGCCAGACGCCCCGGCGCTGAAAATGGTGCACGACGCGGTGGCGCACATCCTGCGGGCCAACAACCCCGCACCCGCCATCGTCATCACCGGCGACTGGGACATCACCACGGCCAATGCCAGTGCCGGGTTGCTGTTCGCCATGGCCGGCATACCGGCAGGCAGCACGCAAGGCCTCAACCTGCTGGACACGCTGCTGCGCCCGGGCGGGTTGGGGGATCATCTGGTCAATGCCCAAGAGATACGCGCGATCGCCTGGCAACGGGCGACCAGGGAAGCGGCGACCAATCCAGCGCTTGCGCACCGGCTGCAAGGCTTGCCCGTCGCGCCCGCCTTGCCGCCGGACACGCCCTTGTCACCGGTGGTGCTGACCCGTGTGCGCACGGGTGACGGCGAGCTGCGCTTCCTGTCCACCTTCACCACCTTCGGCATGCCGCTGGATATCACGGTGGCTTCGCTGCGCATCGAGCATCTGGTTCCCGCCGACAATCAAACGTGGCGCACGATGACGGCGGCCTACGACGAGTGGCTGGCGCGCAATACAGAGCCTGGGTGAGTGCCAGGCGATGCCAGTGATAATGGCGCATGGCCACAACCGCTCTTCCCCCGGCATCGCTCAACCGCTAAGCTCCTGCGCGCCGGCGCCTCGAGCGCTGGAATACAAAGGACGACCGAACCGCTCAGGAGCAACCATGACGTATTTCAAAGCCACCGCCGCCGCCATCGCCTTCGCTTCGCTGGTGGGCTGTGCGACCAACCGTTCCGAGGTGGACGTGAGCGGCCCGGCCCCGCAGGCCGCGGCGCCCGGCCAAGGGCAGCAGGTGTACATCAGCGCGGTGGACGAGCGCGTGTTCCAGATCAACCCGCGCAGCGCCGATATTCCTTCGCTGAAGAACGATGAAATCCACGACACCCGCATCACTGAACGAGCCATCGGGCGCAAGCGCAACGGCTTCGGCAAAGGGCTGGGCGATGTGGTACTGCCGTCGGGGCGCACCGTGTCGCAACTGGTGGGCAACGCGGTTGCAGCCGCCTACCAGCAGGCTGGCTACCAGGTCGTGAGCACGCCCTCGCCAAGTGCCGCAGCGGTGAACGTGCACATCATCGAGTACTGGTCCTGGTTCTCCCCCGGCGCCTTCACCGTGGCCGTCAACAACAAGGCCCGCCTGAAGATCGAACACCCGGATGCGGCGCCCCTGGAGATCGTCACCAGCGCGCGCGACAGCATGCAAATGGCAACGGACAGTGACTGGAAGACCATCAACGAACAAGGCCTGAACGCCATCGTCACCGAGACCGGCAAGCAACTGGGCAAAGCCCGGCCATAAGCACCACGCCCGTGGCGGCCTTCGGTGACAGGCCGCCATGGGTAGCGTGAAAGCCATCAGGCTTCGGCCACCCGCCCTCCTGTCGAGCCGCCGTCGATCACCATCCCCTCCCGCATCTTTTGCGCATCCCGGCTGAAGCAGCGCGACGCCGCCAGCAGAAACACCATGGTCAGCAGCAGTGCCACGGGGATCAGGTACATCGCGTCATGCAGCCCCTGGGCCTTGAACGCCTCGCTCATCGCCAGCTCGCCCGCCGCCTGCATGGCCGCCACGGCGAAGTGGTCCGACAGCCCGCCGACCACCACCGGCCCCAGCCCGCCGCCGAGCAGGTACAGCCCGGCGAAGAACAGCGCCATCGCCGTGGCCCGCAGGCGTGGTTGCACCACGTCCTGGATGGCGGTGTACACACAGGTGTAGAAGTTGTACGAGAACAGCCAGCCGATCCCGAAGACCGCCACGAACACCCCCAGCTCGACGCGCCCGGCATGCAGCGCCCAGGCGGTGCACAGGGTGGCCGTCAGCATGCTCAGCGCGGCGAAGATCAGGCGACCGTTGGCAAAGCGCTGGTGCACCTTGTCGGCCACCCAGCCGCCGAGGGTCAGGCCCACCAGGCCACTCAGGCCGACGATCATCCCGGTGGCGACCGCTGCATCGTGCAGGGGCAGCGCGAAGTAACGCTGCAGCATCGGCACCATGAACGAATTGCAGGCGTACGTGGCGAAGTTGAAGGTCAGCCCCGCCAGCACCAGCCAGGCGAAGGTAGGCACACTCAGCACCCGGCGCAGCGGGCGGTCCAGCGGGGCCTGGGAGATGGCCACCGACTCCGCGGCGCCGCGCGCGGGCTCGCGGATCATGAAGATGAGCAGCGCCAGCAGCATGCCGGGCACGGCGGCGATGAAGAACGGCGCGCGCCAGCTGCCGAACGCCTCGACCATGGCGCCGATGGTGAAGAAGGCCAGCAACAGGCCTAGCGGCAGGCCGAGCATGAAGATGCCCATCGCCCGCGCCCGCCGCCCAGCGGGGAACAGGTCGCCGATCAGCGAGTTGGCGGCCGGCGCATAGCTCGCCTCGCCGATGCCCACGCCCATGCGCACCAGCAGGAAGCTCCAGAAACTGCCGACCATGCCGTTCACGGCCGTCAGCCCGCTCCACACCACCAGCCCCCAGCCCATGAGGCGGCTGCGCGAGCCGGTGTCGGCCAGGCGCGCCAGCGGCACCCCGGCGATGGCGTAGACCAAGGTGAAGGCGGTACCGATGATGCCGATCTGGAAGTCGCTCAGGTGCCATTCCAGGCGGATCGGCTCGATGACGATGGCGGGGATGGTGCGGTCGAAGAAGTTGAACAGGTTGGCCAGGAACAACAGGAACAGGATGCGCCAGGCGTTGGACGCTTGGGTGGCGGTGGGCATAGTCGGGATCCCTCGTTGTTTTCGTTAGGGGCTTCCAGCACGCCAGACGGAATCTAGAGGGGGAATGGGGAAGGCGTCTGCCAACATTGATCGCGTTGATATCGAGTGATGGCCGAAGCCGCGCGCACGCTGGCAAACGCCACGGCCAGGCGGGCCGGCTCGGCCGCCTGAATCCGGCTTCAGTCGACCTGCTCGCCGCGAAAACGTCGCAGCTCCTCGCCGGTCACCAGGCGATCAGCGTTCGTGTCAGCCAGCATCAGCAGCGCCACCGCCGCGTCCGCGAACTCCTGCTCGGTGACCTTGCCGTCGCGGTTGCCATCCCACTGCACCAGCGTGCCCTGCGCAATGGAGGCCAGCGTTTCGGCCGGAATGGCCACCCCCGATCCGGCCTCGGCGACGATGTTGGCCGCGATCTCGTCGACCCGGACGATGCCGTTCCCGTCAGCATCGATGACCCGGAACATCGCCGGGGCCGCGGCGCGCGCTTCGGCTTCGGAAAGCGCGCCATCGCCGTTGCTGTCCTGCGCGCGGAAGAGGTCGTCGACATCGGCCGCCAGCGCCGGGCAGGCCAGAAACCCGAGCAGCAGGCCGGTGGAGATCGGGCGAATGAGCGTGCGCATGGGCAGACGTCCTGTCGGAGTTCAAGGCAAAGCCAGCACCGTAACCGCGGCGCGATCCCGTATCCATAGCCCGAATGTGCTAGGCGGCGCTCAGCTCAACTGAGCGATCAACACCGCGTTGGTGTAGATCAGGCTGCCGTCGCTGGCCCGATGCCCGACCAGGTGGAACTGGCCACGCTCATCGTCGCTCAGGTACACGCGCAGGCGGCAGTCGGCCAAGGGGCCGTAGCCCTCGGGCAGGACCAGGTTCAAGGTTTCCATGTCGACCTCCACCATCGCCTCGCGCTCGTGGCTCTGCTGCAGGCGCTCTTCGGCCTGCTCCAGCGCCGTATGGGTCGGGCCCTGGATGTCGAAGTGAATATCACCCACCGGGGTGGACCTGCGCTCGCCGTCACCTTTGCACCAGCCTTCGATTGTCAGCGTACTCATGGCGAATCCCTCATGAAGCGGACCGTTTTCGATCCTTGCTGAAGGTGTTGACTCGCCCCTGGCGCAGATCGTTCAGGTTTTCCTGGCCTCGGCGGACAGCACGATCCCTCGCCCGGCTTCAGCGTCCCCGCTGGCGCCGCGTTCGAGCAGGTAGCGCGCCGGCGGCTTGCCCATGGCCTTGCGGAACATGGTGACGAAGCCACTGGCACTTTCGTAGCCCAGCGCCAGCGCCACGGCCTGCACGCTCTCGCCGTGGGTCAGGCGCTGCAATGAGAGGATCACGTGCAGCTGCCGTCGCCAGCGGCCGAAACTCATGCCGACCTCCTGCAGCAACAACCGGCTCATGTTGCGCTCGCTCATACCGATGCGCCTGGCCCATTCACCGATCGGCGCATTGCTGGCCGGGTCGGCGAGCAGCATTTGCGTCAGCTGGCGCAGCCTGCGGTCGTTCGGCATGGGCAGGTGCAGGTCCTCGACGGGGGCGGCGCACAGCTCGTCCAGCAGCGTGGCGATCAACCGCGCCTCGGGCCCCTGCTCGGCATACAGCGGCTCGAACCCGCTTGCCTTGAGCAGCAGCTCGCGCAGCAGCGGCGATACCGCCAGCGTGCAGCACGTGGTCGGCAGATGCTCGACCGCCTCGGGTTCGACGAACAGGCAGTGGCACTCGGTTTCGCCCGAGCCCCGGGTCGAATGCAGCAGGCCACCGGGGATCCACACCGCGCACTGCGGCGGCACGATCCACACGCCGGTGTCCACCTCGCAGTCGAGCATGCCGCGCACCGTGTAGATCAACTGCGCCTTGCGATGGCGATGCGGCGCGAGCTCCCAGTCCTGGCCCACCCTGGCCGCGCTCAACGCGATGACCTGACGGGGAATGCCATCGACATCCCAGGTGCTGGTCAGGTGCTCGGTGGTCATGGGTTCCATGGTGCGGGTCCTTGGCGAACTCTTGGCCGAAATGAAAAACAGAATGACAAGATTTCGCAATGACGTCCATGAGCTGCCTCGCTATCGTGCATCCAAGTCGCCAAGGCCCTGTTCACGCAAGGGGATGGCGCATCAGCCAACACAGAGGACGACATCAATGCTTTTGGATTCCACTTATTTTCCGCTGGTCTGGATGGATAGCGGTGCTGCCATCGATACCCGGGACCAGGGTTTCGAAGCCTTCGAAGCGCTACTGGCAGGTGCTGAACCTTTCGTTCTGCTGGACGGTGAACGGGCCAAGCAGAAAGAACACGAGCACACCCATGAAGAACAGAAACAGCTGGCACTCTGGATGAAGCGCCACAAGGCCGCATTGCGCGCCTGGGTCAGGGGGCAGATCCTCATCGAGCCGGATACCGGCAAACAGGAGGCCGCCCAGTTGTTCGCCCCCAAGTTCGAAGCCTTCTGGGGCTATCCCCTGTATGTCGTCGCCAGCCGGGAAGAAGCCTTCAAGGTAGCGAACCAGCTGCTGGCAAAGTGAATCCGGGGAGGAATCTTCATGGGTCTGGTTGCAATCAACACCGTTGAGATCATTCCGGCCAACGGTTCGGCAGCCGCGCTCCAGGTGAAACTGGAAGGCTTGCTGGAGGTGTTGAATCGTACCTCGGGTTGTGTGGCGTACAGCCTGAAGCACGCGGTCTCATCGGATGAACGATGGATCATTACCGGCCACTGGGATTGCGTCGAGCGGATGACCGCGCACTTCCATCTGCAGTGCCTGAGCGTGCTGTTCGATCTGGTCGCCGAACGGCGGGTGACGGGGCTCTGTTTCAGAAGGTTCATGGCCTCGTCCCAATGAGCGATCAGGTCGTGCCATGGCAGCCCTTCGCCAACGCCGCCTCCATCTCCCGCGCCTGAACCCGCAGTACCTGGCAGAACGGCTCCAGCACCGCCGAGGCTGGTCGGTGCTCCGGGCGGATCAGCATCACCTGGTAGGGCACCGAGATACGCAGCCTGCGAATCGGCAACCCACCCTGCCCCGCCTCCAGCCCGCTCAGCGGGTTGATGATCGCCACGCCCAGCCCTTGTCGGACCATCGCGCACACCGAGGCCGCGCTGGTGGTCTCGATGACCGTGCGCCGGTTCACCCCGGCCTCGCGAAAGTGCTGGTCGAGCTGTTGCCGGTAGCGGTCCAGGCTGGCCAGGTTGATGAAATCGATCTCGTGAAAATCCTGCAGTTCGAGCACCGTCCTGGCCTGCAACGGATGCCCCTCGGGCAGCACGCAGACCATGTCGGCGCTGAACAGCGGCTCCCCGACCGCGCCGCGCGGCACCTGCCCGGTTTCGGTCAGGCCCAGGTCATGCTGCTGGGCGACCAGCGACTCTTCCAGCAGCGGCGACTCCTGGGCGGCGATGCTCACGCTCACGCCCGGGTGTAGCTGGTGGAAGCGCTGGCAAGCCCTGGGCAGCAAGGTTTGCGAGAACAGCGGCAGGCAGGTGATGGCCAGCCGGCCCTGCTCGAAGTTGCGGATGGCCTGGGCGAAGCGGTCGATGCGCTCCAGGCCGACGAAGGCGCGCTCGACCTCTTCAATCAGCAACAAGGCCTGCGCCGTGGGCACCAGGCGCCCGCCTTCGCGCTCGAACAGGTTCAAACCGCTGACTTGCTCCATGCGCGCGAGCTCGCGGCTGACGGTGGGCTGCGAGGTGAACAGCAAACGGGCCGCACCGGTGACGCTGCCGGCGGCCATGATGGCGCGGAACACTTCGATATGGCGGATGGTGAGTTTCATGGGGCTATGCAGGATCTCTGAGGGCTCGTAGCTCATTGTGGGAGCGGGTCTACCCGCGAACACCGGCAACGCCGGTGCCATCCAGCGTGTCGCCTGCTCGCGGGTAAACCCGCTCCCACAGGGCTCGCGCAGATATATCAAATATGAATCGACTAGGGAAAAATAGCTATTTTTCTGGATCAGGCAACTCCCTCACCATCGGTGTATCCACTACAAGGAACACCACCATGACCACCACCCTCCTGGCCGACGCCGTGCGCCAGCACGGCTCCCCGTTGTGGGCGTACGACGCCCAGACCATCCAGCAGCGCATCGACCAGCTCAAGCAGCACTTCGATACGGTCCGTTTCGCGCAGAAGGCCAACCCCAACCTGCACGTCCTGCGCCTGATGCGCGAGCGCGGCCTGGTGCTCGACGCCGTGTCGCTGGGTGAGATGGAGCGGGCCTTCGCGGCGGGCGCGACGGTGGACGGCGACCCGGCCGGCGTGGTGCTGACCTGCGACGTGCTCGACCAGCCCACCCTGACCCGAGCAGTCGAGACGAAGATCGAGGTCAATGCCGGCTCCATCGACATGCTCCGCCAGCTGGGCGAGCGCTCTCCCGGGCATCGGGTATGGCTGCGCATCAACCCCGGCTTCGGCCACGGCCATAGTCGCAAGACCAACACCGGTGGCGAAAACAGCAAGCACGGCATCTGGCACGAGCAACTGCCCGAGGCGCTGGCTTGCGTGAAACAGCACGGCCTGCACCTGGTGGGCGTGCACATGCATATCGGCTCCGGCGTGGACTACCAGCACCTGGAGCAGGTGGCTGGCGCGATGGTCGGGCTGATCGGCCAACTGGGCGTGGACATAGAGGCCTTCTCCATCGGTGGCGGGCTGTCCACGCCTTACCGTGGCGACGACCAGCCGGTGGACCTGCAACGCTACGCCCGCACCTGGGCAGTGGCGCGGGCTGAGATCGAAGCCATGCTCGGCCATCCCGTGCGCATGGAGATCGAGCCGGGGCGTTTCCTGGTGGCGGAGTCGGGGTGCCTGGTGACCGAGGTGCGCGCCGTCAAGCAGATGGGCGACAGGCACTACATCCTGGTCGACGCCGGCTTCAATGACCTGATGCGCCCGGCGATGTACGGTGCCTATCACCGCATGAGCCTGTTCGATGCCGTGGGCCGTCCCGTGAGCCGCCCGCTGCAACCGACCGTGGTGGCCGGGCCGCTGTGCGAGTCGGGGGATGTGTTCACCCAGAACGACGAGGAGCTGACACCGCAGCAACTGCCAGAGGCCAAGGTAGGTGACCTGCTGGTAATTCACGATGCGGGGGCTTACGGGGCGTCGATGTCGTCGAACTACAACAGCCGCCCGTTGCTGCCTGAGTTTCTGATCGAACAGGGCAACCTGCGCATGATCCGCCGACGCCAGACCGTACAGGAGCTTCTGGCACTGGAGCTGGGTGTATAAAGCCCAGCTTTGCCTGTGGGAGCGGCCTTGCGTCGCGAAAGGGGCGCGCAGCGGCCCCAGATTCCGAGCCACCATCGAAATTGCTGGGGGCTGCTTTGCAGCCCTTTCCGACCGGTCCGACGCCTCGGCAAGGCCGCTCCCGCAGGGGAACAGTTCCCTGCGCGACAGCGCAGCCCGGAAGGGCTGTGTGATCTCCTACAGGGCCGGCGTCACCAGTCGATACCCCACTCCCGCCTCGGTGATAATGAACCGTGGCGCCATCGGATCATCCCCCAGCTTCTGCCTCAGGTGGCCCACCACAATGCGCAGATAGTGGGTATCGTCGACATGGGTCGGGCCCCAGATGTCCTTGAGCAACTGCTGCTGGGTGATCACCCGCCCCGGATGCCCGGCCAGTTGCGCCAGCAACGCATACTCTTTGCGCGTCAGCGCCACCTCGGCCCCGTCCAGCGTCACCTTGCGAAAGGCGAAATCCACCACCAGCGGTCCGAAGCTCGCCGCCGATGACAGCGTGCCAGCCTGCGGCGCCTGGCGCAGCAGCGCCCGCACCCGGGCGAGGAACTCCTGGATGCCGAACGGCTTGGTCACGTAGTCGTTGGCCCCGCCATCCAGCGCATCGACCTTCTGCACTTCGCTGGCGCGCACCGACAGCACCATCACCGGCACCGCGCTCCATTCACGCAGCTCACGCAGCACCTGCTGGCCGTCCATGTCCGGCAGGCCGAGGTCGAGCACCACCAGGTCGGGCTTGTTCAGTGCGGCCTGGCTCAACCCTTCCGTGCCGGTGGCGGCCTCGATCACCTTGTAGCCCTGGGATACCAGGCTGATGCGCAGGAACTTGCGGATCTGCGGTTCGTCGTCGATGACCAGCAGGGTGGCGGCTTGGCTCATGGGGCTTCACTTTCGCTATCGGGTTGGGTCGGCAGCGGCAAGCATAGAGTGATGCAGGTGCCCTGGCCATCGATGCCGTCACTGACCAGGATGCGCCCGCCATGGGCGCCGATCATGCCTTGGCAGATCGCCAGGCCAAGGCCGGTGCCCTGCCCGCCGCGGTCGCCACGGGCGGCGGTGTAGAACATGTCGAAGATCTTTTCGCGCTCGTCCTGGGGAATGCCGGGGCCCTCGTCGGCAACGGCGAAGCACAGTTGCTCATCGCGCACCGAGACTTGCAGCTCCAGCCGACCATTGGCCGGGGAGAAACGGGCGGCGTTTTCCAGCACATTGATCAGCGCCTGCTCGATCAACGCCGCATGCACGAACAGCAACGGCAGCTCGGGCGGGACCTCGGTGTGCACACGCAAGGGCGCCAGCACCACGCGCAGGCGATTGAGGGCACTGCCGACGATATCGGCCGGGGCCACCCAGTCGCGGGCCAGCTTCAACGTGCCGTGACCGAGGCGGGTCATGTCCAGCAGGTTCTGGATATAGCGGTCCAGGCGCTCGGCTTCGTTGCGGGTACCTTCGAGCAGCTCGCGACGATCATCCGGGGGGATGGCGTCGCCCAGGGCCAGCAGGCTGTCGATGCTGCCGCGCATCGAGGTCAACGGTGTGCGCAGGTCGTGGGATACCGAGGCGAGCAAGGCGCTGCGCAGTTGCTCGGTTTCACCGTGCAGGCGGGCGGCCTCCAGCTGCTCGCCCAGGCGGGCGCGGGCCAGGGCCTGGGCCAGGGGCTGGGCAAGCGCCATCAGCAGGCGGCGGCGTTGCGCGCTCAGTGGTTCGCCATCGCGTGGACGTATGCCGAGCAGCGCGAGGGGTTGGTCTTCCACCGCCAGCGGCCACCACCACCAGCGGCCGTGGGGCAAGGTGTCGCTGCCGAAGCCTGCGGCCTGGCCATGCTGCCAGGCCCACTCGGCGGCGGCGCGTTCATTGTCGGTGAAGGCATGGGTGCCGCCACTGGCGATTTGCAGCAGGCCGTCGGCGCTGCGCTCCATCAGGCATACCTGCACGTCCTGCCAGCCATCCATATGCTGGCCGGCGGCGCTGAACACGGCCTGGCGGTCGGTGGCCACGGTCAGGCGGCGCGACAGGTCGAGCAACTGGTTGGTCTGCGCCTGGGTTTCGCGCAGGGCCTGCAACTGGCGACGCTGGCGAGCGGCAAGGTTGCCGGTAAGCGCGGCCATCAGCAGGAAGAACACCAATGTCAGCACGTCCTCTTCCCGCTGGATGGCGAAGGAGAAGTTCGGCGGGATGAACAGGAAGTCGTAGGTCAGGAACGACAACGCCGCGCAGGCCAGCGCCGGGCCCAGGCTGCTGCGTACCGCCACCAGCAGCACGGCGGCGAGGAACACCAGGGAGATGTTGGGCAGCGCCAGCATGCTCGACACCGCCCAGGCCAGGCCGGTAGCCAGCATCGTGGCGAACAGCGCCAGCAGGTAGTGACGCCATACCCACACGCGCTTGACCGCCGCCCGGGCCGGTTGCGGCTGGGCGTCGCGATCGAGCACGTTGATTTCCAGGCCGTGGCTTTCGCGCAGCAGGCGCGCGGCGACGCCCGCTCCGAAGAGGCGCCGGCGCAGCAGGTCGCGGGACTGGCCCACCAGCACCAGGCTGGCGCGACGCTCGGCGGCATGCTGGATCAGCGTGCGCGCCACCTCGCCTGCGCGCAGCAGCACCACTTCGCCACCAAGGCGCTCGGCCAACTGCTGGGCGGCCTGCAGACGGTGGCGAGCGGTTTCGTCGCGCAAGCGGCCGTTATCCACGTGTACCGCGCTCCAGGGCAGGTGGCGGCGCTGGGCGACGCGGCTGGCATGGCGCACCAGACGCTCGGCCTGGTCGTCGCCATCGATGCCCACCAACAACCGCCCGCGCAGGGCCGGTGCTTCCTGGCCGCGCTGGCGGTAGCCGCTGGCGAGGTCCGCATCGACCTGGGCGGCGGCGGTATGCATGGCCAGCTCGCGCAGGGCGGTGAGGTTGGTCTGGGAGAAATAAGCCTCGATGGCAGCCCGCGCCTGCTCGGGCACGTACACCTTGCCTTCGCGCAGGCGCTCGAGCAGCTCGCGCGGCGGCAGGTCGATCAGCACCAGCTCGAAGGCTTCCTGCAGCACCCAGTCGGGTAGCGTCTCGCGCACCTGCACGCCGGTGATGTCGCGGACCTTGTCATTGAGGCTTTCCAGGTGCTGGACGTTGACCGTGGTGTACACGTCGATGCCGGCGGCAAGCAGCTCCTGCACATCCTGCCAGCGCTTGGCGTGGCGGCTGCCGGGGGCGTTGGTGTGGGCCAGCTCGTCGACCAGCACCAACGGCGGCGCGGCCTTGAGCAGGCCGTCGAGGTCCATTTCCTCCAGCTTCACGCCGCGGTACTCGCTACGCAGCAGCGGTTGCTGGGTCAGGCCGCCGAGCAGGGCCTCGGTTTCGGCGCGGCCGTGGGTCTCGACCACCCCGGCCACCACCTGCACGCCCTGACGCTGCTGGGCGTGGGCGGCCTGCAGCATGGCGAACGTCTTGCCGACCCCGGGCGCGGCGCCAAGAAATACCTTGAGCCGGCCCCGGCCTTCGCGGGGCAGGCCCGCCAACAGCGCGTCGGCGCGGGCGGAGTCATTCATGTTTCATCCTTTGCTTGTTCACGGTCACTGTGGGAGCGGCCTTGTATCGCGAAAGGGCCGCAAAGCGGCCCCAGGATTTCAGCGGTGGCGCTACGATTGCCGGGGCTGCTGCGCAGCCCTTACCGCGACGCAAGGCCGCTCCCACAGGTGATTGTTCACCCTCAGTGCACGGCCATCGGCGCCAGACGCTCCAGCGCCTGGTTAAGCGCCAGCACATTCACCACCGGCGGCCCGACCAGTGGACGCAGGGTGGCGTCATTCACCAGCGCTTGCAAGCGCTCTTGCGCGACCTGCCGTGCAGCCGCCACACGCGGCAGCTGGTAAGCGATGGCCTCAGGCGGCAGGTGCGGATCCAGGCCACTGCCGGAGGTGGTCAGCAGGGCCTGGGGGACCGGCCCCAGCTGCGCCTGGTATTGCGCGGCGGCATCGCCCTTGACCCGCTCGGCCAGCGCCGGGTTGCTCGGCGACAGGTTGCTCGCGCCGCTGGCCACGGTGGCATAGGCCGCCGCCGAAGGCCGCGACTGGAACCAGCCCTCACCCTTGAACTCCTGGGCGATCAGGGCCGAGCCACGCACCTCGCCGCGGTCGTCGCGCACCAGGCTGCCATTGGCTTGGTCAGGGAAGGCGACCTGGGCAATGCCGGTCACCGCCAGGGGGTACAGCGCGCCGGTGACCACGGTCATCAGCAGGACCAGGCTCAGGGCCGGACGTACATAGGCACTCATGTCATTCACTCCTTCAAACCAGGTGCAGCGCGTTGAGCAGCATGTCGATCAGCTTGATCCCGGCGAACGGCACGACAATGCCGCCCAGGCCGTAGATCAGCAGGTTGCGCCGCAGCAGGTGGGCGGCGCTGGCGGCCTGCACCCGCACCCCGCGCAGGGCCAGGGGAATCAGCACGATGATGATCAGTGCGTTGAACACGATCGCCGAGAGGATCGCGCTCTGCGGGCTGGCCAGGTGCATCAGGTTGAGCACGCCCAGTTGCGGGTAGATGGCGGCGAACAGCGCCGGCAGGATGGCGAAGTACTTGGCCACGTCGTTGGCGATGGAGAAAGTGGTCAGCGCGCCGCGGGTCACCAGCAGCTCCTTGCCCACCTGCACCACGTCCAGCAGCTTGGTCGGGTCGCTGTCCAGGTCGACCATGTTGGCGGCCTCGCGGGCGGCCTGGGTGCCGTCGTTCATGGCCATGCCCACGTCGGCCTGGGCCAGGGCCGGGGCGTCGTTGGCGCCGTCGCCGCACATGGCGACCAGACGGCCGTCGTTCTGCTCCTGGCGGATGCGCGCCAGCTTCTTCTCCGGGGTGGCTTCGGCGAGCACGTCGTCCACGCCCGCCTCGGCGGCAATGGCGGCGGCGGTCAGCGGGTTGTCGCCGGTGACCATCACGGTGCGGATGCCGAGCTTGCGCAGTTCGGCGAAACGCTCGCGGATGCCGGGCTTGACCACGTCCTTGAGGTGGATCACGCCGAGCAGGCGCTTGTCGACGCACACCAGCAGCGGCGTGCCACCGCTCTGGGCGATGCGCTCGACTTCACGGGCCAGCGCGGCGGGCAGCTCCAGGCGTTGCAGGCCGCAGAAGGACAGGACCGCGTCGACGGCACCCTTGCGGTAGCGGTGCTGCTGGAAGTCGATGCCCGACAGGCGGGTTTCGGCGCTGAAGGCGATGGCCTCGTACTGATCGGCCGCTGGCTCGGCGAAATCATGCAGCTGGCGCAGGTACTCGACGATCGACTTGCCCTCGGCGGTGTCGTCGGCCAGGGAGGCGAGCAACGCCCCCTCCCCCAGTTCCCTGGCGGTTACGCCCGAGGCGGCATGCAGGGCGCTGCAGCGACGGTTGCCGAAGGTGATGGTGCCGGTCTTGTCGAGCATCAGGGTGTGCACGTCACCGGCCGCCTCCACCGCACGGCCGGAACGGGCGATCACGTTCAGCCGCACCAGGCGGTCCATGCCGGCGATACCGATGGCCGAGAGCAGGCCACCGATGGTGGTCGGGATCAGCGTCACCAGCAGCGCGGCGAGGAAGATCAACGGCAGGTCGCCACCGGCGAAGTGGGCGAACGGCTGCAGGGTCACCACCACGATCAGGAAGATCAGGGTGAGGCCGATCAGCAGGATGTCCAGGGCGATTTCGTTGGGGGTCTTCTGCCGCTTGGCGCCTTCGACCAGGGCGATCATGCGGTCCAGGGTCGACTCGCCCGGGTTGCTGGTGATGCGGATCAGCAGCCAGTCGGAGACCAGGCGGGTGTTGCCGGTGACGGCCGAGCGGTCGCCGCCGGACTCGCGGATCACCGGGGCGGATTCGCCGGTAATGGCCGCCTCGTTGACGGCGGCGATGCCTTCGAGCACCTCGCCGTCACCGGGGATCAGCTCGCCGGCCACCACCCGTACCACATCATGCTTGCGCAGTTGGGTGGCGGCGACGGACTCGAACGCGCCATCGCTCTTGCGGCGCTTGGCGATCAGGCCCTGGGTGCCAGCCTTGAGGCTGTCGGCACGAGCCTTGCCACGGCCCTCCGCCAGCGCTTCGGCAAAGTTGGCGAACAGCACGGTGAACCACAGCCACAGGGCGATCTGCACCGCCACGCCGGTGCTCACTCCGCTGCCGGGAGCGAAGCACAGCAGGGTGGTCAGCACGGCGGTGAGGGCCACCACCAGCATCACCGGGGCGCGCTTGAGCTGACGCGGGTCGAGCTTGACGAAAGCCTGGACCAGGGCCGGGCGCCACAACGCGCTGAAGCGAGTCTGGTCCTTGGCGCCATGGCGCGCTTTCACTTCGGGAAGGGGCATGTTCATCATCGATTCCTCAGAAACCCAGGCTCAAGTGTTCGGCGATCGGCCCAAGGGCCAAGGTCGGCAGGAAGGTCAGGCCGCCGACCAGCAGGATGGTCACCAGCAGCAGCGTGGTGAACAGCGGGCCATGGGTGGGGAAGCTGTTGAGGCCTTGCGGTGCGCTTTTCTTCGCCGCCAGGCTGCCGGCCAGGGCCAGTACCGGCAGGATGTAGCCGAAGCGGCCGATCAGCATGGCCAGGCCGATCATCACGTTGTGGAACGGCGTGTTGGCGCCGAAGCCGGCGAAGGCCGAACCGTTGTTGGCGGTGCCGGAGGTGTAGGCGTACAGCAGCTGGCTGAAGCCGTGGGCACCGGGGTTGGTGACCGCGCCGGCCGGCCCGGGCAGGCTGGCCGCGATGGCGCCGAGAATCAGCACGCCGACCGGCATCACCAGCAGGGTCGCCACCAGCAGTTGCACTTCACGGGCCTGCAGCTTCTTGCCCAGGTATTCCGGGGTGCGGCCGATCATCAGGCCGGCCAGGAACACAGCGATCAGGACGAACAGCAACATGCCATACAGGCCTGCGCCCACGCCGCCGAAGATCACCTCGCCGACCATCATATTGACCATCGCCACCATGCCGGTGAGCGGGTTGAGGCTGTCGTGCATGGCGTTGACCGAGCCGTTGGAGGCGGCGGTGGTGGTCACCGTCCACAGCACCGAAGCGGTGGTGCCGAAGCGGCTCTCCTTGCCTTCCAGCGGCGCGCTCTGTTGCACCTGCGCGCTTTCCAGGGCCGGGTTGGGTTGATGCTCCGACCACAGCGCGGTGCTGCCGCCGATCAGGAACAGCGCCAGCATGCAGGCGATGATCGCGCGGCTCTGGCGCAGGTCCTTGACGTAGTGACCGAAGGTGAACACCAGCGCCACCGGGATCAGGATGATCGAGGCCACCTCGAACAGGTTACTCCAGGCCGTGGGGTTCTCGAACGGGTGCGCCGAGTTGACGCCGAAGAAGCCGCCGCCGTTGGTGCCCAGCTGCTTGATGGCGATCTGGCTGGCGGCCGGGCCCAGCGGGATGGTCTGGTCGGCGCCTTGCAGGGTCACGGCATGGGCGTAGTCGGCGAAGGTCTGCGGCACGCCCTGCCACACCAGCAGCAGCGCCAGCAGCAGGCACAGCGGCAGCAGGCCATAGAGGGTGGCGCGGGTCAGGTCGACCCAGAAGTTGCCCAGGGTGCTGGCCGAACGACGGGCGATGCCCCGGCACAGGGCGACCAGCACGGCAAGGCCGGTGGCGGCACTGACGAAGTTCTGCACGGTGAGGCCGAGCATCTGGCTCAGGTAGCTGACCGAGGCCTCGCCGCTGTAGGCCTGCCAGTTGGTGTTGGTCATGAAGCTGACCGCGGTGTTGAACGCCAGCGACCACTCCTGACCCGGCAGATGCTGCGGGTTGAGCGGCAGGCTGCCTTGCAGCAGCAGCACGCCGAACACCATCAGGAAACCGACCAGGTTGAAGGCCAGCAGGGCCAGGGTGTACTGCTTCCAGTTCTGCTCCTGGTCGGCGTTCACCCCGGACAGGCGATAACAGCCCCGCTCCACCGGGCCGAGCAGCGGCGACAGCCAGGTACGCTGGCCCTCCATCACCTTGTAGTAGAAGCGCCCGAGCCAGGGCGCCGGCAGCAGCACGATGGCGAAGAACGCCAGCAGCAACAGGTAGTCGTAACTGTGCATGGCCGCCCCTTAGCTGCGATCGGCGCGCAGCAGCGCCACCAGCAGGTAAACCGCCAACGCCACTGCCGATAGCAGTGACAACCCGTCGAGCATGTACATGAGTGAAACTCCCCTGGTTGCGGCGAGAGGGCCGCTTTGGGGAAATTGTCCGAGGGAGGGGCGTAAAGGGGCGAGATCGGGGGTGGTGTCAGGGCATAAAGAAAGCGTAAAAGATCAGATACACCAGATCGCTGCACGGGCCCATTCGCGGGTAAACCCGCGAAGAGGCCCGAAGGTCAACGTTGCGGCGTGTGCTGCGTGGAGTTGCGGCTCCAGTCCAGCAGCAGGCTGTAGCCCACCGCCAGCAAGGTCGGCCCGATGAACAGCCCGATGAACCCGAAGGCGATCAGGCCACCGAACACGCCGAGCAGCACGATCACCAGCGGCAGATTGCCGCCGCGGCTGATCAGGTACGGCTTGAGCACGTTGTCCACGCCGCTGATGACGAAAGTGCCCCAGATGCCGAGGAACACCGCCATGCCGTACTCACCCTCCCACACCAGCCACCCGGTGGCCGGTATCCAGGCCAGCGGCGGCCCCATGGGAATCAGGCTGAGCATGAAGGTCACCAGGCCCAGGACGATGGCCCCTGGCACCCCGGCGATCAGGAAGCCGATCAACGCCAGCAGGGCCTGCGCCGCCGCGGTGCCGATCACGCCATTGACCACCCGTTGCACGGTCGCGGCCACCAGGTCGATGTAGTAATCGGCGCGGTCATCCACCAGACGGTGCAGCAGACGGTGGACGAAGGCCGCCAGGCGCGGGCCGTCACGGTAGAAGAAGAACACGAACACCAGGCTCAGGGAGAGCTCCAGGACCCCGCTGCCGATCTGCGCGCTGCGCGCCAGCAACCAGTTGCCGACCTGGCCGAAGTACGGCTTGGCCGAGGCCAGCAAGGCGGCGCCCTGCTGGTCGAGCGACTCCCACCAGCCGACCAGGCGCTCGCCCACGAAGGGAATGCCCGCCACCCAGGCCGGCGCGTCGGGCAGGCCATCGACCTGCACGTCGCGAATGAAGGTGGTGGCATCGCGAACATGGTCGGCCAGGTTGAACCCCAGCCACACCAGCGGCAGCGCCACGATCAGGATCCAGGCCGTGGTCAGCAGGCTGGCGGCGAGGGTCTCGCGCCCACCCAGCACCCGGGTCAGCAGGCGCATCAGCGGCCAGCTGGCGAAGGCCAGGATGGCGCCCCAGAGCAGCGCCGAGATGAACGGCGCCATCACCCACAACGCGGCGCCCAGTAGCGCCAGCAGCAGGATCTGGATCAACAGGCGGTCATTGTTGGCCATGCTGGCCCTCACTCAACGGATCAGTTCCAGGTGCAGGCCTTCGGTCGGCGCGCTGCCCACTTCCAGCCGGCTGCTGCGTACGCCGGCCTTGACCAGCTGTTCGCGCCAGGCTTCGGCGCCCTCGCCGCTCAGGCTGGCACGCAGGGTGCTGTCGAGGTTGAGGCTGCGGGCCAGCAGGGTCGCCCAGGTGGCCTGGGGCTGGGCAAGGTCAGGGTAGTCGAGCTTGCCGGTGTCGCGCAGCTCACGCAGCACCGTGGCGGCGGTGGGCAGCAGTTCGCCCAGCGGGCTGGCGGCGACGAACTCTTCCACATGCAGGTAGGCGCGGCGGTTGCCACGGGTCACGCTGTACAGCGCGACCAGGGTGTCGGCTTCCTCGGCGGAGCGACGCAGGAGGATGAACGCCTGCTGTTCGTCACCACCATTGAGGCGGGCATTGGCGAACACGTCGTTGGCCCACAGGCTGGCTTCGCCGCAGTCGCGGCCCTGGCACCAGAACAGCGGGTAGCCGCCATCCTGCTGCAATGCCTCGCGGGCGCTGGTGAAGGCTTCGCGGGCACTGCGCTCGACGGGCAGTTCGTAGGTGATGGAGCTGACCTGGCCGCGGCTCTCGACCTTGTCGTCGACCCGCAACCGACCACTGATCTTGCGCAGCGGGCCCATGGGGTAGATGCGCTCCTGCTCGACGGCGGGGCGCTGGTCGACGACCTTGGCATCGACCGGGACCGGCAGGTCACCGGCCCACAGCACCGGACTGGCGAAGGCGAAGCAGGCAGCGATGGCGACGCGTGCGTGAACGGATACGCTCATCGGCAGCCCTCTTGGCTGCGGGGCTGAGTCGTGTGGATGTCTGGCATGTGCATGGTGGTCTCCCTTTCAAGCCGCCAAGCCTCGACACTTGCTCGGTGCAAGTCAAGGAATGCCAAGGAAGCGATTGAAACAGTCTGCAACAAGGGCCGCGCCCTGGTCGTCGTTCAAGTGCAGGTGATGCCCGCCGGGCAGCACCACTTGTTCGAAGGGTAGCTGCTCGAGCAATTCCGTGTGGCGCGCGAGCATGCCATCCGCCGCCACCACCAGGCAGGCCGGGCAGGCCACCCGCTGGACGAAGGCCATGGCCTGGGCCTGGTTCAGGCGGGTCGGCGATGGCAGCGTCAGGCGGCTGTCGCTGCGCCAGCTGTACCCGCCAGGCACCGGCATCAGGCCGCGCTGGGCCAGCAGCTCGGCGGCCTCGCGACTGACCGCGACCATGCCCTTCATGCGCGCCTCGACGCCCTCCTCCAGGGTCGCGTATACCGACTTGCGCTTGCCTTCCAGGCGCAGCTGCGCCTGCAGCGCCATGCCCAGGCGCTCGGCGGCGTCCTGTTCGCTGATGGTCGGCGGGATCACCCCGTCGATCAGCGCCAGGTGGCTGATCCGCTCGGGCAGTGCCCCTGCCAGCTGCACCGAAATGATCGCGCCCAGCGAATGGCCGAGCAGGCCGAAGCGCTGCCAGCCCAGTTGTTCGGCGACGCGCAGCACGTCATGGGCGTAGTCCGCCAAGGCATAGCCGGCGCCGACCGGGCGGTGTTCCGAGTAGCCGTGCCCGGCCAGGTCCAGGGCGACGATGCGCAGCCCCCGCAACCGGGGCGCCAGGCGCGCGAAGCTGTTGGCGTTGTCGAGCCAGCCATGCAGGGCGATCACCGGCAGGCCGTCGGCGGGGCCGAACAGGTGCGCGGCCAGCTCGATATGGCCGAGCGTCAGGCGGATCTCCTCGACCTGGGCGCTCATGCCTGGCCCCAGCGGTCGAACAGGCCCTTGATCAGGCTGGCGGTATCGGTGGGCCGCTCCAGCGGGAACATATGACCGCCCGGCAGGCTGTGGTACTCGCCCCTGGAAAGGCCGCGCACCGCCAGGGCGTGATGCTTGCGAATCACCCGGCTCTGCGCGCCGCGCACCATCGCCAGCGGCACCTGCAACTGGCGCGGGCTGGCCGGGCTGACGTGGGGGATGCTGCGGTAGATGCTGATCTCCGTGGCCGGGTCGAAGCGCAGGCGCAGGCCGTCCTCGCCCTGTTCCAGGCCATGCTCCAGGTACGCCTCGAGGCATTCCGGGTCGAAGTGGCGGAACAGCGTCTTGCCGGCGAAATAGCGGCGGGCGCTATCGCGGTCGGGGAACGCCTCGCGCCGGCCCAGGGTACGCCCGGCCGGCGTGATGCGGTCGATGAAGCCCAGGCGTTTGGCGGCCTGGATCAGCCACTCGTCGACCCGGGTCAGTACCGGCGAGTCGAGCATCACCACGCCACGGTAGAGCTCGGGGCGGCGCAGCGCCGCGTGCAGGTGCAGCACACCGCCCAGCGAATGGCCGACACCCCAGACCGGGGCTTGCTCCTGCTCGAGGTGGTGCAACAGTTCGTCCACCAGGCTCTGCCAGTTGTCGTTCACCGGAAAACGCGGGTCGTGGGCATGCTGTGCCAGGTGCCGGACCGCATAGTCCGGCGCCAGCGCCGCGAACAGCTTGCCGTAGGTGGCCGAAGGGAAGCCATTGGCGTGGGCGAAGAAGATCTGCTGCGACATGGCCGCCTGCTCTGCACGGGAAGGATGGCCCATTGTCGGCAAGGCACGCGGTGGCGGCAACGTTCGGATAGGTCATCGCCAAGGGTGATCAGGTCATTGGCTGTGGTCGAAGCTGCGCATCGAACGGCGCAGGCAGGCGTGCAGGTAGGCCAGCTGATACTCCAGTGCCTGGCGGGCGAGGGCCTGGTCGGCGGCATCCAGTTCGAGCCGGCGCAGCATCAGGCAGGTGGTCTGCAGCGCATGGGCCATGCCGATGCCGGCCTGACGCAACGGCTCCAGGTCGGCCCGCCCCTCGAGCTTGCGCAGCAACTGGTCCAGACGGTCGTCGGCGCAGTCCTGCAGCAGTCGGTACTCGGCGAAATCCGGCACACCGTCGGCCCGCAGCTTGTCCAGCTGCGGTTGCGGATCGACCGAGCGCACCAGCTCTGGACGGCAACTGCTCATGTGAATCTCCCTGATATCGATGGTCCTTGCGTGGGCGCACGGTACCGCCGCCCACTTGGACGAACAACTGGTAAAACTGCCAGCCGCCTGGCCTGCGAGCGGGCTGGAGGCCGGTGTCCGACCTAGCATTTTTGCCAGGTTTCACGGCCAAGAACTTGCCGGATACTCCGTGGCACTTGTTCGTGCCCACAGGAGCCCGCGATGACCACCCATATTTCCTTCGATGCGGCGGATGCCGTACTAGACCCAGCCCTCGCGCAGAACGGTGCGACCACCAGCGTGACGTACCCTGACATCCGGGCCAGCGACGAGATCAAGGTCACCTGGGGGCAGCTCTACGAGACCCCCCCCCAGTTCGGCGACGCCGCCCCTTTGCTGTTCGAAATTCCAACCTGGGTGGTTGCCGCCAGCCAGGGCGAAGAGATCCCCGTCACATATGCGGTAACCCGTGACGGTATGCCAGTGACGACGTCCGACGTGCTCAACCTGCAGGTGCTGGAGCTCGATGCCGGGCATCTGCCCACGCCATGGGTGCCTGCCGCCAACGAGTATGGTGAATTGGACCCGATCGGGATGGAGGAAGACACCAATGTCCTGCTCGCCCCCTGGCCATTGATCGCACGGGGCCAGCGGTACTGGATGAGCGTGAACGGCACGTTGCACAACGGTGATCGGCAAACGTTCCCGCTCGCCAGCGGCCAGGTCGTCGACGATGACGAAGTGGTGAATGGGCTGGACGTGATCCTGCCCCTGCAGGTGCTTCGGCAGTTGCAGGAAGGAAGCCGCTTGACCATCTCCACCCGCGTGGCATTCGTGCCTGCCCAGGACGAGCAGCAGGCGCGCGAGTTCCCTGAGCGGGAACTGACCATCCTGACATCGACCGATTGCGAGGAGGACTTCTCCGCCGTCCCACGGCAGGTACTGTCCAATGACAATCCCGTGCTCACTCCTTCGCGGATGCAGATCACGCCTGTTCAGGTAGGGTCTGCCTGGGGCGTGACGACCAACATCAATACAACGCTAGACAACACCTTGTTCATCGCGGGCGAGACCATCCTCAGGTTCACCTTCCCCCGCGCCATCCGAACCTTTTCGGTCAGCGCCTTCTATGTCCACACCCTGGGCCAAACCTTCCGTTTCCACGATCACCTCGGGTTTGTCGACGCGCTCACCTTGCCGATCTCGCGTGAACGCCCGCCTCGCACCAGCACCTTCACCGCCCCTCCTGGGCGGAGTATCGAATGGGCAGAACTGATCAGCGTGCCGGAACCTCCGAACGACTCTGGTTTCGGCATCGATCGAGTGGCCTGGGACCTGTGTGCCGGCGCGCAAGCTCACCCACTGTCGCGCCTCGTGCGACAGCAAAATCCCGATGTTCCCACCCCCCTGTCGCTAGAGGCCGAAACCATGCTCGACGAAAACCTTCCCGCTCCAGAAGTAGCCAAGGCCCAAGGGCCGGTGCTTTCCCCTCATGACGCGCTCGATGGGGCAAGCGTTCGCGTGCGCTACGACGCAATGCAACGCACCGACCTCATCGAACTGACGTGGGGCGAGACCACGATCGGTCAACAGCACGGCAATGCATCCGGCTTCGTCGACTTCCACGTTCCTGTCAGCGTGGTCGCGGCCAGCATGGGCAAGCAGCTCTGGGTGCAATACAGCGTCACGCAAGAGCGGGAAAGCACGCGCATTTCCCAGCCGCTCTTCCTGGAGGTGCAAGCACTGGCTCAAGCCGACCTGCCCACGCCAACCGTCACGCAGGCTCAATGGGGCGAGCTGATCCTGGCCGACTTCGAGGGTGACGCCACGATCGAGCTGGACCACTGGCTGCTGTCTGCGCCGGGCCAGCTTTTCTGGATCGTCGTCAACGGAACGCAAGCCGATGGCAGTGCATTTCGCTTTTACGCCGCGCGCAATCAGCCGGTCGAGGATGAACCCCAGGATATCGAAGTGGTGCTGCCACGCGCGGAATTGGCGAAGCTGCAATTCGGCGCGCCACTGCGAATCCAGGCCAAAGTAGCGTTCGATGGCAACCCGGATGAAAGCCTCGCGCGCGTGCTCACTGAGCAAGCGCTCGTCGTACGCCAGCAACCGCTGACCTCCGGGAGAGAGACGTTCGCAACGCTCCCGGCAGCGGCCTTGGTGGTAGGGCGCCCGGTCGAAATCCGTTCCGGCATGCTGATCGAACCGCTGTTTCTGGGCAACCAGATGAGCAACATCAACGTCAGCCACGAAAATACGCTGTTCGCGGCCGACTCGAGCATCCTGCAGTTCAGCTCATCCGGCGTCTTCGAGACATTCTCGCTCTACACCCACGGGGTCAAGACCTCGAGCGAATCCGCCAGCCATCAGCTACTGCTCGCGTTCTATGACAGCCAAGGGCTGATCGACACCCTTGCGATACCGTTCACAACCGACAGGCAGCCGGTGAAAAACACCTTTACCGCACCGCTTGGCAGGAGCATTGAGCGAGTGCTCATGACCAACATGGCGCCTGGCAACCTGGGCGGCTTCGCCATCGTGATGGTCGAGTGGGGGCCGAGGCTCTCTCCACATCATGGCGTGCTGTTCAGCAGCCCCACTCAGTGGTGGGACAGCATCATCCATGACACTGCCGCGAACGACCTCATGGACACACTGGTCCTGACCGAGCGTAGCAACCATTTGGTGACCGGCTTCACGAGTACGGTACAAGGCACCAACACCACGCATATGGCCAGTGTGATGAGCAACCGGGGCGTGTTGTCCCAACCCGTCGTGGTGCCAAGGATCTATACCGGCATACAGCGTGGCATCCACTACGCCGCGATTCCCGGCACGGACAACATCGTGCCGGTGTGGGCGAGCAACCATGACACAAACATCTTCAATATCTACCTCAGCCGATATGAGGTGGATGAATTCGGGATGCGTGATAACTACGGCACTCGCAATGTCAGCGGCTCGGGGGGCTACAATATCCACCCGCGCATCGTTTACTGCCCACAGGCAGGGACTCAGGGCCTGCTGCTCGTGACCTGGGTCAACGTCACAGGCACGGTGGGTTCGATCAAAGGCACCTACTACGATGTCGCGACACTCACACCCAGAAGTCCGGAGTTCGAAATCACGAGGGTGATCGACGCCGGATACCGGGCCAACACGACCGACCTCAATACCTCGCTGACCCACGCCATCACCCTGACCTACTACTCCAACACGGTGTACGCGGTATACAAGGAAAACGCCAGCACCCTGCGGATTGTGCAAGTCGGCCTGCCGATCCAAGGGCGTGTGGAGATCTACCCATTCAGCTCTCTCGGCGCGACCAGTATCAATCGTTTCGACATCACGTTGCGCGATGACCCGTTCACCCCGGAGCTCATGATCGTCTATACGAGGCAGCAACCGAACCAAGGCATCTTGCTGTATGGCGATACCATTGCGCTGTTCCCGTGGAGCGCAGCGCTACCCGCCCCTGTCACACTCACGCAGATGGCGGGGGTGTCGCAACCAAGCATCGTCGAGGCGCACCGCACGAGCGATGGTAAAAAGCCCAGCGACCCGACAAAAATCACCCGGTTCGAGTACATCGTCGCTTGGAACAGAACGGCGGGGGGCGTTTCCTATGCCAGGTACAACGAGCAATTCAGGCCGATCGGTCCGGAAAGAAATATCAACCATAACGACAACTTGGTAACGAACCCTCGTGTCGCGACAAGTGACAACCAGATCGCCATCTACACCGAGGCAGGCACCGGCTCAGGGATGCGCAACCGAGGGCTGCTGCTCAGAACTGAAGACTTGGATCGGAGCTGAAACTGCGACCTTGGGAAGATCGCCGCAACGCGCTCCCGTTCATCGAGCGGGGTCGCCGAGCGGCGGCAACCGAAGGTTCAAGCCGGTTGGTAAAGTCCACGCAGGCTCATCAAACCGGCCAACGGCCAGTCTCCTTCGAGCTCCGCCAGGCTGGCGGTGCTCATGGGGGCTGGCCGTTGTCCATGACCATGCTCCAGCATCCCCACCAACGCCCCCACCAACGGCTGGTGACTGACCAGCAGCACATGCTCCAGCCCCAACCGCTCGATTTCCCCGATGACCTGTCGCACGTCGCTTTCCGGCGTCAACCACGGCACCGTACGCACCGGCTCGGCGAACCCCAGCGCCCCATGCACCAGCGCGGCCGTCTGCTGCGCTCGCACATAGGGGCTGGCGATGATCGCCTGCAACGGCTGCCCCAACAGCCGGGCGGCACTGTGCAGCACCTGCTCGCGGCCATGGGCGGTCAGGCGCCGCTCGGCGTCGGTGTTGGCCCGCGGCTCGGCCTCGCCGTGGCGCAGCACCCAGAGCTTCACAGCTTGGGCTCCTCGTCACGCACCGGGTGGGGCGCAGGCGCGACCGCGTGCGGGGTTTCGCCTTCCGGCGCGCGCGGGGTCGGCCAGTCGGCGAACGGCCAGGGTTTCTGATCCGTGTGGAAGGTGCCGAAACGACCGATCTGCGCCAGGTACTGGCTGAGGCTGTCGCCAAAATTCATCAGGCTGGCGCTGGGCGCGCCATAGATCAGCCGGTAGATCAGCTGCACCAGCACCAGGCCGCCGAGCAGCAGCTCGGCCAGCTGCCAGGCCACCAGGAACACCAGCATCCACAGCACCCGCAGAATGATCGACTCGCGGGCGGCGCGCTCCGGGGTATCGTTCATAAGTCGCTCCTTCTCAGTTGAAACCGCTGGTGGAAATGAAATCGACATCGGTCTTGGGCTCGGCGCGCATCAGGTGCTCGATGACCTGGTTGAGCGTGCGGCCTTCGAACAGGATCGCATGCAGGCCGGCCACCAGCGGCATGTACACGCCCACCTCCTGGGCCTTGGCCTTGAGCACCTTGAGCGTGTTGACCCCTTCGGCCACTTCGCCCAGACGGCTGACGGCCTGCTCGAGGCTCAGACCCTGGCCCAGGGCGTGGCCGACCTGGTAGTTGCGGCTCTTGGGCGAGGAGCAGGTGACGATCAGGTCGCCGACCCCGGCAAGGCCCAGGAAGGTCATGGGGTTGGCGCCTTGGCTCACGGCGAAGCGGGTCATCTCGGCCAGGGCACGGGTGATCAGCATGCTCTTGGTGTTCTCGCCCATGCCCAACGCCACGGCCATGCCGGCGATGATGGCGTAGACGTTCTTCAGTGCCCCGCCCAGCTCGACGCCGAAGCGGTCGCTGCTGGCGTAGACGCGGAAGGTGCGACCATGCAGCACGGCCTGCACCTGCTGGCACAGCGCCTCGTCCTCACTGGCGACCACGGTTGCGGTCAGCGCGTGCTCGGCGATCTCGCGCGCCAGGTTCGGCCCCGACAGCACGCCGATGCGCGCCTGGGGGGCGATTTCCTCGAGGATCTGGCTCATCAGCTTGAAGGTGTGCGCCTCGATGCCCTTGGTCAGGCTGACCAGGCCCTTGCCGCGCAGCAGCTCGGCGTGGGGCGCCAGCACGCTGCGCAAGGCGCTGGAGGGCAAGGCGACGAAGATCAGCGCGCTGCCCTGCAGGGTGGCGAGCAGGTCGTTGACCGGTTCGACGCCGTCATGCAGGCGGATGCCCTTGAGGTAGCGCGGGTTCTCGCGGTTGACGCGCATCGCCTCGGCCTGGGCCGGGTCACGCATCCACTGCCGCACCGGGTGGCCGTTCTCCGCCAGCAGGTTCGCCACGGCGGTGCCGAAGCTGCCGCCTCCAAGAACTGCAACAGGTTGCTGTTCAGTCATATCCAATCCGTTAACCAATAAAGTAAGTGGCGACTGGCGCATTATACGGGGCACATGCGACAGAACCAGTGGCAGTGCCGACCCTTTCACGGGCAGGCCCGCCCCCACAGGGGCGTCGGTCGACTTCGGTGATCCGGGTCACTGGCAAAACCTGCGCGGTCGGTTAACATGCCTGATTCATTTCTGAAACAAGGCCTCCCGTGTTCGCTGGCACGCCTCCCTACCCGCGTCTGCTGTTGATCACTGCCCTGCTGGGCGGACCGGCCGTGGCCGATGATCTGTTCATCGACAACCAGGACCTGCCCCAGGTTCTGACCGCGACCCGTCTGAAACAATCCCCGGCGGCGGTCCCCGGCAGCATGACCGTGCTCGACAGCGAGCTGATCCGCGCCAGCGGCGCCCGCGACATCCCCGAGCTGCTGCGCCTGGTGCCGGGGATGATGATCGGCTACGGCGCCGGCAACCAGGCGACGGTCAACTACCACGGCAGCAACGTCAGCGACGCCCGGCGCATGCAGGTGCTGATCGACGGGCGCTCGGTGTACCGGGCGGGGCTGGCCACGGTGGACTGGAGCGACATCCCCGTCGCCATCGAGGACATCGAACGCATCGAGGTGTTCCGCGGGCCGAACACCGTCAGCTATGGCGCCAACGCGCTGATGGCGGTGGTCAACATCCTCACCCGCAACCCCGCCGACAGCCACGGCACGCGCCTGAAGCTGACCCGTGGCCAGGATGGCATCAACGACTACTACGCCAGCCAGGGTTTCGGCTGGGACGGCGGCGACCTGCGCCTGTCGCTGTCGGGCCAGCAGGACGACGGCTTCGACCAGGACCAGTTCGGCCGCGACTACCGCGACAGCCGCCGGCTCAACCGCATCAACCTCAGCGCCAGCCATTACCTGGCGCCGGACCAGACCCTGGAGTGGCAACTGGCGGCCAAGGAAGGCAGCAACCAGCGCCCGTACACCTACCAGCCGGTATTCGGCAACTACCGGGCCGGCGACAATGCCGATGTCAACGCCAAGGACTACGCGGGCTCGGTGCGCTGGAACATCGACTTCAACCCCGAGCACAGCCTGTACGTGCAGGGCTCGGCCCAGCATTTCGATCGCCAGCAGGTGTGGCGCGCCTGCGATGCCGCCATCGCCTTCAGCCCGGAGCTGACCCGCCTGTGGCAACTGGACTCGAACTTCGCCGAAAAAGTCGCGCGCAACCTGTACAGCGGCAACCTGCCCAGCACCACCGACCCGGTGCTCGATGCCCTGATGGGCGAGGTGCAGAGCCAGTGGGCCAACGGCGGCAACAACACGATCTGCGGCAACGTCGACCAGAGCACCCGGGAAACCCGCTACGACCTGGAAATCCAGGACACCCTGAGCCTGACCGACAGCCTGCGCCTGGTCAGCGGCATGAACTACCGCTATGACCGGGCCGACTCGCAGACTTATTTCAATGGCAGCCTCGACGACCAGACCTGGCGCCTGTTCGGCCAGCTCGAATGGCGCGCCGACGAGCACTGGATCGTCCAGGGCGGGACGATGTACGAGCGCTCGCAGCTGTCCGGCAGTTCGCTCACCCCGCGCATGGCGGTGAACTACCTGATCACCCCGCGCCATGGCCTGCGCGCGGTGTACTCCGAGGCGATCCGCTCGCCGGACATGTTCGAGAACAACGTCAACTGGAGCTACACGGTCAAGAACCTGACGCCCAACCGCTACGGCCTGCAGGATGGCGAATACTTCGTCAAGACCCGCGGCCCGGGCAACCTCGACCAGGAGCGCATGCGTTCGCGCGAGCTGGGCTACAACGGCTATTTCAGCGACCTCGAGCTGAGCATGGACGTGAAGCTGTTCTACGACGAAATCACCGGCATGATCAGCGAGCCGCTGAAGAACAACCAGTACATCGCCAGCAACGCCAACAAGGCGCGCTTCAGCGGCAGCGAAGCGCAGTTCGACTGGCGCGCGACCCATCGCGACCGGCTGCGCGTCACCTATGCCTACGTCGATGCCTGGGCCAGCAACCCGGCCGACAGCCGACTGACCGCCCGCAACAGCGGCTCGGCCGGCTGGATGCGCGACTGGGGCGACGGCTGGTCCAGCGCCCTCTTCTATTACGGTGACGATGCGCTCAACCGCTATCGCTACGAGCGCATGGACCTGCGCGTGGCCAAACGCTTCAAGGTGCAAGACAGCAATCTTGAGCTGGCCGCCCTGTGGCAACAGCGCCTGGACGATGACCCGGTCACCCTCGTGCAGAACCGCTACGACAGCCGTCATCGCCTGAGCGTCAGCGCGGAGCTGGAATTCTGATGATCCGTCTGCTGCGCATGCTGCTGCTTTGTCTCTGGCCCCTGGGATCGCTGTCGGCCAGCGAAATCCTGCTGGTCGGCGGCGAAGACCAGCCGGGCATTCGCAGCTTCGTCGCGGCCCTGGACAAACACCGACCCCACGATCAGGTGCGGTTCCAGACCGTGGCGCAACTGCCCAGGCCGGGCAGGCTCAAGCCCGACACTCGACTGGTGCTGCTCGACACCCCGGCCCTGGAATGGCGACTGAGCGAAAGCGCCGGGCCACCCGCGCTGGCGCTGCGGGTGAGCCGTGTGCAGGCCCAGCAGCGTCTGGGCACTTCACGCCCGGCCTTCCTCAGCCTGCTGTGGAGCGACCCCCCGCTGTCCCGCCAGCTGCGCCTGACCCGCTACCTGCTGCCCCAGGCCCGGCGGATCGGCGTACTCTACGGCGAGCACAGCCGGTTCCTGCTCGACGAGCTGCGCCAGGCGGCCCATCCATTGGGGCTGGAAATCGTCGCCCAGGACTGGCCCGACCTGCGCGACAGCCGCCCTCTGCAGCATCTGCTGAACAACAGCGACGTACTGCTGGGGCTGGACGACCCTGACCTGTACAACTCCAAATCGGCCAAGAACGTGCTGCTCAGCAGTTATGGCCGGCAGATGGCGCTGATCGGGCCGAACGCCGGGTTCGTCCGGGCCGGCGCGCTGGCCAGCACCTACAGCGACCAGGACGACTGGTTGACGGTGCTCGGCCAACTGCTCGATCAACCGCCGTCCCACTGGCCGCGCAGCCTCTATCCCGCGCACTTCGGCGTCAGCGGCAACCAGCAGGTGGCCCGCGCCCTGGGCCTGGAAACGATCGACCCCGCCGCCGCCGCCGTGGCCCTTGCCGAAGGAGCCACTGCCCCATGAGCAAACACCTGAGCTGGGACATCCATACCCGCACCCAGATCATCAGCCTGGGCCCTGCCCTGTTGCTGACGTTGCTGCTGATCAGCTTCTTTACCTTCGTGCGCATCCAGGATCTGCGCCAGGAGCTCAACCACACCGGGCAACTGATCGCCAACCAGCTGGCCCCAGCCTCCGAGTACGGGGTGATCTCGGGCAACAACGAGGTGCTCGACAGTCTGATGCGGGCGACGCTCAGCATTCCCCATGTGCGCTTTTTGGAGGTGCAGGACAGCCGCAACCATATCCTGGTGTACGTCGAACAACCCGACGAAAGCCTCAGCCGCGCCCAGCGGGTCGAGGTGTTCCAGGCGCCCATCCGCCTGCAGCAGATCCGCCTGGACAATGATTTCCTGCAGGGCAAGGCGCCGCCCCCGCGCATCGGCGACGATTACCTGGGGCGGGTGATCGTCGGCATGTCCGATGACGCCTTCAGCCAGCGCCAGCAGGAAATCGTGATCAAGGCCGCGATCCTGGCGTTGTTCGCCCTGCTGTTCACCTTCCTGCTGGCCCGGCGCCTGGCCATGAGCCTGTCACGGCCGATCAGCGACATGGGCCACGCGGTGCGGGCGATCCAGCAGGGCGACTTCAACGCGCCGTTGCCGGTGGTCGACGACAGCGAACTGGGCCACCTGGCCCGGCACATCAACAACCTCGCCAGCGCCCTGGACCAGGCCGCCCACGAACAGCAGCAGGCCATGGGGCAACTGATCCAGGCCCGCGAAGAGGCCGAACAGGCCAACCGCGCCAAATCGGATTTCCTGGCGATGATGAGCCACGAGCTGCGCACGCCCATGAACGGCGTGCTGGGCATGCTGCAACTGCTCGAGACCACCGAACTGACCGCCGAGCAGGCCGACTACACCGCGGTGGCCAGCGAATCCACCGGCCATCTGCTCAAGGTGATCAACGACATCCTCGACTTCTCGCGGATCGAGCGCACCACGCTGGAGCTCGAACACATCGAGTTCAACGTCGGCGAACTGGTCACCAGCAGCGTCCAGTCGTTCCAGCACACCGCCCAGCAACGCGGGCTCGACCTGCGCCTGCAACTGCCGCCCGGCATCGAGCACCTGCAGGTGGTCGGCGACCCGACGCGGATCCGCCAGATCCTGCTGAACCTGGTGGGCAATGCGCTGAAATTCACCGAGCGTGGCGAGGTGGCCATCGAGGCGCGCTGGCAAGTGCTCGATCGCCAGCTTATCTGGCTGACCTGCACGGTACGCGACACCGGCATCGGCATCGACAGCAACCGCCTGGAAATGATGTTCGTCGCCTTCCAGCAGGCCGACAGCTCCATCTCCCGCCGCTACGGCGGTACCGGCCTGGGATTGTCGATCGCCCGCACCCTGGCCGAACGCATGGGCGGCCAGTTGCGCGGCGAAAGCCGCGAAGGGCTGGGCTCGACCTTCACCCTGGAAATGCCGCTGACACTGGCCAGCGCAACGCTGGCCCCGCCCGGCGCGCAAATGCGCGACAACATGGCGCAGGACAGCGGCGGACGGGTCCTGCTGGTGGAGGACAACCCGGTCAACCAGAGCGTCATCGAAGCCATGCTGCGCAGCCTGGGGTTCGAGGTAAGCCTGGCCATCGACGGCGCCCAGGCCGTCGACCTGGTCGGCCAGCAACGGTTCGCCGCCGTGCTGATGGACTGCCGCCTGCCGCAGGTGGATGGCTTCGAGGCCACCCGGCGCATTCGCCTGCTGCCCGAGGCGGCCGACCTGCCGATCATCGCCCTGACCGCCAGCGCGCTGCAGGGTGACCGCGAGCGCTGCCTGGCCGCGGGCATGAACGATTACCTGAGCAAGCCGTTCAAACGCACCGACCTGCAGCGCATCCTGCGCCGCTGGCTGCCCGGTCAGGCAACCGCGACTGGCGATAAATGCTAAAGTGCGGCAGTCTTAGGGACTGGACAGGACCGCCTCAGGGCCGGAAAATAACATTTCAGTGCACACCTGTACTTCTTTTGCCAGGTGCGCTGTGACTTTCACCACAACGCAATAGTCTACCTGTAGGCTGCCGTCCCGAATGCCAAAGCGAATCGGGCCGGCCGGGAAGATTCGTCCCCTGCCGCAGGGGGTTATTGAGGAGCTCGCATGACCAAACAAAACGCCTTTACCCGGGAAGACCTGCTGCGCTGCAGTCGCGGTGAGCTGTTCGGCCCCGGTAATGCGCAACTGCCCGCCCCGAACATGCTGATGGTCGATCGCATCACCCACATCAGCGAAGAAGGCGGCAAGTTCGGCAAAGGTGAATTGGTCGCCGAGCTGGATATCAATCCGGACCTGTGGTTCTTCGCCTGCCACTTCGAAGGCGATCCGGTGATGCCGGGCTGCCTGGGCCTGGACGCCATGTGGCAGCTGGTCGGGTTCTTCCTCGGCTGGCAGGGTCTGCCGGGCCGTGGCCGCGCCCTGGGTTCGGGCGAAGTGAAGTTCTTCGGCCAGGTACTTCCCACCGCCAAGAAAGTCACCTACAACATTCACATCAAGCGCGTCCTGAAGGGCAAGCTGAACATGGCCATCGCCGATGGCTCGGTCAGCGTCGACGGTCGCGAGATCTACACCGCCGAAGGCCTGCGGGTCGGCGTGTTCACCTCCACTGACAATTTCTAAGGGTTATTCGCATGCGCCGCGTCGTGATCACTGGTCTGGGCATCGTATCGTGCCTGGGCAATGACAAAGCTACCGTCACCGAAAACCTGCGCAACAGCCGTCCGGGTATCCGTTACAACCCGGAATACAAGGAAATGGGGCTGCGTAGCCAGGTTTCCGGTTCCATCGACCTCAACCTCGAAGAGCTGATCGACCGCAAGGTCTTCCGCTTCGTCGGCCACGCCGCGGCCTACGCCTACCTGGCGATGCAGGACGCGATCAAGGACTCGGGCCTGACCGAAGAGCAGATCTCCAACCCGCGTACCGGTTTGGTCGCCGGCTCCGGCGGCGCTTCCACCCTGAACCAGATGGAAGCCCTCGACACCCTGCGCGAGAAAGGCGTCAAGCGTGTCGGCCCGTACCGCGTCACCCGCACCATGGGCAGCACCGTGTCGGCGTGCCTGGCCACCCCGTTCAAGATCAAGGGCATCAACTACTCGATCTCGTCGGCCTGCGCCACCTCCGCACACTGCATCGGCACCGCCATGGAGCAGATCCAGTGGGGCAAGCAGGACATCGTCTTCGCCGGCGGCGGTGAAGAAGAGCACTGGAGCCAGTCGTTCCTGTTCGATGCCATGGGCGCCCTGTCGACCAAGCGCAACGAAACTCCGGAACTGGCCTCGCGCGCCTACGATGCCGACCGTGACGGCTTCGTCATCGCTGGCGGCGGCGGCATGGTAGTGGTCGAGGAGCTGGAACATGCCCTGGCCCGCGGCGCCAAGATCTACGCCGAGATCGTCGGCTACGGCGCGACCTCCGACGGCTACGACATGGTCGCCCCGAGCGGCGAAGGCGCCATCCGCTGCATGCAGCAGGCGCTGTCCACCGTCGACACCCCGATCGACTACCTGAACACCCACGGCACCTCCACCCCGGTCGGCGACGTCGCCGAGATGAAGGGCGTGCGTGAAGTGTTCGGCGACAAGGCACCGAAGATCAGCTCGACCAAGAGCCTGTCCGGCCACTCGCTGGGCGCCGCGGGCGTGCACGAGGCGATCTACTGCCTGCTGATGATGGAGAACAACTTCATCGCCGGCTCCGCCAACATCGACGAGCTGGACCCGGAGGTCGCCGACCTGCCGATCCTGCGCAAGACCGAAGAGAACGCCAAGCTCGATACCGTCATGAGCAACAGCTTCGGCTTCGGCGGCACCAACGCCACCCTGGTGCTCAAGCGCTGGGAAGGCAAGTGATCGCCTGACCTGCTGAACAAAAACGCCCGGACCTTGGTCCGGGCGTTTTTGTTTGTACTGCCAGATGATGCACACCTACCTGTAGGAGCGGCCTTGTGTCGCGAAGCGCCCCCGGCGATTCATCGGTGAGGCCAATATCCTGGGGCCGTTTCGCGCTCCTTTCGCGACACACGGCCGCTCCTACACGGGCCAGGTCTCTATACGGAAAACCGCTGAACCAGGGTATTGAGGTCCACCGCCAAGCGCGACAGCGCCTGGCTCGCGGCGGACGTCTCTTCAGCCCCGGCCGAGGACTGGTGCGCCAGGTCGCGAATGGTGGTCAGGTTGCGATCCACCTCCCGCGCCACCTGGGCCTGCTCTTCCGAGGCGCTGGCGATCACCAGGTTGCGCTCGTTGATCTGCCCGATGGCGGCGGCGATCGCCTCCAACGCCTGACCTGCGGCATGGGCGCCGTCAAGCGTCGCGCGGGCCTGCGCATCACTGTGCTGCATGCCCTGCACGGCACGCTCGGCACCGCCCCGGATGGCGACGATCATCTGCTCGATCTCGCGGGTCGAGGCCTGCGTGCGGTGGGCCAGCGCCCGCACCTCGTCGGCAACCACGGCGAATCCGCGCCCGGCCTCCCCGGCCCGCGCGGCCTCGATGGCAGCGTTGAGCGCCAGCAGGTTGGTCTGCTCGGCGATCGATCCGATCACGTCCAGCACCTTGCCGATGTCATGCACCTGCTGCGCCAACTGGCCGACTTCCTCGGCATTGCCGGCCACGCCACTGGCCAGGGCCTCAATGGCGGTCACCGTGGCCCGCACCTGCTCGCGCCCCTGGCGGGCGATGTGATCGGATTCCCGGGATGCCTCGGAGGTGGCCACCGCATTGCTCGCCACCTCCTCCACCGCCGCAGTCATCTGGTTGACCGCGGTGGCGGCCTGTTCGATCTCCATGCTCTGCTGCTGCAGGCCACGGGTCGCGTCTTCAGTGACCGCGCTCAGCTCCTCGGAGGCCGAGGCCAGTTGGCTGGCCGAGTCGGAAATCCGCCCGATGGTCTCGCGCAGGCTCTGCTGCATGCTCTTGAGCGCCGCCAGCAGGCGTGCCGGCTCATCATCGCCCTGTATGGTGATCTGGGGCGTCAGGTCGCCTGTGGCCACCGTCTCGGCCACCCGCAGTGACTGCCCAAGCGGGCGCACGATACTGCGGGTCAGGGCCAGGGCCAGCACCACGGTGAGCGTCAGGGCGATCAGCAGCAACACGCCGACCCACACCTTCGCGCCGTTGTACACCGCCTCGGCGAGATCGGTGGCGGAGTTGGCCTGGTGGTTGTTCAGCTCGATGAGTTCGTTGAGGGTGGCAGTCATCTGGTCGGCCAGCTGGTTCATCTCGCCATTGACCAGCGCCGCCGCCGCGTCGATACGCCCCTCGGTGGCCAACTGCACCACCTGGCCCTGGAGCGCCATGTATTGACGCTCCAGGCCCTGGTAACGATCGAACAAGGTGCGCTCCTCGGGGAGCACGATCAGCGTGTCATAGTGACTCTGCGCCTTGCTCAGCCCACCCTTTATCTCGTCGATACGCGCGCGGTTCTGCTGCTGGGCGGCGGGGTCGGTGTTGACCAGCAGGCGCAGGGTCAGGGCGCGAATACGCAGCATGTCCTGGGTCATGCGGCCCACCGAGATCACGCTGGGCAGCCAGTTGTTGTCCACCTGCTCGGACTGCTGGCGCATGCTGGTCATCTGTTGCAGCGCGAAGCCGCCCAGCGCCACCACCAGCAGCGCCATGATGCCGAAGCCAAGGCCGGCGCGCGGGGCGATATTCAAGCGTCTCAGGCTCATTTCCAGGATCCCTCCCAAAGGTGACATTCCGTTGCCTAAAGAAGGTATCGGCCCACCTGGAAATTGCGTAAGACAAAAAGGCGATATCAAAACGCTATCCGTGCATGAAACTCGTTATTTCACGTTTTTTGGCAGCAGTTCGAGAAAATTCTTCCGGCTCACCTGCTCGGCCACCGGTTCGGACAAGGCATCGAGGAAGGGATCGAAGCCGTGCATCTGCTCACCCAGGCTGCCGAAGCGCCCCACCACATCCGAGCCGAGCATGAACCGATTGGGGAATCGCTCGACCAGCTCGACCCAGGCCTTGCTCGGCACGCCCTGCTCATCCAGCAGATAGGGCTCGAGCACGCTCCAGGACAGGTCGACGTAGAGGTTCGGATAATCCTCCAGCAGTCGTGTCAGCACCGGCAGGAGAAAATCCATGCGTTCCTGATGCCGGTGGATCTCCAGGCTGCTGCCCGCGTGGGCCCAGATGAAACGGGTATGTGGGTGGTTGCGCAACGGCTCTTCGATCTCGGCCAGGTACAACGGATTGCGCTCGCGCTTGGAGGTGATGTTCGAATGCAGCAACACCGGCAGGTCGCGCTCGGCGGCCAGGTGATAGATGCGGGTCATCGCTTCGTTGTTGGCCCGGGGCGTGTCGCCACTGGTCAGGGCGGTCAGGTCGTCGTGACGGGTGAAGACTTCGCCAATGCCCTGCCAGAGCCCAGGGTACAGCTCGAGCATGCGCTCGATATGACTCACGGCATTCTTGTCCACCGGATTGAAACCGGTGAGGAAGGGATGAAAGCGGCGGCGTTGTTCCGGCGCAAGCTTCTCCAGGGCAGCGGCCACGTACAGGTCGGTGGCGCTGTACCAGTAGGCATCGGCGTCGTCGCCGGCGTAATAGCGCGGGCGCTTGGGTTCGTCCTCGTGCCACTTCTTGGCCACCGGGATGCCGGAGATCATCGATTGCTCGATCCCGGCCGCGTCCATGGCCTGGAGCAACGCCGGCATGCCTTCGGTCTCCTGGAAGAAATCCACGTAGTGCAGGTGGGCGTCGCTGTAGCGATACTCGCGGGCCTGCACCGCTTCTGACAGGCTTGCGCTCAACAGCAGGCAAGCCAGCGCTCGGACAATCATGTCGCTCTCCTTCGCCGGTAGGGAAAGAGTAGACCGGAGCGCGTATCCGGCGGTTCAGCGCCAAGGCGCGAACCGCTATGCTTGCCAGCACCACCCTGCCCGCCCGGAGATTCGCCATGAGCCGCCCCTTGGTCATCCGCCCCCGCACCGAGTCGGTCGAAGGCCAGCCGATCCTGCGGCCACTGCCGTCAGCCCAGTGCCGCAGCGTCGGCCCGTTCGTGTTCTTCGACCATATGCTGGAGACCGACTACGCGCCCGGTCATGGCATGGATATCCGCCAGCACCCGCATATCGGGCTGTCGACCCTCACCTACCTGTTCGAAGGCGAGATCCAGCACAAGGACAGCCTGGGCTCGGACCAGCGCGTGCGGTCGGGAGATGTCAGCTGGATGACCGCCGGAGCGGGAGTCGCCCATGTCGAACGCACGCCTGCCGAGGTGTTCGAGCGGGGTTCACGGCTGCATGGCCTGCAGGTTTGGCTGGCCTCGCCGCAAGACAACGAACAAGGCCCGGCGAGCTACAGCCACCACCCGGCCGACAGCCTGCCGGTCAGTGACAGCCTTGGCGTGCGCATTTGCATGATCGCCGGCACCGGATTCTGCCTGGAGTCGCCGGTGCCGGTGCTCTCTGCGACGCTCTATGCCCATGTGCGCATGCAGCCGGCGACCACACTGATCGTGCCGGTGGAGCATGCGCAGCGGGCGCTGTATCTGCTGGAAGGTGAGCTGACGCTCGATGACGAAGCAGTCGATCCGTGCAACCTGGTCGTGTTGCCAGAGGGTGAGGAGGTAGTGCTGCATGCCGAGCAAGAGTGCCAGCTGATGTTGATCGGCGGTGCGCCGCTGGACGGGCCGCGGCGGATGAACTGGAACTTCGTCGCCAGTGATCCAGGGTTGATCGAACAGGCGCGAGCGCGCTGGGCGGCGGGGGATTGGCCGGTGGTGCCGGGGGAAAACGGGCGGATCGAGTTGCCCAGATAGTTCTGCGCTGCGCCCATCGCGGGGCGAGCCCGCTCCCACCAAGGTTGGGCCTTGAACGTGGGAGCGGGCTTGCCCCGCGATGGAGCCGGGTCAGCCCCGGAAGACCTCAGCCAGCAGATTGTGCATCGAGCGGAACGCCCGCTCGGACGTGCGCCGGTCATACTGCATCTTACCCGGCACGTTGGCATTCGGATCAGTGAACGAATGCACTGCCCCGCCATAGCTGACCAGCTGCCAGTCGACCTTGGCGGCATTCATCTCGTCCTCGAAGGCCGGCAACTGCTCCTTCGGCACCAGAGGATCGGAGGCGCCGTGCAGCACCAGCACCGAGCCCTGGATGCGCTTGGCGTCCTCGGGGTTCGGCGTGTCCAGCGTGCCGTGGAACGACACTGCCGCCCTGAGGTCGGCGCCAGTACGGGCCAGCTCCAGGGCACAGCAGCCACCGAAACAGAAGCCAAAGGTGGCCATCTTGCCGGGGGCCAGCAGGGCTTTCGACTGCCCCGCCAACTGCGCCAGGGCTTCCTGCATGCGCTTGCGCAGCTCTGCGCGGTCGTTCTTCAGCGGCATCATCGCCGCGCCCGCCTCGTCGGCGTTGGAGGGCCGCACCGACTGGCCGTACAGGTCGGCGATCAACACCACATAGCCCTGCTCGGCCACTTCCTTGGCGATACGCTCGGCGCCCTCGCCGATACCCATCCAGTTCGGCGCCATCACCAGGCCCGGCTGTGGCAGCGCGCCCGGCGTGTAGACGAGGCGGCTTTCGTAGGCCTTGCCCGACAGGTGATAGACCAGCGACTCGACGATGACCTTGCTCATGCAACTCTCCTTGGGCTTTCACGGGTCAGCACATGATAGATGTATTCGTGGGAGCGGGCTTGCCCCGCGAAGCATTTAACCTGCGACCGCCCCTTCCCCAGCGCGCCCACCGACCACGAACCACAGCGGCAGCAACGCCAGCGCGCCCGCCACGCCAGCGGCGACGGCGAAGTGCAGCAGGCTCGCCCCGGCGCCGAGCATCGCCAGCACCACGCCGCCCAGCCCCAACAGGGCGATGGTGATCATCCCCAGCATGGCCGACACCAAGCCCTTGCTCTGCTCGCTGGAGAACAGCGTCATGCGGTACAGCACCGCGTTGGCCACGCCAAGCCCCAAGGCATACAGCGACATGCCGGCCACAACGCTGGTCACCGTCGGCCAGCACCACGTCGCCAGGACCATCAGGCTCAAGCCGGCCAGGTACGGCCAGAGGGCGCCACGCACCAGCGCTGCCAGCGGATAGCGGTCGGCGACCCGGTTGATGATCAGGTTGCCGAGGATCAGCCCGGCGAACACCGGCAGTTGCCACAGCGCGTATTCCATCGTGCTGAGCCCCTCGTCGTGGATCAGCAGCACCGGCGACAGGCCGATCCAGCCGATCAACGGTAGCCCCACCAGCCCCAGCGCCGCACTGCCGGCGACGAAGCGCCGGTTGCCCAGCAACTGGCCATAACCCGCCAGCAACGGCAGCAGGTGGATCGGCGTGAACGGCAGACGCGAGCCATCGCGGCGTTCCACGCCGAGGGTTTCCGGCATCAGCCGATACAGCAGCAGCCAGCACAGTACCGCGCCCGCGGCAAAGGCCACGAACAGCCAGCGCCAGTCCAGCCACTGCAGCATCAGGGTGCCCACCAGCGGGCCGAGCAATGGCGACAGCAGCGCGATGTTGGCCAGCAGCGCCATCATGCGCACGGCGTCGGCCTCGCTGAACGCTTCGTTGAGCGCCGGATAGCTGACCGTGACCACGAAGCCCAGGCCTATGCCCTGCAGCAGGCGCAGCATGTTGAACAGGCCGATGTCGTGTACCCAGTAGGTCGCAAGGCACGCCAGCCCGAAGAACACGCAGCCCCCCAGCAACAGCGGACGCCGGCCATAACGGTCGGCCAGTGGGCCGATCAGCCACTGCAGCACAACCCCGCCCAGCAGGTACAGGTTCAGGGCATGGGGAATGTATTCGGGGCTGGCCTGGAGATCGCCGACCACCACGGGCATCGCGGGCATGACGGCGTCGCTGGCCAGGTAGGTCAGCAACTCGAACAGCGCCAGGGTCAGGCCGAACAGCAAGGCGCGCAGAGGGGTGATGTACAGCAGAGGCTTCATGGCAGGCATCAGGCGTGGAGGCGGGATCAGGGTATATGCCAGAAATGGCGCTGGCTGGCTGTGAACAAGTGTAAGGGGCCGGAAAGCATCGCGGGGCAAGCCCGCTCCCACCATTACCGTGGGAGCGGGCTTGCCCCGCGATGGCTTGCGGCGCGGCGTTACTGCACAGCCGCCTCCTGCACCACACGGATCACCCGCTGCGGGAACGGAATGTCGATCCCTTCGGCCTTGAGCCGGTCACGGGCATGCTCGTTGAGCATGAACAGCACGTCCCAGTAGTCGGCGGTCTTGGTCCAGATCCGCAGCGACACGGTGATCGAGCTGTCGCCCAGGGTCGAGATCACCGCCTGGGGCGCCGGGTCCTGCAGCACGCGCGGGTCCTGCGCCAGCTCCAGCAGCACGTTGCGCGCCTTCTGCAGATCGGCCTCGTAGTCCACGCCCACGTCGAACACCACCTTGCGCGTCGGCTGACGGTTGGTGTTGGTGATGATGCCGTTGGACAGGGCGCCATTGGGCATGATCACCGTCTTGTTGTCGCCGGTGCGCACCACGGTGTGGAAGATCTGGATGCTGTCCACGGTGCCCGCGACGCCCTGCGCCTCGATCCAGTCGCCGATGCGGAACGGGCGGAACATCAGGATCAGCACCCCGCCCGCGAAGTTCGCCAGGCTGCCCTGCAAGGCCAGGCCGATGGCCAGGCCAGCGGCACCGATGGCGGCGACGAACGAGGTGGTCTCGATGCCGATCATCGATGCCACGCTGACCATCAGCAGGACCTTCAGCACGATGTTCGCCAAGGAGCTGATGAAGCCTTGCAAGGCCACGTCGGCGCGCAGGCCGACCAGCTTGCCCAGGCGCGCGCTGAGCTTGTTGATGATCCACCAGCCGATGGCCAGGGTGAGCAGCGCCAGCAGCAGGCGGCTGCCGTATTCCATGATCAAGGGAATCCAGGTTTGCGATTGGCGGACCAGCTGATCGACTTCAGCGTTCAAATCCATGTTTTTCTCCTGATGCCGAGCGGCAAGTACACAGTAAGGCAGGCCACGCAAACGGCAGCGGCCCAGGTCCAGATGGACATCACTGCGCCATCAAGGTTCCGGGCCACCACACGATCAGTCGCGGAAGTTGTTGAACTGCAGCGGCATGTCGAATTCCTTGGTGCGCAGCAGGGCAATGGCTTCCTGCAGGTCGTCGCGCTTCTTGCCGGTGACACGCACCTGCTCGCCCTGGATGGCGGCCTGGACCTTGAGCTTGCCGTCCTTGATGGTGGCGACGATCTTCTTGGCCAGGTCCTTGTCGATGCCTTCGCGGAACTTGGCTTCCTGCTTCTTTTCCTTGCCCGAGGCGTAGGGCTCCTTGGTTTCCAGACATTTGACGTCGATCTTGCGCTTGACCAGCGCCAGGCGCAGGATCTCCAGCATCGCCTCGAGCTGGAACTCTTCCTCGGCGGTCAACAGCACGGTCTGCTCCTTGTCCTTGAACTCGAAGCTGCCTTTGCCCTTGAGGTCGTAGCGGCGGTCAAGGTCCTTGACGGCGTTGTCGACGGCGTTCTGCACTTCGTGCTTGTCCAGTTCCGATACCACGTCGAACGAAGGCATGGGTGTTCTCCAAAAAAAGCGCGCTCGGTCTGAAGATGGAGCGCGTCGGGTTTGATGGTTAAAATGCGGGCTCATTATAACGGGTTGCGAAACGCAGATGAGCAGCACCTGGCATATTCTCGGCGCCGGCAGCCTCGGCAGCCTCTGGGCCTGCCGCCTGGCCCGCGCCGGCAAGGCGGTCCGCCTGATCCTGCGTGATCCGCGGCGCCTGGCTGCGTACCAGAGCGTTGGTGGCTTGACCTTGGTCGAGCACAACGAACCGCGCCGCTACGCCATTCCCGCCGAGACCTTCGATGCTCCCGGCCCCATCCACCGCCTGCTGGTCGCCTGCAAGGCCTACGATGCCGCTCCCGCCGTGGCGCGCCTGGCGCCGAGACTGGCGAGCAACGCCGAACTGCTGCTGCTGCAGAATGGCCTGGGCAGCCAGGAGGAAGTCGCCGAGCAGGTGCCCCATGCCCGCTGCATCTTCGCCTCCAGCACCGAAGGTGCCTATCGCGAAGCGGACTGGCAGGTGCGCTTCGCCGGCCATGGTTTCAACTGGCTGGGCGACCCGGCTCACCCCACTGTCCCGCACTGGTTCGACGACCTGCACGACGCCGGCATCCCCGCCCAGTGGGCGCTCGACATCCCCACCCGCCTGTGGCGCAAGCTGGCGCTCAACTGCGCGATCAATCCACTGACGGTGCTGCATGACTGCCAGAACGGCGGCCTGCTCGGACACCTGGCGGAAGTCGAGCAGTTGTGCGACGAACTGGCGAGCCTGCTGCACCGCTGTGGCCAGCCCGAGGCCGCCAGCGATCTGCACCAGGAGGTACAGCGGGTGATCGTGGCGACCGCGGCCAACTACTCTTCCATGTGCCAGGACGTCCGTCATGGCCGACGCACGGAAGTGCATTACCTGCTCGGCCACGCCTGCCGCGCCGCCGCCCGCCACGGCCTGACGCTGCCGCACCTGGAACGCCTGCACCAGCGCCTGGTCGATAACCTGCAGGCGCGTGGCCTGCGCAGCGACTGACCCGCCCATTCACCGCACACGGACATCCACAGACCCATGACCCTGCGTCAACGCCTGGAAAACCTCCCGGTCGGGCAGAAACTGCTGGCGGCCCTGCTGGTGCTGCTGGTGACCATCCTGCTGGTGGCCAACCTCGCCTTCATCAGCGCCGCCTACTGGATCACCCAGGAGAGCATGGCGCCGCAGGCCCTGCAGACCATCGGCAGGCTGGTCTCCAACCCACAGCTGTCTTCGCGCGCCGGCGACTCGCCAGAGGCCGCCACGGCACTGCTCAAGGAGCTCGACAGCTACTCGCCGCTGCGCGCCGCCGCGATCTATGGCGGCGACGGACAAATGCTGGCTCAGCTTCAGCATGGCGAGCCCCTGACCTTGCCCAAGCGCTACCGCAACATCGATGGCTGGCGCCTGATGGAGTTTCGCAGTACCCAGCTGATTCGCCTGCCGCGCAACGCCGCCCCGCCCGCGCACCTGCTGCTGGTGGCCAGCAGCGAACTGCCCACCGCCTTCTACACCGGCACCCTCTCCGCCAGCCTGGCCATCCTGGTGTTCAGCGTGCTGCTGTGGCTGGTCATCGCCCGGCAGATCAAGCGCCTGATCACCGTACCGATCAACCGCCTCCAGGAGCTGACACGCCAGGTCACCCACGAGGAGAGCTACGCCCTGCGCGCCCAGCGCGGCAACGACGACGAGATCGGCGGCCTGGCCGACGCGTTCAACACCATGCTTTCGCGCATCGAGGCCCGCGAGCAGCAGCTCAAGCGCACGCGCGACGAGTTCCAGAGCGCCTACGATCAGGCCCAGGGCCTGGCCGAGGAAACCCGCCACACCAACCGCAAGCTGGAACTGGAAGTCCAGGTGCGCAGCAAGATCGAGAAGAAGCTCACGGGCTTTCAGAACTACCTGAACAGCATCATCGACTCCATGCCCTCGGCGCTGATCGCCCTCGACGAGCAGCTCTACGTCACCCAGTGGAACCACGAGGCCACGGTGCTCTCCGGCACACCGCTGGACGAGGCGCTGAATCAGCCGATCTTCCTCGCCTTCGAACCGCTCAAGCCGTTCCTGACGCAGCTCAAGGAAAGCGTGGAGAAGCACCGGGTGGCCAAGATCGAGCGGGTTACCTGGCCCAAGGGCGAGGACCTGCGCCACTATGCCCTGACCTTCTACCCGCTGATGGGCGGTGGCGGCCGTGGCGTGGTGATCCGCATCGACGACATCACCCAGCGCCTGTCGCTGGAAGAGATGATGGTGCAGTCGGAGAAGATGCTCTCGGTCGGCGGCCTGGCCGCCGGCATGGCGCATGAGATCAACAACCCGCTGGGCGCCATCCTGCACAATGTGCAGAACATTCGCCGACGCCTGTCGCCGGACCTGCCGCGCAACCTGGAGCAGGCCGCCGAGCAGGGCATCGACCTGCAGGGCGTCAACCACTACCTGGAAAGCCGCGAAGTACCGCAGCTGCTCGATGGCATCCAGCAGGCCGGCGCCCGGGCGGCGAAGATCGTCACCCACATGCTCAGTTTCAGCCGCCGCAGCAACCGCCAACTGGTACCGTGCGATTTGCCGGCACTGATCGACCAGGCCGTGGAGATCGCCGGCAACGATTTCGACCTGACCATCGGCTTCGACTTCAAGGGTCAGGCCATCGTCCGCCAGTTCGACCCGCAACTGGGGCCGGTGCCCTGTACCGCCAACGAGCTGGAGCAGGTGCTGCTCAACCTGCTGAAGAACGCCGCCCAGGCCATCCACCAGCGCCCCCACCCGAGCGAGCCGGGACGCATCACCCTGCGCACCCGGCTCAACCCACCCTGGGCTGAGATCCAGGTCGAGGACAACGGTGTGGGCATGCCCGAGGCCGTGCGCAAGCGCACCTTCGAGCCGTTCTTCACCACCAAGGAAATCGGCCAGGGCACCGGGCTGGGCCTGTCGGTGTCGTACTTCATCATCACCAACAATCACAAGGGGCAGATGGAAGTGCAGTCCACGCCCGGTCAGGGCACCTGCTTCACCCTGCGCCTGCCCCTGGGCCAGCCGGCCACCACCAATACGGAGGCATGACATGGGCTATCGCCTGTCGAAGATCTACACCCGCACCGGCGACAAGGGCGAAACCGGTCTCGGCGACGGCCGCCGGGTGCCCAAGGACCATCCGCGGATCGAGGCGATCGGTGAAGTGGACAGCCTCAACAGCCAGTTGGGCGTCCTGTTGGCAGGGTTGTCCGAGGCGGGGCTTGTCGAGCTGATCGAGGTGCTGGGGCCTTGTCAGCACCGCTTGTTCGATCTTGGCGGGGAACTGGCGATGCCCAGCTATCAGGCGGTGAATGCCGCTGAAGTGGAGCGCCTGGAGGCAGCCATCGACCATTGGAACGAAGAGTTGGGGCCACTGAAGAACTTCATCCTGCCCGGAGGCTCGATGCTGGTGGCCCAGGCCCATGTCTGCCGCAGCGCGGCGCGGACGGCGGAGCGGCGGTGCCAGCAGTTGAATGCCGTGGAGCCGCTGGAAGGGGTAGGCCTGGCCTATATCAACCGGGTGTCGGACCTGCTGTTCGTCGCGGCCCGGATCATCGGGCGCCGCCAAGGTGTGGACGAGGTATTGTGGCAGCCTGCGCCTAAACCTGAAGCCTGATATAGCGGGGGCTGCTGCGCAGCCCATCGCGACACAAGGCCGCTCCCACAAGTACAGCAGTGCCTTTGAGGGCTGTGCTGTACTTGTGGGAGCGGCCTTGTGTCGCGATGGGCCACAAAGCGGCCCCAATCACTCAGACCTCAGGCCAGAACGCCCGGATCCCGGCCACCCCCTGCGCCCCGGCATCCCAGGCCCGCTCGCGCTCACCCGGCCCTACCCCACCCAGCAGGTAAACCGGCTTGTTGAACCCGGCAATCAAACGCTGCGCCTCATCCCACCCCAGCGGCGTGGCCTCTGGATGAGTCTGGGTCGCCTGCACCGGCGACAAGGTTACGAAATCAACCCCCATCTGCTCGGCCAGCGCCAGCTCTTCGGCGCCATGGCACGACGCCGCCAGCCAGCGATCCGCGGGGAACGGGCGGCCCTTGGACGCATACTTGCGCAGCTGCGCAGCCGTCAGGTGCCAGCCGGCCGATGGGAAATCACCCAGCCATTCCAGCGGCCCCTTGAGCATCAACTGCGCCTTGCCCGCGCAGAGCCCGACCGCGTCCACCGCGACGTCACGGTACTTGGGATCGTACATGTCCGGCGCGCGCAGCTGGATCAGCTTGATCCCGCTGGCCACGGCTTTCTGGATGCCCTTGAGCAGTTCCGGCACATCCAGGCCGTCCGGGGTGATCAGGTACTGGTCAGGCAGGCGCGCGGCCGCGACGATCGGCTTGTTGGCTTCGGGGAATTCATACTGGTCAAGCTCGCGCGGCGCCACCCAGGCCAGCGGTTGCCCCTCGGCACCATGGGGTTCGCCGGTGAAGGCGTCCACCTCGCGCACGTCCAGCAGCACTTGCTTGTCCGGATAATCGTGGCTGACCTTGATCAGCGGCCGCGAGCGAGCGACCTCGATGCCCAGTTCCTCACGCAGCTCACGGGCCAGCGCCGCTTCGACGCCCTCACCCTCCTCCACCTTGCCGCCTGGGAATTCCCAAAGCCCACCCTGATGCTGCGTGTCAGCGCGGCGAGCGATCAGGATGCGTCCGTCGGTGCCACGAATGACGGCGGCAACTACATGAATCCGTTTCACCCTTCACGCTCCGCCAGGCCTGCTTGCCGCCAGGCCTGGAAGGCCGGCCACTGATAGAGGGTTTCGATGTAGGCCGCCGCCTCGGCCGGCACCTCGACCCGGTAGGTGCGCAGGCGCACCGCCACCGGAGCGAAGAAGGCATCGGCCAGGGTCGGCCGGCCGAACAGGAACGGGCCGCTGTCCTTGGCCACCAGCCGGCACTCGGACCACAGCGCGACGATGCGATCGATGTCGATCTGCACGTCCAGCGGCACCTCGGCCAGCGCTTCGTCACGGGACAGGTCGAACGGCATGTGCCCACGCAGGGCGAAGAAGCCGCTGTGCATCTGCGCACAGGCCGAACGGGCCTGGGCGCGAGCGGCGATGTCCGCTGGCCACAAGCGCGCCTCGGGGTGCTGTTCGTTGAGGTATTCGGCGATGGCCAGGGAGTCGGCGATCACGCCGTGCTCGCTCTTGAGCAGCGGTACCTTGCCGGTAGCCGAGAACGCAAGAATGCGCTTGCGGGTGTCGGGCTGGTTGAGTTTGATCAGGGTTTCTTCGTAGCGGACGCCAGCCAGCTCGAGGGCCAGGGCGCCGCGTAGCGACCAGGAGGAATACAGCTTGTCGCCGATGATCAGGTGATAGCTCATGATTGGGCTCCAGCGGATTCGGGATATTGGCGCTGCCTTGCAGCCCTTTCGCCGCACAAGGCCGCTCCTACAAGAGCACGCGATCTCCGGTAGGAGCGGCCTTGTGCCGCGAAAGGGCCGCAAGGCGGCCCCAGTTACATCAAGTCCGATACTCGGCGTTGATCTTCACGTACTCGTGGGACAGGTCGGTGGTCCAGATGGTTTCGCTGCACTGGCCACGGCCCAGCTCGATACGGATGGTGATCTCCTCCTGGGCCATCACCTTCGAGCCCTGCTCTTCGGTGTAGCTCGGGCTGCGCCCGCCCTGGCTGGCGATGCAGACGTCGCCCAGGTACACATCGATCAGGCTCACGTCCAGCGCCGGGACGCCGGCGCGGCCGACCGCGGCGAGGATACGACCCCAGTTGGGATCGGAGGCGAACAGCGCGGTCTTGATCAGTGGCGAGTGGGCCACGGCGTAGCCCACGTCCAGGCACTCCTGGTGATTGCCGCCACCGTTGACCTGCACGGTGACGAACTTGGTGGCGCCTTCGCCGTCACGGACGATCGCCTGGGCCACTTCCATGCACACCTCGAACACAGCCTGCTTCAACGCCTCGAACAGCGCGCCGCTGGCCTCGGTGACCTCAGGCACATCGGCCTGGCCGGTGGCGATCAGCATGCAGCAGTCGTTGGTCGAGGTATCGCCATCGATGGTGATGCGGTTGAACGACTTGTTGGCGCCGTCCAGGATCAGGTCCTTCAGCACGGCCGGGGCGACCTTGGCGTCGGTGGCGATGTAGCCGAGCATGGTGGCCATGTTCGGGCGGATCATGCCCGCGCCCTTGCTGATGCCGGTGACAGTGATGGTATTGCCGTCGTGCTGGAACTGGCGGCTGGCACCCTTGGGCAGGGTATCGGTGGTCATGATGCCGGTGGCGGCTTCGGCCCAGTTGTTCTCGGACAAGTCGTCCAGGGCGGCCTGCAGCGCGCCCTCGATCTTCTCGACCGGCAGCGGCTCACCGATCACACCGGTGGAGAACGGCAGCACCGAATCAGCCGGCACACCCGCCAGTTCGGCAAGCTTGGCGCAGGTACGCTCGGCGGCGGCCAGGCCCGGCGCACCAGTACCCGCATTGGCGTTGCCGGTATTGGTCAGCAGGTAGCGCACAGTGCCCTGCACGCGCTGCTTGGCAAGAATCACCGGCGCCGCGCAGAACGCGTTGAGGGTGAACACGCCAGCGACGCTGGAACCTTCGGCGCAACGCATCACCACCACATCCTTGCGCCCCGGGCGCTTGATGCCCGCCGAGGCGATACCGAGTTCGAAACCGGGAACCGGGTGCAGGGTGGGCAGGGGACCAAGACCAACAGCCATTAGAGCGCTCCTAGATAAATCGGTTGAGAACAAAAAGCGGGGCCGCAAAGCGGCCCCGGATGTGTCACGTTACTGCAAGTGGTTCAGATCACTCAATCTGACCATGGCAATGCTTGAACTTCTTGCCCGAACCACACCAGCAGGGCTCGTTGCGACCCAGCTTGTGCTCGTTGCGCACTGGCGCCGAGGCCACGGCGACTTCAGCGCCCTCCTCGGCCAGTTGCTCGCCTTCCAGGCCCGGGGCGGCGGCGTGCTGGAACTGCATGCGGCTGGCCAGTTCCTCGGCCTCGCGGCGCAGACGGGCTTCCTCCTCGACAGGGTCTTCGCGGCGCACCTGGACGTGCGACAGCACGCGGATGGTGTCGCGCTTGATCGACTCCAGCAGCTCCTGGAACAGGGTGAACGACTCGCGCTTGTACTCCTGCTTCGGGTTCTTCTGCGCATAACCGCGCAGATGGATACCGTGACGCAGGTGATCCATGGTCGACAGGTGGTCCTTCCACAGGTCGTCCAGCACGCGCAGCAGGATCTGCTTCTCGAAGGTACGCAGGGCGTCGATGCCGGCCTGGTCTTCCTTCTCGTTGTAGGCGTCGGTGATTTCCTTGAGCAGCTTCTCGCGCAGGGTCTCTTCGTAGAGCTTGTCGTCTTCGTCGAGCCATTGCTGGATCGGCAGCTTCATGGCGAAATCGCTGGCCAGCGAAGCTTCCAGGCCGGCCACGTCCCACTGCTCGGGCAGCGACTGCGGCGGAATGTGCTGGCTGATGGTGGCGTCGAGCACTTCCTGGCGGAACTCGGCGATGGTATCGCCGATGTTCTCGGCGGCCAGCAGGCTGTTGCGCATGTGGTAGATCACCTTGCGCTGCTCGTTGGCCACGTCGTCGTATTCGAGCAGTTGCTTGCGGATGTCGAAGTTGCGGCCTTCGACCTTGCGCTGTGCTTTCTCGATGGCGTTGGTCACCATGCGGTGCTCGATGGCCTCGCCGGACTGCATGCCGAGGGCCTTCATGAAGTTCTTCACCCGATCGGAGGCGAAGATGCGCATCAGGCTGTCTTCCAGCGACAGGTAGAAACGGCTGGAGCCGGCGTCGCCCTGACGGCCGGCACGGCCACGCAGCTGGTTGTCGATACGGCGCGACTCATGGCGCTCGGAGGCGATCACGTGCAGGCCGCCTGCTTCCAGTACCTGCTGGTGACGCTTCTGCCAGTCGGCCTTGATCTGGGCGATCTGCTCGGCGGTCGGGTTCTCCAGGGCGGCGACTTCGGCCTCCCAGTTGCCGCCCAGCAGGATGTCGGTACCACGGCCGGCCATGTTGGTGGCGATGGTCAGCGCGCCCGGCGCACCGGCCTGGGCGATGATCTCGGCTTCCTTCTCGTGATACTTGGCGTTCAAGACCTTGTGGTCGATACCTTCCTTCTTGAGCAGGTTGGACATGTGCTCGGAGGTTTCGATGGTCGCGGTGCCGACCAGGACTGGACGGCCCTGGGCCATGCTTTCCTTGATGTCGGCGATGATCGCGGCGTACTTTTCGTCGGCGGTCAGGTACACCAGGTCGTTGAAGTCCTTGCGGGCCAACGGCTTGTTCGGTGGGATGACCATCACGTTGAGGTTGTAGATCTGGGCGAACTCGAACGCTTCGGTGTCGGCGGTACCGGTCATGCCGGACAGCTTGGTGTAGAGGCGGAAGTAGTTCTGGAAGGTGGTCGAGGCCAGGGTCTGGCTCTCGGCCTGGATGTTCAGGTTTTCCTTCGCCTCGATGGCCTGGTGCAGGCCCTCGGACAGGCGGCGGCCCGGCATGGTACGGCCGGTGTGCTCGTCGATCAGCAGGATCTGGCCGTCCTGGACGATGTACTCGACGTTGCGGTGGAACAGCTTGTGGGCGCGCAGGCCGGCGTAGACGTGAGTCAGCAGGCCCAGGTTGTGCGCCGAGTACAGGCTCTCGCCTTCGGCCAGCAGACCCGACTGGGTGAGCATGTCCTCGATGAACTGGTGACCGGCCTCGTTCAGCTCGACCTGGCGACTCTTCTCGTCGATGGAGTAGTGGCCTTCCTGGGTGACCTGGCCTTCGACTTCCTCGATGTGCTGGGTCAGCCGCGGAATCAGGCGGTTGATCTCGATGTACAGCTTGGAGCTGTCCTCGGCCTGGCCGGAGATGATCAGCGGGGTGCGCGCTTCGTCGATGAGGATCGAGTCGACTTCGTCGATCACGGCGAAGTTCAGTTCACGCTGGAACTTCTCGTCCTGGCTGAACGCCATGTTGTCGCGCAGGTAGTCGAAGCCGAATTCGTTGTTGGTGCCGTAGGTGATGTCGGCGGCGTAGGCGGCACGCTTTTCTTCCGGCGGCTGGAACGCCGAGACGATGCCTACGTTCAGGCCGAGGAATTCGTACAGCGGACGCATCCAGTTGGCGTCGCGGCGGGCCAGGTAGTCGTTGACCGTGACCACGTGCACGCCCTTGCCGGACAGCGCGTTGAGATAGACGGCCAGGGTACCGACCAAGGTCTTGCCTTCACCGGTACGCATTTCTGCGATCATGCCCTCGTGCAGGGTCATGCCGCCGATCAGCTGGACATCGAAGTGGCGCATGCCCATCACGCGCTTGCCGGCCTCACGGGCGACGGCGAAGGCTTCGGGCAACAGCTGGTCGAGGGTTTCGCCTTTGGCCAGACGCTCCTTGAACTCTGCGGTCTTGCCCCGCAGCTGCTCGTCGGAGAGGGCCACCATCTTCTCTTCGAAGGCATTGACGGTGCTCACCGTCTTGAGCATGCGTTTGATTTCACGCTCGTTCTTGCTTCCAAAAAGTTTTTTTAACAAAGGCGCAAACATATCGGCAGGATCTTCCACACGTAGGGATGGAGGGCGGCCCCGTGAGTCGCCCGTGCAGCCCTTAGGCCGCATGCGAACGAGCATTCTACCCGGAAACGATGGTGAGGAAAGTGGTGGATTTCCACGATGCTGGCACAGCGCTTTTAGGGGGCCTGACTAACATAGGGGCTTTTTGCGCAAGTTCAAGGTGCGCGAAGATGAAACGTATCAAGAATGACTTGCATCAAGATCCACCAACCGATCGCGGGGCAAGCCCGCGATGAGGGCCCAACTGTTAGACTGTCGATCTTGCAACCCTCTGCGTACCCCCATGGCCTACAAACCCACCCCTGCCCGCCCCCCCGCCGACCTGCTGCGCAAGGCTCGGCCACTGCGCCTGCTGCTCAACCAGGCCGAGCGCCTGGAACACCTGCAGCGCCTGCTGGAAAGCCAGCTGCAGCCGGCCGCCCGCGAGCACTGTCATGTGGCGTCGTGGAAGGAAGGCACGTTGTTGCTGGTTGTGACCGACGGCCACTGGGCCACCCGCCTGCGCTACCAGCAGAAGCGCCTGCAGCGTCAGCTCCAGGCCATGGAAGCCTTCGCCAACCTGAGTCGCATCCAGTTCAAGGTGCAGCCGCCGCTGGTGCCGGCGAAACGCGAAGGTCACGGGCCTGAACTGTCGAGCAATGCCGCAGAGAGCATTCGTGGTTCGGCCGAGGGGATCAGCGATTCGAAGTTGCGCGCAGCGCTGGAGCGCCTGGCGGCGCATGCGCAGGGCAAAGCCTGATACACGACCCCGCGATAGCGTGCGCGGGCCTGTCGCGGGACACACCCTATAAAAAAGGCCACCCGAAGGTGGCCTCAATCACTAGAGAGAGTGTTCGAACTTACACGGCCGCAACAGGGCGCATGTACGAGATCGGTGCCGTGCTGGCATCTTCGAACGTGACCACTTCCCAGGCGTCGGTTTCTGCGATCAGCTTGCGCAGCAGCTGGTTGTTCAGCGCGTGTCCGGACTTGTAGCCCTTGAACTCGCCGATCAGGCTGTTGCCCAGCAGATAGAGGTCGCCGATGGCGTCGAGGATCTTGTGCTTGACGAACTCGTCATCGGAACGAAGTCCGTCCTCGTTGAGCACACCGGTCTCGTCGACCACGATGGCGTTCTCCACACTGCCGCCCAGCGCAAGGTTGTGCTTGCGCAGGTACTCGATATCACGCATGAAGCCGAAGGTGCGGGCGCGACTGACTTCCTTCACGAACGAGGTGCTGGAGAAGTCGACGACCGCGCTCTGGGTCTGGCCCTTGAGGACCGGGTGATCGAAGTCGATCTCGAAGCTCACCTTGAACCCGTCGAAAGGCAGGAAAGTGGCGCGCTTGTCGCCCTCTTCCACCGTCACTTCGCGCAGGATGCGGATGAACTTCTTCGGTGCGTCCTGTTCTTCCAGGCCGGCCGATTGGATCAGGAATACGAAGGGTCCGGCGCTGCCATCCATGATCGGCACTTCCGAGGCGGAGAGCTCGACGTAGGCGTTATCGATGCCCAGGCCCGCCATGGCGGAGAGCAGGTGCTCGACCGTATCGACTTTGACGTCACCGTTGACCAGGGTCGTCGACATGGTGGTCTCGCCGACGTTGGCCGCGCGCGCCGGGATCTCCACGACAGGCGAGAGATCGGCGCGACGGAAGACGATGCCGGTGTCGACAGGCGCAGGCTTGAGGGTCAGGTAGACCTTCTCCCCGGAGTGCAGGCCGACGCCTGTGGCACGGATGGTATTCTTCAGGGTGCGTTGTCTAATCATGGCATTGGCCGCTTCAGCGCAAATTGCGAACAGGTATCAACAAAGGCTGGGGATGATAACAGACCCGGCCTTTGCTGAACACCAATCACCCTTATACCCCTGATAAATTCCATTAATCGGCCTGACGACGCAGGAACGCCGGGATATCCAGGTAGTCCAGGTCATCCTGAGGATTGAGTTTAGCTGCGGCCGCGGCACCCGCGTGGGCCTGGTTGCGCATCACGGTCGGACGCTCCAGGTCACGGTAGTTGACAGCCGACTGCTCCTGGCGAACCGGGGCCGGGTTGGAGGCCTCGTACGCCTGCTGGGCGGTCTGCAGGGTGTTGTCGACGACCTTGACCGGCTTCTCGATGCGCGCGCCCAGGCCGGTGGCGACCACGGTCACGTGCAGCTCGTCGCGCATGTCCGGATCGATCACGGTGCCGACCTTGACCATCGCGTGGTCGGAGGCGAAGGCCTCGATGATGCTACCCACGTCGGAGTATTCACCCAGCGACAGGTCTGGACCTGCGGTGATGTTCACCAGGATGCCGCGGGCGCCCTGCAGGTTGACGTCTTCGAGCAGCGGGTTGCGAATCGCCGCCTCGGTCGCCTCGCGGGCACGGTTCGGACCGCTGGCGCAGCCGGTACCCATCATCGCCATGCCCATCTCGCCCATCACGGTGCGCACGTCGGCGAAGTCGACGTTGATCATGCCAGGGCGCTTGATGATGTCGGAGATGCCGCGCACGGCGCCGGCCAGCACGTCGTCAGCCTTGGCGAAGGCGGACAGCAGGCTTGCATCCTTGCCCAGGATGGTCAGCAGCTTCTCGTTGGGGATGGTGATCAGCGAGTCGACGCTCTCGGCCAGCATGCGGATGCCTTCGTCGGCGATCTGCATGCGCTTGCGACCTTCGAACGGGAACGGACGGGTCACCACCGCGACGGTGAGGATGCCCATTTCCTTGGCCACTTCGGCGATGATCGGCGCCGCGCCAGTACCGGTACCGCCGCCCATGCCGGTGGTGATGAACACCATGTTGGTGCCCTGCAGCACCTCGGCGATGCGCTCGCGGTCTTCCAGCGCGGCCTGACGGCCGACTTCCGGATTGGCGCCTGCGCCCAGGCCCTTGGTCACGCCGGTACCCAGTTGCAGGATGGTGCGCGCGCCAATGTTCTTCAGCGCCTGGGCATCGGTGTTGGCGCAGATGAACTCGACGCCTTCGATGTTGCTCTTGACCATGTGGTTGACGGCGTTGCCGCCGCCACCGCCGACGCCGATCACCTTGATGACCGGACTTTGCGGGACGTTGTCTACGAGTTCGAACATTTTCCCTCTCCTTACAGTTCTCTAGTTGTCGCGCCTACCACTACTGCTTTGAAACTTAGAAGTTGCTCTGGACCCAACGCTTGAGACGCTCAAGCACAGGGCCCTTCGGTTCATCGCCATAGCTGTTGTTGCTGCTGTTGCTGTTGCTGATACCGGTCAGGGACGGATCCTCGGACTGCTTCTGCAGGCCGTAGGTGAGCAAGCCCACACCGGTGGAGTAGATCGGGTTGCGCACCACGTCGCTCAGCCCCCGAACGCTATGCGGCACGCCCAGGCGTACCGGCATGTGGAAGATTTCCTCGGCCAGTTCAACGGCGCCTTCCATCTTCGCGGTGCCGCCGGTGAGGACGATGCCGGCCGGCACCAGGTCCTCGAAGCCGCTGCGGCGCAGCTCGGCCTGGATCAGGGTGAACAGCTCGTCGTAACGCGGCTCCACCACTTCGGCCAGGGCCTGGCGGGACAGCTCGCGCGGCGGGCGGTCGCCGACGCTCGGCACCTTGATGGTCTCACCGGCGCCGGCCAGCTTGGCCAGGGCGCAGGCATAGCGGATCTTGATTTCCTCGGCGTACTGCGTGGGGGTGCGCAGGGCCATGGCGATGTCGTTGGTGACCTGGTCGCCGGCGATCGGGATTACCGCGGTGTGACGGATCGCGCCTTCGGTGAAGATGGCGATGTCGGTGGTGCCGCCACCGATGTCCACCAGGCACACGCCCAGTTCCTTCTCGTCGTCGGTCAGTACCGAGTAGGCCGAGGCCAGCTGCTCGAGGATGATGTCGTCGATTTCCAGGCCACAGCGGCGCACGCACTTCTCGATGTTCTGCGCGGCGTTGACCGCGCAGGTGACCACATGGACCTTGGCTTCCAGGCGCACGCCCGACATGCCCAGGGGCTCGCGCACGCCTTCCTGGTTGTCGATCACGTAGTCCTGCGGCAGGGTGTGCAGCACGCGCTGGTCGGCTGGAATGGCCACGGCCTGGGCGGCGTCGAGCACGCGCTCGAGGTCGGCGGTGCTGACTTCGCGGTCGCGGATGGCGACGATGCCATGGGAGTTCAGGCTGCGGATGTGGTTGCCGGCCACCCCGACGAACGCCGAGTGGATGCGGCAGCCCGCCATCAGCTGGGCTTCCTCGACGGCGCGCTGGATCGACTGCACGGTCGATTCGATGTTCACCACCACGCCCTTCTTCAGGCCGCGGGACGGATGGGTGCCGATACCCACGATCTCCAGGGTACCGTCTTCGCCGACCTCGCCCACCAGCGCCACCACCTTGGAGGTGCCGATGTCCAGCCCGACGATCATTTTGCCGCTATGCGCGTTTGCCATGGTCCTGCCTCTCTCTAATTCTTCGCAACGGCGGGTTGGGCCGTCGTCGGTGCATTCGGTTCCCGCCAGCCAACCGCTAATCCGTTGGCGTAACGCAGATCGATGCGGGCGATATTGGTGATCTGGTCTTTAAGCGATTTGTCGTAAATGGCAATGAAACGGCGCATCTTCTCCACCAGGTGGTCGCGCCCCAGCAGCAGCTCGATGCCTGGACCGGCGCTACCCGCGCCAGTGGTCAGGAACCAGCTGCCTCGCTCGCGCAGCTCCAGGCGAGCGATGGAAAAGCCCATGGGGCGCAGCATCTGGCTCAATACCTGATACTGCTGCATGACTTGTTGCTGAGCGCGCTGCGGCCCGAACAGCTGCGGCAGGTGCTCGTAGTTGGCCAGCTCGCGCGGGGTGAAGGCCTGGCCCTGGTTGTTGAGCAAGGCCTCGTCACCCCAGCGCGCCACCGGCAACTGTTCTTCCAGGCGGATCACCACTTCATCCGGCCACACGCGGCGCACCTCGGCGTGGGCGATCCACGGCATCTGCTCGAGCTCCACGCGCATCGCAGCCAGGTCCACGGTGAAGAAGCTCGCCGCCACATAGGGCGCGATACGCTGCTGCACCGCCTGCTGGCTGATGTAGCTGAGATCGCCCTGCACGGCGATCTTGGTGATCGGGCGGTCGGCATACGGCATCAGGCGGATGGCGCCCTCGTAGGCGCCAAAGCCCGCGGCCACCAGCAGCACCGGCCACAGCAGGCGCTTGAGGCCACCGAAGCTCGGACGGGGCAGGCGCGCCGATACGGGCTCGTCGGCCACCAGTCGGCTGGCACCACGCGGCACCGGCTTGCTGCGGCCGGTAACGGGTGGTTGCTGACGTATCATCGCGCCTTGCATGGCTGTTAACCTCGCTTCTCTACGCTGTCGGCCAGGATCGCCAGCACCAGTTGCTGGAAGTCCAGGCCAGCCGCGCGGGCCGCCATCGGCACCAGGCTGTGATCGGTCATGCCCGGTGCGGTGTTGACTTCGAGCAGCCAGAACCGGCCCTGCTCGTCCTGCATCACGTCCAGCCGGCCCCAGCCTTCGATGCCAACGGCATCGCAGGCACGCGCGGTCAGGTCGATCAGCTCTTGTTCCTTGACACTGTCCAGGCCGCACGGGATGCGGTACTGGGTATCGTTGGCGATGTACTTGGCGTCGTAGTCGTAGAACACGTGCGGAGTACCCAGCGCGATCGGCGGCAGCACCTGGCCACGCAGCACGGCGATGGTGAACTCCGGACCGTGGATCCATTGCTCGACCAGCACCTGCGAATCGAACCTGGCAGCGTCTTTCCAGGCGGCGACCAGTTCTTCCACGCTGCCCACCTTGGCCATGCCGATGCTGGAACCTTCATGGGCAGGTTTGACGATCAGCGGGAAGCCCAGTTCCTGGCCGGCGGCGACGCAATCGTGCTCGCTGGCCAGTACCGCGTGACGCGGGGTCGGGATGCCCAGGCTCTGCCACACCTGCTTGGTGCGCAGCTTGTCCATGGCCAGCGCCGAGGCGAGGATGCCGCTGCCGGTGTAGGGAATTCCCAGGCACTCGAGCAGGCCCTGCATGCTGCCGTCCTCACCGCCGCGGCCGTGGAGGATGATGAAGGCGCGGTCGATCTTCTCGCTCTGCAGGCGGCTCAGCAGGTCGTCGCCGACATCGATGGCGACCACGTCGACACCGGCGCCGGTCAACGCCTCGATCACCGCCTTGCCCGACTTGAGCGAGACTTCACGCTCGGCGCTCTTGCCACCGTAGAGCACGGCGACGCGGCCGAAGGCTTTCACGTCGAGGGTGGAATGCAGCGTGTCGTAGGCGCTGGTCATTTCGACTTCTCCTGCTTGGCGCCAGCGAACAGCGGGCTTTTCATCAGTTGCGGGGCGAGCCCGCCGACGTCACCGGCACCCTGGCACAGCAGGATGTCGCCGGCGCGCAGCAACGGCTGAACCAGCGGCGCGAGCTCGGCGCCACGCTCGATGTAGATCGGGTCCAGCTTGCCGCGCTGGCGGATGCTGTGGCACAGCTGGCGGCTGTCGGCCCCTGGGATCGGCTCTTCGCCAGCCGGGTAGACCTCCATCAGCAGCAGCACGTTGGCGTCGCCCAGCACCTGCACGAAGTCGTCGTACAGGTCGCGGGTGCGGCTGTAGCGGTGCGGCTGGTAGACGATCACCAGGCGCCGGCTCGGCCAGCCGCCACGTACGGCCTTGATCACCGCGGCGACCTCGGTCGGGTGGTGGCCGTAGTCGTCGACCAGCATCACGCTGCCGCCTTCGACCGGCAGTTCGCCGTATACCTGGAAGCGCCGACCAACGCCCTGGAAGCCGGAAAGCCCCTGGACGATGGCGTCATCGCTGATGCCTTCGTCGGTGGCGATGGCGATGGTCGCCAGGGCGTTGAGCACGTTGTGGTTGCCCGGCATGTTCACCGACACCTCCAGCGGCTCGCAGTCACGGCGCAGCACGGTGAAGTGGGTCTGCATGCCCTGCTGACGCACATTGATGGCGCGGATATCGGCCTCTTCGCTGAAGCCGTAGGTCACGGTCGGGCGCTTCACCTGCGGCAGGATCTCGCGCACCACCGGGTCATCCAGGCACATCACCGCCAGCCCATAGAACGGCAGGTTGTGCAGGAACTCGACAAAGGTCTTCTTCAGCTTGTTGAAGTCGCCTTCGTAGGTCGCCATGTGGTCGGCGTCGATGTTGGTGACCACGGCCACCATCGGCTGCAGGTGCAGGAAGCTGGCATCGCTTTCATCGGCCTCGGCGATCAGGTAGCGGCTGGTGCCCAGCTGCGCGTTGGTGCCGGCCGCCGTCAGGCGACCACCGATGACGAAGGTCGGGTCCAGGCCGCCGGCGGCGAACACCGACGCCAGCAGGCTGGTGGTGGTGGTCTTGCCGTGGGTGCCGGCCACCGCCACGCCATGCCGATAGCGCATCAGTTCGGCGAGCATCTCGGCGCGCGGTACCACGGGGATACGGCGCTCCAGGGCGGTGGCGACTTCCGGGTTGGCCGGGTTGATCGCGCTGGACACCACCAGCACATCGGCGGTGGCGGCGTTCTCGGCGCGGTGGCCGACGAAGATTTCCGCGCCGAACGACTCCAGGCGCTCGGTGACCGGCGAAGCCTTGAGGTCGGAACCGGACACTTCATAGCCCAGGTTCAGCAGCACCTCGGCGATGCCGCACATGCCCACGCCGCCGATACCGACGAAGTGGATGCGACGGATACGACCCATCTTCGGCTGGGGCATGGCTTTCTGGCTCTCAACCATGAGCCACCTCCAGGCAGATATCGACCACGGTGCTGGTTGCGGCAGGTTTGGCCAGGCGACGCGCGGTGCCGGCCATGGTGTTGAGTTTCTCGGGTTGCATCAGCACCTCGTTCAGGCGTTCAGCGAGCTGCGCTGCGCCAGTTGTCGCTTGTGGCATCAGGAAGGCGGCGCCTTCGCGAGCCAGGTATTGGGCGTTGTGGGTCTGGTGATCGTCGATGGCATGGGGCAACGGCACCAGCATCGAGGGCAGGCCCGCCGCCGCGAGTTCGCTGACGGTCAGGGCGCCGGCCCGGCACACCACCATATCGGCCCAGCCATAGGCGTGGGCCATGTCCTTGATGAACGGTTCGACCTGCGCCTCGACACCGGCCTCCTGATAACGCTCGGCGGTGATCGGCGCGTGGTTTTTGCCAGCCTGGTGGAACACCTCGGGGCGCAGGCTCGCCGGCACTTCGGACAGGGCCTTAGGCAACAATTTGTTCAATGGTTCCGCACCGAGGCTGCCCCCCATGACCAGCAGGCGCGCGCGGCGCTCGGCCAGGGGCGCGCGCTGTGCGTCCATGAACAGCTCCGGGCGCACCGGATTGCCGGTGGTGCGCAGCTTGTCGCTGGCGGCGAAGGTGTCCGGGAAGGCCTCGCAGACCCGCGCGGCCAACGGCAGCAGCAGGCGGTTGGTGGTGCCGGCGCGGGCATTCTGTTCGTGGATCACCAGCGGCACGCCGCACAGCCGCGCGGCGACGCCGCCGGGGCCGGTCACGTAACCGCCGAAGCCGACCACACAGACCGGCTTGAGCTCGCGGATGATGCGCCGCGCCTGCAGCACGGCCTTGACCAGGGTGAATGGCGCCTTGAGCAGCGACAGCTTGCCCTTGCCGCGCAGGCCGGTGACCTGGATCAGGTGCAGTGGCAGGCCGGCCTGGGGCACCAGTTCGTTCTCGATGCCGCGCGGGGTGCCCAGCCAGTGCACGCTGTAGCCACGGGCCTGGAACTCGCGGGCGCAGGCCAGGGCCGGGAACACGTGGCCGCCGGTCCCGCCGGCCATGATCAGGACGTTCTTGCCGTCAGCGCCCATGACTGGTCTCCTCGGCAAAATCGCTTTCCTTGAATTCGTGCTCTTCGCTGCCCAGGTGCGTGCGACTCTCCCATTCGATCCGCAGCAGCAGCCCCACACAGGCGCAGCAGATCACCAGCGAGCTGCCCCCGTAGCTGAGGAAGGGCAAGGTCAGGCCCTTGGTCGGCAGCAGGCCGACGTTCACACCGATGTTGATCAGGAACTGACCGATCCACAGGAATGCCAGGCCAAAGGCCATGTAAGCGGCGAAGAACTGCTTGGCCTTCTCGGCCCACAGGCCGATGTACAGGGCGCGCACGGTAATGAAGACGAACAGCGCGATGGTCAGCAGCGAGCCGATCACGCCGAGCTCTTCGGCCAGCACCGAGAACACGAAGTCGGTGTGCGCTTCGGGCAGGTAGAACTGCTTCTGCACGCTGTTGCCCAGGCCCACGCCCAGCCATTCGCCGCGACCGAAGGCGATCAGCGCCTGGGTCAGCTGGTAGCCGGAGCCGAATTGGTCGGACCACGGGTCGGTGAAGGTGATCAGACGCGCCATCCGGTAAGGCTGCGCCTGGACCAGGACGACCACCGAGACCACCGCCAGCACTACCATCAGCGAGAAACGGAACAATCCGACACCGCCGAGGAACAGCATCGCCGCGGCCGCCCCCATCATCACCACCGTGGCGCCGAAGTCCGGCTCCATCAGCAGCAGGCCGGCCATCGGCAGCAGTACGATGAACGGCTTGAAGAAGCCCATCCAGCTCTCGCGCACCTCGGTCTGCCGACGCACCAGGTAGCCGGCCAGGTAGATGACCACGAAGACCTTGGCGATCTCGGAGGGCTGGACGTTGAAGAAACTGAAGCCGATCCAGCGCATCGAGCCGTTCACTTCGCGACCGATACCCGGCACCAGCACCAGCACCAGCAAGCCGAAGGCACCGAGCAGCATCAAGAAGCCCATGCGCTGCCAGGTGGCGATCGGCACCAGCATGGTCATCACCCCGGCGCCGAGCCCGAGGGCGACGTACACCAGGTGGCGGAACATGTGGTACAGCGGGTTGCCCGATTGCACCGCGGCCACTTCCGAGGACGCCGAAGTGATCATTACCAGGCCCAGGCCGAGCAGCGCCAGGCAGCCGGCCAGCAACGGAAAATCGAGGTCGATGCCACGGCCACTGATCAGCGGCGACGGGTACGGTTTGAGGATGCCGAAGATCATGCCAGCTCCTCCGCCGCCTGGGCGAACAGGCGCCCGCGTTCTTCGAAGTTCCTGAACATGTCGAGGCTGGCGCAGGCCGGCGACAACAGCACCGCGTCACCTGGCTGGGCCAGTTCGGCACAGCGTTGCACCGCTTCGTCGAGGGTCTGCACGCGCACCAGCGGCACGGCATCCTTCAGGGTCTCCGCCAGGCGCGCGGCATCACGGCCGAGCAGCACGACGGCGCGGCAATGCTGGGCCACCGGCGCACGCAAGGCCGCGAAGTCGGCCCCCTTGCCGTCACCACCGGCGATCAGCACCAGCTTGCCTTCGATGTCGGCACCCAGGCCTTCGATGGCGGCCAGCGCGGCCCCGACGTTGGTGGCCTTGGAGTCGTCGTACCAGTTCACGCCGTTGCGCTCGCGCACCCACTGGCAGCGATGGGCCAGGCCCTTGAATTCGCGCAGGGCCTCGAGCATCGGCGCGAACGGCAGGCCGGCGGCATGGCCGAGCGCCAGCGCGGCCAGGGCGTTGCTTTGATTGTGGGCGCCACGGATCTTCAGCTCGCGCACCGGCATGAGCGTCTGGAATTCGAACGCCAGGTATTTCTCGCCATCCACTTCACGCAGGCCGAAGGCCTTGAAGTCTGGCGCGTTGAGGCCGAAGGTCCAGCACGGGCGGCCTTCGACCGGCAGCGGGCGACTCAACGCGTCCTGACGGTTGACCACCACCTGGCGGGCACCGCGGAAGATCCGGTGCTTGGCCAGGTGGTAGGCCGGCAGGCCGCTGTAGCGGTCCATATGGTCTTCGCTGATGTTGAGCACGGTGGCCACTTCGGCGTTGAGCTGGTCGGTGGTTTCCAGCTGGAAGCTGGACAGTTCCAGCACGTACAGCTCCACGTCATCGGCCAGCAGGTCGAGGGCCGGGGTGCCGAGGTTGCCGCCCACAGCCACACGTTTGCCAGCCTTGACGGCCATCTCGCCGACCAGGGTGGTCACAGTGCTCTTGGCATTGGAGCCGCTGATCGCCACGATCGGCGCCTGGGCGTGGCGGGCGAACAGTTCGATGTCGCCGGACAGCTTCACGCCTCGCGCCGCCGCCTGCTGCAGGGCAGGCGTGGCCAGCGCCAGGCCCGGGCTGACGTACAGCTCGCTGGCCCGGCACAGGAAGTCGGCGTCCAGCTCACCACAGCGCACTTCCACCTGCGGGTATTCACGGCGCAGGGTGTCCAGTTCCGGCGGCTGCTCGCGGGTGTCGGCGACCGCAAAGGCAATGCCCCGGTCCGCCAGGAAGCGAACCAGGGACATGCCGCTCTTGCCGAGGCCGACAACGATGCGGAATTGGTCGGAAGCGATCAGTGACACGCTCGTTTACCTCAGTTTCAGGGTGGCAAGGCCAATCAGCACCAGAATCACGGTGATGATCCAGAAGCGGACGATCACCCGTGGCTCGGGCCAACCCTTGAGTTCAAAGTGGTGGTGGATCGGCGCCATGCGGAACACGCGCTTGCCGGTGAGCTTGAACGACGCCACCTGGATGACCACCGACAGGGTCTCCATCACGAACACACCGCCCATGATGAACAGGACGATTTCCTGGCGAACGATCACCGCGATGGTGCCCAGTGCGGCGCCCAGCGCCAGCGCGCCGACATCGCCCATGAACACCTGTGCCGGATAGGTGTTGAACCACAGGAAGCCCAGGCCGGCACCGATCAGCGCACCGCAGAACACGATCAGCTCGCCCGCGCCCGGCACGTACGGAATCAGCAGGTATTCGGCGAATTTCACGTTGCCCGACAGGTAGCAGAAGATGCCCAGGGCGCCGCCGACCATCACGGTCGGCATGATCGCCAGGCCGTCGAGGCCGTCGGTCAGGTTGACCGCGTTGCTCGAGCCGACGATGACGAAGTAGGTGAGCACGATGAACCCGGCCCCCAGCGGAATGGCCAGGTCCTTGAGCATCGGGATGATCAGCGTGGTCTCGACGCTGGTCGGCGCGGTCTTGTACAGGAAGATCGCCGCGGCCAGGCCGAACACCGACTGCCAGAAATACTTCCAGCGGCTCGGCAGGCCACGGGAGTTCTTCTCGATCACCTTGCGATAGTCGTCGACCCAGCCGATGGCGCCGAACGCCAGGGTGACGATCAGCACCACCCACACGTAGCGGTTGGTCAGGTCGGCCCACAGCAGGGTGCTGATGGCGATGGCGGAAAGGATCAGCGCGCCGCCCATGGTCGGCGTGCCGGATTTGGACAGGTGCGATTGCGGGCCGTCGTTGCGCACGGCCTGACCGATCTGGCGGATCTGCAGGGTACGGATCATCCACGGGCCCAACCAAAGGGCCAGGGACAACGCGGTCAGCACACCGAGGATCCCGCGCAGGGACAGGTACTGGAAGACCGCGAAGCCCTTGTGGAACTGTTGCAGATACTCAGCCAACAGCAGCAGCATTAATGTTTCTCCCCGCTGGCACCGCACAATGCGGCCACGACGTTTTCCATCGCAGCGCTGCGCGAGCCCTTGATCAAGATAGTGGTATCGCTGGCTGTCTCGGCACGAACAGCATCGATCAGCTCAGCTTGAGTAGCGAAATGGCGGCCATTGGCACCGAACGCCTTGACCGCATGGGCCATGTTGGTACCTACCGCGTACAGGGCGTCGACCTTGCCGCGGGCGTAATCACCCACCTGGCGGTGGCCATCCTCGGCCCATTGCCCCAGTTCGCCGATATCCCCGAGCACCAGGACGGTGCGTCCGGAAAAGCCGGCGAGTATATCAATGGCGGCGCACATCGAGGTGGGATTTGCGTTGTAGCTGTCGTCGATCACCCGTACGCCGTTCGGCGCAATCTGGGCCACGGTGCGGCCCTTGACCGGTTGCACGGCGCCCAGGCCGGCGGCGATGCCATTCAGGCTCAGACCAACGGCGTGGGCGGCGGCGGCGGCGGCCAGGGCGTTGCTGACGTTATGGGTACCGAGCAGGTTCAGCTGCACCGGGACGCTGCCGTCCGGCCCACGCAGGGTGAACGACGGACAGCCCCGGGCATCACGACCGATGTCGCTGGCGTAGAAGTCTGCCTGCGGATTATCCAGGGCGAAGCTGAAAATACGGTGATCGCCCGCACGCTTGCGCCAGATGTCGAATGCCTTGTCGGCCAGGTTGAGGACGGCCACACCGCCCTCGCCCAGACCTTCGAGGATCTCGCCCTTGGCTTCGACGATCTTCTCCGGGCCACCGAACTCGCCCACATGGGCGGTGCCGGCGTTGTTGATGATGACCACCTGTGGCTGGGTGAGGCCAACGGTATAGCGGATCTCGCCGATGCGCGAGGCGCCCAGCTCGATCACCGCGGCACTGTGCTCGGGCGCGATTTCCAGCAGGGTCAGCGGCGCGCCGAGGTCATTGTTCAGGTTGCCACGGGTGGCGTGCACCGCTCCTCGAGTACGCAGGATGGCGGCCAGCATCTCCTTGACCGTCGTCTTGCCGCTGGAGCCTGTAATGGCGACGACCGGCTTGTCGAAATAGGCGCGGTTGAGGGCGCCGAGCTGACCAAGGGCTACGCGGCAGTCAGCCACCACCAGCTGCGGCAGGTCGACATCGGCGACTTCGCGCTCGACCAGGGCCGCGACAGCGCCCTTGGCCTGGACATCGGCCAGATAGTTATGGCCATCGAAACGCGGGCCGGTCAGGGCGACGAACAACTGGCCAGGTGCGACCGTGCGGCTGTCGATGCTGACGCCGGTGAAGCTTGCGTCGGCGCCGACCTGGCGCGCGTTCAGCACGTGGGTCAGCTGGCTGAGTGTCATGGGCTTAAACATGTGGCGCCTCCCAGGCTGCAAGTGCCTTGTCGGCTTCCACCAGATCGGAGAACTCATGGCGTTCGCCATTGATCTCCTGATAATCCTCATGCCCCTTGCCGGCCAGGACGATCACATCGTCGGCGCCGGCGCCGGCGATCAGGCGGGCGATGGCCTCGCCGCGTCCGGCAACGAACTCGACGGCTGCCGGCTTGGCGAAGCCAGGGCGGATATCGTCGAAGATGCGCAGCGGGTCCTCGGTGCGGGGATTGTCGTCGGTGACCAGTACACGGTCGGCCAGGCGCTCGGCCACTTCGGCCATCAGCGGGCGCTTGCCGGCATCACGGTCGCCGCCGCAACCGAACAGGCACAGCAGCTTGCCATGGGCATGGGGGCGCAGGGCTTCGAGGACCTTTTCCAGGGCGTCCGGGGTGTGGGCGTAGTCGACCACCACCAACGGCTTGTCGCCGCCACCCAGGCGTTGCATGCGGCCGACCGGCCCCTGCAGCTGCGAGGTGACCTTGAGAATCTCGTCCAACGGGTAATCCAGTGCCAGCAGGGTGGCCACCGCCGCCAGCATGTTGCTCAGGTTGAAACGGCCCAGCAGACGACTGCGCAGCACATGCTCGCCCTGCGGGGTGACGATCACGGCGCGTACGCCATCGTCATTGAACGTGGCCTGCTTGCAGAACAGCGTCGCCGCCGAGTCCTGCAGGCTGTAGCTGATCAGGCGCGACTGGGCAGGGGACGCGGCCAGACGGCGACCGAAATCGTCGTCCAGGTTGACCACCCGGGCGCGCAGGCTCGGCCAGGCGAACAGCTTGGCCTTGGCGGCCTCATAGGCCTCCATGCTGCCGTGGTAGTCCAGGTGGTCGCGGGACAGGTTGGTCATCACCGCGATATCGAAGTCCAGGGCGGCGACCCGGCCTTGCTCGAGCGCGTGGGAGGAGACTTCCATGGCCACGGCCTTGGCCCCGCCCTTCTTCAGGTCGTTCAAGGTCGACTGCACGGCGATCGGGTCCGGCGTGGTCAGGCGCCCGCTCTGCAGTTCACCGTAGAAGCCGGTGCCCAGCGTGCCGATCAGGCCGCAGCGCTTGCCCAGGGTGTCGAGGGCCTGGGCCAGCAGTTGCGTCACGCTGGTCTTGCCGTTGGTGCCAGTCACGCCGACCAGTTCGAGTTGACGGCTAGGCTCGCCATAGAAGCGCCCGGCAATCTGCGACAGCTGGCCGATCAGGCCCTTGACCGGAATCAGCGGCACGTCGGTGAGCGGCAGCACGCTGGCGCCCTGCTCTTCGTAGGCCACAGCGGCGGCGCCACGGGCCAGGGCGTCGGCGATATGCGCACGGCCATCGACCTTGGCGCCCGGCACGGCCAGGAACAGATCGCCCGGGCGTACGGCACGACTGTCCAGCGTCAACTCGCGGATCAGCGGATCGCGGCTGGCATGGGCGAACAGCTTGCTCAATGGCATCGTCATCAACCTCGCCCTCCCTTGGCGGGTACTGCGCTGGCTTGCTGCGTCGAAGGCGCAGGCAGGTTGTCCGGCGGCACATTCATCAGGCGCAGGGTGCCTGACATCACTTTGCTGAATACGGGGGCCGAGACCAGGCCACCGAAGTAACCGCCCTTGCTGGGCTCGTCGATGACCACGACGATGGCGTAGCGCGGATCGCTCATCGGGCCGAAGCCGGCGAACAGCGAGCGGTAGGCGTTCTCGGTGTAGCCCTTGGAACCGACGGTGGCTTTACGCGCCGTACCGGACTTGCCACCCACGTGATAGAACGGCACCTGGGCACGGAACACGCCGCGCGGCGCCTCGATCACCTGCTGCAGCATGCCCTGCACGGTCTCGGCGGTTTCCTTCGGAATGGCCTGCACGGCTTCCGGCGCCTTGTCGACCTTGAGGATGGACAGCGGCACCATCTTGCCGTCGTTGGCAATCGCGGCGTAGGCATGCACCAGCTGCAGGGCGGTGACGGAGACGCCATAGCCGTACGACAGCGTCGCCGTCTCGGCCTTGCGCCACTCGCGATGATTGGGCAGGTTGCCAACGCGCTCGCCCGGGAAGCCAAGGCCGGTGTACTGCCCCAGACCGACCTGGGACATCACGCGGTAGATGGCCTCGCCGCCGATATCGAAGGCGATCTTGCTCATGCCGACGTTGGAGGAGTTGATCAGGATGCCGGTCAGGTCGAGGATCGGGCCCTCGCTGCGGGAAACGTCCTTGATGGTATAGCGACCGATCTGCAGGGTGCCCGGATACACCTCGACCTTGTCGGTGGGCTTCCAGCGGCCGCTCTGCAGCGCGGCACTCATCGAGATCGGCTTGACCGTGGAGCCAGGCTCGAACACGTCGATGATCGCCCGGTTGCGCATGGCTGCGGGGAACATGCTGCGGCGGTTGTTCGGGTTGTAGGTCGGCTGGTTGACCATGGCCAGGACCTCGCCGGTCTTGACGTCCATGATCACCAGGCTGCCGGCCTTGGCTTCCTGCTCGGCGATGGCGTTGCGCAGTTCGCGGGTGGCCAGGTACTGCAGGCGCAGGTCTATCGACAACGCCAAGGTCTTACCGGCCTTGGCGTTCTTGGTTACCTGGATGTCCTTGATCAGCCGGCCGCGCCGGTCCTTGATCACCTGGCGCTTGCCGGGCACCCCGGCGAGCCATTCGTCGTAGGCGAGCTCGACGCCTTCACGACCATGGTCGTCCAGGTCGGTGAATCCGACCATGTGCGCAGTGACATCGCCGGCGGGATAGAAACGGCGGAACTCTTCCAGGCCATATACGCCAGGCACTTTCAGGTCGAGCACATGCTGCCCCTGCTCCGGGGTCAGGCCGCGGACCAGGTAGATGAATTCCTTGCTGGCCTGCTGGGTGAGACGCTCGGTCAGTTGCTGGGCGTTCTGTCCCAGTGCAGCCGCCAATTGTGGCCAGCGCTCCTTCGACGCCTGCATTTCCTTGGGGTTGGCCCACAGGGTGGTGACCGGGGTGCTGACGGCCAATGGCTCGCCGTTGCGGTCGGTGATCAGGCCGCGGTGCGCGGGGATGGGAATGTGACGCAGGCTGCGGGCATCGCCCTGGCCCTTGAGGAAGTCACGGTCGACCACCTGCAGGTCGATGATGCGCCAGCAGATGGCACCGACCATCAGCGCCAGCAAGCCGATCACCACCCTGAACCGCCAGGGGTAGAGTGCGCCCTCGAGCTTCATCATGGCGCCACCATCCGCACTTCGTCAGCGGCCGGCACACGCATCTTGAGCTGCTCGGAAGCCAGGCTCTCGATACGGCTGGAGGCGGTCCAGGTGCTTTGTTCGAGGATCAGCCGACCCCACTCGGCCTGCGCCTTGTCGCGCTCGCTCAACTCGCCGTACAGGGTGTTGAGCAGTTGGCGGTTCCAGTGGGCGCTGTAGGACACGGCGATCGCCGAAATCAGCACACCCACGAACAGCAGAAGCATCAGGAAGCTTCCGCCTGGCAAAGGTTTGGCGAACAGCCGGCTCACCGCAACTTCTCCGCCACCCGCATCACGGCGCTGCGCGCCCGCGGGTTGGCCTTGAGCTCGGCTTCGGAGGCGAACTGCGCCTTGCCGATGAGCTTGATCTTCGGCTCGAAGACCTTGTGCTGCACCGGCAGGTTGCGTGGCAGATTATCCTGCTCGCCCTTGGCCAGCTTGCGCATGAACAGCTTGACGATGCGATCTTCGAGGGAGTGGAAGCTGATCACCGCCAGGCGACCGCCAACCTCCAGGGCATCGATCGCAGCCTCGAGGCCGGCCTCCAGATCGCCCAGTTCGTTGTTGACATGGATGCGCAGCCCCTGGAACGCGCGGGTGGCCGGGTTCTTGCCTTTTTCCCAGGCCGGGTTGGCGACCTTGAGCACTTCGGCGAGGTCACCGGTACGGGTGAAGGGCTGCTGCTCGCGACGCTGCACCACGGCACGGGCCATGCGCTTGGCGAAGCGCTCTTCGCCGTATTCCTTGAAGACACGGGCGATTTCTTCTTCCGGCGCAGTGGCGATGAACTCGGCGGCACTGATGCCCTGCCCTGGGTTCATGCGCATGTCCAGCGGGCCGTCGTTCAGGAAGCTGAAGCCACGTTCCGGGTCGTCCAGCTGCGGCGAGGACACCCCCAGATCGAGCAGGATGCCGCTGACCTGGCCGTCAAGGCCGCGCTCGGCGACTTCCGCGCCCAGTTCGGCAAAGCTGCGCTGCACAATGACAAAGCGGCCGTCTTCGGCCGCCAGCGCTTGCCCCGTGGCAATCGCCTGTGGATCTTTGTCGAACCCCAGCAACCGCCCCTGCGGCCCGAGCTTGCTGAGGATGAGGCGACTATGGCCGCCGCGCCCGAAGGTGCCGTCCAGATAGCAACCGTCGGCGCGCAGGGCCAATGCCTCGACAGCTTCGTCGAGCAGGACGGTGATGTGGTTGAAGCCGCTATCTATGGTCACAGGATCAGGTCACGCAAGTCATCGGGCATGGCGCCCGGTTGTTGAATAGCTGCAAGGTCGGCTGCCGAAACCGCGTTCCAGGCATCCTCATCCCACAGCTGGAATTTGTTCAGCTGCCCCACCAGCATCGCCTTCTTGTCGAGCTTGGCGTATTCACGCAGGCGGGGTGGCACCAGGAAACGCCCACTGCCATCGAGCTCCAGGTCAACCGCATTACCGATCAGCAGACGCTGCAGGCGACGGTTTTCCTCACGCAACGATGGCAAGGCACGCAACTTGGCTTCTATCTGTTCCCACTCATCGAGGGGATAAACACACAAGCAGGGATCAACGGCGTCGATGGTCACGATCAACTGGCCATTGCAACGCGAATCGAGCTCGTCACGGTACCGGCTCGGCATGGCGAGACGGCCCTTTGCATCGAGGCTGACGGCGTTGGCTCCGCGAAACACGGCTGCGATTCCCCACAATGTTAGCGTTTTTGTGCCAGAAAACCCACTTCATCCCACTTTCTGCCACTTGCGCACACTATAGGAATCCGCCCGCCACACCGTCAAGGCACGTTCATAAGGAAATCCCTTACAGGACGGAGATTTAGCGCAACAAAGGAAGATGGAAGGATTAACGGAGAGAAAAAATGACGGGAAAAATCAAATACACTCAAGCGGATAGAGTGCGGAGTTAAAGTAATTTATTAAGAGTAAGAATTTTTCGGTATTACCAGGACGCATCTGCTATCGAATCAAGCAGGGAGGGAAGAGGTGGAGAGTCGATCTGTAAGCCGGGTTTTGTCGAGGACAGTCATTCCTCTACGACGGCCATCACTGGACGCCTCTAGCAACCTACCCGGTTCCGACGCGGGCCACGCCATATGGAACCCTATTTGGTCTTGCTCCGAGTGGGGTTTACCTAGCCACGGACTGTTGCCAGCCGTGCGGTGCGCTCTTACCGCACCTTTTCACCCTTACCGGCACCGAAGTGCTTAGGCGGTTGTTTTCTGTGGCACTTTCCGTAGGCTCGCGCCTCCCAGGCGTTACCTGGCACTCTGCCCTATGGAGCCCGGACTTTCCTCCCCCGCCTCTTGCGGAACAAAAGACGGCAGCGACTGTCCGATCGACTCTCCGCCGCCAAGGTTACCGGTAGCGGCGCTCGAGAACAAGCGAGACGACAACTAATATCACTACGCCATTAGTTGGATTTCTGTTTTTCCAGCGCCAGCTGATAGAGCAGATTCTTGCGCACACCCGTGATCTCGGCAGCCAGCGCCGCGGCTTTTTTCAGCGGCAGCTCGGCCAGCAGCAAGTCGAGTACCCGCTGCGCTTCGGCGCTGATGGCCTGCTCACCTTCCGGCGCACTCCAGCCGGCCACCAGCACCACGCACTCACCGCGCTGCTGGTTGCTGTCGCCTTGCACGAACCCGCGCAGCTCTGCCAACGGCAAGCCCTTGAGGGTCTCGAACGTCTTGGTGATCTCACGCGCCAGAACTGCCGGACGCTCACCACCGAACACCGCCTCCATATCTTCCAGGCACTCCAGGATGCGGTGCGGCGCCTCGTAGAAGATCAACGTACGCGGCTCTTCCTTGACTTGCTCCAGGCGCGCCCGCCGCCCTGCGGCCTTGGCCGGCAGAAAGCCTTCGAAGATGAAACGGTCCGACGGCAGGCCCGCCGCCGACAAGGCGGCAATCAACGCGCAAGCGCCCGGCACGGGCACCACCTGCACGCCTGCGGCACGCGCCTGACGCACCAGGTGATAACCCGGATCGGAGATCAAGGGCGTGCCGGCGTCGGACACCAGCGCCACGTCGTCCCCCGCCAGCAGCCGGGTGATGAAGCGCCCACCTTCGTCGCGCTCGTTATGCTCATGGCAGGCCGCCAGCGGCGTGTCGATGCCAAAGTGCTGCAGCAGGCGCACCGAATGCCGAGTATCCTCCGCGGCGATCAGGCTCGCGTCGGCGAGCACCTTGAGCGCCCGAGCACTCATGTCGTCGAGGTTGCCGATGGGCGTGGCGACGACATAAAGCTTGCCCAACGTGGATTTCGAAACCCCTGCAACATCAGTCACTGCGCGCACCTGCTTTCCGGATCAAAGGCCGCCATTGTAGCCCGAGCACCTGCAACAGGGCGCAAAGAACTTCCACGGTGCCCTCCACTCGGCCATCTATAGTGAAGGTTCGTTGTCGGCAAGATCGCACCACGCGCGGCGCTTGGGTACAATTGCCGGCCAACTTGATCGAGTAACAGGACCTTTACATGATCGCTTGCCTGCGGCTGTTCACAGCCTTCTGCCTCGCTGCCCTGCTGGCGGCCTGCGCCAGCTCGCCCTCATCCAGCCTGGGCGAACTGCCACGCACCCCGGATGCCAGCATCGAGCAACTGCTGGAGAAAGCAGCGTCCAGCAAGTCCGCGGAAGATGCCGCACTGCTGCGCCTGAGCGCCGCGGACCTGGCATTCAAACAGAAGGACTTCCCGCGCTCGGCCCGCATTCTCGAACAAGTCCCACTGGACTCGCTCAAGCCCGCCCAGCAAGTGTTCGCCTCCACGCTGGCCGCCGAGCTGGCCATGAGCCGCAACCAGCCCAAGGCCGCACTGACCGCCCTTGCCCATCCGAGCCTGCAACGCGTCGGCGAGCTACCGGAAGAACAGCAGGCGCGCACCTACAGCGTGCACGCCGCAGCCCTTGAAGCCGACGGCCAGACCCTGGCCGCCGCTGAGCAGCGCGTGCTGCTTGCCCCGCTGCTCAGCGGCCAGGCCGGCGCCGCCAACAACGACGCCATCTGGGCGCTGGTCGCCTCGCTGCCTGCCGAGCAACTCCAGCAACCCGCCAGCAACGAAACCCTGGCCGGCTGGACCAGCCTGGCCCTCACGGTCAAGAGCGCCGGTACCCTGGAGCAGCAACAGTCCGCCATCGATACCTGGCGCAACCAGCATCCGGACCATCCGGCCGCCAAGCAGCTGCCCCAGGCCCTGGTGAAGCTCAAGGAGCTGGCCAGCCAGCCGCTGACCAAGATTGCCCTGCTGCTGCCCCAGGAGGGGCCGCTGGCCGGCGTTGCCCGCGCCCTGCGCGATGGCTTCATGGCCGCGCACTTCCAGGCACAGCAAGGTGGCCAACCAGCCCCGGCCATACAGGTCTTCGACAGTTCGCGCATCACCTCGCTCGATGACTTCTACCGCCAGGCCCAGGCAGCAGGCGTGCAACTGGTGGTCGGCCCGCTGGAGAAACCACTGGTCAAGAAGCTTGCCGCCTATCCACAACTGCCCATCACCACCCTGGCGCTGAACTACGCGGAGGCAGGTCAGAAGGCTCCGGCGCAACTGTTCCAGTTCGGCCTGGCCGCCGAGGACGAAGCCCGCGAAGTGGCGCGCCGCGCCCGCGCCGACGGCATGGTCCGTGCCGTGGCCCTGGTGCCGAGCGGCGAATGGGGCGACCGCGTGCTGGCCGCCTTCCGCCAGGACTGGGAAGGCAACGGTGGCACCCTGATCACCGCCCAGCGCATCGCCCAGCCCGTCGCCCTCGCCCAGCAGATCGCCGACCTGTTCCAGCTGCGCCAGAGCGAAGGCCGGGCCAAGAGCCTGCAGAGCACCGTCGGCGGCAACATCGCCGCGCAGCCTTCGCGTCGCCAGGACATCGACTTCATCTTCCTCGCCTCGACCCCACAGCAGGCGCAGCAGATCAAGCCGACCCTGAACTTCCAGTACGCCGGCGACGTGCCGGTCTACGCCACCTCCAACCTGTACAGCGCCAGCGGTGACGTGAACCAGTACAACGACATGAACGGCATTCGCTTCTGCGAAACGCCGTGGCTGCTCGACAGCACCAACAGCCTGCGCCAGCAGGTCGTGCAGCAGTGGCCACAGGCCGCCGGCAGCCTCGGCCGCCTGTATGCCATGGGGGTTGACGCCTACAGCCTGGCGCCGCGCCTGGGGCAACTCAAGGCGCTCCCGGACAACCGCGTGGAAGGCCTGTCCGGCAGCCTGAGCATGAACGCCAACCAGCGCGTGGAGCGTCAACTGCCATGGGCCGAGTTCGCCGGCGGCCAGGTCAAGCGCCTGCCGGATACCCCGCGCTGATGCCCGACGCATCGCCCAGCCGCGCCGGCCAGGCAGCAGAAGACCATGCCCTTGAATACCTCGAAGGGCATGGCCTGCAGCTGTTGACGCGCAACTGGCGATGCAAGGGCGGCGAGCTTGATCTGGTCATGCTCGATGCCGATACAGTAGTATTCGTCGAAGTCCGCTATCGGTTGCACGCGGGCTTCGGTGGCGCGCTTGGCAGTATCGACGAGCGCAAGCAGAAGCGACTGACGCTTGCCGCCAACCTTTTCCTGCAGAGCGAATCCCGCTGGGCCACCCAACCCTGCCGCTTCGACGTAGTCGCCCTGCAGGGCCAGGGGCACGCGGGGCAACCGCTTCAATGGCTGAAAAACGCCTTCGAATGCTGAACCCTATCCGAATTTCTAGCTCTATGTTTCGCGGGCTGGTCCCTGTCGCGCGTCGCGCCAGCCACCGCCCTACTTAAGGTCACCCAGATGGACATGCAATCCCGAATCCGCCGGCTGTTCCAGGCCAGCATCGATACCAAGCAGCAGGCAATGGACATCCTGGCCCCCTATATCGAGCAGGCCAGCCTGGTCATGGTCAACGCCCTGCTCAACGACGGCAAGATGCTGGCGTGCGGCAATGGCGGCTCGGCCGGCGATGCCCAACACTTCTCCTCGGAACTGCTCAACCGCTTCGAGCGCGAACGCCCGAGCCTGCCGGCCATCGCGCTGACCACCGACAGCTCGACGCTCACCTCCATCGCCAACGACTACAGCTACAACGAAGTCTTCTCCAAGCAGATTCGCGCCCTGGGCCAGCCCGGCGACGTGCTGCTGGCGATCTCCACCAGCGGCAACTCGGCCAACGTGATTCAAGCGATCCAGGCCGCGCATGACCGCGAAATGATTGTCGTCGCCCTGACCGGACGCGACGGCGGCGGCATGGCATCCCTGCTGCTGCCCGAAGACGTGGAAATCCGCGTCCCCGCCACGGTCACGGCACGCATCCAGGAAGTCCACCTGCTGGCGATCCACTGCCTGTGCGACCTGATCGACAGCCAACTGTTCGGGAGTGAAGAATGATCTCCAAGCGTCTCGGCCTGATGGCCCTTACCCTGTGCCTGGGTGTTTCCGGCTGCAGCTCGGTGCTGACCTCAGCGCGCAATTCGCCGATCGAGGATGACCGCGGCACGCGGACCATCGGCAGCAAGATCGACGACTCGCTGATCGAAACCAAGGTTTCGGTCAACATCGCCAAGGCCAACCCCGATCTCGACAAGAACTCACACGTCGTCGTCAGCAGCTACAACGGCGTGGTGCTGCTCGCCGGCCAAACGCCGCGCGCCGATCTCAAGTCCCTCGCCGAGCAGACCGCCGGCCAGGTGCAACGGGTCAAGAAGGTGCATAACGAGCTGCAGGTCATGCAGCCGTCGTCCATCCTCGCGCGCAACAACGACGCCTGGCTGACCACCAAGATCAAGACCCAGATGCTGGCCGACGCCAGCGTCCCCGGCTCGCGGATCAAGGTGATCACCGAAAACGGTATTGTCTACATGCTCGGCCTGGTGACTCAGCAAGAGGCCAATGCCGCCACCAATGTGGTGCAGGGCGTGTCGGGCGTGCAGAAGATCGTCAAGCTGTTCGAATACATCGACTGAACAACCTCGACGGGTACCCCGGTGCCCGTTCTCCACCCCTGATCCAGGAAGTACCCCATGAAGAAGCTCCTGCTGCCTGCCCTGCTGTTCGGCGCCCTTGCCACCCTGGCCGGCTGCTCCACCCCGAGCGTGATCATTCTCAACGATGGCCGCGAACTGCAGACCACCGACACGCCGCACTACGACCGCGACTCCGGCTTCTACGAGTTCAAGCAACTGGACGGCAAGCCGACCCGCATCAACAAGGACCAGGTGCAAAGCATCAAGGACCTGTGATCCAACTGCGGTAACGAAAAAGGCGATCCATGCGGATCGCCTTTTTCGTTACTTGACCACCTTGAGGCTGGGCCGACCGCTGGGGCGCGGCGGCTGGCCACCACCCTCGGGCGGACCCTCGTCATCCGGTTCGAGGCTGTCGTCCTCGAGTTCATCCTCGAGCGGCGGCTCGAGCTCGAAGACCATGCCCTGGCCATTCTCCCGAGCGTAAATACCCAGGATGGCGCCGACCGGCACGTACAACGAGTGCGCGACACCACCAAAGCGGCCCTCGAAGCTCACCGCCTCGTTGTCCATGTGCAGATTGCGCACGGCGCTGGGCGAGATATTGAGAACGATCTGGCCATCACTGGCGAAACCTTGAGGCACCTGGACCGCCGGATACTCGGCATTGACCAGCATGTGGGGGGTGCAATCGTTGTCGACGATCCACTCGTACAGCGCGCGAACCAGATAGGGGCGACTGGAGTTCATCAACGGCTCCTTTTAAACCTTGCGCATTTCACGTTCAGTAGCGGACAGGCTCGCCTGGAAGGGCTCGCGGGCGAACTGTCGCTCCATGTATTCCAGCAGCGGCTTGGCCTGCCGCGGCAATTCGATACCCATCACCGGCAATCGCCAGAGGATAGGCAGTAGACAGCAATCGACCAGGCTTTGCTCCTCACTCATGAAGCAAGGCATTTCGCCGAACAACGGCGCCACTCCAGTCAGGCTCTCACGCAACTCCTTGCGTGCCTGGGCCCGCGCCGCATCGCTGTTGCGCGCATCGAGCACGGTGTCAGCCAGGCTGCACCAGTCGCGCTGGATACGGTGTATCAGCAGGCGGCTGTTGCCACGCGCCACCGGGTACACCGGCATCAGCGCGGGATGCGGGTAACGCTCCTCGAGGTACTCCATGACCACGGTCGATTCGTACAGCGCCAGGTCGCGGTCCACCAAGGTCGGCAGGCTGCCGTAAGGGTTCACTTCAACCAGCTTGGGCGGCAGGCGATCAGCGACAACATCGATGATCTGCACGGCGACGCCTTTCTCGGCGAGCACCAGGCGAACCCGATGGGAGTAATGATCAGCGGGGTCGGAATAGCAGGCTAACCTGTTGGTCGCGCCCATGTAGCGCCTCCTCGCACGGGATGCTTGTAAAACTGTAAATGAAAACGCGCCCGGGGTGACCCAGCATTATTGCTGGGTCACCCCGGGCGCGTTCAACTACCAGAAACTACTGCGTGATCAGTGCACGTCCTTCCAGTATTCGCGCTTGAGCAAATAGGCGAAAACGAAGAAGAAAGCCAGGTACAGCAACACATAGGTACCGATGCGCTGACTTTCCAGTTTGACCGGGTTGGCCGAATAGGCCAGGAAGGTCACCAGGTTCTTGACCTTCTCGTCGAACTGCTCGGCCGTCAGGGTACCGGATTTCTCCTCCACGGTCAGCTGGTCGCACGCTTCATGGGTCAGCGGGCTACCGGTCAGCGGGTCGAACTGCTTCTTGCCATCGACCACGGTCTGCACCTGCTTGCAGCCGATCACCTGGTTGCCCTGCAGGCCAACCAGCACGTTGGGCATGCCGACGTTGGGGAAAACCTTGTTGTTCACCCCGTAAGGCCGCGTCTTGTCCTCGTAGAAGCTGCGCAGGTAGGTGTACAGCCAGTCGTTGCCACGCACCCGGGCGACCAGGGTCAGGTCGGGCGGCGCCGCGCCGAACCAGGTCTTGGCATCGTTCGGCTGCATGCCGATCTTCATGTGGTCGCCAATCTTGGCGCCCGTGAACACCAGGTTCTCGAGCATCAGCTCGTGAGGAATGCCCAGATCATCGGCCACCCGCTCATAGCGTTGGAACTTGGCACTGTGGCACCCCATGCAATAGTTGGCGAAGGTGCGCGCGCCATCCTGCATGGCGGCCTTGTCGGCCAGGTCGATATCGACCTTGTCCAGCTCCAGGCCATGTTCGGCGGCGAACGACAGGCTAGGCATCAGTGCCAGCAAGCATACTGCAATCAACTTTTTCATCAGCCAGTCACCCTTTCCGGAACCGGTTTGGTCTTCTCGAGCCTTGTGTAGAACGGCATCAGCAGGAAGTAGGCGAAGTACAACACCGTGCACACCTGCGACAGCAAGGTACGCCCCGGGGTTGGCGCCAGTACGCCCAGCACGCCAAGGATGACGAAGGACACGCAGAACACCAGCAACCAGATCTTGCTCAGCCAGCCCTTGTAGCGCATGGAGCGCACAGGGCTGCGATCGAGCCAGGGCAACACGAACAGCACGGCGATCGCCGCGCCCATGGCGATGACCCCGAACAGCTTGTCAGGCACCGCGCGCAGGATCGCGTAGAACGGCGTGAAGTACCACACCGGCGCGATGTGCTCAGGCGTCTTGAAGGCGTTGGCCTGCTCGAAGTTCGGTTTCTCCAGGAAGTAGCCACCCATTTCCGGGAAGAAGAACACCACGGCACAGAACACGAAGAGGAAAACCACCACGCCGACAATGTCCTTGACGGTGTAGTACGGGTGGAATGGGATGCCATCCAGCGGGATGCCGTTCTCGTCCTTTTTCTTCTTGATGTCCACACCATCGGGGTTGTTCGACCCGACTTCGTGCAGCGCCAGGATGTGCAGCACCACCAGGCCGAGGATCACGATCGGCAGGGCCACCACATGCAACGCGAAGAAGCGGTTCAAGGTGATACCCGAAATCAGGTAGTCGCCACGGATCCACTGGGTCAGGTCATCACCGATGACCGGGATCGCACCGAACAGCGAGATGATCACCTGGGCACCCCAGTAGGACATCTGGCCCCACGGCAGCAGATAGCCCATGAAGGCCTCGGCCATCAGCGCCAGGTAGATCAGCATGCCGAACAGCCAGACCAGTTCACGTGGCTTCTGGTAGGAGCCGTAGAGCAGCCCGCGGAACATGTGCAGGTAGACGACGATGAAGAACGCCGAGGCGCCAGTGGAATGCAGGTAGCGCAGGATCCAGCCGTACTCGACGTCGCGCATGATGTACTCGACCGAAGCGAATGCCTCTTCCGCCGAGGGGGTGAAACTCATGGTCAACCACACGCCGGTGACGATCTGGTTGACCAGCACCAGCAATGCCAGGGAGCCGAAGAAGTACAGGAAGTTAAAGTTCTTGGGCGCGTAATACTTGCTCAGATGGTCTTCCCACATCTTCGTGGCGGGGAAGCGCGCATCGATCCACTCCATGAACTTGCTCATCATGCGTTCTCCTGATCGACGCCGATGACGATGATTTCGTCCGACTCGTACGAGTGCGGTGGCACTGGCAGGTTGAGAGGCGCCGGCTGGGATTTGTAGACACGGCCAGCCAGGTCGTAGTGGGAGCCGTGGCAAGGGCAGAAGTAGCCGCCCACCCATTTCGGCCCAAGGTCGGCCGGCGCCACTTCAGGACGGAACGTCGGCGAGCAGCCCAGGTGCGTGCACAGGCCGACCAGAATGAGAATCTCGGGTTTGATCGAGCGAACCTCGGGGTCGACATAGGTCGGCTGCACCGACGCCTTGGATTGCGGGTCGGACAAGTCACCTTCGATCTTTTTCAGATTGGCGAGGATTTCGTCCGTTCGCCGCACGATGAATACCGGCTGGCCGCGCCACTCGGCCACCATCTGTTGCCCGGGCTCGACCTTGGCAATGTTGACCTTCACCGGTGCCCCTGCGGCTTTCGCCTTGGCACTGGGAAACCATGACCCCACGAACGGTACCGCAGCCCCCACTGCTCCCGCTGCCCCGACCACGGATGTCGCGGCTACGAGGAAGCGGCGCCGGCCTGCGTTGACGCCGTCATTGCTCATTCAGTCCTCTCCCATCAGCTTGCTTGGCCTGTTTGAACAGGCATCTACTTAGGTATGTCTGTGGCACCAAAATTTGGTCGTCATGGTAAGAAACAAATCCACACACTGACAAGGTGATTACCCGCTCGTCGGGCCACAACCCTCGCTTTGCTTGATCTGTGTCTATGCGACAAACGGCCACGGACTGACAGAGAGGTTAGTTCAAGACATAAAAAAAGCCCGGTTCCAAAAAGGAACCGGGCTTCTCTCGACTGCCGAAGCGGTATTAACGCTTGGAGTACTGAGGACGCTTACGCGCTTTACGCAGACCCACTTTCTTACGCTCGACTTCACGAGCGTCGCGGGTGACGTAACCAGCACGACGCAGAGCGCCACGCAGGGTTTCGTCGTATTCCATCAGGGCGCGGGTGATGCCGTGGCGGATCGCACCGGCCTGACCGCTGACACCACCACCGGAAACGGTGACGTAGATGTCGAACTTCTCAACGGTCTCGGTCAGTTCCAGCGGCTGGCGAACAACCATGCGAGCGGTTTCGCGGCCGAAGAACACGTCCAGGGAACGGTTGTTGATGGAGATGTTACCGGTACCAGGACGCAGGAAAACGCGAGCGGTTGCGGTCTTGCGACGGCCAGTGCCGTAGTTTTGAGTCGCCGACATAATGAACTATCCCGTTAGATCTTCAGTTCTTGAGGCTGCTGAGCAGTGTGAGGGTGAGCAGCACCCGCGTACACTTTCAGCTTGCGGTACATGTCGCGACCCAGCGGGTTCTTCGGCAGCATGCCTTTGACCGCGGTTTCGATGACACGCTCAGGGGCCTTGGCGATCAACTTCTCGAAGTTGATTTCCTTGATACCGCCCGGGAAGCCGGAGTGGGAGTAGTACATCTTGTCGGAAGACTTGGCACCAGTCACACGAACCTGCTCGGCGTTGATGACGACGATGTAGTCGCCGGTGTCAACGTGAGGGGTGTATTCTGGCTTGTGCTTGCCACGCAGGCGGCTAGCGATTTCGGTAGCCAGACGACCCAGGGTCTGACCAGCGGCGTCGACTACGAACCACTCGCGCTTTACTGTTTCCGGTTTAGCAGTAAAAGTTTTCATTCTCTAAAGCCTCAGAGGCCGCCCAGCGAAAAATAGACGGCGAATCTTACTGGATAGTGCACGGCTTGCCAAGGGCAAGCGCGCAGCCGAACGCTGACGCTTTTGGGGGCTCGGGTCGGGCACGCCAATGTTCGACAAGGGTTCCCCTTTGTGGTGGTGCATCACTTCCGCCACACGGAGAGGTGCCGAATTATCCAGATTGCAGGAAAAATTTCAACCTGCTTTTATGGACCTCTTTGCCACGGAGCGTCTTCCCGATGGAATACCGCAAGCTCGGTCGTACCGACCTCCACGTCAGCGCCCTGTGCCTGGGCACCATGACCTGGGGCGAGCAGAACACCCAGGACCAGGCCTTCGCCCAGATCGCCCTGGCCAAGGCCAGCGGCATCAACTTCATCGACACCGCTGAGATGTACCCGGTGCCGCCACGCCCGGAAACCTACGCCGCCACCGAGCGCATCATCGGCAACTGGTTCGCCGCCAACGGCGACCGTGATGACTGGATCCTCGCCAGCAAGGTCGCCGGACCCGGCAACGGCATCAGCCACATCCGCGACGGCCAGCTCAAGCACAATCGCCAGCACATCGTCGCGGCGCTCGACGAAAGCCTGAAACGCCTGCAGACCGATCGCATCGACCTGTACCAGCTGCACTGGCCCGAACGCAGCACCAATTTCTTCGGCAAGCTCGGTTACCAGCATCTGCCGCAGGATCTCTTCACGCCATTGGAGGAAACCCTGGAGGTGCTCGACGAGCAGGTGCGCGCCGGCAAGATCCGTCATGTCGGCCTGTCCAACGAAACGCCGTGGGGCACCCTGAAGTTCCTGCACCTGGCCGAAATCCGCGGATGGCCCCGGGCGGTATCGATCCAGAACCCCTACAACCTGCTCAACCGCAGCTTCGAGGTGGGCCTGGCAGAGGTGGCCATTCGCGAACAGTGCGGCCTGTTGGCCTACTCGCCACTGGCCTTCGGCATGCTGTCAGGCAAATACGAGAACGGCGCCCGCCCGGCCAATGCCCGCCTGAGCCTGTTCAGCCGCTTCGCGCGCTATTCCAACCCGCAAACCGTGGCGGCCTGCAGCCGCTACGTGCAGTTGGCCCGCGAGCATGGACTGGACCCGGCGCAGATGGCCCTGGCGTTCGTCACCCGCCAGCCGTTCGTGACCAGCAATATTCTCGGCGCGACCACGGTGGAGCAATTGCAGAGCAACATCGACAGCCAGGCGCTGACGCTGAGCGACGAATTGCTGGCGGCGATCGAGGCGGTGCATCAGGAGCAGCCGAACCCGGCGCCTTGAGCTGGCGCCCCATCGCGGGGCAAGCCCGCTCCCACGCCTCCGCGCAACAGCGTGGGGGTGGGCTTGCCCCGCGATGGGGATCGTACTTTGGCGGGGTAGACACAATCGCCAAAAAATAAGACGATCCAGCCGGTGATTGACCACTATCCCTTATAAGAACAATGACAATGATGTTTACCCAACCCTCCGCGTCCTTGCGGCGCGTCAGCATCCTGGCCATTGACAAGGTGTTCGCTTCGACACTGATGCAGGCCAAGGATTTCTTCCACCTGGCCAGCCTGCGCTACAGCAAGCAGCTGGGCCTGGGCCTGCAGCCGATGTTCGAGATCGGCCTGGTGAGCCCGGACGGCCTGCCGGTGGACAGTTTCAGCAATGTGCAGTTGCCGGTCGACAGCGGGCTGAACGACGCCGATGTGATCATCCTCCCGGCCTTCTGGGACGACTTCGACAACCTGCTGCAACGCTATCCCCAGGTCCTGCCCTGGCTGCGCGAGCAACACGCCCGCGGCGCGGTGCTGTGCGCCGAGGCCAGTGGCGTGTTCTGGCTGGCCGAATCCGGCCTGCTCGACGGCAAGGAGGCAACCACCTACTGGCGCTTCTTCAGCAGCTTTGCCGAGCGTTTCCCGAAGATCCGCCTGAACCAGGACAAGCACCTGACCGACGCCGACAACCTGTACTGTGCCGGCGGCACCACGTCAGCGTGCGACCTGTACATCTACCTGATCGAGCGTTTCTGCGGCGCCAACGTCGCCCGGGCTGTGGCCCGCGACATCCTCTACGAGGTGCAGCGCAGCTACACCCCGGGGCGCATGGGCTTCGGCGGCCAGAAGCTGCATCAGGACCTGATCATCCTGCAGATCCAGCACTGGCTCGAGGAGCACTTCGCCGACAAGTTCCGCTTCGAGGACGTGGCCCGTAACCATGGCATGAGCATTCGCAATTTCATGCGCAGGTTCCAGAGCGCCACCGGCGACAAGCCGCTGCACTACCTGCAGCGCCTGCGCATCGAGACCGCCAAGGGCCTGCTGTCGAGCACGCGCAAGAGCATCAAGACCATCAGCTACGAGGTGGGATACGACGACGCGAGCTTCTTCGCCCGGCTGTTCCGCCAGCATACCGAGCTGTCGCCGAACCAGTATCGACAGCAGTTCATGCAAGAGGCCTGAACGTAAAAGGGCCGCTTCGCGCCCCATCGCTGGCAAGCCGGCTCCCACATCGACCGCGTACGCCGTAGCTGTGGGAGCTGGCTTGCCAGCGATGGGGCGCGAAGCGGCCCCTGCCTTCAGTCGCTTACGGCTTGTGTGCCCGCGACAGGAACTCGTGGGACTGCATCTCCAGCAACCGGCTCAGGGTGCGCTGGAACTCGAAGCTCAGGCGGCCACCGGTATACAGGTCCTTGAGCTCCACCTCAGCCGAGATGATCAACTTCACGTTACGGTCGTAGAACTCGTCGACCATATTGATGAAGCGGCGGGCGATATCGTCGGTGGCCACGCCCATCTGCTCGACGTTGCTCAGCAGCACGGCGTGGAAGATCTTGCCCAGCTCGATGTAGTCGTTCTGGCTGCGCGGCCCGTCGCACAGGGCGCGGAAGTCGAACCAGGCGACGTCGTCGCAGGTGCGCAGAGCATGGATCGGACGGTTCTCGATCATCAGCACGTCGTTCTCGACGGCCTGGGTGCATTCCGGGGTCAGCGCCTTGAAGCTGGCGCGCATGCTTTCATGCGCCGCCTCGTTGAGCGGGAAGTGGAACAGCTCGGCCTGCTCGAGGTGGCGCAGGCGATAGTCCACGCCGCTGTCGACGTTCACCACATCGGTGTACTGCTTGATCATGGCGATGGCCGGCAGGAAGCGCGCGCGCTGCAAGCCGTCCTTGTACAGGCCGTCCGGGACGATGTTGGAGGTGGCAACCAGCGACACGCCGTTCTTGAACAGCTCTTCCATCAGGGTGCCGAGGATCATGGCGTCGGTGATGTCAGACACGAAGAACTCGTCGAAGCAGATCACCTTGGCCTCTTCGCTGAAGCGCTTGGCGATGATGGTCAGCGGGTTCTTCTCGCCCTTGAGGGTCTTCATTTCCTCATGCACACGCTTCATGAAGCGGTGGAAGTGCGTGCGCATCTTCTGCTTGAACGGCAGCGCTTCGTAGAAGGTGTCGACCAGATAGGTCTTGCCTCGCCCTACCCCGCCCCAGAAGTACAGGCCCTTGACCGGCGTCTGCTCCTTCTTGCCGAACAGCTTGCCGAACACGCCCGGCTTGTTGTTCTGCGCATGCACCAGGTCGTCGTACAGGCGCTGCAGGTGACGCACTGCAGTTTCCTGCGCCGCGTCATGGAAGAAGTCGGGACGTTTCAGATCTGCTTGGTATCGTTCTAGGGGCGTCATGATTTCGTTAGCGAGGCAACAAAAAACGGGCCGTCACTGTAGCGACCGGCCCGCTTGATGGCAATCAGACTTGCGACGTAATGCCTCAGTCCGCTTGTGGCGCCAGTGCCTCGCGCAGGCTGAGAATGGCCGCATCACGGGATTCGGCAGCGTCAAACTCAGGCCCTTCGGCCACCTGCTCGCCGTCCAGCCAGAGCGAGAAGCTCAAGCCTTCGACACGCACATCGGCTTCGCCCCCCTGCTGCAGCTGCTTGCTCACGGCGCCCGCGCTCTTGCCATCGGCGAAGCTGCGCGACAGCAGCAGTTGCTCGCCGTCGGCAGCCAGCAGGCGGAAGCGGAAGCTGCCATCCTCGTCACGGAAGCTGACGAAGCGGGCGCTCTTGGCAGCTTTCTTCTTTACCTCGGTGTTGGCCTGCACGGTGGTGCGGAACGAACGCAGGCCGACCGCCTCGCGCAGCTGCTCGAGGAACGGGGTGGCGATCTTGCGGGCCTTGGCGGCGCCAGCCAGGAGGATGTCCTCGAGGTCCGACGGACGCGAGATCAGCTGGTGATAGTGCTCGCGCTTCTCGGCCAGCTGGCCGTCGAGCAGCTGGAACAGACGCTGCTTGGCCTCGCCCCAGCCCAGGCCCTGCAGCAGCTCTTCGCGGAACTCGGCACATTGGGTCGGCGTCGAGAAGGCCTGGAACAGGGTGAACAGGTGCGCATTGTCCGGATCCTTCGCCTCGCCCGGGGCCTTGGAATCGGTGACGATGCGCGAGATCGCGTCCTTCATGTCCTTGGCGCTGGTGAACAGCGGGATGGTGTTGTCGTAGCTCTTGGACATCTTGCGACCGTCCAGGCCCGGCAAGGTGGCCACGCTTTCCTCGATCACCGCCTCCGGCAGGGCGAAGAAATCCTTGCCCTGGCCGAACAGGTGGTTGAAGCGCTGACCGATGTCGCGGGCCATTTCCACGTGCTGGATCTGGTCGCGGCCGACCGGCACCTTGTTGGCGTTGAACATCAGGATGTCGGCGGCCATCAGCACCGGGTAGCTGAACAGGCCCATGGTCACGCCGGCGTCCGGGTCTTCGCCGGCTTCGACGTTCTTGTCCACCGAAGCCTTGTAGGCGTGGGCGCGATTGAGCAGGCCTTTGGCGGCGACGCAGGTCAGCAGCCAGGTCAGTTCCGGGATTTCGGGGATGTCGGACTGACGGTAGAAGGTGACCTTGTGCGGATCCAGGCCGCCAGCCAGCCAGGTGGCGGCGATTTCCAGGCGCGAGCGCTGGATGCGCTGCGGGTCGTCGCACTTGATCAGGGCATGGTAGTCGGCCAGGAAGTAGAACGAGTCGACACCGGGTTGCTGGCTGGCGAGGATCGCCGGGCGGATGGCGCCGGCATAGTTGCCCAGGTGCGGGGTGCCGGTGGTGGTGATACCGGTAAGAATGCGCGTGGTCATGGGTGTTCGCTTATTCAGGCTTGGCTCAGTTCGAAAGGCGCGGCAGCAGCAGATCCTTCAGATCGGTCAGCTTGCCATGGAAGAAGTGTCCGCATTCTGCCACTTTCAGCAGCTCATGGGGGCGCGACAGGGTGTCGGACCAGTCGTAAACCAACTGCGGGTCGACCACTTCATCGGTGTCCGGCTGCACGATGGTGAGGGCAGCGCGCTCGGGCAGCGGGAACTGTGCCGTCAGGCGCATCACCGCCGGGGCAATCATGAACAGCTGCCGCAGCTCGACACCGCCCGCCTCCAGGCGCCCGCCCAGGCTGGCGGCGACGAAACCGCCGAAGGAAAAGCCCATCAGGACCAATGGCAGCTCCGGATGTTGCTGGCGCAGCCAGGCAGCGGCGGCTTCGGCATCGTCCACTTCGCCGGCGCCCATGTCGTGGCTGCCGGCGCTCTGGCCGACACCGCGGTAGTTGAAGCGCAACGTGACATAACCGGCGTCACGGGCGGTACGCTGCAGGGTCGAAACCACCTTGTTGAGCATGGTGCCGCCCTGGACCGGGTTGGGGTGACAGATCAGCACCGCGCCACGGGCATCGGCCACGTCCAGGTACAAGGCTTCCAGCTGGCCACACGGGCCATCGATGAACAAGGGTGTTTCGCGGATAAGCAAGGCACTACTCCGTGACCTCGAGGAGGGTCGACTCGTCTAGCTGAGGAATTCTGTTCTGATTTGCGATCGCTCGCGGTATACAGCGCAGGTCTGAGCCGTTAACGTAAAGCAAAGCCGTTTATAGAGGAAGGACTCGTGGAACACTCGCTCCTTGTTTGGTTGCTGCCGACCCTGGCCCTGGCAGTCGGCGTCGTCGTCGGTTTCGCGCTGGCCCGCCTGCTGCCCAACGCGGCACCGAGCAACACCCAACGCCAGCTGGATGACATCCAGCAGCGCTTCGACAATTACCAGAACGAGGTGGTCACCCACTTCAACAGCACCGCTTCGCTGGTCAAGAAACTGACCCAGAGCTACCAGGACGTCCAGGACCATCTGGCCGATGGCGCCAACCGTCTGGCCCTGGACGAGTTGACCCGCCAACGCCTGCTGGCCGCGTTGCACTCGGAAACGGCACAAGGCCCACGCGATCGCCTGACGCCACCGAAGGACACCGCCGAAGTACCGCGTGACTACGCGCCGAAGGCGCCGAATTCGCCGGGCATGCTCGATGAAAGCTACGGGCTCAAGCGTTGAGTCGAATGACATGAAAAAGGCCTCGAAAGAGGCCTTTTTTGCGGGCTTTGTTCCGCGATACCGGCCGACACAGGTCACCTCACCGATACCAGGCCGCTCCCTCCTCGCCGATCCCGTAACGCCCCCTCGCCTGCTCCAGCACATCCGCCGGCAGCACGCCCTGGCGCACCAGCCCGTACAACGCCGCCATCACCACCGCATGCCGGTCCACCTCGAAGAACCGTCGCAACTGCCGACGCGTGTCGCTGCGCCCGAAGCCATCGGTCCCCAGGCTGATGAACGGCGCGTTCACATACTCGGCGATCAACTGCGGCCAGGCGCGCACATAGTCGCTGGCAGCGATCACCGGCGCGCCGCCCGACAGGCAACGTCGCAGATGGCACTCCGCATCGCCCCCCGCCATGCCTGTCCGATCCGCATCTCGCGCGCCACGCGCCAGTTCGCTGAAACTGGTGACGCTGAATACTTCGCAGTCGACCTGCCAGTCGCTCGACAGCAGCTCACCGGCAGCAATCACCTCGCGCAGGATCGTGCCCGATCCCAACAACCGCACTTCGGCTCGCGGGCTCGCCGCCTGCTGCCGGGTATACCGATACATGCCCTGCAACACGTCCTCACGCACCTCGTCTGGCAATGATGGTTGTGGATAGTTTTCATTCATAACCGCCACGTAGTGGAACTCGTCCCGCTGCTCCACCAGCATGCGCCGCGCGGCATGATCGAGGATCACCGCCAGCTCGCCGGCGAAACACGGATCCCACGCCCGACAGTTAGGCACCATCGCGGCCATGACCAGGCTGGAGCCGTCCTGGTGCTGCAGCCCTTCGCCACCCAACGTGGTACGCCCGGCCGTGGCGCCGAGCAGCAGGCCACGGGCGCGCTGGTCGGCGGCGGCCCAGATCAGGTCGCCGACCCGCTGGAAGCCGAACATCGAGTAATAGATGTACACCGGCAGCATTGGCTCGCCATGCATCGCATAGGCGGTCGCCGCCGCGATCCACGACGAGATCGCCCCAGCCTCGGTGATACCTTCCTCCAGAAGCTGGCCATCGCGCGACTCCTTGTAGACCAGCAGCGAACCGGCATCTTCCGGCTCGTAGCATTGTCCCTGGGGCGAATAGATGCCGATCTGGCGGAACAGGCTGGCCATGCCGAACGTGCGCGCCTCGTCCGCGACGATCGGCACCACCCGCGGCCCCAGCCCGGGAGCCTTGAGCCAGTTGCCGAGCAGGCGCACCGCCGCCATGGTGGTGGACATCTCCTTGTGCTCGGCACGCAGGGCAAAGCCGGCGAAGGTGTCGAGATCCGGCACGGGCAAGCTGGCACAGTCACTGCGCCGCATCGGCAACGGCCCGTCGAGCGCCTCACGGCGCTGGCGCAGGTAGACCATTTCCGGGCTGTCCTCGGCAGGCCGGTAGAAGCGCAACTGCTCGACCGCCTCGTCCGACAGCGGCAGGTGGAAGCGATCACGGAAGGCCAGCAGCGCCTGCACATCGAGCTTCTTGGCCTGGTGCGCGGTCATCCGCGACTCCCCGGCGGCGCTCATGCCATAGCCCTTCTTGGTCTTGGCCAGGATCACCGTCGGCCGGCCCTTGCACGCCTTGGCGGCGGCATAGGCGGCGTGCAGCTTGCGAAAATCGTGGCCGCCACGCTTGAGGGCATTGATCTGCTCAGCGCTCATGTGCGCCACCAGCTGTTGCAAGGCAGGGCTCTGGTTGAAGAAGTGTTCGAGGTTGTAACGACCGTCCTTGGCGCCGAGGGTCTGGAACTGCCCGTCCGGCGTCGCCGCCAACTGGCGCAACAGCGCATGCTCATGGTCGCGGGCGAACAAGGCATCCCACTCCGAGCCCCACAGCACCTTGATCACATTCCAGCCAGCACCGCTGAACAGCGCCTCCAGTTCCTGGATGATCTGGCCGTTGCCACGTACCGGACCATCCAGGCGCTGCAGGTTGCAGTTGACGATGAAGGTCAGGTTGTCCAGGCCTTCGCGCGCCGCCAGGGTCAAGCCTGCGGTGGATTCGGGCTCGTCCATCTCGCCATCGCCGAACACGCCCCACACATGACGATCCGACGTGTCGAGCAGTCCACGATGCTGCAGGTAGCGCATGAACCGCGCCTGGTAGATCGCATTGAGCGGGCCGATACCCATGGACCCGGTGGGGAACTGCCAGAAATCGGGCATCAGCCACGGATGTGGATAAGAGCACAAACCGTTGCCGGCAACCTCCTGACGGTAATTGGCCAACTGCTCTTCACTGAGGCGCCCTTCGAGAAACGCACGGGCATAGATGCCAGGGGCCGAGTGGGGCTGGAAGAACACCAGGTCGGCGGTACGCCGCGCCATGCCTCTTTCACCACGGAAAAAGTGCTGGAAGCCGACCTCGAAGATCTCCGCCGCCGAAGCGTAGCTGGCGATGTGCCCGCCCAGCTCGCCATAGGCATGGTTGGCCCGCACCACCATGGCCAGGGCATTCCAGCGTAGGATGGCGGTGATCCGCTCGTCCAGTTCCAGATCGCCGGGGTAGGCGCCCTGCTGCTCCACGGGCAAGGTGTTGCGGTACGCCGAAAAGGCCTGGGCGTCGCGCTCCAGGCCCAGTTCCAGGGCATGGGCGTGCAGGCGTTGCAGAAGATACCGCGCTCGCGCCGGCCCGCAATGAGCCAGGGTCGACTCCAACGCCTGGCACCATTCGGCCGTTTCGGCGGGGTCACTGTCCAGGACCGCATCTAGGGCAGTCAGCGGCTCGTTCGGTTTCATCATCGCTACCATCGCGCAGGCCTCGTCCGTGGCAGTTCAGGCACAGGCCTTCAAGGCCTGGCTGATGTCGGCGAGCAGGTCGTCGATGTCCTCCAGGCCCACCGACAGACGTACCAACCCTTCCGAGATACCGTGATCGGCACGCTCCTGCTGGGTATAGCTGGAATGGGTCATGCTCGCCGGGTGCTGGGCCAGCGATTCGGCATCCCCCAGGCTCACCGCGCGGCTGAACAGTTGCAGGGCATTCATGAAGCGTCGACCCGCCTCGATCCCACCCTTCAGCTCGAAGGCGATCATCCCACCTGGCAGACGCATCTGCCGCTGGGCCAGCGCGTATTGCGGAAAAGATGGCAGGCCTGGGTAGTGCAACAACTCGACCTGCGGCTGGCGCTCCAGGTACTCGGCAACCTGGCGGGCGTTGGCGCAGTGGCGGTCCATGCGCAGGGCCAGGGTCTTGATGCCGCGCATCAGCAGCGAAGCGTCGTGGGGCGACAGCACCGCGCCGGTCATGTCCTTGAGCCCTTCCAGGCGGATGCGGTCGATCAACGCCTTGCGCCCGACCACCAGGCCGGCGGTGATATCGCCATGCCCGGACAGGTACTTGGTGGCCGAATGCACCACCAGGTCCACCCCCTGCTCCAGCGGGCGCTGCAAATATGGCGTGCAGTAGGTGTTGTCGACCACGATGCAGAGGTCGTGGCCGCGCACGGTATCGACCACCGCGGCGATATCCACCAATTGCATGTTCGGATTGGCCGGTGTTTCGAAATAGATCATGCGGGTCTTCGGCGTTATCGCGGCCTTCAGTGCCGGGATGTCGTTGAGGTCGACATGGCGGATCTTCACGCCGAACTCGCCGATGCCGTGGTGCAGGTAGGCGAAGGTGCAGCCATACAGGGTACTGCCGACGATCAGCTCGTCACCCGGGCGCAGCAGGGTCCACAGCGTGGCGGTGATGGCGCCCATGCCCGAGGCCAGTGCCAGCCCGGCCTCGCCGCCTTCGAGCGAGGCCATGCGCTGCTCCAGCAGGGCCAGGGTCGGGTTGGAGATGCGGCTGTAGAAGTGCCCAGGCTCTTCACCTGCGAAACAGGCGGCACCGTATTCCACCGTAGGAAAGGCATAGGTGGCGGTCTGATAGACCGGCGGCACCAACGCGCCGCCATGGGACAGCGGGTCATAGCCATGGTGGATGGCCCGCGTGGAAAAACCGGTGTTGTTGTTGGAGTCGCGCATGGCAACAGCCTCTTGTGGTTTGCTATAAGCTTATGCCACCGGGCTGCCACGTTTTTTCCAAAGTTGCCCACGTAATGCCGTCGTTATTGAAAGAAAAACAACAAAAATATCGCCTGGAGGGCAAGATATGCCTTCGTCACTCGACCGCACCGACCGCGCCCTGCTCGCCGCCCTGCAGGACAACGCCCGTCTCACCGTTTCCGAACTCGCCGACCAGGTCGCCCTGACCACCTCGCCCTGTTGGCGACGGGTCAAGCTGCTGGAGGACGACGGCTACATCACCGGTTACCAGGCCATTCTTTCGCCTAAATCACTGGGCTTCGGCGTGACCGCGTTCGTCAGCATCATGATGGATTCGCACACCAAGGAGATCGCCCTGGCGTTCGAGCGGCGGCTGATGGAGATCCCTGAGATCGTCGCGTGCCACAACATCTCGGGACGCTATGACTTTCTGCTGGAGATCCTGGCGAGGGATCTGGAGTCGTTCGGGGAGTTCACCCGGGAAGTGCTGCAGCGGTTGCCGGGGGTGAAAGAGATCTATTCGAGTTTTTCGTACAAGGCGGTGAAGGAACGGCGGGTGATTCCCGTGTCGGAAAAACACATCTGAGGCAGCGCTGCGCCCGCCCCCTCTGGCGCCCATCGGCCTAGCCAAATGCCTCTTTGACCAGGCTGTCGAACATGCTGTAGGCCGACAGCACCTCGCGGGCAAGCCCGCTCTTACAGGTATCGCTTGGCACCTGTAAGAGCGGGCTTGCCCGCGATGTACCGCAAGGCGGCCCCAGCAAGTGGCGTGAAGCTACCGCTTAAATCGCGCCACGCTGACGCAGCACATCCAGCACCTGCTTCACGCCTTCATCGACGCTGACCGACTGGGTGTCGATCACCAGGTCCGCATCCAGCGGCACGTCGAACGGGAAGCTCTCGCCCGGGATGTTGTCGCCACCGGCGGCGTAAAGCCCCTGCGGATCGCGCTCGCGGCACACCAGCGGCGAAGCCTGGACATACACGGTGATCAGCCGCTCCTTGCCGATCAGCGCCTTGGCCTGCTCGCGGCCTTCGGCATCCGGGGCGACGAACGCCGCCAGGGTCAGCAGCCCGGCTTCGTTGAACTGGCGCGCCACATGGGCGGCGCGGCGCCAGTTCTCGGTGCGGCCGGAGCGATCCTGCGGCAGGCCCTTGTTCAGGTCGTGACGCAGGTTCTGGCCATCGAGCACATAGACCGCGCGGCCCATGTCGAACAGCTTGCGCTCCACGGCATAGGCCAGGGTGCTCTTGCCGGCGCCGGACAGGCCGCTGAACAGCACCGTGGCCGGCTGCTGGCCGAAGCGCAGGGCGCGCTCCTCGGTGGTGACGTGGGCCAGCTTGCCGTGCTGGCCGGAGCCACCGTGCGGCAGCACCGGTGGGGCGATGATCATCCCGGCGCCGACGGTGCCGTTGGTCAGGCGGTCGATGACGATGAACGCACCGGTGGTGCGGTTGCTTTCGTAACCGTCCAAAGCGATGGCGCTGTCCAGCGCGACCTTGACCCGGCCGATCTCGTTGAGCTGCAGCGCGCTGGCGGCGCCCTGCTCCAGAGTGTTCACGTCGACCTTGTGGGTAATGCTGGCGATCGAGCCCGGCACATAGCTGGTGGCGCGCTTGATATCGTATTTCTTGCCCGGGAGCATCGGCTCTTCGGCCATCCACACCAGCATGGCGTCGAACTGGTCGGCGACCTGCGGGACGTTGTCGGCGTGCACCAGCAGGTCACCACGGGAGATGTCGATCTCGTCTTCCATGGTCAGGGTCACGGCCTGGCCGGGGCCTGCGTTCTCCAGCTCGCCTTCGTAGGTGACGATGGACTTGACCCGGCTCCTCTTGCCCGACGGCAGCACCACGATCTCGTCGCCCTTGTGCACCACACCACCGGCGATGGTGCCGGCAAAGCCGCGGAAGTTCAGGTTCGGACGGTTGACGTACTGCACCGGGAAACGCAGGTCGGTGACGTTGCGGTCGGCGGCGATCTCGACGGTCTCGAGGATCTCCATCAGCGCCGGGCCCGTGTACCACGGCGAACGCTCGCTGCGGTTGACCACGTTGTCGCCCTTGAGCGCCGACATCGGCACGAAGTGCAGGCTCGACGGCTTGAGGTCGATGCCCTCGGCGAACTTCAGGTAGTCGGCCTTGATCGACTCGAAGACCTGCTCGTCGAAACCCTTGAGGTCCATCTTGTTGACCGCGACGACGATGTGCTTGATGCCCAGCAGGGAGGCGATGTAGCTGTGCCGGCGGGTCTGGGTCTGCACGCCGTAGCGGGCGTCGACCAGGATGATCGCCAGGTCGCAGGTCGAGGCGCCGGTGGCCATGTTGCGGGTGTACTGCTCGTGGCCCGGGGTGTCGGCGATGATGAACTTGCGCTTGGCGGTGGAGAAGTAGCGGTAGGCGACATCGATGGTGATGCCCTGCTCGCGCTCGGCCTGCAGGCCGTCGACCAGCAGCGCCAGGTCGACCTCTTCACCGGTGGTGCCGGATTTTTTCGAATCGCGGGTGATGGCCTCGAGGTGGTCCTCGTAGATCATCTTCGAGTCGTGCAGCAGGCGCCCGATCAGGGTGCTCTTGCCGTCGTCGACGTTGCCGCAGGTGAGGAAGCGCAGCAGCTCTTTACGCTCGTGCTGGGCCAGGTAGGCGAGGATGTCCTCGCAGATCAATTCGGATTGGTGCGACATGATGGAACCCTGAAATTAGAAGTAGCCTTGGCGTTTTTTGTCTTCCATGGAACCGGCGCCATCGTGGTCGATGACGCGGCCCTGGCGCTCGGACGTACGGGTCAGGAGCATCTCCTGGATGATGTCCGTCAGGGTTTCGGCTTCGGACTCGACCGCGCCCGTCAGCGGGTAGCAGCCCAGGGTACGGAAACGCACTTTCTTCTTGACGATGCGCGCCTTCTCCTCGTCGCTCAGGTGCTCGAGGATGCGCTCGTCGTCGATCATGATCAGGGTGCCGTTCTTCTCGATCACTTCGCGCTCGGCGGCGAAGTACAACGGCACGATCGGGATGCCTTCGAGATAGATGTACTGCCAGATGTCCAGCTCGGTCCAGTTCGACAGCGGGAACACGCGGATCGACTCGCCCTTGTTGACCTTGCCGTTGTAGATGTTCCACAGCTCGGGGCGCTGGTTCTTCGGGTCCCAGCGGTGCTTGCTGTCACGGAACGAGTAGACGCGTTCCTTGGCCCGCGACTTCTCTTCGTCGCGGCGCGCGCCACCGAAGGCGGCGTCGAAACCATGCTTGTCCAGCGCCTGCTTCAGGCCCTGGGTCTTCATGATGTCGGTGTGCTTGGAACTGCCATGGGTGAACGGGTTGATGCCTTGCGCCACGCCCTCGGGGTTGACGTGGGTGATCAGCTCCAGGCCCATCTCTTCGACCATCTTGTCGCGGAAGCGGTACATCTCCTGGAATTTCCACTGGGTGTCGACGTGCATCACCGGGAACGGCAGCTTGCCCGGGAAGAACGCCTTGCGCGCCAGGTGCAGCATGACCGCGGAATCCTTGCCGATCGAGTACAGCATCACCGGGTTGTCGAACTCGGCGGCCACCTCGCGGATGATGTGGATGCTCTCCGCCTCCAGCTGTTTCAAGTGCGTCAGATTGTCGACCATGGCTACTCACGAAAAACGATCTTATGGACGGCCTGCGGGCCGTGTTCGAGCGAGCCACTTTATCACAGCACCTGATTCTATTTAGGAGGGTGGCTAGATCGAAACAATCTAACGATATGACTAGGGGTTTGGGCCATGCGAGGCGCCTGTAGGCGCGGCCTTGTGTCGCGAAAGGGCTGCGTAGCAGCCCCGGGATTTCAGCGTTGATGCATAGATCGCCGGGGCTGCTTTGCAGCCCTTTCGCGACACAAGGCCGCCCCTACAGGAAAGCATATCCGCCGCCCGCGATGGGTCAGATCGGATTCGGGCAGTCGATGAACAGGTGCTCCAGCGCAAACCGCCGCGCCAGGTAATCGCCCAGCGCCTGCACGCCATAGCGCTCGGTGGCGTGATGCCCGGCGGCAATGAAACTGATGCCGTTTTCGCGGGCACTGTGGAAGGTCTGTTCGGAGGCCTCGCCGCTGAGGAACAGATCCACCCCGGCGGCGATGGCGGTGTCGATGTAGCCCTGTCCGCCTCCGGTGCACCAGCCCACGCGGCGGATCATCCGCTCGCCCTCGACCAGCAGTGGTTCACGGCCCATGGCCTCCTGCACCCGGCGAGCGAAGTCCCGAGCCGACAGGGGTTCGGCCAGCGAACCGACCAGGCCGACCACCTTGGGGTTGTTCGGGTCCAGCGGGCCTTCGACGGTGATGTCCAGCTGACGCGCCAATTGCACGTTGTTGCCCACTTCAGGGTGCACGTCCAACGGCAGGTGGTAGGCCAGCAGGCTGATGTCGTGCTTGAGCAGGGTCTTCAGTCGCCGCTGCTTCATCCCGGTGATGCAAGGGTCTTCACCCTTCCAGAAGTAGCCATGGTGCACCAGCACCAGGTCGGCCTCGGCTTCGACCGCGGCGTCCAGCAGCGCCTGGCTGGCGGTCACGCCGGTGACGATGCGGCTGACCTGGGGGCGGCCTTCGACCTGCAGGCCGTTGGGGCAGTAATCCTGGATCTTCGCGCTGGCCAGGTAGCGTTCGGCTTCCTCGACCAGGGTATTGAGGGCGACGGCCATGAAAAATCTCCTCGAATTCGGCGTTGCGGCAGGGCGCGAGGCCCTATAATGGCCGCCATTATGGGCCGTCGTCGGTTTCGGGGGAACCGGCGGCAGTCGCCTGGGGGATCCAAGCCATCGCGGGCCAAGCCCGCTCCCACGCCACCTCGTCACACTGTGGGAGCAGGCTTGGCCTGCGATCGAGCAGAGCCGTCGCCGATCGTTGTGTTCACGTGTATGATCGCGCGCGCTTGCCCCGGGCCTCACTGATCCGGCCCCCGCCCGACTCCCAGGATTCATTCATGTTCAAGGCTCTGCGTTACTTCGGCTGGCCCCTGCTCACAGGCGTGCTGATCGCCGTACTGATCATCCAGCGCTTCCCGCAATGGGTCGGCCTGCCCAGCCAGGACGTCAACCTGCAGCAAGCGCCGCAAACCACACGAATCATGCAAGGCCCGGTGTCCTACGCCGACGCCGTGACACTGGCCGCCCCCGCCGTGGTCAACCTGTACACCACCAAGGTGGTGAACAAGAGCGCCCACCCGCTGTTCGAAGACCCGCAGTTCCGCCGCTTCTTCGGTGACAACCTGCCCAAGCAGCGCCGCTGGGAATCGAGCCTGGGTTCGGCGGTGATCATGAGCCCCGAAGGTTACCTGCTGACCAACAACCACGTCACCAGCGGTGCCGATCAGATCGTCGTGGCCCTCAAGGACGGCCGCGAGACGCTGGCCCGGGTGATCGGCAGCGACCCGGAAACCGACCTGGCGGTGCTCAAGATCGACCTGAAGAACCTGCCGGCGATCACCATCGGCCGCTCCGACAACATTCACATCGGTGACGTGACCCTGGCGATCGGCAACCCGTTCGGCGTCGGCCAGACCGTGACCATGGGCATCATCAGCGCCACTGGCCGCAACCAGCTGGGGCTGAACAACTACGAAGACTTCATCCAGACCGACGCGGCGATCAACCCCGGCAACTCGGGCGGCGCGCTGGTGGATGCCAATGGCAACCTGGTGGGCATCAACACGGCGATCTTCTCCAAGTCCGGCGGTTCCCAGGGCATCGGCTTCGCCATCCCGGTCAAGCTGGCGCTGGAGGTGATGAAGTCGATCGTCGAGCATGGCCAGGTGATCCGTGGCTGGCTGGGCATCGAGGTTCAGCCGCTGAGCCAGGAGCTGGCCGAGTCGTTCGGCATGCAGGGTCGCCCGGGTATCGTGGTGGCAGGCATCTTCCGCGATGGCCCGGCGGCGCGCGCGGGGCTGCAGCTGGGTGACGTGATCCTGAGCATCAACGGCGAACCGGCCGGTGACGGGCGCAAGTCGATGAACCAGGTGGCGCGGATCAAGCCCAACGAGAAGATCACCATCGAGGTGGTGCGCAATGGCCAGCAACTGAAGCTGGTGGCCGAGGTGGGGCTGCGGCCGCCACCGGCGCCAGTGGCCACGAAGGAAGAGAAGTAAGGCTACACGGAGCTCCTTGTAGGAGCGGCCTTGTCTCGCGAAAGGGCCGCAACGCGGCCCCAACGGCATTTGTGGCGAAGCTGAGATTCTGGGGCCGCTGCGCAGCCCTTTCGCGACACAAGGCCGCTCCTACAACGACCGCGCCAGCCGCACCAAAAGGGTCGCAAAGCGACCCCGATTGCATCAATGCAGGATCTGGCTGAGGAACAGCTTGGTCCGATCACTGCGCGGTCGGTCGAAGAAGTCATCCGGCGCCGCCTGCTCGACGATCTCCCCCTTGTCCATGAAGATCACCCGGTTCGCCACGGTGCGGGCGAAGCCCATCTCGTGGGTCACGCAGAGCATGGTCATGCCGTCTTCGGCCAGGCTGACCATGGTGTCGAGCACCTCCTTGACCATCTCCGGGTCCAGTGCCGAAGTCGGTTCGTCGAACAGCATGATCTTCGGTTTCATGCACAGCGCCCGGGCAATCGCCACCCGCTGCTGCTGACCACCGGACAACTGGCCCGGGTACTTGTGCGCCTGCTCCGGAATGCGCACGCGCTCCAGGAAGTGCATGGCGATTTCCTCGGCCTTGCGCCGTGGCAGCTTGCGCACCCACATCGGCGCCAGGGTGCAGTTCTCGAGAATGGTCAGGTGCGGGAACAGGTTGAAGTGCTGGAACACCATGCCCACCTCGCGGCGGATCGCCTCGATCTGCTTGAGGTCGCTGGTCAGCTCCACGCCATCGACGACGATGCGCCCCTGCTGGTGCTCCTCCAGGCGGTTGAGGCAGCGGATGGTGGTCGACTTGCCCGAGCCGGACGGCCCGCACAGCACGATGCGCTCGCCCTGGCGCACGTTCAGATTGATGTCCTTGAGCACATGGAACTGGCCGTACCACTTGTTCACGCCCTGCATCTGGATGATGCCTTCGGGGCCGGCAGGCTGCTTGATCGCTTCACTCATTTCGAAACTCCTAACGCTTGTGGCCAGTGTCCAGCTTGCGCTCCAGGTGCATGGAGTAGCGGGACATACCGAAACAGAAAATCCAGAACACCAGGGCGGCGAACACGTAGCCCTCGGTGGCCATGCCCAGCCAGGTCGGGTCGGCCGCCGCCTGCTTGACGCTGTTGAGCAGGTCGAACAGGCCGATGATGATCACCAGGCTGGTGTCCTTGAACAGGGCGATGAAGGTGTTGACGATGCCGGGGATCACCAGCTTGAGCGCCTGGGGCAGGATCACCAGGCCCATCGCCCGCCAGTAGCCCAGGCCCATGGCCGCAGCGGCTTCGTACTGGCCCTTGGGGATGGCCTGCAGACCGCCGCGCACCACCTCGGCGATGTACGCCGACTGGAACAGGATCACGCCGATCATGGCCCGCAGCAGCTTGTCAAAGCTCATGCCCTCGGGCAGGAACAGCGGCAGCATCACCGACGACATGAACAGCACGGTGATCAGTGGCACGCCACGCCAGAACTCGATGAAGGTCACGCAGACCACCTTCACCGCCGGCATGTTCGAGCGCCGCCCGAGGGCCAGCAGGATACCCAGCGGCAAGGCGCCGACGATGCCCACGGTGGCGATCACCAGGGTCAGCATCAGGCCACCCCACTGACTGGTGGGCACCGTGTCCAGGCCCAGCACGCCGCCGTGCAGCAGGACGTAGGCAAGGATCGGGTACAGCACCAGGAAGCCCAGGCCGTACACGGCCTTGCGCGGGAAGCGCTTGATGAACAGCGGTGCGGCGCCGAGCACGGCGAGCCAGACGGTCAGGTCGACGCGCCAGCGCAGCTCTGTCGGGTAATAACCGTACATGAACTGGCCGAAGCGCTGCTGGATGAACACCCAGCAGGCGCCTTCCTTGGTGCAGTCGGCGCGGGTGGTGCCGACCCAGTTGGCATCGATGAACGCCCACTGCACCAGCGGTGGCACGATCAGCCAGACCAGATACAGGGCGAACAGTGTCAGCAGCGTGTTCAGCCAGCTGGAGAACAGGTTGGCCCGCATCCAGGCGAGCGCGCCGACGGTCTTCACCGGTGGCGGCATGTCAGGTTTGAAAACATGGGCTGTCACGGATGTACCCTCACCGTTCGATCAGCGCGATGCGCTTGTTGTACCAGTTCATCAACAGCGAAATGGTGATGCTGATGGCGAGATAGACGCTCATGGTGATGGCGATCACCTCGATGGCCTGGCCGGTCTGGTTGAGCACGGTACCGGCGAACAGCGAGACCATCTCCGGGTAGCCGATACCGGCCGCCAGCGACGAGTTCTTCGCCAGGTTCAGGTACTGGCTGGTCAGCGGCGGAATGATCACCCGCAAGGCCTGGGGAATGATCACCTTGCGCAGCGTCGGGCCTTCGCGCAGCCCCAGCGAGCGGGCCGCCTCGGTCTGGCCGTGGCTGACCGAACGGATGCCGGAGCGCACGATCTCGGCGATGAACGCCGCGGTGTAGACGGTCAGCGCCAGGGTCAGGGCCAGCAGCTCGGGGATCAGCACCCAGCCACCGACGAAGTTGAAGCCCTTGAGCTGAGGCACTTCCCAGTGCACCGGACTGCCGAACAGCAGCGTGCATACGCCGGGGATGCCGATGAACAGCAGCAGGCCGACCCAGAACTTGTGGAACGGCTCGCCGGTTTCGTCGAAGCGCTTGTTGGCATGGCGCACCATCGCCACGATGGCGACGATCGCCAGGGCCAGCGCCGCCACGAACGGCCAGAAGCCTTCGGCCATCGAGGCGCCGGGCATGTTCAGGCCGCGGTTGCTGATGAAGAAGGTGTCGTCGATGTTGATGCTGCCCCGTGGCCCCGGCAGGGTCAGGAACACGGCGAAGTACCAGAACAGGATCTGCAGCAGCGGCGGGATGTTGCGGAAGGTCTCGACGTACACCGTCGCCAGCTTGTTGATCATCCAGTTCGGCGACAGCCGCGCCACGCCGATGACGAAGCCCAGCAGCGTTGCCAGGATGATGCCGATGAAGGTCACCAGCAGCGTGTTGAGCAGGCCGATGACGAACACTCGGGCGTAGCTGTCCGATTCCACGTAGGGGATCAGGTGCTGGGCGATGCCAAAGCCGGCGCTGCGCTCGAGGAAGTCGAAGCCCGAGGTGATGCCCCGATGCTGCAGGTTGGTTTGAGTGTTGTGGAACAGGTACCAGCCCAGTCCCACCACGAAAACCACGGTGAGGATCTGGAACAGCCACGCGCGCACACGTGGATCACTAAGGGAAAACCCTTTCCGTGCGCCGATTTGATTTTGCATGAAGTGCCCCGAAAAGAAGGGATTCGAACGACCCGCGGCGGCAGGATGCCGCCGCGGGGGGCAGCCATCAGCGCACAGGTGGCGCGTACTGGATGCCGCCGTTGTTCCACAGGGCGTTCATGCCACGGTCGATCTTCAGGTCGGTGCTCTGGCCAAGGTTCTTCTCGAACACTTCGCCATAGTTGCCGACTTGCTTGACGATCTGCACTACCCAGTCCTTGGGCAGCTTGAGGTCCTTGCCGTACTCGCCGTCGGCGCCCAGCAGGCGGGCGTTGTCAGGGTTCTTGGTGGACTTGGCCTCAGCCTCGACGTTCTTCGAGGTGATGCCGGCCTCCTCGGCATTGAGCATGGCGAACAGGGTCCACTTGACGATGCTGAACCACTCCTCGTCGCCCTTGCGCACCACCGGGCCCAGCGGCTCCTTGGAGATGGTTTCAGGCAGCACCACGTAGTCGGTCGGCGCGGCCAGCTTGGAGCGCTGGGCGAACAGCTGCGACTTGTCGGAGGTCAGCACGTCGCAACGGCCGGACTCCAGCGACTTGGCGCTCTCGTCGGAGGTGTCGAAGGTGATCGGGGTGTACTTCAGGCCGTTGGCGCGGAAGTAGTCGGACACGTTCAGTTCGGTGGTGGTGCCGGCCTGGATGCAGATGGTCGCGCCATCGAGCTCCTTGGCGCTGGAAACGCCAAGCTTCTTGTTGACCAGGAAACCGACGCCGTCATAGTAGGTGACGCCAGCGAACACCAGGCCCATGCCGGCATCGCGCGAACTGGTCCAGGTGGTATTACGCGACAGCACGTCGACTTCGCCGGACTGCAGCGCGGTGAAGCGCTCCTTGGCGTTGAGCTGGCTGAACTTGACCTTGGTCGCGTCACCGAACACGGCGGCGGCCACGGCGCGGCACACATCGGCGTCGATGCCGACGATCTTGCCTTGCGCGTCAGGCACGGAGAAGCCTGGAAGACCATCGCTCACGCCACACTGGACGAAGCCCTTCTTCTTCACCGCGTCGAGTGTGGCGCCGGCCTGGGCGAAGCTGGTGGCGCCCAGCGCGGCGGCGGCGGTCAGGACTGCCAGGGTGGTTTTCAACATCTTCATCAACAACCTCCAAATCGCTCTTGTTGTATGAGCCGGAATTGCACCGCACCCTTATGAGGCGCATCCGACCCCTTGTTGGCTTGTTTTTGGGTCAATTGGCGCAATGGGCTGTTCTGTGACAGCCTTCAATCCACACGAAGGGTGTTACCGCGACTGGCCCACTCCTACGCATGCGAAGGACATAGCAAAGGGCGTACCACAGTCGAGGGCTAAAGCGATTAAGCGAGCGTCAAGTAGGAAAAGTTGTAGAGTTGCGACATCTTTTTCTGGCATTAACCCCCATCGCCTTTTTTTTACGCACTCAATCCGTACGTGCGCACTTTTTCGGAGCAGTCATGACCAACCCGCTGATTCTCGAACCGCAGAAGACCGCCGACGCCTGTGTGATCTGGTTGCACGGCCTGGGCGCCGACCGTTACGACTTTCTACCGGTGGCCGAATTTCTCCAGGAGCGTCTGCTCGGCACGCGCTTCGTCATGCCCCAGGCGCCAACCCGCCCGGTGACCATCAATGGCGGCTACCAGATGCCCAGCTGGTATGACATCAAGGCCATGACCCCGGCCCGGTCCATCGATGAGGCCCAGCTGGAAGCCTCGGCCGCGCAGGTGATCGAACTGATCGAAGCCGAGCGGGCCAAGGGCATCGACCTGTCGCGCATCTTCCTCGCCGGTTTCTCCCAGGGCGGCGCGGTGGTGCTGCACACGGCCTATATAAAGTGGCAGGAAGCCCTGGGCGGGGTCATCGCCCTCTCGACCTATGCCCCGACCTTCACCGACGGCCAGCAACTGAGCGCCTGCCAGCAGCGCACGCCGGCGCTGTGCCTGCATGGCGTGCATGACCCGGTGGTGATCCCGTCCATGGGCCGTACGGCGTTCGAATACCTCAATACCTGGGGCGTGGCCGCGCGCTGGCATGAGTACCCCATGGAGCATGAAGTGGTGGTCGAGGAACTGAACGACATCCACGACTGGCTGAACCGCCAGCTGCAATGACCCCGGCTCGCCTGTAGCCCACCGAGCATTCCACTACGCCGCGCCCGATTCTTGCATTACACTGCCCGGCGTACATTCCTTAACCAGTTGACGAGACGATCGTGCTCAAGGCACTCAAGAAAATATTCGCCAAGGGAGACGCCGCGCCACAGGCCACCGAGCCCGTCGCCGTGACTCCACCCGCACCGGCCTCGCCGCCGGCCGCCCCGAAGCCTCCGGCGCGCGAAAGCGCCAAGGCGCCAGCCAAACCGACCGACAAGCCTCGTGCCGAGCCCGCCGCCAAAGAGAAGCCGCGCCGCGAGCGCAAGCCAAAGCCCCAGGCCAGCCTGTGGAAGCCCGAGGACTTCGTGGTCGAGCCACAGGAAGGCAAGACCCGCTTCCACGACTTCAAGCTCTCCAACGAGCTGATGCACGCCATCCATGACCTCGGTTTCCCCTACTGCACGCCGATCCAGGCCCAGGTCCTGGGCTATACCCTGCGTGGCCAGGACGCCATCGGCCGGGCCCAGACCGGCACCGGCAAGACCGCCGCGTTCCTGATCTCGATCATTTCGCAGCTGCAGCAGGTGCCTCCGCCCAAGGAACGCTACATGGGCGAACCCCGGGCGCTGATCATCGCCCCGACCCGCGAGCTGGTGGTGCAGATCGCCAAGGATGCCCAGGCGCTGACCAAGTACACCGGCCTGAACGTGATGAGCTTCGTCGGCGGCATGGACTTCGACAAGCAGCTCAAGTCGCTCGAAGCCCGCCACTGCGACATCCTGGTGGCCACCCCGGGCCGTCTGCTGGACTTCAACCAGCGCGGCGAGGTGCATCTGGACATGGTCGAGGTACTGGTGCTGGACGAAGCCGACCGCATGCTCGACATGGGCTTCATCCCCCAGGTTCGCCAGATCATCCGCCAGACCCCGCCGAAGAGCGAGCGCCAGACTCTGCTGTTCTCCGCCACCTTCACCGACGACGTGATGAACCTGGCCAAGCAGTGGACCACCAACCCGGCCATCGTCGAGATCGAGCCGGAGAACGTGGCCAGCGAGACCGTCGAGCAGCATGTCTACGCGGTGGCCGGCAGCGACAAGTACAAGCTGCTGTACAACCTGGTCACGCAGAACAAGTGGGAACGGGTGATGGTATTCGCCAACCGCAAGGACGAAGTGCGGCGCATCGAGGAAAAGCTGGTGCGCGACGGCGTCAACGCCGCCCAGCTGTCGGGCGACGTGCCGCAGCACAAGCGCATCCGGACCCTGGAGAGCTTCCGCGAAGGGCGCATCACCGTGCTGGTGGCCACCGACGTGGCCGGCCGCGGCATTCACATCGACGGCATCAGCCATGTGATCAACTTCACCCTGCCGGAAGATCCGGACGACTACGTGCACCGTATTGGCCGTACCGGTCGGGCGGGCAGCAGTGGCGTGTCGATCAGCTTTGCCGGCGAGGATGATTCGTACCAGCTGCCGGCGATCGAGGAGCTGCTGGGGCGCAAGATCAAGTGCGAGATGCCGCCGGACGAGCTGTTGAAGCCGGTGCCGCGCAAGCATCATTGATCTTCAAGGCCGCTCACCTCCCTGTGGGAGCGGCCCTTCGCGGCACAAGGCCGCTCCTACAGAAAGCGACCTTCCCCTAGGACTCCCAGCGCCCTGCCGCATCCTGGTCGCTCTGCCTCCCCTCGACCCAGCGCGGTCCATCCTGGGTGTTCTCCTTCTTCCAGAACGGCGCCCGGGTCTTCAGGTAATCCATGATGAAGTTGCAGGCATCGAACGCCGCCTGCCGGTGCGCGCTGGCCACGCCGACGAAGACGATCGGCTCGCCCGGCTCCAGGGCGCCGATGCGGTGCAGCACCTCGACCTTGAGCAACGGCCAGCGCTGCTCGGCCTCGACCACGATCTTGGCCAGGGCCTTCTCGGTCATGCCTGGATAATGTTCGAGGAACATCCCCGCCACATCCAGGCCATCATTGAAGTCCCGCACATAGCCGACGAAACCGACCACCGCCCCCACGCCAACGTTGGCGGCGTGCATGGCATTGACCTCGAAGCCTGGATCGAATGCCGCTTCCTGTACGCGTACGGCCATGTTCAACCTCCGGTCACGGGTGGGAAGAAGGCAATCTCATCGCCCTCCTCCAGCGGTTCATCGAGCCTGCACAGCTCTTCGTTGCGCGCGCACATCAGGTTCTGTTCGGCCAGCACCGAGTACGCTCCGCCCTTGGCCACCAAGGCCTGGCGCACGTCGTCGAGCTTGGCGAAATCGCCGTCGAGGCGCTCGCTGTCGAACCCCAGCCGTTCGCGATAACGAGCGAAGTACATGACCTTGACCTTCATCACGCCTCCGCCTTGTAGTGGCCGCTCTTGCCGCCGGTTTTTTCCAGCAGGCGCACCTGCTCGATGACCATGCCCTTGTCCACTGCCTTGCACATGTCGTAGATCGTCAGCGCGGCCACGCTGGCGGCAGTCAGCGCTTCCATCTCGACGCCGGTCTGTCCGGCCAGCTTGCAGCGGGCGACGATATGCACCACGTCCTCGCCCTCGGCGGCCAGCTCGACCTTGACGCCGGTGAGCATCAACGGGTGGCACAACGGGATCAGGTCGCTGGTCTTCTTCGCCGCCTGGATGCCGGCGATACGGGCCACGGCGAACACGTCGCCCTTGGGATGCTGGCCATCGACGATCATGCGCAGGGTGTCCGGCAACATGCGCACCCGCGCTTCGGCGATCGCCTCACGCGCAGTCACGGCCTTTTCAGTGACGTCGACCATGTTGGCGCGCCCCTGGGAATCAAGATGAGTCAGCACTGCTCTGCTCCTGGGAAGGGAATGCAGAGTGTAAACCTGCAGGTCAGCTTTGAGCAGCGGAAAGTATCTGCCAGACGTACACGGACAAATGTGGGAGCGGCCTTGCGTCGCGAAAGGGCCGCAAAGCGGCCCCAGAATTTCTGCTGTGATGCTTAGATTGCCGGGGCTGCTTCGCAGCCCTTTCGCGACGCAAGGCCGCTCCCACAAGACCCGGCGCAGGGTTTACAGATGCGACTCGGCGTACTCGGCCAGCACCGAGCGCGGCACGCCCTGCAGGGTGATGTGAACGCCGTGGGGGAAGTCCTTGAAGCGTTCGGTCAGGTAGGTCAGCCCGGAGCTGGTGGCCGACAGGTAGGGCGTGTCGATCTGCGCCAGGTTGCCCAGGCAGACCACCTTGGACCCGTTCCCCGCGCGGGTGATGATGGTCTTGATCTGGTGCGGCGTAAGGTTCTGGCACTCGTCGATGAGGATCAGGCTCTGCTGGAAGCTGCGACCCCGGATGTAGTTCAGCGACTTGAACTGCAACGGCACCCGCTCGAGGATGTACTCGACACTGCCGTGGGTGCTCTCGTCGTCCATGTGCAGCGCTTCGAGGTTGTCGGTGATGGCGCCCAGCCAGGGCTCCATCTTCTCCGCCTCGGTGCCCGGCAGGAAGCCGATCTCCTGGTCCAGCCCCTGCACGCTGCGGGTGGCGATGATGCGTCGGTAGCGCTTGCTGACCATGGTCTGCTCGATGGCCGCGGCCAATGCCAGGATGGTCTTGCCGGAACCGGCGGCGCCGGTGAGGTTGACCAGGTGGATATCCGGGTCGAGCAGGGCGAACAGCGCCAGGCTCTGGTGGATGTCCCGTGGCTTGAGCCCCCACGCTTCCTGGTGCAGCAGCGGCTCCTGGTGCAGGTCGAGCAGTAGCAGCTCGTCGTTGCGGATACCCTTGATCCAGCCGACGAAGCCCTGCTCGTCGATGATGAACTCGTTGACGTGCACCGCCGGCAGGTTGTCGGTCAACTGCACCCGGTGCCAGGTGCGGCCACGCTCCTGACGGGTGTCGACCTTGCTCACGCGGTCCCAGAACGAGCCGCTGACCGAATGGTAGCCCTTGGACAGCAAGGACACGTCGTCGACCAGCTGGTCGGTGCTGTAGTCCTCGGCGGCGATACCACAGGCGCGCGCCTTCAGGCGCATGTTGATGTCTTTGGTGACCAGCACCACGTCCAGGTCCGGGCGCTTGGCACGCAGGTCCAGCAACTGGTTGATGATGATGTTGTCGGCGAGGTTTTCGGGCAGCACGCGATTGGGCTCGTTGCGCGTGCTCATGAGGATGGACAGGAAGCCCTTGGGCCCGCTCTTGCCGCGCTGGATCGGTACGCCCTGCTCGACATCGCTGGGCGAGGCGTCGCCGAGGGTCTGGTCGATCAGGCGGATGGCCTGGCGACATTCGGCGGCGATGGTGTGTTTACCGGTCTTGAGCTTGTCGAGTTCCTCCAGCACCGTCATCGGTATGGCGACGTGGTGCTCCTCGAAGTTGAGCAGGGCGTTGGGATCGTGAATCAGGACGTTGGTATCGAGCACATACAGGATTGGCTGGTTGGAGGAAGGGTTGCGTCCTTGGTCATCCATACTCGGTCACCTTATGTGAAAGCCACACGGCGCATACGGCTGCGCCGCAAAGTGACTGCCGTTCTCCCCGTATCCGCGTCGTTACGGGCGGGGAGCTCACCTGGCAAGGGGCGTGGATGACGCCACCTGTGCTGCAGGGTTCGGCTGTCTGACTCCTTGATACAGCAAAAACCATGACCGAAAAAAGACTTTTTACGCTCTGGTGAAGTTTATTTTTCGGATTGACGAACAGGGCTTGGCGCGGGGGGCTGAGGGGACTACGCTCAGGGATCAGGTGGCTGTGGTCAGGGCTGAAGATATGGCCATCAGGCGTGCGCCGATGGATTTCAGGATCGCGCACCTCCCCGTCCTCACAAGGTCAAGAACCAGACCTACTCCCGGCCCCATACCCCCGACAATCCTCCCAGCCGATCCCGCTCTGCGCCGTATGCTGCAACAGCCACTCCAGCGCCGGCTGCGCCTTGGGCAGGCTGTCGCGGAACTGGATCACGCCCTTGCGCCAGACCAGCATCAAGGTCAGCACCCGCTGCGCCGACGCCTCGGCGGTCAACGGCCCATCGTCCTGGGCATCGATATCCCACAGCGAGACGCGCAACTGCTGGCTGGCAATGAACGCCTCGCCATCACTGCGACGCTGCCCATAAGGCGGCCGGAACAACGGCACGTACTGCTCCGGCAGGTCGGCCTGAACCCGCGCCTGGCTGCGCCGCAGCGACTCCTGCCAGCCCTGCCACTGCGCGTGGGAACGGTATTCCCAGCCCTGGATCCCGACGCACTGCCCGGCATACAACTCGGCCACAGGCCCCGCGTCGCGGCGCTGCTGCAGGCGATTGCCAAGCACGAAGAAGATCCCGTCGAGCTTCTGCCGGCGCAGATAGTCGGTCATCGCCTCGGTGCCGCCGCCCTGCGGCGCCGGCCCGCCAACGAAGGTCAGCAGGAACATCCGGTCATTGAGTTCGTCGCCATTGCGCTCACGGCTGGAGAGTTTCTCCACCTCGCTGGTGGTCTGCGGGAACAGCGCAGCCTTGCGCAACTGTTCATCCAGATAACGGGTGTGGAACTGATGGCTTGGCTCGACCCACTCTGCATAGAACGTGCCGACATCGGAGGCGAACGTGGCGGATTGCGTACGCAAGTCAGCCATGGACTCGACCGGATAGCAGAACGACGCGTCCTGCTCGCAACTCAGCTGCGCCTGTTGATAACTGGTCCACAGACGCTGCCACATGCGCGCGCGCACGGCGCGAACCACCGGCAGGTTGACCTGACGCAACCCGAGCCGCTTGGTCAGCGCCTGTTCGTCGAGCATCTCGCTTTCGTGCAGCACCCGGGCGAACGAAAGAATCTCGGCACGCGACGCCACATCGAACAGCGCCGGACTGTCCAGCGATTCCGGCCACAGCTGGCGATCGAGGCTGACGAAATCCGCCGGGGCAGCCTGCACGCCCAGGCTCAGCAGGCCGGCGAACAGGGCAAAGGCGATACGCACGATGAGCATTCTCCTTGAAGGCATGGCGCGCACTATAACGCGAGCCTCGGCGATGTTCCGTGACTATCGTCGCCATAGTTTGGCGTAGCCGTCCCGGCCCCGTAGAATCCGCCCGACGATTACAGGAGCCGACCCGATGCTGACGGTGATTTCCCCCGCCAAGACCCTCGACTACGACACCCCGCCGGTGACCCAGCGCCACACCCTGCCCCAGTACCTGGACGACTCCCAGGCACTGATCCTGCAGCTGCGCGAGCTGTCGCCGGCGCAGATCGCCGAACTGATGCACCTTTCCGACAAGCTCGCCAGCCTCAACGCCGCGCGCTTCGGCAGCTGGACACCCGATTTCACCCCGGCCAACGCCAAGCAGGCGCTGCTGGCGTTCAAGGGCGATGTGTACACCGGCCTCGACGCCGAAAGCCTGGGCGAAGACGACTTCACCTACGCCCAGGAGCACCTGCGCATGCTCTCCGGCCTGTACGGCCTGCTGCGCCCGCTGGACCTGATGCAACCCTACCGCCTGGAAATGGGCACCAAGCTGGCCAACGCCCGCGGCAAGGATCTCTACGCCTTCTGGGGCACGCGTATCAGCGAATGGTTGAACCAGGCCCTGGCCGACCAGGGTGACGACGTGCTGCTGAACCTGGCCAGCAACGAGTATTTCAGCGCGGTGAAGAAGAGCGCCCTGAAGGCACGGGTGATCGACGTCGACTTCAAGGACCTGAAGAACGGCCAGTACAAGATCATCAGCTTCTATGCCAAGAAGGCCCGCGGAATGATGAGCCGCTTCGTGATCCAGGAGCGGATCGACGACCCGGAGCAACTCAAGCGCTTCGACGTGCAGGGTTACTACTACAGCGCCGAGCAGTCCAAGCCGGACCATCTGGTGTTCCTGCGCGATCACGCCGAAGGCTGATCCCTCCCATCGCGGGGCAAGCCCGCTCCCACGCACGCGTGGGAGTGGGCTTGCCCCGCGATCATTTCTACGCCCCTCAGCAAGGCACGGTGCTCAAAACAGCCAATTTTGCGACGCCAATAAACCGTCTAGCCATGCCTTATCGCAAAACGCCATAAGACCGTTCGTAGTTTTTTGACGAATTTTGAAAAAAATTTTCGCATGCTGGCATATAACCATCCCGTCTCGTTTTCACCCTTTATATACGGGCGCGAAACTCCCCCGTGCCATCAGATTGAAAGTATTTCTCGCTGAAAAAATATTTAGAAATCTTTCATTCCGGCGAAACCCATCTCGGAACTTCTCCCCGGCCCTATCGCTCATAGCACCCGTAACGAGTTTCAAGCGCCTGCCGTGAGAAATGACTTACAGATGACAGCCGAGTGGTATCCATCACCGGAACCCACAAGTCAGGCAGTGCAACGGCAACCACCGAAAGCCCTGCCCACGAAGGAGAGACGCGCCCCTTACGAATCGTCCTAGTGGTTGATTTCAAAAGGTTTTTCCAATTGAAAAAACAAGCACAGCAATTCGCGAAGTGCGAGTTGCAATAAAGACGGCTGCATTTCAGGGCACGCCTTATTAATACTGGCCTTTGACTGCCAACTTTGAGTGCATAACTTTTTGCGCTCCGGATTTATTCATGCCCGCGTTCGGTGAAGTGTCAATTCGCCATGGATCCGTGCGCCCAGAAACTGCTGGTTAATCAACCCGGTCGGCTCTCCCGGAAGGGCTGGCGTGATAAACACACGAGGTGAATGCGATGCGTATCAGCATCTTTGGTTTGGGTTATGTGGGTGCAGTCTGCGCAGGTTGCCTGTCGGCACGAGGCCATGAGGTGATTGGTGTGGACGTGTCCAGCACCAAGATCGACCTGATCAACAAGGGCAAGTCGCCCATCGTCGAGCCAGGCCTGGAAGCGCTGCTGCAACAAGGCATCGCCGATGGCCGCCTGCGTGGCACCACCGACTTCGCCGAAGCCATCCGCGCCAGCGACGTGTCGATGATCTGCGTCGGCACGCCAAGCAAGAAGAACGGCGACCTGGGCCTGGAATACATCGAGTCGGTGTGCCGCGAGATCGGCTACGTGCTGCGCGACAAGAGCAGCCGTCACACCGTCGTGGTACGCAGCACCGTGCTGCCGGGCACCGTCAAGAACGTGGTGATCCCGATCCTCGAGGACTGCTCGGGCAAGAAGGCCGGCGTCGACTTCGGCGTGGCGGTCAACCCTGAGTTCCTGCGCGAAAGCACCGCGATCAAGGACTACGACCAGCCACCGATGACCGTCATCGGCGAACTCGACAGCGCCAGCGGCGACGTGCTGCAGGCCCTGTACGAGGAACTGGACGCGCCGATCATCCGCAAGCCGGTCGAGGTGGCCGAGATGATCAAGTACACCTGCAACGTCTGGCACGCGACCAAGGTGACCTTCGCCAACGAGATCGGCAACATCGCCAAGGCAGTGGGCGTCGATGGCCGCGAGGTGATGGACGTGGTCTGCCAGGACAAGGCGCTGAACCTGTCTCAGTACTACATGCGTCCGGGCTTCGCCTTCGGCGGCTCGTGCCTGCCCAAGGACGTGCGCGCCCTCACCTACCGCGCCGCCAGCCTCGACGTGCGCGCTCCGCTGCTCGATTCGCTGATGCGCAGCAACGAGTCGCAGGTGCAGAACGCCTTCGACATCATCGAAAGCCACGACAAGCGCAAGGTCGCCCTGCTCGGCCTGAGCTTCAAGGCCGGCACCGACGACCTGCGCGAAAGCCCGCTGGTGGAACTGGCCGAGCGTCTGATCGGCAAGGGCTACCAACTGGACATCTATGACCAGAACGTCGAGTACGCCCGTGTCCACGGGGCCAACAAGGACTACATCGAGTCGAAGATCCCCCACGTTTCCTCGCTGCTCAACGCCAACTTCGAACAGGTGGTGGACAACGCCGAGATCATCGTCCTGGGCAACCGTGACGAGCAGTTCCGCGCCCTGGCCCAACAGGCTCCGGAAGGCAAGCAGGTGATCGACCTGGTCGGCTTCATGAGCAAGCCGACCTGCGCCAGCAGCCGTACCGAAGGTATCTGCTGGTAAGCCCGGCAGGGCGGCGCGTCCCTCCCCAGCGCGCCGCCCTGCAACTCCCGAATTCTCGACGGATGCCGAACATGCAAAGGTTCCAGACAGTGCTGTTGCAGTGCGCCGGCTGGCTGCTCTACATGAGCCTGCTCATGCTGATCGCCCTGGCCCTGCCCAGCGATATCTTCGATTCGCAGTCGAAGCACTTCATCTTCCTGGTCGGTGCTGTCGGCATCTGGCGCTACTCCATGGGCGCCACCCATTTCATCCGCGGCATGATCTTCCTGTACCTCGTCTACCCCTACCTGCGCCGCAAGGTGCGCAAGCTGGGCAACGCAGCCGATCCGTCGCATGTGTACCTGATGGTCACCAGCTTCCGCATCGACGCGCTGACCACCGCGCAGGTCTACAGCTCGGTGATCCGCGAAGCCATCGAATGCGGCTTCCCGACCACCGTGGTCTGCTCGCTGGTGGAGAAGTCCGACGAACTGCTGGTGAAGAGCCTGTGGGCCAGGTACAACCCACCGGAACACGTCACCCTCGACATCGTGCGCATCGCCGGCACCGGCAAGCGCGACGGCCTGGCCTATGGCTTTCGCGCCATCTCGCGGATGCTGCCGGACGAGAACGCCGTGGTCGCGGTGATCGACGGCGACACCGTGCTGGCCGAGGGCGTGGTGCGCAAGACCGTGCCCTGGTTCCGCCTTTACCCCAACGTCGGCGGCCTGACCACCAACGAGTTCTGCGAAGTGCGCGGCGGCTACATCATGAGCGAGTGGCACAAGCTGCGCTTCGCCCAGCGCCACATCAACATGTGCTCGATGGCCCTGTCCAAGCGTGTGCTGACCATGACCGGGCGCATGTCGATGTTCCGCGCCAGCGTGGTGACCAACCCCGAGTTCATCGCCGACGTGGAAAGCGACTCGCTGATGCACTGGCGCCTGGGCCGCTTCAAGTTCCTCACCGGCGATGACAAGTCCAGCTGGTTCAGCCTGATGCGCCTGGGCTACGACACCTTCTACGTGCCGGACGCGGCGATCAACACGGTCGAGCACCCGCCGGAGAAGAGCTTCGTCAAGGCCAGCCGCAAGCTGATGTACCGCTGGTACGGCAACAACCTGCGGCAGAACTCTCGCGCCCTGGGCCTGGGCCTCAAGCGCCTGGGGCTGTTCACCAGCATCGTGCTGCTCGACCAGCGCGTGTCGATGTGGACCAGCCTGCTGGGCCTGACCGTGGCGGTGATCGCCAGCTTCAAGTTCGGCCTGCAGTTCCTGCTGGTGTACCTGCTGTGGATCGGCATCACCCGCCTGATCCTCACCGTGATGCTGCTGTGCTCGGGCCACAACGTCGGCCCGGCCTACCCGCTGATTCTCTATTACAACCAGATCGTCGGCGCGGTGATGAAGATCTACGTGTTCTTCCGCCTCGACAAGCAGTCCTGGACCCGCCAGCCCACTGCCCTCAAGCGCGACCTCGCAAGTTTTCAACAATGGTTCAACACCTGGTCCTCGCGGACCATGACCTTCTCGGCCGCGAGCATCTTCGTCGCCGTGTTGTTCATGGTCGTGTGAGCCCCCGGATCGGACAACAGGAACGAATATCGCCATGAATACCGCCGTGAACGTCAACGTCGTGCATGAATCCGAAGCGCAGCGCCAGCACGCCCGGGTGCGCATCCCCGCCAAGCTGCGCTACCTGGACGGCAACCGCGAGCCGCACGAGGTGAAGGTTGACGACCTGTCCGCCGGAGGCCTGTCCTTCCACGCGAAAAAACCGCTGCCCGAAGGCGAAGTGCTGCGCGGACGCCTGCAGTTCGTGGTCGACAACCTCGGCCTGTCGATGGACGTCGAACTGCTGGTGCGCACCAGCAGCCGCGAGACCGGCCGCACCGGGGCCGAATTCCAGAACCTCGAACCGCGCGACATCGCCACTCTGCGCCATATCATCACCAGTCACCTGTCCGGCGAGCTGATCAGCGTCGGCGACGTGCTCAGTACCTTGCAGCGCGACAACTTCACCAAGGCGCGCAAGCAGAAGGACGGTGGCTCGGGCCTGTCCGCCTTCGGCCGCCTGCGCGCGGTCACCGTGACCGCCGGGGTATTCGTGGTCGGCCTGGTGGCCTTCGGCTTCGTCGCCAAGTCGTTGTATGGCCTGTACTTCGTCAGCCACGCCGAGGCCGGCGTGGTGGCAGTGCCCACCACCAACGTCACCATGCCCCGTGACGGCAGCGTGCAGAGCCTGGTGGAGTCCGGTACGGCCGTGGCCAAGGGCGCGCCGCTGGCGACCTTCAACACCAGCATGCTCGACCTGCTCAAGGGCCACCTGGACGACTCGCAACTGGAGCCGGCCAAGGTCGAGGAACTGTTCGGCAAACAACTCTCCGGCACCCTCACCAGCCCGTGCGACTGCGTGGTCTCGCGCCAGCTGGTGGATGACGGTCAGTACGCCAGCAAGGGCCAGCCGGTGTTCGCGCTGATCCCGCGCACCAGTGTCCCGACCATCGAGGCGCGCTTCAGCTATCGCCAGTTCGACGAGGTGAAACCCGGTACCCGGGTCAACTTCCAGATCGCCGGCGAGGATGAAGTGCGTACCGGCCGGATCACCGGCAGCTCGAGCCTGGACACCGACAACCTGGCCTCCGACATCCGCGTGCAGATCAAGCCCGACGGCGGCCTGCCGGCCGAACTCGCCGGGCGCCCGGCTTCGGTCAACAGCGACCGTGGCCCGTCGCTGAACTGGCTGATCGACAAGGCCGTGGCCCGTGGGTTGTAAGAGGATCTGATAATGAAACCTGTCAACCGTGACTCTGCAGTGGGGTCGGTGTCGCCTGTGTTGCGAGGGCTGCGCCCTCGATCGCGACACAAGGCCGCTCCCACAGCGTCCGCGCCAGTCCTGATCGACTCGATCCCTGTGGGAACGGCCTTGTGTCGCGATCGGGTGCGCAGCGCCCGCCCATTGGCATGGTGCGCCCTGGCCGCCGCCATCGCTCTGGCCGGCTGCGCCGGCCTGCCCGACCAGCGCCTGGCCAATGAAGCGCTCAAGCGCGGCGACACCGCCACCGCCGAACGCAACTACAAGGCCCTGGCCGACCTCGGCTACAGCGATGCGCAGGTCGGCCTGGCCGACATCCAGGTCGCCAGCCGCGACCCGGCGCAGCTCAAGGAGGCCGAGGCCACCTACCGCGCCGCCGCCGCCACCTCGCCCCGCGCCCAGGCCCGCCTCGGCCGCCTGCTGGTGGCCAAGCCCGACAGCACCCAGGCCGAACGCGAGGAGGCCGAGACCCTGCTCAAGCTCGCCGCGCGACAGGGCGAAGGCAACACCCTGATCCCACTGGCGATGCTCTACCTGCAGTACCCGCAGAGCTTCCCCAAGGTCAACGCCCAGCAGCAGATCGACCAGTGGCGCGCCGCCGGCAACCCCGAGGCCGGCCTGGCCCAGGTCCTGCTGTACCGCACCCAAGGCACCTACGATCAGCACCTGGACGACGTCGAAAAGATCTGCAAGGCAGCCCTGAGCAGCACCGACATCTGCTACGTCGAACTGGCCACCGTCTACCAGAAGCGTGCCCAGCCCGACCAGCAGGCCGCCCTGCTCGAACAACTGAAAGCCGCCCATGCCCGTGGCGCCGTGCCGGCCACCCGGGTCGACAGCGTCGCCCGCGTGCTCGCCGACCGCAGCCTCGGCCAGACCGACGAGAAGACCGCCAAGGATCTGCTCGAGCAGGTCGCCCCGGCCAACCCGGCCTCGTGGGTGAGCCTGGCGCAGCTGCTCTACGACTTCCCCGAGCTGGGTGACACCGACCAGTTGATGGCCTACATCGACAAGGGCCGCGAGGCCGAGCAGCCCCGCGCCGAACTGCTGCTGGGCCGCCTGTACTACGAAGGCAAGACCGTGCCGGCCGACGCGCAGAAGGCGCAGCAACACCTGCAGGCCGCCGCCGACGCCGGCGAGGTCAGCGCCGACTACTACCTCGGCCAACTCTACCGCCGTGGCTACCTGGGCCAGGTCGAGCCGCAGAAAGCCGTGGACCACCTGCTCGCCGCCGCCCGCGGCGGCCAGAACAGCGCCGACTACGCCCTGGCCCAACTGTTCAGCGAAGGCCACGGTATCCGCAGCGAACCGACCAATGCCTGGGTATTCGCCCAACTGTCGCAGGCCAACCCGACGCCACAGTCGGCCGAACTGCTGCAACAGCTCGACCAGCAACTCTCCCCTGACCAGCGCAGCCAGGCGCAGAACCTGTTGGCACAGGAAAGGCAGGCTCGCGGCAGCATGGCCCAGCGAGGCAGCAGCGCCCTGGCCATCGAAGCACTGCAAGACGAGACAGACGAAGTAGACGCCGAGGACTCGCTATGACGCTCAACCCCTTCGTGAAAGCCGGCATCGGCCTGAGCTTCGCCCTGCTGTGGTCCGTCCCGACCCTCGCCCAGGAAACCGCCGTGAAGAACTTCGGCCTGGACGTGAAGATCACCGGCCAGTCGGAAGACGACCGTGACCTGGGCACCCGCTCCGGCGGCGACGTCAGCGGCCTGGGCCTGGACCTGCGTCCCTGGGTGTACGGCGAGCGCGGCAACTGGAGCGCCTTCGCCATGGGCCAGGCGGTGGCTGCCACCGACATCATCGAAACCGACACCCTGCGCCAGAACGACGATGGCACCACCAGCGACAATGGCGACGACAGCCGCAAGCCGGACAAGAGCTACCTGGCGATGCGCGAGTTCTGGATCGGCTACAGCGGCCTGACCCTCTACCCCGGCGAGCAGCTGCGCTTCGGCCGCCAGCGCCTGCGCAGCGACGACGGCATGTGGCGTGACACCAACATCGAGGCGCTGAACTGGACCTTCGACACCACCTTGCTCAAGGCCGACCTGGGCCTGGCCCAGCGCTTCAGCGAATACCGCACCGACCTCACCGAACTGGCCCCCGAAGACAAGGACCGCACCCACGTCTACGGCAACGTCGCCACGCAATGGACCCCAGGTCACTGGGTCGGCCTGCGCGCCCACCACACCCACGACAGCGGCAGCCTGAAAGACCCCGGCGAGAGCGTCGACGCCCTCGACAAGACCCGCACCGGCGATCTCACCTGGCTGGGCCTGGAAGCCAACAGCGACGCCTACAACTGGCGCAACGACCACACCGTCAACTATTGGGGCAGCGTCACCTGGCTGACCGGCGATCGCGACACCCTCAGCCGCCAGGCGGTGGGCGACGAGCAAGTCGCCACCGGCAAGCAGAGCGGCGACGTCAACGCCTGGGCCACCGACCTCGGCATCCGCCTGCGCCTGGATCCGCAATGGCAGGTCGGCGCGGCCTACGCCCGGGGCAGTGGTGGCGGCGGCAGCGACGGCTCGAACAACTTCGAGCAGACCGGCCTCGAGAGCAACCGCTCCAACTTCACCGGCACCCGCTCGCGCGTGCACCGCTTCGGCGAAGCCTTCCGCGGCGAGCTGGGCAACCTGCAGGCAGCCACCCTGTTCGCCTCGTGGCAACTGCGCGACGACTACGACGCCAGCTTCATCTACCACAAGTTCTGGCGTGTCGACGGCAAGCAGAACATCGGTTCCAGCGGCATCAACGCGGTGGTCGACGACGGCGGCATCAGCCGTCCGCTGGTACAGGGCGAGAAAGACCTCGGCCAGGAGATGGACGTGGTCGTGACCAAGTACTTCAAGCAAGGCCTGCTGCCGGCCTCGATCAGCCAGTCGATCGACGAACCCTCGGCCCTGGTGCGCCTGCGCGCCGGTGTGTTCAAGCCGGGCGATGCCTATGGCAAAGAGGCCGACTCGTACATGCACCGCGCCTTCGTCGACGTGATCTGGCGCTACTGAGGCCGGGAGAGGAAACCCATGAACCTGCACCCGAACCTTCGCCACAGCCTGCTCGCCAGCGCCCTGCTGCTGGCCGGCGGCCTTGCCCAGGCCGCCGAGCCGGAGATGGCCAAAGGGCTGCAACAGGCCAAGACCTACACCGTCTCCAGCGCGCCGATCGAGCCGCTGAAGATGGAACCACCCAAGCTGCCCGACCTGTCCGGCTACACCGCCCAGGCCGTGCAGAAAAAGATCGACCGCCGGCACAAGGGCAAGGTCAGCGTGCGCCGCATGCTCCAGGAAGACACCCTCAAGGAGTTCATCGGCGGCGACAACAAGGGCGCCGAATGGGTCCGTCGCCAGCACGGCATTCCCCAGGCGATCTTCGTCGATGACGGGCATGTCGACCTGGTGGAACTGAGCAGGAAAGTCCCCAGCCAGTACCTGCGCGAAACCGCGCCGGGCGTTTACCTGGCGCGCCTGCCGATCGTGGTCGGGCGCAAGGGCGTGCTGGAGATCGACGGCAAGGTCAAGGAGCTGCGTCTGTCCGAAGAAGGCGGCTCGTTCATCGTCAACGACGGCAAGCTGTTCGTCAGCGACACCCAGGTGACCGGCTGGCGCGAGCAGGCTAATGGCCCGGCGACCTTCCGCAAGCCCGACGAGTTCCGCCCGTTCCTGCTCAGCTGGGGCGGTACCGAGACCTACATCGTCAACAGCAAGATGGCCAGCTTCGGCTACGCCAAGTCCAAGTCCTACGGCGTGAGCATCTCGCAGTACACGCCGAACATGGCCAAGCAGATGGGCCGCCCGGAGCCCACCGGCTGGATCATCGGCTCCGAGTTCAGCGACATGTGGTACGGCTTCTACTGCTACGAGACCCAGGACTTCGTGATCAAGGACTCGACCTACCGCGACAACATCGTCTACGGCATCGACCCCCACGACCGTTCGCACCGTTTGATCATCGCCGGCAACACGGTTTACGGGACCAAGAAAAAGCACGGGATCATCGTTTCGCGTGAGGTCAACGACAGCTGGATCATCAACAACAAGAGCTACGACAACAAGCTCTCGGGCGTTGTGATCGACCGCAACAGCGTCAACAACCTGATCGCCTACAACGAGATCTACCGCAACCACACCGACGGCATCACCCTGTACGAGAGCGGCGACAACCTGATCTGGGGCAACAAGCTGATCAACAACCGCCGCCACGGCATCCGCGTGCGCAACAGCGTGAACATTCGCCTGTACGAGAACGTCGCCATGGCCAACGGCCTGGTGGGCGTGTACGGGCACATCAAGGACCTCTCCGACACCGACCGCGACATCGCCCTCGACCCGTTCGACACCAAGGTGTCGCTGATCGTGGTCGGCGGCGAGCTGGCGGCCAACGGTTCCGGCCCACTGTCGATCGACTCGCCGCTGTCGGTGGAGCTGTACAAGGTGTCGATGCTGATGCCGCGCAAGGCCAACGGCATCAGTTTCAACGGCGTGCTCGGCGAACGCCAGGACGAAATCCTCGACCTGCTGGTACGCCAGCAGAAGGCCGTGCTGATCGACCCGGTCGAACGCCAGACCGAAATGATCGACTAAGGAAGCCCAGACCATGACTCCACACCTGATGAAACTGCTGGGCCTGTCCGCCGCCCTCCTGGCCATCAGCCAGGGCGTGCGCGCCGAAGACGTCAAGGCGCCGACCTTCACCGCCGAGCCCTGCTGCCAGCTGTGCCCCGAGGCCCATGACGCCAGCCGCTACACCACGCGCTACCAGCAGAACTTCACCACCCTGGTGCAGGCCCAGGGCGACTGGCTGTTCCGTACCCGCGAAGACCTGCGCACCGAATTCGACACCACCCCGGGCGGCTACAAGCGCCTGCAGCAGGTGCATGACGCCTTCAAGAAGCGTGGCGTGGAACTGGTGGTGGTGTACCAGCCGACCCGTGGCCTGGTGAACCGCAACATGCTCAAGCCTGAAGAGAAGGCCGCCTTCGACTACCAGAAGGCGCTGCGCAACTACCAGGCCATGCTCCAGCGCTTCGCCAAGATGGGTTACAACGTGCCCGACCTGTCGCCGCTGACCAACGAGCAGCTGGCCGCAGCCGACCAGGGCAAGGACTTCTACTTCCGTGGCGACCAGCACTGGACGCCCTACGGCGCCGAGCGCGCGGCGAAGATCGTCGCCGACACCGTGCACCAGATGCCGGCCTTCGAAGGCATCCCGCGCAAGGAATTCGAGACCCACAAGTCCGGGCGCATGGGCAAGACCGGCACCCTGCACAATGTCGCCGGCCAACTGTGCGGCACCAGCTACGCGGTGCAGTACATGGACCAGTTCGCCACCGAGCCCAAGGGCGGCGCCAGCGGCGGCGACGACCTGTTCGGCGACGCGGGCAACGCGCAGATCACCCTGGTCGGCACCAGCCACAGCGGCAAGAACTACAACTTCGCAGGCTTCCTGGAACAGTACATCGGCGCCGACGTACTCAACGTCGCCTTCCCCGGCGGCGGCCTGGAAGGCTCGATGATCCAGTACCTGGGCAGCGAGGAGTTCCAGAACAACCCGCCGAAGATCCTGGTCTGGGAGTTCTCCCCGCTCTATCGCCTGGACCAGGAAACCATCTGGCGGCAGATCCTCGGCCTGCTCGACGACGGCTGCGACGACCGCCCCGCGCAGATGAGCGCCAGCGCCACCCTCAAGCCCGGCAAGAACGAGCTGATGGTCAACGGCAAGGGCGGCGTGATCAAGGACCTGGTCAACCGCAACCACCAGCTCGACATCAAGTTCGAGGACACCTCGGTAAAGGTGTTGCAGGCCACCCTGTGGTACCTCAACGGCCGCCACGAAGACATCAAGATCGAGAAGCCCGAGACTTCCGACACCGACGGGCGCTTCGTCTTCCAGATGCGTGAAGACGAAGACTGGGCAGGCCAGAACCTGCTCGCCCTGGAGGTACAAGGGCCAGAAAGCGGCACGCAGAAAGTCGAAGCCAAACTCTGCAAACGCAACAACTTCGCCAGCCCCGCGCAGCACACCGCGCAGGCCGGCCAGTGAGGCGATCATGACCACCATCAGCAGCAAGACCGCACCCGCCCTGCTCGCCCTCGCCCTGTTCGGCGGCGCCGCGCAGGCCGCGCTGGTGCCGCCCCAGGGTTACTACGAGGGCATCGAAAAGCTCAAGACCAGCGACGGCAATTTCCGTTGCGAGGCGGCGCCCAGGCCCTATACCGGCGCCCTGCAGTTCCGCAGCAAGTACGAAGGCTCGGACAAGGCCCGAGCGACGCTCAATGTCGCCTCGGAAAAAGCCTTCCGCAAATCCACCGAGGACATCACCACCCTCGAGAAGGGGGTCAGCAAGATGGTCGGCCAGTACATGCGCGATGGCCGCCCGGCGCAGCTCGACTGTGCCCTGACCTGGCTCGACACCTGGGCACGCGCCGACGCGCTGATGTCCACCGACTACAACCACACCGGCAAGTCCATGCGCAAATGGGCGCTGGGCAGTCTGAGCGGTTCGTGGCTGCGCCTGAAGTTCTCCAACTCGCAGCCACTGGCCGCGCACCAGGCCGAGGCCGAGCAGATCGAGAAGTGGTTTGCCCGACTCGCGGAACAGACCGTGCGTGACTGGAGCGACCTGCCGCTGGAGAAGATCAACAACCACAGCTACTGGGCGGCCTGGTCGGTGATGGCCACCGCCGTGGCCACGGACCGGCGCGACCTGTTCGACTGGGCGGTGAAGGAATACAAGGTCGGCGCCAACCAGGTCGACGAGCAGGGTTTCCTGCCCAACGAGATCAAGCGTCGCCAGCGCGCGCTGGCCTACCACAACTACGCCCTGCCCCCGCTGGCGATGATCGCCAGCTTCGCCCAGGCCAATGGCGTGGACCTGCGCAAGGAAAACAACTTCGCCCTGCAGCGCCTCGGCGAAGGCGTGCTGGCCGGCGCTCGCGATCCGGTGCACTTCAACACCCGCGCCGGGGTCAAGCAGGACCTGAAAGACCTGAAGATCGACAGCAAGTACGCCTGGCTCGAGCCGTGGTGCGCGCTGTACCAGTGCGTCGGCGACACCCTCGAGCGCAAACATGACATGCAGCCGTTCAACAGTTTCAGGCTGGGGGGCGATGTGACGCGGGTCTATGACCCGAGCGCAGAGAGCAAGAAATAGGTGTCGCCTGTATTGGGGCCGCTTCGCGGCCCATCGCGACACAAGGCCGCTCCTACAGGGACGGCGCTAATCCTGTAGGAGCGGCCTTGTGTCGCGAAACGAGGGCGAAGCCCTCGCCAGCAATGGTTGAGGCAACAAAGGTTTCCCCTGCATTTTCGCGGGGGGTTTGGGGGGCGCTGTGCCCCGGATGCTGTGAACAACAAGGAGAACCGGGATGGTCTTCTCGTCCAACGTGTTCCTGTTCCTGTTCCTGCCGGTTTTCCTCGGCTTGTACTACGTGAGCGGGAACCGCTATCGCAACCTGCTGCTGCTGGTTGCCAGCTACATCTTCTACGCCTGGTGGCGGGTGGACTTCCTCGCCCTGTTCGCCGGGGTGACCCTGTGGAACTACTGGATCGGCCTGAAAGTCGGCGCCGCCGGCGTGCGCACCAAGCCCGCGCAGCGCTGGCTGCTGCTCGGGGTGGGCGTCGACCTGTGCATCCTCGGCTACTTCAAGTACGCCAACTTCGGGGTGGACAGCCTCAACGCCATCATCACCTCGTTCGGCCTCGAGCCGTTCATCCTCACTCACGTGCTGCTGCCGATCGGCATCTCGTTCTACATCTTCGAATCGATCAGCTACATCATCGACGTGTACCGCGGCGACACCCCGGCCACCCGCAACCTGATCGACTTCGCGGCGTTCGTGGCGATCTTCCCGCACCTGATCGCCGGCCCCGTGCTGCGTTTCAAGGACCTGGTCGATCAGTTCAACAACCGCACCCACACCCTGGACAAGTTCTCCGAAGGCTGCACCCGCTTCATGCAGGGTTTCATCAAGAAGGTGTTCATCGCCGACACCCTGGCGGTGGTCGCCGACCACTGCTTCGCCCTCGAGAACCCGACCACCGGCGATGCCTGGCTCGGCGCCCTGGCCTACACCGCACAGCTGTACTTCGACTTCTCCGGCTACAGCGACATGGCCATCGGCCTGGGCCTGATGATGGGCTTCCGCTTCATGGAGAACTTCAAGCAGCCGTACATCAGCCAGTCGATCACCGAGTTCTGGCGGCGCTGGCACATCAGCCTGTCGACCTGGCTGCGCGACTACCTGTACATCACCCTGGGCGGCAACCGCAAAGGCACCTTCAACACCTACCGCAACCTGTTCCTGACCATGCTGCTGGGCGGGCTGTGGCACGGCGCCAACTTCACCTACATCCTCTGGGGCGCCTGGCACGGCATGTGGCTGGCGATCGAACGCGCGCTGGGCCTGGACACCAACCCGCAGCGCTTCAACCCGGTGAAGTGGGCCTTCACCTTCCTGCTGGTGGTGGTCGGCTGGGTGATCTTCCGCGCCGAGAACCTGCACGTGGCCGCACGCATGTACGGCGCCATGTTCAGCTTCGGCGACTGGCAGCTGTCGGAGCTCAACCGCGCCAACCTCACCGGCCTGCAGGTGGCCACGCTGATCGTCGCCTACCTGAGCCTGGCGTACTTCGGCCTGCGCGACTTCTACCGCAACGCCACCCCCGCGCCCCAGGCCACCCCGGTGCAGGTCAACGCCGACGGTTCGGTGGGCCTGGACTGGACGCGGATCATGACCCGCGCCCTGGTGCTGCTGCTGTTCGTCGCCTCGGTGCTCAAGCTCTCGGCGCAGAGCTACTCGCCGTTCCTCTACTTCCAGTTCTGAGACCCCGACCATGAACCGGACACTTCGCATCACCTATTCGCTGTCGTTCATGGGCCTGCTGGTCGGCCTGGGCGCCTGGTCCATCGGTGGGCTGGACAGCTTCAACCGCACCGGGCAGATGACCCTGCTCGACGGCAAGCTGGCCAAGGCCGCCGAAACCCACTACGACGAACAGTTCCCGATCAAGCGCATCGGTACCAACCTGTGGGCCGCGATGGACTTCAAGCTGTTCAACGAAGGCCGCCCCGGCGTGGTGCTGGGCCGTGAGCAGTGGCTGTTCACCGACGAGGAATTCAAGCCCAGCGCCGACGCCGAGCAACAGATGCAGGACAACCTGGCGCTGGTGCGCGGCATCCGCGACACCCTGCAGCGCCACGGCAGCCAGCTGGTGCTGGCGATCGTGCCGGCCAAGGCACGGCTGTATGCCGAGTACATCGGCAAGGAAACGCCTGCCAGCCTGCACGACGACCTGTTCAACCGCTTCCATGCCCAGGTGCGCCAGGCCAACGTGTTCGCCCCCGACCTGCTGGCACCGCTGGAACAAGCCAAGGCGCGCGGCCAGGTGTTCCTGCGTACCGACACGCACTGGACACCGATGGGCGCCGAAGTGGTCGCCCAGACACTGGCCGAGGCGGTCAACCGCCAGAGCCTGCTCAGTGGCGAGCCGCGGGCCTTCATCACCGAAGCCGGCGCCACCGCGCCGTACAAGGGCGACCTGACCAACTTCCTGCCCCTCGACCCACTGTTCAGCAACCTGTTGCCGACCCCGGACAACCTGCAACAGCGCAAGACCCTTGCGGTGCAAGCCGAGGGCGAAGCGGGCGACGCGCTGTTCGCCGACAGCCAGATCCCGGTGGCGCTGGTGGGCACCAGCTACAGCGCCAACCCGCACTGGAACTTCCTCGGCGCGCTGCAGCAGGCCCTGCGCAGCGACGTCGCCAGCTACGCCGAGGACGGCCATGGCCCGCTGCTGCCGATGCTCAAGTACCTGCAAAGCGACGCCTTCAAGAACGCCCCGCCACAGGTCGTGGTGTGGGAATTCCCCGAACGTTATCTGCCAATGAAGAACGACCTCAGCGCCTTCGATCCGCAGTGGATCGCGCAGCTGAAGAACTCCCGCAAATCCGAAGAAAACCTGGCCCTGTCGTCCAATCGGACGGACCACTGAAGAGAGGAACACGCACATGACCAACAAGACTTCCATCGCCAAGGCCCTGACCCTCGCGGCCGGCCTGTCCCTGGCCTCGATGCAGGCGTTCGCCGGCGCCGACGCCGCCCTCTATGGCCCGAGCGCACCGAAAGGCTCGACCTTCGTGCGCCTGTACAACGCCGCCAGCAGCCCGACCGCCGCCGCTGTCGGCAATACCCAGATCAAGCAGGTCGGAGCCCAGGCCAGCAGCGACTTCAGCTTCCTGCCCGGGGGTGACTACACCGCCCAGGTCGGCGGCAAGAGCGTCCCGGTCAAGCTGGCCGCCGACAAGTACTACACCCTGGTCAACAACAGCAGCGGCAACCCGCAACTGATCGAAGAACCACCGTTCAAGAACAAGCAGAAGGCCCTGGTCCGCGTGCAGAACCTCAGCGACCAGGCGCTGACCCTGAAGACCGCCGACGGCAAGACCGAAGTGGTCAAGCCGGTGGCCGCCAAGGGCCGCGGCGAGCGTGAAATCAATCCGGTCAAGGTCAACCTTGCCCTGTATGCAGGCGACAAGAAAGTCGGCGACGTCAAGCCCGTCGCCCTGGAGCGCGGCGAAGCCGCGGTGCTGTACGTCACCGGTTCCGGCAGCAGCCTGTCGCCGGTGTGGGTCACCCGTCCCGTAGCCACCAACTGATTCCTGCCTCTTACGACCTTATTGGAGAAACGACATGATCCCGGTAATTCTTTCTGGCGGTAGCGGTTCGCGTCTGTGGCCGCTGTCGCGCAAGCAGTTCCCCAAGCAGTTCCTGGCCCTGACCGGCGAGCACACCCTGTTCCAGCAGACGATCGAACGCCTGGTGTTCGACGGCATGGACACCCCCATCGTGGTCTGCAACAAGGATCACAAGTTCATCGTCCAGGAGCAGTTGAACGCGCTGAAGCTGGAAACCCAGGCGATCCTCATGGAGCCGTTCGGTCGCAACACCGCGCCGGCGGTGGCGATGACCGCCATGAAGCTGGTCAACGAAGGCCGTGACGAGCTGATGCTGGTGCTCCCGGCCGACCATGTGATCGAGGACCAGAAGGCTCTGCAACGTGCCCTGGCCCTGGCCACAGTGGCCGCCGAGCGTGGCGAGATGGTGCTGTTCGGCGTGCCGGCGACCAAGCCCGAGACCGGCTACGGCTACATCCGCTCCAGCCAGGACGCGCTGCTGCCCGAAGGCGTGGCACGGGTCGCGCAGTTCGTCGAGAAGCCGGACGAGAAACGCGCCAACGAGTTCGTTCGCGCCGGTGGCTACTTCTGGAACAGCGGCATGTTCCTGTTCCGCGCCAGCCGCTTCCTCGAAGAGCTGAAGAAGCACGACCCGGACATCTACGACACCTGCCTGCTGGCCCTGGAGCGCAGCCAGGAGGACGCCGATGTGCTGAGCATCGACGAGGCCACCTTCGCCTGCTGCCCGGACAACTCCATCGACTACGCGGTAATGGAGAAGACCCAGCGTGCCTGCGTGGTACCGCTGTCGGCCGGCTGGAGCGACGTCGGCTGCTGGTCGTCGCTGTGGGACGTGCACGAGAAGGACGCCGACGGCAACGTCACCAAGGGCGACGTGGTGGTGCAGGATAGCCGCAACTGCATGATCCACGGCAACGGCAAGCTGGTGTCGGTGATCGGCCTGGAGAACATCGTGGTGGTCGAGACCAAGGACGCCATGATGATCGCCCACAAGGACAAGGTTCAGGGGGTCAAGCAGTTGGTCAACACCCTCGATGCCCAGGGCCGCAGCGAGACCCAGAACCACCTGGAGGTGTACCGCCCGTGGGGTTCCTACGATTCGGTGGACATGGGCGGGCGCTTCCAGGTCAAGCACATTACCGTCAAGCCGGGCGCCAGCCTGTCGCTGCAGATGCACCACCATCGTGCCGAGCACTGGGTCGTGGTGTCCGGCACTGCCGAGGTGACCTGCGACGAGAACGTGTTCCTGCTCACCGAGAACCAGTCCACCTACATCCCCATCGCCTCGGTGCACCGCCTGCGCAACCCGGGCAAGATCCCGCTGGAAATCATCGAGGTGCAGTCCGGTAGTTACCTGGGCGAGGATGATATCGAGCGCTTCGAGGATGTGTATGGACGGACTTCGACGCCGGTCGAGCGTGGGGTTTCGGTGAAGACCATCGCGCAGTGACTCCCTGGGGCCGCTTTGCGGCCCATCGCCGGCAAGCCGGCTCCCACAGGCTTTGTGCATTCCTGTGGGAGCCGGCTCGTCGTGGCGACGAACCACGGCGAAAGGAGGGCCAAGCTCTCCCGCTTTTGAGCCGGTACCCATTTCCCGCTACGATGATCGAACCCCTGTCACCAAGGCCCGTCCCACCATGATCATCGGCGCCCTGCTCATCCTCACCTGGCTGGTCCTGCTGTTGCGCTACCCGGCCAAGGCCCTGTCGATCTCGATGGCCGCCCTGTGCGGCCTGGGCCTGGTGGCCCTGTGGGTGATCTGGCAGGACACCCGCGAGACCTCGCAACTGGCCCGCCTGGACATCCGCCTCAGCTATGCCCCCGAACAGTGCCCCGCCGACCGTGCGCTGCAGGTGCGCATGAAGAATGGCAACAAGGCCCCGCTCACCGAACTGCGCTGGCGCGTGGGCGCCTACGCCCCGGGCGACACCGTGAACCTGGCCGAGAACACCTACGCCGCCCCACGCTATCGCGGCCCCGGTGAATTGCAGCCAGGCGCCGAGTGGAGCGATTGCCTGCCATTGCCACCACTGCGCTCGGGCTATCGGCCACAAACCCTGGAGTTTCGTGCCGAGCACCTGCAAGGTACATTCGCCAATTAATTCGTTGCCCATTCCCACTTCGATCACAGGCCCTTCACATGCCCACCGTCCTGATCACCGGTTGTTCCAGCGGCATAGGCCGCGCCCTGGCCGACGCCTTGCGCGATGCCGGCCATGAAGTCTGGGCCACCGCCCGCAAGGCACAGGATGTCGAACAACTGGCCGCCGCCGGCTTCAATGCCCGGCAACTGGATGTGAACGACGCCGATGCCCTCGCCCGCCTGGCCGGGGAACTGCAAGGCCTCGACATCCTGATCAACAACGCCGGCTACGGCGCCATGGGCCCGCTGCTCGACGGCGGCGTCGACGCCATGCGCCAGCAGTTCGAAACCAACGTCTTCGCCCTGGTCGGCGTGACCCAGGCACTGTTCCCGCTACTGCGCCGTTCCCGTGGGCTGGTGGTGAACATCGGCAGCGTGTCGGGTGTGCTGGTGACGCCCTTCGCCGGTGCCTACTGTGCGTCCAAGGCCGCCGTGCACGGGCTGAGCGATGCCCTGCGCCTGGAGCTGGCGCCGTTTGGCATCCGGGTGATGGAAGTGCAGCCTGGGGCGATCGCCTCGCAGTTCGCCAGCAATGCCCAGCAGCAAGCCGAACAGGTGCTGGCAGCCGATTCGCCATGGTGGCCGCTGCGTGAGCAGGTGCAGGCCCGCGCGCGGGCGTCGCAGGATCATCCGACACCGGCAGCGGTGTTTGCCCAGAAAGTGCTGGCTGCGACACGCAAGTCGCCTGTACCTGCGTTGGTGCGCATCGGCAATGGCAGTACCGCCCTGCCGTTGATGGCCAGGGTGTTGCCGCGACGGTTGCTGGACTGGGTGTTGCGCAAGCGCTTTGGGTTGTTGCGGCCATTGTGACCAGGGGCGCTTTGCGCCCCATCGCCGGCAAGCCGGCTCCCACAGGATTTGCGCCAGCATCAAGCCATGCGAAACCCTGTGGGAGCCGGCTTGCCGGCGAAAGGGCTGCGCAGCAGCCCCTCAGACTTTCACTGGCGTCTCGTCGAACGCCTGCCAGCCTCCGCCCAGCGCCTTGTACAGCCCCACCAGCGCCTGCGACACCGCCGCCGAGCTGTCGATCCACTGCTCCTCGCTGGCCAGCAACGCCGACTGCACCGTCAGCACATTGAGGAAGTCCACCGCCCCTTCCACATACTGGCGCTGCGCGGTCTCCAGGGCGATGCGGTTCTGCCGCACCGCCTCGGCCAGGTGATCGCGACGCAACTGGCTGGCGTTGTACAGACGTAACACATCGTCGATCTCATGCCAGGCACCGAGCACCACCTTGCGGTAGTTCAGCGCCGCTTCCTGCTGCTGGGCCTCGCGCAGCTCCAGCTGGCCCTTGAGCCGTCCACCCTCGAAGATCGGCAACGACAGTTGCGGCCCGAAGGCGAACCTGCGCGAATCCCAGGCGCCGAAATCGGACAACTGCATGGCCTGGAAACCGACACTTCCGGACAGGCGAATGCTTGGATAGAAATCGGCCTTGGCCACGCCGATGCTGGCGGTGGCCGCATGCAACCGGGCCTCGGCCTGGCGAATATCCGGGCGGCGTTCGGCCAGCTGCGACGGCACGCCGATGGCGAAGCGCTGCTGCGGCGCGGGCAGCTCACCGCCTTGCAGCAACTGGACCTGCAAGCTGCGCGGCGGTTCGGCGGCGAGCAGGCTCAAGGCATTGATCAGATCGTCGCGACGGGCCTCCAGAGTCGGCAGGCGCGCTTCGATCGACGCCACCTGGGCGCTGGCCTGGGCGACATCGAGCCGGGTGGCGACACCTTCGGCCTGGCGGCCTTCGGACAGCTTAAGGCTGTGTCGGGCGACCTTGAGGTTGTCCTGGGTGATGTCCAGGGTGTGCTGCACGGCACGCAGCTGGATGTAGTTGCCGGCGGTTTCCGACAACAGCGCCAGCAGCACGCCACGGCGATCGTTCTCGGCAACCGCCACCGTCGCGTCGGCGGCCTCGACCTGGCGGCGCACACGCCCCCACAGGTCCAGCTCCCAACCGGCCACCAGGTCACCCTGCCACAGGTTGTACGCCGACTTGCCGGCCTTGCCGGAGGGGTCATTCAACCCTTCGGCGCTGTTGCGCGCCCGGCTGTAGCCTGCGTTTACATCCACCGAGGGCATCTCGTCAGCCGCCACGGTGCTGCGCAAGGCGCGGCTCTGCAGCAGGCGGGCACTGGCCATCTGCAGGTCGAGGTTGCGCTCGGCGACTTTCTGGATCAGCGCGCTCAGCTGGGCGTCGTGAAAGCTGTCCCACCAGCGCAGCTTCAGCGGCTCGGCTACCGGCTGACTCGCCGCTGCCTCGCCTTGCAACGAGGCCCAATCCTGAGGCGCTTCGCTGGACGGGCTCTGGAAGTCCGGTCCGAGGGTGCAGCCGGCAAGCAATACGGCCAACAACACGGGGCTCAGGCGTATAGCTGGGGCCGCTGCGCGCCCCTTTCGCGACACAAGGCCGCTCCTACAGGAAACCGCAATCCTCTGTAGGAGCGGCCTTGTGTCGCGAAAGGGCTGCGCAGCAGCCCCGGCGGCTTCGAGATGTTCAAACACTCCGACAAGCTGGCCATTCATCGCGCGGTCACCTCTTTACCGGCCAGCCTGTCGCCCTGGGTATCGATGACCGCCTCCACCGACATGCCCACCCGCAGGCGCTCCAGCAACGGCTGGCCGTCATCGAAGACGATCTTCACCGGAATGCGCTGCACCACCTTGGTGAAGTTGCCGGTGGCATTGTCAGGCTTGACCGCAGCGAAGGTCACGCCAGTGGCCGGGGCAATGCTTTCGACGCGGCCGTGGAGTTTCTCGCCGGAGAAGGTGTCGACGCTGATGCTAACCGGCTGGCCCGGCTGCACATGGGTCAGCTGGGTCTCCTGGAAATTGCCGACGATGTAGGCGCGCGCCAGTGGCACCACCGACAACAGCCGTGCGCCCGGATTGACGTAGGCGCCGACGCGCAAGGCGCGTTCGCCGACCATGCCGTCCACCGGGGCGGTGATACGGGTATAGGACAGGTCCAGTCGAGCTTTCTCCAAGCCCGCCTCGGCGCGCTTGAGTTGACCATCGGCGCTGGCCACCTGGGCGTCGAGTATGTCCACCTGCTTGCGTGTGGCCACCCATGCCGCCTGAGTGTTGGCCAGCTGCGCACGGGCCTGGTCGACCCGGCTGCGCGCCTGCTGGGCGTTCTGCACGGTGCCGGCGCCCTGCTCGGCCAGGCGGCTGTAGCGAGTCACCTCGTGGTCGGCGAAGGCGGCCTCGGCCTGGGCGGCCTTTACCGCGGCCTCGGCCTGGGCGATCAACGACGCCTGGCGTTCGAGGGTGGCGCGGGCATCCAGGCTCTGTGCCTTGGCCACCAGCAACTGGGCTTCGGCGGCGTCCAGGGCAGCCTGGTAATCGCGGGCATCGATGGTCGCCAGCAACTGTCCGGCCTTCACCTGCTGGTTGTCGTCCACCAGTACCTCTTTGATGAAGCCCGCCACCTTCGGCGCGACCACGGTGTAGTCGGCGGTCACGTAGGCGTCGTTGGTGGTCTGGCGATGATCGCTGCCGAGCATCCAGGGGCCGACGATGGCCGCCAGCACGGCCACGGCGAGCACCGAGCCGATGAGGATTGTCTTGCGCTTGTTGGTCATTTCAAGGTCTCGAATTCAGTCACCGGCTCAAGCCACCGCACGCGGCGGGAAGATCCGGGTAGGCACGAAGGGGATCAGGCAGATCAGGATGGCGGCGATGCCGGCCATCACCAGGTACAGGTCGGCCGAGGTCAGCACCAGGGCCTGTTCATGGATGCGCCTGGCCAGGCCGGCGGCGTTGTCGTCGATCAGCGGCGCGTTGCCCAGGCTGTCGACCAGGTGGTTGGAATGGAAATGCCGACGCACGGTGCCCAGGACATCGAGCAGGCCGCCGGCAATCACTGCCGCCAGGCCCTTGACCGTGTTGAACCAGGCCGAGGCGAACGGGCCTTCCTGCGGGGTCATGCCGTTGGTCGACAGCATCAGCAGCGGCAGCACCGACATGGGCTGGCCGAACACCTGCAGCAGGTAGAACGGGTAGAAGTCGCCGCGGATCCATTGCGAAGTCAGCAGGCTGCTGCCCACGCACGAGGCGGCCAGCATCGCCAGACCGGTGGCCAGCACCCAGCGGCAATCCACCGCGCGGATGTTGCACAGCGCCGCCGTCAACGGCAGGGCGATCAGTTGCGGCATGGCCACCAGCAGCATCAACGGGCTGGTCTGCGCCGGGCGATAGCCCTGGATCTGCGCCAGGTACGCCGACGGGATGCTGCCCACCCCCGAGAGCACGACCAACACTCCGGCCAGGGTCAGCAGGGCAAAGCTCAGGTTGCGCCGCGTGAGCATGCGCAGCTGGAAGAACGGCAGCGGCTCCGACCATTCGTTGTACAGGAACAGCACCAGCAACAGCAGGCCACCCCCGAGCAGCCAGCAGATCAGCGGTGAGTCGAACCAACCCCAGCGGTCACCCAGGGACAGGCCCAGGACTATGCTGCTGATCGCCGGCAGGCCCAGCACCACGCCACGCCAGTCGAACTGTTTGAAACGCTCCAGGCGCAACGGGTCCTGGGGCAAGCCCCAGCCGACACAGGCGATCGCCAGCAGCGACGGCAGGATGATCTGCCAGAACGCCCACTGCCAGCCAACGTACTCGGTCCACAGACCTGCCAGCGGCGTCCCCAGGTTCGGTCCGAAGGTGGCGGTCAGCGCGTAGCAGGCCAGGCCGTAGATCTTGATCCCCGGTGGCAGGAACCGCAGCGCCACGCTCATCAGCATCGGCGGCAAGGCGCCCGAGGCGAAGCCCTGCAGCACGCGCAGCAGCATCAGGCTATGCAGATTGGGGGCGAAGGGCTGGATCAGGCCCAGCACGGCGAACAGACCGACAGCGGTCATGGTGAAGCGGCGCAGCGAAAAGGTGGTAGCCAGCCACGGCGCGAAGGCCATGGCCGAGACCGAGGCGGCGCTGTACACCGCCAGCAGCCAGGCACCTTCGTCGGCGCCGATGCCCATGGCGCCACGGATGTCGCTCAGGGAAATCTTGGTCACTGCCTCGTTGAGGCCGGCGCACAGCACCGCCAGCAACACGCCGAACAGCCCGACCACCACCCGCAGGCCGAACGCCGTCTGCGCCGGGGCGGCCGGCGCCGGAGCGACGGCCAGCGCGGCGGAAGGCGCGGTCAGGGAACTCATGGATAGACATCTCCAGCAACAAATTAAGGGCTGGGGGAAGTCTAAGAAGGTCGAATGCTGACGAAAACTGACTTGTTGGCAGGTTTATGTTGCGTCAGACGCAATCAACGAACATTGCGCATACCCTGTGGAAGCGGCCTTGTGTCGCGAAAGGGCTGCAAAGCAGCCCCGGCGATCCTGGTGTTAACGCCGAAATCCGGGGGCCGCTATGCGGCCCTTTCGCGACACAAGGCCGCTCCTACAGGGAACGCGCAGGGCTTGATGATGGTGTGGGTTCACCCGCGCAGCAGGCGCGCATGGTCCGGCGCAACCAGCGATGCGCCGGGTCGTTGTCGAATCGCGGATGCCAGGCCTGCATCACCCGCACCTTCTCCAGCGGCACCGGGATATCGAACGAACGCAACGGCAGGCCGAACTTGGTCACGCTGCCGAGGATGTTCGCCGGCATCGGCAGAATCAGGTCGGACTCCGGCAGCGAGAACATCGCCGAATGGAAACTCGGCGTGATCAGCGCCACCCGCCGCTGCACGCCATGAGCGCCCAGTTCCACATCGATCGGCCCGTTGGCCCGCCCGCGCCGCGACACGCTGATCTGCGGGTACACGGCGAAGCGCTCCGGGGTGATCACATCGTCGAAGATCGGGTGATCGGCCCGCGCCAGCCCGACGAACCAGGTGTCGAACAGGCTCTGCACCTTGATCTCCGGCCCCATGTCGATGCTCGAGCTGACCACCAGGTCGATCTGCCCATGACGCAGCACCAGGTCATCGTCGCCCTGGTGCTCGGGAACGAAGCGCAGCACCGTGTTCGGCGCCTGCTCGAGCATCATGTGCAGCAGGCGGGCGCCGTAGAGGGCGATGAACAGATCGTTGGTGCGGATGTTGAAAGCACGGTCGAGGTTGGCCAGGTCGACATCGTCGCCGCTGCGAAACACCAGCCCGGCCTGCTCCACCAGCGTCCGCACCTGGTCGCGCAGGGCCAGCGCCCGGGGCGTCGGCACCAGGCCTCGGCCGGCGCGCACCAGGATCGGGTCGCCCATGGCCTCGCGGATGCGCCCGAGCGTGCGGCTCATCGCCGCCGGACTCAGGTTCATGCGCTGGGCAGCGCCGACCACGCTGCCTTCGTCGAGCAAGGCATCGAGGGCGACGAGCAGGTTCATGTCCGGGAGTTGCATGGCCGTTTTCCGTGACAGCTGTGGGAAACGCGATGGTATCAGGTTGGTGGATTGCGTCAGACGCAATGGCGCCGTGCGTGGGGGGCCATTTATTCAATTGGGCAATGCATCAAGAATGGCGTAGCCCTCTTCGCGGCCAGTACAGCCAGCACACCCCGCCAGCCTTGCCCAAGGAACCCCCATGCCCCACCCGGTCCTGATTGCCATCGACGCCTCCCCCGCCAGCCACGCCCTGCTCGACCTCGCCCGTCGCTACTGTCGCCCGGGCGAACACACCCTGCACGTGCTGCTGGCCATCGACTCGACCTTCGCCGTTCACGACCACCGTACGGCCTACACCGAACAAGAGCTGGAGGAATACCCCGCCGCCTGCGACGAGCAGCAACTGGCCGAACACGCCGTCTCCGGTGCCGTGCGCAGCCTGCGCGAGGCCGGGTTCGACAGCCACGGCTGCCTGGTCGCCGACCAGCCGGTGGACGCCATCGTCACCAAGGCCCGGGAACTGGAGTGCGCGCTGATCATCATGGGCCACCGCCACCTGTCGCGGCTTGGAAGGCTGCTCGATCCTTCGATCAGTGCCAAGGTGATCGACCGGGTCCAGGTACCGGTTCTGGTAGGAGTGCCGACTGACGCTGGCTGAAGTCCCACGGCAAGTTCACCGTCGCTATCGCGGGGCAAGCCCGCGATGAGCTGCTCGGATCACTCCGCGCTCGGCTTGACCACCACCGTGCACGTGGTCCCCGCCGCCAGCATGAACCCGTCCGGCACTTCATCGATATGAATCCGCACCGGCACCCGCTGCGCCAGGCGCACCCAGTTGAAGGTCGGGTTCACGTCGGCGATCAGTTCGCGGCTCTGCGGATTGTCACGGTCGTAGATACCCCGGGCGATGCTCTCCACATGCCCCTTGAGGCGCTCGCCGCTCATCATCTGCAGCTCGGCCGCATCGCCCACCTTCACGTGCGGCAGCTTGGTCTCCTCGAAGAAGCCGTAGACCCAGAACGAGTGTTCATCGACCACCGCCATCACCGCCTCGCCAGTGCGGGCGTAGTCGCCCTTGTGGATATTCAGGTTGGTCACGTAGCCATCGACCGTGGCGACGATCCGCGTGCGCGCGAGGTCGAGCTCGGCGGCCGCCAGCTGGGCCTGGGCATGCTGGTAGTCGGCCAGCGCGGAGCTGGCGATGTTGCTGGCATCGTCCCGGTTCTCCTTGGAGATCACCAGGTTGTCCAGGTCGGCGCGGCGCCTGGCGTTGACCTTGCGCATCTCCCAGGTGGCCTTGCGCGAGGCGACCAGGGCCTTGGCCTGGTCCACCGCCAGCTGGTAGTGCTCGGGGTCGATGCGGATCAGCACGTCGCCCTTCTTCACCCGCTGGTTGTCCTTGACCGGCACCTCCACCACATAGCCCGGCACATCGGCGGCGACGTTGATGATGTCGGCGCGCACCCGGCCGTCGCGGGTCCACGGCGTGGTCATGTAGTGCAGCCACAACTGGCGGCCGATCACCACGGCAGCGGTCAGCACCAGCAGGGTGGCGATCAGGCTGAAGAACTTTTTCATCGACGGATTCTCACCAGTAGAGCGACAGCGCCAGGGCGCCGAACAGGCAGACGAACAGGCACAGGCGCAGCAGCGCCGGATGCCAGAAGAAGCGATAGCCATCATGGCTGGCGATGAACCGGTCCAGGCCCCAGGCCAGGCCCAGGGCGAACAGGAACATCAAGGTCATGGTGGGCATGTACACGCCATGGAAGGCGATCTCACGGGGCATGGTGCAATCCTTTCGCCGGTGCCAGCGGCGACTGTGGGTCGAGCAGGGAGGAACGGATGAAATGCAGGTAGCTCTGCGCCCGGCGCAGCACCGAGGTGTCGAAGTGCCGGGCGAAGGGTTCGTCGGTGGCCTGCACGCGGCTGATGGCGTGGTCCACCGCCACCAGCGCGCGTTCGTGGTTGCTGGCGCTGGGTTGCAGGAACAGCCGCGCCAGGGCCCGGCCCATCACGCGGATGGCCTGACGCCAGGGCTGGCTCTCGGCGTAGGCCGGGTGGATCGGGGCACGGGCCTGTTCCTTGCGCAGCTCGATGATGGCGTGGCCGATCTCCAGCACGGTGAACATCCAGCCCATCAGCTCGCTCTGCACCTGCGGCTTGCCGGCGGCCAGGCCATAGGCCTGGTGCAGCAGGTCGCGGGTGCGGCTCTCGAAGGCCGAGCCCAGCCCGCGCAGGCGCCCGCCGATGGCGAACAGCACCTGCTCGCGCAGTTCCTGCTCCAGGCGGCTCCACAGCCAGCGGCTGTTGGGCGGCAGGATGATCGCCCCGGCGGCGGCGCAGACGAACATGCCGATGACCATGCCGATGTAGTCGTTGATGAAGGTGTAGGGGTCATAGAGGGTCAGGTTGTTCGGTACTGAACCGATGGCGAAGAACACCAGCAGGCCCAGGCCGTAACCGGCATAGGCCGGGCGCGAGGCGAGGAACGCGCCGAGCACGAACACCGGCGCCAGCACCATGCACAGCAGTGGGAAACCGTCGATCCAGGGGAACACGAAGAAGGTCTCGAAGAACCCGACGAAAGCGCCGACCGCCGTGCCACAGGCCATCTGGAACGACATGCGCTTGGGGTTCGGCGACGCCGCCGACAGCCCCACGGTGACCGTGGCGATCAGGGTCATCATGCCGCCGCTGGGCCAGTCGCTGAGCAACCAGTAACTGCCCAGCAGCAACAGCACCGCCGAGGCGCGCACGCCGGCGGCCAGCGACACCAGCCAGCTGGTCTGGGCGACGTAGGGCTCGTCCCATTGCTCGCGCTCGTGCTTATGCGCGGCCAACGAGGCGTGGGTCTCGGCGTAGCTGTACATCTCGTCGACGAAGCGATAGAGCAGTTCGAAGGCAGTGTGGAAGTCGAGCAGGTCGGATTCGCTGGGATTGGTTTCCAGGTATTCGGCACGCAGGCCGCGCACCTGCGATTGCAGGCCCTCCTTGTAGGCAGCCAGTTCCAGCGTGAGACGCAGCGCGTCGGCGTCGGTGAGTGCCCGCCCGACATACGGCTGCAGCAGCTCGACCAAGGTGTTCAGGCCCGGCTCGATGGCCCCGACGATCTGCAGCGGCCCACGGGCACGCAGGCGTTCGAGCAGCCGGTGCAGGGCATTGAAGCGCGTGGTGATGGCCATGAACTCGCTGTTCATGCGCACCAGGCGGCCGGAGCGCCGGCGCATGTGCGGGTCTTCGAAGGCGGTGACGTTGCGCAGGCTCTCCAGGCCGACCGCCTCGGCGACGAAGCGCACGTTGCTGGTCTCGAAACGGTCGCGCTGACTGTCGCCGCGCAGGGCCTCGACCACTACCCCGGCGAACACGCCAAAGCGCTGGTACAAGGCGTTGCGCATGGCGGCACTGGCCGACTGCGGCAGGATCGCGGCGCTGACGAAGGTCGAGACCAGAATCCCCAGGGCGATCTCCAGCACCCGCCACACCGCCGCCATGAACGCCTGGTCCGGATGCTCCAGCACCGGCAGGCCGATCATCGCCGCCGTGTAGCCGGCCAGCACGAAACCGTAGGCGCGGAAGGTGCGGTAGCGCATGGCACCCGCCGAACACAGGCCGACCCACAGTGCCAGGCTGGGCAGGAACAGCTCGGTGTTCTGCGGGAAGATCGCGATCAACGCGACCATCATCGCCGAGCCCGCCAGAGTGCCAAGCACCCGGTAGAAGCTCTTGGCGAACACATGACCGCTCTGCGGCTGCATGACGATGAACACGGTGATCATCGCCGTGCGCGGTTGTGGCAGCTCCAGGCGCATGGCCAGCCACAGGGTGATGAACGCGGCGGCCAGGACCTTGAAGATGTAGACCCAGGTGACGCCGTCGGTGCGCGCCCAGGCGAAGAAGCCCCGGCGCCACTCCAGGCTCCGCAGCCAGCGCAGGGGCAAGCTCAGTGTGCTCATTCGGCGTGGTCCGGCTTGTCGAAGATGGCCAGGGTGGCCGGCGTTTTCGGCGCGGCCTGACGCTCTTGATCAGGCACGTCCCGGCCCGCCTCGAGACCACCGCCCAGGGCGGTGACCAGCTCGGCATGGGCGATCAGGCGTGCGGCCCGTACCTGCTGCTGCACCTGCTGCTGGCGGAACAGCAAGGTCTGCGCGTTGAGCACGTTGAGGTAGTCGGTGAGACCTCGCTGGAAGGCGACGGTGGCGATGTCGTAGGTCTTCTGCGCGGCGGCCACGGACTCGGCGGCGAAGTGCGCCTGCTCCTTCATCGATTCACGGCGGATCAGTTGGTCGGAGATGTTCTTCAGCGCGCCGATCACCGTCTGGTTGTAGCGCGCCACGGCCACGTCATAGCCGGCCGAGGCCACGCCCAGCTGCGAGCGCAGGCGACCACCGTCGAAGATCGGCAGGCTGATGGCAGGGCCGACGCTGTAGTTGAACTTGCGCCCGGTGAGGAATTCCAGCGGACCGCCGCCGGTGGCCATGAAGCCGAGGCCGCCGACCAGGTCGACGTTGGGGAAGAAGCCGGCGTGGGCGACTTCGATGCCACGGGCCTGGGCCGCCACCTGCCAACGGCTGGCGACCACGTCGGGGCGCTGGCCGACCAGCTCGGCAGGCAGGTTCGACGGCAGCTTGAGCGGCGCGCCGAGGGTCAGGCTCGGGCGCTGCAGCTTCGCGCCCTCCCCCGGCCCTTTGCCGGCCAGGGCCGCCAGCTGATTGCGGGTCAGGGCGATCTCTTCGTTGAGGCTGTCGATCTGCCGGTGGGTTTCCGGCAGCGGCGCCTCGGCCTGGCTGACTTCGAAATGGGTACCGATGCCGCCGTCCAGGCGGCGCTTGGCCAGGGCGAGGATCTGCTCCTGCTGGGCCAGTTCGGCCTGGACGATGTCGCGCCGGGCGTAATGCAGGCTGAGCTGGATGTAGGCGCGCACCACGTTGTTCTCCAGCTCAAGCTGGGCCTGGCGCGCCTCGGCGACGCTCATGTGCGCCTGATCCACCGCCTGCTCGGAGGCATTGCGCTCGCGCCCCCACAGGTCCAGCGCGTAGCTCAGACCGATGGCGGCGTTGTTGTCCCAGGTATTGGCGCCGGACAGCGCGCCCGGGCCGTAGAACTGATCCTCGGGCCAGTTGTGGCGCTTGAGCGTGGCGTTGCCGTTGGCCTGCAGCTTCTCGGCCGATTCGACCACGCCCGCCATGGCCTTGGCTTCACGCACCCGGGCGGCGGCCATGGCCATGCTCGGGCTACCGGCCAGGGCCAATGCGATCCAGTCGTTCAGTTGCGCATCGCCATAGGCGCGCCACCATTGCTGGGCAGGCCAGTTGGCATCGCGCGCGGCATCGCGGATGGCCTCGTCGGTGGCGAGTGAGTTGGCTTGGATTGTCTTGCTTTGCGGGGCAATGCCCCAGGTTCCGATACAGCCGCTCAAGGTGAGACAAAGGGCACAGGCACTGAGCGCGCTAAGCGCTCTGATGTTGCGACGCGGCACAGCTGCGATTTCCCGAGGAAGAGGTGGAGGGGCCGGGCAATTCTAGGGGCGGGTTTCATTGGCGATAAGCGTATATTCCTGCGAATCTTTGTTACCAAAACAGCGATAATCCGGCTTTAGTCGGACGTGCATTTGCGTTACTTCATGTCACAATTTTGTCCTCTAACCCGAGAGTGACCCATGGACACCCTGCAAAACATGCGTGCTTTCAGTTGCGTGGCCCAGCTCGGCAGCTTCACCGCTGCCGCGGCGCAACTGGACACGACCACCGCGAACGTGTCGCGGGCGGTCTCCAACCTGGAAGCCCATCTGCAAACCCGCCTGCTCAACCGCACCACCCGGCGCATCGCGCTGACCGAGGCAGGCAAGCGCTACCTGATGCGCTGCGAACAGATTCTCACCTACGTCGAGGAAGCCGAGGCCGAGGCCAGCGACGCCCATGCGCGCCCGGCCGGGCAGCTGAAGGTGCACTCGATGACCGGTGTCGGCCAGCACTTCGTGGTCGATGCCATCGCCCGCTACCGCGAATCGCACCCGGACGTGACTTTCGACCTGACCATGGCCAACCGCGTGCCCGACCTGCTGGACGAGGGCTACGACGTGTCCATCGTGCTGGCCAGCGAGCTGCCGGACTCGGGTTTCGTCTCGCAGCGCCTGGGCATCACCTACAGCATCGTCTGTGCCTCGCCCGAGTACGTGGCGCGCCACGGCAGCGCGCACAAGCCGGCCGACCTGCTCCAGCATGCCTGCCTGCGCATGGTCAGCCCGGTGATTCCGCTGGAGAAATGGCTGTTCGACGGGCCGGAGGGCCAGGAGATGGTCAACATCACCACTTCGCCGTTCCAGGTGAACTCGGCGGACGCGATGAAGACCGCGATCCGCAGCGGCATGGGCGTGGGCGTGCTGCCGATCTACACCGCCATCGACGGCCTGCGCGACGGCAGCCTGGTGCGGATCGTGCCGGAGTACCGCCTGCAGGAGCTGAACCTGTACGCGATCTACCCGTCGCGCCAGTACCTGGATGCCAAGATCAAGACCTGGGTCGAATACCTGCGCAACTCGCTGCCGGAGATTCTTGCCGCGCATGAGGCCGACCTGAAGACCCATGAGTTGCTGATCGCCAACTGAAAAAGCTGCTGCATTGGGGGCGAGGACAATGGTAGGTTGCTAACCATTGATTCCAGTGTCTGGCAGACAGGGCCATGGGAGGGCTTGGCCCTCCATCGCGGCTCAAGGCCGCTCCTACAGGGTCACGCGGCACCTGCAGGAGCGGCCTTGCGCCGCGAAAGGGCCGCACAGCGGCCCCCGCTCTTCTGCCCGACTCCATCCCCCGCCTTGCAGAGAAGCAGCCCGATGAAAAAGACCGTCCTGGCCTTCAGCCGCATCACCCCGGCCATGGCCGAACGCCTGCAGCAAGACTTCAACGTGATCCTGCCGAACCCGAAACTCGGCGACATCGCTGCCCAGTTCAACGAAGCCCTGCCCGAGGCCCACGGCCTGATCGGGGTCGGCCGCAAGCTCGGCCGGGCGCAACTCGAAGGCGCGGGCAAGCTGGAGGTGGTATCCAGCGTCTCGGTCGGCTACGACAACTACGACCTGGATTACCTCAACGAGCGCGGCATCGCCCTGACCAACACCCCCGACGTGCTCACCGAAAGCACCGCCGACCTGGGCTTCGCCCTGATCATGGGCTGCGCCCGCCGCACCGCCGAGCTCGACGCCTGGACCAAGGCCGGGCACTGGCAGGCGACCGTGGGGCCGGCGCACTTCGGCAGCGATGTGCATGGCAAGAAACTGGGAATCGTCGGCATGGGCAATATCGGCGCCGCCATCGCCCGCCGTGGCCGCTTCGGTTTCAACATGCAGGTGCTGTACACCGGCAACAGTCGCAAGACCGCGCTGGAGCAGGAGCTGGGCGCGCAGTTCCGCAGCCTGGACGAACTGCTGGGTGAAGCCGATTTCGTCTGCCTGGTGGTGCCGCTGTCCGAAGCCACCCGCAAGCTGATCGGTGCCCGCGAGCTGAAGCTGATGAAGCCCAGCGCGTTCCTGATCAACATCGCCCGTGGCCCGGTGGTGGACGAGGCGGCGCTGGTCGAGGCGCTGCACAGCGGCACCATCCGTGGCGCAGGGCTGGATGTGTACGAGAAGGAACCGCTGAGCGAATCGCCATTGTTCAGGCTGCCCAACGCCCTGACCCTGCCGCACATCGGCTCGGCCACCGCCGAGACCCGCGAGGCCATGGCCAACCGGGCGATGGACAACCTGCGCGCGGCGCTGCTGGGCGAACGGCCGCAGGACCTGGTGAACCCACAGGTGTGGAAAGGCTGAGGGCTTTATCGCCGGCCAAGTCGCATCGACGCACCGCCGCTCCCACGGGTGTTCCACGGCATTCGTGGGCGCGGGCGCATCATCGAGGCTTACGCCGCCTTCCCAGCACCTTGCGCACCACGTAGCGCGGCCGGTGCTTGGTCTCCTGGTAGATCCGCCCGATGTACTCCCCCAGGATACCGATCCCGATCAGCTGTACCCCGCCCAGGAACAGGATCGCCGCCATCAGCGACGGATACCCCGGCAGGTCGTTGCCGAACACCACCTTGTCGATCACCAGGAACGCCGCGTACATCAAGGCGACCAGCGACACGCCACCACCGAGGTAGGTCCACAGTCGCAACGGCACGGTGCTGAACGAGGTGATGCCGTCCAACGCCAGGTTCCACAACCGCCAGAAACCGAACTTGCTGTCGCCCGCCGCGCGCTCCTGACGGTCGTACTCGATGATCTCGGTGCGAAAGCCCACCCACGACAGCACGCCCTTCATGAACAATTGCTGCTCCGGCATCTGCCGGATGGCGGCGACCACCTTGCGGTCGAGCAGGCGAAAATCGCCGACGTTCTCCTCGATGGGCATCGAGGCGATGGCGTTGTGCAAGCGATAGTAAAGGCGCGCCGTCCAGCGTTTGAAGCGCGTGTCGGCGACGCGGCTGCGGCGCTTGGCGAGGACCACGTCGGCCCCCGCCTGCCAGCGCTCGATCATCTGCGCCACCACTTCGATCGGGTCCTGCAGGTCGACATCGATCGGCACCACCGCATCGCCCTCGGCATGCTCGAGGCCCGCGAACAGCGCCGACTCCTTGCCGAAATTGCGCGAGAACGTGATCGCCGTGACCCATTCGTCGCGTGCCACCAGCTCCGCGCAGATGGCCTCGGTGTCATCGGTGCTGCCGTCGTTGACGAAGACGATTTCCACGGTCTTGTCGCGCAGCGACGGCTCGTCGCGCACGGTCTGGTAGAACCGCCGCAGGGTCTGCTGCTCGTTGTATACCGGTACCACCAGAGTAATGTTCATGGGTTTCTCCGTCTGAACACCACGGTGTGCGAATAGGCGTAACCCAGCACCAGGCTGACCAGCGAAAAGGTTACCAGAGTCAGCCAGGGCGAGAGATGGGCATGGTCGGACAAGGCGCCGATGGCCACGCTCAGGCAGCCCATCCCCGCCAGGAACAACAGGTAGCGCCGACGGCTGGGGCGCACGGCAAAGGTGAAGTGGGCATTCATGTAGTAGGACAGGCTTGCCGCCACGGCAAAGCCCAGCAGGTTGCTGCCGGCCTGGCGCAACCCCAGCCCCAGATGAAGCCCCAGGAACACCAGCCAGTGCGCCAGGGTGTTGCCGATGCCGACCAGGCCGTAGCGGATGAAACGCGAGAGGCTCATTGGCCGCTGCCCGGCGGCGGACGGACCAGCACATAGGCGGTGTCGCCGAGCAGATGGATGTCGTAGAACCGGCTGCTGACCTGTGGCGTGGGGCTGCTCGCCAGTACTTGCTGGCGATCCAGCGGCGCGCCCCCGTAGAACGTGTGCAGGTCGTCGATGCCCACCCGTGGCAGCATCTCGGGCAGTACCAGGTAGTTGTAGGCGTGGATCCTGGCGATCGCCGGCATTGCCTGCAGCGTGCCCTCAGCCGCCGGGATCCAGGGCTGCCGCAACCAGAAACCCAGCACGTAGCAATGCTTCGCCGCGACGAGCGATGGCGAGGACGACAGGTCGTGGGCCAAGGCCTGGGCGATCGACTGGTGCAAGGTTTTCTGCAGCACCAGCACGCGGCCATAGGCATAGGAATACGACAGCATGAACAGCAGCGGGATCGTCAGCAGCAGCACACGGGCCCGCGGCAGGCCGGCCAGCGTATCGTGCGCCAGGTACGACAGCAGCGCCAGGGCGACACCCAGCCCGAGCAGCACGCGCACCGTCTGCTCGAACTCCGCCAGCAGCAGGATCAGGCCGGGCACGCACAGTACGATCAGCGGGACCGGCAACAGCAAGGCCAACATCAGGCCCAGCCGCTCGCCCCGAGGCAACGGTCGCCGCCACACAGCGACCAACTGCCGCCCCAGAGCCAGCGACGCCAGCAGCGCCAACCCGAGGAAGATCCACCCGGTCACCGGGGTGATCAGCAAGCCGACCACATCGGCGGTGGCCGCCAGCCGGTGGTAAATCTCCCCCAGCCATTCGCCGTCGAGCGCCAGCAGTCCGCCACGGGTCGAGCTGACCATCCAGGCACTGCTGGCGTAGTACAACAGGCAACCGAACAGCAACTGGCCGAGGCGAGCGACAGCGCGCCTGCCGATCGACGACAGCCTGGCGCCCTCGATGACCCGGCGCATCGCCTCGAGGCCGCACAAGGCGGCGAACAGGTTCACCGCAGGCTGGTAGAGCGCGGCCGCCGCGGCGACCAGCAGCGCCCCGTAGAGCCAGCCGCGTACCGGCCGCGCACCGAGGACGATGGCCCACAGGCAGGCGGCGAGCGCCAGGGCCATGGTGGCGCCGTCGTACTGGTACGAAAGGTTCTGCAGAAAGAAGGGCTGGTACCACAGCGGCAGCACCACCAGCACCGCGCTGAGCGTCGGCGTGGCGAACCAGTGCCGCACCAGGCGCGCCAGCGCATCGCCCGTGAGCAGCACGGCCAGCAGCAGCGGCAGCGGATAGAGATTCACCGCCCCAGGGTCGAAACTGAGCGCGGCGAACAGGGCGACCACCAGCGGTCGCCCTGCATGCCCCCAGTCATTGCTGGCCAGTTGCTGGCGAGCGAAGTCGTCCAGGAACGGCATGTCGGCCATCAGCAATGGCAGAATGTGCAACGCCAGGGCCGCCGTGCACAGCAACCAGAGCTGCACGGGCGTCAATGGCCTGTTCCAGGATGAAGCGCAGGACATTCCCTTTCCCCAGGCGAAAACGTCCGGGCAAGTCTAGCCAGCCTCCCTCATCGCGCCAGCGCGGTAGACGCCGGCCTGGCCACGGGCTTGCGAAACACCAGCACATTGCCCGCCATCACCGCCACCAGCCCCAGCAACGCCGGCGCCGTCCACTGATAGCCCTCGGCAAACGCCGACACGTTCAACGCCACCAGCGGGAACAGCACCGTGCAGTAGGCCGCCCGTTCCGGCCCCATGCGCCCGACCAGGGTCAGGTAGGCGGTAAAGGCGATCACCGAGCCTGGGATCACCAGGTACAGCAGCGAACCGACGTAGCGCGCGTTCCACTCCATGCTGAAAGGAACGCCGCTGACCAGGCAGTACACCGCCAGCATCGAGGCGCCATACAGCATGCCCCAGGCATTGGTGGTCATCGGCTTGAGGCCGGCCTTCTGCTGCAGGCTGGACAGCAGGTTGCCGGCCGAGAAGCACAGCGTGCCGAGCAAGGCCAGGCCCAAACCGTAGAGGGTTTCGCGGCTGGCCGCATGATGGGAAAGCTCCGGCCAGAACAGCAGCCCCAGCCCCAGCAGCCCCACCGCCCCGCCACCCATCACGTTGGCGGCGATCTTCTGGCCGAAGAAGATCCGCGCGTTGATCGCGTTCCACAGCGTGGCGGTGGAGAACACCACGGCGATCAGGCCACTGGCGACCCACTGGCTGGCGGTGAGAAAGCACATGAAATTGACACAGAACAGGCACAAGCCCTGAGCCAGGCACACCAGGTGACCACGCCGGCTCATCGGCTGCAGGCGGCGGGTGAGCAGCGCAAAGGCGAACAGGATCGCCCCGGCCAAAGCGAAGCGATAGACGATCGATACTGGGATGGCGACCTCGCCCAGTTGCAGTTTCAAGGCGATCCAGGTGGTGCCCCAGATCAGGACGGTGAGCAGGTAGAGCGACAGGTTCATGCGCAGACCTCCATTGGCGGGATCGGCCCACTCGCGGCCAAGCCCGCTTCCACGGGGATCGTGTGGGAGCGGGCCGCACGATCGGGGAGTCAGTGTCCACCCCACCCGCCGCGCCCTGCTTGCACAAACTTGCGCTTTTCCTCTGCCGGTAGCTGCCATCGCACCGCCGTCGCAGTACGATGGCCAGCAGAGGAACCGCCCATGCCCGCACTAGACCACCTGCACGTTTTCAACGCCATGCACGCCTCGCCCCACGCCCGGCTGGAGCTGAGCGCGCACCTGGGCGACGGGCTGGCGGCGGCCTTGTGGACCAACCGCGACGACGCCCGCGACTACCACGCCCCCTGCCACCACACCCTGTCCTGCTACATCGCCGACGGCACCGGCACCTTCCGCCGCCAGCGCCCGGCCGACAAGGGCGCGCCGGACAAGCTGTGCATCATGCCCGCCGGCCACGAGTCGAACTGGGTGGTCAACGGCCCGATCCGCCTGGCTCACCTGTATATCAGCGAGGCGCAGTTCGCCCTCGGCTGCACCCGCCTGCTGGACCGCGAGCCGCGGGAGATGCAACTGCGTGAAGCCACCTTTGTCGACGAACCGCAGCAGGCCCTGCGCTTCCGCCAACTGATCGCCCTGGACTGGACCGAGCCCGGCGAGCGCCTGCTGGCCAGCAGCCTGGCCCATGACATCATCGATCACGCGGTGCTCAACCAGGCAGGACTGCGTCAGGGCCTCAAGCTCAAGGGCGGGTTGGCGCCGCACCAGCGCCGGCTGCTGGTGGACTACATCGAGGCCCACCTCGACCAGCCACTGACTCTGGGCGAGCTGGCGCTGCGCTGCCACCTCTCCGAATACCACTTTGCGCGGATGTTCCGGGCGAGCTTTGGCTTGCCGCCACACCAGTACCTGCTCGCCCGGCGGCTGCAGCGGGCGTGTCGGTTGCTGCGCCTGGGGGCAATGCCACTGGGCGAGATCGCCCTGTCATGCGGATTCGCCAGCGCCAGCCATTTCAGCAACCGGTTCCGCCAGGCCCTGGGCGCGACGCCGGGGGAGTACCGCGCCGCGCTGGGCGCCTGACTGCCAAGGGCCGACAGGCCCTCGGGAGCTGACAATTCTGCCAGTAGCAAGACTGATTTTCTGCGGTTTACGCTGCCTGGACATAAACAGCCGGGTGCCCGCAGCCCCAGGACAGCCTCCATGACAAACCGTACACAGGATTTCAAGGCCTTCGAGACGAAAGCCCCCCGCACGAACACTTTTCAGCCACTCAACACCTACACGCTCGAACTGGAGCACGATCCTGGCCGGCCAAAACAGCTGTTTGCAGGCAATGACCCGTGGATCACCGCAATCCCCCAAGATTCGCAACCCGATCACATTCAGATTGGTGCAAACCTCAACAGCCAGGAGTGGATCACGCTGAACATTCCGATTCAGGTGATTCCTGAAAATGGCACAGTGGAATCGCTTCCCATCGTGAAGCTTGTCGATAAGCCCAAAGACGAAAAAGCCAGCACCAAGGGGATTTCGCTGCATGACGGTAGCCGACTGCGTTTCTCGACGGACTTCGAGGGTAAGCTGACGATCACGCGCAAGGGCCAGGACCTGACCCTCTCGTATTCCGCTACAGGTGGCGGCGGCTTCAAACTCACCAATGTAGAGTTCAGGTTCATCGATTACCAAGACCCAGAAAAATGACCATTCCATTTTTCTACACGCATTTCGCTTGAAGGCTATGCCTCCGCTAGCACTCACTACCTGGTCCCAGGGGCCGCGTTACGGCCCCTGCGCCTAGAACTCCAGGGTGCTCGACAGGCTCACCTGCCGCGCATCCCCCACCGCGACGAAGTAACGGTTCACCGCCGAGCTGTAGTACACCTTGTCGAACAGGTTCTTCACGTTCAGCTGCAGACGCACCTTGTGCTCGTCCAGCCTGGTCTCGTAGCTGGCGAAGGCATCGGCCACGGTGTACGCCGGCAGGTCGAAATCGTTGCTGGCGTTGCCGGCCCGTTCGCCCACGTAGCGGGCACCGGCGCCCAGGCGCAGGTTGTCGCCGCCGAACAGGCTGCCGTAGTCGTACACCGCCGACAGCGAACCGCTGTGTCGGGCGACGTTCTGCAGGCGGTTGCCCTTGAGCTGCGGGTCCTTGGTCACTTCGGCATCGGTGAAGGCGTAGGCGCCGATCAGGCTCCAGCGCTCGCTGAGCTGGCCGCTCAGATCCAGCTCGACACCCCGCGAACGGACCTCACCCGCGTTGCTGTAGAGGATGGTGCCAGGCTGGGTGTCGCCATCGGCCACCAGCACGTTGCGCTTGGTGATGTCGAACAGCGCCAGGGTGCCGGTCACCGCGCCCGGTACATCGAGCTTGGCGCCCAGCTCCCACGACTTGCCCTCCTCCGGCGCGATGGCGGAATCGAGGGTCAGCGTGCGGCCACCGCCGACGCTCAACGGGGCGATGGTGGAGTTGGGTTTGAACGACTCGCTGTAGCTGCCATAGAACGACAGCTGCTCATCGACCTTGTACACCACGCCGGCATGGGGCACCCAGGTCTGGTCGCTGGTGTCGGTGTTGGCCGTGAACGGTCGGCCACGGCCGGCGTACTGGTCGTACTGCTGGAAGCGGCCCCCGGCCACCAGGATCCAGTGGTCGTCCAGATGCCAGGCATCCTGCACAAACAGCGAGTCGGTGCGCAGCTTGTCGGTCTGGTCGCTGTCGCTGGCGCGCACGGTGGTGCCCTCCACTTCACGACCATAGACCGGGTCGAGGTAGCTGAAGGTCGAGCGACTGTTCTGGCGGATCAGGTCGGCGCGATAGATCTTGCGATCCTCGTGGTCGGCGCCCAGTACCAGGTCGTGGCGCATGCCTGCCAGTTCCACGCTGCCGTTGAGGCTGAGGGTGGCGAACTGGTCGCGGCTCATGGCGCCCTGGGTGCCGTCGATGCTGCGCGTCAACGTGCCCCTGCTTTCATCCGCCCCGGTCACGCGGACCTGACTGGCATCGTAGGTCTCGCGGTTGAAGCTGTAGCCGAAATGCAGCTTCCAGTCATCGGCCAGCTGGTGGTCGACCTCCAGGCGGTACAGGTCGGAGCGCCCCTCCATGTCGTTGAACGGCTCATCGAGGCGGCGGGTGGCGGAAATGTTCAGCGGGTGCCCGTCGCTGCCGAAGGCGGTGCCACGGTCGAACGGGTAGAGAAACTCGCGGTGCTCGTAGGCCAGCACCACCTGGGTGTCCTCGCCGTACCAGGCCAGCGACGGCGCCACCAGCGACTCGCGGTGCACGCCGTAGTTGCGCCAGTAGTCCTCGTCCTCGTGATCGACGATCAGCCGGTAGGCCAGGTTGCTGTCGCCCAGCGCGCCGGTGCTGTCCAGGCCCCCGCCACTGCCGTTCTTGCCGCTGCCGTAGGTCGAGCCGCGCAGGGTCAGGGCGTTGTACCGCTCGAGCTGCGGGCGCTTGCTGACCACGTTGATCACCCCGCCCGGGTCCTGGATGCCGTACAGCAGCGAGGCCGGCCCCTTGAGCACCTCGACCCGTTCGGTGCTGGCGTTGAGCGCGCGCCCCTGCACGATCGGCATGCCGTCGCGCATGATCGAGCCGTCGCGGTTGTCGCCAAAGCCGCGCTTCATCACGGTGTCGGCAGTGCCGCCGAAGTTGTTGCCCTGGGTGATGCCGCTGACGTTGTACAACGCGTCGTCGAGGTTGCGCGGCGCCTGGTCGCGGATCACCTGGGCCGGCACCACGTTGATGGCCTGGGGGATGTCCAGGGTCGGGCCCTGGCCGCGCATGATCGAGGCGCTGGCCGGGGGCTGGTAGCTGTAGCGGTCGGTCTGGGAATCGATATTGATGGCCTGCAGCCTGAGCGCGCCGGAGGTGTCCACGGGCTCCAGGGTCAGGGTGCGGGCATCGAGGCGGCGCCAGGCCAGGCCCGAGTTGCCGAGCAGTTGCTGCAGGGCCTGTTCGGCGCTGAACGCGCCATTGAGCGCCGGGGCCTGCAGGTCGGGCAGCGCCAGGGTGTAGACCACGCTCTGCCCGGTGGTCCGACTGAAGGCGTTGAGCGCCTGGGCCAGCGGCAGGCTCGGCTGGGCGAAGGCATAGGCCTGGCTCTGCTGCTCGGCCATGGCCTGGGGCGCGATGGCCAGTGCGGGCGATGCACAGAGGCCGAACCAGAGAGGAACGCAACGCGGGGAGAACTTCATGGACGCTGACCTGTGAGAGGGATGATCGTTTGCGAATGAATCGCACTTCCACTCACTACACGGATGCCGCGGTGGGATACCTCATCACCTGATCGAATTTTTTTGCCGCACCGACGCCATCGCGGGTTTAGCCGCGATCACCCGCGAAGCGGGTGCCCCACTCTCACAACGCCAGCACAGCTCAACGCAGGACCGTGAACCCCTGCAGCGTCTGCCGCGAAAAGCCCATCACCTTGCCCAGCGAATCCAGCGCCGCCAACGGCTCTTCCAGCGGGAAACTGCCACTGACCTTACGCTGCGCCAGATCACCGTCGAGCAGCAGGATCCGCCCGGGGTAATAGCGCCCGAGGTCCTCGACCACCTGCCCCAGCGGCACTTGGTAGTAGTTCAGCCAACCCTGGCGCCAGGCCAGGCGGCTTTCGCTGTCCGCGACCTCGACGGCGCCGGCCTCGCCCGCGGCATAGGCCAGTTGCTGGTTGGCCGTCAGCTCCCGGGGCATCTGGCCCGGCCCCGCCGTGACCGCCACCCGCCCGCTGCGCACCGTGACCAGGGCGCCTTGATTCTGATCGCGGACTTCGAACTGAGTACCCAGCACGCGCACCTCACCGCCATTGGCCTCGACCAGGAACGGCTGGCCGGTATGGGTCACTTCGAAGAACGCCGTGCCACGCAACAGCCGCACGCGCCGCTCGCCATGGTCGAAATCCACCGCCACGGCGCTGCCGGCGTCCAGCGTGAGCTGCGAACGGTCCGCCAGGGTCACCTGGCGCACCCGCTCGCCGCTGGTGTAGTCGGCGCGCAGGTCCTGCAGCCAGAACCGTGGCTGCCAGCCCGCCGCGCAACCCAGCGCCAGCACCAGGCAGGCCGCGACCGCCAGGCCACGCCAGGGGCGTCGGCGGGATGGTCGGTTCATCGCCTCGAGGTACTGCTGCAGGCTGTCCCGCTCCTCGAGCGCCAGCCGCGCCGCCGGCGCCTCGCTCAGCCGCCACAGCGCCTGGGCCTCGACATAGGCCTGGCGATGCGCCGGGCTCTTCAGCAGCCAGCGCTTGAACGCCGCGCCCTGCGCCTGCTCCGGCTGCTGCTGGATACGGCCCAGCCAATGCAGGGCCGCCCGGGACTGTTCGGCGGTGATCGGCGGTTCGAGACTCATCGTCGGGCGCTCCCTGGCCGGCGCAGTTGGGGGGCGGGTTCGGCGACGCTCGCCTTGCACGCTTCGAGGGCGCGCATCATATGCTTTTCCACCGCGCTCTGGGACAGCTGCATGGCCTTGGCGATCTCGCCATAGGTACAGCCGTGGATGCGGTTGAGCAGGAAGATCTGCCGGGTGCGCTCGGGCAAGGCGCGCAGCGCCGCCTCGATGCGCTGCAGGTCGTGATCGACTTCCAGGGCCTGCTCGGGCGCCTGGGCGCCCGGCGCGTCGTCATCGTTGAGCAGGCCCTCGGTGGCGCGATCCCGCGTGCCTTCACTGCGCAGGTAGTCGATGGCCAGGTTGCTGGCACTGCGCAACAGGTAGGTGTCGAGCGCTTCGACCTTGACCTGCGGGCGGCGCCAGAAGCGCAGGAACAGATCCTGGACCAGGTCCGAGGCCGTGGCGCGGCAGCCGATGCGCCGGCTGACCAGCGCTTCCATCCGTGCGCGCTGAGCGAGGAACACCTGGAGAAAACGCGCCCGGCCACTGCCGTTGTCGGCGTCCGGCTCGCTCACGGTCCTACACCGCCAGCACGGCCAGCAACGGCCCGAGCACCAGGCTGGCCCCCGCCAGGCCGAGCAGGATCCGCGGTTGGTAGGGCAAGGCGAAGACCCACAACGTCACCCCGGCCATCAGCACGGCGATCCACTCCACCAACCCGATCGCCCAGCCGCGCAGGTACACGGCCAGGACCACCGACAGCAGCAACAGCGTCCAGCCCCCCAGGCGCAGGACGCGCAGCTGGAAGGCCGTGGGCTTGCGCCCGAGCAGGTCGCCGAAGTGCTTTTCCATGGCCAGGCACAGGCCGGCGAAACCAGCGAAACCAATCAGGGCGATCCCCAGCATCAGCTTGCCTCCACGGTTTTCGCCGCGCGCGGGGCGCGCTTGGCAGCCGGTTTGGGGGCTCGCAACATCTTCCCGGCCGCCCAGGCCAGGAACAGCCCGGTCGCCAGCGCGGTAATGTCGAACCCGGCCATGACCCAGTCGCCGGCGGCGATGGAATGGTCCAGGCCCTTGCCGGTGGTCAAGGCATTGAGCAGCGGCAGCAAGGCGAACGCCAGCGCGCCCAGCACCAGCTGCTCGCCCCAGGCCCGACGCCCCGGACGCAGCATGGCGTGCAGCAACGACAGCCCCCAGGCCAGGAAGAACGCATCGATTTCCCAGCCGGCGCGCCCATCCAGGCCCACCGGCAGCAGGCGATTGGCCCAGAAGAACGCCGCCACGCCCAGCAACAGGCCGCTCATCCCGGCGATGTTCAACACTTCGACCAGGCGTAGCTCGGCGGGCATGCGCTCGCTCTTGGCATGCTTGAGCTGGCGCTTGCCCAGCCACATCACCAGGCCGGTGCCGATCACCGCCGTGCCGGCCACGCCGAACACGAAGTACAGCCAGCGCAGCCAGGGCCCGGCGAAGTTGCCCATGTGCAGGCCGACCAGGGTGAAGGAGGTCATCATCGCCGCGCTTTCCGTCGCGCCTTGCTGGAGCAGCGCGCCAGTGGTGCCGTCGAAGGTCCAGGTGGCGCTGCGCGAATAGGCGACGCTGTCCGCTGGCGTCCAGGAGAAGTTGACCCGGGCGTTGCGATCGCCGGGGTTCTGCACCTGGATGAAGCCCATCCGCGCCCCCGGCGCGTGCGCCTGGACCTTGGCGTACAGCTCGGTCAACGGCACCAGCGGCGCTGGCTGGACAGCGGCGGTGACCACCTCGTCATGCCCGAACAGGTCGTTGAAGTAACCGTCGCTGTCGCCGTAACTGGCCAGGATGCCGGCTGGCATGACCATGTACATGAAGATCACCAGGCTGCTGTAGCTGATCATCAGGTGGAACGGCAGCACCAGCACGCCGATGGCGTTGTGCCCGTCGAGCCAGGAGCGCTGCCCCTTGCCGGGGCGGAAGGTGAAGAACTCCTTGAAGATCTTCTTGTGAGTGATGATCCCGGTGACCAGGCCCAGCAGCATGATGAAGGCGCAGAAGGTCGACAGCCAGCGCCCCCAGGGGTGGGGCATCTGCAGCTGGAAGTGGAAGCGGTAGAAGAACTCGCCACCACGCGTGTCACGCGCCTCGACCGCTTCGCCCGTCCGGGCATCCAGCGCCTTGTCGGTGAAGGCCCCACGGCCGACGCCGTTGGGGTCGCGCCAGGTGACGCTGAGCGCGGCATCGCGCTCGCTGGGCAGGCGGATGAACCAGGTGCTGGCATGGCCGGCGTTGGCTTCGAGATAGCGCTGGGCCAAGCCAAGGCTGGCCACCGGGTCCAGCGGATGAGCCTGGACCTCCGGCTGGGTCCAGTGGCTGATCTCATCCTTGAAATACGACAGCGTCCCGGTGAGGAAGATGGCGAACAGCAACCAGCCGAAGATCAGCCCGGTCCAGGTGTGCAACCAGGCCATGGCCTGGCGGAAGCCCTCTTTCATGACTGTTTCATCCAGTAGGCCAGGCCATTGAGCAACCCCAGCGCCAGGCTCGGCAGCAGCACGCCAAGCCAGGCGCGCCAGGCGCTGCGGCAGGCGAAGCACCAGATGAAGGCCAGCAGGTAAACCACGAACGACAGCATCATGCCGGTCAGCGCGGCATCGACCTGGGCCATGGGCGCGAACAGGGCGATGGCGACGCTGGCCATGGACGCCAGCAGGTAGCCGCCCAGCAGCGCGGCCAGGCTGCGCGAGGTCACGGCCAGGCGATAGCTCAGGGGAATGCCGGCGGATTTGCTCTTCATCACGAGGGTCCGGGAGACGGGGCTGCAATAGTAATGATTTCAATTCTCATAAGCAAAGCATGGGAGACGAGTTGCCTGGGCTGAACCATCGCGGGGCGAACGGCCGGATATCGGCATCGATTGCCGAACGCCGGTCGCATGAATACAATGCGAACAATTCTTACTTCCAGTTGCGCTTTCTGGCGCCGGAGTCGCATCGGTGCCCAGCGCCCTCTCATCCACCGTCGAAGGCCTCTACATCGCCCACCACAGCTGGCTGACCGGCTGGCTGCGGCGACGCCTGGGCTGCCCGCAAAGCGCCGCCGACCTGGCCCAGGACACCTATGTGCGCCTGCTTCAGGCGCGCGAAGCACCGCAACTGGTCGAACCCCGCGCCTTCCTCACCACCGTGGCCAAGCGCGTGCTGTGCAACCACTTCCGCCGCCTGGAACTGGAGCGCGCCTACCTCGAGGCCCTGGCGCAACTCCCCGAACAAGTGGCGCCCAGCGAAGAACAGAAGGCGATCATCTTCGACACCCTGCTTGAACTCGATAGCTTGCTCGATGGCCTGCCCGTGCTGGTCAAGCGCGCCTTCCTGCTGGCCCAGGTCGACGGCCTCGGCCAGGGCGAGATCGCCCGTGAACTGGGCATTTCGCTGGCGACGGTCAAGCGTTACCTGCACAAGGCAGCCCTGCGCTGCTACTTCGCCCTGTGAATAGCGCGTTCCCTCCACAGATTGCCGAGCAGGCGGTGCACTGGCTGATCGAATCGCAGAGCGCCGGCTTCGACCAACACCAGGCTCTGGAGCGCTGGTTGCAGGCCGACAGCGAGCACCAACGGGCCTGGGCGCATATCCAGCAGGTCAACCAGCGCCTGCGCGGGGTGGCATCGCCGGTGGTCCACGCCACCTTGGAGGCGCCGCCTTCCCCGGCTCGGCGCCGGGCGCTCAAGGCGCTGCTGCTGGCCGGGTTGGCCAGCGCCACCGGGCTGGGCCTGCACGGGCACAATCCGGTGCCGGGGCTGCTGGCCGACTACCGCAGCCCGGTGGGGCAGCGGCGGCATCTGGTACTCGATGACGGCAGCCACCTGCACCTGAACACCCGCAGTGCCGCCGACGTCCGCTTCGACCACCAGCAGCGCCTGGTGCGGCTGCTGGAAGGCGAGTTGCTGCTGGAGCTGCGCGACGACCCGCGCCCGTTGCGCCTGCGCACGGCCCAGGGCGACTTGCGCCTGGACAGCGGCCGCTTCGACGTGCGCCAGTTCGATGGCTTCAGCCTGGTGTCGGTATTCAGTGGCAGTGCCAGCGCGGCGGGCACACCCCTGCTGGCCGGCAACCAGGCGCGTTTCGCCCAGGGCGGCTGGCAGGCGGTCGCGCCGCTGGACCCGAACCGCGCGGCCTGGGTCGACGGCATGCTGGTGGTGTCGCAGATGCGCCTGACCGACTTTCTCGCCGAGCTTTCGCGCTACCGGCTCGGGCAGCTCGGTTGCAGCGAACGGGTGGCGGACCTGCGAATTTCCGGGTCGTATCCACTGGCAGACAGTGAGCGGATCCTGGAGATGCTGGAAGTGGCGCTGCCGGTGAAAGTACGGCGGTTCACCCGCTACTGGGTGTCGCTCGAGGCCGCGTCAACCGGCTGAGAAGCGAGCGACGCCATGGGGCTCCTGCTCAAGTTTTTTTCCAATCACCTGAGCCATTTTCCGAACCTCGCGTGACAGAGAAGGCAGAACCCTCTCGTCACAGGACCTCAGTCACATGCCCCTGCGCCCCAGCCCCCTCGCTTTCGCCCTGATCATCGCCGCCCCGATCGTCCTGGCCGCCGAAACCCGCGACTACCACATCGCCCCTGGCAGCCTGGAGCAAGCCCTGAACCAGTTCGGCCGCGAAAGCGGCACGCTGATCTCGTTCAGTCCAGCGCTCACTCAAGGCCTGAACAGCCCGGGCCTCGAAGGCCGCTACGAGATCGGCCCGGGCCTCGACGCCCTGCTGCGCGGCAGCGGCCTGCAGGCACGCCGGGAGACCGACAACGCCTACAGCCTGCAGCCGCTGCAGGCCGTCGGCAAGGAAGCGGCCGTACAGCTGGGCGCCTCGACCGTGGTCGGCGACTGGCTGGCCGAGGCACGCCAGGACAACGTCTTCGAACACCCAGGCGCCCGCGACGTGGTGCGCCGCGAGGACTTCGAACGCAGCGGCGCCAGCAGCGCCCGCGAAGTGCTCAATCGCATCCCCGGCGTCAACGCCCCCGAGAACAACGGCACCGGCAGCCACGACCTGGCGCTGAACTTCGGCATTCGCGGCCTCAACCCGCGCCTGGCGTCGCGCTCCACCGTGCTGATGGACGGCATTCCGGTGCCCTTCGCGCCCTATGGTCAGCCGCAGCTGTCGCTGGCGCCGATCAGCCTGGGCAACATGGACGCGGTGGACGTCGTGCGCGGTGGCGGCGCGGTGCGTTACGGCCCGCAGAACGTCGGCGGCATCGTCAACTTCGTGACCCGCGCGATTCCCGAGGAGGCGACGTTCAAGGCGGCGATGCAGAACCAGATCAGTCCGTCGTCCAGCCACGACGGCTTCAAGAACAGCGCCAACCTGCTGGTCGGCGGCACCAACGCCAACGGCCTGGGCGGCGCCCTGCTGTATTCCGGCACCCGTGGCGGCGACTGGCGCGAGCACAGCGACACGCAGATCGACGACCTGATGCTCAAGGGCAAGCTGCAGCTCGACGAAGCCAACAGCCTGCACGCCATGGCCCAGTACTACGAGGGCGAAGCCCAGATGCCCGGCGGCCTGAGTCGCGCCGACTTCGATGCCGATCCGTACCAGTCGACCCGTCTCAAGGACAAGTTCTGGGGCCGTCGCACGCTGTTCAACTTCGGCTATGACTACAAGCAGGACGACCGCCAGTTCAGCGTCAACAGCTTCTTCACCAAGACCCTGCGCAGCGGCTACCTCGACCAGGGCAGCTTCGTCTCGCTGTCGCCGCGCGAATACTGGGTGCGCGGCATCGAGACCCGCTTCTCCCAAGGCGTCGCCCTGGGCGACAGCTGGCACGAGCTGGGCGTCGGCTACCGCTACGTCAACGAAGCCGGCCACGAACTGCGCTACCGCGAGCCGAACAACGCCAATCGCCTGCCGACCACCGCCAGCCGCAACGACCGCGACACCCGTGGCGGCACCGAGGCCCACGCGATCTACCTGGACGACCGCATCGACATCGGCCGCTGGACCATCACCCCGGGCATCCGCTACGAGATGATCGATTCCGAGCAGAGCAACAAGCTCAGCGGCCAGCGCTACCAGGGCAGCTACAACACGGCTCTGCCGGCGCTGAACGTGATGTACCACCTGACCGACAGCTGGAACCTCTATGCCAACACCGAAGGCTCGTTCGGCAGCGTGCAGTACAGCCAGATGCCCAACCGGGTCAGCAGCGGCGAGGTGAAACCGGAAAAGGCGCGGACCTGGGAAGTCGGCACACGCTATGACAATGGCGACCTGCAGGCGGAGATCGGTGCGTTCCTGATCAACTTCGACAACCAGTACGAAAGCAACCAGACCAACGACTCGGTGATCGCCCGTGGCGAAACCCGTCACCAAGGCATCGAGACCAGCGTGCGCTACGCCCTCGACGGCCTGAGCCCGGCCCTGGCCGGGTTCGATGTGCATGCCGGCTACGCCTTCGTCGACGCCACCATTCGCGAAGACGGCCCGAACAAGGGCAATCAGGTGCCGTTCTCGTCCCGCCACAAGGGCACGCTGGGCCTGGGCTACACCCAGGGCCCGTGGCAGCTGAACCTGGACAGCAGCTTCCAGAGCAGCCAGTACGCCGACAACGCCAACACCGCCAGCGAGAGCGCCGACGGCAGCACCGGGCGCATCCCCGGCTACATGCTGGTCAGCACCCGCGCGGGCTACGACTTCGGTCCGCAGCTGTCGAACCTGAAGGTGGCGGTGGGGGTGAAGAACCTGTTCAACCGCGAGTACTACACCCGCTCGTTCGACGACAACAACAAGGGCAAGTACGTGGGCGAACCCCGTACTCTATACCTGCAGACTTCGGTCGAGTTCTGACCGACGACAAGAGAAGCCCAGCGACTGCCGGGCTTTTTGCAACAGGAAGTTTTTCTTCGAAAGGGGGTTGAATTCGTTGCGCGGATGCCTGACCTTAGAGTCAAGAGGCGCAGAAAACCCAATGTCCTCAGCGACCTGGGCGCGCTTCCTGCGAGCAAGCTGAATAAGGATTGAATCATGCAAATCCAGGTCAACAGCAGCAACCAGATCCAAGGCAACGTCCGCTTGAACGAGTGGGTCCGCAGCACACTGCAAAGCAGCCTCGAACGTTTCGAGGACGACCTCACCCGCATCGAAGTCCACTTGCGCGACGACAACGGCGCCAAGCCCGGAACGCACGACAAACGCTGCCAGATGGAGGCTCGCCCGAAAGGCCACCAACCGATTTCCGTGACTCACACCGCCGCATCGCTGGATCAGGCCGTCGACGGTGCCGCCAGCAAGCTGAATCACGCACTGGAGCACTTCTACGGCAAGCTGCGCAGCAAGCGCGGCGCCTTGGAACTGAGCGATCCAGAAGCCTGATGCTCGAACGAAAACGCCCGGCCTTGCGCCGGGCGTTTTCATTTGTACCGATCAACGGGCCTGAACCAACATCGCCCTGCCCCGGTCAACCGCTGCAATCCTTCATCGCCGAGCACGAACATGAGCAACCCCTTCGATCGCATCAGCGCCGCCTTCGCGCCCGAGTACCGGGTCAACCTGAGCATCGAGCGCCTGGACGGCAGCATCATGCTGACCCTGTCCGACGACAGCGGCGTGGTCGCCAAGCGCCTGATCAGCCAAGCCCAACGCAACGACCCGGTGCGCCTGCAGCGGGTCATCGACAGCATCCGCCTGGGCCTGGCCATCGAGCTCGGCCAGAACCCGCTGCAGGTGCTCGCCGCCCTCACCCGCCCCCATCACCTCCCGGTGAGCGGCCTGGCCAACTGAGGGCTACTTGCCCTCGTCCACTTCCTTGCCGTTGGCATCGAGCACCCTGGTCGACGGGTAGCGATACGACGCATAGCGCACCACGAGAATGGCGAACGCCAGCAGCAGGATGCCGCCGCACAGGTACAGCAGGCCGACGTCTGGCGCCTTGTGGTGCGACACGTCACCGATCAGCAGACGCGTCAGCGCGGTGATCGCCACGTACAGCAGGAAGCGTATGGGCATGTGGTTGGTCTTGAAGTAGATCCCCACCATCGCCCCCAGTTCCAGGTAGATGAACAGCAGCAGGATGTCATCGACGCTGACCCCGCCCTTGCTCAGCATGTCCAGGAACGTCACCACCGCCGCATAGGCGGTGATCGCGCCGATACCGAACAGCGCCAGGTAGTGGAACGCCTCCACGCACAGGTTGCCCACCGAGTCGGCGGAGCCATGCAGGCCCTTGCGCAGTCTGTCTGCCCATTTGATGTTCACGATCTTCGATTCCCCGATACGGCTTAAGGATGGTGCGCCACGCCTGTGACACTTGTGCCATGCAGTTAAAAGGCCATGGCCCCTCTCTTGGAAGGCGGTGGATTGCCGCAGGGCACCTGTGGGCTACGCTGTTTTTCTGCGCACAAGGCCATCATCGAGCTTGCAGGTCAGTGGCGCGCCCATGTACTGTATAAAAACACAGTTATCCAGCAATCCAACCAGCAAAAAGGCATAGAGGTGATGAATGGCCGTCGAAGTGGTGTACCGCAGCAGCCGCGACCCGGAGCGCTTGTTCATGGATAAGGCCGAAGCAGACCGTCACGACAAGATGCTCGAACTGGCCGAACGCCTGGCCGAGGTGCTGCACAAGGCGGTGCCGTCGCTGAGCGAGCAGCAGGTCGAGGAAGCCGGCATCTACATGGCCAAACACCGCGATGTGTTCGCCCGGGCGTTCAAGAGCCAGCCCGATGCGCTGGCGGAGCTGCTCGAAGGTGGCGAGACGGAGTGATTTCGGCGGTGGCCCCTGCGCGGGGCCGACACCCATCTTCAGCCGTATAGCAACCGCTCCGCCAACATCTGTGCCACCCGCGCCGGCGACCGCTTTTCCGCCTGAGCATGGGCGAACACTTCGGTCAGCCGCGACGGTATCCGCGCCAGGTGCGAGGTGATGGTGCCCAGCCCCTCGCCCCGATAAGTAAGCGCCACATAGATCAGGCCACCGGCATTGATCACATAGTCCGGTGCGTAGAGAATCCCGCGGTTTTCCAGCTGGTCGGCCACCTGCAAGGTGGTCAACTGGTTGTTCGCCGACCCCGCCACCGCCGCGCAACGCAACTGCATCACACTTTGTCCATTCAACACCGGCCCCACACCACAGGGCGCGAAGATGTCGCACGGTGTGCTGATCAAGGCCTCGTGGGCCACCGGGTGGGCATTGAACTGCTCCACCGCCAGGCGAACCTTCCCCGGATCCAGGTCGCTGACCAGCAACTCGGCACCCGCCGCATGCAGTTGCTCGGCCAGGGCATAACCCACGTTGCCCAACCCCTGCACCGCCACCCGCAGGCCCTCGAGGTTGTCGCTGCCCAGCCGGGCCATCGACGTGGCGCGAATACCGGCGAACACGCCCATGGCGGCATGGGGCGAGGGGTCGCCCGAGGCCGTGGTACTGGTGACATGGGGCGTGGACTGGGCAATGCAGTCCATGTCCAGGGTCGAAGTGCCGCTGTCCACGGCTGTGATGAAATGCCCCTGCAGGGTGTCGACGAAGCGACCAAAGGCCTCGAACAGCGCCGCACGATTCTCCACATGCGGATTGCGCACGATCACCGCCTTGCCGCCGCCCATCGGCAGGCCCGCCAGCGCCGCCTTGTAGCTCATGCCCTGGGCCAGGCGGATGGCATCGGCCATGGCACTTTCGTCATCGGCATAGGGCAGGTAGCGGCACCCGCCCATGGCTGGCCCCAACTGCTCGCTGTGGATCACCACCACGGCCTTCAGGCCCGTGGGTGGATCGATGAACAGGTGCAGCGACTGGGTACGGGTGCTTTGCATGAGCGCGAACATCGACGGGCTCCCCGAAGAGGTGCTCCTACCAGTATAGGCAGGTCAAGGCTGGACACTACGCGGGCGGACCACTGGACGAAAACCTCCGCCAGGGCTACAAGTTAAGCGTGATGGAGAGGTCCCATGAACCCACGCCAAGCCTGCCTGGCCTGCCTGGAACGCGAGCCGGTCGCCCTGCTGGAAGCCACCCTGTGGATCGCCGCCGAGCATGATCGTACGGTCGAGCCCGCGGCCAGCCTTGCCCAGCTGCACCAGCTGCAGCGAAATGTCAGCACCAGCCTGCCGATGCTGCCCGTCACCGAGCTGGCCCAGCCGCTGCTGCGCCAGCTCGGTGCATTGGGTTTTCAACAGGACGAGTACCATCCGCTGCGTCCACAGGCCGCCATGATGGACAAGGTGCTGCAACGCCGCCGCGGCCAACCGCTGCTACTGGCCGTCCTTGCCCTGGAGCTGGCCCAGCGCCTGTCGATCCCGCTGGAGGGGGTCAATTTTCCCGGTCATTTCCTGCTGCGCGTGCCCGGCGCCGACCATCTGCTCGACCCTTGCGCTGGCCGGCGCCTCTACCCCAACGATTGCCGCGAGCTGCTCGCCCGCCAGTTCGGTCCTCAGGTCGCGCTGAGCGCCGAACACATGCGCAGCGCCTCGCCGATGCAGATGCTCCAGCGCCTGTCGCGCAACCTGCGCCAGTTGCACATCAGCAACGACAACGACCTGGCCGCTCTGATCGATGCCGAGCGGGTGATGCAGCTTGGCCCGGTACAAGTCGGCGACTACCTGGCTCGAGCCACGCTGTACCAGCACTTGGATTGCCCCCAGGCCGAGCGCTTCGACCTGGAGCACGCGCTGCTGCTCAGCGATGACCCGGTGCAACGCCTGAAGCTCAGCGAACGTCTCGCCCAGCTGCCCAGCGGCAAACGCTCAATCCATTAGCGCCTGGGCCTTGGCCACCGGCGCCTGCGGCCTTGGCGCACGCACCTGGCTGATCAACAGCGCCCCCAGCAGCGCGGGGATGGCACAGAAGAAGAAAATCTGCTCGACCGGCATATGCAGGGTCAGCAGCAGGCTGCCCAGCAACGGCCCGAGAATCGAACCGAAGCGTCCGACGCCCAGCGCCCAGCCGGTGCCGGTGGCACGTACCTGGGCCGGGTAGAAGTTGCTGACGAAGGCATTGAGCGTCAGTTGCCCGCCGATGATGCAGAAGCCGGCCGCGAACACGCTGGGCACCAGCCAACGCGGGTCGTCATGGTTCACGCCGACCAGCACGCTGAACAACGCCGCCCCCAGCAGCACGCCAGCCAGCAGATAGGCCTTGTTCTTCATGCGATCGGCGCACCAGGCCAGGCACACCGCGCCGAAGGTGCCGGCAAACAGGAACAGCGAGGTGACCAGGTTGGCCTGGTTCAGCGCCAGCCCGCTTTCCTGCAGCAACGATGGCAGCCAGCTGATCATGAAGTACAGCAGGATCAGGCTGACGAAGAACGTACTCCACAGCAGCAGGGTCGACCGGGCAAAGCCCTCGCGGAACAGGGCGGCCACGGTGAACGTACTGTCCACCGGCTCATCCTTCGCCACCAGGGCCGTCGGCACCTGCCAGCCGGGTAGCAGGCGGGCCGTCACCCGTTGCAGCCGCGCATAGGGTGGCGCGTCGCGCAGCAGGCGCGGCAGCGATTCGGGCAGGAACAGCGCCAGGAACGGGAACAGCAGCAGCGGCGCCACGCCCCCGGCGAGGAACACCGCCTGCCAGCCGTAGTGGTCGATGAAGCCGGCGGCGACGAAACCGCCTGCCGCCCCGCCCAGGGAGAATCCGCAGGCCGCCAGGGTCACCATCAGGGTACGCAAGCGCGGTGGCGCGTAGTCGGCCATCAGCGCCATGGCGCTGGGCATGGCCCCGCCCATGCCGATACCGCAGAGAAAGCGGGCCAGCATCAGGCTGTCGAGCGAAGAAGAGAACACCATCAGCACGGTCAGGCTGGCGTAGAGCAGCACGCAGCACAGCAGCACCCGCCGCACGCCGAAGCGGTCGGCCAGCGGCGTCACCGCCAGCGAACCGACCGTCAGCCCGAGCAGGTTGGCACTGAACACCGGCCCGAAGGCGGCCTTTTCCAGCCCCCAGTCCTGGGCCAGCGCGGGGATCACATAGCCCAGCACCTGGGCGTCATAGCCATCGGTAACCAACAACAGGATCAACAACAGCAGCAGGCGTCACTGGTAGGTTGACACCGGGCGCGCGTCGAGCGCCGCGCGAAAGCTGGCAATCTGGTTGTGCATCGCAAGGTACCTGTCTGTTGTTGTTATGAGTGCAGGTGCGGGCTGTGGCGATCAGTCGGGCGTGTCGGGCTGCCTCGCCGGGTGGGCCTTGTGGAAGGCCGGATGCTGCTCGGCCAGGGCGGCCACTCGGCGGATGCGCGGGTAACCCTCCAAGTCGATGTTGAAGCGCTCGGCCGCGTACAGCTGCGGGACCAGGTAGACATCGGCCAGGCCTGGCGTTGCCCCGAAGCAGAAGCCGTCATCGCCGATCAGTTGCTCGACCGCCGCCAGCCCCTGGCTGATCCAGTGGCCGATCCACTGGTTGACCTGCCCCTCGTCATGCCCGAGCTGACGCAGCAGGTTGAGTACGCTGACGTTGTGCAACGGATGGATATCGCAACCGATGATCGCCGCCACGCCACGCACCTTGGCCCGGGTTTCGGGCGCACGGGGCAGCAGGGGCGTTTCCGGGAAGGCTTCCTCCAGGTACTCGATGATCGCCGGCGACTGCACCAGCAGATCGCCGCCCTCCAGGCGCAAGGCCGGCACCCGCCCCTGCGGGTTGAGCGCCAGGTAGGCCGCGCCACGCTGCTCGCCCTTGAGCAGGTTCACCGGCAGGGCCTGGTAGTCCAGGCCCTTGAGCGCCAGGGCGATGCGCACCCGATACGACGACGTGGAGCGGTAGTAGGTGAACAGTTCCATCGCCCTGCCCCCTCAGTTGGCCGCGACGATGGTGCCACGGCACTCGCCGAAGCCGATGCTGGCCACCCCATCGCGCACGCAGCGGGCGCGCAGGATGGTCTCGTCGCCGTCCTCGAGGAACTTGCGTACCTCGCCGCTGGCCAGCTCCACCGGGTGCTTGCCGCCCTCGGTGATCTCCAGCAGGCTGCCGAACGAGCCCGGTAGCGCGCCCGACAGGGTGCCCGAACCGAACAGGTCGCCCGGCTGCAACTGGCAACCGTTGACGCTGTGATGGGCAACCATCTGCGCCACGGTCCAGTACATGCTGCGGGTGTTGCTGAGCGTGAGGCGATGAGCCGGCAGGTTCTGCTCGCGCATGCGCGCGGTGACCAGCAGCACTTCCAGTTCGATATCGAAGGCGCCGCCGGCCTGGTCGCGCTTGTCCAGCAGATACGACAGCGGTTGCGGATCGCCTTCCGGGCGCGCCGGCTGGGCGCAGCGGAATGGCTCCAGGGCTTCGGCGGTCACGACCCAGGGCGAAACGCTGGTGATGAAGCTCTTGGACAGGAACGGACCCAGCGGCTGGTACTCCCAGGCCTGGATATCCCGCGCCGACCAGTCGTTGAGCAGGCAGAAGCCGGCTACGTGCTCGGCGGCGTCGCCGACCGGAATCGACTGGCCCATGTCGTTGCCCTGGCCGATCCAGATGCCCAGCTCCAGTTCGTAGTCCAGGCGCGCGCAGGGGCCGAAGCTCGGCTCGGTCTGGCCTGCCGGCAGGGTCTGGCCCTTGGGGCGGCGCACGTCGGTGCCGGACGGACGGAGGGTCGAGGCGCGGCCGTGGTAGCCGATCGGCACGTACTTGTAGTTGGGCAGCAGTGGGTTGTCCGGGCGGAACAGCTTGCCGACGTTCTTGGCGTGTTCGATGCCGACGTAGAAGTCGGTGTAGTCGCCGACCTTCGCCGGCAGGTGCAGCTGGCATTCGCTGGCCGGATACAGGGCGGGCTTCAAGGCCGCCTGATGCTCGCTGGCCTCACCCAGCAGCGCCAGCAGGCGCTCGCGCAGGGCGACACGGGCCGAACGGCCGAGGGCGAAGAAGGCGTTCAACGCGCCACCGGTGGTGGCCTCGACGGCGGCCTTGGCCGCACCGTCGAACAGGCCGGCGGCCAGCACGGCCTCGAGGTCGAGGATCGCGTCGCCAATGGCTACGCCGCAACGTGGCGCCTGCCCCGGGCGGCTGAAGATGCCCAGTGGCAGGTTCTGCAGCGGGAAGTCGCGGTGCCCGTTGGCGTGCTCGACCCAGCTACGGGCAATGGCGGTGTGGTTCATCGGTTATCTCCGGTTCGGGTTGAAGGTGCTCGGCAGGGTAGCCCAGCAACTATCGTAGTCGGCCTGCAACTGCGGGCTTTCGAGAGCCTCGAGGCTCGGGCGCAGCACCTGGCTGGTCTCGAACATGAAGGCCATGGTGTTGTCGATCTTGTGCGGCGCCAGGTCGGCCGAGATGGCCTTGTCGCAGGTCTCGGCGTCCGGGCCGTGGGCGCTCATCACCCCGTGCAACGAGGCGCCGCCGGGCAGGAAGCCTTCGGCCTTGGCGTCGTAGGCGCCCTGGATCAGGCCCATGAATTCGTTCATCAGGTTGCGGTGGAACCACGGTGGACGGAAGGTGTTCTCGGCCACCATCCAGCGTGGCGGGAAGATCACGAAATCCATATTAGCCAGGCCGTGCACGCTGGTGGGCGAAGTCAGCACGGTGAAGATCGACGGGTCGGGGTGGTCGAAGCTGACCGTGCCGATGGTGTTGAAACGGCGCAGGTCGTACTTGTACGGCACGTTGCTGCCGTGCCAGGCGACCACGTCCAGCGGCGAATGCTGCAGCTCGCAGGCCCAGTGTTCACCGAGGAATTTCTGCACCAACTGCACCGGGCCGGTGGATTCTTCGTAATGCGCCACCGGGGTGAGGAAGTCGCGCGGATTGGCCAGGCCGTTGCTGCCGATCGGGCCAAGGTCCGGGATGCGCAGCGGCGCGCCATGGTTCTCGGCGATGTAGCCACGGGCCTGGGCGTCGAGCAGTTCGACACGGAATTTCATGCCACGCGGGATCACCGCGATTTCCAGCGGCTCCACCTGCAGCACGCCCAGTTCGGTGGCGATGCGCAGACGCCCCTGCTCAGGTACCAGCAGCAGCTCGCCGTCGGCGTTGAAGAACACCCGCTCCATCGAGCGGTTGGCGCGGTAGATGTAGATGCTCACGCCGGCCGGTTTTTCCGAGGAGGCGTTGGCCACCATCGGCAACCAGCCGTCGATGAAGTCGGTGGGTTCGCCAGGGATCGGCTGCGGGCTCCAGCGCAGGCGGTTGGGGTTGATCGGCCCCAGTGCGCCATTGAGCGGCTGGCGCTCCAGGCGCTCGAAGCGCGGATGCAGCGCCGAGGGGCGGATGCGGTACAGCCAGGTGCGGCGCAATTCGCTGCGGGTCATGGTGAATGCGGTGCCCGACAGCAGCTCGGCGTACAGACCGTAAGGCGCCTTCTGCGGCGAGTTCTGCCCGACCGGCAGGGCGCCGGGCAAGGCTTCGCTGGCGAATTCGTTGCCGAAACCGCTCAGGTACTCAAGTTCGGGTGAGGTGTCGCGGGTCATCTCGGTGCCTCCGGGCTGCTGGGAGCCGTTGCGGGCAGCTGGCTGCGGGCCCGATCCTGAAACCGGCACCAAGGGCGGCAGCGCGTCTGCATTGTTTTTATCGTAATCAGATTACGAATAACGTAATTTGCTCCCGTGCAGGCGTCAAGCTATAAAGGCGCCACCCTGTAAAATCCGCATAGAAGTCCCTCATGGCCAAAGCCAGCAGCAGCGCCGACAACGGCAAACAGAAAGTTCGCTCGGCGGAAGTCGGCACCGACATCCTCAAGGCCCTGGCCGAACTCTCCCCGTCCACCTCGCTGTCGCGCCTGGCCGAGCATGTGCAGATGCCGGCAAGCAAGGTCCACCGTTACCTGCAGGCGCTGATCGCCAGCGGTTTCGCCGAGCAGGACCCGGCCACCAACCATTACGGTCTGGGACGCGAGGCGTTGCGCGTGGGCATGGCGGCACTGGGCAGCATCGATGTGCTCAAAGTCGCGGCGCTGCCACTGTCGCAGCTGCGCGACGAACTCAACGAAAGCTGCTTCATTGCCGTGTGGGGCAACCAGGGGGCGACGGTGGTGAGCATCGAACCGGCGGTGCGCGCGGTGACGGTGGTGACCCAGATCGGCTCGGTGCTGCCGCTGCTCAGTTCGTCCACCGGGCTGGTATTCGCCGCCCATCTGCCAGAGCGGGAGACCCTCGAACTGCGCGACCGCGAGCTGGCCTCGCTGGGCCAGACCGCGGATGACTACGCCCCCCTGCTGGCGCAGATCCGCCAGCGTGGCCTGCACCATGTGCATGGCCTGCTGATGCCCGGGGTGGACGCGCTGTCGGCGCCGGTGTTCAACGCCATGGGGCAGGTCGCCGCGGTGATGACCGTGGTCGGGCCGACGTCGATCTTCCATGCCGACGAACAGGGCCCTGCGGCGCGAAGCCTGCTGGCGGCCGTCGAGGCCGTCAGCAGGCGCATGGGCTATCAGCGCCAGGCCGCGCGCTGAATGGCCATTCGCTCCTCTTCCCGAGCGACAGACGCTGTGGTGAACCAGATCAGTTCCTCCGCGAAGCCTTCATGAAGCGCCTTCCCCGCTTCCCAGGTTGCGCCTAGCCGCATCTCGTAACTCGCGTAAAGCGACTTGAGTCGCTCATGAAGGTCCTTTAGCCAGATACTCAGCCTGGAGGACGGCCCTGGGAACCAGGTATTCCAAAGCCGGCTGCCATGGGCGATCAGTTTTTCCCCATAAACCTTCATCAAGCCTGTCGCCCCTGGCAGGCTGGCCATGCCCTTGAGCAAGGCAACGAGCGCCGCGGTCCTGTCGCCATCACCCAGCGCGACAACGCTCTGATAAAACGCGCGTCCTGCCCGAATGAAGCTCATCACGACACGTGCAGGCGGGAACGCCACTGCGACGAATTCACCCACGAGTTCCAGCAGCGACAGCACGGACTGGGTGATACGCCTGGCGGCACTGTAGGCATCGCGCGCGGCTTCGGCGAGCAAACGGCGCACCTTGTGCCGCAGGGCAGCGCTCAAGTCGTCGATGTTGTGGCGCACCTGCAGGGATCTGGCGATAAGCTCATCCCCCTCGGCGTTCGACTCATCTTCGCCATCAGCGTTTCGAACCCGCTCGTTCAATGCTCGGATCGCTTCCTCGTCGTCAATCGCGATGTGCTCATAGATCCAGTCCTGCATGCCCTCCTCACGCCAGCGATCGACGAAATCCTGAACCGTGAACAGGCACCGCCCTTCTGGACCATCGCTCAGGTAGATCAACGACCCTTTTGTTTTTTCCGACTGCAGCAGGTACCCCTCGACGATCGAGGCGCCATTGACCTTCAGCTCGGCCAACTTGCAGTCCTCGATGAAACTGCCGTCGTGGAAACGCATGCAGACGGTCTCGAGCCAAGCAGCATGCTCATCACCGAGCACGCCGCGCTGCAGCTCCAGCAGGCAGTCACGCTGAAGCTTCATGCCCAGCAGGTGACGGTGCAGTTCCATCGGCCTGGAGCGGCCCTCGGCGCCCGGGTCAAGGTAGCTGTCGCCGATTACCTTGCAGTACTCCTGGCCGAGCCTGACGGCGCGAATGTACCCGCCGATTGCCTGACGATTCAGGTGAGACAGGTCCTGACCGACCGTCGAACTGAGGCGGGCGAAATCATTGAAGTTGAAGTCTTCGGGATAACCCGCGGCCGCCACCTGTGTCAGCGACTGCCGTACTCCCATGTCCAGCTCGACCAGTACCGTATCCGAGTCGATCCAGCCCCCCTGATTGCCGGGGTACTGGTTGATCCGCGCACTGACCTGCTCGCGCGCATGAGCCATGAACGTCGGAACCTGCGCCACGGTTTGGTAATCGACCAACAGTACGCGCAACTCGTGATCCAGCGCATGCACACGCCGTAGCACGGTATCGTCTGGGTTTGCGAAGCGTTCTGGCCTGATCGCTTCGAGATCGTCGCAAACTTTCAGGACCCTCAGGTCCGTCCAACGCTTGAGCAACTGGCTCCAGCCCGTGATGTCCTCCACGCCCACTACAACGGTATGACCCGACCACTCCTGGGGAATCCGCTCCACCCGTTTCAGGAAACGGTTCAATGCCGGGCGTTGAGCACGCTCTACGTGTCCCGAAAGATAATCGCGCCCCTGAGGTGTGGCACTGAGTGCCCCGATTTCCGAGCTCATTGCAAATTCAGATTGGAACACCTGCAGATCCCCACTCGGTGAGCCGGGGGCATAAAGTACGTGAATATCCTGGTCAGACAGATGCAAGTGATCGGTCAACAGCATTTCGCCGTTGATCCATAGCCACCCCACCGTGATCTGTTTGTGCGACCAGTCTTCCTCCAAGGCCGCCTCCAGCAACGCTACCGCTCGACGATCCAGGCCCTGAAAATCTGCGGCTTGCAGCGCCAGACGCAACTTGGCGTCCAGCGCCTGGCCCAGCAGATTCTGGATCCACTCCTTCTGGTAAACCTCCTCGAACCAGTCGGCATAGCGCTGACGCAACTGCAATTCATCTGCCATCCTCGCCAGGTCAGCCACTCCCAGCGCGTCACGCAACTCATCGTGCTGGACCTCCACGCTGAGTCGATCACCGTGATAAGCCTCGCTACACACCCACTCCATCAGCGTGACCACCTGTGCCGGTGCATCAGGGGTGAAATCATGGGTGACCTTCAATTCCACATCGGCAGGCGCAATGTGTCCGAGGCCCATCTGGGTCAACCGGATGCCAACCTGATGCTCCGCGTATGCATAGAAGTCGGAATGACCTGATTGCTCTGAGAATCGGTTCTCGGCGTCTGCCAGTTGCTGATTCAGCTGGATCAGCTGCTCACGTTGATCCTTCGACAGGTTGCGCAACCATTCCGGCGACTGCGCCTGGCGATAGTCGGCCAAGGCCGCCGCCACCTGCTGCTGGATGCCTTGCAACAGAGGTTCGAGGGCGACCGCCGCATCAACGTCAGCGTCGGCAGTACTCAGCGCTTGCATGACCAGGCGCTCGTGCAGCGACTGCATATCCATGAGCAACTGATGCTCCAGCGGGACCGCCAACGGCTCCAACTGCATCTCGACCGATTGCGCCACCCTCAACGCCTCGCGCTCTTCCTCGGAGACGGCAATCAGCCAATGGCAGTCCGCCTGCAGGCACTCAAGCAGATCGCTGGCGTTGCGCTGGCGTCCATCGAACCAGACACCCAATCCGAGCCCAAATAGCACAAATGGCTCTTCGGCATCGTCCAGTTCATGGACCAACGCCAGGCACCCTGGTATGCATACCTGTACATCGCTGTCGGTGCGCAACGTCACCCTGCCATGCAGCGGCTCTTCGTAGCCGTCCGGCAGCAGCGCCTCGATGTCCGCCCTCGGCGCGCCATGGCGCATCCCCCATGCACGTACATGCAGTTTCAGAAGTTCGCGCAATTGCTCCTGAAGAACCGGCGCATGCTGCAACCACCATTGCTCGGTATCGGCCTGCCATTGAGGCACGTGCTCCAGACCAGACAGCGCAGGGGCCAGTGCGAAATGCGCCTGCAACGTCATCGCGAGTATGGCCAGGGCGCCCAGTACCTCAGGGTCGGCTGCGGGCGTGCCTGGATTTTCGGGGTTAATGACAGAAATAGAACTTTGGCTCATGACTTCTTTCCTGGGGCGATGTAGGAGCCCAGACCATGACGAAGCCAGAAGAGAGGTAGCGGATGGAAAGACTGGAGCACTAGCCCACAAAACACGTATGCACTGTGTGGTTACTCCGGTAACCACGCCTGGAAACACTGGAGATTATCGCGGGAGATGTAATAGAGAATGTCAAAAGCCAGTATTTTTCCTACAGGCACAATTGCCTATTCTGTCCCCATTGGTTCGGCACGAAGGGCTCTCCCCCCGCCTTTCGCGCCACCAAGGTTCACCGACGTTGATTTTGAAGCTCCTTGATCTAACGTCTCGATTGGCCGCTGCGTTTGCAGCGGCCTTTTTTATTTCTGCAAGAATCGCCCAGCGTTTCGGATGAGCGATGGCCTGCCTGGCCTGTCAGTCCAGTGGGTACTTCTGCAGATTCGCCATCATCTGCTGCAACGCCTGCAGGCTGTCCTGCGGATGCCCGGCACCGTCGAAGTCGCCGATCCGCGCCCAGTTGTCCGCCACCTGCTCGGGGGTGAACCCTTCCCGAGGGTCGAAGCCCACACCCTGGCTGCGCTCCCAGCGCACCTTGCCGACCCAGCCACCACCGACCTCGAACAGCTCGCCGCTGTCCTGGCACTGCTCGCTGCCCAGGTACACCACCAGCGGACTGACCAGTTCGGGCTTGAGCCGCTCGAACACCTGCGGTGGAATCAGCCCCTCGGTCATGCGTGTACCGCCGGTCGGCGCGATGGCGTTGACCAGGATGCCGTGCTTGCGGCCTTCGATGGCCAGGGTACGGGTCAAGCCATAGAGGCCAAGCTTGGCCATGCCGTAGTTGGCCTGGCCGAAGTTGCCGTAGATGCCCGAGGTGGACGAGGTGAAGATCACCCGCCCCCAGTTCTGCGCCCGCAGGTGCGGCCAGGCGGCATGGGTGACCTTGTAGGCGCCCTCGACATGCACCCGGTAGACCAGCTCCCAATCGCTGTCTTCCATCTTGTGGAAGGTCTTGTCGCGCAGGATGCCGGCGTTGTTCACCAGCACATCGACGCGGCCGAAGCTGTCCAGCGCCTGTTCGACGATCCGTGCGCCCTCGGTGACCGAGTCATGGTTGGCCACCGCCGTGCCACCGGCCGCGCGGATTTCCTCGACCACCCGATCCGCCGCCGAGGCGTTGGCGCCCTCGCCATGGGTCGAACCGCCGAGGTCATTGACCACCACCTTCGCGCCGCGGGCGGCGAACAGCAATGCATGGGACCGGCCCAGACCACCGCCGGCCCCCGTGACGATCACCACTCGATCCTGCAGATTTACCGGCTCGCTCATGCTCAAGGCTCCTGGCAATGAAGGGATGCAAGGGAGTGTCAGCCAGCCACCGGGGCCGGGCAATCAAGCGCACCACGGCGAATGCCGGGCAATAACGCAAGGCGATGGTCGCCTGGTCAGGACCAGGCGACCTTCTGCGGCATGTAGCTCATCGGCTGTTCACGAAAGGCCAGGTAGTGGCGCAGCACCTGCACCGGCGCCTCGGTGTGCGGGTAGTGGCCGATGCCCTGCAGCACCACGGTGTCGGGATCCGGCACCATCTGCCGGTAGCGCTCGACCATGTGCGCCCCGGACAACGGATCGACCGCGCCATTGATGAAACGCAACGGCACGCCCTCGCGCTGCAGCGCGCCGACCCAGCGCTCACGCTGGGCCCGGCGTTCGGGCAGGAAGCTGATCAGTTTGTGCAGGATGCGCGGACCACGGTTGGAAACGATCAGGCTCCAGTAGTCGTCCAGCGCGCTTTCGCTGGGATGGGTGCAGGGGCCGTAGACCTGGATGACGTTGCGCACCAGGTCGTCCCGCCCGAACGAGCGCCCGACCAGCCAGCCCAGGCGGCTGAGCAGCAGCTTCTGGATCAGCAGCACCCGGCAGCTCTCGGGGAACAGTCCGCTGTTGAGGAACACACAGCTGGCGATCTGCAGGCGCTGTTCGTGGTGGCGGGCCAACAACTCCTGGGCCACGCTGCCGCCGTAGTCGTGGGCCAGCAGGTGCACCGGCTGGTCGATGCGCAGGTGCGCCAGCAGCGCCTGTTGCAGGTCGGCCTGCTCCAGCAGGCTGTAGTCGTGGTCCACCGGCTTGGCCGAGTCGCCGAAGCCGAGCATGTCGCAGGCCACCACGCGGAAACGTTGCGCCAGCGGCGCCCACAGGTAGTGCCAGTCCCAGCTGGCGGTGGGGAAGCCATGGAGCAGCAGCAGGGGCTCGCCCTGCCCTGCCGTCCAGTAACGGATGCTCTGGCCCCGGAAGGTGAACCCCTGGCTCCGGGTGCGCCAGACGCACAATGGAATCTCGGCCAGTGGCATCACGGTCGTCCCGGTGGATAAGTGTCGGAATAGGGCAAGGCTGCGTTCATTGCATGTCACCTCGGCACATACATGTGCTCTCTATGTCGAGGCAGAGTCTAGAAGCCAATACGAAGGTGATAGGTCGCCTTGGCAGCCAGCCTGATGACCGAGCGAGTCAGTGGCACGAACGGTCAGATCAGCCTCACCAGCAAAGGCGCGGCCAGCAGGTTCAGCAGGCCGGTCAGGACCATGACCAGCCCGGCCACGGAGCCCTCTTCGCGTCCGACCTCCTGGGCCCGGCTCACCCCGGCGCCATGGGCGCCGACGCCGAACAGCGCGCCCCGCGCCAGCGGTGTGCGCAGCGGCAGCCAGCGCAGCAGGATGCCGCCGAACATCGCCCCGAGCACGCCGGTGAACATCACGAAAACCGCCGTCAGCTCCGGCACGCCGCCCAGGTCCTCGGCCACCGGCATGGCGAACGGCGTGGTGATCGAACGTGGCAGCAACGACAGGCTGACCGAATCGTCCAGCGCCAGCAGGTGCGCCAGCACCCACGAACTGCCGATCGACGCCACGCTGCCGGCCAGCATGCCCACCAGCAAGGCCGGCCAATGCCGCGCCAGCATCGCCCGTTGTTGCCAGATCGGCACCGCGAACGCCACGGTCACCGGCCCCAGCACGCCCATCAGCCAGTGGGTGTTGCGGGCGTACTCGACGTAGGCGGTGTGCAACGGCACGGCCACCGCCAGCAGCAACGCCGGAACCAGGATCAACGGTGACAGCAGGTAGCGGCCGCTGCGCCGGTACAGCCAACGGCTGCCCAGGTAGGCGCCCAGGGTCAGTGCCAGCCAGAACAACGGCATGGGTTCAAGGCTCATGGCGCAACCTCCAGCGGCACACCAGCTCGACGGTCACCGCAGTGACCACCATCACCAGCAAGGTGCTGAGGGCGATCACCAGCAGGATGCGCCAACCCTCGCTGCGCAGCAGGCTGCCGTAGTCCAGCAGGCTCATCAGCGCCGGGATGAAGAACAGCAGCATTTCCGCCATCAGCCAGCCGGCGCCCAGTTGCAGGGTCGCCGGCTTGAGCACGCCCGTGGCGAACAGCACCAGCAGCAGCGCCAGGCCCATCACGCCACCGGGGATCGGCCAGGCGAGCCAGGCGGCCAGTTGGCCACCGATCAGGAACAGGGCCAGCAACACCGACAGCTCGGTGAGCAGGCGCAGGGTTTTCTTCAACAATGCAGGATTCATGGGCAGGGTTTCCTCGACAACGTGCCCATTGTAAAAGTCGCGCACCTAGGCCAGAAGCGAATTGTTAGACTGACAGGCATTCCAAAATGGAATCCAACGATCATGGAATTCAAACAGCTGCGCAGTTTCATCGAGGTCGTGCATCGCGGCGGCTTCACCCAGGCGGCGGCCACGCTGCATATCAGCCAGTCGGCGGTGAGCAAGCAGGTCGCCCAGCTGGAACAGGACATCGGCCAGCCACTGCTGGAGCGCGAAGGCTCGCAACTGCTGCTGACCGCCGCCGGGCGCATCGTGCTCGAACGCGGCGAGGCCCTGCTGCGCCAGCGCCAGGAATTGCTGAGCGAACTGGACGACCTCAGCCAGATGGCCCGCGGCGAGCTGCGCCTGGGCCTGCCGTTGCTGGGCAGCGACGCGCTGTTCGCCGGGTTGTTCGCCGAGTACCGACGGCGCCACCCGAACATCGCCATCCAGCTGCTCGAAGGCGGCAGCCGCATGGTCGAGCAGGCGGTGAAAAGTGGCGAACTGGAGCTGGGCGGCAGCCTCACCCCAAGCGATCCGGCGTTCGAATACCAGCCCTTCTGCAACGAACCACTGGAGGCCTTGCTGCCAGCCGGGCACCCACTAGCCGGGCAGGCTGAAGTCGAACTGGCGCAACTGGCCGATACGCCATTTCTGCTGTATCAGCGCAGCTTCGTGCTCAACGACCGGCTGCTCAGCGCCTGTCAGCAGGTGGGGTTCACGCCCAAGGAAGGCGGGCGCAGCGGCCAGGCGGACTTTCTCGCCGCGCTGGTGGCGGCCGGGCAAGGCGTGGTGCTGCTGCCGGCGATCGTCGCCCGGGCGCTGGAGCGGCCCGGGGTGGTGCGCCTGCCGTTGCGGGCGCCGGAGTACCTGCGCTGGGACATCGCCTTCATCTGGCGGCGCGGGGCTTACCTGTCACGCGCGGCGCAGGCGTGGCTGGCGTTGCTGCGCGAAGATTCAGCCGCGCATTGAGGCAAACGGCCCAGGCGACATCAACCTTTCAGGACAGCGGCGAACTCCGCCAACCAAGGCTCGGCATCGGTCTCCGGGGTCACCGTCTCGCTGGCATCGAGCCGCAACATCGGCAGTACCTCGTTCACGCCCAGTTCGGCAAACAACTCGCGCATCTGTTCGCCGCCGCCGCAATACGTGTCGCCATAGCTCGAATCGCCCAGGCCGATCACCGCACCCGGCAAGCCGCGCCAGGCCGCCGGCAGCACGTCGCGAATGATGCTGTACAGCGGCATCAGGTTGTCGGGCAGCTCGCCCATGCCGGTGGTCGAGGTCACCGCGAGCAATGCGTCCGGGGCATAGCCCTCGATGTCCTGCAGGGTGGCACGGGCGGCGTGCCAGGCGTCCAGGCCGGCGGCCTTGAGCAGCGATTCGGCGTGGCGGGCGACTTCTTCGGCGGTGCCGTACACCGAACCGGAAATAATGGCGACTTTCATCGGGTGAGGATTCCGAAACTGAGTGAAAACGTAGGATACTAGCACCCGACAGTGGCAAAAGGCCTGCTCAGCCCAAAGTCACATGCCCGCGCCGTCATCCGACGAGTGACCTGAACAAAGCCCATTTGCCGCTGTCCATCGCCGTGAAGAAACCGCCCCCTTCGAGTTCGACCATGCAAGCAGACGCCCTACTTTCCCAGGACGAACTGGATTTCATCCAGGACATGCAGCATTCGCCCCAGCTGAACCTGGCCGACCCCATGTCGAGCCTGCTGGTCAATGGCGACCGTCGGCTGAAGGACCTGCTCACCCGCCTGGTGGCCAACGAGCAGGTGACGCTGCAGGCCAGCTTCAATAACCAGCAACTGAGCTTCCCCCTGCAACTGGTCGAGGACGAGTTCCACGCCCTGCACCTGCAGCTGGGCTCGCCGGACATCTATGAAGACGGCCCCATGCTGCGCCCCTGGCGCCTGTCGCTGGAGCAACCGGTTGCCCTGCTGGACGATCACGGCCAGGCCAGCGACCTGTGGGTCCGCGACATCTCGTTCAAGGGCGTGCTGGTGGAGGTGCGTGGCGGCGCCGAAGCGCCCGCGCAATTCGACCTGCGCTTCGCCGCAGAGGACATCCCACCCATCGGCCTGCTTGGCCTGCTGCGCCGACGCATCGGCCCACGCCTGGCCGCCTACGACCTGTCCCACAGCCCTGCCGAGGAAATCGAGCGCCTGCGCGAATACATCCTGCAGGCCCATCGCCAGGCCCACCCCGAACTGCACGCCCAGGCTCCCAGCACGTTCTGACGACCGTCCGCCCGCTGAAACTGACCGGTCATGATCCATCGGCGATAATCCGTGCCCGATTCTTGCAAGCATGCCTGCGCCGCCCACCACCCCGGGCCGCACGCCAAGGGGCCGGCTACCCGCCAGCCCCGTCGCCAGGAGATACACGATGTCTACCCCACCCGTCACCTTGATGGTGTCGCGCCGCGCCGCCCATGGCCGCTACCAGGACCTGCTGGCCTGGCTGCATGAAGGCGAACAGCTGGCCACCGACTTCCCCGGCTACCTGGGCTCGGGCATCCTCGCGCCGCCTGTCGAGGGCGACGAATTCCAGATCATCTTCCGCTTCACCAACGAGCAGACCCTGCACGCCTGGGAGCACTCGGCCTCGCGCCGTGCCTGGCTGACCCGTGGCAATGGCCTGTTCGAGCGCCCCAAAGAGAGGCGCGTAAGCGGTATCGATGACTGGTTCGGCACCAACATGGTGCAAAAACCGCCGCGCTGGAAGCAGGCCATGGCCATCTGGCTGGCGTTCTTCCCGGTCTCGCTGCTGTTCAACCTGCTGTTCGGCCACTGGCTGGCGCCGCTGGACCTGCTGCCCCGGGTCCTGATCAGCACCCTGGCCCTGACGCCGCTCATGGTGTACCTGTTCATTCCCCTGTCGACCCGGCTCCTGGCCGGCTGGCTGAACCCCGCGCCACGCAAGGCGCAGGGCGGTTCCACAGGCCTGCGCAGCCGCTGAGGCGCAGGCACGCAAGGCCACGCAGTTCGGGTATGCTGGGGCATCACGCACGGACAGACGAACAGACCGCCCGAACATGAACAGCCCAATCCTCATCACCGGAGCCAGCCAGCGCGTCGGGCTGGCCCTGGCCCTGGAGCTCGCGCAGGCCGGCCATACGGTGGTCAGTGCCAGCCGCAGCCTGCATCCGCAAGCGGCACATCCGAATATCCGGCAGTTCCAGGCCGACCTCACCCGCGGCGAAGACCGCCAGGCCCTGATCGACCACCTGCAGCGCCACTACGACGGCCTGCGCGCGATCATCCACAACGCCTCGCTGTGGCTCGACGATGGCCTGGACAACCTCGACACCATGTTCCGCCTGCACGTCGAGGCGCCCTACCACCTCAACCTCGCCCTGGGCGAGCTGCTGGACAAGGTGGACAAGGCCGACATCATCCACATCTGCGACGAGACCTCCTCACGTGGCAGCAAGAGCCACATCGGCTATGCCGCGACCAAGGCCGCGCTGCAGAACATGGTGCTGTCGTTCGCCGAAAAATACGCGCCGAAGGTGCGGGTCAACGGTATCCTGCCCGGCCTGCTGATCCTCAAGGAAGGCGGCGACGACGAGTACCGCCAGCAGACCCTGAAAAAGGCCCTGCTGGAATTCGAACCCGGCGCCCGCCCGCTGATCGACGCCGTGCTGTTCCTGCTCGACAGCCAGTACAGCACCGGCAGCCAGGTGGTCATCAACGGTGGCCGCCATCTGAAGAACCGCATGACTTGAAGAGACTGCCCATGACCCCGCAACAACAACTCGAACTCGAAGCCGCCGCATTCCGGCGCCTGGTCGATCATCTGCAACAGCGCACCGACGTGCAGAACATCGACCTGATGAACCTCTCCGGCTTCTGCCGCAACTGCCTGTCGAAATGGCTCAAGGCCGCCGCCGACGAACGCCAGGTCGAACTGAGCCTGGACGACGCGCGCGCGCAGGTGTACGGCATGCCCTATGCCGAGTGGAAAGCCCAATACCAGAAAGAAGCCAGCGCCGAGCAACAGGCGGCGTTCGAACAAGGAAAACCCCGTGACTGACCTGAACACCCTGCGCAGCAGCCTCGCCAGCGGCGAGCACGTATTCGCCGATACCCTGGCGTTCATCGCCGCGCACTACAGCTACCAGCCCCAGGCCTTCGACAATGGCGACGTGCACAACGCCGCCGGGCAGAACGAAGGCTCGTGCAAGACCCTGGGCCTGGCGCTGCTGGAAGGGCTGAGCGACCAGGAAGCGCTGCTGGCCTTCGGCGAACACTACCGCAGCGTGGTGGCCACGCCCGAGGGCAGCGACCATGGCAATATCCGCGCCCTGATCAAACACGGCCTGGCGGGCGTGAAGTTCGCCACGCAGCCGCTGACGCGCCTGGCCTGATAGCGGATGGGGCCGCGAAGCGGCCCCAAACCAAGACAGTTGCGCCGCAGCCTTTGTGGGAGCCGGCTTGCCGGCGATGAGGCCGACACAGGCGAGATCAGTTGATGACCTGGCCTGGTGCGCCAGCCTCCAGGCGCCCCTGCCGCAACCACCCCAGCGCAATCGGCCACAGGCTTTCACGAAAGCGATCATGAAAGAACGCGAAGTGCCCGATCTCGCCCACCGAGATATCCCCGGGCGCAACGCGCAGATGCCGCCGCTCGGCCCCCTGCAGATACCCCAATAGCCGCTCGGTGGCCGCCACCGTGCCGAACGGATCGTCCGTCAGGCTGATGGCCAGGGTCGCCGCCCGCACCTGAGCGAACGGCGGCGTCTCGAGCAGGCGCCCGCTGGGCCGGTGTTCATAGCGCGGCGTGCGGGTGCTCCAGTCGTGCACCACGCCGGCCGGGGTATCCTCCAACCAGCCCAGGCGCTTGCCGGGAAAGTAGCCGAACACCCGGGTCAACAGCGGCATCAACACATGCCACTTGCCGAACAGTTGCCAGCGCTGGTCCGCCGCATAGTCGCGCCAGTAGGCGAACTGCGCCCCCACCAGCACCGCATGGCGCACCTGCGCCGCCGACGGCGCCAGCCCCAGCGCCCAACCACCGAAACTGTGCCCTACCACATGCACCGGCTGGCCGGGATGCTCGGCGGCGGCCAATTGCAGCATCGCCTCGAAGTCCAGCCGCCCCCAGTCGCTCCAGGTCGCCTGGAAACCACGCATCGAGGCCGGACGCGACTCACCGATGCCCCGGTAGTCGTAGGTCAGCACATCGAAGCCCTGGGCGAACAGGTAGTCGGCGAAGCGCGCGTAGTAGCGGCAGCGTACCGAGGTGGCGGCGTTGATGATCACCAGCGGGCGCTGGGGGTCAGGCTCGGCGTGGCGCCAGCGCCAACCCCCGAGGCCGTAGCCGTCGGCGGCGACATGACGAAAGGCACAGGCGGGTTGGGTGAGGCTGCTCATGGCGCGCTCCCTGCGGCGTCGCGCCATGCTGGCGGACGGGCT
>NZ_JAOEBG010000011.1 GCF_029836165.1 Pseudomonas sp. GD04091
TCCGGATCGGAAAAGAGTCGCCCGTGATATGGTTCCCCGGCGGGACCGCCTGTCTTTCAGAGAATACCCAATGGCCAATACCACCTCATTGCATCCAGGTTTCATGATCGTCCAGGGCAACCGCCTGGATGACTTGCGCAATCTGGTGGTGAGTGTGATGCGTCGCTATCCCCTGGCCCCCCTGGAAAACGAGATTGCCCTGGTACAGAGCAACGGCATCGCCCAATGGCTGAAGCTGGCACTGGCCGAGGACCCGCAGGACGATGATCAAGGCGGCTGCGGTATCGCCGCAGCCATCGATGTACAGCTGCCGGGTAGTTTCATGTGGCAGTTGTATCGCCGCGTGTTGGGCCGCGACGAGATCCCCGAGGTCTCGCTGCTCGACAAGGCGCCCCTGACCTGGCGCCTGATGCGCCTGCTCCCGGAGGTGATCGAGCGCCCGCATTTCGAACCCTTGCGCCGCTTCCTCACCGACGACGGCGACCTGCGCAAGCGCTACCAGTTGGCCGAGCGCCTGGCTGATCTGTTCGACCAGTATCAGGTCTATCGCGCCGACTGGCTGAAAGACTGGGCGCAGGGTGCCCATGTCCTCAACACCGCACGTGGCGAGCGCAAGCCCCTGGCCAGCGGCAACCGCTGGCAGGCCGAGCTGTGGAGGATCCTGCTCGAAGATGTGGGCGAAGAGGGCATGGCGCAAAGCCGCGCAGGCGTTCACCAACGCTTCATCGAACGGATCAACGGCCTCGAACAGGCCCCCGCAGGCTTGCCAGCACGTCTGATCGTCTTCGGCATATCGTCGCTGCCAGCCCAGATCCTGGAGGCCTTGGCGGGCCTGGCACGTTTCAGCCAGGTGCTGCTGTGCGTGCACAATCCCTGCCGCCATCACTGGGGCGATATCGTCGCCGACAAGGATCTGCTGCGCCATCAGTACAAGCGCCAGCAACGCAAGCAAGGCATGCCCCTGCAACTGGACGATGAGCTGCTGCACCAGCACGCCCATCCGCTGTTGGCTGCCTGGGGCAAGCAAGGGCGTGACTACATCAACCTGCTCGACAGTTACGACGATCCCGGCAGCTACCAGAATGTCTTCAGCGACGGCCGCATCGACCTGTTCAGCGAAGGTGCACCGCAGACCCTGCTCAACCAGTTGCAAGACGATATTCTCGAGCTTCGCCCCTTGGCTGAGACCCGTGAGCAATGGCCCGTTGTCGATCCGAACAAAGACCGCTCGGTGCGTTTCCATATCGCCCACAGCCCGCAGCGCGAAGTGGAGATCCTGCACGATCAGCTGCTGGCCCGCTTCAGTGCCGATCCCACGCTGCGCCCCCGTGACGTCATCGTCATGCTGCCGGCGATCGACACCTACGCGCCGCATATTCGGGCGGTGTTCGGTCAGCTCGAACGCAGCGACCCGCGCTACATACCCTTCACCCTGACCGACCAGGGCCAGCGGGGGCGCGATCCCCTGCTGATCGCCCTGGAACACCTGCTGAAGTTGCCCGACAGCCGTTTCGCGGTCAGCGAAGTGCTCGACCTGCTGGACGTGCCGGCGCTGCGCGCCCGCTTCGCCATCCAGGAAAGCGATCTGCCAACGCTGCATCGCTGGATCGAAGGCGCCGGCATCCGCTGGGGGCTGAGCGCCGAACAGCGCGCCACCCTCGGGTTGCCCGCAGGCCTGGAGCAGAACAGCTGGCGATTCGGCCTGCGGCGCATGCTGCTGGGTTACGCGGTCGGCGTCGGCGAGGCCTGTGATGGCATCGAACCGTATGACGAGATCGGCGGGCTGGATGCGGCGTTGATCGGTCCACTGGTGGCCTTGCTCGACGCGCTGGATATCGCCTGCCAGACCCTTTCCCTGCCTGCGTCGGCGGCGGAGTGGGGGGCGCGGTTGCATGCCTTGCTGCAGGTGTTCTTCCTGGCCGAAAACGAACACGACGAACTGCTCCTGGTACAGCTTCAGGATCTGCGCGACACCTGGCTGGAGACCTGCGAGGCGGTCGGTCTGCAGGATCTGCTGCCGCTCACCGTGGTGCGCGAGGCCTGGCTGTCGGGGCTGGATCAGGGCAAGTTGTCCCAGCGCTTCCTGGCCGGCTCGGTGAACTTCTGCACGCTGATGCCCATGCGTGCCATCCCGTTCCGGGTGGTCTGCCTGTTGGGCATGAATGACGGCGATTACCCCCGCGCCCAGCCGCCGCTGGATTTCGACCTGATGGCCAACGACTATCGTCCGGGCGACCGTTCCCGTCGGGAAGACGATCGTTACCTGTTGCTCGAGGCCGTGCTGTCGGCGCGTGATCAGCTCTACGTCAGCTGGGTCGGGCGCAGCATCCGCGACAACAGCGAGCGTCCGGCCTCGGTGCTGATCGGGCAATTGCGCGATCACCTGGCCGCCGGCTGGCGGTTGGCGGGCGCCAAAGACGGACAGCGCGAGGACCACGGACAGCAGCTGTTGCATGCTCTGACCCAGGAGCACCCCTTGCAGCCTTTCAGCCAGCGCTACTTCCAGAAAGGCAGCCCGCTGTTCAGCTTCGCCCACGAATGGCTGGCCCTGCACCAGCCCGAAGACGATACCGATGCCGTACAAGCTGCGCTGTCGCCCTTTTGCAGTGACGAGCCGCTGAGCCTGGTGCAGTTGCAGGACTTCCTGCGGCACCCTGTGCGGCACTTCTTCAGTCAGCGCCTGAAGGTGTTCTTCGAGGCGCTGGAGGCACCGACCCCCGACGAAGAGCCATTCGCCCTCGATGCGTTGCAGCGCTATGGCTTGAGCGAGAGCCTGCTCGGTGCCGCGCTGGCGGATCCGGACAACGCCGAGCAAGCGTTGCAGGCCCAGGCCCGGCGCCTCCAGGCCTGCGGGCTGCTGCCCCTGGCCGGATTCGGCGAGGCGCTGCAGGCCGAGCTGATCGAGCCCCTGCCGGACCTGCTGCAGCGCCATAAGCATTTGCTGCAGCGCTGGCCGACGCTGGTCGAGGGCGCTCTGCCGATCCATTTCACGCAGGGGGCGCACCGCCTGGAAGGCTGGCTCGGTCGGGTGTACCAGGCCGAGGACCAGAGCCTGTTGAGCATCGCCACCGTCCCCAATACCTTGAGCGCCGGGCGCAACAGCCTGAAATGGCATCGCCTGGTTCCGGCCTGGGTCATGCACCTGGCCGCCTGCGCCTCGGGATATCCACTGAACAGTGCGTTGGTCGCCAGCGACCTGACCTTGCTGCTGGCCCCGCTACCCCAGGACGAGGCGGCGCAGCGACTGGGCGAGCTGATGCTGGCCCGTCAGGCCGGCATGAATGCCCCGTTGCCCGTGGCGGCCAAGACCGCCTTCGCCTGGTTGGCCCAGGAGGATCCGGACAAGGCCCTCGCCGCTGCCGCTCGCGCCTACGAGGGCGATGGCCAGAACAGTTTCGGTGAGCGCAGCGAAAGCCTGGCCCTGGCTCGGCAGTACCGTGATTTCGCCGCAATGACCGTCGACGAGACCTTCGAGGGTTGGTGCGAGTCCCTGTATCGTCCCTTGTTCGCAGCGCCCTGGCAGACCCTGGGTAACCCGGAGAGCGCCCAATGAACCAAGCCCGCCCCTTGGCGCTGAGTTTTCCCCTGCACGGCAGCCAGCTGATCGAGGCCAGTGCCGGTACCGGCAAGACCTTCACCATCTCGGCCCTATACCTGCGCCTGATCCTCGGCCACGGCGGCGAGCAGGGTTTCGGACGGGAGCTGTTGCCTGCGCAGATCCTCGTGGTGACCTTCACCGACGCGGCCACCAAGGAGCTGCGTGAGCGCATTCGGGCCCGGCTGGCCGAAGCCGCGCGCTTCTTCCGGGGCGAGCTCGAAGACGCCGACCCGCTGCTGCACCTGCTGCGCGACGATTATCCACAGGAGCACTGGCCACGCTGCGCCAGCCGCCTGGAAATCGCCGTGCAGTGGATGGACGAGGCTGCTGTCTCGACCATTCATGGTTGGTGCCAGCGCATGTTGCGCGAGCACGCGTTCGACAGCGGCAGCCTGTTCACCCAGAGCCTGGAAACCGACCATAGCGAGCTCCTGGCCCAAGTCATGCGCGACTACTGGCGGCGCTTCTGCTATGGCATGCGTGGCGAATCGCTGGCCTGGGTGCGCGGTAACTGGGGCAGCCCCGATGCGCTGTTGCCGAGGATCAGGCCGCTGTTCGGCCGCGTCCGTGGCCAGGTGGACGAGCAGAGTCCGCAGGCGCTGATCGAAGCGACACTGCGCCAGCGCACCGAGCAGTTGGCGCGGATCAAGTCGCCCTGGCGTGCCTGGGCCGATGAATTGCAGCAGATCTGCCGCGATGCCGTGGCCGCCAAGCAGGCTGATGGCCGCAAGCTGCAGGCGCGCTACTTCGAGCCCTGGTTCGACAAGCTGCGCGCCTGGGCCGGTGACGAGCAGGCCATGGAACTGGACCTGGGCACCGGCTTCACCCGCCTGACCCCCGCTGGCCTGGCCGAAGCCTGGAAGTCCGGCGCGCCGCCCGAGCACCCAGCGCTGCATGCCATGGAAACCTTGCGTGAGCAGCTGCAGGGCCTGGCGAGCCCGGATGCCCGCCTGCTGGAGCATGCCGCCGCCTGGGTCTCGGCGCGTTTCGAGGCGGAGAAGCGTCGGCGTGCCGAGATGGGATTCGACGACATGCTGCTGCGCCTCGAACACGCACTTGGCAGCGAGGCTGGCGAGCGCCTGGCGGCCCTGATCCGCGAGCAGTTCCCGGTCGCCCTGATCGACGAGTTCCAAGATACCGACCCCGTCCAGTACGGCATCTTCGAGCGCATCTACCGGATCGGCGAGAACAACCCGCAGACCGGCCTGTTCATGATCGGTGACCCCAAGCAGGCGATCTACGCCTTCCGGGGCGCCGACATCTTCACCTACCTGGCCGCGCGCCGTGCCACTGCCGGGCGTCTGCACAGCCTGGACACCAACTACCGTTCCAGCCAGGCCATGGTCGCGGCGGTGAACCGGGTGTTCCTGCAGGCCGAAGAACGCAGCCAGGGCCGCGGCGCCTTTCTGTTCCGTGCCCACGGCGACAACCCGTTGCCTTTCGTCGAAGTGCGCGCCAAGGGCCGGAGCGAACAGTTGCTGATCGATGGGCAATCCAGCGCCGCCTTGCACTGCTGGCAGCTGGAAAGCGACGAGCCGGTCTCCAGCACCTTGTATCGCCAGCAGCTGGCGGCCAGTTGCGCCAGTCACATCGTCGGCCTGCTCGATGGCGGGCAGCGAGGCGTCACGGGGTTCGCCGATGCTGCCGACAAGCTGCGCCCCTGTCTGCCGTCGGATATCGCCATCCTGGTGCGCGACGGTCGCGAAGCGCAGCTGATCCGAGCCGAGCTGGCCGCCCGCGATGTACGCAGCGTGTACCTGTCGGACAAGGACTCGGTGTTCGCGGCCCAGGAAGCCCACGACCTGCTGGCGTGGCTCAAGGCCTGCGCCGAGCCGGATTCCGAGCGCCTGCTCAAGGCCGCGCTGGCCAGCCTGACCCTTGACTTGCCGCTCATCGAACTGGAGCGCCTGAACCAGGACGAGCGGGTCTGGGAGGGATGGGTGATGCGTTTTCGCCGCTATCGCGACACCTGGCAGCGCCAGGGCGTGCTGCCGATGCTGCGGCGCCTGCTGCACGACTTCCACTTGCCGCGCGCCCTGATGGGACGTAGCGATGGCGAGCGCGTGCTGACCAACCTGCTGCACCTGGCCGAGCTGCTGCAGCAGGCGGCGGGCGAGCTGGATGGCGAGCAGGCGCTGATCCGCCACCTTGCCGAGCACCTGGCCAATGCCGGGCAGGCGGGAGAAGAGCAGATCCTGCGCCTGGAAAGCGACGAGCAACTGGTCAAAGTGGTGACCATCCACAAGTCCAAGGGCCTGGAATATCCCCTGGTCTATCTGCCGTTCATCTGCACCAGCAAGCCTGTGGATGGCCAGCGCCTGCCGCTGGGCTGGCACGATGATGACGGTGTTGCGCACCTGACCCTGACCCCGGATGCGGCACAGATCGAGCGCGCCGACGACGAACGCCTGGCCGAGGACCTGCGCCTGCTCTACGTCGCCCTGACCCGCGCCCAGTACGCCTGCTGGCTGGGCGTCGCCGACCTCAAGCGCGGTACCCAGCGCAGCTCGCAGTTGCACCGCTCGGCGTTGGGGTACCTGCTCGGCGGCGGTTTGCCGCTGCCGGCTTCGGGCCAGTTGAGCGAGTGGCTCCAGGCCCTGGTGGCAGGCAACCCGGCGATCACCCGGGGGCCGCTGCCCGAGGTCGGCGCGCAGCGCTACAGCATGCCGGAAAGCCACCGCGAGCTGCTGCCACCGCGCAAGCCGCGCCGCGCCGCCGCGGAACATTGGTGGATCGCCTCCTACAGCGCCTTGCGGGTGGGCGACCAGACCCTCGTCGCCGACAGCTCCCTGGCCCAGCAACTGCTGGACGACGAGGTGCTGGACAGCCAGATGCTGCGCGAGGTGCCTGCCGAGGCGGGCGATATCCACCGCTTCCCGCGAGGGCCGAACCCTGGGACCTTCCTGCACGGCCTGCTCGAATGGGCGGGCCGTGAAGGCTTCGCCGAGGTCTGCGCCCAGCCAGGGGCGATCGAGCGCACCGTGGGCCGGCGCTGCAACCGACGCGACTGGACCGGCTGGATCCCCACGCTGACACAATGGCTGCAGCAGCTGCTGGTTCAGCCCATACCCCTGCAGGGTGCCACCTTGACCCTGGCCGGGCTGGAGCAGTACCAGATCGAAATGGAGTTCTGGTTCGCCAGTCACCAGGTCGACGCCGTGCGTCTCGATCACCTGGTCGCACGCCACACCCATGGCGGCGCCGCGCGCCCGGCCGCGCAGCCGACCCTGCTCAACGGCATGTTCAAAGGCTTCATCGACCTGGCGTTCGAGCTCGACGGGCGCTATTACGTCGCCGACTACAAGTCCAACTGGCTGGGCCCCGATGCCGAGGCTTATGGGGGCCTGGCCATGGAGCAGTCGATCCTCGACCATCGCTACGACCTGCAGTACGTGCTCTACCTGCTGGCCCTGCATCGCCAGTTGCGTGCGCGCCTGCCGGACTACGACTACGACCGGCATGTCGGTGGCGCGCTGTTCATCTTCCTGCGTGGTGTCACCTCGGCCGGCCACGGGCTGTATCATGCGCGGCCACCCCGGGCGCTGATCGAGCAGCTCGACGCGATGTTCCGGGGTGAGCATGAACCCGAACAACAGGACCTGTTTGCCGGAGCCGCCCCATGACCCGCCAACTCGACGATCTGCTGCCCACGCCCCTGCAGGCGGAGCACCTTGGCGCCCTGGCGCCGCTGCAGCACAGCCACGACCTGCTGGCGTTGCTCGATCGCTGGGTGGAGCGTGGCTGGTTGCGCGCCCTGGACCGGGCCTTCGTGAGCTTTCTCGAAGAGCGCGCCCCGGGCAGCGATCCCCTGGTGCTGCTGGCGGCAGCGCTGGCCAGCCATCAACTGGGCCATGGGCATGTCTGCCTCGATCTGCGCCAGACCCTGGCCGAGCCGGACTTCGCCCTGTCACTGCCACCGGAGGGCGATGCGCTGGCCGGGCCGCTGCTGCTGCCCTCGCAACTGTTGGCCGGCCTTGACCTGGATACCTGGCTGCGGCGGATCGCCGAGAGCGCCCTGGTGGCCGACGGCGATGGCGCCGGGCAAGGCGCCCGGCCCCTGGTGTCGAGCGCCGAGCGCTTGTACCTGCGTCGTTACTGGGCTTATGAGCGCCGTATCGACAGTGCCCTGCACGAACGCCTGGCACGCCGCCTGCCGCAGCCGACCGACCTGGAGGCTCGCCTGTCGCAGCTGTTCGCCAATGGCGTGGCGGACGGGGAGGTGGACTGGCAGAAGCTGGCCTGCGCATTGGCGACCCGTGCCGGCTTCAGTGTGATAACCGGCGGCCCGGGGACCGGCAAGACCACCACCGTGGTGCGGCTGCTGGCGTTGTTGCAAGGCCCCGCAGTCGAACAGGGCCGACCCCTGCGTATCCGCCTGGCGGCCCCGACCGGCAAGGCCGCGGCGCGCCTGACCGAGTCCATCGGCCAGCAGGTGGAGCGTTTGCAGGTGGGCAGCGAGGTGCGGGCGCAGATCCCCACCGAGGTCAGCACCGTGCATCGGCTGTTGGGCAGCCGCCCAGGCTCGCGCCACTTCCGCCACCACGCGGGCAATCCGTTGCCGCTGGATGTGCTGGTGGTCGACGAAGCCTCGATGATCGACCTGGAAATGATGGCCAACCTGCTTGACGCCCTGCCGCCCAACGCACGGTTGGTGCTGCTTGGCGACAAGGACCAGCTGGCCTCGGTGGAGGCCGGGGCGGTACTGGGCGATTTGTGCCGCGATGCCGAGGATGGTTGCTATTGGCCGCAGACCCTGGCCTGGCTGGAGCAGGTGGGCGGGCAGTCTCTGGCGAACATCGGCCTGAAGCCGGGTGACGGCCAGCGCAACCCGCTTGCCCAGCAGATCGTGATGCTGCGCCATTCGCGCCGTTTCGGCGAGGGCAGCGGTATCGGCCAGCTGGCGCGTCTGGTCAATCGGCAGCAGGCCCAGGATGCCCGCGCGTTGCTGGCGAGCCAGCCGGCGGATGTCTTCTGCCTGACGCTTGGCGGCGAACACGACAAGCGCTTCGATCGCCTGTTGCTCGACGGCCTTGGCCAGGGCCCCGATGGGCCGCAAGGCTATCGTGGCTACCTGCGCAGCATCGGGCGCCTGCGCCCGCCGCCGGGCACGACCGCCGACGATCCGCGCTGGGAGCAGTGGGCGGCAGAGGTGCTGCGCAGCTTCGAGGCGTTCCAGTTGCTGTGCACGGTGCGCAAAGGGGCCTGGGGCGTCGAGGGCCTGAACGAGCGGGTGGCGCGGGTGCTGCACAACGCCGGGTTGATCGACAGCCAGCAGCCCTGGTACGAGGGGCGCCCGGTGCTGGTGACCCGCAACGACTATGGCCTCGGCCTGATGAACGGCGATATCGGTATTGCCCTGCGCCTGCCGGACGAGCACGGCGAGGCGCTGCTGCGCGTGGCGTTTCCGCGCAACGACGGCAGCGGCGGGGTGCGTTTCGTCCTGCCCAGTCGCCTCGGTGAAGTGGAGACCGTGTTCGCGATGACCGTGCACAAGTCCCAGGGGTCCGAGTTCAGCCATACCGCGCTGGTGCTGCCCGATGCGCTGAACCCGGTGTTGACCAAGGAGCTGGTGTACACCGGCATCACCCGGGCCAAGCATTGCTTCAGCCTGATCGAGCCGCGCGCCGGGGTCTTCGAGGAGGCGGTAGGGCGCAAGGTGCGGCGGGTTTCAGGGTTGATGCTGGAACAAGTCTGACTCTGGAGTTTGCCGCCGATATGCTATCGTTGCGGCAATATCCGGAAACTTTTTGTGAGATTTCCCTTCATGACAGTGGCTGTCTCGGCCCTGGGACGAGTGACAGGTTGTGCGCTCGCGCTGCTGATGGCCACGCCGTTGTTGATCGGTACTCCCGCCTGGGCGGCTGGCGCCGTGCCGGATGCCCTGGCGCAACAGCGGGCCCGGGCCGTTACCCAGGTGGTGCTGGGGATCCTCAGCTACGCGCGTTGGCCCGCCGAACCCAATCCGTTGCGCCTGTGCCTGGTCGGCCCCACCGAATACGCCGACGACTTGATCAAAGGCAACACGCAGCACTCCGGGCATCCTCTGCAGGTGCGCCGTTTGCTGGCCAACGACCCGAGCGTGGCCAATGCCTGCGATGCGGTGTACATCGGCAAGCTCGACAAGGCCCAGCGTGAGCGGCTGTTCCAGACGGTCAGTGGCCACCCGGTGCTGAGCATCAGCGAGGCCGATGATCCCTGCACGGTGGGCAGCCTGTTCTGCCTGCGGATCAGAGACGGTCAGGTGGCCTTCGATGTCAACCTCGACTCCGTGGCGCGCAGCGGCGTGCGCATCCACCCCAGCGTGCTGCAATTGTCGCGACGGCGGGCCGCCCAGCCATGAAACGCGCAGCCAGGTACTTCAGTCGTCCCACCTTGCGTGCCGTGCTCGGGCGTGGACACCTGAGCGCTGCCTTGCTCGCCGCCGGGCTTGCCGGAGTTCTGGTGACGCTGCTTGGGGTGCTGGCGTTGCGCGTCTATGCCAACCACAACCTGCACCTGATCGCCCGCTCCATCACCTACACCGTCGAGGCCGCCGTGGTGTTCGACGACAGTGCCGCGGCTAACGAAGCGCTGGCGCTGATCGCCACCACCGAGGAGGTGGCCGATGCCAAGGTGTACGACAACGATGGCGACCTGCTCGCCCATTGGCAGCGCGAAGACCAGGGGCTGATCGCCCAGTTGCAGACGCAGGTGGCCCGCAGTCTGCTGGAAGAGCCGATCAGCATGCCGGTGCTGCACATGAGCCAGAAGGTCGGGCATATCGAGTTGACGGGGCAGGGCGGCAGCCTGGTGCGATTCCTGCTCAGCGGGCTGGTAGGCATCCTGATCTGCACTTTGCTCAGCGCCGGGCTGGCCTTGTACCTGTCACGTCGATTGTTCGGCGATATCATCCGGCCGCTGCGCAACCTGGCCAGCGTCGCCCACGCCGCGCGACGCGAGCGCAGCTTCGACCGGCGGGTGCCCGAGACGCAGATCGCCGAGCTCAACGAGCTGGGCAACGACTTCAACGCGTTGCTCGATGAACTGGAGGCCTGGCACAGTCATTTGCAGAGCGAGAACGAAAGCCTCGCCCACCAGGCCAGCCACGACAGCCTCACCGGCCTGCCCAACCGCGCCTTCTTCGAGGGCCGGTTGAACCGTAGCCTGCGCAATGCCGCGCGCAATGACGATCATCTGGCGCTGTTGTTCCTCGACAGCGACCACTTCAAACAGATCAACGACAGCCTTGGTCACGCGGTGGGTGACCAGGTGCTGGTGAGCGTTGCCAGCCGGGTGCGTGCGCAGCTGCGCGAGCATGACCTGGTGGCGCGGCTGGGCGGTGACGAATTCGCCGTGCTGCTGACCCCGTTGCATTCACGCGAGGATGCCCAGCGCATTGCCGAGAAGATCGTCGCCAGCATGAAGCTGCCGGTGCAGCTGGAGGATGGCACCAGCATCACCACCTCGCTGAGTGTCGGTATCGCCTATTACCCGGACGATGGCCACGACCCGGCCAGTCTGCTCAATGCCGCCGATGCGGCGATGTACCAGGCCAAGCGCAATCGCCGTGGCCATTGGCAAGTGGCGCAGCCGGAACGCTGTGCCACGGATGTGAAGAACAGGAGCTGAACCGTGATCGACCGTTTGCTGCGTTTCCCGTTGCTTGCCCTGCTACTGACACTGCTGGCGCTGGCTGGTTGCCAGAGCGTGCCGCCCAAGGGCTTGACGCCCGAGCAGGTCGCCGTGCTCGAGCGTGAAGGTTTCTCGCCGACGGACGAGGGGTGGGCGTTCGATCTGTCCGGCAAAGTGCTGTTCGGCAGCGACCTGGATAGCCTCAACCGCCAGAGCGAGGACATTGTCGAACGCATCGGCAAGGCGTTGCTGTCGGTGGATATCCAGCGGGTGCGTATCGACGGCCATGCCGATGCCTCGGGCAAGGCCGCCTACAACCAGCAACTGTCCGAGCGTCGTGCCCAGAGCGTGGCCCGCGCGCTGATCGGGATCGGCATGCAGCCGCAGAACATCCAGACCCGCGGCATGGGCAGCAGCCAGCCGGTGGCCGACAACCGCACCAGCGCCGGACGTATGGAGAACCGACGGGTGTCGATCGTGGTGGCGTCGGATTGATGCACGTATCGCGGGGCAGAGCGGGCTTGCCCCGCGATGATACGCACGCTCAACCCTGAGCGAACTTCATCTCTCGGGTCTCGCCCATCAACAACGGCGCGTTGGCCTCGGTCACCTCGCGGATGTAATCCCACAGCAGGGTGATCCGCTTGAGCTTGCGCAGATCCTCCCGGCAGTACATCCAGAACTGCCGCGTCACCTCGATCTCCTCCGGCAGCACCGTCACCAGCCGAGGATCCTGCGCCGCGAGGAAGCACGGTAGGATCGCCAGCCCGCGCCCTTGCAGCGCCGCCGTGTACTGGGCGATCACGCTGGTGCTGCGCAGGTGGGCGTTGGCATTGGGGATCAGGTTGGCCAGGTACAGCAGCTCCGAGCTGAACGCCAGGTCATCGACGTAGCTGATGAATGGATGGCGCGCCAGGTCGGCGACCTCGCGGATCGGCGCGTGGCTGTCCAGGTAATCCTGGGTGGCGTACAGGCGCAGGCGGTAGTCGCACAGCTTGCAGCACACGTAAGGCCCATGCTCGGGCCGCTCCAGGGCGATGACGATATCGGCCTCGCGCTTGGACAGGCTGATGAAGTGCGGCAACGGCAGGATGTCCACCGAGATCGCCGGCCAGGCGTCGACGAAATGGCTGAGTTGCGGGGTCACGAAGAAGCTGCCGAATCCCTCGGTACAACCCATGCGCACATGCCCCGACAACGCCACGCCCGAGCCGGACACCTGTTCGCAGGCCATGTGCAGCGTGCTTTCGATCGACTCGGCGTAGCTCAGCAGGCGCAGGCCTTCGGCGGTGAGCACGAAGCCGTTGGTCCGCGACTTCTCGAACAGCAAAGTGCCCAGCGCCCCTTCCAGTGAGGCGATGCGCCGCGAGACCGTGGTGTAGTCCACGCCCAGGCGCTTGGCCGCACTGCTGGCCTTGCGGGTGCGCGCCACCTCAAGAAAGAACTTGAGGTCGTCCCAGTTCAGCGCGCTCAGGGAGGTGAGGTCTTTTTGCATGATGATCCGGATTTTTTGTGCATTCTTGTTGGATGTTTGCACATCTATACTCGATCTCAGCCCCTACACGCCACCCCGTGTCCATTCCGGGCGCAGGCGTCTTCGTTCCGACAATAATTCCAAGGAGAGCGCAGATGAACGCACCGCACACCCCCGACCAGACCAAGGTCGAGCAGGTCAAGCTGCTGATCGACGGCCAGTGGGTCGAGTCGAAGACCACCGAATGGCGCGATATCGTCAACCCGGCGACCCAGCAAGTGCTGGCGCGGGTGCCGTTCGCCACCGTCGAGGAAGTGAACGCCGCCGTGGCCGCCGCCGAGCGCGCCTTCAAGACCTGGCGCGACACGCCGATCGGCGCGCGCATGCGCATCATGCTCAAGCTGCAGGCATTGATCCGCGAACACAGCAAGCGCATTGCCGTGACCCTCAGCGCCGAGCAGGGCAAGACCATCGCCGACGCTGAGGGCGATATCTTCCGTGGCCTGGAAGTGGTCGAGCACGCCGCCTCCATCGGCACCCTGCAGATGGGCGAGTTCGCCGAGAACGTCGCCGGCGGTGTCGACACCTACACTTTGCGTCAGCCGATCGGCGTCTGCGCCGGCATCACCCCGTTCAACTTCCCGGCGATGATCCCGCTGTGGATGTTCCCGATGGCCATCGTCTGCGGCAACACCTTCGTGCTCAAGCCATCCGAGCAGGACCCGCTGTCGACCATGATGCTGGTCGAGCTGGCGCTGGAGGCCGGTATCCCGGCCGGCGTGCTCAACGTGGTGCACGGCGGCAAGCAGGTGGTCGACGCGATCTGCACCCACAAGGACATCAAGGCGATCTCGTTCGTCGGCTCGACCGAGGTCGGCACCCATGTCTACAACCTGGGCAGCCAGCACGGCAAGCGCGTGCAGTCGATGATGGGCGCCAAGAACCACGCCGTGGTGCTGCCCGACGCCAACCGCACCCAGACCATCAACGCCCTGGTCGGCGCCGCGTTCGGCGCGGCCGGCCAGCGTTGCATGGCCACTTCGGTGGCGGTGCTGGTGGGCAAGGCTCGCGAATGGCTGCCGGATATCAAGGACGCGGCGAGCAAGCTCAAGGTCAACGCCGGCAATGAGCCGGGCACCGATGTCGGCCCGGTGGTCTCCAAGCGCGCCAAGGAGCGGGTGTTGGGCCTGATCGAGAGCGGCATCAAGGAAGGCGCCAGGCTCGAACTGGACGGTCGCGACGTGAAGGTGCCGGGCTACGAGCAGGGCAACTTCGTCGGCCCGACCCTGTTCTCCGGCGTGCGCACCGACATGCAGGTGTACACCCAGGAAATCTTCGGCCCGGTGCTGGTCACCCTCGAGGTCGACACCCTCGATGAGGCCATCGCCCTGGTCAACGCCAACCCGTTCGGCAACGGCACCGGCTTGTTCACCCAGAGCGGCGCGGCGGCGCGCAAGTTCCAGAGCGAGATCGACATCGGCCAGGTCGGCATCAATATCCCGATCCCGGTGCCGGTGCCATTCTTCAGCTTCACCGGTTCGCGCGGCTCGAAGCTCGGCGACCTCGGCCCCTACGGCAAGCAAGTGGTGCAGTTCTACACTCAGACCAAGACCGTCACCGCCCGCTGGTTCGATGACGACAGCGTCAATGACGGTGTGAACACCACCATCAGCCTGCGCTAAGGAGTTCGTCATGCGTATCGCATTCATCGGCCTGGGCAACATGGGCGCGCCCATGGCCCGCAACCTGATCAAGGCCGGGCATCAACTGAACCTGTTCGACCTGAACAAGACCGTGCTGGCAGAGCTCGCCGAGCTGGGCGGCCAGGTCAGCACTTCGCCGAAAGACGCCGCCGCCAACAGCGAGCTGGTGATCACCATGCTGCCGGCCGCCGCCCATGTGCGCGGCGTGTACCTGGATGAAGAAACCGGCGTGCTGGCCGGCATCCGCCCCGGCACCCCGACCGTGGACTGCAGCACCATCGACCCGCAAACCGCCCGTGACGTTTCCAAGGCCGCGCAGGCCAAGGGCATCGACATGGGCGATGCGCCGGTTTCCGGCGGTACCGGCGGCGCGGCGGCCGGGACCCTGACCTTCATGGTCGGTGCCAGCGCCGAGCTGTTCGCCACCCTCAAGCCGGTGCTGGAGCAGATGGGGCGCAATATCGTGCACTGTGGCGAGGTCGGCACCGGCCAGATCGCCAAGATCTGCAACAACCTGCTGCTGGGCATCTCGATGATCGGCGTGTCCGAGGCCATGGCCCTGGGTAATGCGCTGGGCATCGACACCCAGGTGCTGGCCAGGATCATCAACAGCTCGACCGGGCGTTGCTGGAGTTCGGATACCTACAACCCCTGGCCGGGCATCATCGAGACCGCTCCGGCGTCGCGTGGCTATACCGGCGGCTTCGGCGCCGAGCTGATGCTCAAGGACCTGGGGCTGGCCACCGAGGCGGCGCGTCAGGCGCACCAGCCGGTGATTCTCGGCGCCGTGGCCCAGCAGCTGTACCAGGCGATGAGCCTGCGCGGCGAGGGTGGCAAGGATTTCTCGGCGATCGTCGAGGGGTATCGCAAGAAGGATTGACGAGCGAGTGGGATTGATCGCGGGCCGGGTGGCCTTCCCTCTGTAACTGCGCACCAGAGGGAAGGGCGCTTGCCCCGCGATTTTTTTTGCCCGCTCGATTCATCAGGCACCGCCTGAACCTGTGCGAGCGGGTCAAATCCTGATCAGGCGAAGACGAAGTACTTGCGCACCGTCTCGACCACTTCCCAGGTGCCTTTCATTCCCGGTTCGATCACGAACACGTCGCCCGCTTTCAGGTGTTTCGGCTCCTCGCCGTGCGGGGTGACGATGCAGTAACCATCGAGGAAGTGGCAATACTCCCACTTCTCGTAGTTGACCTCGAACTTGCCCGGTGTGCAGATCCAGGTGCCCATGATCTTGCTGCCGTCGGCGGACAGATAGGCATTGAGGTTGACGGTGTGTGGGTCGCCGCCGATGCGCTTCCACTTGGTCGCGTCGACCACCGGGGTCGGGCAGGTTTCGCGCAGGACGGTGATGAAATCGGACATGGCGTGGCTCCAGGTGAGGTGACGCATCACCATAGGGCCATCGCCCGGCAGGCAGTTGCCTGGGTTCGACACCCAGCTGTCTGCGCGCGCTATGCCGGCATGTGCGTCTTGCAGTAGTGGATGAAGTCGGCGACCTGCCCAGGCCACTCTCCCAGGCGTTCGGCAGCCTTGCCCAGGTAGGCGTCGCGGGCGTTCGCGAGCACCGGGCGATGGATTTCCGGCAGGCGCTGAAGCAACCATTCGGCGGCGATGCTCTTGGCCGCGATCTCGCCGGTCGCCAGGCTGTACCAGATGCGCGCCAGGGCAAGGACCACGGTGCGCTCGTCGCCGGTCCAGTCCTCGGGGCCATTCCATTGCGCGAGGGTGTCGTGGAACGCCTGTGCAAGGTCGGCGCGTGGTATCGGCTCGAAGCACTCTGCGGCGGCGGGGCCGAGCAGGCTGATGCTGTGCTGGCGCGCCTTGGTCAGCAGAATGGCCAGGTCGGGGTCGAGCAGGGGAGCCTCGAAATCGCCGGCCAGCAAGGGTTCGCGCAACCATTCGCCAAATTGCAGCTCACGACGGGCCGGATAGCGCCATGGATGAATGTCGGCGTGCACCAGCACGGTCACTTCGAGCGCTCGCCGGTCGGGGCGGGTGCCAGGAGGTGCCGAGATGGCGAGCAGGTCGAGCATCAGCGTCCGACGCGTTGCCCCATCCAACGGTTGCGCCACGGTCACCAGCAGGTCGAGGTCGCTCTCGGGCTTCAGGCCACCGGCTACTGCCGAGCCATAGAGATGGATCGCCTGCAGCTGGTCACCCAGGAGACGGGCGAGCAGTTGCTGGGCGGCGCGCAGTTGCGGGTCGATCGATGGCATGTCGAATTCCCTGTCTTGCCGAGGCATGGGGCGATTGTGGGGACGCAGGGCTGGCTGCGGCAAGGGCCACTTTCCTGCGTGTGAACCCGCGACATCTTGCGACATGCGGAAAAAATGCCGCTTGTCGGCGTGGGTGTGCATCGTGTGTATTTGGCATGGTTTTCACTCATTTTGATGTGTACGCTACACACCACCTGCCAAAGGAATGATGAATGCGCAGCAGGGACGTTATCCAGCTCATCGAGGCGGATGGGTGGTACGAAGTGGACGTGAAAGGAAGCCACCATCAGTTCAGGCACCCATTCAAGCGAGGTCGGGTGACGGTGCCTCACCCGAAAAGCGATCTGCCCCGGGGCACGGTGCACAGCCTATTGAAACAGGCAGGCCTGAAATGAGGCCGGTAGCGTTGGCCGGGTGGTCCTGGCGACTCGAACTCCCATGGAGACAAGCGATGAAATTCCCAGTTGTGCTGCACAAGGACGAAGGTTCGGACTACGGCGTGAGCGTGCCTGACGTGCCCGGCTGCTTCTCGGCCGGCGCCAGCGTCTCCCAGGCGCTGGAGAATGTTCAGGAAGCCCTGGCGCTGCATTTCGAAGGGCTGGTGGCCGATGGCGAGCCGCTGCCACAGGCGCAGGAAGTGGATGTGCATCTGGAGAATCCCGACTACTCGGGCGGGATCTGGGCGGTGGTGGATTTCGACGTGACCCCGTACCTGGGCAAGGCGGTACGCTTCAATGCCACGCTGCCGGAGAACCTGCTGCAGCGCATCGACGAGAAGGTGAAGCGCGATCACCGCTATGCCTCGCGCTCCGGCTTCCTGGCCTCGGCGGCGCTGCGCGAACTGGCCGTGGGTCACTGAGCCCCGCAGCCCTGTCCTGTTTCAGGCGGGGCTGCTCAACCGATCGACCAGCAGCGCGGCGTAACCTGGCAAGGCCGCGAAATCCCGGGCGCACAGCAGCAAACGCCGATTCGCCCAGCCTTCCTGCAAGGCGAACCTGCGCAGCGGCAGCAGGCCCTCCCAGCGTCGCGCCGCTGCCAGTGGCACCACGCCAACCCCGGCCCCCCCGGCAACCATCCTGATCACCCCATCGAAGCCTTCGGCGCGAACGCGCACCTGCATGCGGCGCCCAAGGTGCAAGGCCTGTTCCTCCAGATGCAACGCCAGGGCGCTGTCGGCGCCCAGGCCCACATGGCCGTAAGCCAGGCTGGCGCTGAAGTCCGGGGTGCCGATGTCGCCCAGCGGATGCCCATCCGGCATCACCAGCACCAGTGGGTCATCGCGAAACGGTCGGGTCTGCAGGTGCTCGATGGGGGCGGCGCTCGAGACGACGCCAAGGTCCGCCATACCCTCGGTGATCGCCTGGACGATGCGCAGGCTCGGCAGTTCCTGGACGTCGATGCTGACGGCGGGATGTTCGGCCAGGTAGCCGGCCAGCAGTTCCGGCAGGTATTCGGTCAGCGCCGCCGTGTTGCACAACAGGCGTACCTGGCCTTGCTGGCCCTGGGCGTACTGCCCCAGGTCGTATTGCAGGCGATCGACCTGCTGGGTGATCAGCCGGGCATGTTGCAACAGTGCCTGGCCGGCGGGGGTTGGTTGCACGCCCCGGCGGTTGCGTTCGAGCAGGGGGATGCCCAGGGACGCTTCCATGGCGCGTATGCGGGCACTGGCCGCCGGCAGCGACAGATGGCTGCGCCGGGCGCCCGCGGTGATGTTCCCGCACTCGAGGGTGTGCCGGAAGAGCTTGAGGTCGGTCAGGTCGAAGTGCATCTGCCTCTGTCCATGCAAGAGCCTGGCTGAGTATATGGCAGATTTTCAGCCGGTCGGCAGCGCGTCAGGATGGGCCCATGAATACCTTGCTCGCGTTTTACCAGAACATCGGCCCGATGCTGTCATTGCTGGTGATCACAACCTTCTTCGTGGCCGGAGCGGTCAAGGGCGTGATTGGCCTCGGGCTGCCGACCATCGCCATGGGGCTGCTGGGGCTGGCTATGCCCCCGGCGCAGGCTGCGGCGTTGCTGATCGTGCCATCGATGCTGACCAACCTTTGGCAGTTGATGAGCGGGGGGCATCTGCTGGCGCTGGTGCGACGTCTCGGCGCGATGTTGCTGATGATCTTTGTCGGAACCTTGCTCGGCCGTCTCTGGCTGGGAATCGACAGTGGCCCGTGGGCGCCCCATGCACTGGGTGGGGCGTTGTTGGTGTATGCGTTCTACGGCCTGGCGGGACCGGGTTTGCGGGTGGCTCGCCCGTGGGAGAAGTGGCTGGGACCGTTGTGCGGGCTGGTGACCGGCGTGGTGACGGCGGCCGCTGGGGTGTTCGTCATGCCGGCGGTGCCGTATCTGCAGAGCCTGGGCCTGTCCCGCGACGAGATGGTCCAGGCGCTGGGCCTGTCGTTCAGCGTGTCTACCCTGGCGCTGGCCGTCGGCCTGGCCGGGCAGGATGTGCTGGATGGCCAGGCGTTGGGTGCTTCGTTGCTGGTGCTGGCCCCGGCGCTGCTCGGCATGTTCGCCGGCCAGTGGTTGCGGGGCCGGATCAGTGCGGTGATGTTCAAGCGCTGCTTTTTCATCGGCCTGGCACTACTGGGCGTGCACCTGTTGATCAACGGCTAGCGGACGAGGCGCTGAGCATGTCGATCCTCTGGATCTCGAAGTCGCGCTCCAGGTAATCCATGCGCCTTTCGAAGAACGCGGCCATGTGCGGCAAGGCCGAGTGCACGTCCAGCGCGGCCTTGTCCGCCCAGACTTCGTAGAACACGAACAGGCTCGGGTCTTCCTTGTCGCGCAGCATGTGGTATTCGATGCAGCCAGGCTCACGCCGGCTGGGCTCGACATAGGGTCGGAACAACGCCTCGAAAGCCTCGGACTGCTCCGGGCGGGTCTTGGCCTTGAGGATGAAGGCGTACTGCTCGTTCATGGGAAAGGTCCCTGTGAGTGATGGGGTAGGCAGAGTTTAAATCAACAATGTGTTTACCATTCGTGACTTGCGGGCAAATGTATTTTGCCCGGCGGCGGCTGTTTTCCATGCCCGTGAATGCCTAACCTGTCGGCAACTTCACTTCAGGGCTGACCCTTCCATGAAAAAGATCCTCCTGCTCAACGGCGGTAAACGCTTCGCCCATTCCGATGGCCGCCTCAACCAGACCCTGCACGATGCCGCGCTGGCGCATCTGGACCGTGCCGGCTTCGACGTACAGGAAACCTTCATCGACGGCGGTTACGACATCCAGGCCGAGGTGGAGAAATTCCTCTGGGCGGATGTGGTGATCTATCAGATGCCGGGGTGGTGGATGGGCGCGCCGTGGACCGTGAAGAAGTACCTCGATGAGGTATTCACCGCGGGTCACGGCAGCCTCTACGCCAACGATGGCCGTAGCCGCTCGGACGCTTCGCAGAAATACGGCAGTGGTGGCCTGGTCCAGGGCAAGCAGTACATGTTGTCGCTGACCTGGAACGCGCCGCAGCAGGCGTTCGACGACCCGACCGACTTCTTCGAGGGCAAGGGCGTGGATGCGGTGTACTTCCCGTTCCACAAGGCCAACCAGTTCCTCGGCATGAGCGGCCTGCCGACCTTCCTGGCCGTCGATGTGATGAAGCGCCCGGATGTGCCGGCGGTGCTGGCGGCGTACGAGCAGCACCTGGACCGGGTGTTCGGCAAGGCACGATGATGGGCCACACACGGCCTGTGGGAGCCGGCTTGCCGGCGAAAGGGGCGCATGGCGCCCCCTTGCAGGGTTGACGCTCAACCGCTATGAATCACGGCATCCATCTGCCAAGGCCCCCCACGTGAAAACCCGATCCGAAGAACTCCAGGTGTTCGTCGCCGTCATCGATTGCGGCTCGATTTCCGCCGCCGCCGAGCAGATCGGCCAGACGCCGTCTGCTGTCAGCCGGACCTTGTCGCGCTTGGAAGGCAAGCTCGGCACAACCCTGGTCAACCGCACCACCCGACGCATGGACCTGACCGAGGAGGGGCGTTTCTTCCTTGAGCGCGCGCGGGTCATCCTGGAACAGATGGACGACATGGAGGAGCGCCTGTCGATGAACCGCCAGACGCCGTCCGGGCGCCTGCGCATCAACGCCGCCGCACCGTTCATGCTGCACGCGATCCTGCCGTGGATCGGTGAGTTCCGCCAGCAGTACCCCGGCATCGAGCTGGAGCTGAACACCGACGACCTGATCATCGACCTGCTGGAGCAGAGCACCGACGTGGCCATTCGCATCGGCGAACTGTCCGACTCCAGCCTGCACGCCCGCTCGTTGGGCTGCAGCCCGGTGCAGATCCTCGCCAGCCCTGATTACCTGGCGCGGCACGGCACGCCGAAAAAGGTCGAAGATCTGAATGACCACTGCCTGCTCGGTTTCAGTACCCCCGAATCGCTCAACCTATGGCCATTGCGTCATGCCCAGGGCGACCGCTGGGCGATTCGTCCACAGCTGATCGCCTCCAGCGGAGAAACCTTGCGCTATTTGGCGATGGCCGGCGAGGGCATTGTCAGCCTGTCGCACTTCATGACCCACGAAGACATTCGCAGCGGTCGCCTGCAGGTGCTGCTCGCGGAGCACAACAATGGCTACCGCCAACCGATTCACGCGGTCTACTACCGCAACACCCAACTGGCCCTGCGCATCCAGTGCTTTCTCGATTTCATCCAGAAGAAGCTGGCGGCCTACGCCAGTTGAGTTGCCTGATCGCGACAGCGTCTGCCCGTTGACGGCGGAAATTTCCTACGGTGTTTGCTTAGTCGAAACGCTTCGGCCTTAATGACTGATCAACAAAAACAACACCAAGGAAGTGCGCATGCGTATTGTCATGTTCCAGCCCCTGGCCCTCGGGGTCGCGATCCTGAGCTGTTCCTCCGCCTTTGCCGTGACCCTCGAAGGCGGCGCGGTGGCCGCGCCTGATCAATATGGCGCACAGGTGGCCGCCGATATTCTCAGGAAGGGCGGCAACGCGGTGGACGCCGCCGTGGCCACCGCCTTCACCCTCGCCGTGACCTACCCCGAAGCCGGCAACATCGGTGGCGGTGGCTTCATGACCCTGTTCGTCGACGGCAAGCCCTATTTCCTCGACTACCGCGAAGTGGCGCCCAAGGCCGCCACCAAGACCATGTACCTGGACGACAAGGGTGAGGTGATCGAGAACCTCAGCCTGGTCGGCGCCCGCGCCGCCGGCGTGCCGGGCACGGTGATGGGCCTGTGGGAAGCGCACCAGAAGTTCGGCAAGCTGCCGTGGAGCGAGCTGCTGACCCCGGCCGTCGGCTATGCGAAGAATGGCTTCAAGGTCGCCCAGAAGCAGTACCAGTACCGCGACGACGCCCAGGGCATGTTCAAGACCGCGACCAACTTCAACGACTATTTCGCCAGCATGAAGGTCGGCGAGCTGTTCAAGCAGCCGGAGCTGGCGCAGACCCTGGAGCGCATCGCTGACAAGGGCGTGAGCGAGTTCTACCAGGGCAAGACCGCCGATTTGCTGGTGGCGCAGATGCAGGCCGACAAGGGCCTGATCACCAAGGAAGACCTCAAGGACTACAAGGCCCTGTGGCGCAACCCGATGGCCATCGACTGGCGCGGCAACGTGGTCTACACCGCGCCACCGCCCAGCTCCGGCGGCGTCGCCCTGGCCCAGCTGCTGGGCATCAAGGAAGACCGCGCGGCGGACTTCAAGGGAGTCGGGCACAACTCGGCCCAGTACATCCACCTGCTGGCCGAGATCGAGAAGCGTGTGTTCGCCGACCGCGCCGACTATCTCGGTGACCCGGCCTTCACCAAGGTCCCGGTCGACCAGCTGATCGCCAAGGACTACCTGGCCAAGCGCGCCGCCCAGGTCAATCCAAAGGCCATCTCCGAGACCGACAAGGTCAAGCCAGGGCTGGAGCCGCACCAGACCACGCACTTCTCCATCGTCGACAAGCAGGGCAACGCGGTGAGCAACACCTACACCCTCAACCTCGACTACGGCAGTGGCGTGGTGGTCAAGGGCGCAGGCTTCCTGCTCAACGACGAGATGGACGATTTCAGTGCCAAGCCGGGCGCAGCCAATGCCTTCGGCGTGGTCGGCGGTGACGCCAACGCCATCGCGCCGGGCAAGCGCATGCTGTCGTCGATGAGCCCGAGCCTGGTGACCCGTGATGGCAAGGTGGTGCTGGTGTTGGGCACGCCTGGGGGCTCGCGGATCTTCACCTCGATCTTCCAGGTGATGAACAACCTCTACGATTACGACATGCCGCTGGTGAAGGCGGTGGCGGCGCAGCGTGTGCATCATCAGTTGCTGCCCAAGGACACCATCTACTACGACAGCTACGCGCCGCTGACCGGACCGGTGGCCGATGAATTGAAGAAGATGGGCTACGTGCTGGAAGACCAGGGCTGGGAGATGGGCGACATCCAGGCGATCCGGGTGACCGGGGAGAAGCTGGAGACCGCGTCGGACCCGCGTGGGCGTGGGGTGGGGATGATCGTCAAGTAGGGCCGGGGTGAAATGATCGCGGGGCAAGCCCGCTCCCACGCCGGTCAATGCGTGGGAGCGGGCTTGCCCCGCGATGCTTCGAGGGTCAGACGCGGAACTGGCTGACCAGCGTCTGCAGGTGACCACCCAGGCGCGCCAGCTCGACGCTGGACGCCGCGGTCTCGTCGCTGGCGGCGGCGGTCTGTTCCGACACATCGCGCACATTGAGGATGCTGCGGCTGATTTCCTCGGCCACGGCGCTCTGCTGCTCGGCGGCGGCGGCGATCTGCTGGTTCATCGACTGGATGTTCGACACCGTGCGGGTGATGTTCTCCAGCGAATCGCCGGCCTTGCGGGCCAACTCGACGCTGCTGTCGGTCAGGCTGCGGCTGCCGTTCATCACTTCGGCGACCTGCTGGGTGCCGTGCTGCAGGCTGGCGATCAGGCCTTCGATCTCTTCGGTGGACTGCTGGGTGCGCTGGGCCAGGCCCCGGACCTCGTCGGCCACCACGGCGAAGCCGCGACCGGCCTCACCGGCGCGGGCCGCTTCGATGGCGGCGTTGAGCGCCAGCAGGTTGGTCTGCTCGGCCACCGACTTGATCACGTCCATGACGCTGCCGATCTTCTGGCTTTCCTGCTGCAGCAGGGTCATCGCCTCGGTGGAGCGGTGGACTTCGTTGGCCAGGCGTTCGATCTGGCTGATCGCCTCGCCGACCACCTTGTCGCCGGTACGGGCTTCGTCGTCGGCGTTGGTCGCGGCATGGGAGGCCTGCTCGGCGTTGCGCGCGACTTCCTGGACGGTGGCCGCCATCTCGTGCATGGCGGTGGCCACCTGGTCGGTCTCTACCTTCTGGCTGTTGGCGCCGGCGCTGGTCTGTTCGGTCACCGCCGACAGTTCCTCGGCGGCGCTGGCGATCTGGGTGACACCGTCGCGGATGCCGGTGATCAGATCGCGCAGGGTGGTGCCCATGCGCGCGATGCCCTGCTGCAGCGCACCCAGTTCGTCGCGGCGGGTGACGCGCAGGTTCTGGGTGAGGTCGCCGTCGGCGATCTTGTTGACCACCTCCATGGTTTCGCGCAGTGGGCGGGTGATCTGGCGGGTGATGATGAACGCGGCCAGCACGCCGACCAGCAGGGCCAGCAGGGTCGCGGCGGTCTGCAGGCTGCGGGCCTGGACGCTTTCATCGTCGCGGCGCTCGATCTGGATCTTGTACAGCTCGTCACTGCGCTTGACGATATCGGCGCCTTGCACGGTCATTTCGGCACGGGCCACGCCGATGGCGGCGGTGGCGTCGCGGAACTGGCGTACGGCGTCGCGATAGGCGACCACGGCGCTTTCGAACTGCTGGATGCGCGAAGCCTCGGTTGGCAGCTGGCGCTTGAGGCTGTCGATCTCGCCCATGGCGTTCTCCAGCTGGCGCACGGCGGCTTGCTCGGCTTCCGAGGTCAGGTCGGCGATGTAGCTGCGCACGTCCAGGCGCACCTGCACCAGTTGCTGCTTGGCCTTGCTGATGAGCAGGTACTGGGCCAGGCGGTTGGCATCGCTCTCGGGGGCGGACAGCACGGCGCTGCTGATCGCCTCGATGGCGTCATTGGCGCGGGCGGCGGCCTGGTTCATCGAATCGCGGGCGGCGAGGGTGGTCTTGTAGCCCTGGCGCATCTTTTCCAGCGAGACCCGGTACTCGCTGATGCTCTGGCCCTGTTCGCGCAGCAGCTTGAGGTTTTCCGGGCTCTTGAAGGTGTTGAGCAGGTGCTGCTGCTGGTTGCCGAAGGTGTCGAGCTTGGCCAGGACGTTGGCTGCCGAGGCGTCGTCGCCGTTGGTCAGCATCCACTGCAGGCGGGCGACGCGCAGGTTGGTCAGGTCGCTGTTGAGCTGGGTGATGTCGCTCATCCAGTTGCTGCGGTTGATCAGGCTGCCCAGGCTGGTCCAGCCGGTCAGGGCCAGAAGCCCGGTCAGTACCAGCACCAGGCCGAAGCCCAGGCCGAGTTTGAGGTTGACGCTGATATTGGCGAACCAGCTGTTCATGCACGCTCTCCCAGAAAATGATTTCGCTCACTTGATCTCAATCGCTGGGCGTTGTTGTTGTCAGAGGGCCCGCAGATTTGTGTAGGACTTATCGGCAAGGCGTAGAGAAGCTGAAACGCTTTTTCAGCAAATTTGTAACCTACTGAAAACGTTTGCGTTTTACGGGAGGCCTGGGGCCGCGTGGCGGCCCCGTGCGAGGTCAGAGGCTACGCGCGCTGAAGGTATCGCACTGATTCACGTCGCCACTGGAGAACCCGGCCTTGAACCAGCGCTCGCGCTGCTGCGAGGTGCCATGGGTGAACGAGTCGGGCACCACACGGCCCTGCCCCTGTTGCTGCAGACGGTCGTCGCCAATGGCATTGGCGGCATTCAGCGCCTCTTCCACGTCCCCTGGCTCCAGCCAGTCGAGGCGTTTCTGCGCCTGGTAGGCCCACACCCCGGCCAGGCAATCAGCCTGCAACTCCTGGCGTACCAGCAGGCCGTTGTCGCCCTCCATGCGCTGGCCGCTGCGCCGCGCCGCGTCGACCTTGGCCGAGACGCCAAGCAGGGTCTGCACATGGTGGCCGATCTCGTGGGCGATCACGTAGGCCTGGGCGAAGTCGCCGGCGGCCTTGAAGCGGGTTTCCATTTCGCGGAAGAAGGCCATGTCCAGGTATACACGCTGATCACCCGGGCAATAGAACGGCCCGACCGCCGAAGAGGCGAAGCCGCAGGCCGAATTGACCTGGCCGCTGAACAGCACCAGCTTGGGGTCGCGGTACTGCTTGCCGGCCTGGGCGAACAGGGCTTTCCAGGTGTCCTCGGTGTCGCCGAGGATCGAGGCGACGAACGCCGCCTGTTCATCGTTGGCCGGTGGTGCCTTGCTGCCGACATTGGCCGGGGCCGTCTGCTGCTGTTCCATCTGTCCGGCCAGCTGGCCGAGGATCTGCAGCGGGTCCTGCCCGGTGAGCCAGCCGATGCCGACGATCAGCAGGATGGCACCTAGCCCCAGGCCCTTGCCGCCGCCGAAACGCATGCCGCCTCCGCCGCCTGCGCCGCGGGCGTCGACCACGTTGTCGCTGCGTCGGCCTTTTCGCCATTCCATGTAGAGCTCTCCGGTTCGTGAAACATGAAGTCAAAGATTAGTTCAGTGCTGCCCGAACCGTCATCCGCTGCAGCAACATAACCAAACGGTTATGCCTGGGACCGTTGATTTCAATATTCATCCCAGCGGACCTGCCGGAAACTGCAAGCCATAAATCCAAGAGAGGAAACCGGCATGCCTGCCCAGGACACCAGCCGCTTTGTGATCCGTGATCGCAACTGGCACCCCAAGGCCTTCACCCCCGACTACAAGACCTCGGTGGCGCGTTCCCCGCGCCAGGCGTTGGTCAGCATCCCGCAATCGATCAGCGAAAGTACCGGCCCGGACTTTTCCCACCTGCGTTTCGCCGAGCATGACCACGACCTGCTGCTCAACTTCAATCATGGCGGCTTGCCGATCGGCGAGCGCATCATCGTCGCCGGCCGGGTCGTCGACCAGTATGGCAAACCCGTCCCCAACACCTTGGTGGAGATGTGGCAGGCCAATGCCGGTGGCCGTTACCGGCACAAGAACGACCGCTACCTGGCGCCACTGGATCCGAACTTCGGCGGTGTCGGTCGCTGCCTCACCGACCGCGACGGCTACTACAGCTTCCGCACCATCAAGCCCGGGCCGTACCCGTGGCGCAATGGCCCCAACGACTGGCGCCCGGCGCATATCCACTTCTCCATCAGCGGCCCGTCGATCGCCACCAAGCTGATCACCCAGCTGTATTTCGAGGGTGATCCGCTGATTCCGCTGTGTCCGATCGTCAAGTCGATCGCCAGCCCCGATGCGGTCGAACGGCTGATCGCCAAGCTCGACATGAGCCACGCCAACCCGATGGACTGCCTGGCCTACCGCTTCGACATCGTCCTGCGCGGCCAGCGCCAGACCCATTTCGAAAATCGCTGAGGAGGCCCGACATGCCTATCGAATTGCTGCCGGAAACGCCTTCGCAGACCGCCGGCCCCTATGTGCACATCGGCCTCGCCCTGGAGGCGGCCGGCAATCCGACCCGTGACCAGGAAATCTGGAACCGCATGGCCACGCCCGAGGCGCCGGGCGAGCACATCCTGCTGATCGGCCAGGTATACGACGGCAATGGTCATCTGGTGCGCGACTCGTTCCTGGAGGTGTGGCAGGCCGATGCCAATGGCCTGTACCAGGATGAGTACAACCTCGAGAACGCGTTCAACAGCTTTGGCCGCACCGCCACCACCTTCGATGCGGGCGAGTGGACCCTGCGCACGGTCAAGCCGGGGGTGGTGAACAATGCCGCGGGCGTGCCGATGGCGCCGCATATCAACATCAGCCTGTTTGCCCGGGGGATCAATATCCACCTGCATACGCGCCTGTACTTCGATGACGAGGGCGAGGCGAACGCCCGCTGCCCGGTGCTCAACCTGATCGAGCAGCCGCAGCGGCGCGAGACGCTGATCGCCAGGCGCTGTGAAGTGGATGGGAAGACGGCGTATCGGTTCGATATCCGTATTCAGGGGGAAGGGGAGACGGTGTTCTTCGACTTCTGAATGCAGGTCGGGAGCGAGGATCTGAGACAGTGCTTGAGTTTTAATGCCCATCAGTTAAAGCGGTAGTGGGGCTGCTGTGCAGCCCCAACTGAGCGTGATGAACTGGCGTCGGGCTCAGCCCTTGACCGGGTTCAGGTCGAAGGCGTCCGCCTGGTACTGGAACAGCAGGCAGTCGGCAGCCGCGGTGCAACCACTCTCATGCACCAGATTCGCCGGCAGCTTGTAGTAGGAACCGGCCGGGTATTCCACCCGCTTGCCATCGATCACCGCATAGAAGGTACCGCTCAGGACTACGGTCGGCAGCGTCTGGCTGTGGGTATGCAGGCCGTTGTCGGTGCCTTTGCGGAATTTCACGTAGGCCGAGTATGGGCCGCTGCCGAACAGATCGCCTTCGACATTGGCGTAGCTCACGGCGCCTTGGGTACCGCTGACGGCTTGCCAGTGCAGCGTGGCGCTGTCCGGCACCGAAATCAGCTTCTCGCCAGTGGCGTTGGCAGTGGTGGCAAGTGCGGCCATCGTCAGGCCGGCGAACATCGCGTGCAGTGCTTTCATGGGGGAGGCTCCTTCGCCAATTGACTGTGCGGCGAAGGTTAACCATTCAACCCGTGCACAAATACCCCGTGAGCAAGCCATGACTTGTGCAAGTTAAGCACATATCAATTCAGCCAGCGTGGCTCGGCATAGTACGCCTGCACATAGTCGAGCAGCGCCCGCACCTTGGGCGCAAGGTATCGGCTTTGTGGGTAGACCGCGTAAAGGGTGCGCGACGGCAGCGCCCATTCTTTCAGCACGGGCACCAGGCGTCCGTCGCGCAGGGCGTCGTGGACGATGAAGCGATCGAAACTGGCGATGCCAAGACCGCCAATGGCTGCCGTGCGCAGGGCGATGGGCGAGTTGGCGCTCAGGCGCCTGGGCATCAGTACGTCCTGTCGCTCGCCGCCGGGGCCGGTGAGCTGGAGCCGTTGTGGATGCAGCAGCTGGGTGAAGCCAAGCAGTGAGTGCGCAGCGAGGTCATCGAGGGTGACAGGGGCGCCGTGCCGTTCCAGGTAGCCGGGCGCGGCCACCAGCACTACTTCGCTGACGGCCAGTTGGCGTGCGACCAGGCTGGAGTCTGGCAGGTGGTCGGTGACCCTCAGGCAGACGTCGATGTCCTCTTCGAGCAGGTCGATGAAGCGGTCACTGCAATGCAGCTCGACCTGCAACTGTTCATGGCGTTCGACGAAATCCGGCAGCCAGCGCCCCAGCTCCAGTTCGCCGAACGCGGTGGCCACGCCCAGGCGCAGGGTACCGCTGGGTTGCTGCTGGTGCTCGGACAACTCGAGGGTCATCGCCTGCATCTGCTCGAGGATCTGCACGCAGTGGCGGTAGAACAGCGCGCCGGCCTCGGTCAGTTGCAGGCGACGGGTGGTGCGATTGAGCAACTGGGTGCCGAGGTGGCGCTCGAGGTTCTTCACCTGGCGCGACAGCACGGTATGGGAAACGCCCGCCTGGTGGGCGGCGGCGCTGAAGCTGCCGAGGTCGACGACCCGGCGGAAGGCCTGCATGGCGCTCAACTGATCCATCGATGCATCGCTCCTGATGGCGAGTGGCGGGGCCGTTGCGGCCCCGTCCTGTCGCGGGTCAACGCCGGACCAGCAGCACCCCGCTTTCCATGTGATGGGTATAGGGGAACTGGTCGAACAGGGCGCAGCGTTCGATACGGTGGGTATCGTGCAGCTGGGCGATGTTCTGCGCCAGGGTCTCGGGGTTGCAGGAAATGTACAGGATGCGCTCGAAGCGGCGAGCCAGCTCGCAGGTGTCCGGGTCCATGCCGGCGCGCGGCGGGTCGACGAACACCGTGCCGAAGTCGTAGCTTTTCAGGTCGATGCCTTCCAGGCGGCGGAACGGACGCACCTCGTTCAGCGCCTGGGTCAGCTCCTCGGCCGAAAGGCGCACCAGGCGCACGTTGCCCACGCCGTTCTCGTCGAGGTTGTGCAGCGCGGCGTTGACCGAGGTCTTGCTGATCTCGGTGGCCAGCACCTGACGCGCACGGGTGGCCAGCGGCAGGGTGAAGTTGCCGTTGCCGCAGTACAGCTCCAGCAGGTCGTCCGCGCGCTCGCCCATGGCTTCGAAGGCCCAGCCGAGCATCTTCTGGTTCACCGCGCCGTTGGGCTGGGTGAAGGCGCCTTCGGGCTGGCGGTAGCTGAAGGTGCGTCCGGCGATGTCGAGTTTCTCCACCGCGTAGTCGCGGCCGATCACCACGCGCTTGCCTTTCGAGCGGCCGATCACGCTGACGCCGAGGTCACCGGCCAACTGCTGCGCGGCCGCTTCCCAGGCCTCGTCCAGCGGGCGGTGGTAGCACAGGGTGACCATCGCATCACCTGCCAGGGTGGTGAGGAACTCCACCTGGAACAGACGGTTGTTCAGCGCCTCGCTGGCTTGCCAGGCGGCTTTCAGGCGCGGCATCAGGTCATTGATACGTTGGCTGGCGATGGGGAACTCGTCGATCAGGATCGCCTTGTGCTTCTCGCCCGGGGCGAACATCGCGTAGTGGCGCTGGCCGTCCTCGCGCCACAGACGGAACTCGGCGCGCAGGCGGTAGTGCTCGCGGGGCGAGTCGAACACCGCCGGCTCCGGGGCGTCGAACGCTGCCAGCAGCTCGCGCAGGCGGGCGGCCTTGGCCGCCAGCTGCGCGTCGTATTGCGCGGGGTCGAAGACAGCACTCATGCGGGGAACCAGCCGAGCTTGATGACGAACAGGATGGACAGGATCACCAGCGCCGGGTTCAGGTCTTGGCGACGGCCGGAGATCAGTTTGATGGCGGTCCAGGCGATGAAGCCGAAGGCGATGCCGTTGGCGATCGAGTAGGTCAGCGGCATGGCCAGGGCGGTCACCACCACCGGCGCGGCTTCGGTGACGTCGTCCCAGTTGATTTCGGCCAGGCCCGAGGCCATCAGCACGGCGACGAACAGCAGCGCCGGGGCGGTGGCGAAGGCCGGCACGCTGCCGGCCAGCGGGGCGAAGAACAGGGCCAGCAGGAACAGGACCGCCACCACGATGGCGGTGAGACCGGTGCGGCCACCGGCGCTGACGCCGGCTGCCGACTCGATGTAGCTGGTGGTGGTCGAGGTGCCCAGCAGGGAGCCGGCCATGGCGGCGGTACTGTCGGCGATCAGGGCGCGGCCCATCTTCGGCATGTGCCCGTCCTTGCCCATCAGGCCGGCGCGCTTGGCCACGCCGATCAGGGTGCCGGAGTTGTCGAACAGGTCGACGAACAGGAAGGCGAAGATCACGCTGATCAGGCCGACGTCCAGCGCGCCCTTGATGTCCAGCTGCAGGAAGGTCGGCGCCAGCGACGGCGGCATCGACACCACGCCGCCGAACGGGGTGACGCCCATGGCGATCGAGGCCACGGTCACGGCGAGGATGCCGATCAGCACCGCGCCACGTACTTTCATCGCCTCGAGCGCGACGATCAGGAAGAAGCCCAGGGTGGCGAGGACCGGCGCCGGCTTCGCGAGGTCGCCCAGGCCCACCAGGGTGGCCTGGTTGTCGACGACGATGCCGGCGTTATGCAGGGCGATGAGCGCCAGGAACAGGCCGATGCCGGCGGCGATCGCCGAGCGCAGCGGCAGCGGGATGCTGTTCACGATCCATTCGCGGATGCGGAAGATCGACAGCAGGAAGAACAGCACCGCGGAGAGGAACACCGCGCCCAGGGCTACCTGCCAGGTATGGCCCATGTGCAGGACCACGGTGTAGGTGAAGAAGGCGTTCAGGCCCATGCCCGGCGCCAGGGCGATCGGGTAGTTGGCGATGATGCCCATGGTCACCGAACCGATGGCCGCGGCCAGGCAGGTGGCGACGAAGATCGCGCCCTTGTCCATGCCGGTCTCGCCGAGAATGCTCGGGTTGACGAACAGGATGTAGGCCATGGCCAGGAAGGTGGTGACGCCCGCGAGAATCTCGGTGCGCACGTTGGTGTTGTGTGCTCTCAGTTGAAACAGCCTTTCCAGCATGCCTGCTCCCCAGGGCGCCCTCGCGCCGTGAATGTATCGACCCCAACAGCAAAGCACAGACCGTACCGGGTGCCGTGGTTTTGTGCGGGGCGGAAAAAAGCCGCGCATCATACCAGCAAGGGGGGCAGGGGCCTATCGTGGGAGCGGGCTTGCCCGCGATTTCGTCGGATAGGCCAGGCGCAACCGTCCGGGTCTTTGAAATCGCGGGGCAAGCCCGCTCCCACGATGAGAGCGTGCAGGGCCTGTCAGCCGTTGTGCATGCGGTCCCGGTGAGTCAGCGTCGGGAACAGCTTCATCCACACCCCGGTCACCACCAGTGTGCCGACACCCCCGAGCACCACTGCCGGCACTGTGCCAAACCAGTGCGCGGTCAGCCCCGACTCGAACTCGCCGAGCTGGTTCGAGGCACCGATGAACAGCCCGTTCACCGCGCTCACTCGGCCACGCATCTCGTCCGGTGTCTCCAGCTGCACGAAGGCGCCACGGATGACCATGCTGATCATGTCCGCCGCGCCGAGCACCACCAGCACCGCCAACGAGAACCAGAACGAGGTCGAGAGACCGAAGGCGATGGTCGCCACACCGAAAATGCCCACCGAGGCGAACATGATCAGCCCGACCTTGCGCTCCACCGGGAAGCGCGCCAGCCACAGCGACATCAGCAGCGCCCCCACCGCCGGTGCCGAGCGCAGCAGGCCCAGGCCCCAGGCGCCGGTGAGCAGGATGTCCTTGGCGAACACCGGCAGCAGCGCGGTGGCACCGCCCAGCAGCACGGCGAACAGGTCCAGGGAGATGGCGCCGAAGATGTCCGGGCGGCTGCGGATGAAGCGGATACCGGCGAGCAACGAGTCAAGGTTGGCCCGGCCGGGTTGCGGTTGCTGCCGTCGGGCGTCGAGGCTCAAGGTCAGCAGGCAGGCGATGAGGTAGAGGATCACGGTCGGGCCATACACCCAGGTGCTGCCGAGGGCATACAGCAAGCCCCCCACTGCCGGCGCGACGATGGTCGCCGACTGGGTGGCCGACGCCGAGGCCGCCACCGCGCGGGGAAACAGGCCCGGCGGCACCACGTTGGGCAGCAGTGCCTGGGTCGCTGGCATCTCGAACGAGCGGGTGGCGCCCAGCAGGAAGGCGAGAACGAAGATCAGCTCGCGGCTGACATTGTCGCTGGCGCTGCCCAGGGCCAGCGCCAGGGCGATCAGCGCCTGCAGGGTCTGGCACAAGGCCGCGACCTTGCGCCGGTCATAGCGATCGGCGACATGCCCGGTGTGCAGCATGAACAGCACCCGCGGCGCGAATTCCACCAGGCCGACCAGGCCCAGGTCGAGCACATTGCTAGTGAGTTGGTAGAGGTGCCAGCCGATGGCCACGGTGAGCATCTGAAAGCCGCTGGCGGTGAACACCCGGGCCAGCCAGAACGCGAGGAAAGGACGGTGATGGCGCAGCAATTGCGGGGTGGAATCGGACATCGGATGCCTGCGGCCTCGGAGATAGAGGGGGCTGCAGCGTAACATCTGTTTGTAACAAATGGTTGCTGAAAACCGCGTGGATCAACTCCCGGCGCTTCGCATAAGCGGGTGAGGCAACAGGTCACGCGGCAATCAACCACACATCCGGATGGGTCATTCAGGACTATGCTTCCATTCAGTCGTTGATCTGGGTCAATCGTTCCAGATGCAACGATCTTGGCCCTCGGGCCGGAATCCCCGCGATCGAACAGAACAATTCCAACGTGCCGCACTCGATACCCGTGGGGGCAGTGGGCGACGGGGCCACGGGCCCGGCCGCCGGATTATCTGAAGAGGAAGCATCATGTTCGGATTGGAAGCCCTAGAGCTCGCCCGAATCCAGTTTGCCTTTACCGTGTCCTTTCACATCCTGTTCCCGGCCATCACCATTGGCCTGGCGAGCTACCTGGCGGTTCTCGAAGGCCTTTGGCTGAGGACCGGCGACAACACCTACCGTGACCTCTACCACTTCTGGTCGAAGATCTTCGCCGTCAACTTCGGCATGGGCGTGGTCTCCGGCCTGGTCATGGCCTACCAGTTCGGCACCAACTGGAGCCAGTTCTCCGACTTCGCCGGCTCCATCACCGGCCCCCTGCTTACCTACGAGGTGCTCACGGCCTTCTTCCTCGAGGCCGGTTTCCTCGGCGTCATGCTGTTCGGCTGGAACCGTGTCGGCCGTGGCCTGCACTTCTTCGCCACGGTGATGGTGGCGATCGGCACGCTGGTGTCGACGTTCTGGATCCTGGCTTCCAACAGCTGGATGCAGACCCCGCAGGGCTACGAGATCGTCGATGGCCGGGTGATCCCGGTGGACTGGCTGGCGGTGATCTTCAACCCGTCCTTCCCCTATCGCCTGATGCACATGGCCACTGCGGCCTTCGTCGCCACCGCGTTCTTCGTCGGCGCCTCGGCGGCCTGGCACCTGCTGCGCGGACGTGACAACCCGGCGGTGCGCAAGATGCTGTCGATGGCCATGTGGATGGCGCTGATCGTCGCGCCGGTCCAGGCCGTGATCGGCGACTTCCATGGCCTGAACACGCTCAAGCATCAGCCGGTGAAGATCGCCGCCATCGAAGGTCACTGGGAGAACAAGCCCGGTGAGCCGACGCCGCTGATCCTGTTCGGCATTCCCGACATGAAAGCCGAGACCACCCACTTCAAGCTCGAGATTCCGGCGCTCGGCAGCCTGATCCTCACCCACAGCCTGGACAAGCAGGTCCCGGCGATGAAGGACTTCCCGCCGCAAGACCGGCCCAACTCGACCATCGTGTTCTGGTCGTTCCGGATCATGGTCGGCCTGGGCTTGCTGATGATCTTCGTCGGCCTGTGGAGCCTGTGGCTGCGCAAGCGCGGCACCCTGTACAGCTCGCGGCCGTTCCTCTACCTGACCTTGTGGATGGGGCCTTCCGGCCTGATCGCGATCCTCGCCGGGTGGTTCACCACCGAGATCGGTCGCCAGCCATGGGTGGTCTACGGGTTGATGCGCACCGCCGATGGCGTGTCCAACCACAGCTATGCGCAGCTCGGCTTCACCCTGGTGATGTTCGTGGTGGTCTACTTCGCCCTGTTCGGCACCGGCATCGGCTACATGTTGCGCCTGGTGCGCAAAGGCCCGCAAACCGGCGAGGGCGATGAGCACACCCCTGGCGGCCCGGGCCAGAAACGCACGCCGGCGCGGCCGTTGTCCGCCGCCGATGACGGCCATGAGGCCGACTCCACCCGCCTGAGCAAGGGGAACTGAGATGGGAATCGATCTTCCGCTGATCTGGGCCGTGATCATCATCTTCGGCGTCATGATGTACGTGGTGATGGATGGTTTCGACCTGGGGATCGGCATGCTCTTCCCCTTCGTCAAGGACGAGCGTGACCGTGACGTGATGATGAACACCGTCGCCCCGGTGTGGGACGGCAACGAAACCTGGCTGGTGCTGGGAGGCGCGGCACTGTTCGGTGCCTTCCCGCTGGCCTACTCGGTGGTGCTCGAGGCGCTGTACCTGCCGTTGATCCTGATGCTGGTGGGCCTGATCTTCCGTGGCGTGGCCTTCGAGTTCCGCTTCAAGGCCCGGCCCCACAAACGCCATATCTGGGACAAGGCGTTCATCTGGGGCTCGCTGGTGGCGACCTTCTTCCAGGGCGTGGCCCTGGGGGCCTTCATCGAGGGCTTCAAGGTGGTCGACCGCAAGTTCGCCGGCGGCACGCTCGACTGGCTGACCCCGTTCACGCTGTTCTCCGGCCTGGGCCTGATCGTCGCCTACACCCTGCTGGGCTGCACCTGGCTGATCATGAAGACCGAAGGACCGCTGCAGAAGAAGATGCACGATGTGGCCCGGCCGCTGGCGCTGGTGCTGCTGGCGGTGATCGGCATCGTCAGCCTGTGGACGCCGATCGCCTACCCGCAGATCGCCGAACGCTGGTTCAGCATGCCTAACCTGGTCTGGTTCATGCCGGTACCGATCCTGGTGCTGGTGACCTTCTACGGACTGCTTCGCGCGGTGGCGCGCAACGCCCACTACACGCCGTTCCTGCTGACCCTGGTGCTGATCTTCCTGGGCTACAGCGGCCTGGGCATCAGTCTGTGGCCGAACATCATCCCGCCGTCCATCAGCATCTGGGACGCCGCGGCGCCGCCGCAGAGCCAGGGCTTCATGCTGGTCGGCACGCTGTTCATCCTGCCATTCATCCTGGGCTACACCTACTGGAGCTACTACGTGTTCCGCGGCAAGGTGACCCATGACGATGGCTATCACTAGGAGTGCCAGGCAATGACTGTCGAAGAGAAGAAGCCGTTGTGGCAGCGCCTGGGCTGGCTGGTGCTGATCTGGGTGTTGAGCGTGGCGGCGCTTGGGGTGGTCGCCTATGGCATGCGCATGTTCATGAGTGCGGCGGGCCTTAGTACTCACTAAGCCTTTGATCCATCGCGGGGCAAGTCGCAGCGGCGGTTCGACGCTGCGACTTGCCCCGCGATGCTTTATTTCCTGGCCTTGAGCACCACGAACTTCGGCGTCGCCGCCACCTGTTCCACGCCCCGGAACAACCGCGCCAGCTTGCTGTGGTAGCCCAGGTGGCGGTTGCCGACGATGTACAACGCGCCACCGACCTCCAGCGCCTCCCGGGCCTGCTGGAACATGCGCCAGGCGAGGAAGTCGCCCACCACCTGCTGCTGGTGGAACGGCGGGTTGCACAGCACCACGTCCAGCGACTGTCGTTCCTGGCCGGCCAGGCCATCCGCCGCGCGGATTTCCACCTCGCGGGCACCCAACGCCGCCTGCCAGTTCTCCCGCGCCGACTGCACCGCCATGTACGACTCGTCCACCAGCGTGTAGTGCGCATCCGGGTTGAGCAGGGCGCTGGCGATGGCCAGCACGCCATTGCCGCAGCCCAGGTCTGCGACGCGGGCGCGGCCGAGGTCACGTGGCAGGTGCGGCAGGAAGGCGCGGGTGCCGATGTCCAGGCCCTCGCGGCAGAACACGTTGGCATGGTTGACCAGCTCCAGGGCCGGTTCATCCAGGTGGTAGCGGGTCGGGTAGGGCGAGCGCGTGGCCGCTCGTCCGGCGACGGTGGCGGTGAGCAGCCGGGCCTTCTTTTGCGCCAGCGATGCCTGGACCGGACCGATGTACTTTTCCATCAGGTCGCCGGCGGCGCGCGGCAGGTGCTTGATCATGGCACCGGCGATCACCTGGGCTCCGGGGGCCAGCTGGCCCTGCAGGCGGATCAGTTGCTCTTCCAGCAGCGCCAGCGTCTTGGGCACGCGCACCAGCACGCGGTCGAACGGGCCCTGCCAGGTTTCGCTGGCTGTCACGAAAGGCACCGCATCGAACGGCTTGTCATTGCGTGCCAGGTTCTTTTCCAGCGCCATGCGCGCCAGGTGCGAGTCGCCGCTGCTGGTCACCTGCAGGTGGCCGGCCAGGCTCGTGGCCAGCGCCCCGAAACTGTCGTTGAGTACCAGCACCTTGCAACCTGCGGTGGGTGACTGGGCAGCCAGGTGTTCCAGCAGGTACTGGTCGGCGGCATCGAAAGCCAGCAGGGGGTCGTTGGCCTGCTCCGGCTGGCGGATCAGGTCGAGGTCGGCGAAGGGGCTGTTGAACAGGGGCATGACAAGGGGCTCTGCTGCGAATCTGCGTGAGGGGGCGATTCTACAGGGCTTTGTACGCCACAGGGGCTAGCGTTGGGTCAGAGCAGGCCGCGCATGGCGGCGATGGCGATGGCCCCGGCCTTGTTGGCGGCGTTGGTCTTGGTGATGACGCTGCGGATATGGAAGTTCACGGTGCTGGTCGACAGCGACAGGATGGTCGCCACATCGGCGGCGGTCTTGCCGGCGGCAGACCATTTGAGCACTTCCAGCTCGCGTTCGCTCAGTTGCGGCAAGGGGCTGATCTTGGCCAGATGGTATTCGCTGAGTACCGCATGCAAGGTGTTGCACAGCCACATCACCTGGGCGCCTTTCTCGTAGAGCTCATGGCGATCGACGGCGTGCCTGGGCCTGGACACACTGAGCTGGGTCTCGTTATGCCGCAGGTCGTGGACCGACTGGGTCCAGCCATGGGTGATGCCGTGCGCGCAGGCTCCTTCGCGCACGTGCGGGACTTCGCGGAACAGTTCGTCGTTCCAGAGCACGGGCAGGGTGGATCGGTGGCAGTTGGAAACCACCGGATCTATGGCGATCAGATTTTCCTTCTGGTAGCGCTCGTTCCATTCCCGCGGGTAATTGTTGTAGAGCACCACCTGCGGGCTATGGGCGGCGATGTGCAGGTGCAGCGACAAGCCGAGGAACTCCATGTCCAGTGCCTGTACCAACTCCACGGCCTTGCCCAGCAGGGCCTGTGGTTCCTGTTGCTCCAGCAATATCTCGAGCTGTTCACTTTTCCACTGTGGCATCGATGGCACTCCCCTTCACGCCGTTCTGGATCCAATGCGTGCGCTGTACCGGAGCTAGTGTAGGAAATGTCCTAAATCTGCGCTGGTTTTTTTTGCTATACCTGCCGCGCATTCTTAGCTATTTGTTGCATGCCATAAACGATGCCCTACAAACCGACGGTTTTTATCCTGGCCGCTTTGCGCGACACTTGGCGCATTCGAACCATGGAGCCCGTCATGACCGCCAGCGCTGACAAATTCACCCGCCAGACCCTGCTCGACGTCCAGCCCTTGACGCCCAACCTGTTCTCCCTGCGGGTCACCCGCGATGCGGGCTTCCGTTTTCGTGCCGGGCAGTTCGCGCGACTGGGTGTGACCAAGGCGGATGGTAGTGTGGTCTGGCGTGCCTATTCGATGGTCAGCGCCCCCCATGACGAACACCTGGACTTCTTTTCGATCGTGGTGCCGGGGGGCGAATTCACCAGTGAGCTGAGCCGCCTTGGCGAGGGCGATACGCTGATGATCGACCGCCAGGCCTTCGGCTTCCTCACCCTCGATCGCTTCGTCGGCGGGCGTGACCTGTGGTTGCTGGCCACCGGTACCGGGATCGCGCCGTTCATGTCGATCCTGCAGGACTTCGAGGCCTGGGAGCGTTTCGACAACATCAAGCTGGTGTATTCGGTGCGCGAAGCGAAGGAACTGGCCTATGTGGACGAGATTGCCGAGCTCGAACAGCGCGAGTATCTCGCCGAGTTCGCCGGCAAGCTGCAGTTCATACCGGTGGTGACCCGGGAGCGGCATCCAGGCGCGCTGAACGCGCGGATCACCACGCTCATCGAGAATGGCGAACTGGAAAAGGTGGCGGGGCTCGAGCTGTCGCCGGAACACTCGCGGATCATGCTGTGCGGCAACCCGGAAATGATCGACGAGACGCGCAAGGTGCTCAAGGCCCGCGACCTGCAACTGAGCCTGAGCAAGCGGCCAGGACAGGTGGCGGTGGAAAACTACTGGTAAGTAAAACGGCGCCCTCGGGCGCCGTTTTCACAGGGTGTTTCAGGGCTGGCGGTTCTGCGCCTTGAGCAGGTCGCGGATCTCGGTCAGCAGGGTTTCCTCGGGGGTCGGCACGGGGGGGGCGCTCGGCGCCACGGCCTCTTCACGCTTGAGGCGGTTGATCACTTTCACGCCCATGAAGATGGCAAAGGCGACGATCACGAAGTCGAGGATGGTCTGGATGAACTTGCCATAAGCCAGCATCACCGCCGGCACATCGCCTTCGGCGGCCTTGAGCGTGATGGCCAGGTCGCTGAAGTCCACACCGCCGATCAGCAGGCCGATGGGGGGCATGATCACGTCGCCGACGAAGGACGACACGATCTTGCCGAACGCCGCGCCGATGATGATACCCACCGCCATGTCGACGACATTTCCCTTGACCGCGAAGGCCTTGAATTCACTGAGCATGCCCATGCTGTATTCCCTTGTTACGAATGGAGAGGTAATCGGAGTGTAAGCCACTAAAACGCTTCATGCGTGACGTTCGCAGCTACAGACTGCGTTTAGAGCGAATAGTTTTGTCGCTCCCCGAGGCCTCCGGGACACGTCCACGTTCGGCTATGATGGCGGTTTTTTCCAGGAGACCCAGCCCATGGCCAAGGCCAAGCGCTTGTATGGCTGCACCGAGTGCGGCGCGACCTTTCCCAAATGGGCCGGCCAGTGCGGTGATTGCGGAGCCTGGAACACCCTGGTCGAGACCATGATCGAGAGCGGCGCCGCCGCGGCCCCGAGCGGGCGCGCCGGCTGGACCGGGCAGCAGGCGCAGATCAAGACCCTGGCCGAGGTGAGTGTCGAGGAGATCCCGCGCTTCACCACCAGCAGCACCGAGCTCGACCGGGTACTCGGTGGCGGCCTGGTGGATGGCTCGGTGGTGCTGATCGGTGGTGACCCGGGAATCGGCAAGTCCACCATCCTCCTGCAGACGCTATGCAATATCGCCACGGCGATGCCGGCGCTCTACGTCACCGGTGAAGAGTCGCAGCAACAGGTGGCCATGCGTTCGCGACGCCTGGGCCTGCCCCAAGACCAGCTCAAGGTGATGACCGAAACCTGCATCGAGACCATCATCGCCACCGCGCGCCAGGAAAAGCCTCGGGTGATGGTGATCGACTCGATCCAGACCATCTTCACCGAGCAGCTGCAGTCGGCTCCAGGCGGCGTGGCCCAGGTGCGCGAGAGCACCGCCTTGCTGGTGCGCTACGCCAAGCAGAGCGGCACGGCGATCTTCCTGGTCGGCCACGTCACCAAGGAAGGCTCGTTGGCCGGTCCTCGGGTGCTCGAGCACATGGTCGACACCGTGCTGTATTTCGAGGGTGAGTCCGATGGTCGCCTGCGCCTGCTGCGGGCGGTGAAGAACCGCTTCGGCGCGGTCAACGAACTGGGCGTGTTCGGCATGACCGACCGTGGTCTGAAGGAAGTCTCCAATCCTTCGGCGATCTTCCTCAACCGCGCCCAGGAGGAAGTGCCCGGCAGCGTGGTCATGGCCACGTGGGAGGGGACCCGACCGATGCTGGTGGAGGTTCAGGCGCTGGTCGATGACAGTCACCTGGCCAACCCGCGGCGCGTTACCCTGGGTCTGGACCAGAACCGTCTGGCCATGCTGCTGGCGGTGCTGCACCGCCACGGCGGCATTCCCACCCATGACCAGGACGTGTTCCTCAACGTGGTCGGTGGCGTGAAGGTGCTGGAGACCGCCTCCGACCTGGCGCTGCTGGCGGCGGTGATGTCGAGCCTGCGCAACCGTCCGCTGGCCCATGGCTTGCTGGTCTTTGGCGAGATTGGCCTGTCGGGCGAAGTACGCCCGGTGCCCAGTGGCCAGGAGCGTCTGAAGGAAGCGGCCAAGCATGGCTTCAAGCGCGCGATCGTGCCCAAGGGCAACGCCCCGAAAGAAGCCCCCGCCGGCCTTCAGGTGATCGCCGTGACCCGTCTGGAACAGGCGCTGGATGCGTTGTTCGAATAAGCCATCTTCTTGCAAGTGATTCTCAATAACCAGTAGCATACCGCCACCTTGCGACCACCCCATGGAGAGCGTGTGGCGGAGTTCGACCTCAAGCGGCTGTTCGTAAAGCACGCGAAAAACCTTCAGGGCCTGCTCTCGCGCAAGGTGCGCGACCCGCAGCTGGCTGCCGATCTGGTGCAGGACAGCTTCCTGCGCCTGGCCGAGCAGCAGCGCCAGGCCCCGATCGAGAACGCGCAGGCCTACCTGTATCGCACCGCCCACAACCTGATGGTCGACCATGTGCGCCAGCAGCAGCGACGCAAGACCGACCTGGTTCCCCATGAAGCCCTCGAAAGCATTGTCGAAGAGCGCCCAGGGCTCGACGAACAGGCCGCGCGCGAGCAGCACCTGCGCCGTCTGCAGGCGATCCTCGGCGAGCTGCCCGAGCGGACTCGCCAGGTGTTTCGGCTCAACCGTCTCGAGGGCATGACCCACGCCGAGGTCGCACGCCATCTGGGAATCTCCGACAGTTCCGTGCAGAAGCATCTGGCCAAGGCCCTGGCCTATGTGATGCAGTGCCTGCAGGAAACCGAATGACCAACGGTTTACTGACAAATGCCACTTCAGACGTCAGCCCAGACATAACCAGATCGCGAGAGAACCGTGTGAGCAGCCAGAACGAGCAAGCCATCCGCGAGCAGGCCGCCGAGTGGGTGGTGCTGCAGCAGGCCGGCCCCCTCAGCCCGACGCAGCAGCTGACCCTGGAGCAGTGGTGCGCCAGCGATCCCCGGCATGCCCGGGCCTATGGCTTCGCCCAGGCCACTTGGGCCGACCTCGGGCAGCTGACGAGCCTGCCAGCCGCCACGCCGCTGCGCCCCGCGTCACCGCGGGACGGTACAGTCGTGCCGCGCCGCCGTCCGCGCTTGCGCCGGGCGGTGGCCAGCGCGGCGGTGCTGTTGCTGGCGGTCCTGGCCTTGGAGCAAGGCCCTCAGGCCTGGCTGGGCTGGCGCGCGGACTACCTCACCGGCACGGGTGAAATACGTCAGGTGACATTGCCCGACGGTAGCCAGGTCGAGCTGGACAGCCGTAGCGCCATCCAGCTTGCCTTCGACGAGCATGAGCGTCGCGTGCGCCTGCTCTCGGGCGAGGCGGTGTTCAGCGCCGCGCCGGTCACGGCCCAGGAGGCGCGCCCGTTCGTGGTCGAGTACGCCGGGGCCACCAGTCGTGCCCTGGGTACGCGCTTCGTGGTCGGTGAGGCGGGTGAGGGCGGCTGGGTGGGTATGCTCGAGCACCGCGTCGCGGTGGAGTTGCAGGTAGCGCCCGCGCAAGGCGAGGCCAGCCAAGTGCTGGAAGAAGGCCAGTGCCTGCGTTACGACCAGCGAGCCGGTTTGCGGCCATGGCCTGGCCGTGACCTGCGCCGAGCCACGGACTGGCAGCGCGGGGTGCTGGTGTTCGAGCGCCAGCCGCTCGACGAAGTGGTGGCGCGGCTCAATCGCTACCGCGCGGGCCGGCTGGTGATCGCCAATGACGCACTGGCTCGGCGCGAGGTCAGCGGGGTGTTCCGCCTGGACCAGCTTGGCAGCGCGCCGGATGTCCTCGGCGATGAGCTCAAGGCCCGGCTGATCGAGCTTCCAGGCCTGGCCGTGCTCTACTGAAAAGGCTTTCGGCAAAAAACTTTCAATTTTATTTACTGACTTTTTTCGCGCTGCTCGTCTGATTGTTGAGATTGATTTTCATTACTAGAAAACGCCAACAACGGACGAGCAATCGCAGTGAGCACGCCACTACAACAATCCCTGCGCCCTCTGGGCCACCTCGCCCTGGCCGGCAGCCTGGCCCTGGGCAGCAGTGCGCTGCCGATGGGGATCGGCATTGCACAGGCCGCCGATGCGCAAGGCGCCGCCAGCCGCAACCTGATCCGCTTCGACATTCCGGCCCAGTCGCTCGACGGCGCCGTGCTGGCCTATGCCGAGCAGTCAGGTGTGCAGGTGTTCTTCGACAGCCGCAAGCTGGCTGGTCTGCGCAGCGAAGGGCTGCAGGGCAGCTACCCGCCCGATGAGGGTTTGCGCCAGTTGCTGCGCGGCACGCCGGTGCGCTACCACTTCAGCGCCGCCGGGCAGGTTGGCCTGGAGCGCGTGACCCAGGGCGACGAGGCGCTGGAGCTGGGCGCGACCCATGTCGATTCGCAGCGCGATGGCGACTGGGTGTACCAGACCCCGCGATCGGTCAGCGTGATCACTCGCGAGCAGATCGACCAGCGCCCACCACGGCATGCCGCCGACATGCTCGAACAGACCGCCGGGGTCTACACCGCAGTCAACCAGCGTGACCCCGGCCTGTCGGTGAACATTCGCGGCGTGCAGGATTACGGCCGGGTCAACATGAACATCGATGGCATGCGCCAGAACTTCAACGTCAACGGCCACCAGCAGCGCAACGGCGTGATGTTCATCGACCCTGAGTTCGTGCAGGGCATCGAGATCGACAAGGGCACATCGGCGGGCATGGGCGGCGCCGGGGTGATCGGTGGCATCGCCAGCTTCAACACCATCCAGGCCAGCGACCTGCTCGGCCCGGGCAAGGAGGTCGGCGGCCGCCTGCGTGCCGGACATGGCATCGGCGAGCTGGGCAATGGCACCTACTTCAACGGCAGCGCCCTGTTCGCCGCCGGCAACGAGATCGGCGACGTCCTGGTCGGCCACAGCGAACGGCACTACGGCGACTATCGCAGCGGCACGCAGAACGCCGACAACCTGGGCACCCAGATCCGCGGCAAGCTGGACAATCGGGAGGCCTGGAAGGGCTGGCTCAACGGTGAAGTCGGTGCCATGGACAGCGTGACCCGCTCGCAGCTGTTCAAGCTGGGCCTGAATTTCGCCGACGATCAGCGCCTGCAGTTCAGCTACTTCGAAACCGACACCGACAGCAAGGATGCCTGGACCTACAGCGACTCGGTGAGCAACCGCTATTACTACCGGGTCACCAGCACCAACGACATCAACGCCAAGAACGCAGCGTTGGACTACAGCTACAAACCTGACAACGACCTGGTCGATTTCAAGGCCAAGCTGTACTACGTCACCACCCGCCAGGACCGCTGGAACGCCGACAACATGTCGTCGCTGCAAACGGGCAACCACGTCGAGGCCTACACCGACCGCTACCAGACCGATACCTGGGGCCTGCAGCTGGAGAATACCTCGCGCTGGCAGGTGGGCGGCGCCGGCGCGCTGGCCTTCAACTACGGCAGCGAGGCATTCCAGGACACCTTCCGCCCCAGCACCAATCGCGTCGCCGCACCCAACGAGATCGACGCGCTGCCCTATGTCGAAGGGCTGACGCCCAAGGGCAAACGGATCATGGCCAGCCTGTTCGGCAACCTGCGCTACGACCATGGCGACTGGCTGACGATCGACGCCGGCCTGCGCTACGACCGTTTTCGCCTGACCGGCGACACCGGGGTGACCACCTGGATGTACCCGATGGGCGTCACCGAGCCCAACCTGCGCCGTCAGCAGACCCATATGCTGTTCGATGTGGACCGCGAGGAAGGGCGCTTCTCGCCGACCTTCGGCATCGCCGTCAAGCCCGGCCCCGAGTGGCTGCAGGTGTACACCCGCTGGGGCCGAGGCTGGCGCCCGCCACAGGTCACCGAGGCGTTCATGACCGGCCGCCCCCATGGCGGAGGTTCCGAGATGGTCTATCCCAACCCCTTCCTCAAGGCCGAGGAGTCGCACAACTGGGAGTTGGGGGTGAATGTCTTTCGCGAATCGCTGTTTCGCGACGGCGACCGCTTCGCCGCCAAGGTCGCCTACTTCGATACGCGCATCGACAACTTCTCGTTCCTCGATATCAACGCCACCCTGCCGGGATCGAGCATCAGCGGCATCTCCCTGGGTCGCTCGGTCTACGAGAACAACCTCAGGAGCACGCGCTTTCGTGGCGTCGAGTACAGCCTGGACTATGACGCTGGCGCCTACTACGGCCAGCTCAGCTACACCCACATGATCGGCAGCAACGACTTCTGCTCCAAGCAGTACTACCTCGGCGGCGCCCAGCGCCTGGTCAATGCCGGCACGGTGATGCGCCCGGTGCAGGTGGGCAGTCGGATCATCATGCTGCCGGTGCGGGTATCCCGCGCCGAGTGGGCGGATGACCAGAACGCCGTCACCAGCTGTGGCGAGATCATGGGCAATGCCGCCTACATGCCGGCCGACCGTGGTGCCTTGACCCTGGGCATGCGCTTTCTCGAGCGCACCCTCGACGTGGGCATGCGGGCCCGCTACAGCGAGGGCAATGGTGAAAACCTCAACACCCACACCTATAGCCAGATCGACCAGGCCCTGTGGCCCAAGTACCTGGTCTACGACCTCTACGCCAGCTACTGGATGACCCCGCAGCTCAACATCGCGTTGTCGCTGGAGAACGCCACCGACGAGGCTTACTTCGTCGCCATGGGCGATGGCAACAACCTGTCGCTGGCTCGTGGCCGCACCCTTTCCGGGATGCTCGAGTACCGCTTCTGAAAAACCGGGTTTGCCCATTCCGGGCGACACGAAGGCCGCCATCGCGCCTTCGTCTTAACTGTGCAACATCGAGGAACCGTCAATGACTCTTTCCGTTACCTACGACGCCGCCTTCGCCGGATCCACCATCGACGACTACCTGGCCTTCTGGACCGCCGGCTTCGTTACCGCCGGCCACGGCTACAGCAACACCGGCGGCTTCAGCAACGGCACCTTCAATGGCGACCAGTACGCCACCCACGGCGCCCAAGGCTCGGACTACGCGTTCATCGCCGACAGCAACACCGCCAATGGCCTGCACTACGTGTTCGATCCCTCCAAGGCTCCGGGCGACAACCTCAACCACTACCTGTGGGGTTCGCTGGACAACGTCTCCCTGGGCGAAGTGCTCGGTGGCGGCAGTGGCAGCGACTTCAGCCTGAGCAACTACGTGGTCAGCTTCAATGGCCTGGACCTGGATGCCGCGCTGGGCGCTGGCCGTGCCGGCAACGAAGTGCAGAGCGTGATCTACGGCCTGATGCAGGGCAACACCAGCGCCCTGGAGAGCGCCCTGGACACCCTGCTGGCCGCCTACGGCACTTCGACCAACGACACCTTCGAAAGCGTCGCCGCGCACCTGGCCGCAGGCCCAGTCAACGCTGCCGCGGCCGTGGGCGTGCAGGCACTGCCGGAAGACCTGGCGCTGGCTGCCTGAGCATGACCGTCAGCGTGTCCGTTCCACCAGGCTTTGAACAGGAGATGCCATGAGCCTGACGATCAGTTTCGAGTCGTATTTCGCCCCCGCGACCCTGGACGACTACCTGGCGTTCTGGCGCCAGGGCTTCGATCCGCAGGGCAACGGCGGCATCAGTATCCCCGCGTATGTCAGTGGTGCCGGCGCCGGCACCACCTGGTTCGCCCACGGTAATCCGGGTAGCGAGTATGGCGTTGTGCTGCACGGCGAAGGCCAGGGAACGCTGTTCTCGTTCTCCACGCCCGAAGCGTTTCTCGCCTATGGGCAGCTGGACAGCGTGACACTGGGAGCCACCGTGACCGGTGGTGGCGGCTCGCCATTGACCTTCATGGACTATGGGGTGCGTTTCGCTGGTCTGGACCTGGGCGCGGCAGCGCAATCGGCAGTGGCGGACAATCAGGTCCACCAGGTAGCCGAAGGCTTGCTGCGCGGGGACACGAGCGCGTTGGAGGTCGTGCTGGATCGGCTTCTGGCCGATTACGGCGTGTCCACCGACGACACCTTCGAGGCCGTGGGGCTGGCGCTTGCCGCAGGCCCTCACGCTGCGGCCACCGCGCAGGCCGTAGGTGTGCCGGTCGCCCTGGAAGAGGTCGCCCTGGCCGCCTGACAGCCGGGGACAAAAAAGCGATTGGAAGATCACTCCTCCAATCGCTGTCCACTCGTCGCCACATCCGCTGTCCTGGCCGGGCTCGGGTGTGGCGACACCGAATTTTGCGAGGCGGTGCCCCGTCGGTCAATGGGGGCGCCGTCCACTCTGCGGGATCATCGATGAAGACCAACCGCAACATGGCCGCTGGTGAATTGTGGCAGGCCTTGCTGGACTGCCGTGGCGGCCTGGGCAACGTCGCCCTGTTCAGCGCCGTGATCAACCTGCTGATGCTGGCGCCGGCACTGTACATGCTGCAGGTGTACGACCGGGTGCTGTCGTCGGGCAACGAGATGACCTTGTTGATGCTCAGCCTGATGGTGCTGGGCCTGTTCGCCTTCATGGGGGCGCTGGAATGGCTGCGCAGCCAGGTGGTCATCCGCCTGGGCACGCGCCTGGACCTTGCCCTGGCGCCCCGGGTGTTCGAAGCCGCCAGCCAGGCCAGCCTGGCCGGCCACCGCGATGGCGCCCAGCAAGCCTTGGGCGACCTGACCGGCCTGCGTCAGTTCGCCACCGGCCAGGCGCTGTTCGCCTTCTTCGATGCGCCCTGGTTCCCGCTCTACCTGCTGGTGATCTTCCTGTTCAGCCCATGGCTCGGCCTGCTGGCGCTGGTCGGCGCGGTGTTGCTGGGCGCACTGGCCTGGCTCAACGAACGCCTGACCCAGGCCCCGTTCGCCGAGGCCGGGCGCTTGTCGCACCAGGCCGGACAACAGGCGGCGGGCAACCTGCGCAATGCCGAGGCCATCGCCGCCATGGGCATGCTCGACGCCGTGCGTCAGCGCTGGAGCCTGTTGCAACAGGGTTTTCTGGCCCTGCAGAACCTGGGCAGCGAGCGCACCGCGGCTGTTACCGCACTGTCCAAAGTGGTGCGCCTGGCCCTGCAGTCGCTGGTGCTGGGGCTGGGCGCCTGGCTGGCGCTGGAGCACCTCATCACGCCGGGCATGATGATCGCCGGATCGATTCTCATGGCCCGGGTGCTGGCGCCGATCGACCAACTGATCGCCGTATGGCGCCAGTGGGGCAGCGCACGCCAGTCCTACGAACGCCTGGATGCCTTGTTGCGGGCCTACCCGCCGCAGGCGCGAGGCATGCCGCTGCCGCCGCCCAAGGGGCATGTGCGGGTCGAGCAGTTGGTGGCGCTGGTGCCGGGCGGGCAGCGGCCGTGCCTCAGCGGTATCGGTTTCGAACTGGCGGCCGGAGAGTCGTTGGGGTTGATCGGGACTTCCGGTTCCGGCAAGACCACCCTGGCCCGCTTGCTGGTGGGCGCGGCCAGTCCGGCGACCGGCAAGGTCTGCCTGGATGGCGCGGCGCTGGCCCAGTGGGATCGCGAGCTGCTGGGCCGGCATATCGGCTACCTGCCCCAGGATGTCCAGCTGTTCGCCGGCAGCATTGCCGAGAACATCGCCCGCCTTGGCCCGGTGGACGCCGACCAGGTAGTGGCGGCGGCGCAGCTGGCTGGTGTGCACGAGCTGATCCTCAAGCTGCCCCAGGGCTACGACACGCTGCTGGGCGAGGGCGGCGCCGGCCTTTCGGGCGGGCAGCGCCAGCGCATCGGGCTGGCGCGGGCGCTTTACGGGCTGCCTGCACTCGTGGTGCTCGATGAGCCCAATTCGAACCTCGACGAGGCCGGGGAGCGGGCCTTGCTGGCCGCGCTCGCCGAACTCAAGGCGCAAGCGCGCACGGTGGTGATGATCAGCCACAAGTCCAGTTTGCTGGTTGGCCTGGACAAGCTGCTGGTGCTGCAGGGCGGCCAGATGCAGAACTTCGGGCCGACCGCGCGGGTGCTGCAAGGCACGAGCCGCGCCGCCGCGGCACCACCTGCAGGGCGTGGCGGTGTCACCTACAGCTTCAACCAAGGCAGTCAGAGAACCTGAGCATGAGCGTGCATCCGTTGTTTTCTCCAGGGGCCGCCAGCCAGGCGCAGAACATCCACCCGTTGCGCGATGACGCCAGAGGGCCGGCACGGGCAGGGCGATGGCTGGTGGTCGCCGGTCTTGGCGGCTTTCTGCTGTGGGGCGCGCTGGCGCCACTGGACAAGGGCGTGCCGGTCAGCGGCAACGTTGTGGTGGCCGGCAGCCGTCAGGCCGTGCAGCACCCCACCGGCGGGGTGATCGAGCAGCTGCTGGTGCGTGATGGCGACCAGGTCCGCGCCGGGCAGGTGTTGCTGCGCATGGACGCCACCCAGGCCGAGGCGCAGCAGGGATCGCTTCAGGTGCAGTACGTCAATGCTCGGGCCGGGGAGGCGCGATTGCTCGCCGAACGTGATGGCAAGTCAGTGATCGACTTCCCCGCGGCATTGCGTGAGCAGGCTGCGACAACTTGGGTGGCCACGGCGCTGGAGGCGCAGCGGCAATTGCTGACGAGCCGCCGACAAGCCTTGCGCATGGAGCTGGATGGCCTGGGCGAGAGCATCGCCGGCGCCGAGGCCTCGTTGCTGGGGTTGCAGGGTTCGTTGGCCAGCAAGCAGGCCCAGCGTGGTGCCCTCGATGAGCAGCTCGCCGGCCTGCGCGAGCTGGCCCGTGACGGCTACATTCCGCGCAATCGGCTGCTCGACAGCGAGCGTCTGCTGGCCCAGGTCAACGGCTCCATCGCCGAGGACATGGGTTCGATCGGCCGCACCCGGCGCCAGGTGCAGGAGCTGAAGCTGCGCGTCGGCCAGCGCCGCCAGGAGTTCCAGAACGACGTGCGCCAGCAGTTGAGCGAACTGCAGGCCAGCGCCGAAGACCTGGACAACCGCCTGCGCAGCGCCGGCTTCGAACTGGCCCATACCCAGGTGCGCGCGCCGGTGAGCGGCACCGTGGTGGGCCTGAGCGTGTTCACCAATGGTGGCGTGATCGCGCGTGGCCAGCAATTGATGGAGATCGTGCCCAGCGATGCGCCGCTGTTGGTCGACGCCCGTGCTTCCGTCGAACTCGTCGACCGGCTCAAGCCCGGATTGCCGGTCGAGCTGCTGTTCGCCGCCTTCAACCAGAGCACCACGCCACGGGTGCCGGGCGAGGTGACGCTGGTGTCGGCCGACCGTCTGCTCGACGACAAGACCCAGCAGCCTTATTACCAGGTCCGTATCAAGGTCAGCGAAGACGGGCAGCGACAGCTGGCCGGTCTCGACATTCGCCCAGGCATGCCAGTCGAGGCCTTCGTGCGTACGGGCGAGCGATCGTTGCTCAACTACCTGTTCAAGCCGCTGCTGGACCGGGTGCATGTCGCCCTGGCGGAGGAATGATGTCGATGCGACTGCTGCTGCCCACATTGCTGCTGGGCCTGAGCTTCCCCGTTCAGGCCCTGGACCTGGGGGACGCCTATGCCCTGGCGCTGCGCAACGATCCGACCTGGCAAGGCTCCATCGCCGAGCGTGCGGCCGGGCTGGAGAACCTGGCGATCGGTCGTGCCGGCCTGTTGCCCCGGTTGTCGTACCGCTACAACCGCGCCCGCAATGATTCGCAGGTGACCCAGCGCAGCCAGTTCGGCGACGTGACCACCCAGCGCGACTACCGCAGCTACAGCTCGACCCTGACCCTCGAGCAACCGCTGTTCGACTACGCCGCCTGGAGCGACTACCGCCGTGGCGTGGCCCAGGCCGCGCTGGCCGATGAACGCTATCGTGGCCGTGGTCAGGAGTTGATGGTGCGTCTGTTCGGCGCCTACAGCGAAGCGCTGTTCGCCAACGAGCAGATTGCCCTGGCCCAGGCTCAGCGGCGTACCTACGCCGAGCAGTTGACCCTCAACGAGCGCCTGCTCAAGGGCGGCGAAGGCACCCGCACCGATGTGCTGGAGACCCGCGCCCGTTACGAGTTGGCCCAGGCCCAGGAGATCGAGGCCGGCGACAACCTCGATGCCGCGCTGCGCGCCTTGCAGGCGATCATCGGCGAGCCCGTGGCGGTCGAGGACCTTGCGCCGATGACCGGCGACTTCCGCGTCCAGCCGCTGACCCCCGCGCGCTTCGAACCCTGGCGCGAGCTGGCCGTTGCCCATAACGCCGAGCTGGCCAGCCAGCGCCATGGGCTCGAAGTCGCCGAGCAGAACATCGAACGCCAGCGCGCCGGGCATCTGCCTTCGCTGAGCGCCTATGCCAGCAAAGGCATTTCCAGTTCCAGCTCCGAGAGCAGCTACAACCAGCGTTACGACACCGACAGCATCGGCGTGCAACTGAGCGTGCCGCTGTTTGCCGGTGGCGGTGTGTCGGCGTCGGTGCGCCAGGCCCGGGCCCAGCGCGACGCCGCCGGTTTCGAATTGGATGCGCAGCTGCGCGACACGGTCAACCAGCTGCGTCGGCAGTTCAACCTGTGCGCCAGCGGCACGGCGAAGATCCGCGCCTATGACCTGGCCGTCAAGGCGGCCTCGGCGCTGGTGCAGGCCACGCGCAAGAGCGTGCAGGGTGGGGAACGGGTCAACCTCGATGTGCTGGATGCCGAGCAGCAGCTGTTCGGCGCCCGGCGCGACCTGGCTCAGGCCCGCCATGAGTACCTGCGGGCTTGGTTGCAGTTGCGCTATCTGGCGGGGGTGCTGGAGGCCGGTGACTTGAATGTCTTGAACCGGTATTTCGCGGCGCACGGCTAGGGCGACTGTGGGAGCGGGCTTGCCTCGCGATGCTGCCCGGTCGTGGGGCCCGTACCTGCTCATGATGAAAAAAGGGAGCCGACGATGCGCGTCGGCTCCCCCTCGTTGACCGTCCTGGTCAGCGATCAGTGTTCGGCAACCGCCTTGCGCCTGGGCGCCTCGTTGCCGTGCTCGTCCAGTTCCAGCACGGGCACCTCGTTGCCGTCGGCGTCGAACAGCTTGCCATCCTTGAAGTAGTCGCCATCACGCAGGGCCGAGATGTCCGAGTACTGGATGGTGCGTTCGTAGGCTGCGGCGAACACCGATTGGTTCTCCGAGTTGCCGGTGGTGAAGTGGTTGAAGATCAGGTTCAGCAGGATGGCCATGATCGCCGCCGAGCTGATGCCGGAGTGGAAGATGGTTTCGAACCAGTTCGGGAAGTTGTGGTAGAAGGTCGGCGCCGCGATCGGGATCATGCCGAAGCCCAGCGAGGCGGCAACGATGATCAGGTTGACGTTGTTCTTGTAGCTGACCTTGGACAGGGTGCGGATGCCGCTGGCGGCCACGGTGCCGAACAGCACGATGCCCGCGCCGCCCAGCACCGGCGTCGGTACCGCGGCGATGACCCGGCCCATGACCGGCAGCAGGCCCAGTACCACCAGGATCACCCCGCCGGTGGCCACCACGTAGCGGCTCTTCACGCCGGTCACGGCCACCAGGCCGACGTTCTGGGCGAAGGCGCTCTGGGTGAACGAGCCGAATACCGGGGCCAGGATGCTCGACGCCATGTCGGCGCGCAGGCCGTTGCCCAAGCGCTTGGAGTCGACCTTGGTATCGATGATTTCGCCCACCGCGAGGATATCCGCCGAGGTTTCCACCAGGGTCACCATGATCACGATGCACATCGACAGGATCGCGGCGATGTGGAAGGTCGGCATGCCGAAGTGGAACGGCGTGGGGAAGGCGAGCATCGGGCCTTCGGTGACCTTGCTGAAGTCGGCCATGCCCAGCGACCAGGCGATCAGGGTGCCGACCACCATGGCGAGCAGGATCGACAGGCGCGAGATGGTCGCGTTGCCCAGCTTGCTCAGCAGCAGGACGATGGCGAAGGTCAGGCCCGCCAGGCCGATGTTGGCCACGCTGCCGAACTCCGGCGAGGCGCTGTTGCCGCCCATCACCCAACGCGCGGCGACCGGCATCAGGGTCAGGCCGATAGTGGTGATGACGATGCCGGTCACCAGCGGCGGGAAGAACTTGGTGATGCGCGAGAACACTGGGGTGATCAGGAAACCGATCAGCGACGCCGCCATGACCGCGCCCAGCACGCCCTGCAGGCCGCCGCCGCCTTCACTGCTGATGATCGCGCCCATGGTCGCCACGCCGGCGAACGACACGCCCTGTACCAATGGCAGCTGACAACCGAAGAACGGCAGGCCGAGGGTCTGCAGCAAGGTCGCCAGGCCCCCCGCGAACAGCGAGGCGGCGATCAGCAGGCCGATCTCCGCCGGTGCCAGGCCAGCGGCCTGGCCGAGAATCAGGGGGACGGCGACGATCCCTCCATACATGGTCAGGACATGCTGCAGCCCGTAGGCCAGGTTGGCGCCGAGGCCGAGGTTCTCGTCCTCGGGGCGCGGGGCGGGAGACGTGCTGGGGGACGTGGTCATGGAGCAGGCTCTCTGTTTATTGTTGTGGCGCTACTGTAGACAAGTCTCACAAAACATTGCCACAAAAATTGTATACAAAGTTTTGATCGTAGCGTCGGCAAGGGTGTACCCAGGGTGCGCGGAACCCTGATGCACGTTGCGTTCCAACGTGTCGGAGGCTGTTCTAGAGGGATGTGTACAAGAGGGGGATAAAACAGGGGAAAGCTGTCTGGCCAGACAGGAAAGCCGTCACGGCCAGTTCGTTAGCAGGCTAAGAGATATCAATCTTCGATGAGTTCGCGCAGCTCGCGCATCATTTCGGTGCTGTCACCCACGTTCAGTTCCACCAAACGGTGCAGGTGAGTCATCGAATCGACATCGATGTAGAGGCAGATGAAGCCCAGCCGTGTGGACTCTTCGTGGCGCAACTCGACCTGCATCTTCACCTTGCTGACCTTGTCGTTGAGGTGGATGACCGCTTCGAAGTCCTGGCTCAGGTCGGCGTCCCACGGGACGGGGCGTTGGACCAGCAAGCCCTTGAGCGATACATCGAGCAGCTTGACTGGCCAGCGGCGCTCGCCCTGGCGCAGTTCTGTGGGGGCATCGAAGGCGATGCGCTGGAAACGGCGGCGTTCGTCGTGATCGCTCATGGCGGGTTCTCCGGGTGACATCCTGACTACAGTTAGTTTGGTATGTGCATCAGGTACCGCAATCTGGCCGCAGAGGCTCTAGACCAAAGCAAGTGTGGCAATGCGCGATGACTGGCCCTAGACTCGATGGGCGGTCTTTCCAATCCACCAGCTGGAAGTAAACCATGAACAACAATAATAGCCTGCTACGCCACATTCCGTGGCTGGCGCTGGCAGTCATAGGAGCCTGCGCGCTGGGTGTGGTCGCCCTGCGTCGCGGTGAGGCGATCAACGCCTTGTGGATCGTGGTCGCGGCAGTGGCCATCTACCTGGTTGCCTACCGTTACTACAGCCTGTTCATCGCCACCAAGGTGATGCAGCTCGACCCCCGCCGGGCCACGCCCGCGGTGCTCAACAACGACGGTCTGGACTACGTCCCGACCAACAAGCACATCCTCTTCGGCCACCACTTCGCCGCCATCGCCGGCGCGGGTCCTCTCGTGGGCCCGGTGCTCGCGGCGCAGATGGGCTACCTGCCTGGCACGCTGTGGCTGATCGCCGGCGTGGTGCTGGCCGGCGCGGTGCAGGACTTCATGGTCCTGTTCCTCTCCACCCGCCGCAACGGCCGTTCGCTGGGCGACATGGTGCGCGAGGAGATGGGCCGCATTCCCGGCACCATCGCCCTGTTCGGCTGCTTCCTGATCATGATCATCATCCTCGCGGTGCTGGCGCTGATCGTGGTCAAGGCCCTGGCCGAGAGCCCGTGGGGCATGTTCACGGTGATGGCGACCATCCCGATCGCGATGTTCATGGGCATCTACATGCGCTACATCCGCCCGGGCCGCATTGGCGAGATCTCGATCATCGGCGTGGTCCTGCTGCTGCTGTCGATCTGGCTCGGCGGACAGATCGCCGCGGATCCGGTCTGGGGCCCGGCGTTCACCTTCACCGGCGTGCAGATCACCTGGATGCTCGTGGGCTACGGTTTCGTCGCCGCCGTGCTGCCGGTGTGGCTGGTGCTGGCGCCGCGCGACTACCTGTCGACCTTCCTCAAGATCGGCACCATCGTCGGCTTGGCCATCGGTATCCTGGTCATCGCGCCTGAGCTGAAGATGCCGGCGCTGACCCAGTTCACCGACGGCACCGGTCCAGTGTGGAAGGGCACCCTGTTCCCGTTCCTGTTCATCACCATCGCCTGCGGCGCGGTGTCCGGCTTCCACGCGCTGATCTCCTCGGGGACCACGCCCAAGCTGCTGGACAACGAAACCAACGCTCGCTACATCGGCTACGGTGGCATGCTGATGGAGTCGTTCGTCGCCATCATGGCCATGGTCGCCGCCTCGGTGATCGAGCCAGGCGTGTACTTCGCCATGAACAGCCCGGCGGCAGTGGTCGGTTCCGACGTCGTCTCGGTGGCGCAGACGGTCAGCAGCTGGGGCTTCACGATCACCCCCGAGCAGCTCGAGGCCACCGCCCGTGACATCGGCGAGCACACCATCCTGGCCCGTGCCGGCGGTGCGCCGACGTTGGCGGTCGGTATCGCGCAGATCCTCCACCAGGTGCTGCCGGGCGAGAACACCATGGCGTTCTGGTACCACTTCGCGATTCTGTTCGAGGCGCTGTTCATCCTCACCGCGGTGGACGCCGGTACCCGTGCCGGTCGCTTCATGCTCCAAGACCTGCTGGGCAGCTTCGTGCCGGCCCTGAAACGCACCGAGTCGTGGACCGCCAACCTGATCGGCACCGCCGGCTGCGTGGCGCTGTGGGGCTACCTGCTGTATCAGGGCGTGATCGACCCGCTGGGTGGTATCAACACCTTGTGGCCGCTGTTCGGCATCTCCAACCAGATGCTGGCCGGTATCGCCTTGATGCTCGGCACCGTGGTGCTGATCAAGATGAAGCGCCAGCGCTACGTCTGGGTCACCCTGCTGCCCGCCGTGTGGCTGCTGATCTGCACCACCACCGCAGGCCTGATCAAGCTGTTCGACCCGAACCCGGCGGTGGGCTTCCTGGCCCTGGCCAAGAAGTACAGCGCCGCGCTGGACGCCGGTCAGGTGCTGGCCCCGGCCAAGGACATCGGCCAGATGCAGCATGTGATCTTCAACGCCTACACCAACGCCGGTCTGACCGTGCTGTTCCTGGTGGTGGTGTTCAGCGTGCTGTTCTTCGCCGTCAAGGTCGGCCTCGCCGCCCTGGGCCGCAAGGAACGCACCGACAAGGAAACCCCGTTCCAGGCTCTGCCTGACGCTTGAGAGGACCGCCGCGATGTTCAACGACCTGGGGAAACTGGGTAAGTACCTGGGGCAGGCCGCCCGCCTGATGGTCGGCATGCCCGACTACGACAACTATGTCGAGCACATGCAGACCAAGCACCCGGACAAGCCGGTGATGAGCTACGAAGAGTTCTTCCGCGAGCGCCAGGAAGCACGCTATGGTGGCAAGTCCGGGCCCAAGTGCTGTTGAACCCGCGACACGCGTGAACCAGTGGGAGCCCGGGAAACCGGGCTCCCACTTTCATTTTCAGCTCCAGGAGACTACCGCGTGCAAACGCCGATTCCCGTTACCGTGCTGACCGGCTTCCTCGGCGCCGGCAAGACCACCCTGCTCAAGCACATGCTCAAGGCCGAACACGGCCTGAAGCTCGCCGTGATCGAGAACGAGTTCAGCGAGGCCGGCATCGACAGCCAGCTGCTGGGCGATGAACCGGTACAGGTCATGACCCTGGCCAACGGCTGCGTTTGCTGCAGCATCCATGGTGACCTGACCCGCGCCCTGTACTTGCTGCTCGAGCGCCTGGATGCCGGCGAGATCGCCTTCGACCGCCTGGTGATCGAGTGCACCGGCCTGGCCGACCCGGCGCCGGTGGCGCAGACGTTCTTCATCGATGAAGAGTTGCGCGAGCGCTATATCCTCGACGGCATCATCACCCTGGTTGATACCGCCCACGCCGAGCTGCACCTGACCCAGGCCATCGCCCAGGCCCAGGTCGGCTTCGCCGATTGCCTGCTGCTGAGCAAGACCGACCTGGTCGAGCCACAGCTGGTCGAGGCTCTGCGCGAGCGCCTGGCACGCATCAATGGCCGAGCGGCGATCCGCGTGGTGGAGCATGGTCGCATCGACCTGGCCGAGCTGCTCGATGTGCGCGGCTTCAATCTCAACCCTGATCTGGGACTCAGCCTCAAGCCGGGCCTGCGCCCGGTGCTCAAGCCCGCGACACCTGATCGCATTTCGACCCTGGTACTGCGTACCGAGACCCCGCTGGACATCGACCGCCTCAGCGACTTCATGAACGAGCTGCTCGAGGAGCACGGCAAGCAGTTGCTGCGCTACAAAGGCGTGCTGAACATCGCCGGCGAAGACCGCCGCCTGGTATTCCAGGGCGTGCTGAAACTGTACGGTTTCGACTGGGATGCCGAGTGGCAGGACGGTGAGGCGCGGGAAAGCGTGATGGTGTTCATTGCCGATGAATTGCCGGAGGCGAGGATTCGGGCAGGCTTCGAGGCATTGGGACACGCATGAGTGGGATGTAGCTGACAGGTTGATGCCGCCGAATGGCGGCATTTTTTTGCTTCGTTCAATTGATCGGGCCAGTCGGCATGGCCTCTCTTGAAAGGAGCACCTTTTTTGGTACACTTGGTCGCGACACCTCCTCAAGTCAGCGTGCTTTTCTTTCGCAGTGAACTTGGCAACGAGCCTGTGCGGGAGTGGTTGAAAGCCTTGCCGCGCGATCAGCGCCAGTTGATCGGGGCCGAGATCAAGACCGTGCAGATCGGCTGGCCACTTGGCATGCCTCTGGTGCGAAAGATGGAAAGCGGGCTTTGGGAGATTCGTGTCGATCTGGGAGACACCGTGGGACGCATGCTGTTCACGATCATCGATGGGGTGATGATATTGCTCCATGGGTTTATCAAGAAAAGTCAAAAGACGCCCTCGGTTGACCTCGCATTGGCCAGGAAACGCAGGGCGAACCTGAGGAGGCAAGCGATATGAACCCATACATTGGTTCGGATTTCGACGATTTTCTCGCCGAAGAAGGCCTCCTGGAGGAGGTCACCGCCGCAGCGCTCAAGCGGGTGATCGCCTGGCAGTTGACAGAGGCCATGAAGCGGCAGAAGGTCAGCAAGAAGGCGCTCGCGGAGCGCATGCACACCAGCCGCACCGCAGTCGATCGAGCGCTTGACCAGACGGATGCCGGCATGACGCTGGCAACCCTGGCCAGCGCGGCGAGAGCCCTGGGGCAGCGTGTGGAAATACGCCTGGTGCCCGATGTCACGTCAGCGCGATGAGGCGCATGAAAAAGCCCGGCACATGGCCGGGCTTTTTCACATCAGGCGTCTGCCGATCAGTTGCCGTACACCGGCAGCTTCTTGCAGATGGCCTTGACCTTCTCACGCACGGCGTCGATCACCGCTTCGTTGTTCAGGTCGGCCAGGATGTCGCAGATCCAGCCAGCCAGTTCGCGGCACTCGGCTTCCTTGAAGCCACGGGTGGTGACGGCTGGGGTGCCGAAACGCAGGCCCGAGGTGACGAACGGCGAACGTGGGTCGTTCGGGACCGAGTTCTTGTTGACGGTGATGAAAGCCTTGCCCAGGGCGGCGTCGGCGTCCTTACCGGAGATTTCCTGCTTGATCAGCGACAGCAGGAACAGGTGGTTCTGGGTACCGCCGGAAACGACGTCGAAACCACGCTCGATGAACACTTCGGCCATGGCCTGGGCGTTCTTCACCACTTGCTGCTGGTAAGCCTTGAACTCAGGCTGCAGGGCTTCCTTGAAGCAGATCGCCTTGGCGGCGATGACGTGCTCCAGCGGGCCACCCTGGGCGCCCGGGAAGACGGCGGAGTTCAGCTTCTTCTCGATGTCGGCGTTGGCGCGCGCCAGGATCAGGCCGCCACGTGGACCACGCAGGGTCTTGTGGGTGGTGGTGGTGACCACGTCGGCGAACGGCACCGGGTTCGGGTAGACGCCAGCGGCAACCAGGCCAGCGACGTGGGCCATGTCGACGAACAGGTAGGCACCGACCTTGTCGGCGATTTCGCGGAAGCGTGGGAAGTCCAGGACCTGCGAGTAGGCCGAGAAGCCGGCGACGATCATCTTCGGCTTGTGCTCCAGGGCCAGCGCTTCGACTTCGTCGTAGTCGATCAGGCCGTTGGCGTCGATACCGTACTGGATGGCGTTGTACAGCTTGCCCGAGGAGGAAACGCTGGCGCCGTGGGTCAGGTGGCCACCGTGGGCCAGGCTCATGCCCAGGATTGTGTCACCGGCCGACAGCAGGGCCAGGTAGACGGCGGCGTTGGCCTGGGAGCCGGCGTGCGGCTGGACGTTGGCGTAGTCGGCGCCGAACAGTTCCTTGGCGCGGTCGATGGCCAGTTGCTCGACCACGTCGACGTACTCGCAACCACCGTAGTAGCGCTTGCCTGGGTAGCCTTCGGCGTACTTGTTGGTCAGGACCGAGCCCTGGGCTTCCATGACAGCCGGGCTGGTGTAGTTTTCCGAAGCGATCAGCTCGATATGCTCTTCCTGGCGCAGGGCTTCTTGCTGCATGGCTTCGAAGAGCTCGGCGTCGTACTTGGCAATGGTCAAATCACGGCTGAACATGGCGGTCCTCAAGGATCGGGCTGAATTGGGGGGGCATTCTAACCGATTGATTCGCCGCTGGCATATGAAGTGGCATCAAGTCGCGGACCAATGGCCTTCATGTTGCAGACCGCGCCGTGGCTGGGCTGGAGTTGACCTTTGGGTCCGGTTTTCCAGCGCTGCGCCGTGCCTCTGTAGGAGCGGCCTTGCGTCGCGAAAGGGCCGTGCAACGGCCCCAGGATGTCAGCATTCACGCCAAGATCGCCGGGACCGCTTTGCGGTCCTTTCGCGACACAAGGCCGCTCCTACAGGGACCGTGTGGCACCGCCGTCACTGGAACATGAACAACGTCTCGTTGCTGAACTGCGCTTCGAACTGGTTGGCCGGCATCGGCCGGCCGAACAGGTAGCCCTGGACCTCGTCGCAGCCATGCTCGCGCAGGAACTCCAGCTGCTCATGGGTCTCCACGCCCTCGGCGATCACCGCCAGGTTGAGGCTGTGGGCCATGGCGATGATCGCCCGGGCGATCTGCGCGTCCTGTTCGCCTTCGGGCAGGCCGTCGACGAAGGTACGGTCGATCTTCAGCACGTCGATGGGGAACTGCTTGAGGTAGTTGAGCGACGAGTAGCCAGTGCCGAAGTCGTCGACCGCGATGCTCAGGCCCAGGTTCTTCAGGCTGTCGAGGATCTGCATGGCCTCGTTGACCTCACGCATCAGGATGCTCTCGGTCAGCTCCAGCTCCAGGCACGCCGGGGGCAGGCCGGTCTCCTCGAGGATGGTGGCGATGCGCGTGCCCAGCTGGCCATCGGAGAACTGCCGGGCGGAAATGTTCACCGACACTTTCGGTACCCGCACCTTCTCCTTGTGCCAGGCCTTGAGCTGACGGCTGGCCTCGCGCAGGACCCAGTCGCCGACGTCGACCACCAGGCCCAGCTCCTCGATCACCGGGATGAAGTCGCCCGGCGGCACCAGGCCGCGGGTCGGATGGCGCCAGCGCAGCAGCGCCTCGGCGCCGGTCAGGCGCTTGCCGTCGCCGCTGAACTGCGGCTGATAGTAGAGGATGAACTCGTTCTGCTCCAGGGCGTGGCGCAGGTCGCTTTCCAGCTCCAGGCGCTCCAGGGCGCTGGCGTTCATGTCTGCCTGGTAGAACTGGAAGTTGTTCTTGCCGCGCTCCTTGGCGTGGTACATGGCGGTGTCGGCGTTCTTCATCAGCTGGCTGAGTTCGCTGCCATCCTGCGGGCTCAGGGCGATGCCGATACTGGCGGTGACGAAGAACTCGCGGTTTTCCAGGACGAAGGGCGTGACCAGCCCGCCGAGGATGTTCTCGGCGACATGGATGGCGCGGTTGAGCGCCTGCTCGCGTGTTGCCCGGGGCTGCAGCAACAGAGTGAATTCGTCGCCGCCCATGCGCGCCACGGTGTCGTCGTCGTCGACGCAGGCCAGCAGACGCTCGGCCATGTCCTTGAGCATGCGATCGCCCGCAGCGTGGCCGAGGGAGTCGTTGATCGGCTTGAAACGGTCGAGGTCTAGGAACATCAGCACCACCCAGGCCTTGTGCCGCTCGGCCTGCTGCAGGGCGGTGTACAGGCGATCCTGGAACAGCGTGCGGTTGGGCAGGTGGGTCAGGGCGTCGTAGTACGCCAGGCGATGGATGCGCTGTTCGCTGGCCTTGCGCTCGCTGATGTCGGTGAAGAAGCACACGTAGCTGGCCAGGTCGCCTTCGTCGTCGAGCACCGCGGTGATGCCGACCCAGGCCGGGTAGTGCTCGCCGTTGCGCCGTTTCAGCCACACCTCGCCCTCCCAACTGCCGCGCTGGCTCAGTTGCTTGAGCACGTAGCCCAGCTGCGCGCTCTGCTGCTGCTCTACGGTGAGCATGCCGGGCAATTGGTCGAGGACTTCGGCCACGGCGTAGCCGCTGACGCGGCTGAACGCTTCGTTGGCCTGGACGATGTACCCGGCCGGGTCGGTGATGAGGATCGCCGAGGTGGAGTGTTCGAATACCGTCGCCGCCATGCGCAGGTCTTTCTCGGCGCGGCGCTGTTGGCTGATGTCGCGGCCCACGCCGAGCACACCCTCGAAGCGGCTGTGTTCGTCCCAGACCAGTACCAGGCGCAGCTCGATGGGGATCTTGCGGCCATCGGCGCGCAGGCAGTCGAACAGGAACAGCTGGGTGGGCAGGGTGTCGCGCAGCTGATTCAGTTGCGTGCAGTCGCCCAGTGCCTTGCTGACCCGCTCCAGCAGGCTGTAGACGCCGGTCAGCTGGCCGGGGTTGGCGATGATCGATTGCCAGCCGTTGGCGAAGATCCAGTCGGCCTGGTAGCCCAGTACCGCCTGCACCGAGGGGCTGACATAGTTGAGCTGCAGCTGGCTGTCGGTGGAGAAGATCACATCACTGATGCTTTCGGCGAGCATGCGATAGCGCTGCTCGCTGTCGCGCAGCGACTCGCTGGCCTCGACCTGTACCGTGACGTCCTTGCCCACGCCGATGATGCGGGTGACCTGGCCGTCGCTGTCGCGGGTCAGCACCTGCTCGCGGATGTCGTAGCAGCGCCAGCCGCCGTCCCGGTGGCGGAAGCGCAGTTGCTGGCAGTGCAGCGATTGTCCGTAGCTGGTGTCGCGCTGCTGCTGGCGCAGGGCGCGGTAGTGCTCGGCGTCGCCGGGATGCAGCAGCACTTCCCAGAAACAATCGCCCATCTGTGCCAGTTCCGCGCGGTCGTAGCCCAGTGTCTGGCCCAGGTGGCGGTTGCTGAAGATCATCCGCTGACTGTTCACGTCCTGCACGTAGAGCTGGTCGGGCACGGTGCGCACCACGTCCGACCAGAAACTCTCGCGTTCGAGCAACGACAGCTCCACCTGCTTGCGGCTGGTGATGTCGCTGATGCTGAGAATCACCGCCTGGTAATCGCGGCGCTGCTGGGGCAGGCGCGCCATCAGCCACAGGTGCAGCTCACCCCCCAGCGGCGCGGGCAGGCGCACCTCGAGTTCCAGTTGCTGGCGTTCCTCGATCAGCGCATCGATCAGTTGCATGCCAACGCTGTCGCGGCCATTGCCGCTGCCTTGGATCAGGCGTTGCCAGGCACCTTCATGGCACTCGACGTTCAGCAACTGGCGGGCGACCTGGTTGATCTCGGTGATTTTCAACTCCGTCAGCAGCGTGCGCCGCAGGTTGGAGTCCAGGGCCAGGCTCTGCCTGAGCGCGGCACGGTTGCGCAGGTGGTAGCGGTCCAGTTGCCCGGGCAGGCTGGAGAGATCGAGCACGCACAGGGCCACGCCGGTGCCTTCGAAGATTTCCTGGTAGCGCCGGCGGTCTTCCTGCAGGGCACGTTGGCGGCGGCGCATGTTGATCAGCGCCAGCACCGGCAGCAGGGCGCAGAACAGCACCAGCAGGCCTTTGCCAAGCAGGGCCGGGAGCAGCTTGTCGCGAGCCAGCCCGGCATCGAACAGGCCACGCAGTTGCCAGGTGCTGTTGTCGATGAAGGCGAGCATCACGCTCTGCAGCGGTTCGTCGCTGCTCTGTCGGGGGCCGTGGCGCTTGATCACCTCGGCGTTGCGGCTGTTTTCCAGCAGCCAGAGGGGATGGCCCGATCCGTCAAGGTGCTCGGTCAATTCCTGGTAGAACCGACTGTCCAGCCGCAGCAGCCAGTAGCCGCGGTCCTGTTCGCTGGGTTGGCGCAGCAGCAGGTAGACCCGCTGGTTGTCGGGCGCGTTGCCATAGAAAAAGGCACGGCCCTGATTCAACTGCAGGAGCTCGTCAATCGACTGACGGTCCGCAGTGCCGTTCAGTGTGTCGCTGCGCACCTGCCCGCTGGCGTCCAGCCACGCCAGATCGCGCAGGGACGGCAGGCGTGCCTGCAAGGTGGCGAGCAGGGTAGGCAGTGCGGCGGGCGTCGGGGGATTGACGTAGGGCTGGAGCAGGTTCAGTGATTGCTGGGCCTTGAGGGCCATGTTCAGCCCCAGGTGATCGGCAAGTTCCGCGCTGCTCGCCAGGCTTTGCTGGCGCAGGTCGGCCTGGGTGTGGCGGAACTGGGCGAACAGTTGCCAGAACAGCAGACCCAGCAGAACCAGGGCGAGCAGCGCCAGCGCTCCCTTGAGCGAGCCACGCGGGTGCACGCCCGCCTTGGAGTCGGCAGGGGGCAGGGATGACGGTTGCGTGAGATTGGTCAAGCGTTGGGTCCTGCGATTGTGCTGGCGATGGCAGGGGGCTGCATTCCCGGTGCATGCACGGCGCATGCCGCGGTCGCCGGGCGAACTATATAGGTGCACCGGGGAAGCCGACTAGCATGCCTTCAAACATGGCAAAGTGCCAGTCCGTGCGTCCGTTGACGACGCGGCAACTGGTCACGTCGGTTCGGCAAGCCCCTGCAAGCTGTGCGAGAATGCCGCCCGCTTCAATAGTCAACGCATCGGAGATGTACGGTTTTGGTTACCCACTATTCCACCAATGGCCTCGATTCCGCCTGCGGGCGCAGCAGTCAGACGCTGGTCAGCACTGCCGTGGCCGAGGACGTATCCTGCAAGACCTGCCAGCGCTCGCTGGCCAAGCCAGACGCGGTTGCCGCGAAAAACAAGACACCGTCGCTGGCCGAACTGCGCAAGCAGGCCAAGCCTGCGCTCGAGCCCGTCGCCCCGGCGCTTGCCAAGCCTGTCGCCGCACCCGCCAAGGTCGCGAGCAAGCCCGCCGCCAAGGCTGCTGAAAAACCTGCCCGCAGTGGTGGCTTCAGCGTCAAGTCGGCGTGGGCCGCGCGTCTGGCCGAGCAGTCGGACCGCTGCCGCCTGCCGCGTGGCAAGGTAAAGCAAGCTCACGTCTGAGCCTGCGTCACCTCTGTCGCGGGTCAAGCCCGCTCCCACGCCTGCGCATCGTTTCGTGGGCGCGGGCTTGCCCCGCGATAGCCGCCGAGCGGCCTCGCCATCTACCCCATCTGTGCAACGCCGCGACTTGGCGTAGAATGGCCCACTTTGTTCAACGACACCCCGTGATCACATCCCCCTGGCCCAGGCCGGGGCGCGTGTCTTTACCTATCTATAGAGGGCTTGGTTTTGGCTCAATACGTCTACACCATGCATCGGCTGAGCAAGGTCGTGCCGCCGAAGCGGGAAATTCTCAAGAACATTTCCCTGTCGTTCTTCCCGGGCGCCAAGATCGGCGTGCTGGGCCTGAACGGCGCGGGCAAGTCGACCCTGCTGCGGATCATGGCGGGCGTCGACAAGGAATTCGACGGCGAAGCCCGTCCGATGCCCGACATCAACGTCGGCTACCTGCCCCAGGAGCCGCAGCTGGACCCGACCAAGACCGTGCGTGAAGTGGTCGAGGAAGCGGTCAGCGTGATCAAGGACGCCCAGGCTCGCCTGGACGAGGTCTACGCCGCCTACGCCGACCCGGACGCCGACTTCGACAAGCTGGCCGCAGAACAGGCCAAGCTCGAGGCCATCCTGCAGGCCGCCGACGGCCATAATCTGGAGCGCCAGCTGGACGTCGCCGCCGACGCCCTGCGCCTGCCGGCCTGGGACGCGAAGATCGAGCACCTGTCCGGTGGCGAGAAGCGCCGCGTGGCCCTGTGCCGCCTGCTGCTGTCGGCCCCCGACATGCTGCTGCTGGACGAACCGACCAACCACCTGGACGCCGACTCGGTGGCCTGGCTGGAGCGCTTCCTCCACGACTTCCCCGGCACCGTGGTGGCGATCACCCACGACCGTTACTTCCTCGACAACGTCGCCGGCTGGATCCTCGAACTGGACCGCGGCGCCGGCATCCCGTACGAAGGCAACTACTCGGGCTGGCTGGAGGCCAAGTCGGATCGTCTGGCCCAGGAATCCAAGCAGCAGAGCGCCCACGAAAAGGCCATGAAAGAGGAACTGGAGTGGGTGCGCAAAGGCGCCAAGGCCCGCCAGTCCAAGTCCAAGGCCCGTCTGCAGCGCTTCGAGGAAATGCAGTCGCAGGAATTCCAGAAACGCAGCGAGACCAACGAGATCTACATCCCGGCCGGTCCACGCCTGGGCGACAAGGTCATCGAGTTCAAGAACGTCACCAAGGGCTATGGCGATCGCGTGCTGATCGACAACCTGTCGTTCGCCATGCCCAAGGGCGCCATCGTTGGCGTGATCGGTGGTAACGGTGCCGGTAAATCGACCCTGTTCCGCATGCTGATGGGCAAGGAGCAGCCGGACTCGGGCAGCATCGAGATCGGTGAAACCGTGCAACTGGCCTGCGTCGACCAGAGCCGCGAGGACCTGGACGGCAGCAAGACCGTGTTCCAGCAGATCTCCGACGGTTCCGACCAGATCCGCATCGGCAGCTACGAGATCCCGTCGCGCACCTACGTCGGGCGCTTCAACTTCAAGGGCGGCGACCAGCAGAAGTTCGTCAAGGACCTCTCTGGTGGTGAGCGTGGCCGTCTGCACCTGGCCCTGACCCTGAAAGAGGGCGGCAACGTCCTGCTGCTCGACGAACCGTCCAACGACCTCGACGTCGAAACCCTGCGTTCCCTGGAAGAAGCCCTGCTGGACTTCCCGGGCGCCGCCATCGTGATTTCCCACGACCGTTGGTTCCTGGACCGTGTGGCCACGCACATCCTGGCGTACGAAGACGACTCGAGCGTGGTGTTCTTCGAAGGCAACTACACCGAGTACGAGGCCGACCGCAAGAAGCGCCTGGGCGACGCCGCCGCCCAGCCGCACCGTGTGCGTCACAAGAAACTGGCCCAGTAAGCGGGTTTCGCTGCACAGCGATGGGGCCCTTCGGGGCCCCATTTTTGTGCCTGGCATTCAGGCAGTTGGCTAGGCTGCGCGGGAGCGGGCTCGCCCGCGATTGCTGCCCTACAGAAGATCGCGGGGCCGACCCGCCCCCACGAGCAAGCCTGGAAACTTGTATACAGTTATAGAAAACGCACCAAATAATTTCATAAAAACGACATCTCGCCCTGTTCCAGTGCGATTGGTTCTTGGTACATTCGCGCAAAAACCAAAAAACAATCCCTCTTGGTGAGATGTCTACCATGATCGAATCCGTCGACGATTTCCTGGCCCGTCTGCAACAGCGCGACCCGGGCCAGCCCGAATTCCACCAGGCCGTGGAAGAGGTGCTGCGCAGCTTGTGGCCCTTCCTCGACCAGCATCCCCACTATCTTGAAGCCGGTATCCTCGAGCGCATGGTCGAGCCCGAGCGCGCCGTGCTGTTCCGCGTTTCGTGGGTCGATGACCAGGGCAAGGTCCAGGTCAACCGCGGCTACCGCATCCAGATGAGCAGTGCCATCGGCCCGTACAAGGGCGGCCTGCGCTTCCATCCTTCGGTGAACCTGGGCGTGCTCAAGTTCCTGGCCTTCGAGCAGGTGTTCAAGAACTCGCTGACCTCGCTGCCCATGGGCGGCGGCAAGGGCGGTTCGGACTTCGACCCCAAGGGCAAGAGCGACGCCGAGGTGATGCGCTTCTGTCAGGCGTTCATGAGCGAGCTGTACCGCCACATCGGCGCCGACCTCGATGTGCCGGCCGGTGATATCGGCGTCGGCGCCCGTGAAATCGGCTTCCTGTTCGGCCAGTACAAGCGCCTGGCCAACCAGTTCACCTCGGTACTGACCGGCAAGGGCATGACCTATGGCGGCAGTCTGATCCGCCCGGAAGCGACCGGCTACGGTTGCGTGTACTTCGCCGAAGAGATGCTCAAGCGCCAGGACCAGCGCATCGATGGCCGCCGCGTGGCCATCTCGGGCTCGGGCAACGTTGCCCAGTACGCCGCGCGTAAAGTGATGGACCTGGGTGGCAAGGTGATCTCGCTGTCCGACTCCGAAGGCACGCTGTTCTGCGAAGCCGGCCTGAGCGACGCACAGTGGGATGCGCTGATGGAGCTGAAGAACGTCAAGCGCGGCCGCCTGAGCGAGTTGGCCACCCAGTTCAGCCTGGAGTTCCGCAAGGGTCAGACGCCGTGGAGCCTGCCGTGCGACATCGCCCTGCCGTGCGCCACCCAGAACGAGCTGAACGCCGAAGACGCCCGCACCTTGCTGCGCAACGGCTGCATCTGCGTGGCCGAAGGCGCCAACATGCCGACCACGCTGGAGGCTGTGGATATCTTCATCGAGGCCGGCATTCTCTATGCCCCGGGCAAGGCCTCGAACGCCGGTGGCGTGGCCGTGTCGGGCCTGGAGATGTCGCAGAACGCCATGCGCCTGCTGTGGACGGCGGGTGAGGTGGACAGCAAGCTGCACAACATCATGCAGTCGATCCACCACGCCTGCGTGCACTATGGCGAAGAGGCCGATGGCCGCATCAACTACGTAAAAGGCGCCAACATCGCCGGCTTCGTGAAAGTCGCCGACGCCATGCTGGCTCAGGGCGTGGTCTGATCCTGGATCGCAGGGGGCCGCTCTGCGGCCCTTTCGCGACACAAGGCCGCTCCCACAGGTACAACGCATGGTCCAACCTTTGCGCAGTACCTGTGGGAGCGGCCTTGTGTCGCGAAAGGGCTGCAAAGCAGCCCCATGGCCCTCAATCTTCAACCTCGATCTCAAGAATCTCAATCATCTGATCCCCCGCTGGCCTGCGCCACAGCACTTCATCCCCAGGCCCCGCTCCCAGCAACGCCTGCCCCAGCGGCGAGCCCCAGTTGATCAGTCCCTGGGCGGCATCCGCCTGATCTTCTCCCACCAGTTGCACCAGATGCTCCTGCTCGTGCTCATCGACGAACCGCACCCAGCTGCCAATCTGCACTTTCTCCGTGGACGTGGCCACAAGCACCAGCTGCGCGCTTTGCACGCGTGACGTGAAGTAACGCAGATCGCGCTCGGTATCGGCCAGGCGCTGCTTGTCGGCGCGATCACCCTCGGCCTGCAGCTCGTCGTGCCGCGCCTTCAGCACAGCCAGGCGCTGCTGCAACAGGGCCAGGCCGCTGGCGGTGACATAGTTGGGCTGGTCGCTGATCCGGCGCTCCACCGGCTGGTCAGCCTGGGCGGCGGCCTGGTCCTCGTTGACGAATGCTCGGCTCATGCGGGGCCTCCTTGTTCTGGAGACCATGGTGGCGGGTCGCAGGTTGCAACGGTTGTCCGTTTGCGACCTCCAGTTGTGACGATAGGCGCGGGCCGCGTTGCGGTCATTTTCATGCGGCCACTGGCGCTCGCGCTCGTCGTTGATCAGTACTGATACCACTTCAGCTCCAGCATCACCTCGTTCTGCGCCGTGGCCAGGTGGCTGAACTGCCGCGAGGCACTCAACCTCAACCCCAGGTCGCGGCTGATCTCCCACTGCTGGTTCAGGCTCACGCTGCGCCGCACTTCGCCATTGGTGAAGTAATCGCCCTTGGCCTCCAGCGTCAGGTTGCCCAGCGGGTTGCGCCACAGCAGCCCGCCGTTGAACCCGGCCGCTGGCGCGATGAACTCGGCGAAGTCGTTGTGATGCTCGATGCGCACCGTGCCCAGGGCGAAGCCCAGCAGGTCGTCGCTCAGTTGCCAGGTGCCGCCGGCGCCGCCGTTGACATGGCTGACCAGCACTTCGTCGTCATGCTTGCCCGGCACACGCTCCAGGCCGCCGGCGACCTGCCACGACCAGGGTTTGAGCAAGGCGTTGCGCGGTGTCAGCGAGCGAATGGTGGCCAGGTCCAGGCGTTGCACCTGCCAGTCGTTGCCCTCGTACTGGCGCAGTTTGAGCTGCAGGATTTCGATCTGCGCGCCCAGCGGGAATCCGTACAGGTTGTCGTTGAGGTCGTGATAGGCCATGCGCAGGCCATACTCGGCGTAGGCGCGATCTTCACGTGTACCGACGCCCAGTTGCCAGGTGCGCGACTGGTGGCCGTCCTCGGGCAGGCCCGGGCGTTCGATCTGCTGTGGCGGCGGCGGGTTGCGGTTGATCGCCCTGAGCAGTTCGAAACTGCGGGCGGCCTGGGCCGGGTCGCGTTCCTGGCCGTTGGCCCGGTAGCGCTCCAGGCGGTAGGCCGCGTCCTGCACCAGGGCCTGGCGCTCGCGGGGCAGGGCGGTGAAGCCGGGGCTCTGCAGGTACGTGGTGTCAGCGCTGATGGCCAGCACCTGTTGTTTCTCGTCGTGATCCAGCGGTTCGGCGCGGGCCAGCAGTTCACGTTCGCGGGAGGGGCGGTAGCGCACGTCCGTGACCAGCCCGGACTGCTTCACCGCCTTGACCGTGTCGGTGGGAATGGCGGTCAGCGGGAACTGCGAGGTCAGGTCCAGGCCTGGGCGCGCCACCTGCAGCAGTTCCAGCAGGCGGTAGGAGCAGTTTTCGTCGAAGAAGAAGTAGTCGAACTTGATCTGCTTGAGCTCCCATACGTGCTCCACCATGCGCCCGGTCTCCTCCGGCGTCAGGTCCAGCTGGTATTCCCACAGGTCGCGGTTCTCCAGGCTGCGGTATTCGGAGAGCTTCTCCTGGTAGGGCATCATCGCGAACAGCCCGGGGTAGCCGCCCATCAGGCCTTTCCAGGCATACAGGATGCTGTTGTCGCTGCCTTCGATATAGGCGCCGAAGTTGATCGCGTAGCTCAGCAGCGTGGTGTCGTCACGGCGAGTGTTGGACTGGTCGATGCGCAGCAGCGTGTGGCCGAACATCGACGACGGGCTGTTGAGGTAGGCCGCCGGGAAGATCAACGCCGCGCTGTGCGGGTCGATGGATGTGTACCAGGTACTGAATTCCTGGCAGTCCGGGCTCGGCAGGTCGGTGAGGGCCAGCTGTTCGCGCAGCCAGCGGGTGCGCGCGGGGAACACGCACTGGGCGTGCTTGTCGCCCAGGCTGGGTGGGGCGTACAGGGCGGCGACCGTGGCCTGCAGCTCCTGATCCGGATGATGCGCGCCATCCTCGGCGAGGAAGAAGCGTTCATCGTCCACATAGCTGCGCCAACCGCCGAGCTTGGCGGTCTCGTAGTGCCCCAGGGCGATCCAGTAGGGCGTGGCTGCCAGCTGCTGGATGCGGGCCGGGTCGATCTGGGGTGCGGCATGAAGCGGGGCGCTGACGATCAGCGCCAGGGGCGCAAGGCGTTTGAGCATGTCGGGCAACTACGTCTGGATGATGCCGAAAGATGGATCGCCAAACCCGCCCCGCTACCGGGGCGGGAGGCGTGGAACTCAAGCCTCGGTGGCGTACTTGGCCAGTTGCGGGTCGCTCTTGAGCACGGCCAGGGTGTTGCTGTGGACAGACTCGGCAGTCACATCGGCGCTGCTGAAGATCTGCTGGAAGTGCTCGTGGGTGACGGCTGCGAAGTGCGCGCGGTCCTCAGGGGCCACGCCGAGGACCACGGCGTAGGTGGTCAGGGCTTCGCCCTCACCCTTGGCCATGTCTTCGGACAGCTCGTTCATCATGCCGTTCATGGCGAACCAGGACTTGCCGCCATAGGTGAGTGCGGCCTTGGTCGAGCAGCCATTGGTGCCCGAGGTCATGCCGAAGGTTGCGTTACCGGAAGTGCCGTTGGTGGTGGATGCCAGGAAGTGGGCCGGGGTGCCGCGCTGGCCCTCGAACAGCAGGTTGCCCCAGCCGCAATTCGGGCCGCCCGGCGCTTCGGCCATGGCGTTGATCGAGACAGCGGCGAACAGAGTACCCAGAAGAATCCGTTTCATAGCGTTGTTCTCTTTCTCAAGTGTCGTACCAATGGTCAGGGTTCTGGCAACGCGGTTGCCAGGGCGGGGAGACAAAACCATCCCCCTGCGCAGCTTGGAGTTTAGGCACGATCCAAAGGTTGCGTTGTTTATTGCGAAAAATTGCTTGCGCTAAGCGCCTTGTTGGGCTGCGACATAAAGTCCCGTGGAGCCTTGCAAGCAGCGCGCTGGCAGCGCCAGAATGCCTCTCATCCGCCCCGCCGAAGTAAGGAAACCCAATGCCCGATCCTGTCGCCTCGCGCCTGCGTCTCGCGCCCGAAGCCCTGACCCGGCGTTTCTCCGCTGAACAGTTTGCTTTTTCCAATACCGACGATCTGGAGCCGTTTCGTGGTGTCCTGGGCCAGGAGCGTGCCGTAGAGGCCCTGCAGTTCGGCGTGGCGATGCCGCGCCCCGGTTACAACGTGTATGTGATGGGCGAACCCGGCACGGGCCGCTTCTCGTTCGTCAAGCGCTACCTGAAGGCCGAGGGCAAGCGTCAGCTGACTCCGGCCGACTGGCTCTATGTCAACAACTTCGAGGACTCCCGCGAACCACGCGCCCTGGAACTGCCGGCCGGCAGCGCCCATGAGTTCATCAGCGACATGAACGGGCTGATCGACAACCTGGTGGCGACCTTCCCTGCCGTGTTCGAACATCCCTCCTACCAGCAGAAGAAGGGCGCCATCGACCGGGCCTTCAACCAGCGTTACGACCGCGCCCTGGACGTGATCGAGCGAGCCTCCCTGGAGAAGGACGTGGCGCTGTACCGCGACAGCAGCAACGTCGCCTTCACCCCGATGGCCGACGGCAAGGCACTGGACGAAGCCGAATTCGCCCAGTTGCCCGAAGAGGTGCGCGAGCGCTTTCATGAAGACATCGGCGAGCTGGAAGAGCGCCTGAACGAAGAGCTGTCCAGCCTGCCGCAGTGGAAACGCGAGTCGAACAACCAACTGCGCCAGCTCAACGAAGAGACCATCACCCTCGCGCTGCAGCCGCTGCTGGCGCCGCTGTCGGAAAAGTACGCGGAAAACGCCGCGGTGTGCGCCTACCTGCAGTCGGTGCAACTGAACCTGTTGCGCACGGTGGTCGAGCAACTGGTCGACGACAGCAAGACCGACGCCGTGGCGCGCAAGATGCTCGAGGAGCAGTACGCGCCCAACCTGGTGGTCGGCCATTGCGGCAACGGCGGCGCGCCGGTGGTGTTCGAGCCGCACCCGACCTACGACAACCTGTTCGGCCGTATCGAATACAGCACCGACCAGGGCGCGCTGTACACCTCTTATCGCCAACTGCGCCCCGGTGCGCTGCACCGCGCCAATGGCGGCTTCCTCATTCTGGAAGCCGAGAAGATGCTGGGCGAGCCCTTCGTCTGGGATGCCCTCAAGCGCGCCTTGCAATCGCGCAAGCTGAAGATGGAATCGCCGTTGGGCGAGCTGGGTCGTGTCGCCACCGTGAGCCTGACGCCGCAGATGATCCCGCTCAGCGTCAAGCTGGTCATCATCGGCTCGCGCCAGCTGTACTACGCGCTGCAGGACCACGATTCGGACTTCCAGGAGATGTTCCGGGTGCTGGTGGACTTCGACGAAGACATGCCCATGGTCGACGAGAACCTGGAGCAGTTCGCCCAGTTGCTGCGCACGCGCACCAACGAAGAAGGCATGGCGCCGCTGACCAGCGACGCGGTCGCGCGCCTGGCCACCTACAGCGCCCGCCTGGCGGAGAACCAGTCGCGCCTGTCGGCGCGCATCGGCGACCTGTTCCAGCTGGTCAGCGAGGCGGACTTCATTCGCCAGCTGGCCAATGAGGACATGACCGACGCCGGGCACATCGAGCGCGCGCTCAAGGCCAAGGCCACACGGACCGGACGGGTGTCGCAGCGGGTACTCGACGACATGCTCGCCGGGATCATCCTGATCGACACCGAGGGCGCGGCGATCGGCAAGTGCAACGGCCTGACCGTGCTCGAGGTCGGTGATTCGGCGTTCGGCATGCCGGCGCGGATCTCGGCCACCGTCTATCCAGGGGGTAGCGGTATCGTCGACATCGAGCGTGAGGTCAACCTGGGGCAGCCAATCCACTCCAAGGGCGTGATGATCCTTACCGGCTACCTGGGCAGCCGCTATGCCCAGGAGTTTCCGCTGGCGATTTCGGCGAGCATCGCACTGGAGCAGTCCTACGGCTATGTGGACGGTGACAGCGCCTCGCTGGGGGAAGCGTGCACGTTGATCTCGGCGTTGTCGCGCACCCCGCTCAAGCAGTGTTTCGCCATCACCGGTTCGATCAACCAGTTCGGTGAGGTGCAGGCGGTCGGCGGGGTCAACGAGAAGATCGAAGGTTTCTTCCGCCTTTGCGAGGCCCGTGGCCTGACCGGCGAGCAGGGCGTGATCATCCCGCGCGCCAACGTCGCCACGCTGATGCTCGACGAGCGTGTGCTGCAGGCTGTCGAGGCCGGCCGCTTCCATGTCTATGCCGTCAGTCAGGCCGACGAGGCCCTCAGCCTGTTGGTGGGCGAGGAGGCCGGGGCCTTGGACGACAAGGGCCAGTTCGCCGAGGGCAGCGTCAACGCCCGGGTGGTCGAGCGCTTGCGGGAGATTGCCGAAATGATCAGCGAGGAAGAAATCAAGGAGGCCGAGAAGGAGCGGCTGGAAGAGGTCATCGCCCAGGCCAAGCCTGCATAAGTCAATAAACCGGCGCTGGCGGCGAAGTGCTACCGTTCAGCGCCAGTTTTCTAACTTGTTCCACAGGTCGGCTACAGTGGAACTTAAGGACGCTATCAGGGTTCAGGATGGAAACAGCCTGACGGTTTCAGGCTGAACAGGGCTTTACAGAGGGGACGCCGCCATGCGCAACCTCAGCCTCACCCGCCAGTGCCTGGGCCTGGTGACCCGCATCGAATGCAGCATCCGTCCGCTGGCTGGCGACAACGGTATGTGGACCTTGCTGTTCGCCGCCGGCATGGCCGGCGAACAACCCTCGGCGATCAAGGCCCAGGGGCCGTTCCATGGCCCTCAGGTGGCCGAGTCGGTGATGAACGCCATCGTCGACAGCCTTACCCTTCATGGTTACCAGGTGGCCGAGGATCCGCAGATCTGGTGCCTGCACCTGCAGGCGCAACTGCGCCGGATCAATGGCGAGCGCTGCCGCAATCTCGGGGATTATCAGTTCCATCCGGAAACCTGAGCGTCTTCCCTGTAGAAGATCGCCCAGCCCTTTGGGCTGCGTTGTCGCGTAGCGAATTGCCCCCTGAGGGAGCGGCCTTGCCGAGGCGTCGGACCGGTCGGAAAGGGGCGCGCAGCGGCCTCAGGTTCTGAGCCACCATCAAAGTTGCCGGGGCTGCTGCGCAGCCCTTTCGCGACGCAAGGCCGCTCCTACAAACCGGCCGCAGGCTTTTGCTGTCACAGGTGGCTGGCTATACTCGCCCTCGCTTTTCCCGCCACTTCACGAGTCCTCTACTGTCCATGGAACGTATCCTCGAAAACGCGATGTATGCCTCGCGCTGGCTGCTCGCCCCGATCTACTTCGGCCTCTCGCTAGGCCTGCTGGCATTGGCCCTGAAGTTCTTCCAGGAAATCATCCATGTCCTGCCCAACGTCTTCAGCCTCGCCGAGGCCGATCTGATCCTGGTGATCCTGTCGCTGATCGACATGTCGCTGGTCGGCGGCCTGCTGGTGATGGTGATGATCTCCGGCTACGAGAACTTCGTCTCGCAGCTGGACATCGACGAGAGCAAGGAAAAGCTCAACTGGCTGGGCAAGATGGACTCCTCGTCGCTGAAGATGAAGGTCGCCGCTTCGATCGTCGCCATCTCTTCGATCCACCTGCTGCGGGTGTTCATGGATGCCCAGAACATCTCCACCGACTACCTGATGTGGTACGTGATCATTCACATGACCTTCGTCGTCTCGGCGTTCGTCATGGGTTACCTGGATCGCATCAGCAAGCATTGATCTGATGTTTCTTCGCGGGCTTGCCCGCGAATGAAGGCGAGGCGGCGCAACTGACGAGCGGTGCCTTGCCTAATTCCAGGTTCCGTACAAAAAATGAGCACTCATGCGTGGTTCCAGCAGCGAGGTACGCCCATGAACCTGCATCAGCTCAATACCGAGGCCAGGGCTGGCCATGTCGACGAACTCAACCTGATCGCCATCGAAGGCGGTGACTATCTGCTCGAGGCCCGGGTCAAGGGCCGTGCCCATCCCCTGGACGACCCCCGCGGCCGACGCTTGCGCGTGCATTCGGTCGAAGATGCGCGCTTGCTTCTGCAATCGATCCCCTTGCTGTCGATGAACCTGGTGCACTGGTCCGTGCAGGACGAGATGTGCGGCATGGGCACGCATCCGGAAGAAGACCTCAAAGTCCCGATTTCCCAGCGTTCGGCCTGGTAGCTGCTTCGCGCGGCGCCAGTGTGCTAGGCTGCTCGCCCTTTTCATCAGGGCGCGGTTGCAGTGCGCCCTAAAGCGGAGCAAGCCAATGTCCGAACTCAATCTGTCCACCGACGAATCCCGCGTCAGCTACGGCATCGGCCGTCAGCTGGGTGGCCAACTGCGCGACAACCCGCCACCAGGCGTCAACCTCAATGCCATCGTGGCCGGCCTGACCGATGCCTTCAACGGCGCCGACAGCCGCGTCAGCGAAGAAGACCTGTCGGCCGCCTTCAAGGTGATCCGCGAAGTGATGCAAGCCGAAGCCGCCGCCAAGGCCGAAGCCGCCGCTGCCGCCGGCAAGGAATTCCTGGCTGACAACGCCAAGCGTGAAGGCATCGTCACCCTGGCCTCGGGCCTGCAGTACGAAGTGCTGACCGCCGGCGAAGGCGCCAAGCCATCGCGTGAAGACAACGTGCGTACTCACTACCATGGCACTCTGATCGACGGCACCGTGTTCGACAGCTCCTACGAGCGTGGCCAACCGGCCGAATTCCCGGTCGGCGGCGTGATCGCTGGCTGGACCGAGGCCCTGCAGCTGATGAACGCCGGCAGCAAATGGCGCCTGTACGTGCCGAGCGAGCTGGCCTATGGCGCCCAAGGCGTCGGCAGCATCCCGCCGCACAGCGTGCTGGTGTTCGACGTCGAGCTGCTCGACGTTCTGTAATGCCTGATCGCGGGGCAAGCCCGCTCCCACGCGGTGGTAGGGTATCTGTGGGAGCGGGCTTGGCCCGCGATGCTTTTCAGTTCCAATCCGTTCCCCCCGGGCGCAACGCCCGCGCATAGCAGAACAGAAACAGATTCCTCACCAGTTCCTTGAGCACCCCCGGCTCACTCGAATTCAGTCCCGTGAGGTCCAGGTCACCCTGGTCACGCAGCTCATCGAGCGCGTCCTCCTCGAGCACGGCGCACACTTCGCCGGTCTCGCGGTGCAGGATGCGCAGGTAAGGGTGGGGGCGGTCGAGCCAGGCGTCGATCAGATAGGTCATGGCTATTCTCCTTGGATAGCGGTTCCAATGAGAATAATTCTTATTATCAAAATAGCAAGAGACTATTGGAAGAATTCTTCCGAATGGCGCGGGTGATCCTGTTGCAGGATCTGTCAGGGCTACCAGGCAGGTAGCCCCGAAGAGGCGAGCATCAGACCTTGCGCACGAACTCGGACTTGAGCTTCATCGCGCCGATGCCGTCGATCTTGCAGTCGATGTCGTGGTCGCCATCGCACAGGCGGATGTTCTTGACCTTGGTGCCGACCTTGACCACCAGCGACGAGCCCTTGACCTTGAGGTCCTTGATCACGGTGACGGTGTCGCCGTCCTGCAGGACGTTACCGACCGAATCCTTCTTCACCACGTCGTCGCTGGCCGCTTCGGCTTCGCCGTTGGCCGACCATTCGTGGGCGCATTCGGGGCAGATCAGTTGGGTGCCATCCTCGTAGGTGTATTCGGAGTTGCATTGGGGGCAGGGTGGCAGAGTGCTCACGGCTTTTCCTTTCAAGTACAGACGGACAAAGGCGCACATTGTATAAGGTTTTGTGCTTGTATGCACAAAAGCATCGCGGGGCAAGCCTGCTCCCACGCCAGTGCACATCATGGCGTGGGAGCGGGCTTGCCCCGCGATGAGGGTTTGCGATCAGTGCGTGCGCGCGACGGCGAACTCGCTCAGCTCGACCAGCGCATCCCGGTACTCGCTGGCCGGCAGCACTTCCAGGCAGGCGATGGCGCGGGCGACATAGTCGCGGGCCATCTGCGCGGTGTAGTCGAGGGCGCCGGAGGCTTCGACGGCCAGGCGGATCTGCTCCAGGTCCTCGAGGCCGCCTTTCTGGATCGCCTGGCGTACCAGCGCGGCCTGTTCGGCGGTGCCTTCGCGCATGGTGTAGATCAGCGGCAGGGTCGGCTTGCCTTCGGCCAGGTCGTCACCGACGTTCTTGCCGAGGGTCTCGGAGTCGCCCTTGTAGTCGAGCAGGTCGTCGACCAGTTGGAAGGCCACGCCCAGGTGATCGCCGAAGGTACGCAAGGCTTCGCGCTGCTCGTCGCTGGCGCCGGCCAGGGCCGCCGCGCTGTGGGTCGAGGCCTCGAACAGCATCGCGGTCTTGCCGCGGATGACGTCCATGTAGATCTCTTCGGTGGTGCTGGCATCGCGCACGCGCGACAGCTGCAGCACTTCACCCTCGGCGATCACCCGGGTGGCCTTGGACAGGATCTGCATGACCGGCATCGAGCCCAGCTCGACCATCATCTCGAACGAGCGCGAATAGAGGAAGTCACCCACCAGCACGCTGGGCGCATTGCCCCACAGGGCGTTGGCGGTGGAGCGGCCACGGCGCATGCCGGACATGTCGACCACGTCGTCGTGCAGCAGGGTGGCGGTGTGCAGGAATTCGATGGTCGCCGCCAGCAGGCGCAGGTCGTCGCCCTCGCGGCCCAGGGCCTTGCCGCACAGCAGCACCAGCAGCGGGCGCAGGCGCTTGCCGCCAGCGGACGTGATATAGTCGCCGATCTTCGATACCAGCGGCACGCGCGAGGTCAGCTGCTTCTTGATGATCTCGTCGACGGCGCTGAAATCGTCAGCTACCGCGCGGTAGAAGGTTTGGGGTTGCATCGGCTGCTCCATTGAGGTTGCGCGGCATGCTAGGTCGCGGGTCCCGGTGTGTCAAGGCGCGGTGCCCGTGGGGCCTGGCCGCCCCTTGCAAGCATTTATAGGGTTGCGTACAATCGCGCACCCTAACTTTCCTGGGCAGCACCTGCCTTACGCAATTGCACAGGGCCGTTCCAGCCCCATGCAGCCATGCCAGCCAATACTCATCATATAAAGCGCTGGGTGAGCAGGATTATCGGAGATTCAAAATGTCTTACGCAGTAATCGTTACCGGCGGCAAGCAGTACAAAGTCGCTGAAGGTGAATTCCTCAAGATCGAGAAACTGGAAGTCGCCACTGGCGAATCCGTGACCTTCGATCGCGTTCTGCTGGTCGCCAACGGTGAAGAAGTCACCATCGGCGCTCCAGTCGTTGCTGGTGCTAAAGTAGTGGCCGAAGTCGTTTCGCAAGGCCGCCACGACAAGGTTCGCATCATCAAGTTCCGTCGTCGTAAGCACCACATGAAGCGCATGGGCCACCGCCAGTGGTTCACCGAAATCAAAATCACCGGTATCCAGGCTTAATCGCCCCGATCCCCTGAATTTATTGGAGAATTGAACCATGGCTCACAAGAAGGCTGGTGGTAGTACTCGTAACGGTCGCGACTCAGAATCGAAACGCCTTGGCGTGAAGATGTATGGTGGCCAGGTTATCAAGCCGGGCAACATCATCGTCCGTCAGCGCGGCACCGAATTCCACGCTGGCTACGGCGTTGGCATGGGCAAGGATCACACCCTGTTCGCCAAGATCGAAGGCGTGATCAAGTTCGAGAAGAAAGGCGAGTTCATGCGCCGTTACGTGAGCATCGTCGCCGCTTAATCGCGACGTCGCTCCAGAAGCCCCGTCATGCGACGGGGCTTTTTCGTTTGTGGTGAGCCTCTTGCAAAGCTGTTTGTATGGGCTGCCGGCGTTGGTTTCTGGTTCGTACGGGGCCGCCGCGCTCATCTTTGCAAGAGCCTCAGGTTTTCTGGTTTTCGACTCGTCATCCGACGAGAGGCGGTTTTGAATGAAGTTTGTAGACGAAGTATCGATCCGGGTAAAAGCCGGTGACGGCGGCAATGGTTGCATGAGCTTCCGCCGCGAGAAATTCATCGAGAACGGCGGTCCCAACGGCGGTGACGGTGGCGACGGTGGCTCGGTGTTCATGGTGGCCGACGAGAACCTCAACACCCTCGTCGACTATCGCTATACCCGTCACCACGAAGCCCAGCGCGGCTCCAATGGCGGCAGCACCGACTGCACCGGCAAGAAAGGCGACGACCTGTTCCTGCGCGTGCCGGTCGGCACCACCGTGATCGACGCCTCCACCCAGGAAGTGATCGGCGACCTGATCACCCCGGGCCAGAAGCTGATGGTCGCCCAGGGCGGCTGGCACGGCCTGGGCAACACCCGCTTCAAGTCCAGCACCAACCGTGCGCCACGCCAGACCACCCCAGGCAAGCCGGGTGAGCAGCGCGACCTGAAGATGGAAATGAAGGTCCTGGCCGACGTCGGCCTGCTGGGCCTGCCGAACGCCGGCAAGAGCACCTTCATCCGCTCGGTCTCGGCCGCCAAGCCGAAAGTCGCCGACTACCCGTTCACCACCCTGGTGCCGAACCTGGGTGTGGTCAGCGTCGACCGCTGGAAGAGCTTCGTCATCGCCGACATCCCCGGCCTGATCGAAGGTGCCTCCGAAGGTGCCGGCCTGGGTATCCGCTTCCTCAAGCACCTGGCGCGTACCCGCGTGCTGCTGCACCTGGTCGACCTGGCGCCGCTGGACGGCAGCAGCCCGGCCGATGCCGCCGAGATCATCATCAACGAGCTGGCGCAGTTCAGCCCGGCGCTGGTCGATCGTGAGCGCTGGCTGGTGCTGAACAAGGCCGACATGATCATGGACGACGAGCGCGACGAGCGTGTCAAGGAAGTGGTCGAGCGCCTGAACTGGGACGGCCCGGTCTACGTGATCTCGGCCATCGCCAAGCAGGGCACCGAGAAGCTCAGCCATGACCTGATGCGCTATCTCGAGGACCGCGCCGACCGCCTGGCCAACGACCCGGCCTATGCCGAGGAACTGGCTGAGCTCGACCAGCGCATCGAGGACGAGGCCCGCGCCCAGCTGCAAGCTCTGGACGACGCCCGCACCCTGCGCCGTACCGGCGTCAAGAGCGTGCACGACATCGGCGACGATGACGACTGGGATGATTTCAAGGACGACGAAGACGGCCCGGAAATCATTTACGTGCGCGACTGATCGGTTGCAGTACACTAAACGCCGCTCTCTGGAGCGGCGTTTTTGTATCCACGGTATCTACAGATTCGACATAGGTTGGAAGAGAAGATGCGAAGCAAGGTGACTGGCGCCAGGCGCTGGGTCGTGAAGATCGGCAGCGCGCTGCTGACCGCCGACGGCAAGGGGCTCGATCGGGGCGCCATGGCGGTCTGGGTCGAGCAGATGGTGGCCCTGCGTGAAGCGGGCGTGGAACTGGTGCTGGTCTCCTCCGGGGCCGTGGCGGCTGGCATGAGCCAGCTGGGCTGGAGCTCGCGACCGAGCGCGATGAACGAGCTGCAGGCCGCGGCCTCGATTGGCCAGATGCGCCTGGTGCAGGCCTGGGAGTCGAGCTTCGGCGAGCATGGCAAGCACACTGCGCAGATCCTGCTGACCCATGACGACCTCTCCGACCGCAAGCGTTACCTCAACGCCCGCAGCACCCTGCGCACCCTGGTCGACCTGGGCGTGGTGCCGGTGATCAACGAGAACGACACCGTGGTCACCGATGAGATTCGCTTCGGCGACAACGACACCCTGGCGGCGCTGGTGGCCAATCTGGTGGAAGCCGACCTGCTGGTGATCCTCACCGACCGCGACGGCATGTTCGACGCCGACCCGCGCAACAACCCCGAAGCCCAGCTGATCTACGAAGCCCGCGCCGACGATCCTTCGCTGGACGCCGTGGCCGGCGGCACCGGCGGCGCCCTGGGCCGTGGTGGCATGCAGACCAAGCTGCGCGCCGCTCGCCTGGCTGCCCGTTCCGGTGCCCATACCATCATCATCGGTGGCCGTATCGAGCGCGTGCTGGACCGTCTTAAAGCCGGCGAGCGCCTGGGTACCCTGCTGTCGCCCGAGCGCGGCATGCTCGCCGCGCGCAAGCAATGGCTGGCTGGTCACCTGCAGACCCGTGGCACCCTGGTGCTCGACACCGGCGCCGTGCAGGCGCTGCGTCAGGCCAACAAGAGCCTGCTGCCGGTCGGTGTGAAGACCGTGCAGGGCAGTTTCCGCCGCGGCGAGATGGTGGTCTGCGTCGGCCCCGATGGCCTGGAAGTGGCCCGTGGCCTGGCGAACTACAGCGCCCTGGAGGCGCAGAAGATCATCGGTCAGCCGTCCGATGCCATCGAGAGCCTGCTGGGCTATAGCGCCGAGCCGGAGCTGGTTCACCGCGACAACCTGGTCCTGGTCTGAGGAAGCTGACGTGTTGAAAAGGATGATTGCCGTGGCGTTGGCGCTGCCGATGCTGGCCGGCGCCGAGGAAATCGGCCAGGTGTCCACCGTGTTCAAGTTCGTCGGGCCGAACGATCGCATCGTCGTCGAGGCATTCGACGATCCGAAGGTGGAGGGGGTGACCTGCTACCTGTCGCGGGCCAAGACCGGCGGCCTGAAAGGTGGCCTGGGCCTGGCCGAAGACCGCGCCGAGGCGTCGATCGCCTGTCGTCAGGTCGGTCCGATCAACTTCAAGGGTGAGTTGAAGGATGGCGAGGAAGTGTTCAAGGAGCGCACCTCGCTGGTGTTCAAGACCATGCAGGTGGTGCGGTTTCTCGACAAGAAGCGCAACACGCTGGTGTACCTGGTTTACAGCGACCGCTTGATCGAAGGCAGCCCGCAGAACGCGGTGACGGCGATTCCGATCGTGCCTTGGGCGCAGTGATAACCGACTAAAAGCGGGAGGCCTTCGGCCTCCTTTCGCGACACAAGGCCGCTCCTACAGTGGAGTACGTATATCCCTGTAGGAGCGGCCTTGTGTCGCGAAAGGGCCGCAAAGCGGCCCCCATACACCGAATCAGGCCAGTTCCTCGGCCTCATCCTCGCGCACGATCGCCTTCACCTCGTCGCGACGGCTGATGTACTTCCAGTCCGCCTCATCGATGTAGATGCCGTTCGGCCCGCTACCGCCTTCCAGATCGATCGCCACCCGCGCCGACACCTGCGGTTTCACGCTCGCCAGGATCGGCACGAAGCCCAGCTGTTGGCTGGTCTCCAGCAGCGCGGCCTGGTTGCGTTCGTCGATGTCCGCCGCCTCGTCGAGGTAGTACGGCAGGCGAATGCGCCCGGCGAGGTCGCGGTCCATCAGGTGCAGCAACAGGTACATGTTGGTCAGCGCCTTGATGGTCATGGTGGTGCCGTTGGACGCGGCACCGTCGATATCGGCGTGGATCACCGGCTGGCTGTTGATCTTGGTGATCTCGAAGGCCAGTTCGAACAGGTCCTTCAGGCCCAACTGGTTGTGGTTGGCCGCCACCAGTCGCGCCAGGTACTCCTTGGCCTCTTCGTTCTTGTGATCCTGCTCGGCGCTTTGCGTCAGGTCGAACACCGACAGGGTCTCGCCTTCCTCGTACTGGCCGGCGCTGTGGATGATCTGGTCGATGTGCTTGAGCGCTTCCTTGTTCGGTGCCAGCACCACGCGGAAGCTCTCCAGGTTCGACACCTGGCGCTTGTTGATCTCGCGGTTGAACAGCGCCAGCTGGTGCTCGAGGCTGTCGTAGTCGCTGCGGATGTTGCGCAGGGTCCGGGCGATGTCGGTGACCGCCGCGCGACGGGCCTTGGCCAGGGTCAACGCTTCCTCGGTGCGGTGCGAGTAGGCGTTGATCAAAAGCTGCAGGCGGCGTTCCATGTCGTCTTCGCTGTCGAACTTGGCCACGCCCTTGAGGCGCACCTGGGCGTACAGCGCCTCGATCTGGTTGTCCACGCGCTGCAGCGCCTGCCAGCTGTCCTGGTAGTCGTTGAGCAGTGGCAGCAGGTTGTCCATGGAGTCGTCGATCGCTTCCATGAACGGCGTGCCGAACGGCAGGTCGGCCGGCAGCAACTGGCGACGGCGCAGGGCGTCTTCCAGGGTGCGCTGCTTGGCTTCCAGGTCGGCGATCTGCCGGCCCACCAGCTGCAGCTTGGCCGAGAGCTGCTGGACGCGTTCGGTGAAGGCGTCGCTGGAGCGCTTGAGCTCGTCCTGGGCCGCTTCCAGCTGGCCCAGTTGCTCCATCTTCTCCGGCTCTTCGGCGGCCAGGGTCTCGGTGCGGCGGAAGTCTTCCAGCGCCTTCTGCGCATCCAGCACCTGCTGGTACAGCGCTTCGGTCTGTGCCTTGCTGGCGGCGCGGTCGAGGGCCACGGCCTGCTGGGTCTTGAGCTGCTTGAGCTCTTTTTCCAGACGCTCTTTCTGGTCACGCAGGGCGGCGCGGTCGGCCAGGGCCTGCAGGGCCGGCGGGTCGATGTGCGAGATGTCGATGGACAGGCCCGGCACCTCGAAACGCTCGCCCTTGAAGCGGTCGAGCACGCCTTCGAGGGTCTTCACCCACACGTCGCTGTCGTCCAGCTCGATGCCACGGTCGCCCAGCGGCAGGCTGAACAGCGCGCCGTTGAACAGGCGCATCAGGCGGTCGACGTCCTGCTGCGAGAACTCTTCGCGCAGGCGGGCATAGCTGTTGTTGTCGGCGTGGTCGAGTTGCAGCTTGACTGCTTTGACGCGTTTTTCCAGGTCACGCACGCGCTCGTCGAGGTCCTCGGCGGAGAACTGTCGCGACTGGGCCAGGGCGCCGGCCAGTTCGTCGTGGGCGTCCTTGGCGGCCAGCAGTTGCTGCTCCAGCACCTTGACGTCGGTGACCAGGGCGAAGCGGTGCTTGAGCACCGACAGCTCGCCGAGCCAACGCTGGATACCGGTGATCTCGCGTTCCAGGCGCATCAGCTCCTGGGTGCCGCCACGTTGGTCGTTCTGCAGGCGGTCCTGCTCGCCACGGTAGTGCTCGGCCTGGATGGTCAGCTCTTCCTTGCGCGCCATGGCGTATTCCTGCCAGGTGCCCAGCAGGTTGTCCAGCAGCGGCGAGATGCGGTGCAGCTTGCCGCGCAGGATGTCGCGCTGGGCCACGCCGCCGGCCAGGGCCTCGACCAGTGGGCCTGCGGCCACCAGGGCGTTGTAGTCGCCCTCCATGCGGCGCACGTCGCGGAAGGCCTCTTCGCAGGCGGCGATGTAGTCGACGCTGCCCGAGCGCAGGCTGTGTTCGAAGGCATCGAGGAACAGCTGCTTGAGCTTGGCGGCGGTGATCTCGCGCATGTGCAGCAGGTTGATGAACAGCGCGCGGAAGGTCTTCAGGCTCTGCTCGCTGGTCGAGCGCAGCGGGATCAGGGTCAGGTCCAGCGGCACCGAGGTGTGGCCGCCGACCAGCAGCCGGCGCAGTTCGTCCGGCTTGAGCTCGTAGGCTTTCAGGCCATGGCGCTCGAGGTTGGTGAACAGCTCTTTCTGGCGCAGGCAGGTGTCGTCTTTCTGGTAGTGGGCCAGGTCCAGCTCGCCCTGGTAGGCGAAGAACTGGTGGCCGAAGCCGCCACCCGGGCCACGGCCGACCACGCCGATCACGTGGGGGCCGTGGGGCAGGTTCAGCTCGCAGAGGATGTAGCTGGTGTCGGTGGCGAAGTAGAAGCGGCGTGACTGCTCCAGGCTGTACTTGCCGAAGCTCATGTCGGACATGCGCGCCAGGATCGGGAACTGCAGGGCGTTGATCGACGCCGACTTACCCAGGTTGTTGGCGCCATAGACCGACAGCGGGTGTTCCAGGGGGAACAGGCCGAGGCTGTAGCCGGCGGTGTTGAGCAGTGCGAAGCGGCGGATGCCGTAGCGTTCCTGGCTCATGCGTCAATCTCCTGTTGCTCTTCGCGGATCGCCCGGGCCAGGGCATCCTCTTCGCTTTCCTCACCGTCGAACGGCGTGAGGTCGAGCGGGTCGTCGGTGCGGTTGAGTTCTTCGGGCGTCTCTTCGACCACCAGCACGGGCACCGGCAGCGGCAGGTCGCTGTGCAGGGTGGCGGCGAGGTCGCGGTCCTGCTGGACCGACAGGCACACGTCGAGGAAGCGGTGCATCGGCGGCATGAAGCGGTAGATGCCGCCTTCCTCGAAGGCGAAGCCCAGCTGGGTCATGCGGCGCATGATCTTTTCTTCGAGCTCCTCGACGGTCTGCACTTCGGCCTGCAGGAACAGGTCGCGGTACTTGTCCAGCAGCGACGGCAGCTCGTCGCGGCCGATGCTGCCGCCGTCGAGCACGGCCATCGGGTCGCGGCCCTGGTCGGCCAGGTGCTCGACCAGGATGAAGGTGAACAGCGACAGGCGCTGGGCGGTCTTGTTGACCTGCGCGGCGGCCTGTTCGGGGACGAAGTAGTAGAAGCCGCGGGTATCGCAGACCAGCTCGAAGCCCAGGGCCTTGAACAGGGTGCGGTACTGGTCCTGGAAGTTCGACAGCTGGGCGTACAGCTCCGGATCGCGGCGGCTGATGTGGAAGCCCTTGAACAGCTCGCGGAAGATCGGCGCGAGCTGGGACAGTTCGGAAAGATCAAGATGCATGGACGGGGCTCGCGGTGGATTCGGTCGTGGTCGCCGGTTTGCTTTCGCGGCTGGAGGTCAGGGCGAAGGAGCGCAGGCTGACCAGGTGTTCGCGGGTGAGGTATTGCTGGCGATCGAGGCGCTCGCGGCTGAAGCGCTTCTCGCGGGACAGGCGCGAGAACCAGTACAGCAGTTCGTCGGTGGCGCCCTCGGGCTCCTGCTCCAGCAGCCAGACCATCAGGTCCGGCAGCGGCAGGGCGTCCTCGCAGCGCTCGAGCATTTCCTTGACCGTGCGCGGGGCGCGGGGCAGCGGGCCCTTCTGGGTCTTGTGCGCCTTGGGGAAGCGCGCAGGCTTGGGCTCGAAGCGGGCCAGGGCGTAGACGTAGGCCTCGACCTGGCTGGCGCTGCCGAGGAAGGTGCTCTGCGGGCGGGTGAACAGCGGCATGGCGGCCTGCGGCACGGCGTCGATGCCCTTCTTGCGGATCACCGACAAGGCCAGCGCGGCGCCACGGGTCACGGCGTTGTGCCGGCGTGCTTCTTCACGCAGCGGCAGCAGCAGTTCGCGGGCGTGACGCAGGGTCAGCTGGGCGCTGGTCTGCATCTCGAGGATGCGCGCGTGGGTGCGCAGCAGCATGTCGTCGTCGACCAGGTGGCCCAGGCGCGCCTGCTCGCCCAAAAGGCGCAGCAGCACGGTCTCGACCTTGCGCACGCCCTGCTCGAAGGCGCCGTCGGCGTTGACCAGCTGGATCATCGGCTCGACGTACTCGTCCCAGGTCGCCAGCACTTCGGCGTAGCGCTGGCGCAGGGGGATCTGCCGGTTGCTGGTCTTGGCCCGTTCGGCCACGGCGACCAGCGCCTGCTCGTCGTTGTCGAGCTTCTTCAGTACGTCGCGCACGCGCATGTCGAGCAGGCGCAGCTGGCGCGCCAGGTCGTCGCTGTCGCGGTTGTCGAAGGCGTCCTGGATATGCCCGGCCAGGCGCTCGAGGTGGCGCAGGTAGGCTTCGATCTCCAGGCACAGGCCCAGCCGGTGTTCACGGCGCAGGTAGGCGAGGAAGTCGTGGATCTGCGCGTTGAGCTCGAAGCGGTTCGGGCTCTTGGCCACCGGGACCAGGATGTCCAGGCGGATCCACACGTCGAGCAGCTGGGTGATGTCCTGCGGGGTGCTTTCCACCTGCTGGCGAGCCAGCTGCTGGCGCAGCTCGACCAGGCTCAGGGTACCCTGGTCGAAGCGCTCGCACAGCGGCTCGATCAGGGCCCAGTGTTCGGCTAGGGCGCGCAGGACGCGCTTGGGTTCGATCATTGGCGGGTCGACTCGTTGCCAAATAAAAGGGGCGATTGTACTGCATCCGGGGGGGAGGATTTCACCCCTTGGTCTGTTATGGGGATAACCCTGAGGCTTCAGGGGGTATTCACTGGCTGATCATGGGCCGTGGGAGCGGGCTTGCCCCGCGATGGCTGACAATCTGTTGCGGCGCATCCCGGGCAACGGCGTTAGAATGCCCGCCTGATTTCATCCACCGGATACCCGTGCCTTGCTGATCGAGTCCCGCCGCCGCGCCTACCTGTCCGCCATGCAAGTGGTGCACTGGCTGCCGCGCGCCGAACTGCCGTTCGCCGCCCCGTCGCGGCCGGAGCTGCTGGCGCCGGTGACGCCGGTCGAGGACCTCGATTTCGACGTGCGCCCGGCCGCCCCGGCCCCCGCGCCAGCGCCGAGCGAAGCTCCGGCGGCGCCCCAGGCGCGCGCGGAGCGGCCGAAGATCGAGATCCCGCGTCCGGGCAGTGCGGCAAAACCGGCCGCCAAGCCGGCCGAAGCCGAGCAGGAGGCCCCCACGCCACGCCCGGCGCCGGTTCCGCCCCCGCGCTTCGCCCTGCAGTTGCTGCGCGCCGGTAGCTGCCTGCTGCTGGTGGAGCTGGCCACCGGCCAGCCGTTCCAGAGCCGCGACCCGTCGTACCTGCTGCTCAAGGACATGCTGCGCGCCGCCGGGCTGCCGGACGCGCCGCAGATCATCGGCGAGCCGGTGCGCTGGCCGCTGTTGATGCGCGGCAACATGGACCAGGGCCCGGATGCCGCCCGGGATTTCGTCCAGGGCTTTATCGCCGCCCGCCTGGAAGAAGCGCCGTGCGCCTGCCTGTGGCTGATCGGCCTGCCGGCCATTCGCTTCGCCGGCCAGGCCGACGCCGAAGCCTACTACCAAGAACTCAAGGTCGACCTGCTCGGCGATGCCTGGGCCTTGCCCGGCCTTGAACTGTTGATGGACGAGCCGCAGCGCAAGGCGGACGTCTGGAAAGCCATGCGCCAGCTGATGGCGCGCTGGAAGCGCGTTGAATGAGTGACTCGATCAGTTTCCGCCCGGCGACCGAGGCGGATCTGGATGCCCTGCTTAAGATCGAATATGCCGCCTTCAGCCACCCCTGGACCCGCGGTATCTTCCAGGATGCGCTGAAATCCTACGAAGTGTGGTTGATGTTCGACGGCCAGCAGCAGGTCGGCCATGGCGTGATCAATGTGATCATCGACGAGGCGCACCTGCTCAACATCACCGTCAAGCCGGAGAACCAGGGCTGCGGGCTGGGTCTGCGCCTGCTCGAGCGCCTTATGGCGCGGGCCTATGAACTCAATGGTCGCGAGTGCTTCCTCGAGGTGCGTGCCAGCAACCAGTCGGCCTATCGCCTCTACGAGCGCTATGGATTCAACGAGATCGGCCGGCGCCGTGACTACTACCCGATGGCGGGTGGGCGGGAAGATGCGCTGGTGATGGCCTGTACGCTGCTCGAAGACTGAGCGCCATGCCTTGTAGGAGATCACTCAGCCCTGCGGGCTGCGCTGTCGCGCAGGGAACCATCCCCCAGTGGGAGCGGCCTTGCCGAGGCGTCGGACCGGTCGGAAAGGGCTGCGCAGCAGCCCCAGCAATTTCGATGGTGGCTCGGAATCTGGGGGCGCTGCGCGCCCCTTTCGCGACGCAAGGCCGCTCCTACAGGGGGCGCGTGAGCAGTCGGCTCAGATCTTCGGCTGTTCCACATCGATCGGTTTGCGCAGATCCCGCAGGCTGCGCGTCACCGTCCCGGTATTGCACTTGGCCGCCGCCTGTTCCGGCGTCATGTTGCGGATGGTGCGGTAGAACAGCTCGCAGGTCTGCTTCTTCTGGGTTACCTGCCACTTGCTGGTACAGGCCTGCAGGGTGAGCTTGGCGTCAGCTTGCGGGTTGCGGCCCATGCCGGCCTGCCAGCAGGCGGCGGAGAGGTCCTGGCCCATCATCTTCAGGCCTGCGGCGTCGGCCTTGTCCTGGTCGCCGTCGTAGCTTTTCGGATCGGCGGCGTACCAGATCGCGCTCGGGTGGTTGGCGCCCAGTACGGGGACCTTGGCGCTGTCCGGCTCGGGCGTGATGCTGACCAACCCCAGCACGTTCACCTTCGGCCCATACTGCTGCTGGATCCAGGCGCGCACCGGCGCGCCGAAGGCCACCATCGGCAAGGCGCCTTTGCCGTCGTGGGTCAGGGTCACTTCCTTGACCATCCGCACCTGGTAGTCGTTGAAGTAGTCGTAGACGCCTTCCAGGTCCTTGCCCGCGCTGGCGGGCGCGGCGATCGGGGCGATGTCGACGATGGTCTGGTAGGCCGGGGTCTGGGTGGCCTCGACGCCGTTGAAGGTCAGCAGCTGCGCCCAGCGGTCGGTGGTGTTGGACTTCAGGTAGTCCTGGTAGCGGGTCAGCGAATAGTCCGGCGGGAAGTGCAGCAGTTCGATGCTGCGGCGGTTCTCCAGGGCCATGCCCAGCGGCAGGAACAGGGACCAGCTGTAATCCCAGCCACCTTTCTGGTTGAGCCGGGTGGCGCCCTGGTAGGCCAGCTCGCCGCTGTCGAGCAGCTTGCGCAAGGGTTCGGTGTAGCGGGGTGGCACGCCCGTGATGCTGGCGTGCAGCTTGTCGTTGTCGCGGTTCACCTTCACCTGGGCGTTGGCGTAGCCGTCGCGCTGCACGCTCTGGGTCAGGTAGTGCTCGACGGTCTGTTCCAGGGTCCAGTCGCGGTAGCAGATGACGTTGCAGTTGTTGGGGTAGGCGAACAGCCGAGTGACCCGCTGGGCATCGCCCAGGTCGATCTGCGCGTCGGCCATGGCCAGGCCGCTGAAGGCGAGGGCGGCCAGGCCCGATACAGCAATCTTGTGCATGCTTAACTCCTTGTCAGTGGCCGCCAGGACGGCGGGCGCCCATGGTGGATGAAGAGGTGGGGGCATGAAAAGCGGCAAGGCATGGCTATTGGCCGGCGTGTTGATCGGTCTGGGCGCGGCCCACGCAGACGAGCGGGACGTGTGGATGTTTGCCCAGTGGGCAGGGGATCACGAGAACCGCAGGTTCCGTGAAATGTTGGTGGATGCGCGGCTGTATGGGGTGGTGCCGATCCACCAGTTGCTGCGCTCGGCTTCGGATTGGCGCCTGTGCAAGGCCTCGCCGTTCGCGGTGCCGCCAGCGAGCCACTGGCCGGCGGTGCGTTCGACGCTGTCGCTGATCAGGACGCTGGACGAGCAGGGCATCCTGCGCCAGTTCGAAGTGGTCTCGGCCTATCGCGACCCGCGTCTGAATGCCTGTGCCGGTGGTGCGCCGAGCAGCGCGCACATGCGCGCCTTCGCCGTCGACCTGCTACTGCCGCCCTGGGCCGATCCCAACCCGCTGTGCCGCTTCTGGCAGCAGCATGGCGCGGCCTGGAACATGGGGCTGGGCCGTTATCCCTCTGGACGCATCCATCTCGATACAGCCGGTTACCGCACCTGGGGCGGTGATGGCGGCGCCGGTTCGTCGTTCTGCAGCAAGCCCAGCTGAGCCAGGCAAGCCTGGCATTCGCCGCTGACCCACTGCGCAAAGCATTGGCGCTTGCTGCCGTCATCCAGCGGTTGCGGGCTGAGCAGGTGATAGCCGGAGCCATCGCGTAGGAAGCCGAAAGGCGCCTGCAACTGGCCATTGTCGAGTTCGTCATGGACCATCAGCGCCGAGGCGATGGCCAGCCCCATGCCCGCGCCGGCGGCCTGGATCGACAGGTAGAAGTGTTCGAAGTCGCTGCGTTGCCGTTGCCGGATATCCTGGCCGCTCAGGCGCAGCCAGGTCGCCCAGGCATCCGGACGGGTGGCGCTGTGCAGCAGGCGCTGGCCCTTGAAGCCTGGTGTGGCGACCGGGCCTATCCATTCATCGCAGATCTTCAGGCTGTGCAATCGGCGGTCCCAGTGGAAGTCGTCGCGGCGCAAGGCCAGGTCGATGCCGCCGCGCAGGAAATCCACCGGTCCGCCTGCCGCCACCAGGTGCAACTGCAGGTCGGGATGTTCGGCATGCAAGCGCGGCAGGCGCGGGATCAGCCAGCGCATGGCGATGGTCGGCTCGCAGGACACCACCAGCACATTGTCGTGGGGTGCTTGTTGCAGGCGCTGCACGGCACCTTCCAGCTGCTCGAAGATCGCTTGGGTGGTGCCGTGCAGGTCGCGTCCGGCGTGGGTGAGGAAGATCGCCCGGTTGCGGCGCTCGAACAGTTCCACCCCAAGGCTTTCCTCGAGCAGGCGCACCTGGCGGCTGACGGCGCCGTGGGTGACGTGCAGCTGTTCGGCGGCGCGCACGAAGCTTTCGGTGCGGGCGGCGATGTCGAAGTAGCGCAAGGCGGTGAGGGGAGGCAGTTTCATGCGCTGGCCTGTTTCGAGTGCGGCGTAAAGCATCGTCGGAGCGGGGTAGCCCCGGGATTGGCCGCTCGGCTCAATGAAAATAGGTGAGTAAAACTAGCAGATTCCCTTCACTATTAATCGTTTTCTACTCATTCGTTCCAACAGGATAATCCCATCTTCCGTGAATTTTCATCGAGGATACCTGTTCGTGAGCGAACTCATCGCCGTCGCCCTCTTTACCATCCTGGCCGTCATCAGTCCTGGCGCCGATTTCGCCATGGTCACCCGCAGCAGCTATGCACAGGGCCGCAAGGCCGGGCTCGCGGCGGCGGTGGGCATCGCCCTGGGGGTGCAGGTGCATGTGCTGTACACCGTGCTCGGCATTGCCGTGATCATCAGCCAGAGCCCGTCGCTGTTCCTGGCGATGAAGGTGGTGGGCGCGGGCTATCTGATCTACCTCGGCTACAAGTCGCTGACCAACACCACGCGCATCAGCCTCGACGGCCTGGCGCCCAGCCAGGCAAGCGTGGCCAGCGCGCTGCGCACGGGCTTTCTGACCAACGCGCTGAATCCCAAGACCATGCTCTTCGTGGTCAGCGCCTACACCCAGGTGGTGCAGCCTGGCAGCCCGCTGGCGCTGGACTTCGCCTATGGCGCGTTCATGTCCTTCGCGCACTGGGTTTGGTTCAGCCTGGTGGCGGTGTTCTTCTCCAGCAGCGGGCTGCGTCGGGCGATGATCGAGCGGCAACTGCTGGTCGACCGGGTCATCGGCGTCGCGCTGATCGGGCTGGGGCTTGCCGTTGTCGTCGCGGGTGTTCGTTAAGCTTCGACGGGCAAGGGATTGTGTCCTGGCATGGCTCCATGCTAATGATAGGTATTCCTATTTGCGTCCGGCTTGTCTTGTGTCCGACCCCGCAGCTGACCTCTATCGCACCAATCACCGGTGGCTCTGTGCCTGGCTGTACAGGCGGCTGCATTGCCCGCACGATGCGGCTGACTTGGCCCAGGACACCTTCCTGCGTGCGCTGGATGCGCCGCAATTGAACAGCATCGACCAGCCCAAGGCATTTCTGGCCACGATCGCGCGGCGTTTGCTGAGCAATCTTTATCGGCGCCGGGCCCTCGAGCAGGCTTATCTGGATGAGCTGGCGAGCCTGCCTGAGCACTGCCACCCCTCACCTGAGGAGCTGGCCTTGGTGCGCGAGGCCTTGGCCGAGATTGACCGGTTGCTCGATGGCCTGCCAGTGCGCGCACGTCAGGCATTCATCCTGCATCGGCTGGAAGGCCTGAGCCAGCCGGTGATCGCCGAGCAGTTGGGGATCTCGCTGGCCACGGTCGAGCGTGATTTGCGCCGGGCCTTCCTGCATTGCCTGGGCCTGACACCATGACGGATCTCGAGCAGGCCACCCGCGATGCGGTGGACTGGTTGCTGCTGCTGGAGCGCCTTCCTCCGGAGGACGCAGCCCACGCCAGCTTTCGCCAGTGGCTGGAGCAACTCCCGGTGCATCAGGTGGCCTGGCAGCGCGTCAATGGGGTGCTGGCGGCACCATTGGCCGATCTGCGTGGCAGCGGTCAGTTGCCAATGGCCGCCCGGGCCTTGCGCAGTGGTGCGCAGGTCTCGCGGCGCCGGCTCGTCGGAGGAGGGCTGGCCGGCCTGCTGCTGGCGCTGGGCGGCGCTGCCTGGCTCAACCGTCTGGCGCCGCTGGACCAGTTGTTCGCCGACCTGCGCACAGGGACTGGCGAGCGCCGAAGCTTTTCGCTGGATGACGGTAGCCGTGTGACGCTGGATGCGCGCAGCGCGGTCGATGTGCGCTCGGTCGGCACAGTGCGCGAGCTGTACCTGAAGGCCGGTGCCATGCTGCTGCAAGCGGCTGCGCAGGCGGGCGAGCCGATGACCGTGCGCTGTCGCGACGGTCGGTTGCAGTGCAGTGGCGCGACCTTGGTACTGCGCCAGCAGCAGGCCGCGACCGTGCTCGGCGTGCAGCAGGGTTGCGTGCTGCTCACCACCGGATTGGGCGACAGTCAATTGTTGCAGGCTGGCCAGGTGGTGCGTTTCGACCGCCAGCGGATCACTGCGCAGGCGGCCTCGTTGTGGTCGCGCAGCACCTGGGCACAAGGTTATCTCGAGGTGCGCGACGAGGCGTTGGGCGAGGTGGTGGAGGCGTTGCGACCTTATCGGGCCGGGCTGCTGCGGATCAGTCCGCAGGCGTCGCGCCTGCGGGTCTACGGCAGCTTCCCGCTGGCCGAGGTGGAGCGCACCTTGCTGGCGCTGGCGCAGACCTTGCCGATCGAGGTTGCCAGCAGCGGTTTCTGGCTGACGCGCATCGAAATGAAAAACGCGTGAGGGGATTGCGGGTCTGGCGTGTCCTGTCTGCAACATCCACTCACTTTGAGCGACATCCATGTCCAACCTTGTCTTTCACCCCAGCGTTCTGGCCCTGGCCATCGCGGTGGGCAGCAGTGGCCTGATCGCTTCACTCCAGGCCGCCGAATCGGTCAACAGTCTGTACAGCTACGACATCGCCCCAGGGCCGCTGGGTGACACGCTCGCACGCATCGCCCGCGAGGGTGGCCAGGTGCTTTCGGCAGATCCAGCCTTGGTGCAGGGCCATCAGGCACCTGCCATTCGCGGTCAGATGAGCAGCCGTGAGGCTGCCGAGCGAGCCCTGGTCGGCAGCGGTCTGGTCCTGAGCATCACCCCGGGTGGCGCCTGGAGCCTGCAGCCCTTGTCGAGTGGCGAGTCGCTGGAGTTGGCGCCGACCCAGGTCGATGGGCGCGGAGCAGAAAGTGCCTGGGGGCCGGTTGACGGTTATGTGGCCAAGCGTACCGGCACAGCTACCAAGTCCGACACTTCCGTGCTGGAAGTGCCGCAGACCGTCAACATCGTCACCGCGCAGCAGATCACCGCCCAAGGGGCGCAGAGCGTGACCGAGGCCTTGCGCTATACCCCCGGCATTACCGGGGGTGGCTTTCCGGACCGGGTCGGCCTGTTTGACGAGGTCACCTCGCGTGGCTTCCTGCCGGCGCCCCTGTACCTCGATGGCCTGCACCTGCCGTACGGTAACGGCAGCACCGGCGGTGCGATGCAGATCGACCCTTACACCCTGGAGCGCATCGAGGTGCTCAAGGGGCCGGCCTCGGTGCTCTACGGGCAGAACCAGCCGGGCGGCATCATCAACATGGTTTCCAAACGTCCCACCGCCACACCCGTGCACGAGATCGTGTTTGGCGGTGGCAGCCAGGACCGGCGCTATGGCGCTTTCGACTTCGGTGGCCCGCTGGACCCGCAAGGCCAGTGGCTGTATCGCCTGACCGGTACCGTCACTGACAAGAATGGCGAGATCGACTATGTCGAGCAGAAGCGCTACATGCTTGCCCCCAGCCTGACCTGGATGCCCAGCGAACAACTGACCCTGACCCTGTACGGGCACTTCCAGAAAGACAACGACGTTCCCGAGGCCCAAGGGCTGCCAGCCGTCGGCACGGTCTTCAACACCCCGCACGGGCGTATCAAGCGCAGCACCTTCATCGGTGAGCCCGGCCTGAACAGCTACGACCGCGATCAGTACAGCTTCGGCTATGAACTGAGCTATGTGCTCAACGATGTCTGGACGCTGCGGCAGAACACCCGCTATGCCTCCGTGGACGACCGCTACGTTGCGCCATTGCACGGCTATCGTTTCGTCACCAACCCCAGCACCGGCGCCGACGATCAGCGCTACATGACCCGATACGGCGTGGACTGGGCGCAGAACAACAAGGTGCTGGGCATCGACAACATCGCCCAGGCGCGCTTTGCCACCGGGGATATCCAGCACACCGTGCTTATCGGCGTTGACCGCTATCACTCCAACTCCAAGTTTCTCGGCCGCTACGACTACAACGCGCCGGCCATCGACCTGTATGACCCGGTCTATGGCCAGCGGCCGAACTACGTCAATCCCAACCGTTGGGACAACACCATCGACCAGACGGGCCTGTATGTGCAGGATCAGCTCGATTGGGGGCGTTGGTTCCTCACCGTGGGGGGGCGCTATGACTGGGCCCGGACCGACAACCGCCAGCCATTGGCCGGTACCCGCAGCGGCAGCCGCGATGAGCAGTTCAGCGGTCGCGCCGGCCTGGGCTACAAGTTCGACAATGGCGTCACGCCTTACGTGAGTTACGCGGAGTCGTTCCAGCCGCTCAGTGGCACCGACGCCGAGGGCAAGCCATTCGAGCCCTCGACCGGCAAGCAGTACGAGACCGGGATCAAGTACCAGCCCGTGGGGCAGGAGAGCTTTGTGCAGTTGTCGGTGTACCAGATCGACCAACAGAACGCGTTGACTTCCAACCCCGACAACCCTACCTACAGCAATCAGTCCGGTGCGCTGCGTTCCAGGGGCGTGGAGCTGGAAGGCAAGCTCAAGGTGGCCCGCGACCTGAACGTGATCGCCTCGGTGGCGCGCAATCAGGTCAAGTTCACCAAGGACAACGATGGTCGTCAGGGGCGGCACATGGCGGGGACCTCCCCCCTGACCGCTTCGCTGTGGCTGGACTACCAGGTGCGTGGCGATTCTCCCTGGCGCGGCGTGGGGGCTGGTATCGGTGCTCGCTACGTGCGCGGCAGCGATGGCACGGACGTCGCCGAAGAACACTTCGTGACCCCGTCCTACACAGTGTTCGACGGCATGCTGTCCTATGACTTTGGCGAGTCGCCACTGCAGGTTCGCGGCCTGAAGCTGAAACTGAACATGCATAACCTGGAAGACCGCAAGTACATCAGCAGCTGCACCACCGAGCTGGACTGCTATTACGGTGAAGGGCGCACGATGACCACCGACCTGACCTACAACTGGTAAGGTCGGGCCCGCCTGTCTGCAGGTTGCAGGCAGGTGGGGCGATGGCTGCTTTTTTGCGGACAAAGAAAAAGGGCTCATCTTTCGATGAGCCCTTTTAGAAGGTGGTGGCTACACAGGGACTTGAACCCCGGACCCCAGCATTATGAATGCTATGCTCTAACCAACTGAGCTATGTAGCCAACTTGGCGCGCATTATTAGCTCGAATCGCGATCCTGTCAACAACGTTTTCAAAAAAAATTTCCGACCTTTCAAACGCTTAGCCGGCAGACTCGGTTCAGCGCACGATCAGCCAGTGCCCGAGCACCGCATGCAGGCGCAGTTGCTGATCGGCGGCCAGCCTCTCCAGGCTCTGCGCCGGGTGATCGAGGTCGAAGTCGCCGCTCACCCGGCGGTGAGCAACCTGCTCGTCCATCACCCAGACCCGCTGCCCCTGATAGCCGGCCAGGCGCTCCAGCACGTGGCCCAGGGATCTGTTGTCCGCCTTGAGCCGGCCATCGCGCCAAGCGTCGGCCGACTTGATATCGGTTTTCTCCACCAGGTTGATCCGTCCCTCGGTGAACGTAACCCGTTCGCCCGCGCTGATCATGCGCTGGTCATCCCCCTGACTGACCGTGGCCTTGCCATTGAATACCAGCAATTCGTCGTGGTCGGCGTAGCGGGCGATCTGCAGGCGGGTGCCGAACACCTGGATGCGGGTGTCATCCACCTGTACTTCCATGGCCCGGCCATCGAGCATCACCTCCAGATACACCTGCCCCTGCACCAGCTGCAGCTGCCGGGTACGAGCGCGCAGGTCGACATTCATCGCGCTGGCGCTGTCCAGGTGCAGGGTCGAGCCGTCGGCCAGGCGCACGCTGCGTCGCTCACCGCTGGCGGTGTGCAGTTCGCTGCCCCAGCGTTGCAACATGGGCCAGTAGAGCCAGACGAGGATGGCCAGCAGTGTCAGGAACGTCAGCCCAAGCCAAACACCGGCTCGGCTACGTCGCAGCGCATGGACACGCGGACGAGGTCGCGCCGAGGGTACCTGCAGTCGCTGCCAATAGGCCTCCAGTTGCGCATAGGCATGTGCATTGAGCGGATCCTGGCACCACACGCCGAAGGCCTGGCGCACGCTGTCGTCGCAGCCAGGCTGGCGCAGGCGCGCGAACCACTCCAGTGCTTCGTGTTCGGGGTCGCAGGGTGGTGGCTGCAAAGCGGGCATCGGGCTCATGGTGTGCTCGCAGGGCAGGGCGCTTTCGCCCAGCGTTTACGGGGGAAGAGAGCCAGGGATGCTAAATATATTGAGAACCATTTGCAAGTGTGTGGCCGATGGAAGGCGTGCCCAAATAAAAAGGTAGCTTCGTATCTATTTGTTTCACGATAATCGGATCCCAACCCGTGCACGGATATCCAGCTCATGGCCATCAGCAGCACCCAGACCTCCAGCGTCAGCAGTCCGACCAGCCAGACGACGCCGCTGGTGATGCGCATCATCGGTTTCTGCGCCCTGGCGCACCTGATCAACGACCTGATCCAGTCGGTGCTGCCGGCGATCTATCCCATGCTCAAGGTCAATTACGACCTGAGCTTTGCCCAGATCGGCCTGATCACCCTGACCTTCCAGGTCACCGCCTCGCTGCTGCAGCCGTGGGTCGGCTTCTTTACCGACAAGCGGCCCACCCCGAACCTGCTGCCGTTGGGCACGCTCTGCACCCTGGTGGGGATCGTGATGCTCGCCTTCGTCGGCAGCTTCCCGATGATCCTGCTGGCCTCGGCGCTGGTGGGTATCGGTTCGTCGACCTTCCACCCCGAGACCTCGCGGATTGCCCGGCTGGCTTCGGGCGGGCGTTTCGGTCTGGCGCAGTCGAGCTTCCAGGTCGGCGGCAACGCCGGTTCCGCCCTTGGTCCGCTGCTGGCGGCGGCCATCGTCATTCCGTTCGGGCAGACCCACGTGGCCTGGTTCGGCGTGGCCGGGCTGTTCTTCTTTGCCGTCACCCTGATGCTGCGCCGCTGGTACAAGGAGCACCTCAACCAGGCCAAGGCGCGCAAGGCGGTGCAGGCCACCCATGGCATCTCGCGCCAGCGGGTGATCCTGGCTCTGGTGGTGCTGGGCCTGCTGGTGTTCTCCAAGTACTTCTACATGGCCAGTTTCACCAGCTACTTCACCTTCTACCTGATCGAGAAGTTCCAGCTGTCGGTGGCCAGTTCGCAGCTGCACCTGTTCCTGTTCCTTGGCGCGGTGGCGGCCGGCACCTTCTTCGGCGGGCCGATCGGTGACCGTATCGGGCGCAAGGCGGTGATCTGGTTCTCCATCCTCGGGGTGGCGCCGTTCACCCTGGCGCTGCCGTATGCCGACCTGTTCTGGACCACCGTGCTCAGCGTGGTGATCGGCTTCGTCCTGGCTTCGGCGTTCTCGGCGATCGTCGTGTATGCCCAGGAACTGGTGCCGGGCAACGTGGGGATGATCGCCGGGATCTTCTTCGGGCTGATGTTCGGCTTCGGCGGCATTGGCGCGGCGCTGCTGGGGTATGTGGCCGACCTGCGTGGGATCGAGTACGTGTATGGGGTTTGCTCGTTCCTGCCGTTGTTTGGCTTGTTGGCGGTGTTTTTGCCGGCTACTGGCAAACGTTGAAAGTTGGCCAGGCGCATTCTATGTAGGAGCGGCCTTGCCGGGGCGTCGGACCGGTCGGAAGGCCGCAACGCGGCCCCAGCGGCATTTGTGGCGAAGCTGAGATTCTGGGGCCGCTGCGCAGCCCTTTCCGACCGGTCCGACGCCTCGGCGAGGCCGCTCCTACAGGGAAGTGTGTAGCCTTCGACGATTGACGATCCGAATCCGCATGGCCTAGAGTGCCGCCTCCTTTCATTGACCTGCGTAGTTCACGTGATGCGCCGTACCGATGTTCCCCGCCCACACCGCCAGCCTGTCGCCCCGACAGCGCGCCGTGCGTGGCCGAGCGACACGGTGCTCAAGCGTCGGCGCAGCGTGCTGTTCGCCTTCACCTTCTCGCCACACCTTGCCCTGATCTGATTCGCGCCCCTGCGTCCCGCGCCTTCCTGGCGTGACCGTGGGCGCTCGCGTTCGAACATCTTTCAGCGGATTTTCCAGTCGGCCAGGGCCAGAGCCCCTGCGCGCCGGCTTGCAAGGAGTGGTACATGAACATGCGTTTGCTGGCGGGCCTGTTGTTCGCCGTGTCGGTGGTCGGTTTCAGCCTCGGGGCGAGCCTGCCGCTGGTGTCGTTGCGCTTGCACGAGGCGGGAGCGGGGACATTGGAGATCGGCATCCTCTCGGCGATTCCGGCGGCGGGGATGATGCTCTCGGCGTTCATGGTCGATGCCTGCTGCAAGCACCTGACCCGACGCGTCATCTACCTGCTGAGTTTCAGCCTGTGCACCCTGAGCATCGCCCTGCTGGAGTGGGCGTTCGACTCGATGCTGTGGCTGGCGCTGCTGCGCCTGGGCCTCGGTATCGGCATGGGCATCGCGATCATCCTCGGCGAATCCTGGGTCAACGAGCTGTGCCCGGAGCACAACCGCGGCAAGATCATGGCCCTGTACGCCACCAGCTTCACCGGCTTCCAGGTGCTCGGCCCGGCGCTGCTGGCGCTGCTCGGCGCCGACAGCCCGTGGCTGACCGGCGTGGTCACGTTCTGCTATGGCCTGGCTCTGGTGTGCATCCTGTTCACCGTGCCCAACGATCATGTCGAGCACGAGGAGGGCGAGAAGAGTTTCGGCCTGGCCGGCTTCTTCCGCGTCGCCCCGGCCTTGTGCGTGGCGGTGCTGTTCTTCTCGTTCTTCGATGCCGTGGTGCTGTCGCTGCTGCCGGTGTACGCCACCAGCCATGGCTTTGCCGTGGGCGTGGCGGCGCTGATGGTGACCGTGGTGTTCGCCGGCGACATGATCTTCCAGCTGCCGCTGGGCTGGCTCGCCGACCGGGTCGAGCGTACCGGGTTGCACCTGGTGTGCGGGCTGGCGGCCATGGGCATTGGCATCGCGCTGCCGTGGCTGCTGCAGATGACCTGGCTGCTGTGGCCGCTGCTGGTGGTGCTCGGGGCGGTGGCCGGGGGCATCTATACCTTGGCGCTGGTGCTCATCGGGCAGCGCTTCAAGGGGCAGGACCTGGTCACGGCCAATGCCAGCGTCGGCCTGCTGTGGGGCGTGGGCAGCCTGGTCGGGCCGCTGGTCAGCGGCGCGGCGATGGATGTGGCGCCCCACGGTTTGCCCATGGCGCTGGCGCTGATGGCGGGACTGTTCGTGTGCTTTGCCCGGCAGGCGTATCGGCGGGCGGGGCGCTTGCAAGCGGCAGTGGATTGAGCGTCGGGCCTCTTCGCGGGGTTGCCCGCGAAGAGGCCGGTTCAGATGACAGTCGTCAAAAGCTCCCGCGCAAGGTCACCGACACATTGCGCGGATCCCCCCAGTAATAACCGGTCGCGGTGGCGCCCACCTGGCGGTAGTACTTCTTGTCGAAGATATTGTTGGCGTTGAGCTGCACCGAGTAGTTGTCGTTGAAGCGGTAGTTGAGCATGCCGTTGTACACCGCGTAGCCCGCCTGGCTGGCCTTGGCCGCGCCGACCCGCGAATAGATGTCGCTCTGCGCCTGCACCCCGCCGCCAATGGTCCAGGCCTCCAGGGCGCCTGGCAGGCGGTAGCTGGTGAACAGGCGCAGCATGTGCTCCGGGTCGGTGGTGCGGATGGCGTTGCCGTTGGTGCTGGCGGTGTCCTTGACCAGTTCGGTGGTGTTGTAGGTGTAGCCACCGGTCACCTGCCAGCCCGGCAGTACTTCGCCGCTCACTTCCAGGTCGATACCTTCGCTGCGGCTCTTGCCCGAGGCGATCTTGCAGTAGCCGGTGCTGCCGCTGGTGCAAGGGTTGGGGCCGTCGAAATCGTCCACCGGCGTGCCGACCTGGTTGATGCGGAACACCGCCAGCGAGGTGTTCAGGCGCCCGTCGTAGAACTCGCCCTTGATCCCCATTTCGTAGGCTTCGCCGATGACCGGATCGAGCACGGTGTTGGTCCGGTCGACCACGGTCTGCGGGTTGAAGATTTCGGTGTAGCTGGCATAGACGCTGTAGTTGTCGTTCAGGTCGTAGATCAGCGCGGCGTACGGCACGATCTTCTCGTCGACGCTGAAGGTCTTGTCGGGGCCGCTGGCGAACTCCTGCTCGTAGTCGTACCAGTTGACCCGGGCGCCGATCACCGCGGTCAGCGGATCGGCCAGGGAGATGCGCCAGGTGGCGTGGGCCGCTTCCTGGGTGGTGCGAGTGCGCAAGGGCTGCGGGATGTTGCGGACGGTCGGCTCCGGCAGGCTGTACTTGGGCTCCCAGTTACGGATGTCGTAGACCTGCGAATACACCACGCGGTTGGTGCCCGAGGCATAGGAGTCGTTGCGGATGCGCTCGACCCCGACCATCAGCTCGTGGGTGCGACCGAACAGCTCGAACGGGCCGTTGAGGGTGGCGCTCAGGTTGTTCTGCAGGCTCTCGCCGCCGTCGCCCTCGGTGACCTGGTAGTTCATCAGGTAGGGGTTGGTGGTGCTGGCGCGGGTCATGTAGGTCTGCTTGAAACCGTGGTCGTCCAGCTCGAAGTGGGTGCGCAGGGCCATCAGCTTGAGGGTCCAGTCGTTGTCGAAATGGTGCTCCAGCTCGGCGAACGACTGCAGGTTGCTGCGATCCCAGCGGTTCCAGTCAGCCCCCAGATAAGTGCTGCGGCCCAGCGGCAGCGGCGAGCCATCGAAGTTGGCGGGCAGGTTGCCCCAGGCGCCGGTGGCGTCCAGCTTGGTCCATTCGATGCCGGTGGTCAGCGTGGTGCGGTCGCTCAGGTCGAAGGCCAGTTGGCCGGAGAAGGCCTCCTTGCGCTCCATGCGCGAGTCCTGGAACAGGTCGCGGTCGTCGTGCACGGCGATCAGCCGGCCGCGCACGTTGCCGGTCTCGGTCAGCGGGCCGGAAATGTCGGCGACGTAGCGTTGCGCATTCCACGAGCCCAGGGTCACGCTGCCCTGGGCCTGGAAGTCGTGGGTCGGGCGCTTGCGTACCAGGTTGACGGTGCCGGACGGGTTGCCCGCGCCACGCAGCATGCCGGTGGCGCCACGGAGGATCTCGGCGCGGTCGATGAACGCCGAATCGCTCTGGATGAACGAGCCGCCGCCGCTGCTCTGCACCACGGTGGCGCCGTCGTACTGGATGGCGTCGATCTGGTAGCCGCGCGAGTAGTACTGCACGCGCTCGCTGTCGGTGTAGTTCACCACCACGCCGGGGGTCTGCTCCAGGAGGTTGGTGAGGTTGGTGATCTGCTGGTCGTCGATGCGCTGGCGGGTCACCACGGTGACGGACTGCGGTGTGTGGCGCAGGGACTGGGGCATCTTGCCGATGGTCACCGCGCCGGTGGTGTAGGAACCTGTGTCCTCGGTGGTTTCGCCCAGGCGGCTGCTGGAGATGGCGGTGGCGCCCAGCTCCATGGCGCCACCGACGTCCAGGGCCGGGATCAGCAGGAAGCTCTTGTCGTTTTCCTGCTGGAGCTGCACATCGCTGCCCTGGAGCAGGATCTGCAAGGCCTGCGCGCTGTCATGGCGGCCCTGTACGCCGTGGGTGGTCTTGCCTTGCAGGCTGCCGGCGTCGAACGACAGGTTCAGCCCGCCCTGGCGTGCCAGCTGGTCCAGCGCGACGGCCAGCGGGCCGGCCGGGACGTTCCAGTCGCGCTGCTGGCTCTGGCTGGCAGGCGCGGCGACGGCGTGTGTCGGCAGCAGGCCGGCACAGGCCACGCCCAGGCCGAGGGCGGTGGCGTGAATGGCTTGGCGCAGACTGGCGTGGCGAGGGAAACACGGGCGAATCATGAAACGCTCCTGAAGGTTGTTAAGACCACAGCTCGGGCTTGTTTCCTTCAGGCCGGACGAGAATGAGATTCCACCTCATTTATTTTCAAGGAAATCGCTCAGGCGGCGCCAATGCTCACCCAATAGCGGGTGCGGTAGTCGACGCGCACCGGCAGGCTGCGCGCCAGCAGCAGCAAGATCTGCTCGGTGTCGGCCAGTTGGTAGGTGCCGGAGACTTTCAGCCCGGCCACTTCAGGGGCACAGCGCAGCACGCCAGGGCGATAGCGCGACAGCTCGTCGACGAACTCGCCGAGCGGCATCTGCTGCACGCTGAGCACGCCGTCGGTCCAGCCCCAGGGGTCGCCGTGCAGCGTGGCTGGCCGATAGGTGCCCCCGGAGAAAACCTGCAGAACTTCTCCCGGTCTGACCCGGTGCTCGGCAGCGGAGGCGGGGAACAGTGTCACCTCGCCCTGGCGCACCGCCAGCAAAAGGCCCTGGGCATTTTCGCGCAGCAGCAACTGGCCACCCTGGGTGGCCAGGTCACCGACGCGGGTGTCGATGCTGAACGGCCGGTTGTCGCTGGCATTGCTGTCCAGGCTGACCTCGCCGCGCAGCAGCGTCAGCCGGCGTTGCTCGACGCTGTAGCGCAGGTCGATGGCGCTGGCGGTGTTGAGGCGGATTCGGCTGCCGTCGCTGCCCAGCAGCTCGCGGCGTTCGCCGGTGCCGGTGCGGGTGTCGGCCAGCAGCGCCGGCAGGCCCAGCGGTTCGCGCGCGACCCAGCCAGTACCCGCGGCCAGCGCCAGCACCGAGAGCAGCTTGAGGTGATCGCGCCGGCTGGTGCGCTGGCGCTCGGTGCCCGCCAGCGTGCGTCGGCTCAGCTCGCCTGGCAGGCCGGCCAGTTCGTCACCGAGGCTGCTGACCCGCTGCCAGGCCTCGGCATGCTGCGGCTGGCTGGCCAGCCAGCGCTGGAACTGCTGTTCGGTGCGCGGGCCGGGGCTGTCGTAGCGCAGCCTGACCAGCCACTCGATGGCCTGGTCGATCTGGGCCTGGGTGGGCGTCTGTTCAGGCGTCGGCATAGCGCAACCGGTAGCAGACGCCCAGCGCCCTGGCCAGGTCGCGCTCGACCGTGGCGCGGGAGACATCGAGGCGCAGGGCGATCTGGGGCAGTGTCAGGCCGTCGAGCTGGGCCATCAGGAAGGCTTGGCGTGCCCGTGGCTTGAGTCGGTGCAGGGCGAGGTCCAGGCGCTCAAGGGTATCGAGGATGATCAGCCGCTGTTCTTCGCTGGGCGCCTCTTGTTCGGGCAGGCTGGCCAGGCTCTCCAGATAGGCCTTTTCCAGGGCGCGACGGCGGAACTGGTCGATCATCAGGCCACGAGCGATGCTGCTCAGGTAGGCGCGGGGCTCCTTGAGCGGTGAGACCTGGCGGGCCTTGAGCAGGCGCACGAAGGTATCCTGGGCCAGGTCCGCGGCATGTTCCTGGCAACCCACCCGTGCTCCGAGCCAGCCGCGCAGCCAGCGGTGATGGGCTTGGTAGAGCAGATCGACCTGGGCCGGTTTCAGCGTGTCATCGATCTGCATCGTCGCAAGTGCCTGCCAGGTTAATGTGATTGTTAATAGTTCTCAATTCTAGGCGGGGCCATGCTGGCGGATCAATGGTACGCCGGCGATTCGATGCGCAAGATTGAGCGTTTCACCGATGAACGGTTGAGCTAGGCTGGGGACTGTGTTGTGTCCGAGTCCTCTCGATGATCCTTGCAGACCTTTCACCACGTGCCCTCGACGAGGCCGTCAGCTGGCTTGCCGGCCAGGATTCGGACTGGGCGCGTCATGTTGCCGCCGTGGGGCCCTGCCTGCACCGGGCCACGCCCGGACGGGAGCCGTACGAAGCGCTGGTGCGGGCCATCGCCTACCAGCAGTTGCATGCGCGAGCCGCCGAGGCGATTCTCGGGCGACTGCTGGCGTTGTTTCCCGACGTGGCGTTCCCCACGCCCGAGCAGTTGCTGGCGGTGACGCCGGAGACGATGCGCGCCTGTGGTTTCTCCGCGAGCAAGACCGCCACGCTGCACGGTATCGCCCAGGCCCGGCTGGAAGGCGTGGTGCCGTGCCGGGAGCAGGCGCTGCGGATGCCCGACGATGCGTTGGTCGAGCGCCTGGTCGCTTTGCGCGGGATCGGGCGGTGGACGGTGGAGATGCTGTTGATCTACAGCCTGGAACGTTCGGATATCCTGCCGGTGGATGACTTTGGCGTGCGTGAGGGGTATCGGCGCATGAAGGGGTTGGACAAGGCGCCGACGCCTGCGCAGATGCGCGCGTTGGGCGGCGCCTGGAGCCCGCACCGTACCGTGGCGGCCTGGTATTTGTGGCGGGCGTGAAGATGGCCCTGTCGCGGGAGCCATTGTGGGAGTGGGCTTGCCCCGCGATCTAGCGGTAAAAGCCAACGCAAGATTCGGAGTGTTCGCTTGCGGATATCCAGCCAAGCTCATCGCACTACCTGACAGGAGAGGCGCCATGCACCCCGCCCCGACCACCTACAGCACCGATGCCGAGCGTTGGCTCGCCGTGCAATCCCGCGACACCGCCGCCAGCGGCCATTTCGTCTACGCCGTGCGCACCACCGGCGTCTATTGCCAGCCCGCCTGCAAGTCGCGCCTGGCCAAGCGCGAGAACGTCGAGTTCTTCCAGGATGCCACCCAGGCCGAGGCTGCCGGCTACCGCCCTTGCAAGCGCTGCAAGGGCGGGCAGGGCAGCCGTCGAACCGACCTGGTGGCCCGTGCCTGTCGCCTGATCGAGGCCAGCGAGACTGCGCCCAACCTCGACCAGCTCGGCGCCGAGCTCAATGTCAGCCCGTTCCACCTGCACCGCCTGTTCAAGGCCGAGACCGGGCTCACCCCCAAGGCCTATGCTTCGGCCTTTCGCGCCCAGCGCCTGCGCCAGGGGCTGGACGGCGCCGCCAGGGTCACCGACGCCATCTTCGATGCCGGCTACAACTCCAACAGCCGCTTCTACGAAAGCGCCGCTGATCGGCTGGGCATGCGGCCGAAGGACTACCGCGCCGGCGGACGGGGGGTGACCATCCGCTTTGCCCTGGCCCAGTGTTCGCTGGGGGCGATCCTGGTGGCCCAGAGCGAGCGCGGCATCTGCGCCATCCTGCTCGGAGACGAGCCCGAGCCCTTGCTCAAGGACCTGCAGGACAAGTTCCCCAAGGCTCACCTGATCGGTGGCGATGACGCGTTCGAGCGGCTGGTCGCCGAAGTGGTCGGTTTCGTCGAGGCGCCGGCGCTGGGCCTGGCCCTGCCCCTGGATGTCCAGGGCACGGCGTTCCAGGAGCGGGTCTGGCAGGCGCTGCGCGAAGTCCCGCCCGGCACCCGGGTCAGCTACACCGACATCGCCGAGCGCATCGGCGCGCCGAAGGCGGTCAGGGCGGTGGCCCAGGCCTGCGCGGCCAATGCCATCGCCGTGGCCATTCCCTGTCACCGTGTGGTGCGTCGTGACGGCGACCTCAGCGGCTACCGCTGGGGTATCGAACGCAAGCGTCAGCTGCTGGACCGAGAAACGGCACTCGCCTGAGCGCCCGGAGCGCGTAGAATTCACGCCCTGTCGAGTTGTGTAGAGGAACATTCGATGAGGCGTGTCAGCCTTGACCGATTTTACGCGGGGATTTTCGTCTTGCTGCTGTGCCTGGCCATCCCGGCCTGGGCCGCGCCGGCCACGCCGGTATCGCGCCTGGCGGTAGCCGAACAGCAGGAGCTGGACGAAAACGCCAGCCTGGATGCGTTGAGCGAACGGCTCGACCAGATCCGCCAGGGCGTCACCGGCGATGCCAACGATGACCTGCTCGCGCAACTGCGCCAGTCGGCCCTGCAGGTCCAGCGCCAGGCCGATGTGCTGGCCACCCAGCGCACCGCCGACGTGCAACGCCTGGACGACCAGCTCAACGTGCTCGGCCCGCCGATGGCCGAAGAGGCCGAAAGCCTGACCCGTCAGCGCAAGCAGCTTGGCGACGAGAAGAACGCGCTGGTCGCCGAGCAGAAGGACGCCACCACCCTGGCCCAGTCGGCCCGTGACCTGTCCACGCAGATCGTCAACCTGCGCCGCAGCCTGTTCAACTCGCAGATCACCAGCCGCGCCGCCAGCCCGCTGAGCCCGGCGTTCTGGTCGAGCCTGATCCGCCCCACCGACGATGACGTGGCGCGCCTGCGCGACCTGCGCGGCGAAGTGGCCGACGCCGTGGACAGCGCCTTCAGCGCCGAGCACCGCTGGTGGTTCATCAGCGCCCTGGTGGCCGCGGTGCTGGTCTGGACCCTGGTGCGGCGGATGTTGGAGCGCCTGCTGGCCGATGCGATGGTCCGCTGGCTGCCCGAAGGGCGCCTGCGCCGCAGCGCCCTGGCGCTGGGCGTCAGCCTGGCGACCCTGGGCACCATTTCCGGTTCGGTGTCGTTGCTGCGCTGGGGCCTGGAGAGCAGCGCCGAACTGGGCACCGACCTCGCCAGCCTGACCAACCACATCCTCGCGCTGGTGATCTTCAGCGCCTTCATCTCGGGCCTGGGCCGCGCCATGCTGATGCTGCAGCGTCCGTCCTGGCGCCTGCCGCCCATCCCCGACGAAGTGGCCAGCGCCCTGGGCTGGTTCCCGAAGGTGCTGGCCTTGGCGTTGATGGTGCTGCTCACCCAGGAGCGCATCAACAGCGTGATCGGCACCAGCCTGGCGCTGACCCTGGCCACCAACGGCCTGACCGCGCTGGTGGTGTCGCTGCTGTTCGTCGTGGCCCTGGTGCGCTACCGCCGCGCCCGCCGCCTGCACGGCCTGGAGCGCCCCAAGGGGCTGGCCGGGCTGATCCCGTTCGTGATCGTGGTGTGGGTGCTGGCGATCCTGCTGACCCTGCTGGCCGGTTACCTGACGCTGGCCTACTTCCTGACGGCCAAGCTGCTGTGGGTCAGCGTGGTGGTGACCTGTGCCTACCTGCTGGTGACGGTGTTCGGCGACCTGTGCGAGACCTTGCTGTCGCCGCGTCAGCCAGGTGGCCTGGCGCTGGCCTCGGCGCTCGGTCTGCAGCAACGGCACCAGGCCCAGGCCAGCACGGTGCTGGCGGGCATCGGCCGCACGCTGCTGCTGTTCGCCGCCGCGCTGCTGGTGTTCATGCCCTCGGGCACCAGCCCCGGCGAGCTGCTGCTGAGCCTGGCCGACTGGGACGGCACCGGCGGCAAGGTGCTGGGCAACCTGAACATCGTGCCCCAGGACATCTTCCTCGCCGTGGCCATCTTCCTCGGTGGCTGGTTCGCCATTCGCGTGGTCAAGCGCTGGCTGAGCGAGCGCCTGCTGCCGGAAACCGACATGGACGCGGGTATGCGAGCGTCCCTGGTGACCCTGGTCGGCTACCTGGGCTTCCTGTTCCTGGCCATGCTGGTGATGTCCACCCTGCACATCAACCTGACCAGCCTGACCTGGGTGGTCAGTGCGCTGTCGGTGGGTATCGGTTTCGGCCTGCAGCAGATCGTGCAGAACTTCATTTCCGGCCTGATCCTGCTCACCGAGCGCCCGGTGAAGGTGGGCGACTGGGTCAGCCTGGCCGGTGTCGAGGGCGATATCCGTCGGATCAACGTGCGAGCCACCGAGATCCAGATGGCGGACCGTTCGACGGTGATCGTGCCCAACTCGCAGTTCATCTCGCAGAACGTGCGCAACGTGACCATGGCCAATGCCCTGGGGGTGGTCGGCATCACCCTCACGCTGCCGCTGGAGACCGATGCCAACCATGTGCGCGAGCTGCTGCTCAAGGCTTACAAGGAGCACGAGTCGATCCTCGATGCGCCGGCCAGTTCGGTGACGTTCAAGGACCTGACCACCAGCGGCATGGTGATCGCGGTGAGTGGCTATGTGGCTTCGCCGCGGCAGGTGTCCAACGCTCGCAGCGATCTGTTGTTCACCATCCTCGGGCAGCTGCGCGACGAGGGCATCGCCCTGTCGTCGCCGGCGAGCATGGTGCTGGTGCAGGAGACCGGGCGCCCGGCCGACGAGCCGGCGTGATGCCCTTTGGGGCTGCTTTGCAGCCCTTTCGCCGGCAAGCCGGCTCCCACAGCAATGGTGCAAGACTCAAGGTCAGTGCGATCTCTGTGGGAGCAGGCTTGCCCGCGAAGCGTGGGCGGCGCTCGATCTCATAGGCGCTGCAACGCTCCCGTCTAACCCAGGCAGCGGGTCACATGCTTCACCGACTGATACCCCGCCAATCCCCAGGGCCCGAGCTCGCGCCCGATACCGCTGCCCTTGGTGCCACCCCACGAAGTCTCGACGAACACCGCCTGTATGGAGTTGATCCACACATGGCCCACTTCCAGCGCGTCGGCCACACGCTCGGCGCGTTCCAGGTCGGCGGAGCAGACGGTGGCGACCAGCCCGAAGCGGCTGTCGTTGGCTTGGGCGATGGCTTCGGCTTCGCTGGCGAAGCGCCGTGCGCACAGCACCGGTCCGAAGATTTCCTCGCCCCACAGGCGGCTGCTCTGGGGCACATCGACGTACAGCGTCGGGCTGACGAACCAGCCATCGCGGTCCAGCGCCTTGCCGCCGGCCAGGCACTTCAGGCCCTCTTCGCGGGCGGTGGCGAAATAGCCGGCGACCTTGAGCCACTGCGCCTGGCTGGTCAGCGGGCCCATGTCCACTTCTTCAACCAGCGGGTTGCCGATGCGCAACGCCTCCAGTGCTGCCTGCAAGCGTGGCAGCAGGGCCTCGGCGATACCGTCCTGCACCAGCAGGCGCGAGGTGGCCGAGCACATCTGCCCGGCGTTCCAGGTGATGCCGGCAACGATCCACTCCACCGCCTGGTCCAGGTCGCAATCGTCGAACACCACGATGGCCGACTTGCCGCCCAGCTCGAGGGTCACCGGTCGGCACTGGGCCGCGGCGGCGCGCATCACCTGGCTGCCAACACCGTTGCTGCCAGTGAATGAAAGCTTGTCCAGACCGGTGTGGCCACTGAGGGCGGCGCCGGTCTCGGCCTTGCCGTTGACGATGTTCAGCACGCCGGCCGGCAGGCCCAGCGCTTCGGCGATCTGGCCGTAGGCCTGTTCGATCAGTGGCGTGACCTCGGACGGCTTGAGCACCACGGTGCAGCCGGCGGCCAGGGCCGGGGCGAGTTTCCAGGCACTGGTCACCAGCGGGAAATTCCACGGCACGATCAGGCCCACCACCCCCACCGGCTCGAGGCGGGTGCGGGCGCTGAAGCCCGGCGCCGCCAGGGGCACGTCGCGGTTCTTCGCCGGCAGCTGCTCGGCGAGGCCTGCGTAGTAGGCGAAGGTGGCGATGGCGTCGTCCAGGTCGATCTCGGCCTCGTGGCGCGGCTTGCCGTTGTTGCGCATCTGCAGGGCGATCAGTTCGTCGCGGCGCTGGCCCAGCTGTTCGGCGAAGCCGCGCAGGTAAGTCGCGCGCTCGGCGGCGCTGACCGTCTTCCAGGACGCCAAAGCGCGGCGTGCGGCGGCCACGGCCTGGTCGACCTGGGCCGCGCTGGCGGCCATCAGTTCGGCGAACGGCTGGCCGTCGGCGGGGTTGTGGACGACGATGCAGTCGTTGCCCTGGCCTTCGACCCAAAGGCCGTCGATGTAATGAGGAGTGGTCATGGTCGGATTCCAGTCAGGCCATTTCGGCGGTGGTGACGGGCTTGATGGGCGTGCTTTTGCAGCGCACCCAGCGCGGGCCTCGGGGGCCATACACGCCAGCCGGTTCGGGGAACAGGTTGAGCAGGATCAGGTACAGCACGCCGGCGATGCCGAGGGTTACCGGCAGGCTCAGGTCGATGCCACCGGCAAGCGTGCCCAGCGGGCCGACGAACTGCCCCGGCAGGTTGACGAAGCACAGGCCGATGGCCGCGCCGGGGATCCACGCGCCCATGCCGCGCCAGTTCCAGCCGTGGTCGAACCAGTAGTGGCCGCCTTGCTGGCCTCGGGTGAACACCTGCAGGTCATCGGGGTGGTAGAAGCCACGGCGGGTGATCAGGCCGAGGATCATGATCACCATCCAGGGGCTTGTGCAGGTGATGATCAGCACGGCGAAGGTCGACACGCTTTGCACCAGATTGAAGGTGAAGCGGCCGATGAAGATGAAACCGATGGCCAGCACGCCGATCAGCAGGGTGGCGGCGGCGCGGCTGAGCAGACGCGGGAACACGCTGGACATGTCCAGGCCGGTGCCATACAGCGCCGTGGTGCCGGTGGACATGCCGCCGATCACCGCGATCAGGCACACCGGCAGGAAGAACCAGCCCGGCGAGATCGCCAGCAGGCCGCCGACGTAGTTGTTGGCGGCGATGTAGTCCGGGGCCTGGCTGGCCACCAGGGTCGCCGTGCACAGGCCGAACAGGAACGGGATCAGCGTGGCCGCCTGGGCGAGGATCACCGCCAGCATGATGCGCGCCTTGGGCGTTTCCCTCGGGATGTAGCGCGACCAGTCACCGAGGAAGGCGCCGAACGACACCGGGTTGCTCATGGCCAGGATCGCCGCGCCGACGAACGCCGCCCAGAAGCCGGCCTGGCCGAGGTTGACACTGCCGGCGTAGCCCGCGTCGAAGGGGCCGGCGAAGGCGAAGATGCCCAGCAGGAACAGCAGGCTCGAGGCCCATACCGCGATCTTGTTGACCCACAGCATGAAACGGAAGCCGAAGATGCACACCACCAGCACCAGCACCGCGAACAGGCCGTAGGCCAGGCCCAGGGTGAGGTCGGTCTCCGGCAGGCCGACCAGGCGCTTGGCGCCGCCGACCAGGGCATCGCCCGAGCTCCACACCGACAGCGAGAAGAACGCGACGGCTGTCAGCAGCGACAGGAACGAGCCGACGATGCGCCCGTGCACGCCGAAGTGCGCGCCGGACGATACGGCGTTGTTGGTGCCGTTGAGGGCGCCGAACAGGCCCATGGGCGCGAGGATCAGCGCGCCGACGCCGACGCCGAGCAGGATCGCCCAGGCTCCGGCCTGGAACGACAGCCCGAACAGCACCGGGAAGCTGCCCAGCACGGCGGTGGCGAAGGTGTTGGCGCCGCCGAAGATCAGGCGGAACAGGTCCAGCGGGGCGGCGTCGCGTTGATCGTCGGGGATCTGTTCGACGCCATTGGTCTCGATACCGGTCGAGTGGCTCATGGTGATGCTCCAGCGCGAATGTTGTCGGCCGTCGGGCGGCCTTGTTGTGGGTGCGATGGCAGTGCGGCAGGGCCGCTTCAAGGGGCGATCAGGCCGGCGATACGACCGACAGGTGCTCGTGGCAGGCCAGCCAGCGCTCACCGTGCAGGCGCAAGACGATGGTCTCGCGTTCGTTGAGGTCGAGGATTTCGCCGGCGACGCGCAGGCGCGTGGCCACATCGTGCATGAAAATCGCCACGTCGCCCTGCAGGCTCACCTGGGCGTTGCTCGACTCGCAGCCGAGCACGGCGAAGTCATCCGCCTGCCAGCTGGCCCAGAGGTCTTCGTAGGCGCGGCGCGACAGCAGCGGTTGCGCCAAGGTGTGGAAGAGGAAGGTGGCGTCTTCGCTGAAGCAGGCGAAGTAGCGGGCGGTGTCGTTGCTGGCGAAGGCGGCGACGAGGTCGGCGGCGGCCTGCCGTACCTGGAGTGTCTGGTCCACGGGAGTGGCCTCACGGTTTCTTGTGATTGTTGGTGAAGCGATTCTGGTGGGGGCGGGCGGGGGGACAAATCGCTGCGGGCAAATAATCAGTTCAGGAAATCGTGAACCAAGGCTCTGCCCTGGCGGAGCCCGTGGCCAAGGTGTCGGCAGCCTCGCCACATGACGTGCTGGCCGCTCGCTCCCACAGGGCCGCTGGCCCGGCCATCGTTCCCTCAGTGCAACTCTGAGGGTTCACCCATGGACCTACCGGCCCACGCCCCCTGCCTCTACCGTTAGGCCTGTTGCCCGCTGGGCCACAGGCCGCGCGGGCTGCTTCGGCACAGGTCGATTTATCGAGGTCACCGACTGACGGTCGTCCCGTTCAGCCTGTGTTGCCTACTCTCATAATCCCCACTGTGGACTTGTGGGTCGCGGTCCCTCCGCACTGGCCAGGATGGCCTGTTCTCCAAACCAACGAGGAGAGAACGATGAGCAATTTCTCGCAAGCCGCCAACTTCGAAGGTCAGGCGCCACGTATCGACCCCGACAACGCCACGATGCTGCTGATCGATCACCAGAGCGGTCTGTTCCAGACGGTCAAGGACATGCCCATGACCGAACTGCGGGCCAATGCCATCACCCTGGCCAAGATCGCCAGCCTGGCGAAGATCCCCGTCATCACCACCGCATCGGTGCCGCAAGGTCCCAACGGCCCGTTGATTCCGGAAATCCATGAGGCCGCGCCACACGCGAAGTACGTGGCCCGCAAAGGCGAGATCAACGCCTGGGACAACCCTGAGTTCGTCGCCGCGGTGAAGGCCACCGGGCGCAAGCAACTGATCATTGCCGGGACCATCACCAGCGTGTGCATGGCGTTTCCCAGCATCAGCGCGGTGGCCGCCGGCTACCAGGTGTTCGCTGTCATCGACGCGTCAGGCACCTACTCCAAGATGGCCCAGGAAGTGACCCTGGCGCGGGTGGTCCAGGCCGGGGTGGTGCCGATGGACACCGCCGCCGTCTGCTCGGAAGTGCAACGCACCTGGAACCGCCCGGACGCCGCCCAGTGGGCCGAAGCCTACAGCTCGGTGTTCCCGCACTACCAGCTGCTGATCGAGAGCTACATGAAGGCCCAGGCGGTCGTCACCCAGAACGAGCAGCTGGATTCGCAGCGCAGCTGAGCCACGCCTTTCAATCCAAGCAAGGAGAAGCATCATGGCATTTCAATACAAGCGTCTGGACAAGAACGACGCCGCGGTCCTGCTGGTCGACCACCAGACCGGGCTGCTGTCGCTGGTGCGCGACATCGACCCGGATCGGTTCAAGAACAATGTGCTGGCTCTCGCGGACCTGGCCAAGTACTTCAAGCTGCCGACCATCCTCACCACCAGCTTCGAGACCGGCCCCAACGGCCCGCTGGTGCCCGAGCTCAAGGAACAGTTCCCCGAGGCGCCGTATATCGCTCGGCCCGGCAACATCAATGCCTGGGACAACGAGGACTTCGTCAAGGCGGTGAAGGCCACCGGCAAGAAACAGCTGATCATCGCTGGTGTGGTCACCGAGGTCTGCGTGGCCTTCCCGGCGCTGTCGGCACTGGAAGAGGGCTTCGACGTGTTCGTGGTCACCGACGCCTCGGGCACCTTCAACGAGCTGACCCGCGACTCGGCCTGGCGCCGCATGGAGGCCGCCGGCGCGCAGCTGATGACCTGGTTCGGCGTGGCCTGCGAGCTGCACCGCGACTGGCGCAACGACATCGAAGGATTGGGCACGCTGTTCTCCAACCACATTCCCGACTACCGTAACCTGATGACCAGCTACAGCAAGCTGGCGAAGTAACGGTGTGTCCGGGCCCCGTTACCGGGGTCCGGGCCCGCCCTGTGGGTTACGAGGTAATGGATGGCTCCACTGATTGCCTACTTCAGGCTTGCCCTGCGCCCCGGGCGCGACGTGCTGCTGTTCGCGCTGCGCACGGTGGTGGCGGGCCTGCTGTGTCTCTACCTGGCGTTCGTGTTCGACCTGGAACAACCGAAATGGGCACTGATGACGGTCATCATCATCAGCCTGCCGCTGGCCGGCATGACCCTCAAGCGCAGCCTCGCCCAGGTGCTCGGCACCGTGGTCGGCGCGGCGGTGGCCGTGCTGCTGATGGCGCTGTTCGCGCAGATGCCGTACACCCTGGTGGTCAGCCTGGCGTTGTGGCTGGGGCTGTGCACCGCCGGTGGAACCTTGCTGCGCTACACCGATTCCCATGCCTTCGTGCTCAGCGGCTTCACCGCCGTGGTGGTGGCCATGCTGGCCGTGCCCGAACCCGAAGGCACCTTTCTGCTGGCTGTCACGCGGGTCACCGAGACCTTGCTGGCGGTGGCCTGCGTGGCCGTGGTCAGCCTGCTGACGGCCCGCCCCCAGCCCGTGGCCAACAGCTATTTCGCCAAGGTCGACAGCCTGCTGAAACTGATCGCCCAGCATGCCGCCGAGGTGATCCGCACCGAGGAGGACGAAGCCGCGTTCGGTCAGCGCCAGGCCCGGCTGATCGCCGAGGTCAGCGCACTGGAGGGGTTGCGTCGGCACCTGTATTTCGACGCCCCGCACCTGCGCAGCGGCGATGGGTTGGTGCAACTGTTCGCCAACCAGCTGGTGCTGCTGGTTTCGCGCCTGCTGGTGCTGCGTCAGCAGCGCGAGCTGGTCAAGGCGCACTGGCAGGGGCCGCTGCCGACGGATATCCAGGTGCTGCGCGACGCCGAACTGGCGAGCCTGGATGCGCTGGCGCGTGACGGCATGGCACTTTCGGCAGTGGACCGCGAGGCCCTGCGCACCCTGCACAAGGGGTTCGATGACGCCGCCGACCGTGCCGAGTTTCTCAACGAGCCGCTGCCCCCGCAGCTGCGCGCCCTGGCCTGGGCCTTGCGCTGGGAGCAGGCGCGCCTGTTGCAGCAACTGGACGAGCTGATCGAGCTGAACGAAGCGATCCAGCAGGGCCGCCTGGCCAGTTGCCCCCGGCAGCAGAGCCGCGCCAGCACCCTGCACCTGGACTGGCCCCTGGCGGCGATGAACGCCGTGCGCGCCTGCCTGGCGCTGTTGCTGATCGGCGGGTTGTGGATCGAGAGCGCCTGGGATGGCGCGCGCTCGGCGGTGATCCTGATGGGCGTGATGTGTTCGCTGATGGCGACCTTGCCCCGGCCGCTGCTGGCCAGCCAGAACTACAACCGCGGGCTGCTGGTGGGCATGGGCCTGTCGGCGCTCTATCAGTTCGCCGTGCTGCCGCTGTTCACCGACTTCGAGATGCTTGCCCTGTGCCTGGCGCCGCTGCTGTACCTGGCGGCGGTCGGCCTGGCCAACCCGATGACCGCCGGGATCGGCATGGGTATCGGCCTGATCAGCCTGCTGATGATCGGGCCGCAGAATGTCGGGGCCTATCACAACAGCGATATCCAGTGGTTCGAGTTCGCCGGCGGCTACCTGGCGGCCGGGGTGCTGGCGATGGCCGTGTTCGCGCTGGTGTTCCCGTTCAATGCGCAGAAACGCATCGCCCGATTGTTCCGCCAGACCCGTGAGGATGTCCGCCGTCAGGTGCTCGAGAGCGGTTCGCTGGCCGGGCAGTTCGCTTTCGAGAGCCTGCTGCTCGATCGCCTGTCGGCGCTGATTGGCCTGCTGCCGGCGGCCCCGGACGCCGCCTCTCGCGAGCGCGTCGAATGCGCACTGGTGTGCCCGGCGCTGGCCATCGCCCTGGGTCAGGCGCGCACCCTGTGCAACAGCGACCTGGAGTTGCCCTCGGCGACCCGGGCACGATTGCGAGAAAGCTTGCAGGGTGTTGCCGATTTCATCGGCGGCCAGGGCGCGGTGGCGCTCGATCCGCTGTTGCGTGAGCTGAGCGACCAGGCGCAGGTGCTCGATGCCCTGCATGGAGCGCAAGGGCAGATGGGCCGCGAGGCATTGCGCCGCCTGTTCATCCTGCGGGTCGCGCTGGCGGTGGCCGGGCAGTTGCTGACGCGCTATCGCCGGGTGCTGGAGCCTGAAGGATCGCGGGCGTTGCCGGAGGTGGCCGATGCCCATTGATTTCGAGCTGGGCGGGGTCTACCTGCCGCCCATCGCCCAGGCACTGCTGCTGGCGCTGCCGCTGTTTCTGCTGGTCGATGTCCTGTTGCGTCGGATGGGCGTACTGGCATTCGCCTGGCATCCGGCGCTGTTCCAGGGCGCCGTGTACACCGCGATCTGCGCGGCGTTGCTGTTGTGGATGGGAGTGAGCGTGTAGATGTCGTCGATCAAACCGTTGTTGTCGCGTGGCCTGACCCTGACCATGCTGGTCGTGGCCATCGTGCTGGGCTGGCTGGCCTGGACCCATTACACCCAGGCGCCCTGGACCCGTGACGCGCAGGTGCGTGCCGATGTAGTCACCCTGGCGGCGGAGGTCAGTGGCCGAATCGTCGCCCTGCCGGTGCGGGACAACCAGTTCGTGCACAAGGGCGACCTGCTGTTGCGGATCGATCCGGCGCGCTATGAACTGGCCGTGCTGCATGCCCGGCGCGCGGTCGAAGTGGCGCGGGCCGCCCTGGGCCAGTCGCAGGCGAACATCGTCGCCAACCAGGCGCTGCTCAAACAACGACGTAGCGAGGAACAGCGCCGTGGCAAGCTGCAGTCTCTGTCGGCCATCTCCGCCGAGGAGTGGGAAAAGTCCAGGACCGATGTCGCGGTCGCCCAGGCCGACCTGCTGCGCGAGCAGTCCAGCCTCGGCCTGGCGCAAGCCAACGTGCAACTGGCCGAGGCCACCCTGGAGCAGGCGCGGCTGGACCTGCAACGCACCGAGGTGCTGGCGCCGGTCAATGGCCATGTCACCAACCTGCTGACCCGCCAGGGCGACTTCGCGCAGCCGGGCGCGGCGTTGCTGGCGCTGGTGGACGGCGACTCGTTCCATGTCAGTGGCTATTTCGAAGAGACCAAGCTGCCACGCATCGCCATCGGCAGCCGTGCGCGCATCGTGCTGATGAATGGCCAGGCCCTGCGGGGCACGGTGGAGAGCATCGCTTACGCCATCACCGACCGCGAGAATCAGCCCGGCAATCGCCTGCTGGCCAACGTCAACCCGAACTACACCTGGGTCAAGCTGGCCCAGCGCGTGCCGGTGCGCCTGCGCCTGGACCCGCCCGACGCCCAGGCCCCCGCACTGCGGGCCGGGACCACCGCCACTGTGACGATACTCGAGGAATGACGGATGATGCAGCGGTGAACCGTGGACGAGTGTTGCCGATGTTTGACCTGAACGACCTGTATCTGTACGCCAAGGTGGTGGAACACAGTGGCTTCGCTCCCGCCGGGCGCATCCTCGGCCTGCCCAAGTCACGCCTGAGCCGGCGGGTGGCCAAGCTCGAGGAGCGCCTGGGCGTGCGCCTGATCCAGCGCTCGACCAGGCAGTTCCAGGTCACCGAGGTGGGGCTTGAGTATTACCGCCATTGCCTGGGCATGCTCGAGCAGGCCGTCGCCGCCGAGGATGCGGTCGAACGCAACCGTGCCGAGCCGCGCGGCATCGTGCGCCTGGCCAGCAGCACCGAACTGCTCGACTCGCGTCTGGCGCCGATGCTGGCCCGCTTCATGGCGCAGTGCCCGGTGGTCGAGCTACTGGTCAAAAGCTTCAATCGCCGCGTGGACGTGATCGGCGAGGGTTACGACCTGGTGCTCAGCGTGCAGCATCAGCGCCTGGAAAGCAGCGAACTGATCATGCGCCGGCTGGCGCCGAGCCGGCAGTGCCTGGTGGCTTCCCCGGGGCTGCTGGTCGAGCATGGCAAGCCGGGCTCGCCGGCCGCGCTGGAGGCGTTGCCGAGCCTGTGCTGGGGAGGCAACGTACAGGACTACACCTGGACCTTGACCGGACCACAAGGGGCCGAGGCCTTCGTGCGCGTGCGCCCCCGTGTGGTTTCGGATGACCTGGCGGTGCTGCGCGAAGGCGCTCTGGCCGGGGTCGGCATGGCGGTGCTGCCTGAGGAGGTGGTGATGGCCGACCTTGCCAGTGGGCGGTTGCTCCATGTCCTGGACGGCTGGACCCCGCGGGAAGGCGAGGTGGTGGCGCTGTTTCCTTCCCGGCGTGGGTTGATGCCGGCCGTGCGCAAGCTGATCGACTTTCTGGCCGACGCGTTCGAGCAGGAGCAGCAGGACGCTACGCCAGTTCGCGCTCGCTGAAGCCCGGCGAGCGGGGCGGGCGCGCCGACCAGATCGCCAGCCCCGCCGCCATTGCCGTCAGCAGCGCCCCGGCCCAGGGAGTCGCGGCCAGCGTCGACTGGCTGATCACCACGCCCCCGATGGCCGAGCCGAGCCCGACGCCCAGGTGCATCGCCGACATGTTCAGGCTCATGCCGGCCGGGAAGGTGCCGGGCCCACGGCTGGCGAGATAGCTCTGAACCACCGGCGAGGTGGTCCAGCTCAGCCCACCCCAGAGCATCATCGCCGGCAGGAACAGCCAGGGCGAGCCTGCGCTGAAGGGCAGCAGCAGCAGGCTGGCGAGGTACAGCAGCGGCGCGATCGCGATGGCCTTGCCCGCGCCAAGGCGGTCGGCCATCCAGCCACCGACATAGCCGCCCGACACGCCCGCGATACCAAAGGCGGCAAACACCGCAGCGAGCCACTGCACCGGCATCTGGGCGACGTGCTGGGCATAAGGCGCCAGGTAGGCGAACACCGTGAAATGCCCGGCGATCATCAGCAGCGACACGGCCTGCGCGGCTACCAGGCGGCTGTCGCGCAGATGGCGCAGGTAGCTGCCCAGTGCCACGCGTTCGCTGCTTTGCACCTGGGGCAACCCGTGCCAGGCCATCAGCAACACCGCCATGGCCAGTACCGCCAGTCCCAGGAAGACACCGCGCCAGCCCGCCACGTCGCACAGCAGCATGCCGGCGGGGACGCCCAGTACCAGCGAGCTGCAGATGCCCATGAAGATCACACCGATGGCCCGGCCGCGCAGGGCATCTGGGACCATGCGCGTGGCCATCAGCGTGCAGGTCAGGCAGGTCAGGGCGCTGGTCGCCGCCATGCCGATGCGGGCGATCAGCAGCGTGGAATAGCCCGGCGCCAGTGCCGCCGCCAGATTGCACAGGGCAAACAGTGCCAGCGTGACGCACAGCAGGCGGCGCAGCGGCAGCCGGGTGGTGAGCAGGGGCGAGAAGGGCGCGGCGAGAGCGAAGCTCAGGGAGAAGACCGTGGTCAGTTGCCCGGCGATGCCGAGCGGTACCGACAGGCCATCGGCCAGTGCCGGCAGGATGCCGACAGTGATGTTTTCCGCCATGCCCGTGACGAATGTCGCCAGGGCCAGCAGCCAGATACGCGGGCTCATGTGTTGCCTCCGATAAACGGGCCGGCCAAGGTCCGGACCCATTTGTCCCGACGGTTGACCGGCAGTGGTCAGGTCCATCGGGTTTCGAGGCAGTGCTTCGGTTATCCCGGTACAAGCTGGGAGAGTGTAGAGGGTTACGCGCAAAACGCGAAGCCCGCTCCCACAGCAAACGTGTGTATCCGTGCTATTTCAACTCGGTCTCGATGAACACGATCTCGTGGTCACTGGCATTGACCACATTGTGTTCCACGCCGGCCTTGCGAAAGTAGCTCTGGCCTGCCACCAGCGCAGCGTGCTTCTCGCCCTCCGGGGTCTCCAGCAACAAGATGCCATCGGTCATCGGTACGACCACGTAGTCATGGCCATGCAGGTGACGTCCGGTTTCGGCGCCGGGCGCGAAACGCCATTCGGTAACGATGACTTCGTCGGTGTCCACCTGCACGGTGGGGACGGCCTGGGCGCGTGGGAGGTTCTGTGTCATGGGGCACCTTTGCTCGAAAAGCACCTAGCCTGGGCTACTCCAGCGGCATGTTAAATCCAGGTCTGCTGGCAGTCAGTTGCGTGGACACTTACCTTTGTTGCGCGCAAACGCATCGCGGGGCAAGCCCGCTCCCACAGATCCTCTATCGAGTCAGTGGGAGCGAGCTTGCCCCGCGATGGGGACGCCGACTTGCGCTTAGACGTTGAAGCGGAAGTGCATCACGTCACCGTCCTTGACGATGTAGTCCTTGCCTTCCAGACGCCATTTGCCGGCTTCCTTGGCGCCGCCTTCACCCTTGAACTGGATGAAGTCGTCGTAGGCCACCACTTCGGCGCGGATGAAGCCCTTCTCGAAGTCGGTGTGGATCACCCCGGCGGCCTGTGGCGCGGTGGCGCCGACGCGTACGGTCCAGGCGCGCACTTCCTGCACGCCGGCGGTGAAGTAGGTCTGCAGGTTGAGCAGCTCGTAACCGGCGCGGATCACACGGTTCAGGCCTGGCTCTTCCAGGCCGAGGGCCTCGAGGAACATGTCCTTCTCTTCGCCGTCTTCCAGCTCGGCGATCTCGGCTTCGATCTTGTTGCACACCGGCACCACGACCGCGCCTTCCTCTTCGGCGATGGCCTTGACCACGTCCAGGTGCGGGTTGTTGTCGAAGCCGTCTTCGGCAACGTTGGCGATGTACATCACCGGCTTGCTGGTCAGCAGGTGGAAGCCACGGATGACGGCCTTTTCGTCGTCAGCCATGTTCTTCATCAGGCTGCGCGCCGGCTTGCCTTCGGTGAAGTGCGGGATCAGTTTTTCCAGGATGGCCTTCTGCGCCAGGGCATCCTTGTCGCCGCCCTTGGCGTTGCGGGCGACCTTCTGCAGCTGCTTCTCGCAGCTGTCGAGGTCGGCGAAGATCAGCTCGAGGTCGATGATCTCGATGTCGCGCTTGGGGTCGACGCTGTTGGAGACGTGGATCACGTTCTCGTCTTCGAAGCAGCGCACCACGTGGGCGATGGCGTCGGTCTCGCGGATGTTGGCGAGGAACTTGTTGCCCAGGCCTTCACCCTTGGACGCACCGGCGACCAGGCCGGCGATGTCGACGAACTCCATGGTGGTCGGCAGAATACGGTTCGGCTTGACGATCTCGGCCAGCGCCGCCAGGCGCGCGTCGGGCATCGGCACGATGCCGCTGTTCGGCTCGATGGTGCAGAAGGGGAAGTTCTCCGCCGCGATGCCGGACTTGGTCAGGGCGTTGAACAGGGTGGACTTGCCGACGTTGGGCAGGCCGACGATGCCGCAATTGAAACCCATGGGTATTCCCCTTTCTTAAGTGTCAGGCCTTCTGGCTGTGCAGCTCGCGCATCGCCTTGGCGAAATCGCCGGCAAGCACGTCCGGCAGCACGCCGAGGGCAAAATCGATGCTGGCGTCGAGCTTCTCCTGCTCGGCGCGCGGCGCGCGGCCCAGGACGAAGTTGGAGACCAGTTTGGCGTCGCCCGGGTGGCCAATGCCAAGCCGCAGGCGGTGGAAGTCGTTCTGGTTGCCGAGCTGCGCGATGATGTCGCGCAGGCCGTTGTGCCCGCCGTGGCCGCCGCCCTGCTTGAGCTTGGCGACGCCGGGGGGCAGGTCGAGTTCGTCGTGGGCCACCAGGATGGCGTCCGGCTTGATCCGGAAGAAATTCGCCAATGCCGCCACGGACTGGCCGCTGCGGTTCATGTAGGTGGTGGGGATCAGCAGACGAACATCGTTGCCTTGATGGCTGAATTTAGCCGTCAGGCCGAAATACTTTCGGTCAGCGGTCAGCGAAACGCGCTGGGCGCTGGCGAGGCGTTCAACGAAAAGAGCCCCTGCGTTATGCCGGGTCTGTTCGTATTCGGGGCCGGGGTTACCCAGGCCGACGATCAACTGGATGGCGGTCACGTCAGGGGCTCTTCCTTGGAGTTGGTGGGTTACGGTGCGCGCGGCACTGTAACCCGATCAACGCCGGCGTGCGAGTGGATTACTCGGCAGCGCCTTCAGCAGCTTCAGCGGCTACGCGCGGGGCGTGGACGTTGGCAACAGCCTTGTCATCACCGTGGGCCAGAGCGACGAACTCTACGCCTTTCGGAGCTTTCAGGTCCGACAGGTGGATGATGGTACCGATTTCGGCCTTGGACAGGTCGACTTCGATGAACTCAGGCAGGTCCTTGGCTTCGCAGGACACTTCGATCTCGGAAACGACGTGCGAGATCTCGCCGCCTTTCTTGATCGGGGCTTCTTCGCCGACGAAGTGAACTGGAACCTTGGCGGTCAGCTTCTGGCCAGCAACGACGCGAACGAAGTCGGCGTGCATGATGAAGCCTTTGGCCGGGTGGCGCTGCATGGCCTTGACCACGACGTTCTGCTTGGCGCCATCGACGTTCAGCTCGATCACGTGGCTGAAGGCAGCTTCGTTTTCGAACAGCTTGGCGATTTCCTTGGCCACGATGGTCAGGGATTGGGCTTCTTTATCGCCACCGTAGACAACGGCAGGGATGCTGGCGGAGTGACGCAGGCGGCGGCTCGCACCTTTCCCCAGGTCAGTACGCGCTTGGGCGTTCAGGATGAAGTCAGTCATTTTGTTTCTCCAAAATAGCCTCCCGAGGGCGTTTGCGACCAGCGCCAACGGGGATGGCAAAAAAGCCCCGCCCCAACAGCCAGTGTTGGGGCGGGGCGCTTTTCGTCAACGTGCGTTCCGCTTAGCGGAACATCGCGCTGATCGATTCTTCGTTGCTGATGCGGCGGACCGCTTCAGCGACAACCGGTGCGATATCCAGCTGACGGATACGGTCACAGGCTTGAGCAGCGGCGGACAGCGGGATGGAGTTGGTGACCACCAGCTCGTCCAGTACCGACTTCTCGATGTTCTCGATCGCACGGCCCGACAGAACCGGGTGCGTGCAGTAGGCGTAGACCTTGGCGGCGCCGTGGTCTTTCAGGGCCTTGGCCGCGTTGCACAGGGTGCCGGCGGTGTCGACCATGTCGTCTACCAGGATGCAGGTGCGTCCTTCGACGTCGCCGATGATGTGCATAACCTCGGAGTGGTTAGCCTTTTCGCGGCGTTTGTCGATGATACCCAGGTCGACACCCAGGGACTTGGCGACGGCACGGGCACGTACCACGCCACCGATGTCCGGGGAGACGATCATCAGGTTCTCGAAACGCTGGTCCTCGATGTCGTCGACCAGTACGGGCGAGCCGTAGATGTTGTCGACGGGGATATCGAAGAAACCCTGGATCTGGTCAGCGTGCAGGTCGACAGTGAGTACACGGTCGATACCCACGACAGTGAGCATGTCAGCGACGACTTTGGCGCTGATGGCTACACGTGCCGAACGCGGACGACGGTCCTGGCGGGCGTATCCGAAGTAGGGAATCACGGCGGTGATTCGCGACGCTGACGAACGGCGGAAGGCATCGGCCATCACTACCAGTTCCATCAGATTGTCGTTGGTTGGGGCACAGGTTGGCTGGATGATGAAGACGTCCTTACCACGAACGTTTTCATTGATCTCAGCACTGATTTCGCCGTCGGAGAACTTGCCGACAGAAACATCACCCAGTGGAATGTGCAGCTGACGTACGACACGCCGAGCCAGATCGGGGTTGGCATTCCCCGTGAAGACCATCATCTTGGACACGCGCAGTACCTGGAGGCTGAGGGTAACCTGGATGAGTATAAGAAATGGCAGGGGCGGCTGGATTCGAACCAACGCATGGCAGGATCAAAACCTGCTGCCTTACCGCTTGGCGACGCCCCTGTATCTGTTGCTGCGAGCTCTTATGAACTCGACTTCTTGATCAGACTTTGCAGCTTGCGATGCAACGTCGAAACATTGCTTCCTTTCGCCACAAACCCTGTTTGGGTCTCTGAAAGAAGGGCCAGAACTCTATCAGCTTCGGCTTTGCTTGGGAAGGCCCCAAACACACAACTTCCAGTGCCGGTCATTCGAGCTTCGGTGAATTTACCCAGAGAAATCAGCGCATTGCGAACTTCTGGATAACGTTGCTCTACTACCGGTTGGCAGTCATTTCGACTGTTTCCCTCGGGAACGGGGCGCATCTTAAGGGGGAGGGAATCACGTGTCAACTCTGGATGCGAAAAAATTTCCGCTGTGCTGACAGACACTTGCGGCACCAGCACGACGTACCACGGTTGCTCGGGATCGACCGGGGTGAGTTGTTCGCCGACGCCCTGGGCAAAGGCGGCGTGGCCACGGACGAACACCGGTACGTCGGCACCCAGCGATAGGCCCAGGGCGGCCAGGCGATCTTCGTCCCAGTCCAGTTGCCACAGGTGTGCGAGCGCCAGCAGCGTGGTCGCCGCGTCGGAACTGCCGCCGCCGATGCCGCCGCCCATGGGCAGCACCTTGTCCAACCAGATGTCGGCGCCCAGCGCGGTTGCCGATTGCGCCTGCAGCTGGCGCGCGGCGCGGACGATCAGGTTGCTGTCGTGGGGCACGCCGTCGATTTCGGTCTGCAGGCGAATCTGGCCGTCGTCGCGCAGGGCGAAGCTCAGTTCGTCGGCGTGGTCGAGGAACTGGAACACGGTTTCCAGCTCGTGGTAACCGTCGGCGCGGCGACCTGTGATGTGCAGCCACAGATTGAGCTTGGCCGGCGCGGGCAGGGTGAGCTTGTCCATCGACTCAGTGCCCCAGCTGGCGTGGTTGCCAGTCCTTCACCACCAGCGTTACATCGATGTTCTCGCCGTGCAGTTTCAGGCGCTCGGGCAGCCAGTAGCCGTTCTGTTCTATGTAGCTGAGGTACTGGACCTGCCAGCCGTCCTGGGTGAGGCTGGCCAGGCGACTGTCGCCATCGAGGGTCAGCTGGCTCTTGCTGTCCGGGGCGGGCAGGCCGCGCACCCACCACACCAGGTGCGACACCGGCAGGCGCCAGCCGAGCTGCTCTTCCAGCAGGGCCTCGGGGGTCTGGGCCTCATAGCGGCCCTGGTTGGCGACTTCCAGCACCACGCCGCCGGGGCGGCCGGTCAGGCGCGCCGCCCCGCGGCCCAGCGGGCCGGCCAGGCGAATGTCGTAGTAGTCCTGGCGCTGCAGCCAGAACAGCGTGCCGCTGCCGGAGTCGCGCGGGGCGCGGATGCCGACCTTGCCGTTGATCTGCCAGCCATCGAGGTTGCCCAGCTGCTGCTTGTGCTCGCGCCACAGCTGCGGGCTGCCCTGGCCCTGAACGGCTTCCTTGCTGCCGAAGCCGGCGCAGCCGGCGAGCAGGGCGATGAGGGTGAAGGTGATGCAATGACGCAGGAACATGATTTACAGGCTCTCGGATCCGGTCAGGCGCAGCAGTGTCTTGCGCAGGATGGGGCTGTCGGCCTGGGCTTCGAAGCCCTTGGCCCAGACTTGGCGGGCTTCGCGGCGCTTGCCGTTGGCCCACAGGACTTCGCCCAGGTGGGCGGCGACTTCATGGTCGGGGAAGCGTTCGAAGGCCAGGCGCAGCTGGCGCTCGGCTTCTTCGAGGTTGCCCATGCGATAGGCGATCCAGCCCAGGCTGTCGAGCACCGCCGGGTCGTCCGGGGTGAGCTGGTGGGCCTTGTCGATCAGGGCTTTCGCTTCGGCGTAGCGGGTGGTGCGGTCGGCCAGGGTGTAGCCAAGGGCGTTGAGCGCCATGGCGTTTTCCGGCTCGCGGGCGAGGATGGCGCGCAGGTCTCTTTCCAGTTGCGCCAGGTCGTTGCGCTTCTCGGCGAGCATGGCGCGGGTGTAGAGCAGGTTGAGGTCGTCCGGGTAGCGCTTGATCGCCTGTTCCAGCACCTGGCCGGCCTGGGCCTCCTTGCCGTTGTTGCCCAGGCTCTCGGCCTCGATCAAATACAGCTGGATGGCGTAGTCGGGCTGTGCTTCGCGGGCTTCGGCGAGCAGGCGCGAGGCCTCGGCGCTACGACCATTGGCAATGAGGATGTCGGCTTGGCGCAATTGTGCCGGCAGGTAGTCCGGGCCCGGGCCGACCAGGGCGTATTCGCGCAGGGCGGCCGCCGGTTGGCCGCGTTCTTCACGGATACGGCCGAGATTGAGGTGGGCGGCGTCAACGTTGGCGTCACGCTCGACCAGTTCCTGCAGGTAGCCTTCGGCCTCGTCCCAGTGCTTGGTTTCCAGGCATACCAGGGCCAGGGAATAGCGGATCTCGTCGTCTTCCGGGTACTGCTGCAGCAGGCTTTCGAACTCGGCCTTGGCGTCGTCGATGCGGTCCTGTTCGACCAGGGTGCGCGCATAGGTCAGGCGCAGGCGCTTGTCGTCGGGGTTGTCGCGGATTGCCCCGCGCAGCAGCGGCAGTGCTTCCGGACCACGATCCAGCGCTTGCAGCAGGCGGGCGCGCAACAGCACCGGGGCGATTTCGCCGTTTTGCGGTGGGTGGCTTTCGAGCAGGTCGAGGGCCTGTTCGGGCTTGTCGTCCTGGTTCAGCAGCAGCGCCTTGCCGAAGATCAGCTGGCCGTTGTCGGGGTATTTCACCAGCAGGCGGTCGAAGCTCTGCATCAGGCCGTCGCGGGTGTTCTGGTCGGTTTCGGCTGCCGACAGGGCGAGGAAGTCGAAATGGGTGTCGCCCTGGCCTTGCAGCACCTTCTCCATGTAGGTCATGGAGTCGTCGTAGCGCCCGGCGCGGGCCAGCTGGATGGCGGCGGCGCGTTGGGCGTCGAGGTTCTGCGGGTCGTTGCGGGCCCAGGTCAGGGCGGTGTCCAGTGCCGGCTCGTCGGCGCCGAGGTACTCGGCGATGCGGTAGGCGCGCTCGGAGACGCCCGGGTCCTGGGTCTTCTCGGCCTGGTCGACGTAGTTGCTCAGGGCAATGTCGAAACGGTTGCGCTGGCCGGCCAGCTCGGCCACCAACAGGCTGTACAGGGTGTCCTGTTTGAACGATCCGTACACCACCGGCTTTTCCGCGCTCTTGCCTGCGTCGGCAACGGGCGGTTGGGCGTCCGTCTTCTGCGGGGCCAGGCTCTGGCAGCCCTGGAGCAGGGCGAGGGCAAGCAGCAATGCGTAGGATTTGTTCATAGAGGCTTATTAAAGAGGCTAAACCGGCGGTCGGAGCATGATGACACAAGCGTGAGGGCAAACCCACCTGCGAAGGTCGTGGTGTGAAGCGGTGCTTCGGAGTATAGGGACAATGCGCCGGGGCGGTGGTTCGCAACCACTCCACGGCATCCTGCCGTTGCCGTTGTTTTTGCTTTTGCTTCTAAGCGCGCGGTAGTTCAGGCAACGCAGAATGCGACTTCAGGAGGCCGAACGCAGGTCTTGCGGAGGGAGGTGACGGGCATGGATGCCCGTCAAGCGCTGCGCCCCAGGATGGGGCGTTCAGCGCGGTCCTCCCGGGAGCAAGACCGGAGTGAGGGGACCCCGGAGCGAAGCGTAGGGGCCGGATGAATGGAGCCGGGCGGCTTTGGTTACTTTGGCCGCGTCCAAAGTAACCCGCCGTAAGGGCGGAAAGGTGACTGTGCGTCGCCACAGCGAATGAATGTGCATACAGCTTTCAATACACACGCTCTAAAAAACCAAAACCAAAACCAAAACGTTTTGGAGTGGGTTTTTATAGGTGTAAGCGCATTCATTGGCTATGTCGACGCACAGTCACCTTTCCGCCCTTACGGCGGGTTACTTTGGTCGTGGCCAAAGTAACCAAAGCCGTGGCGCTCCGTTCATCCGGCCCTCCGCTTCGCTCCGGGTTCCCTCACTCCGGCCTTGCTCCCGGGAGGACCGCGCTGTAGGGCCCATCCTGGGCCCCAGCGCTTGACGGGCATCCATGCCCGTCACCTCCCTCCGCAAGACCTGCGTTCGGCCTCCTGAAGTCGCGAAGTTACGGGCGGCGCCTGGGCTGACGCAGCTGTCGCTAGTGGACTATGGGATAAACTCTCGATCGGCAACGGCAACGGCGGGTGGAGGTGTGGGCCGATAGGCGGGCCTCATCACCACAATAGCGAACGGTGGTTGTTCTAAAACCTGCGAAGTAGGACAATTATCGGCTTCACGTCCCAATCAGCGACCTTGCATGGCCTTTCTTGCACTTGGTATCAACCATAAGACTGCCTCGGTAGACGTACGCGAGCGCGTGGCGTTTACCCCAGAGCAGCTGGTCGACGCCCTGCAGCAGCTGTGCCGACTGACCGCCAGCCGCGAAGCGGCGATCCTGTCGACCTGCAACCGCAGCGAACTCTATATAGAGCAGGACCACCTTGCCGCCGACGCCGTGCTGCAATGGCTGGCCGACTATCACCAGCTGAGCCTCGATGAGCTGCGCGCCAGCGCCTACGTCCATGAGGACCACGACGCGGTCAGGCACATGATGCGCGTGGCCTCGGGCCTCGACTCGCTGGTGCTCGGCGAGCCGCAGATTCTCGGCCAGATGAAGTCGGCCTACGCCGTCGCCCGCGAGGCCGGCACCGTGGGGCCATTGCTCGGGCGCCTGTTCCAGGCCACCTTCAGCGCCGCCAAGCAGGTGCGCACCGACACCGCCATCGGCGAGAACCCGGTGTCGGTGGCGTTCGCCGCGGTGAGCCTGGCCAAGCAGATCTTCTCCGACCTGGGACGCAGCCAGGCGCTGCTGATCGGCGCCGGCGAGACCATCACCCTGGTCGCCCGCCACCTGCACGAGCAGGGGGTGCGGCGTATCGTCGTGGCCAATCGCACCCTGGAGCGCGCCAGCATTCTTGCCGAGCAGTTTGGCGCCCATGCCGTGCTGCTCTCGGACATTCCACAGGAGCTGGCCCACAGCGACATCGTCATCAGCTCCACCGCCAGCCAGCTGCCGATTCTTGGCAAGGGCGCGGTGGAAAGCGCGCTGAAACAGCGTCGGCACAAGCCGATCTTCATGGTCGACATCGCCGTCCCGCGCGACATCGAGTCGCAGGTCGGCGAGCTGGACGACGTCTATCTCTATACCGTCGACGACCTGCATGAAGTGGTCGCGGAAAACCTCAAGAGCCGACAGGGCGCGGCCCAGGCCGCCGAGGAGCTGGTCTCGGCCGGCGCCGACGACTTCATGGTGCGCCTGCGCGAGCTGGCGGCGGTGGATGTGCTCAAGGCCTACCGGCAGCAGAGCGAACGCCTGCGCGACGAAGAACTGCAGAAGGCCCAGCGCCTGCTGGCCAATGGCGGCAATCCTGAAGAGGTGCTGTTGCAGCTGGCGAGGGGCCTGACCAACAAACTCCTGCACGCGCCCAGCGTGCAACTGAAAAAGCTCTCCGCCGAAGGCCGCCTCGATGCGCTGGCCATGGCCCAGGAACTCTTCGCCCTCCACGAGGGCTCGACGGACAAATCCCCGCAATGAAAGCGTCGCTGCTGAACAAACTGGACACGCTCCAGGACCGCTTCGAGGAACTCACCGCGCTGCTCGGTGACGCCGAAGTCATTTCCGACCAGACCCGTTTCCGCGCCTATTCCCGCGAGTACGCCGAGGTCGAACCGGTGATCGGCGCCTATAAAGAGTGGCGCAAGGTTCAGGATGACCTCGAGGGCGCCCAGGCGTTGCTCAAGGACGCCGACCCCGACCTGCGCGAAATGGCCGTGGAGGAAGTGCGCGAAGCCAAGGAGCAACTGCTCGGGCTGGAGTCGCAGCTGCAGCGCATGCTGCTGCCCAAGGACCCCAACGACGGGCGCAACGTGTTCCTGGAAATCCGCGCCGGCACCGGCGGCGACGAGGCGGCGATCTTCTCCGGCGACCTGTTCCGCATGTACTCGCGCTATGCCGAGAAACGCGGCTGGCGCCTGGAGATCCTCTCCGAGAACGAGGGCGAGCACGGCGGCTACAAGGAAATCATCGCCCGGGTCGAAGGCGACAGCGTCTACGGCAAGCTGAAGTTCGAGTCCGGCGCTCACCGCGTGCAGCGCGTGCCCGAGACCGAATCCCAGGGGCGTATCCACACTTCCGCCTGCACCGTGGCGGTGTTGCCCGAGCCCGATGAGCAGGTGGCGATCGAGATCAACCCGGCCGACCTGCGCGTGGACACCTATCGCGCCTCGGGCGCCGGCGGCCAGCACGTCAACAAGACCGACTCGGCGATCCGCATCACCCACTTGCCCACCGGCATCGTGGTCGAGTGCCAGGAGGAGCGTTCGCAGCACAAGAACCGCGCACGTGCCATGTCCTGGCTGTCGGCCAAGCTCAACGACATGCAGACCAGTGCCGCGCAGAACGCCATCGCCAGCGAACGCAAGCTGCTGGTGGGCTCGGGCGACCGCTCCGAGCGCATTCGCACCTACAACTATCCACAGGGCCGGGTCACCGATCACCGTATCAACCTCACGCTCTATTCCCTGGACGATATCCTTGCCGGTGGTGTGGACGCGGTGATCGAGCCGCTGTTGGCCGAATACCAGGCCGATCAGTTGGCCGCCCTGGGGGATTGAGCGCATGACCATCATTGCCAGCCTGTTGCGCAGCGCCCAGTTGCCGGAGTCGCCGACCGAACGGCTGGATGCCGAACTGCTCCTGGCCGCGGCCCTGGGCAAGTCGCGCAGTTACCTGCACACCTGGCCCGAACGCATCGTCAGCAGCGAAGCGGCCGAGATCTTCGCCGGCTACCTCGAGCGTCGTCGTGCCGGCGAGCCGGTGGCCTACATCCTTGGCCAGCAAGGCTTCTGGAAGCTGGACCTGGAAGTCGCGCCGCACACGCTGATTCCGCGTCCGGACACCGAGCTGCTGGTGGAGACGGCCCTGGAGCTGGTAGCGCCAACGCCCGCTCGCGTGCTCGACCTGGGGACCGGCACCGGGGCCATCGCCCTGGCCCTGGCCAGTGAATGTCCGGGCTGGCAGGTGATCGCCGTCGACCGTGTCGAGGAGGCCGTGGCCCTGGCCGAGCGCAATCGCCAGCGTCTGGGCCTGGGCAATGTCCAGGTGCGTGGCAGCCACTGGTTCGACGCCCTCGCCGATGAGCGTTTCGATCTGATTCTGAGCAACCCACCCTATATCCGTGCCGCCGATCCGCACCTGGTGGCTGGGGACGTTCGTTTCGAGCCGAGCAGTGCGCTGGTGGCCGGTGAAGATGGCTTGGACGACCTGCGGCTGATCATCGCCCAGTCGCCACGGCATCTGCTGCCCGGCGGCTGGTTGCTGCTCGAGCACGGCTATGACCAGGCCAGCGCGGTGCGTGATCTGCTGGTCGCCAGTGGTTTCACCGAAGTGACCAGCCGGGTCGACCTGGGTGGCCATGAACGCATCAGTCTGGGGCGCCTGCCATGCTGACCGATCAAGAGCTGTTGCGTTACAGCCGGCAGATTCTGCTGTCGCAGGTGGACATCGACGGGCAGTTGCGCCTCAAGCACGGCAAGGCGCTGGTGGTCGGCGTTGGCGGGCTGGGCTCGCCGGTGGCGCTGTACCTGGGCGCGGCCGGGGTCGGCGAGCTGCACCTGGCCGACTTCGATACCGTCGACCTGACCAACCTGCAGCGCCAGATCATCCACGACAGCGACAGCGTCGGCATGAGCAAGGTGGATTCGGCGATCAAACGCCTGCAGGCCATCAACCCGGAGATCAGGCTGGTCGCCCACCGCCAGGCGCTGGACGAAGATTCGCTGGCCGCCGCCGTGGCGGCAGTCGATGTGGTGCTGGACTGCTCCGACAATTTCACCACCCGCGAGGCGGTCAATGCCGCCTGCGTCGCCGCCGGCAAACCGCTGGTCAGTGGCGCGGCGATCCGTCTGGAAGGGCAGTTGTCGGTGTTCGACACGCGCAGCGAGAGCAGCCCTTGCTATCACTGCCTGTATGGTCATGGCAGCGAAGCCGAACTGACCTGCAGCGAGGCCGGGGTGATCGGCCCTCTGGTGGGCCTGGTCGGCAGCCTGCAGGCGCTGGAAGCGCTGAAGCTGCTGGCCGGCTTCGGCGAGCCGCTGGTTGGCAGGTTGTTGCTGATCGATGCCCTGGGCACGCGCATGCGTGAACTGCGGGTCAAGCGTGATCCGGCCTGCGCCGTGTGCGCCAGCCGTCATGGCTGAGCGTTCGGCGCCGGTAGGCGTGATGGACTCGGGGGTCGGCGGTCTGTCGGTGCTCGCCGAGATCCAGCGGCTGCTGCCCAACGAGTCGTTGCTGTACGTGGCCGACAGTGGCCACGTGCCCTATGGCGAGAAGTCCCCGGACTACATACGTCAGCGTCTTCGCCATATCGCCGGATACTTCCACGGGCTGGGGGCCAAGGCCATGGTCCTGGCCTGCAATACCGCCACCGTGGCGGCAGTGGCCGATCTGCGCGAGCTTTATCCAGGCTGGCCCTTGGTGGGTATGGAACCTGCGGTAAAACCGGCGGCGGCGGCGACCCGCTCGGGCGTGGTCGGGGTCCTGGCCACCACCGGCACATTGCAGAGCGCCAAGTTCGCCGCCTTGCTCGACCGCTTCGCCAATGATGTGCGGGTCATCACCCAGCCCTGCCCCGGGCTGGTCGAACTCATCGAGTCCGGCGATCTGGCGAGCCCGCGGTTGCGCCAGTTGTTGCTGCACTACGTGCAACCATTGCTGGCTGCTGGCTGCGACACGTTGATCCTGGGTTGCACGCATTACCCCTTCCTGCGCCCGATGCTCGCGGACATGGTCCCGGCGGACGTGGCGATCATCGACACCGGCGCCGCCGTGGCGCGGCAGTTGCAGCGCCTGCTGGGGGCGCGCGACCTGCTGGCCGAAGGGCCGGCACGGCCAACGGCATTCTGGAGCAGCGCCGATCCGGCCATTCTGGAAAAAATCCTGCCTCTTCTGTGGAATAAATCCGGCAGCGTGCAAAGCTTTCCGATGTAAAAAAAGTGTGAAAGGCCTGATAGGAAGTTGGAACTATCGTCCCGTCGCCGACTTCTATCGCTTTGCCTGAGCGCAGGCAGAACACTGACAACAACATCAGGAAGAAGGATGTTTCTCATGAAGAAACTGCTGGGCTTGGCGGCGCTTGCCGCTATCACGCTGGGGCAGGCGATGACCGTGCAGGCCGCCGATGTTTCATTTTCGGTAGGGCAGACGGGCGACTCGACCATGGTCTATCGTCTGGGGCTGCAGTCGAACTGGGATGTCAGCTGGTGGCAGACCAGTGTCGGGCGTCTGACGGGCTATTGGGATGGTGCCTATACCTACTGGCAAGGGGATGAGACTGCCAGCAATCACAGCCTGTCCTTCGCGCCGGTGTTCGTCTACGAGTTCGCCGGGGAGTCGGTGAAACCTTACATCGAGGCCGGCATCGGGGTAGCGGCGTTCTCGAGCACAGAGCTCGAGGATAACGAACTCGGTTCATCGTTCCAGTTCGAGGACCGGATCGGTTTCGGCCTGCGTTTTGCGGGTGGGCATGAGGTTGGTATTCGCGCGATTCATTATTCGAATGCGGGTATCAAGCAACCCAACGACGGCGTCGAAAGCTACGCGCTGCACTATCGCATGGCGTTGTAGCGCCATCGCCATCGCCGGCAAGCCAGGCTGCCGGCGATGGTCGCGAGCAGGTCAGCGCGGCAGTGGCCACAGGCTGTTCAGGCTCAGTGCCTCCAGCACCAGTTCCGGTTGGCGTTGATCCAGTCTTGCGACCAGTTCCAGTGCCGTGGTCTGTGCCGTCCATTGCTCGGGAATCGCCTGGGCCAGGGTCACCGGTGTCTTCAATGATTGGGGGGCGACGATGGTCAGGTCGATGCCCAGGGCCTGCAAGGCATGGCGCTGCTCGCGCAACCAGTGCAAGGGGCTGTTGGTGCCATTGAGGGGCTGATTCGGTTCATGCAGTTGCAAGGCCGAATAGCGGCTCAGTATGGCCATGACCTGTGGCTTGTCCCCTTGTGCCAGCAAGGGCAGGGCGCAGGCCAGGCTGTTATCCGTGGCGCGCAGGTTGCTGCTGACGATCGTCTCGAACAGGTCGGTATCGTTCACCTCGGCCGGCAGATAGTCGCAGGTACCGGCGTTGATGATCAGACCGTCAAGTGTGCTCCAGCGCTGCTTGAAGGCTTCGATGGCGTTGCTGGCCTGATCGATTTCCTGCAATTGGCCAGCCAGGCATAGCAGGTTGACGCCGTACCGCTCCTGCAGGGCCTGGAGCGCCTGGAGCGAGTTGACGCTCGCAGCGACCCGATGACCCTGTTCGAGCAATCGTTCGACCAATGCCAGCCCCAGTCCCTGGGTGGCGCCTGTAACCCAGAATGTCCGCGCGATGCTCACGAGAGCTCCTCCTGATACTGCATGCCAGGCAGGCCTTTGAATGCTTCCAGTGCCCGCTGGCGACTACTGTCAAGATCGACGATCGGCCTTGCGTAGAGGCCTATTTCGAATAAGTCGGCTGATTTGCGAGGCTGATGAATCCGTTTGTCATCAAGACCTTCCAGCTCAGGAAGCCATTCTCGAATGAATACACATTTTGAATCAAATCTATTCGATTGAGTGATGGGGTTGAATATCCGGAAGTAGGGCACCGCATCGGTACCGGTCGACGCGCTCCATTGCCAGCCGCCATTGTTCGCGGCCAGGTCGCCATCGATCAGATGGCGCATGAAGTGCCGCTCACCCAGGCGCCAGTCGATCAAAAGGTTCTTGCTGAGAAACATGGCGACGATCATGCGCAGGCGGTTGTGCATCCACCCGGTGTGCAGCAGTTGGCGCATGGCGGCGTCGATGATCGGGAAGCCCGTGCGACCTTGCTGCCAGGCTTCGAAGTCCTCCGGGGCGTCGCGCCATGGCAGCGCCTCGGTCTGCGGGCGGAAGGCACGATGCCGAGAAACGCGCGGGTAACCCACCAGGACATGCTTGTAGAACTCGCGCCACAGCAGTTCGTTGATCCAGGTCTGCACACCGGTGCTGCCGCTGTCGAATTCGCCTTGATTGCTGGCCAGCGCCGCGTGCAGGCATTGCCGGGGCGAGAGCACGCCGGCAGCCAGGTAGGGGGAGAGCTGGCTGGTGCCGGCCTCGGCGGGAAGGTCGCGCCGTCGCGGGTAGTCCTGGATGGCCTCTTCGGTGAAGCGTGCGAGGCGTCGTTGCGCCTCCTGCTCGCCCGCGGGCCAGTAGTCGCGCAAGGCTTCGGGCGGCGTCTCGAACCCTTCGATGTGTTGGGGAATCGGGTCGCTGGTGATTTCCACAGGTTCCTGGCGGCGCACTGGAGGGACGAGCGCGGGCAGGCTGCGGTGCAGATGTTCCAGGCAGACACGCTTGAACTGGGTGAACACCTGGAAATAGCGGCCACTGCGGTTCAGCACGCTTCCCGGCTTGAACAGCAACTGGTCGAGATGGCCGGTGGCGGTGATGCCGGCCGTCTGCAGCAGGTCGCGGGTCGCCTCGTCACGGCGGCTTTCGTTGATGCCGTATTCGTCATTCCAGTGCACGGCCTCGATCCGGTGTTGACGGCAGATATCGAGAACACACTGCGGCGCTTCGTGCCAGGTGGGAACGCTGCGGATCAGCAATGGGATGTTCAGCGCGTCCAGGGATTGGCGCAGCAGGCGCAGGTTGCGCAGCCAGAAGTCCACCTTGCACGGCGCGTCGTCATGGGCCTGCCACTGGCCGGGGCTGGCGATCCACAGCGCCACGGTCGGGCCGCGCTGGCAGGCGGCGCTCAGGGCGGTGTTGTCGGCGATGCGCAGGTCGCTGCGTAGCCAGATCAGTTGCATAGAAGCTCAGGCCTGTCGGTCATGGTTACTGGAGGCCGCGCAAGGCGGCCATCGGGCTGTCGAACAGCTGCAAGCCTGGTAAGCCCAGCGCGTTCAGTTCGGCCTTATGGAGAAGGACCGCGGCGCCTCCCAGGAGTTTCGGCGCATCGACATCGCGCAGTGCACGGCCCAGTGCCGGAAGGTCGGGATGGCCGCCGAGGTGAAGTACCAGCGCGCGTGGTTGCAGCTGTGCCATGGCTTGGCGCAGCTGCCGGGGTTCGACCGGCCACTCGAGGATTTCCAGCGCATGGCCATTGCTGCTCAACAGCCAGGCGCACAGCCAGAAACTGGCGTCGAAAGGCGTATCGTCGGTGCGGGCGAGCAGCACCCCAGGGCCAGGCTGCGAATGGCTGTCGTGGTACACCCGGGCGCCCAGCTTGCTGCGCAACCAGGTCTGGAAGAAGGCCTGCTCCAGGCGTGCGTCGAAGTGCGTTCGCCAGCGCTGGGCCAAGGTGTCGAGCAGGGGCAGGAGCAGGTGTTCGCACACGGTCAGTGCGGGGTAGAGGGCCATGGCCTGGTTCAGCAGCTGGTCCAGCGGGCGTTGGGCCAGGCGGCCTATGGCCTCGACCACCTGCTCGATCCGCGCGCCCCATTCGCCCTGCAGTGCAGGCGTGGCATTGGCGCTGTGATCCAGCAGCTCGCGCACCTGGCTCACGGCGGCGCCTCGCTCCAGCCAGCGCAGGATGGCCTGGACCCGCTGCACCTGCTCCTGTGGATAAAGCCGATGTCCCTTTGGCGTGCGCTGGGGCTTGATCAGTCCGTAGCGGCGCTCCCAGGCCCTCAAGGTGACCGGGTTGACACCGGTCAGGCGGGCTACCTCGCCGATGGGCAGCAGTTCATCAGATGGCATTGCGCAGTCCCATGGCTTCGGGATGGGGGTGCAGGTAGGCCTGTTGCGCCAGGTAGGGGGCGGGGTGATTGCGCAGGTGATGCCTGAGCAGGGTCAGGGGCACCACCAGTGGCACCACGCCTTTCTGGTACTGGGTGATGAGCTGCTGCAGTTCGGCCTTGTCTGCCGGACCGAGGTCATTGCGCAGATAACCGCTCAGGTGCTGCAGGACATTACCGTGGGTGCCCCGGCTGGCGCAGCGGCGCAGGGCCTGCATCAACTGGTGGAAGTAGCGCTGGCCCAGCTGTTCGGGGTCGTCGTCGCGGCTCATGGTGCCGAGCAGGCGACCGAGCGTGCGGTAAGCGTGGGGGTTGTGGGCCATCAGCAGGTACTTGTAGCGGGCGTGGAAGCGGATCAGCGCGCCGCGGCTCAAACCCTGGCGTCGCTGTTGCTGCCAATCGGCATAGGCATAGACGCGGGCAATGAAATTTTCCCGCAGGATCGGATCGTGCAGGCGGCCCTCCTCTTCGACCGGCAAGTCGGGACGACGGGCACAAAAAGCGGCGGCGTAGGCGCCGCGCCCGGCCTGGTGGGCCGGGCGTCCGTCCTCCTGGTAGACCTTGACCCGCTCCAGGCCGCATGAGGGTGACTTCTGCATGAAGATATAGCCGCAGATGTCATCGAGCTCGTCGGCCATCTGCTCGCCATAGGCCCGCAAGGGGCCGGCCAGGTCGGTCGCGCCGTTGCGCGTGCCGGTGACCACGGGATGCTCCGGGTCGCCAACCAGGCGGATGGGCTCGCGGGGCGTCCCCAGGCCGATGGCGACCTCGGGACACAAGGGAACCCAGTCGAAATGTTCCTGGAGCAGTTCAAGGCACAGGGCGGAGGCCTTGTGCCCGGCGTTGTAGCGCACGCTGAGGCCGGTCAGGCAGGCGCTGATGGCCAGGCGCGGCTTGGGCTCGAAAGGGGAGGCGTTCATCGCTGTCTCCGGAATGACCTGTACAGGTGGCACGGTTTGTACAGGTCAATTCCAGCACAGATAAAAACTTATACAAGGAATTTTTTTGTATAGGTTTGTCGACCCAATCACTCAAGGTGTTCCAGCAGGCGTTTGGCCGCCTCCTGGCCGCTGAGCCACGCGCCTTCCACTCGTCCCGACAAGCACCAGTCGCCACAGGCATACAGCCCTAGGTCGGCATCGGCCAGAGCGCCCCATTCGTGGTTGCCGGCCGGGCGGGCGTAGAGCCAGCGATGGGCAAGGGCGAATGTCGGGGCAGGAACCACGCAACCGACCAGTTCGGCGAATTCGCCCCATAGCTGTTCGATCACTTCTTCCTTGGGCAGGTCGATGTGCTGCTTGCTCCAGCTGGAGGTGGCATGCAGCACCCAGGTGTCGAGGTGCTCGTCGCGACCAGGCTTGCTGCGGTTGCGGGCGAGCCAGTCGAGCGGGTTGTCCTGCACGAAGCAGCCTTGCATGGGGGTGTCGAGCGGCGTCTCGAAACCCAGGGCGATCGCCCAGGTCGGCTCCATCTGCACCCCCGCGGCGACCGCTGCGAGTTTCGGGGTTGCGGCCAGCAATGGCGTGGCCTGTGGCGCCGGCACAGCGATCACCACCCGGCTGAATGGGCCATGGCTGCAGCCTTCGGTGTCCTGCAGGTGCCAGTATTGCTTGCCACGGAACACCTCGGCGATGCGGCAACCGAAGTTGACCGTGACGTCCTTGAGCAGGCCTCGAGTAATCGCACTCATGCGCGGCACGCCGACCCAGCGGATCTGCTCGTCGGGGGAGGGGGTCAGCTCGCCGTCGCGGTAGTTGTACAGTTGTGGCTTCCACTGCGCGGCCCAGCCATCGGCGACCCACTGCTGGACCTGCTCGACGAAGCGCCGGTCACGGGCCGTGAAATACTGGGCGCCGAGGTCAAGCGCACCAGCCTCGCTGCGCTTGCTGGCCATGCGTCCCCCGCTGCCGTGGCCTTTGTCGAACAGATGGACGGTCTGCCCGGCCTTTTGCAAGGCCTGGGCGGCGGACAGGCCGGCGATGCCGGCACCGATGATGGCGATAGGTACTGTCATGATGGCCTCTTCGAACCTTGCTATGCGCAGCCTACGCTGCCAGGCAAACCTGTACAATGCACAATGTTTGTATAAGGTTATTCCGCTCGATAGGCAGGTTGGCCTATGGTTATCCGAGAGCGTTCGGTCAAAAAAGTGCCTTGATCTTAAAAATAGACCACGGCCGCCAACTGTGAGGACACAGCCATGCATATATTGCTGACCGGCGGTACCGGCCTGATTGGCCAACACCTGTGCCAGTTCTGGCGAGGGCAGGGGTATCGCCTGACGGTGTGGAGCCGCCGGCCCGAACAGGTCGCGAAAATCTGTGGTACGGGCGTGCGTGGCGTCGCACGGCTGGACGAGATTGCCGCGGACGATACGGTGGATGCGGTGATCAACCTGGCGGGCGCGCCGATCGCCGACCGGCCATGGACCGCGGCGCGACGTTCGCTGCTCTGGGCCAGCCGGGTCACGCTCACCGAGCAGTTGCTGGCCTGGCTGGAAGGGCGCGAACAGCGTCCCGGGGTATTGCTCTCTGGGTCGGCGGTGGGTTGGTATGGCGACGGTGGCGAGCGTGAGTTGACCGAAGCCTCGCCGCCGGTAAAGGAGGACTTTGCCAGCCAGCTGTGCATCGCCTGGGAAGAAACCGCCCTGCGTGCCCAGGCCCTGGGCATGCGCGTGGCCCTGATCCGCACCGGCCTGGTGCTGGCCGCCGATGGCGGCTTTCTGTCGCGCCTGCGCCTGCCCTACAAGCTGGGCCTGGGTGGGCCGCTGGGCGATGGCCGGCAGTGGATGCCCTGGGTGCACATCGACGATCAAATCGCCCTGATTGATTTTCTCTTGCACACCAACGACGCCAGCGGTCCTTATAATGCCTGCGCGCCGGAGCCGGTACGCAACCGCGAGTTCGCCAGGCGTCTGGGCCGCGCCTTGCACCGCCCGGCGTTCCTGCCAATGCCGGCGCTGCTGCTCAAGGCCGGGCTCGGCGAGCTCTCGACGCTGCTGCTCGGCGGTCAACGGGCGCGCCCGGTGCGGCTGCTGGCCGCGGGCTTCACGTTCCGCTTCAACGATCTGCAATCGGCCCTGGACAATCTGTCCAGCCGCCTCTGACATAGGACGCTGCATGACCGATCACGCCCTGCTGCTGGTCAACCTGGGTTCGCCGGCTTCTACTTCGGTCGCCGACGTGCGCCGTTACCTCAACCAGTTCCTCATGGACCCGTACGTGATCGATCTGCCATGGCCGGTACGCCGGTTGCTGGTGTCGCTGATTCTGATCAAGCGGCCGGAGCAGTCGGCCCATGCCTACGCGTCGATCTGGTGGGACGAGGGTTCGCCGCTGGTGGTGCTGACTCGCCGCCTGCAGCAGGCGATGACCGCCCATTGGCCCCATGGCCCGGTGGCAATCGCCATGCGCTACGGCGAGCCGGCGCTACCCGAAGTGCTGGAGCGCCTGGCCGCCCAGGGGGTTCGCAAGGTGACCCTGGCGCCGCTTTATCCACAGTTCGCCGACAGCACCGTGACCACCGTCGTCGAGTTGGCTAAGCAGACCATCGCCGAGCGCAAGCTGCCCCTGCAAACCCGCATCCTGCAGCCGTTCTACGAGCACCCCGACTATATCGAGGCCTTGGCCGCCAGTGCCCGGCCATACCTGGAGCAGGATTACGACCACCTGTTGCTGAGCTTCCATGGCCTGCCTGAGCGACACTTGAAAAAGCTCGATCCTACCGGCAACCACGACTTCCAGGCCGCCGACTGCTGCAAGGACGCCAGCGCCGAGATGAAAGCGGTGTGCTATCGCGGCCAGTGCCTGGCCACGGCACGGGCATTCGCCACGAAGATGGGCATTGCGCAGGGCAAGTGGTCGGTGTCGTTCCAGTCGCGACTGGGGCGGGCCAAGTGGATCGAACCGTACACCGAAACCCGTCTGGATGAGCTGGGCAAGGCTGGGGTGAAGAAACTGCTGGTGATGTGCCCGGCATTCGTCGCCGATTGCATCGAGACGCTCGAGGAGATCGGCATGCGCGGCAGCGAGCAGTTCATCGAGGCCGGCGGGAAAGAGCTGGTGCTGGTGCCGTGCCTGAATGATCACCCGCAGTGGGTGAGGGTGCTGGCGGGGATGTGCGAGAAGGCCTGATCTTCAGGCCGCCTGTACCGGCCTCTTCGCCAATTTACCCGCGAAGAGGCCGGTACAGGCTGAAGCGGGATCAAGGCAACTGATCATCCAGCTTCTTGTTTTTCCAGCCATCGTTGCCCGGCAGGATCAGGTTCAGGGCAATGGCCACCACGGCGCACAGGGCGATGCCCTTCAGGCCCCAGTCGTCCGGACCGTCGCCGCTGCCGATCAACACGCCACCGATACCGAACACCAGGGTCACCGACACGATCACCAGATTGCGTGCCTCGGCCAGGTCGATCTTGTGGCGGATCATGGTGTTCATGCCCACGGCTGCGATCGAGCCGAACAACAGGCAGAGAATGCCGCCCATCACCGGGACCGGAATGCTCTGCAGCAGTGCGCCGAACTTGCCGATGAAGGCCAGGGTGATGGCGAATACCGCCGCCCAGGTCATGATCTTCGGGTTGTAGTTCTTGGTCAGCATCACCGCGCCGGTCACTTCGGCGTAGGTGGTGTTGGGCGGGCCGCCGAACATGCCTGCGGCGGTGGTGGCCAGGCCGTCGCCGAGCAGGGTGCGGTGCAGACCGGGCTTTTTCAGGTAGTCGCGACCGGTCACGCTGCCCACCGCGATCACCCCGCCGATATGCTCGATCGCCGGGGCCAGGGCCACCGGGACGATGAACAGGATCGCCTGCCAGTTGAACTCCGGCGCGGTGAAGTTCGGCAGTTCCAACCATGGGGCGGCGGCGATCTTGGCGGTGTCGACCACGCCGAAGGCGAACGACAGGCCGAAGCCCACCAGCACGCCGGCGATGATCGGTACCAGGCGGAAGATGCCCTTGCCGAACACGGCGACGATCAGGGTGGTGAGCAGCGCCGGCATCGAGATCAGCATGGCGGTCTTGTACGGCATCAGCACGCTGCCGTCGCCACCCTTGCCCATCGCCATGTTGGCGGCGATCGGCGCCATGGCCAGGCCGATGGAGATGATCACCGGGCCGATCACCACCGGGGGCAGCATGCGGTCGATGAAGCCGGTGCCCTTGATCTTCACCATCAGGCCCATGAAGGTGTAGACGAAGCCGGCCGCCATGACGCCACCCATGGTCGCGGCCAGGCCGAACTGGCCCTTGGCGAGAATGATCGGGGTGATGAAGGCGAAGCTCGAAGCCAGGAACACCGGGACCTGGCGGCCGGTCACCAGCTGGAACAGCAAGGTGCCGAGGCCCGCGGTGAACAGTGCCACGTTGGGGTCGAGGCCGGTGATCAGCGGCATCAGCACCAGCGCGCCGAATGCCACGAAGAGCATCTGCGCGCCCGAAACGACCTGACGCCAGAGCGGGTCGTTGAAGCCGTCCTGCATGATCAGGCGTCCTTCTGCTTGGTGCCGAAGATCTTGTCGCCGGCATCGCCCAGGCCGGGAACGATGTAGCCGTGTTCATTCAGGCGCTGGTCGATCGAGGCGGTGTAGATCTGCACGTCAGGGTGGGCTTTTTCCACCACTTCGATGCCTTCGGGTGCCGCGACCAGGACCATGGCGCGAATTTCCCTGCAGCCGGCCTTCTTCAGCAGGTCGATGGTGGCGACCATCGAGCCGCCGGTGGCCAGCATCGGGTCGATGATCAGGGCCAGGCGCTGGTTGATGTCCGGCGCGAGCTTTTCCAGGTAGGTGTGGGCTTCGAGGGTTTCCTCGTTGCGGGCCACGCCCACGGCGCTCACCTTGGCGCCCGGCACCAGGCTGAGCACGCCGTCGAGCATGCCGATGCCGGCGCGCAGGATCGGCACCACGGTGATCTTCTTGCCGGCGATCTTCTCGACCTGGACCTTGCCGCACCAGCCGTCGATCTCGTAGGTCTCGAGCGGCAGGTCCTGGGTGGCTTCGTAGGTCAGGAGCGCGCCGACTTCCTGGGCGAGTTCGCGAAAATTCTTGGTGCTGATATCGGCACGGCGCATCAGGCCGAGCTTGTGGCGGATCAGCGGATGGCGGATCTCACGAGTAGGCATAGAGGGAGGGCTCCGGGAGGCGGGCAAAAAAGTTCTGGTGTCAAGTCCTTTGTGCAAATCACGCAGGACTTGAAACCGTATATGGGACAGTAGGTTAGCTCTTTTCTCGGCCACTTTGGCGCGGTGTGGCTTCGTGGGCTAGGAGCCACATAGGAGCGTTGGGAGAGAAAGCCACATCGCACTGTGTCGTGCTGGATTGCCGAGGGACGGCGGGCTTGTCTTGTCATCATAGCCCAGGCGGCTCTTGGCGGCATCCAGAATGAAGAACGCGCAGCCTTGGGCTGCGCGTTCGATGGATGTTGCTGGGCAGGCTTCGAGGGCCATCACGTCGGCTTGGACGGCACGCTCCGCGTCGTGGTGCCCTTCCTGAATCCCCGATCCCCCGCCATGAACGCCTCCAGCATGTGCGGGATCAACTTCTCGGCATCGACGGCCTCGCCATACGCCTGCGCGTGCAGCGCGGCGTAGCGGTCGAGGTCGGCTTTCAAGCTGGCCGGGCAGGCAAAGGTCAGCTTGACGCTCTCGGTCTTGGGCAGCGGCCCTAGCCGCAGTTTCTTCGTGTTCATTGGGAAGCTCCCCGGTTGAAGAACAGCGGCTGGCACGGCCGCAGCACCAGATCCCGGTTCACGATGACGCGAACCGGCAGGCCCGGCCTAATGGTCAGCGTCGGCTGGATGTCCATGTTGCGCCGGGTGATCTCCTGACCCACCTGATTGATGCTGTCCTGGGCGCTGTCGCGCCCCGCGATGACGATGCGGTTGCCGTCCTGGCGGTTCTCTGGCGCGGCCAACTCGGCGCCTACGCCCAGCAGCGTCGTCAGCACGGCGCCCGCGACGATGCGATTCCAATGCCAGTCCACGTCGTCTTCCAGGCCGGCGTAGCCGGCTGGATCGGTGCCGACAAGGTTGTCGAGCGTCAGCGAGGACGTATCGGGCAGGATGACCCGGTTCCACACCACCTGCACGCGGCTCTGCCCGTAGCTGACCTGGCTGTTGTATTTACCCAGGATGCGCGACCCCTGCGGGATCAACAGGAACTTGCCCGTGGCCGAGTCATAGACCGGCTCCGTCACCGTGGCGATCACGTCGCCTGGCAAGTCCGACTTGATGCCCGTCACCAGCGCGCCCGCAATCACCGTTCCGGCCATGACCTGATACGGCGAGGCCGGCATTTTCAGGTTTCCGGAATTGCGGGTTTCCATAGAGCCGCCTTTCAGGAACGCCTCTTTCTGGTCTTGCCGGTTTTGCACAGCTGTCGGATCGGCAGGCTGGGGCGCCGCCGAGGCCGGCCCAGCCGCGAGCGGGTCGAAGGCCGCGAGCGTGTTGGCAGCACCAGGCACACCCGGCGGCGCCACCGTGGCCGTGGCGGCGGCCTGGCCCTGGCCGCCCGAGCGGAAAAACACCGACGAAGCCGCTGCGGCTTCCGCCTCCTTGCGCAAGGCGTCGTTGGGATCGTGGCCGGGGGCCGCGTAAGCGGCCACGGCGGACTGCTGCGAGTTCACGATGGCCGGGCCAAGATCGCCCGGCAGTGGCGGCCCCAGCTCGGGCACCTTCGGCGGCAGCTTCGAGTAGTCGGACGGCAGGCCGTCCAGCCCTTCGGACTTCGAGACGCGATCGACGTTGTAAAGCTCGGTCTGCTCGCCCGCGCCGCGCCGGTGCGGTTGCAATGACCAGATCGTGGCCCCGAGCACGGCGACCGACAGGCCGCCGACGAGGACGGCCAGCGTGCGCCGGTTCAACCGGGTCACGGCACGCGGCTGGGCGCGAAGCGCCACCGCCTCGGGCGCGACCTTGCCTGCCTGCCGCGTGGCGAGGTCGGGGGTATCGTCCTGGCTCATGGTCAGTTCCTCCGTGCCACGCCATCCGTGCGCTCGATCCGCACCACGTCGCCCTTGTCACCGCCCAGGCGCAACTCTGCCGCGCCAAACAGGCGATCCACGATGTAGTACGGCGAACGGAAGCGGTAGTTCACCAGTTGCCCGTCGCCTTCCGGCCCGATCACGAACAGCGGCGGCAGTTCGCCTTGCGCGATGCCGGCGGGGAACTGGATATAGACCTTCTGCCCGTCGTCGAAAGCGCGCAGCGGCTTCCACGACGGATTGCTGCCGCCGATCGCGTAGCGAAAGCGCAGGTTCTCCAGCGACAGGCCGCTATCCACCGGCGCGGCGGCGCTGGCCGCTTGCGCCTGGCGCTGCAAGGCCAGCATCCGGTCGCGCGGGTACTCCCAGGACACCGACGCCATCCACGTCTTTTCCGTGGAAGTCAGTTCCAGCAGGTACGTCCTCCGGCTGGTGATGATGACCAGATTGGTCTTGAGGCCCGAGCGGATCGGCTTGACCAGCACGTTGACGCGCAAGTCGGCACCGCTGCCGCTGGACGTGTCGCCCACGATCCAGCGCACGGTATCGCCGGCGGCCACCGTCACCAGCTCCTCGCCCGGCTGCAAGGCAACCATCGTCACCCGGCCCACGGCCGCATAGACCTGATACAGCGCGCCATCGGTGAAGGGCCACACCTGAATCGCGTTGACGTAGCCCTCGCGCGTGGGCGCGACACGCGCCTCGGCATTGGCGCGTGAAACGCGCACCTTCTCGTCGGCCGGCTCGGGCGTGGGCTTGGCGTCCTCGGCCTCGGGTGCCGGCATCAACTGCGCCGGCATCGGCAGCACCTCGGGCACGGCCACAACCTCCACGGGCGCGGGCGGCTCCGGCATCGGCTGGGCCTGCACCGGCACCGGCTCATCGAGCGAGATGGTCGGCGGCGGCTTGCCTTGCGTGGCGCAGCCCGCCAGGGCAACAAGCATCAACGGCAAAGCGTAAAAGCGGAAAGACAGGTTCATGGTTTTGCTCCTTCGGAAGAATCCAGCTCGCGGCTCCAGGAAAGGCCGTTGACGTAGATGCCCAGCGGGTTCTTGCGCAGGCGTTCTTCGGTGCGCGGCGGCTGGAGCACGATGGACACCACGGCCGTCCACCGTTCCAGGCCCGCCGCAGCGCCGTTGACGTAGCGGCGTTCCGTCCAGCGCACGTTGAAAGACGTGTCGCTGGCACGCACGACGCTGGTGATCTGCACCGTCACCGACTCCTTTCCGATGCGCGCGAACGGGTCGTTGACCCGCGCGTAGTCGTTGAGCACGGCCGCGCCTTTGTCGGTCGTGTAGTCGTAGGCGTCCAGCCAGTTCTGGCGGACGACGATGGGGTCGATGGACAGCGAGCGCACCAGCGTCACGAAGCGCGCGATGTGGTGCGCCGTCTGCGCATCGTTGGGCCGGTACGGCGTGGCGGCTTCGCCCACGGCGCGCACCTGGCCCGCGTTGTCCACCTCCACGACGTAGGGCGTGACGATGGATTGCGCCGAGCGCCACACCAGTCCGCCGGCCATCAGCAGCGCGAGCGTGAGGCAGCCGAAGGCCATGAATCGCCAGTTCTTGGCCTGGACGCGGGCCGAGCCGATACGGTCGTCCCACACCTGGCCGGCGGTTTGGTACGGCGTGGCAGGCTGCGGCGTGTCGGCGTAGCGCACCTGCGGTTTCTTGAATCGCATGGTCAGTTCTCCTTGTGAATCGCGTCAGTCGTCGGAGCCGCGCAGGCTCGGGCCTTGCCCGGAGCCGCCGCCGTCGCCACCGCGCAGCGCGTGGGCAGCGGTGGTCGCGGCGTGGGTGAGCTGCTGGCGGCGATGCAGCCGCTTGGCCCAAGCGGGCTGCTCGGGCGCCTGTGCAGCGGCAGCGCCTGCCGGCGCTTCGCTGGTGGCGGCCTGGCCGGCTGACGCGCCAGCGTCGCCGTTCCAGCCCGCGCGGAACGGTGCGGCCATGCGCTGCCCGGCAGCGGAAGCGCGGGATGCGGCAGCGCGTCCGGCAGACTGCGCGCCGGTCTTGGCGACGTTGCCCAAGCCCGCCATCGCGCCTTTGGCACCGCCGCCGGCGGCAGCGGAACCCGCCTGGAACGCCGACTTCGCGCTGCCAGCCGCCGACGTGGCGGCACGCGCGCCGCTGCCGGCCAGCTTGGCGGCAGCCGGGGCCATGCGCGCGCCAGCGGCCACCGCGCCGCCCACGCCCGTCGCGGCAGCACCGACAGCCACTGCCGTTCCGGCCGCGCCGACGGCGGCACCGGCCATCGCGCCCGCGCCGAGCTGGGGCGCGCCGGACACAAGGCCCGTGGCGATGCCGGGGCCGAAGATCCCGAGCGCGAGCAAGGTGAGCGAGGCCAGCATGATGACCAGCGCGTGGTCGATGTTCGGCTCGGCGGGGTGGACTTGGAACTGCGCGAACAGGCCCGAGCCGATGCCGACGATCACAGCCAGCACCAGCACTTTGATGCCAGCGGCCACGACGTTGCCCAGCACCTTCTCGGCGAGAAAGCTGGTCTTGTTCCACAGCGCGAACGGCACCAGCACGAACCCGGCGAGCGTGGTCAGCTTGAACTCGATCAGCGTGATGAAAAGCTGGATCGCCAGCACGAAGAAGCACAGCACCACGACCAGCCACGCGAGGAACATCACCACGATGGGATCGAGATTGGCGAACACCTCGGGGAAGCCCGCCATCTCGCCGATCTGCTCCAGAATCGGCGCCCCGGCGTCGATGCCGGTCTTGGCGAGCCGGCCCGGCTGCAAGAAGTTCTCCATCGTGATGGCCGAGCCGGTGGCGGTGATGCCCAGCCCCGCGAACGAGCGGAACACGATGCTGGCCAGCCAGTTGAAGTTGTTGAGGATGTAGGCGAAGGCACCGACGTAGAGCACCTTGCGCAGCAGCTTGGCGATCACGTCATCGCCTTGGCCGGTGGCGTGGCTCATGGCCCAATACAGCCCGGCGATCGTCATGTCGATGACGATCAGCGTGGCCGTGAGGAACGCCACTTCGCCGCGCAGCAGCCCGAAACCCGAGTCGATGTAGGTGGCGAAGGTGTTGAGGAACTGGTCGATGATGGTCACGTCATTCATGGCGTGCCCTCCGGTTCCTCGAAGCTGGGCGGGATCGGCGGCAGGTCGGCCAGCGTCTGGTATTCATCCGGCCCGGCCTCGCCGGAAAAGAAGCGCCGCCGGAAGGCTTCGGCGGCGGCGCGGCAAGCGTCCTCGCCCGTGGCCTGCCGGTCGGCCGCGCATTGCGCGCGCAATGCCTTGAGCCGCACGCGATCGGCGGCCAGGGCATCGGCGAGGTTGTCGGCCGGCTGCTCGCCGCAAGCGGCCAGCAGCACGGCACCAAGGACGAGGACGCATCGCATGGCGGCCTCCTGTCAGTCGCGGTAGAAGTTGACGGACTGCGGCGTGTACGGCGTGCCTTCCCCGAGGAAGCGCCGCCGCACTTCGCGGGCGCGCTCGGTGGCCGCCGCCTGCCGCGCCAGTTCCAGCGAGGCGGCCCGGTCTTGCGTGATCTGGAGCCGCTGCGACTGGATCGACTGCTTGGCCTGCAAGGCGAGCAACTGGTTCATGGCCTGCATCGCCTGCAACGCGCCTTGCGCCGACTGGCTCTTGCCGACCAGATCGGCCAGCACGCTTTCGTCTTCGCCCAGGTTCTGCGACACCTGCGCCTGCATCTGCATGGTGGTCTGCAAGCCGCCCAGCGTGTTCTTCCACCGCTCCTGGGCGTCGCGGTACATCTGGTCGCCGCTGACGGTGGCGGCGTACTGCTCCGGGTACAGGCGGGCAAACTCCCGATCCAGATTCGTCACGTCGTAGGCCAAGCCTCGGGCCTGGGCGATCAGCCGCTCGGTCGTCGCCAGGTTGGCGCGCAACTGGCCGACCACGCTGGATGGAAGGCTGGCGAGGTTGCGCGCCTGGTTCATCAGCATTTGCGCTTCGTTCTGGAGCTGGCGAATCTGGTTGTTGATCTGCTCCAGCGTGCGGATCGCGGTCATCGTGTTCTGCACGAGGTTGGTGGGGTCGATCACGACCCATTGCGCATGGGCAGTGGCGGTGCAAAGCATGGCCGCGATGGCAGCGGCGACAAGGCGCTTCTTCATGGCAGGATCTCCTGTGGTTGGTCAGCGAGGGAATCCGGCGCGAGGCCGGGGAACGAGGGCAGCAGGTCAGCCGCCCAATCGAGGCCGCGATGGCGCAGCCAGGCACCCGCGAAGCCGGGCGTGCCGGCGTCCAGCAGCACGCGGTCTATGTCGCGCTGGTCTTGCGGCGTGGAAGCGCCCGCGAAGGCCAGCGTCGCCGCCCCCAGGTCGAGGTCGAACAGGCGGTTGCCGAGGCGGGATTGGTAGTAGTAGTCGCGCTTGGGTTGCGCGGTGGCGACGATCTCGATCTGGCGCGAGTTCAACCCGAAGCCCTCGTAGATCGTGCGAATCTGCGGCTCGGTCGCCTGCGGGTTCGGCAGGAAGATGCGGCTTGCGCAGCTCTCGATGATTGCGGGCGCGATGCTCGAATCCTTAATGTCCGCGAGCGACTGCGTGGCGAAGATCACCGACACGTTTTTCTTGCGCAGCGTCTTGAGCCACTGGCGGATGCGCGCGGCAAACACCGGGTCATCCAGGAACAGCCACGCTTCATCGAGGATCAGCATCGTGGGCGCACCGTCAAAGCGTTCGTCAAAGCGCGCAAAGAGGTAATGCAGCACGGCCATGACGGCGGCCTTGCTGTGCATCAGCTCCTCCATCTCGAAACCCTGCACGTCCGCCATGCCCAGCCGGTCGTGGTCGGCATCCAGCAGCTTGCCGTGCGCGCCGCCCAGCACATAGGGCGCGAGCGCCTGGCGCAGCGCGTTCGATTGCAGCAGCACCGACAGGCCGGTCATCGTGCGCTGCTCGACGGGCGCACCGGCCAAGCTGCCCAGCGCCGACCAGATGGCGGCTTTCTCGTCCGGGCCGACTGCTACGCCTTCATGCAGCAAACGGCCTTCGATCCATTCGGCGGCCCAGGTGCGGTAGCCTTCGCGGTCAATGCGGGCGAGCGGCTGGAAGGCGATTTCGCCGTCCGTGCCCAAGTCGTAGTGCTCGCCGCCAAGCCCGAGGATCGTGGCGCGCATCGAACGCCCCATATCGAACGCGAAGATGCGCGAGCCGAGGTAGCGGCGGAACTGCATCGCCAGCGTGGCGAGCAGCACTGACTTGCCCATGCCCGTCGGGCCGGCCACCAGCATGTGGCCCACGTCGCCATCGTGCGTGACCAAGCGAAACGGTGTGGCGCCATCGGTGCGCGTCACGATGAGAGGCGGGCCGTCCAGATGCGCGTTGCGCTCGGGGCCGGCCCACACGGCCGACACCGGCATCATGTGCGCCAGGTTCAGCGTCGAGACGATCGGCTGGCGCACGTTGGCATAGGCGTTGCCGGGGAGCGAGGACAGCCACGCATCCACGGCATTGAGCGTTTCGGAGATGGTCACGAAGCCCCGGCCCTGGATGACGCGCTCCACCATGCGCAGCTTCTCGTCGGCTGCGGCCGGGTCGGCATCGAGCACCGTCACCGTGGCGGTGAGGTAGCCGAAGGCGACTTGATCACTGCCCAGCTCCTGCAACGCGGCATCGGCATCGGTCGCCTTGTTCGAGGCATCCGTGTCCACCAGCGGCGACTCCTGTTGGAAGATCGTTTCGCGCAGCAGCGCGATGACGTTCTTGCGCTTGGCGAACCACTGGCGGCGCAGGCGGGCGAGGTCTTTTTCCGCCTCGGATTTGTCCATGCAGAGGAAGCGCGTACTCCAGCGATACGCAAATCCGAGGCGGTTGAGGTCGTCCAGAATCCCCGGCCAGGTCGAGGTCGGAAAGCCCCGCACCGACACCACGCGCAGGTGCCGGTCGCCCAGCATGGGGGCCAGGCCGCCAACCAGCGGCGAGTCGGCCAGCAGCGCGTCGATGTGGAAAGGCACCTCGGGCACACCGACGCGATAGCGTCGCGTCGAGATGGTCGCGTGCAGGTAGGTCAGGGTCTGCGCGTCATCGAGCCAGGCAATTTCCGGCATGACGCCATCGAGCTGGTCAAAGACCCGATCCGTTTCCGCGACGAAGGCTTGCAGCCGCTCGCGCCAGTCCACGCCATTCGTCGGCGTGTTCTCGTAGAGCATCTTGGCGGCACGAGCGCGCGATTCTTCAGGCGGCAGGTACACCAGCGTCAAGTGATAGCCGCTCTCGAAGTGATGGCCGGTGTCCTCGAAGGCCGAGCGGCGTTCTTCGTCCACCAGCCACGACAGCGCCTCCGGAAACTCTGAGTGCGGGTAGTCCGCGGCGGCGCTGCGTTCGGCCTCGATGAACAGCGCCCAGCCCGATCCCAGCCGGCGCAGCGCATTGTTCAAGCGGGCCGACGTGGCGATCAGCTCGCCTTGCGTGGCACTGTCGAGGTCAGGCCCGCGAAACCGGGCCGTGCGCTGGAAACTGCCGTCCTTGTTCAAGACGACACCCGGCGCGACGAGCCCGGCCCACGGCAGCCAATCGGCGAGCAAGGCCGGGCGCTGGCGGTATTCGGCGAGGTTCAGCATGGCGGCGTCCCCTCACACGTCCAGCAGCGGGCGGTGCTTGATGTGCCGGGCGAACACGGCCATGAACTGCGGATCGACGCGCGCACCCCATACCGCCAGCGAATGGCCGACGATCCAGAGCACCACGCCAGGAATCCACAGTTGCAGGCCCAGCCCGACGGCGGCGGCCAGCGTGCCGTTGGCAATCGCCACGGTGCGCGGTGCGCCGCCCAGCAAGATCGGCTCGGTGAGCGAGCGATGCAAAGGCACCTCGAACCCGGCCGCGAAGCTATCCGGGCCGCTCATACGACAGCCCCGCCCGAGAACGAAAAGAACGACAGGAAGAAGCTCGAAGCCGCGAACGCGATGGACAGGCCGAACACGATCTGGATCAGCTTGCGAAAGCCGCCCGACGTGTCGCCGAAGGCGAGCGCGAGGCCCGTGGCAATGATGATGATGACCGCGACGATGCGCGCCACCGGCCCCTGAATCGACTCCAAGATCGACTGCAACGGGCCTTCCCAGGGCATCGAGGAACCAGCGGCCTGCGCGGTGCCAGCCAGGAACAGCAACAGCGCGGCCAGCAGCAGCCCTCGCCCCGCAGGGCGGGCCAGGCAGCGCAGCCGTGCAAGGCGCAAAGCCGGATTTACGGAAACACGGAAAGCAGGAATGGTCATCTGCGTCATAGCAGTTCTCCAGGTTGGTCAGGGGACGAGGAAGTCGCCGCAGCGGGTGCGGCATCAGGGATCGGCGGCAGCTCGGGAAACGGCGTTTCCAGCGCGTCCACCAGTTGGTAGCCCACGCCGTCGAAGCCGACGATGCGGGCGATGTTCTCGATGCGGCGCTTGCGTCCGCGCCCGGCGATCTGGATCACCACGTTGACCGCCTCGGCGATCAGCGCACGCGGCGGATTCACCGCCACTTCGAGAATCAGTTGCTCCAGGCGCAGCAACGCGCCCAGCGCGGAGCCGGCGTGGATCGTGGCGACGCCGCCGGGGTGGCCGGTGCCCCACACCTTGATGAGATCCAGCGCCTCGGCACCGCGTACCTCGCCGACGACGACGCGATCAGGTCGCAGGCGCATGGACGAGCGCACCAGCTCGGTCATGGACACCACGCCGGAGCGCGTGCGCAGCGGAACGTGGTCGCGGGCCGCGCATTGCAGCTCCACCGTGTCTTCGAGCACCAGCACGCGGTCGCCCGTGGCAGCTATCTCGGCCAGCAGCGCGTTCGCCAAGGTCGTCTTGCCGCTGCTGGTGGCCCCCGCGATCAGGACGTTCTGGCGCTCGCGCACGGCGCGCACCAAAAAGCCCGCCTGGGCGGCGGTCATCATTCCGTCCACGACGTACCGCTCCAGCGGGATCACGCCGATGGCGCGCTTGCGCAGCGCGAAGGCCGGCCCCGGCGCGGCTGGCGGCAGGATGCCCTCGAAGCGTTCACCGGTTTCGGGCAGTTCGGCGGACAGCAGCGGCTGGCCGCGATGCACCTCCGCGCCGACGTGGGCCGCGACCAGGCGGATGATTCGCTCGCCATCGGCTTCGGGCAGCTCCACGCCCATAGGCGCGCGGCCCGACGACAGGCGATCCACCCAAAGGGTGCGGTCAGGGTTGAGCATGATTTCCACCACGTCGGGGTCTTCGAGCGCGGTGGCGATCAGCGGCCCCATTGCCGTGCGCAGCATCTGGATGCGCCGGTCGAGCGACGTGGCACTCATGGATTGGGAAACGGCGCTCATGACGCACGCTCCTGCGCATCGGCGGCTGCCGCCGCGTCCTCCATCCGCACCGAATCGGGATGCAATTCCTCCACCACGTCGCGCACCAGGCTGCGCCCACGCATCAGGTGGCGGCCAAGCTGCTCGGTGAACTGCTCGAAACGCGCCTTGCCCAAGGCGCGGGCCGCCTCTTGGTGCGCCTCGGGAACCGGCGTGCTGACGGTCAGGTAGTAGCGGATGAACAGCGCCAGCGTCTCGATGGCGATGCTCTGGTCGCGCTCCATTCGCTCGGCCTGGCGCGAGAGGCGATCAAGGCGCTTGGCGATGGCCGCCTCGCGCTGGTCGGCCGCGTCCGGCGACAGCCAGGACGCCAAGGCAGCGGCGACGATGCTGGACTTGGACACGCCTTTCTTGGCGGCCAGTTCATCGAGCCGCTGGGCGTGCTCGGGCTGGATAAAGAGGTTCAGGCGATAGTGGCTCATAGCTCGATTCCGTCGTTGGGGTCGAGGGACGCCAGCCGGGCCGTGCGCTGCATGGCCGGATCAAGCTGGCGAGGAAGGGGAAGCGGCAGGTCGTCGTCGTCATCGAGCAGGCCGAGGTCGGCCGCGGGCGCGGCCAGCTCGGGGTCGTAGGCGACGGCCTCAGTTAGCTCGGGCTGACGGCGCGGGCCGCCGTCGTCGGCCGACGCCCGGAAGCCTTCGGCGGCATCGGCCGCAGGCGCGGCAGGCACGGCAGGAATCGCCAGGCCACTCCAGTCGTCGGGGCGCAGTGGCGGCGCGTCGGCGTACCGGCCGTCCGCCAGCTCGGGCGGCGGCAGCACGCGCTGCTTGAAATTGGCGTCGGCGTAGTAGCGCAGCTTCCGGGCCTTGATCGGCGCCATGCTGGACACCATCACTACGGCATCGTCCGGCGGAAGCTGCATCACCTCGCCCGGCGTCAGCAGCGGGCGGGCCGTCTCCTGGCGCGACACCATGAGGTGGCCCAGCCACGGCGCGAGCCGGTGGCCCGCGTAGTTGCGTTGCGCGCGCAGCTCGGTCGCAGTGCCCAGCGTCTCGGAAATGCGCTTGGCGGTGCGTTCGTCGTTGGTGGCGAACGTCACCCTGACGTGGCAGTTGTCGAGAATGGAATGGTTCTGTCCATACGCCTTGTCGATCTGGTTGAGTGACTGCGCGATGAGGAAGCTGCGGATGCCGTAGCCCGCCATGAAGGCCAAGGCTGTCTCGAAGAAGTCGAGCCGCCCCAGGGCCGGGAACTCGTCGAGCATCAGCAGCAGCTTGTGGCGGCGTTCGATGCCGTCGCTGCCGTCCAGCGATTCGGTGAGGCGTCGCCCGATCTGGTTGAGGATCAGGCGGATGAGCGGTTTGGTGCGCGATATGTCCGAAGGCGGCACCACCAGGTACAGCGACACCGGATGCTCGGCCGCGATCAGGTCGGCGATGCGCCAGTCACAGCGCGAGGTGACTTCGGCCACCGTGGGATCGCGATACAGGCCGAGGAACGACATGGCGGTGCTTAACACGCCGGAACGCTCGTTGTCCGACTTGTTGAGCACTTCACGCGCCGCCGACGCGACTACCGGATGCGGCCCCTCGCCCAAGTGGGGCGTGGTCATCATTCGATGCAAGGTCAGCTCGAACGGGCTGGCCGGGTCGCTGAGGAAGTTGGCGACGCCGCGCAGCGTCTTGTCTTCGCCCGCGTAGAGCACATGCAGGATCGCGCCGACCAGCAGCGCGTGGCTGGTCTTTTCCCAATGGTTGCGCTTCTCCAGCGCGCCTTCGGGATCGACCAGAATGTCCGCGATGTTCTGCACGTCGCGCACTTCATGCGCGCCGCGCCGCACCTCCAGCAGCGGGTTGTAGGCCGCCGACTTCGCATCCGTGGGGTTGAACAGCAGGCAATGCGAGAAGCGCGAGCGCCAGCCTGCGGTGATCTGCCAGTTCTCGCCCTTGATGTCGTGGATGACGGCGGACGCGGGCCAAGAAAGCAGCGTCGGCACCACCAGGCCGACGCCCTTGCCCGAGCGCGTGGGTGCGAACGTCAGGACATGCTCTGGCCCCTCATGGCGCAGGTACTGGCGGTCGTGCTGGCCGAGGAACACGCCCTCTGGCTGCGTGAGGCCCGCCTTGCGAATGTCATGCGCGTTCGCCCAGCGGGCCGATCCGTAGGTCGTGACAAGGCGTGCCTGCCGCGAGCGCCAGACCGACATGGCAATGGCGACGGCCACGGCGACCATGCCACTGCTGCCAGCGATGGCTCCGCCGGTGTCGAAGATTTCCGGGGTATAGGCGCCGTAAGAAAACCACCACTCAAACAGCTTCCACGGGTGATAGATCGGCGTGCCAAGAAGATCGAACCAGGGCGAGCCAAGGCGTACTTGATAGCCAAGGGCTGCTGCTGTCCATTGTGTGGCACCCCACACTCCGGCGATCACGATGCCGAATACCACGGCGATCTGACCGAACAGCACGTTCGTCCCTTGCATGACCTGGCCTCCGATTTCTCCTGCGCCGATTCCTCATGGAAAAAGCGGCACAAGGACGTGCCGGAGGCGTCAGGATCGGTGCCGCGTCAGTGCCGGTCAAAGACCGTTTTAAGCAGAAAGATCGAGCAAAAAGAAAGAATTAGCGCGGTGGCGAGCCAACGAAAAACGTCGCAAGCGCAGGCGCGTTGCGGCGTGTCGGTCAGGAAATCCAATATTCGTGGCGAAGCGGCCACGATCAAAACTTAGGCGGCTCCTTCGGCGGTGTGTAGGGCGTTTCCCCGTCGCCATAGAACCGCTTGCGCGTGGCCTCGGCCACCCGGTTGCACAACACGTCGCCCAGCTTGGGGCGGTCGGTCTTGCACTGCTGGCGCAGTTCCTTGAGCCGTTCGGGGTTGGCCGCCAGCTCTTCCACTGTCGGGATGTTGGCTGCGGAACCGGCGGACTTCTGTGGCCCATCGGACTGGCCGCAGGCAGTCAACACGGCAACCAGCAAGAATGGGATGATCTTCTTCATGGCGTCAGTTCCTCCGGGTGATCGGGATTACGGCCTCGTATGGGCCTGGGGGTTTCCGGCTGTTCGATGGCCTGTGCGCGCTCAATAAACCGCGCCAACTCGTCGGACGGATCTCCGTCCAGCCGCAACAGATAGGTCGTGAGGGGCGACACGCGCGAAGCTAGCGGCCGGGCCACTACACCCGGCTCACGGCTGGCGGCAATGTGTGCACTGCCTGCTAGGCCGAGCGCAAAACCGGCCGAGACTAGGGCCATCATCAGGTCGGTGGACGAAACCCTCTCTGCAATCAGTGGCTCCACATCCGCACGGCGCAACACCCGTTCAACTTGCTTGGCATGGCCCTCACATGCCTGTGGATCGCACAGAACCAGTGGATAGCGAAGCAACTCATCCAAGGGGATGCGCTTGTGGGCCAGAAGCGGATGCCGAGCTGGCACGGCCACCATCAGCGCATCGCTCCATGCGGGCGTGGCGACGATACCGTCGCCCACTTCGTCGGATTGAGCAAACCCTACGTCATACAGATCGCTATGCAGCCCCTTGATCTGTTGCGATAGGGGCACCTCGAAGAACCGGATTTCGACCTCGGGTTCTTCCTGGCGGCAAAGTACGAGCAACGCAGAAAGGCGCGACGGCGTGATGCCGTCGGACAATGCCACGCGCAACTGGCCATGAAAACCGTTTGCTGCCGCTTTCACGCTATCGCGTGCCTGCTCCAAGGCGGAGAGCACGCGGCGCACGTGCTCCAGAAACAGCTCGCCCGCACGGGTCAGCCGAGTGCTGCGCGTGGTGCGGGCAAACAGCATCACGCCCAGTTCTTCTTCCAGTTCCTTGATGGCCCGTGACAGTGGAGACTGCTCGATGTGCAGCCGCTCGGCAGCGCGGGCGAAATGGAGTTCCTCAGCAACCGCAATGAAGCAGCGCAAGTGACGAAGTTCCATAGTCTTGTCCTTCCATGATCCATGTTGATTCGGGGGACGAGATGCACGCCTGCTGTAGCACCAGTCGAGCTGAGGCCAAATATTGAATAAACAATTATACATGTGTTCATATATTAGTCAAAGAAGCCTGCACCGTGCCGTGGTGATGTTCGATTGTGAGGAGATGAATGGTGCAAGCTGCACGAGGGCCAATGGGCATCGTGGAGGCCGCTTGCCAAAATAGTGCGAGCCCCACCGGGGCTCGCGAGATGCGGAAGGTGCTATGCCTTCAGGGGGAAAGCCCGAATCAGGCTGGGTTGATTTCCAGCGCGCCGCGGTTGATCTGGTCGCGCTCCATCGACTCGAACAAGGCACCGAAGTTACCTTCGCCGAAGCCCTCGCGGTAGTTGCCCTTGCGCTCGATGAACTCGAAGAACACCGGGCCGAGCAGCGGCTCGGAGAAGATCGGCCTCACGCTCACGGCCTACCTGAACGTGCGTCTCGAAAAGCACTCCGACTCGCACAAGCGCAATCCCATGGACGTGTTCCGCGCGTCGGTCCAGAAATGGCCGGAGGTCGTGGAATGCCATGCGCTGACCGGCGACATGGACTATCTGCTGCGGGTGGTCGTCAGGAACATGGCTCACTACTCTCGCTTCGTGCTCGACACGCTGCTCAAGCACCCCAGCGTGCAGGACTGCAAGACAAGCTTCGTGCTGGATCGGGTAAAGAGCACCACGGCCTTGCCCTATGAGCATTCGGCCGATTGGTGTAGCGGGGATGCAAATAGCGCTTGACCTTCCAACCGTGGCAAGGACCAGACTTCAAACACCCCAACCCGAAAGGAGTTTTCCATGCAATTCCATCTCGAAGACATGACCTGCGGCGGCTGCGCCCGCACCGTTACGAAAACGATCCAAACGATCGACCCCAACGCCAAGATCGTCACGGACCCGCCGACCCGCCGTGTCGAGGTCCAGACCTCGGCCTCGCAAGAGCAGATCGCCGCGGCCCTGAGCGAAGCTGGCTTCCCGCCGCGCGCGCAGTAACACCGCGTCGTGGCCGGCCTGCACACAGGACGGCCGATGCGAGCACGTGCGCTGCGCCGTACCTGGCGCGGCGCTCAGTGCATCCCAAGGTAGGCGACCTTGGCCCACATCCACAGGGCCATCGCCACCATCATCAGGTTCTCGGTCAGGGACACGAAGCCCAGCGGCACGTTGCTGTCCCCGCCCACACAGGCGCACTTGAGTTCCCGGCGATCGACATAGACCGCCTTGAAAACCGACACGGCCCCGACGGTCCCGATGAACAGCGCCAACGGAATCGACACCCACATCCCCACGCCCGCGACCATCAGGACGCCTGCGATGGCCTCCGCGAACGGGTAGAAATAGGCATACCGAACCCAGCGCTTGGCCAGCAGGTCGTAGTTGAGGAACATCGTCGCGAAGCCGTCCACGTCCTTGAGCTTCTGCAGCGCCAGGAGACACATGGCAAAGGCCACGAACCACTCTGCCGCCTGAATGCTCCAGAGCTGGCCGAAGGCCGCCCAGCTCGCCGCCAGCGCCATCGCGGCCGCCATGGCGAACAGCGCGATCACAGGGGTGTAGGTCACGGCGTTCTTGTCCTTCACGGACATGCCGAAGAATTTGCGCAGGTCGTCGTAGCCGCCCACGCGCCGCCCGTTTATGAAGACCTGGGGCGTGGTCTCGACGCCATGCTCCTTCTTGAACGCATCCGTCTGCTCGCGGCTCGCCAAGTGTTTGTCCTCGACCTCGTAGCCCTTGCGGTTGAGCAGATCGAGCGACTTCAGCCCGTAGGGGCAGGTATGGCCGGGCATGACCATCCGGTAGAGCGTGGCTTGTTTGGGCGCAGACATGCTGGACTTCTCCTGTGGGACTTTTCATGGGCCGGCCGCAGCGCCGACTATCACGGATTGAAGGACTTTGACGACATTTCCAGCCTAACCGGCGGTGGTGCAAGGGGGTGTAGGCATCTGGCTCCCGGGGCGGTCGTCAGGCTGCAACGCCGTCAGTCCTCCGTCTGCCAGAGCAACCCCGCCGCAGGCCGGCGCGCCCGCGGCGGCACGCTGGGTCCTAGTGGTTCTCCTTGGCATGGTTGATCGTGTACTTCGGGATCTCGACGGTCAGGTCCTCGTTCGCCACGATGGCCTGGCAGCTCAGGCGCGATTGCGCCTCTAGCCCCCAGGCCCGGTCAAGCAGGTCGTCCTCGCACTCCTCGACCTCGTTGAGGGAATCGAATCCCTTGCGCACGATGCAGTGGCAGGTCGTGCAGGCACAGCTCATGTCGCAGGCATGTTCGATCTCGATGCCGTTGTCTAGCAGCGCCTCGCAGATCGAGGTGCCGACCGGCACGTTCAGCTCGGCGCCCTCGGGCGCCAGTTCAGGATGGGGCAAGACGGTGATCTTGGGCATGGTCTCTCCCGGCTGCTCAGTGCGCACGCGGCTTCTTTGCCGCTGCGTTGCCACTTGCACGCCGTGGCACGGCGCCGGTGCGCGCTTCGGGCTCGTCGTCGCTGGTATCGAGTTGCTCCAGCGTGTGCAGGATCGGGCAGTCGGGCCGTTCGTCGCCGGCGCAGCACCGGATCAGCGCCTTGAGCGTCTCGGCCATCTCCAACATGCTCGCGATGCGCCGGTCCAGCTCGGAGATGTGCTGCTGCGCCAGGCGCTTGACGTCGGCACTCCGGCGCGACTTGTCGTTCCACAGTCCCAGCAGGTCCGTGATCTCGGCCACCGAGAAGCCGAGGTCGCGCGCACGCCGGATGAAGTGCAGCCGGTGTACGTCGTCCTGGCTATAGGCGCGGTAGCCCGAATCGTTCCGGTCGGCCGGGGGAATCAAGCCGATCTGCTCGTAGTAGCGGATCATCTTGGCCGAGACCTTCGAGGCCTTGGATGCTTCACCGATGTTCATGGTGTTCCTCCTTTCTCAATGAGCGGTATCCGCCGCCAGCGGCGGCTGGAAGCGGCGCAGGCGCAGCGCGTTGCCGAGCACGAACACGCTGGACAGCGCCATCGCTCCGGCCGCGAAGATCGGCGACAGCAGCACACCGTATGCGGGGTATAGGACGCCAGCGGCCACCGGGATCAGGGCCGTGTTGTAGCCAAACGCCCAGAACAGGTTCTGGCGGATGTTGCCGATGGTGGCCTTGGACAGCGCGATGGCGTTGGGCACACCCTGCAGGTTGCCGGACATCAGCACCACGTCGGCCGACTCCACCGCCACGTCGGTGCCGGTGCCGATCGCCAGGCCCACGTCGGCCTCGGCCAGCGCCGGCGCATCGTTGATGCCGTCACCCACGTAGGCGATCTGGCCGTGGGTGGCCTTTAAGCGGCGCACGGCTTCGACCTTGCCCTCGGGCAGCACTTCGGCCACCACCTCGTCGATGCCCAGTTGCTTGGCGATGGCCTGCGCGGTACGCGCGTTGTCGCCAGTGATCATCGCCACCTTCAGGCCGAGCTGGTGCAGCGCGGCAATGGCCGCGGGCGTGCTGGACTTGATCGGATCGGCCACCGCGATGATGGCGGCCAGTCGGCCGTCGATCGCGGCGTACAGCGGCGACTTGCCCTCATTGCCCAGGCGCTCGGCCGTGCGAGCGAAGCCGCTCACGTCCAACCCCAGCTCACGCATGAAGCGATCGGCACCGACCTCGACACGCGCGCCGTCCACGGTGGCGCGCACGCCCATGCCCGTGACCGAATCGAAGTCTGTCATCGTCGGCAGCGCGATGCCACCTTCCACGGCCGACTCGACGATGGCGCGTGCGATCGGATGCTCCGAGCGCGATTCGACAGAGGCGACCTTCGCCAGCACCTGGTTGCGGTCAAAGCCGTCGGCAATCTCCAGGTCGGTCAGGACCGGGCGGCCCTCGGTCAGCGTGCCGGTCTTGTCCACGGCCACCACCTTGGCGTCCTTGAGCAGTTGCAGGGCTTCACCCTTGCGGAACAGTACGCCCATCTCGGCGCCCCGGCCCGTGCCGACCATGATGGAGGTCGGCGTCGCCAGACCCATGGCGCACGGGCAGGCAATGATCAGCACCGCCACGGCATTGACCAGCGCGAAGGACAGCGCGGGCGACGGGCCGAACACCAGCCAGACCAGGAAGGTCAGCACGGCGGCCAGCATGACGGCGGGCACGAACCACAGTGTCACCTTGTCCACCACGGCCTGGATCGGCAGCTTGGAACCTTGCGCCTGCTCGACCATGCGGATGATCTGCGCCAGCATGGTCTGACCGCCCACGGCGGTGGCACGCAGCGTCAGCGCACCCTTCTGGTTGACGGTGCCGCCGACCACGGTGCTGCCTTCCGCCTTTTCGACGGGAATCGGCTCGCCGGTGATCATCGACTCGTCCACGAAGCTGCGGCCCTCGGTCACTTCACCATCGACCGGCACGCGCTCGCCGGGGCGCACTTCCACGATGTCGCCCTGCGCCACGTCGTTGATCGGGATGTCCACGATGCGGCCGTCGCGCAGCACGTGCGCCTCCTTGGCCTGCAGGCCGACCAGGCGCTTGATGGCCTCGGAGGTGCGGCCCTTGGCCCGTGCCTCAAGAAAGCGGCCCAGCAGGATCAGCGCCACGATGACGGCGGCCGCCTCGTAGTACACGTTCACCGTGCCGGCCGGCAGCAGACTGGGCGCGAATGTGGCGACCATCGAATAGCCGAAGGCTGCGGCCGTGCCGACCGCGACCAGCGAGTTCATGTCGGGACCCAGGCGGAACAGCGCCGGGAAGCCCTTCTCGTAGAAGCGCCAGCCCGGAATGGCGAGCACCAGCAGGGTCAGCACGAACTGCAGATACCAACTCTGCTGGATGCCGATGGTGGAAGCCACCCACTCATGCATGCCGGGAATCATGTGCGAGCCCATTTCGAGCACGAACACAGGCAGCGCCAGCACGGCGGCCAGGGTCAGGTCGCGCTTGAGTTCGGCGCGCTCGGCGTCCTTCTTCTCGGCGGCTTCCTCGTCGGCCTGCGCGCCGGTATCCACCGGGTTGGCCTCGTAGCCGACCTTCTCGATGGCCGCGATCAGGTCCGCCACGGCGGCCACGCCGCGCACGGTGGCACGCTCGGTCGCGAGGTTGACCGTGGCCTCGGTGACGCCGGGCACGGCCTTGAGTGCCTTCTCGACGCGGCCCACGCAGGAGGCGCAGGTCATGCCCTCGACCGCCAGTTCGACGGTGCCAGCCGGCACGTCGTAGCCGACCTTCTCGACCGCCTGGATCAACGCGATGCGATCGACAGGACTGGCCAGGCGGATGTCCGCCCGCTCGGTGGCGAGATTGACGGACACGCTGTCCACGCCCGGCACCTTGGCCAGGGCGGCCTCGACTCGGCCGACGCAGCTCGCGCAGGTCATGCCCTCGATGGGTAGGCTGATCGCTGCTGCGGTGGCACGAGCATCACTCGTTATTGGCATGCTCATGGTTGTTTCCCATAGTTGATATTCGACATGGGGGAGCTTAGGGTTTACCATCGTGGGAAGGTCAAGCGCTTTTTTCGGGTACTGTCAGGTTTCAGAAATGGCCCGGCGCACGGGGGAAACGAGGGGCCTTGGTCGCCAGGCTCGCCCTGGTCCCGGGCTGTGCGCGCGCTCAAGCGGTCGCAGCCTCGTTGATCCTGAAGGGCACGAACAGCCGTTCGAGGGTAGGAATTTTTGAGAGATGACTCCACGCAAACCAGCCAGTGCCCCACCGAAGGGCCCAAGCACCGATCTGGCCTCCCTGTCACAGAATGACGTGACCATCCTGGCCGAGACTTTCCGGCTCCTGGGCGATCCGTCGCGGCTCAAGGTCATGCTGTGCTGCATGAAGGGGTCCACGTCGGTAAGCGACATCGCGGAAGCCGTCGAACTCTCGCAGTCGTTGGTCAGCCATCACCTTCGACTGTTGCGTGGAGCCCGTCTGGTCAAGGGCGCGCGCCAGTCCAAGCAGATCTTCTATGAGGTAGCGGACAAGCACGTGAGCCAGGTGCTGCTGGACATGGCCATCCACATCGTTGAGGACAACAGCGACGACTAGCCTTGGTGCGAAACAGCCCTTACCGCGTCCCGTGAGGCCTATCCTTTCGGCCAGATCCGGTGCAAGTCATCCACGACCAGCACGTGATGGTGCCCGCCTTGGTTCGCGTGCTGACGCAAGTGGGGGTGATCCGCCGACAGGTTCGGATGGTCATGGGCCAAGTCCGACGGGTCGCTGGCCGGCCACAGCCGAAGCGCCAGCGCCACGCCAGCTAGGCCGATCAAGGACATGACGACGAACGTCGATTGCAGCCCCATGGCCGCGCCGAAGCGTCCGGCCAGCGGGTAGCAGATGAGCCAGCAGGCGTGCGACAGCGCGAAGTGGGCCGCGAAGATCGCTGGACGGTCCTCGGCGTGGGCCGAGCGGCGCAGAAGACGGCCGGATGGCGTCTGCGCCACGCTGTAGCCAAAGCCGATCACCAGCCACAGCGGCAGCAACAGCGCATAGCTCGGCAGCAGTGCGCCGATCGCCGTGCCCACGACGAGGACAGCGGCGCCGGTGAGCATCGCGGGTCGGTCGGCTACTTTCTCCAGTAGGGACGGCAAGACGAAGGCGGCCACCATCGAGCCGCCTCCGAACGCCGCCAGTGCCCACGCCACCTCGACTTCGCCCAGGCCGAAACGCGCCTTCACGAGCACCACCGTGTTCACGATCACCATCGCGCCGGCCGCCGAGACGGCCAGGCTGATCGCCAGCAGGCCCCGCAGGCGAGGCGTGGCGAGGTAGATGCGCGTGCCGCGCGTCGTTCGCTCCCAGATGCCGCGGCGCGGGCCGGGGACGGACGTGGGCAACCGCACGCTGACCACGAGAGCGGCTGAAACGAGGAAACCGAGCACCGTTCCCGCGAACAGGTTGTGAAAGCTGATGACGGTCAGCAGCGCGGCGGCCAGCATCGGGGAAATCAGGCTTTCCAGGTCGTAGGCCAGCCGGGACAGCGACAGCGCCTTCGTGTAGTCCTCTTCGTCGGGAAGGATGTCCGGGATGGTGGCCTGGAAGGTCGGCGTGAAGCCGGCGGATGCCGCCTGCAGAACGAAGATCAGCAGGTAGATCTGCCAGACCTCGGTGACGAAGGGCAGGCACAGCGCGACGGCCGCTCGCACGAGGTCCAGCGCCACGAGCAGCGAGCGCCGCGGGAGCCGGTCGGCGAAGGCCTGCGCGACCGGCGCGACCCCCGCGTAGGCCAGCATCTTGATGGCCAGCGCCGTCCCGAGCACCGCGCCTGCATCCGCGCCGGCCAGCTCGTAGGCCAGCAGGCCGAGCGCCACCGTCATCAGGCCGGTGCCGACGAGCGCGATCACCTGGGCGGTGAACAGGTGGCGGTAGGTGCGGTTATTCAGGACGGAGAGCATCGGACGGCCTCAGAGCAGTTTGGTCAGCGCCTTCATTTCGGTCAGAACGGAGTCCTCGTCATGGGACAGGCAGTGGTCGATGTGGTCGTGGATCAGGACGCGCTTGGCCGCCGTCACCGCGCTTTCCACCGCCGCGAGCTGGCGGGCGATGTCGAGGCAGGTTTCTCCCCCTTCGATCATCCCGATGACGTGCCGCAGATGCCCCTCGGCGCGCTTGAGCCGCTTCACCAGGTCGGGATGGGTGGTGTGCTTATGCATGTCTTCCATGCTGAAATCATATCCCCCCAGGGGGGATACTGCCACTGGATGTTAGATCAACGGCTGCTTGCCAGGCGGGGGGAATGGTCGCCGAGCCAGGCTAAGGCAATTGCCCGGAGCGGCATCCCGGCCGTGGTGAGACGCGAACACAAATGTGTACAACAATTCACATGAAAACATGTTCATGTGTTATATTTTGAGCCACAGTCAAAGACCCAGTTTCCCGAGGCCCCATGTCCCAATCCCACGCACATGACCATGGTCACGATCACGACCATGATCATGACCACACCCCGACCGTGACCAGCGCCAACGAGCGCAAGGTCCTGCTGTCCTTTTTCCTGATCTTCGGCTTCATGGTCGTGGAGGCCGTCGGAGGCGTGCTGTCGGGCTCGCTGGCCTTGCTGGCCGACGCGGGCCACATGCTGACCGACGCCGCGGCGCTCGCACTGGCCTACGCAGCATTCCGGTTCGGCCGCCGCGCGGCCGACAGCAAGCGCACCTTCGGCTACCTGCGCTTCGAGGTCATCGCCGGTTTCCTGAACGCCGTGACCCTGTTCGCGATCGTCGCTTGGATCGCCTACGAGGCGTGGGAGCGGCTGCAGGCGCCGCCCGTGATCCTGGCCGGCCCGATGATGATCGTCGCCGTGCTCGGCCTGCTGGTGAACGTGCTCGTGCTGTGGATCATGACCCGCGGAGAGACCGATCACGTCAACGTGAAGGGGGCCATCCTGCACGTGATGGGCGACCTGCTCGGCTCGGTCGGCGCCATCGTCGCTGCGATCGTCATCTACCTCACGGGCTGGACGCCGATCGATCCCATCCTGTCGGTCCTGGTCGCGGCGCTGATCCTGCGCAGCGCATGGAAGCTGCTCGCCAAGTCGATCCACATCCTGCTGGAAGGCGCGCCGGAGGATGCTTCGCCGGAGAAGGTGGAGCAAGGCCTGATGGGCGCCGTGCCGGGCCTGGCGGCCGTCAGCCACGTTCACGTGTGGCAGCTCACCTCCGGGCGCACGATGGCCACGCTGCACGTTCGCCCCAACGTGGACGAGGAAGCACGCGCCGTGGTCAAGCGCGTCGAAGCGGTGCTTCGAGAGCAATTCAGCATCGAACACGCCACGGTCGGGATCGACTGGAACTCGGGCACCGACGAGAACGTCTGCAGCTTGCAGCCCACGTCGGAGCGTCAGGACCACAGCGGCCACGATCACAGCGGTCATGACCACAGCGGGCACGACCACAGCGGCCATGATCATGGCAATCACAAGCATGGCGGCGGGCACAGCCACGGCCATGACCACGACCATTCCGCTCCTGGTCACAGGCATTGAGGCCGCGCGAGCCGGCTCGCACTCCACTTGAGGATTTGCATCCATGACGTCCCGCAAAACCACCAGCGCCGACACCGCGCAATGCTCGACCACCAGCCACGACGCGGCGACCGATGCCCTCGCAATGTCGCAAAGTGACGTCGCTGTTCTGGCCGAGACCTTCCGCCTGCTGGGCGACCAATCGCGATTGAAGATCCTGCTGCAGTGCATGCATGGCTCGGTCGCCGTGGGGGACATCGCCGAAGCGCTCGACCTGTCGCAGTCTCTGGTCAGCCATCACCTGCGGCTGCTGCGCGGTGCGCGCCTCGTGCGCGGCGAACGCCAAGCCAAGCACATCTTCTACAGCATCGCGGACCAGCACGTCAGCCAGGTGCTGCAGGACATGGCGGTCCACATTTCCGAGGACAAAGCCGACGACTGACCAGGCCCAAGCACCCAGGCGAATGGCAGGTTGCGAGGCGCCGGTACCCACGCCGCCGGTTAGCCTCAAGGACGTCCTCGATGCGGCCTGGGCGCAACACCCTGAATCGCGGGCCCTGCCTGGGCGCCGGGATGCCGCGCAGGCACAGCAATGGGCAGCGGCAGCTTGGACGCCTGAGCCTCCCGCGCTCGCAATCACCCACAAGACCGACCGGTTCAACCGCACAACGGCACTCGTGAGCTGGATGTCGGAGTGGCCACAGCGACGACGCGGGGTTTTCCCACCACCTTGTCCATGCAGCCTGCCCGCTAGGGCAACCCAAAGGGCTTGACCTTGCCTTCGTTGTAACGCCTAGCCTCCACACAAATTTCTGCAGAGCGCTTCGGAAGGGCCGGAGTCCTGCATCCAAGAAAGGGGCACTTCCATGCGTAAAAAAATCAGAATCGTTGTGGTGGCAGGCGTCATCGCAGCCGTCGGGGGCATAGCGATTGCCGCCCGCGACGCCAAGGACGAGGGCAAGGCCGCGGCGCCC
>NZ_JAOEBG010000012.1 GCF_029836165.1 Pseudomonas sp. GD04091
GTCAGCGCGGCCCGCCGGATGCCTTTTCGCGCAACGCCTTGGCCACTTTCGCCTCGATCTCGTAGGCCGGTCCCTCCAGTGCCTGGTAATCCCGGGTATAGCGGCGGGCGAATTCTTCCACCCCCAGGTCCTGGTATTGCTGCACATGCTTGAGCTCATGGGCCCACAGCGCCACGTTGTCCTCGGCATCGGCGGGGCGGCGGAAGATGATGGTGTCGATCAGCGTCACGGCATTCACGTCGGGGTTGCGCAGCAGTGCATTGGCGGCGCTGATCTGCCGTTCATCGCCCACTCGGTAGCGCGCCGCATCCAGCACGGCAAAGTCATACCACGGCTCGAGCTGGGCACGGATATGCAGTGGAATCGGCTCGCTGCCGCTGGCCACGGCCTCGTCACGGGCCTGACGCAGGGCGAACACCAGGCTGCCGGTGGCCATGCGCTCGACATCCTGCAACACCTGGCCGCCCTGGCCGGGGTCGATGGGGGCGCAGAAGCACACGACCAGGCACACCTGGTACTGCCCGGTCGGACAGGCGTCCTGGGCGAAGGCGGGGAGGGCCAGCAACAGCCCCAACAGCGCGCTAGCGAGCTTCATCGAAGACCCGGTCGACCCAATCGCGGCTGGCCGCCAGCACCTGCGCCTGCACCGATTCGCTGGCCAGCATGCGGCCGACCACCAAGGCGCCGACGCACTGGCTGAGCAAGGCCCAGGCCAGTTCGGGGTCATCGAGAGTCTCGCTCCACGCCTGGTGCAGTTCCACCAGCCAGTGCTCGGCCTGCTCGCGCACTGGCCGCTCGGCGCGGGCGATCTCCACCCCCAGCGGCGGCAACGGGCAGCCGCCTTCGGCATTGTGCAGGTGGGCCAGGCTCAGGTACTGGTCGAGCAGACGCTTGAGCCGGGCACGGTCGGTGCCGCGTTCGACCAGGCGCGCCAACGGGCTGTTGGCCAGTTCACGGCGGACGATCTCGCTGAACAGGTCGTCCTTGGACGGGAAGTGGTTGTAGAAGGCGCCACCGGTCAGGCCGATGGCTTTCATCAGCCCGGCCACGCCAGTGGCGGCGAAGCCCCCGCGCTTGGCCAGCGCGCCGCTGCTGGCCAGCAGCTTCTCGCGGGTCTGTTGCTTGTGGTCGGTGGTGTAGCGCATCCGCGGAACCTCTCGTGCGGGCTTGACGATGAGGGGGATCGTAGCATAGCGTTCGTTTACTAAACGATCATTCATCAATGGAACGGTCCATGGCAGAACAACAAAAGGTCGTGCTGGTGATCGGCGCAGGTGACGCCACCGGTGGCGAAATCGCCAAGCGCTTCGCCCGCGAGGGCTATATCGCCTGCGTGACACGCCGCCAGGCTGAAAAGCTGCAACCGTTGCTCGACGAGATCCGCGCCGAGGGCGGCCAGGCCCATGGTTTCGGCTCCGACGCGCGCAAGGAGGAGGAGGTGGCCGAACTGGTGGAAACCATCGAGCGCGATATAGGCCCGATCGAGGCTTTTGTCTTCAATATCGGCGCCAATGTCCCTTGCAGCATCCTCGAAGAGACGCCGCGTAAATATTTCAAGATCTGGGAGATGGCCTGCTTCGCCGGTTTTCTCACCGCCCAGGCGGTGGCCCGGCGCATGGTGACCCGCGAGCGCGGCACCCTTCTGTTCACCGGGGCCACCGCCGGCACCCGTGGCGCGGCCGGTTTCGCCGCCTTCGCCGGCGCCAAGCATGGCCTGCGCGCCCTGGCCCAGAGCATGGCGCGGGAGCTGGGGCCACGAAACATCCATGTCGCCCATGTGGTGGTCGATGGCGCCATCGACACCGCGTTCATCCGCGACACCTTCCCCGACCGTTATGCGCTCAAGGATCAGGACGGCATCCTCGACCCCGCGCACATCGCCGACAGTTACTGGTTCCTGCATGCGCAACCTCGTGACGCCTGGACCTTCGAACTGGACCTGCGCCCGTGGATGGAGCGCTGGTGATCCCTTCACTCATAAAAGGACTGCAGCATGAGCAAGATCGTCGAGTTCTACTTTGACCTGGGCAGCCCGGCCACCTACCTGGCCTGGACCCAGCTGCCCGCTCTCTGCGCGGGCAAAGGTGCCCAGCTGGTGTATCGGCCGATGCTGCTGGGCGGGGTGTTCCAGGCCACCGGCAATGCATCGCCGGTAATGGTCCCGGCCAAGGGGCGCTATATGCGCATCGATCTCAAGCGTTATGCCGATCGCTATGGCGTGCCGCTGGGGCTGCCGGCCGGGTTTCCGGTCAATACGCTGACCTTGATGCGTGGGGTGATGGGCACCCAGCTACAGGCACCGGAGCGGTTCGAGGCGCTGCTCAAGGTCTTGTTCGAGGGGTTGTATGTGCAGCGGCGCAACTTGTCGGAGCCGGCAGTGCTGGAGCAGACCCTGGTCGAGGGCGGTTTCGATCCCCTGGCATTTCTGGCGCTGGCGGCGCGGCCGGAGGTCAAGGAGGCCCTCAAGCAGGCCACGGAGCAGGCTGTGGAGCGTGGGCTGTTCGGTGCGCCGACCTGCTTTGTCGGTGAGCAGATGTTCTTTGGTCAGGATCGTCTGGATTTTGTCGAGGATGCGTTAGACCGGCAGGCGTGAGCGCGTCAAGGATTAGGCTGGAGTTCTGTGGGAGCGGGTTCACCCGCGAACACCGGCGTAGCCGGTGCCATCCACCGCAGTGCCTGCTTCGCGGGGCGCAAGATTATCTCCGGCTCAGACATCCTCGGACACGAGCAGTCGCTCGATCCGCCCGCGCTCCCAGATACTCAGGTAATCGACTGGATTGGTGCCATACCGGTGCCAGTCTTCCAGGCTCGCCTGGCGCCCATCCGGGCAGTGGCAGCCGCTGCAATGCACCAGGCCGTCGCCGTCCAGCACCAGGGTCAGTCGCCACCCGTCGATCGACACGTCGACGGCGCACCCGCCTGCGTGGCGGGCGCCTTGCATCAATGGCTGGACGCCAAGGGCCGCGTCACGCAGGCACTGGTAAACCTCGCGGCTGCCAACGTCGGGTATGATGGGATCAGAAGTTGGCCGGGGTGTTGGCGCTGATGATCTCGGCCTCGTCGGGGCCGATGTTCTTGAAGCTGTGGGGCAGGGTAGTGGGGATGTAGTAGCCGTCGCCAGCGTTGAGGATGCTTACCTGGCCATCGACCCACAGTTCCATGGTGCCACGGGTCACCAGGCCGCATTCCTCACCCTCGGCATGCACGATCGGCTCGCCGGAATCTGCACCCGGCGCGTACAGCTCGCGCAGCATGCGCATCTGCCGGCCTTCGACGCTGGCGCCGATCAGCAGCATGCGCAGGCCATTGCGGCCCAGGTCGGGCTGTTCGCCGCCGCGGAACACGAAGCGTTCTTCGCGCACCGGCTCGTCGAAGCTGAAGAATTCCGCCAGGGACATGGGGATCCCTTCGAGCAGTTTCTTGAGGGAACTGACCGAAGGGCTGACCCGGTTCTGTTCGATCTGCGAGATCGTCGAATTGGTCAGGCCGCTGCGGCGGGCCAGTTCCCGTTGGGAGAGGTTGTTGCGTTCACGCACCAGTTTGAGTCGTGTCCCCGTGTCCATAGCCGCCTTGTTTGCAGAGGTGTCAAAAATAATGGGCGACGCATTAAAACACACTCTGCACAGGTTGCGCGCTGTACGTCTCAGTGACGCTGGTCGGCGGGTGCCGGCCACAGGCCGACCACCAGCAGCAGGGCGCCGATGGCCAGGAATGGCAGGCGTGGGTCGAGGGCATAGACCAAGGTCCCGGCCAGCGGCCCGACCACCGCGCCCATGCCCTGGGCCGCGCCGATCGAGCCGGCCGTGGCGCCTTGCTCGGAGGCATGCATGGCGTTGGCGGCCAGGGCGGAGAACGCCGGGAACACGAAGCCCATGCCGAACGCGGCGACGAAGAACGTGCCCCACAACCAGGGCGCGCTGGTGGCCAGGGCTGCGGCGGCGAAGCCCAGCCCCGAGACACTGGCGCCGACGCGGATCATCTTCAGTGGCGGCCATTCGAGCTGGCGCAGGAACACCTGGGCCAGCATCAGCGCCACGCCCACGGTGGTCAGGGCGATGCCGGCGGTCTGGGCCGCGGCGGCCGGCTCCAGTTGCAGGCGGTCGAGGGCGAAGAAGCCGACGGCGATCTGCGACACGGTCACGCTGAGCATGGCGCTGAAGGCCACCAGCAGCGGTCGGCGCAGGCGTGGGTCGGACAGTCGCACCGGGTTCGGTGCTTGTGTCTGGGCCAAGGGCTGTGGCTTGAGTTTGAACAGCAGCACGATGAAAGCGGTAGCCGGCAGCAGCGACAGCACATAGAACGGCATGCTCAGGCTGTAGCGCGCCAGCAGCGCGGCGGCGGCCGGGCCGAGCACGAGGCCGATGGCATTGGCGGCGCCCATCGCGGCCATGGCCCGGGCCCGGCGCTGGGGTTCGATGTGGTCGGCAATCAGCGCGTTGGCGCCCACTGGCAGCGCGGCATAGAAGGCGCCGATCAGGCCTCGGGCCACCATCAGCCCGAAGAAGGCCAGGGTCGCGCCCGGCAGCCAGCGCAGTGCGCCATCGATGAACAGACACAGCACCCAGTAGGCCACGGTGAAACCGCCGCTGCCCAGCAGCAGCACGCGGCGCCGTCCATAGCGGTCGGCCAGGCGCCCCCAGGGGCGGGCGAGCATCACCCAGACCACGCCGGCCACGGTCACGGCCGCGCCGGCCTGCCAGGTGGCCATGCCCAGCAGGCGAGCGATCGGTCCGATCAAGGCGGCGAAGGCCATCATCGACATGGTGCAGGCAACGCTGACCAGCATCAGTGGACGCAAGTCCAGGGTGCTGGTCGGGGTGAATGCGGCAGGATCCTTTGCAACGTTCATGAGCAGTCCAAGGCAGTTCGACAAAAAGAGCGCCGATGTTAGTAACAACTGTTTACATTTGTCGACCCCGACAGTGCTCAATCACTGCGACGCAGCGGACCTGGCCACATGCTACGCAACACGCCGTCGCGGCGTACTAGCGCATGCATCAGTGCCGCGCCCAGGTGCAACAGCACCGTGGCGAACAACAAGTAGCCCAGCCAACCATGGGCCTGGCGCAACAGCGCATACAACGGCAGGTCGTGTGGGGCGATGGCAGGTAGCTGCAGAGGGCGGGGGTAACCGCCGGCCGAGAGCATGGCCCAGCCGAGCAGCGGCATGGCCAGCATCAGGCCGTACAGCAGCAGGTGCGAGGCGCCAGCGGCCAGGCGCTGCAGCCGGGGCAGGCCGGCGGGCAGCGGTGGATGCGGCAGGCTCAGGCGCAGGGCGATGCGCACCAGCACCAGCACCAGCAGGGCCAGGCCGGTGGCCTTGTGCAGCTCGACCAGCAGCGGATGCCGGGGCGACAGGTCGCCGACCATGGCCACGCCGATGAACAGCATGGCCAGGATCAGCACGGCCATCAGCCAGTGCAGCAGCCGGGCCAGGGGGTGGAAGGCGGTAGGGGTCATGGGCGGGCTCCTTCGCTCAGCGCTTCGTGGCTGCGACGGTTGAACGACACCGAGTAGGCGGCCGAGCGGGCGGCGAGGATCGGGTCGGCGGAGGGTTCGATGCCGTGGGGCAGGATCAGCGGGTCGAAGTTGAGGTCGCGGCAGGCGCCTTGCTCGGGACCGTCGACCTGCTCCAGCACCAGGGTACCGGCGTCGATGCTGCGGCGCCCGGCCGGCCAGGGGCGGGCCGGGTCGTCCACCGGATCGCCCGGTTCGGCCAGGGTCAGGCGCAAGGTCCAGCGCAGCGGGCCCTGGGCCAGACGCCGTTGCAGGTCGTGCTGCAGGAACTGCCTGTCGTCGACCTGGCCGGGCAGGGCGGCGAAGGGGGTTTGTGGTTCCAGGGTCCAGCGCACCGGATGTGCCTTGCCGCCGGCATCGATCAGGCGGAACGCGTTGATGCTGTTGTAGGCGGTGCTGGCGAAGCTGTCGCTGGGCCTGTAGCTGGCGGCCCATTGGCGAAATGCCGCGCTTTGCGGGTGGGCGGCGAAGAAGGCCTGCAGCTTCGCCGGGTCCGGCTTGCCGGTGGCCGGGTCGGGGGCGCCGGCCAGGACCTGCTCGTAGAAGGCTTGCGGCGTGCTCACCGCGAGCACGGGCGGGTTGTTCATGCCGCTACGCCAGATCTGGCCGTCGTCACTGCTCAGTTGGATCGCCAGGCTGCGTACCGGCACTGCGGTGTCGGGGGCGAACGGGTTGGCGCCGCCGATGGCGAAGCGTCCGATCACGGGGACGATTGGCTGGCTGAAGACCCGAGCGGAAGACCACTGCGCGGCCTGGCCGCTGCTCTGGAAATAACCGCTGACGCACAGGCCCTTGGCGTGGTTCTTCCGGTAGCCGGGATGGTGCCCGGCCTGTGCCTCGAAGGTGTCGATGATGCGCTGTGGGGTCAGTCCGGGCGTGCCGATCCAGCCGGCGGCGTAGGCGAAGCCTGCGCCCAGGGCGGCGAGGGTGGCGCCGATGGCGGCCAGGCGCAGGACCTTGGCGGGGCCGTGCAGGGGAGTGCTCATGGGGACGGTCCGATCGAGTGGAATGAGCCGGTACGACGGATGGGCGGCGGGTTTATTCCGCGTCGCAACGCCGCGCGCTTTCACGCTGGGGCCTGAATGATGCGCGGGCGGGAATAGATTTCGTGCCGGTGCGTCTGCCCTTTACACTGACTGCCCACTGGGGCCTGGGACCCGACCATGCACGATCTGGACGACCAACAATGGCGCGAACTGCTGCAGCGCCTGCGCCGTTTCGCCTTGTGGCTCACCCGCGAGCCCGGCAGTGCCGACGACCTGGTCCAGGCCACCGCCGAGCGAGCCCTGAGCAGGGGTGGCCAGCAACGTGACGCCGACAGCCTGCGGCCATGGCTGTTCACCATCCTTTATCGACTGTTTCTCGATGGCAAACGCCGCGAGCGCCTGCATGCGCGCTGGCTCGCCTGGTTCGGCAGGGAGCAGGCCGAGGAGCCGGTCGGTGGCGACATCGAGAGCATCGTCCAGGCCCAGGTCGACCTGCAGGCGTTCGCCCGCTTGTCGGCCGAGCAGCGCGCACTGTTGCTGCTGGTCAGCGTCGAAGGCTTGAGCTACAAGGAGGCGGCCGAGACCCTGGGCATTCCCATCGGCACCGTGATGTCGCGTCTGTCGCGCGCCCGCGCCGCCCTGCGTGAACTGACCGAAGGCAACCCGACGCCACCGGCCCTGCGGAGACTGAAATGACGCGTCTTATCCCCACCGAGCACGAGCTGCACGCCTATGTCGACGAGCGCCTGGAGCCCGTGCGCCGGGCCGAGGTCGAGGCATGGCTGGCCGCCAACCCACAGGAGGCGGCGCGGATCGAGGCCTGGCGCAGCGATGCCCGGCGCTTGCGTGCGGCGCTGGCGGGCTTTGGCGAGCGTCCGAGCGATCCGGCACTCGATCTTGCACCACTGCGCCGCCGCGTGCGCCAGCGGCGCCAACGTCGCCTGGCCTCGGCCGCCGTGCTGCTGGTCGCCCTGGGGGTAGGTGGGCTGGGGGGCTGGCAGGCGCGTGAAGCGACACTGGTGGCCGGCAACCTGCCGATGGCCGACGCGGTACAGGCGCACCGCCTGTTCGCCGACACCACCTCGCTGGATCTGCAGGCCAGCGACCCGGCCCGCTTGCAAGCCTGGCTTGGGCGTCACTTCAACCGCGTCGGGCAGCTGCCGGACCTGGCCGGCTACGGTTTCCAGCCGGTGGGCGCACGCTTGCTGAGCAACGAGGCGGGGCCGGCGGCGCTGTTGGTGTTCCAGGATCGCCAAGGGCAACGCATCAGCCTGTTCCTGCGCTCGCCTGGCGAACATTTCGAGCGCATGCCCAGCGGCCAGCGCACCGATGGCCAGTTGCAGGCCCGCTACTGGTCCCACGGCGACTACAACTTTGCATTGGTCAGCGCGGCGGACGATAGCCGTGGCGAGCAGTTGCGCCAGGCGTTGGGGGTCAGCCTGTAAGCAGCTCGAGCATGCGCTGGCGGGCCAGGGAACCGTCACCGGCACGCCAGGCCAGGTACAGTGGCAGCGGTGCCGAGACATCGTCCAGGGGCACGAAGCAGACGTCTGGCTGGCGATTGGCGTGGGCCGCGGAAGCCGGCAGCAGGGCAACGCCGAAACCGCAGGCGACCAGGCTGGCGACCGTCTGCAGTTGCGCCGCCTCCTGGACGATGCGCGGGCTGAACCCGGCGGCCTGGCACAGCTCGAGCAGGTGCTGGTGATAGCGACTGCCCAGGCTCCTGGGAGTGAACACGAACGGTTCCTCGGCGAACCCGGCCAGGGCGACGCTAGGTTCGCCGGCGCGCGGGTGGTCGGCCGGCAAGGCCAGCAGCAGCGCCTCTTCGTGCCACAGGCGCCAGTGCAGGCGTTCGTCGAGCTCCGGCACGTCGCGCAACACGGCCAGGTCCAATCGTTCGTCGAGCAGAGCGCGCGCCAGTTGCGCGGAGCTGGCCTGTTGCAAGGTCAGTTGCACCTGTGGCCACTGCTGGCGAAAGCGCTTGAGGCTGGCGAGCAGCTCCGGGTGGCCGGCCAGCGCAAGGCTGCCGATGCGCAGCTCGCCGGTCTGGCCCTTGGCGATACCGCGCGCTTGCTGCACGCCCTGCTCCAGGGCGTGCAGGGTGGCACGCGCGGTGTCCAGCAGGTGCGAGCCGGCCGGGGTCAGCCTGACGCCACGGGAGTGGCGCACGAACAAGGCGAAGCCCAGGCGTTGCTCGAGTCGGGCGATCGCCTGGCTCAGCGGTGGCTGGGCCATGTGCAGGCGCTCGGCGGCACGGTGGAAGTGCAGCTCTTCGGCAACCGCGACGAACTGGCGCAGCAGACGGGTTTCGATCACGGCAAGGCGTCCTTGGCGGGGGCGATATCGGTTCGATATCGCTGACGACGGCCAATAGTATTCAACTTTGCGGCATTCGCTGGCTAGGCTCGTGGCTGGACAAGGAGACCTGGATGAAGCAAGCGAAGACCGTTCTGATCACCGGCGGCGCCCGTGGCCTGGGCCTGGCGGCCGCCCGGGCATTGGCTGAAAGTGGCGCGCGGGTGATGATCAGTGACCTGGGGACCGACAACCAGGGGCGTGGCAGCGATCCGTTGGTGGTGGCCGCCGCGGCGGCCGAGCTGCGGGCCATGGGCTATCGGGTCGAAGGTCTGTGCCGTGACCTGACCGATGAGGTCCAGTGCCGGGAACTGGTGGAGGCCTGCGTGGCCTGCTTCGGTAGCCTCGATGCGCTGGTGCACAACGCGGGTTGGGTGGACTACCAGATGGTCGAGCAGACCACCGCGCAGTTCCTCGATCGGGCCCTGGGCATCAACGTGCAGGCGCCATTGTGGCTATGCAAGCACGCCTGGCCGTACCTCAAGCAATCCACCGCGCCGCGTATCGTGCTGGGGACCTCCGACCGGGCGATGTATCGCTGCCATGCCCGGCCCGGCTTGGCAGCCTACTCGGCTGGCAAGATGGCGCAGCTGGGGCTGATGAATGCCCTGGCGGCCGAGGGTGCGCCCCATGGCATTCTGGTGAACGCGCTGTCGCCGGTGGCACGCACACGCATGTGGGGCGAGCAGGGGGAACCGGAGGACCTGAAACCGGAGTGGGTGGCGCCTGGGTTTGCCTTCCTCGTCTCCGAGGCGTGCAAGGTCAGTGGCTTCGTGCTGCGGGCCAGTAACGGGCAATTCAGCGTGGCGCGCTTCGAAGAGGCGATGGGGGTGGAATATCCACGGGATCTGCGCGGGGTCGTGGCGCAATCGGCGCAGGAGCTCGCGGCGCAGTGGGAGGACATGGTGCGCGCTACGCGGTGAATTCCGACTCGCCGGCCCCTGGCGCCTGGCTGTCCTGGCGGATATCGAGATAGATGGCGCCCCCGCACAAGCCGATCAATCCCAGGCTGGCCAGCACGATGTCACCCAGCAGCATGCCGATGACCAGTAGCAGCAAGCTGAGGCGAAACAGTGCAGTCATGGCCGTCTCCAGGGCAGTGCCAAAAAATCCTTGGGCACTACCATAACGCTCTGGCGCCGGCTGTACAGCAGCATGGCCATTCATTCACCCGCTTTGGCAGAACGGGCGTCACTTGACGCCCCGATGCATCCCTGATTTCATTGAAACCGGTTTCATCAACCCTGCACATACGCAAACAAGAAGGGCTCAGGGGTGGACAAAGAGACGGTTCCCGTTCGCGGGAGAGTCACCATCAGCGAGGTCGCCAAGGCGGCCGGCGTCTCCAAGGCGACGGTCTCACGCTTCATGGGCGAAGACCGGCAGCTGCTGGCCGAAGCGACCGCCCAGCGCATCGAAGCGGTGGTCGAACGCCTCGGCTACCGCCCCAATCGCATGGCCAGCGCGCTCAAGCGCGGCCGTACCGGGTTGATCGGCATGCTGTTGGCGGACATCCGCAACCCCTATTCCGTCGCGGTGATGCACGGTGTCGAAACCGCCTGTCACCAGCATGGCTACAGCCTGGTGGTGTGCAACACCGACTGCGACCACGACCAGGAGCGCAGCCACCTGCAGGCCCTGCAGTCGTACAACGTCGACGGTCTGATCGTGAACACTCTGGGTCATCGCGCCGATGAACTGGCCAGCCTGGCCCGCGAACTGCCGATGGTGCTGGTCGACCGGCAGCTGGCCGGGCTGCCGGTCGACCTGGTGGGCCTGGACAACGGCGATGCCGTCGAGCAGGCGCTCGATCATCTGGTGCTCAGCGGCTATCGCGACATTCTCGCCGTGACCGAGCCGCTCGACGGCACCAGCTCCCGCCAGGAGCGCGTCGATGCCTTCCAGGCCTCCATCGCCCGTCGCCGTGGTGTACGCGGGCAAGTACTGGAGGTGGGCGAGCAGCTGCGCGAGCAGTTGGCGGGTTTCATCGCCGGGGCAGGGCACGGTCCCCAGGCACTGTTCACCTGCAACGGCGTCGCCACGCTCGAAGTGGTGCGCGTGCTGCACGCGCGAGGCGGGCCGCTGTTCCAGGAAGTGGGGCTGATCGCGCTCGACGAACTGGACTGGTATCCGCTGGTGGGCAATGGCATCAGCGCCCTGGCCCAGCCCACCGAGCGTATCGGCGCCGCGGCATTCCAGCGCCTGCTGGAACGCCTGCAAGGCAGCCATTCGCCGGCCCGGCGCCTGGACCTGCGTGCCGAGCTCATACCGCGGGGCTCCACTCGACTGCAACGATGACGGCGTCCTGGACGCCGTTTGCCTCGGCCAGAAATGAAACCGGTTTCATCCACAAGAACAAGGACTATCACGATGCACACGAACACTGTCTCCATCAGCTTGTCGAGTTTCGGTGCCGATGCCGTGAGGCAGTTGGGCCAGGCCAGCTACCTGCCGCTGCTGGCCGCCGCCGGTGCGCGGCGGGTGGAATGGCGCGAGGAACTGTTCGACGCCGAGCCCGATGCCGCCAGCCTGGCCAGCCTGGCTGCCGAGCATGGTCTGCAAAGTCTTTACTCGACGCCACTGGAGTTGTGGCGCGAGGATGGCAGCCTGGAGCCAGCCATCACCCAGCGCCTGCACCTGGCGGATGCGATCGGCGCGGTGGCCCTGAAGGTTTCGCTGGGGCACTACCAGGAGGGCTGCGATCTGCAGGCCCTGGCGCCACTGTTGCGGCACAAGACGGCGCTGTACGTGGAAAACGACCAGACCGCGCACGGCGGCCGGCTGCAAATCCTGCTGCGTTTCTTGCGCGAGGCGCAGGCACAGGGTGTGGCACCGGGCCTGACCTTCGACATCGGCAACTGGTACTGGCATGACGAATCGCCGCTGCTGGCCGCGCAATTGCTCGGCCGTTGGGTGCGCTATGTGCACTGCAAGGCGGTGGCCCGGCGTGCCGACGGGCGCCTGGTGGCCGTGGTGCCGCAGGCCCTGGATCTGGCTCAATGGCGCGAGTTGATGAGGCATTTCGCCCCCGGCCTGCCGCGCGCCATCGAGTACCCCTTGGCCGGCGAGGATCTGCTGACGCTGACGGCACGGCAGGTCGCGCAACTGGCGCAACTGGAAGGGCAGGTGTGCCATGGTTGAGCGCGACGTCCTGTGTTTCGGTGAAACCATGGCCATGTTCGTGGCGGCGCAGCCGGGCGATCTGGCAACGGTCGACGGTTTCGGCAAACGCATTGCCGGTGCCGACAGCAACGTGGCCATCGGTCTGGCCCGCCTGGGCTTGCGGGTCCAGTGGCTGAGCCGGGTGGGCAACGATTCGCTCGGCGCCTTCGTGCTCGACACCCTGCGCCAGGAGGGCCTGGACTGCTCGAACGTCGAGATCGATGCCGAGCACCCGACGGGGTTCCAGCTCAAGGAGCGCTGCGACGATGGCCGCGACCCCAAGGTCGAGTATTTCCGTCGAGGCTCGGCGGCCAGTCGCCTGGCACCGAGGCAACTACAACCTGGATTGCTGCAGGCCCGCCACCTGCATGCCACCGGTATTCCACCGGCGCTGTCGGCCAGTTGCCGCGCGCTGTGCCACCAGTTGCTCGACGGCATGCGCGCCAATGGCCGCAGCATTTCCTTCGACCCCAACCTGCGCCCCTCGCTGTGGCCGGACCGACCGACCATGGTGCGCGAGATCAATGCCTTGGCCTTCAAGGCCGACTGGGTCCTGCCGGGGCTGGAGGAAGGGCGCCTGCTGACCGGTCGCCAGTCGCCGCAGGCCATCGCCGAGTTCTACCTCGAGCAGGGCGTGCAGTGCGTGGCCATCAAGCTCGGTGCCCAAGGCGCCTACTGGCGCGATGCCCGGGGCGAGCATGGCGTGGTGCCCGGTCAGCCGGTGGCCCAAGTGGTGGACACCGTGGGCGCGGGCGATGCCTTCGCCGTCGGCGTGATCAGCGCCTTGCTCGAGGGCCTGCCGCTGCGCCGCGCGGTGTCCCGGGGCAACTGGTGCGGCAGCCGCGCGGTGCAGAGCCGCGGCGACATGGAAGGCCTGCCGCGACGCCATGAGCTGGACCGTCATGAAGACGCTGCGCTCAACCCATGCTGAACCACCGGCTCGTCCGGAACCTGATGTGACAAGAACAACAAGACCAGGAGAACCCTCATGCAGATCGACCGACTCGCCCCCAGACGCTGGTGGTACATCATGCCCATCGTCTTCATCACCTACAGCCTGGCCTACCTCGACCGGGCCAACTATGGCTTCGCCGCGGCCTCGGGCATGGCCGACGACCTGAAGATCACCCCGGCGCTGTCGTCGTTGCTCGGCGCGCTGTTCTTCCTCGGCTATTTCTTCTTCCAGGTGCCGGGCGCGATCTACGCGCAGAAGCGCAGCGTGAAGAAACTGATCTTCGCCAGCCTGATTCTCTGGGGCGGGCTGGCCACCCTGACCGGCGTGGTGCACGACGTCTACCTGCTGATCGTCATCCGCTTCCTGCTGGGCGTGGTGGAGGCGGCGGTGATGCCGGCCATGCTCATCTACCTCTGCCACTGGTTCACCCGCGCCGAGCGTTCACGGGCCAACACCTTCCTGATCCTCGGCAATCCGGTGACCATCCTGTGGATGTCGGTGGTCTCGGGCTACCTGGTGCAGCAGTTCGACTGGCGCTGGATGTTCATCATCGAGGGCGCGCCGGCGATCCTCTGGGCCTTCATCTGGTGGCGCCTGGTGGACGATCGCCCGGAGCAGGCCAAGTGGCTGGATGCCCAGGAGAAGGCGGCGCTGCGCGAGGCGCTCGCCGCCGAACAGCAGGGCATCAAGCCGGTGAAGAACTACCGCGAGGCGTTCCGTTCGCCGACGGTGATCATCCTGTCGCTGCAGTACTTCTGCTGGAGCATCGGCGTGTACGGCTTCGTCCTCTGGCTGCCGTCGATCCTCAAGCAGGCGGCGGCGCTGGACATCGTCACCGCCGGCTGGCTGTCAGCATTGCCTTACCTTGGCGCGGTCCTGGCCATGCTCGGAGTGTCCTGGGCCTCGGACCGCCTGCAAAAGCGCAAGCGTTTCGTCTGGCCGCCACTGCTGATCGCCGCGCTGGCGTTCTATGGCTCGTACAGCCTGGGCACCGAGCACTTCTGGTGGTCCTACGCCTTGCTGGTGATCGCCGGGGCCTGCATGTACGCGCCCTACGGGCCATTCTTCGCCATCGTGCCCGAGCTGCTGCCGGCCAACGTCGCCGGTGGCGCCATGGCGCTGATCAACAGCATGGGGGCGTTGGGCTCGTTCTCAGGCTCCTGGCTGGTGGGCTACCTCAACGGCGTGACCGGCGGCCCCGGCGCGTCCTACCTGTTCATGTGCGGCGCGCTGCTGGCGGCCGTGGCCCTGACCGCTGTCCTCAACCCCTTGCAACAGGCGCGGCAGCAATGCCTGGCGCCCAGTCGATAGGTATCGCGCAATGAGAAAACGCATCGTCCTCTACAAACGCCTGTCCGATGAGCTCATGGCCCGCCTGCAGGCGCACGCCGAGGTAACCCTGGTCGAGTCGCCCAACGCCGATGGCCTGGTCCGCCTGCGCGCCGCGCTGCCGGGCGCCCATGGACTGCTCGGCGCCAGCCTGCGTCTGGATCGCGCGCTGCTCGACCTGGCACCGCAGCTGGAAGTGGTCTCCAGCGTGTCGGTCGGCGTGGACAACTACGACATCGACGCCCTGAACCAGAAGGGCGTGCTGCTGACCAACACCCCCGACGTGCTCACCGAGACGACCGCCGACACCGGCTTCGCCCTGATCCTGGCCTGCGCCCGCCGTGTGGCCGAGCTCGATGGCTGGATCCGCGCCGGCCACTGGCAGGCCGGGATCGGGCCGGCGCAATTCGGTTGCGACGTCCACGGCAAGACGTTGGGTATCGTCGGCATGGGCCGCATTGGCGAGGCCTTGGCGCGTCGCGCGCATGCTGGTTTCGGCATGCGTGTGCTGTACCACACCCGTCAGCCCCGGCCTGAGGTGGAGGCGCGATTCGCGGCCGGCTACCGCAGCCTGGAGGCGTTGCTGGCCGAGGCGGATTTCGTCTGCCTGTGCCTGCCGTTGACTGCCGAGACCGAAAACCTGATCGGCGAGCCGCAGCTGGCGCTGATGAAGCCCTCGGCGATCCTGGTGAACATCTCCCGAGGCCGGGTGCTGGACGAGCCGGCGTTGCTGCGTGCCCTGGCCGAGCGGCGCATTCGTGGCGCCGGGCTGGATGTGTTCGTGCAGGAGCCGCTGCCGGCCGATTCTGCGCTGCTGCAGCAGGACAACCTGGTGCTGACCCCGCACATTGGCTCGGCCACGGTGGAAACCCGCGAGGCCATGGCCCGCTGCGCGGTGGACAACCTGCTGGCCGCGCTGGCCGGCGAACGGCCGCAAAACCTGGTCAACCCCGACGCCTGGTCGTGGCGAAAAAAATGAACCGGGCGAGCCGTTCGCTTGCCCCATGCTTGCCATAACAACAGCCCTTGCCTGATGCGAAATCCCGGGGTCGCAACGCGACTCCTTCGCGAAACGAGGCCGCCGTCGCGAGACAGCGCTATCTCGTTGGCGCCCCCGGGATTTCCATGGGTGAAAAGGGCGACGACTTCCGTATGACCTGATCAACAGAGAGACATCCTCATGTCCAAGGACCAACCCGCCTCCGTGCAACCGGCGCGCCGGGCGTTCCTGCGCCAATCCCTGACCCTGATCCCGGTGGCGACCCTCGCCAGCTCGGGGCTGGGCAGCGCAGTGCTCGCCGACAGCGCCACTCCGGCCCCCGTCGAGTCGGCCCGTCCGGCCCCGGCGCGCGCCTACCAACCGACCTTCTTCACCCGGCAGGAGTGGGCCTTCGTCAGTGCCGCCGTCGCCGTGCTCATTCCCACCGATGCCCTGGGCCCCGGCGCGGCCGATGCCGGCGTGCCCGAGTTCATCGACCGCCAACTCAACACCCGCTACGGCAGTGGCGGGTTGTGGTACATGCAGGGGCCGTTCCATCCCGATGCGCCCAGCGAGCTGGGCTACCAGCTCAAGCTCAGCCCGCAGGAGATCTACCGGCTGGGCATCGCCGAAACCGACGCCTGGTGCCAGGCACGGTTCGGCAAGGCCTTCGCGGCGCTGGACCCTGCACAACAGCAGCGGGCGCTGGAGGCGCTGGACGGCGGCCAGGCGCCGTTCGCCTCGGTGCCGGCGGCCACTTTCTTCGGCATGCTCTGGCTCAACACCCGTGAGGGTTTCTTCAGCGATCCACTGCACGGTGGCAACCAGGGCCTGGCCGGCTGGAAGCTGGTTGGCTTCCCCGGCGCTCGCGCCGATTTCATGGACTGGGTGGAACGCGACGAGCGTTATCCCTTCCCGCCAGTGTCCATCAGCGGCGAGCGAGGTTGAGCCATGAGCCAGATGATGAAGAAAGTCGATGTGGTCATCGTCGGGTTCGGCTGGGCCGGGGCGATCATGGCCAAGGAACTGACCGAGGCCGGCCTGCAGGTGCTGGCCCTGGAGCGCGGCCCGGCCCGCGACACCTATCCGGACGGCGTCTACCCACAGACCATGGACGAGCTGACCTACAACTCGCGCAAGAAGCTGTTCATGGACATCTCCCGGGAGACCGTGACCCTGCGCCACAGCGTCAACGACGTGGCCGTGCCGTATCGCCAGTTCGGCGCCTTCCTGCCTGGCACCGGCACGGGCGGGGCAGGGTTGCACTGGTCCGGCGTGCATTTTCGCGTCGACCCGGTGGAACTGCGCCTGCGCAGCCACTACGAGGAGCGCTACGGCAAGGCGTTCATTCCCGAGGGCATGACCATCCAGGACTTCGGCGTGAGCTATGAAGAGCTGGAACCGTACTTCGACTTCGCCGAGAAGGTGTTCGGCACCTCCGGCACGGCCTGGTCGATCAACGGCCAGGTGGTGGGGCGCGACAAGGGCGGCAACCCGTTCGCCGCCGACCGCTCCAGCGACTTCCCGCTGGTGGCGCAGAAGAACACGGTGTCGGCGCAGCTGTTCGAGAAAGCCGCCCGCGAAGTCGGCTACCACCCCTACAACCTGCCGTCGGCCAACACCTCCGGGCCGTACACCAACCCCTACGGCGCGCAGATGGGGCCGTGCAACTTCTGCGGCTATTGCAGCGGCTACGCCTGCTACATGTATTCCAAGGCGTCGCCCAGCGTGAACATCCTCCCGGCCCTGCGCCAGGTGCCGAACTTCGAGCTGCGCAACAACGCCCACGTGCTGCGGGTCAACCTGAGCGCCGACCAGCGCCTGGCCACCGGCGTGACCTACGTCGACAGCCAGGGGCGCGAGGTCGAGCAACCCGCCGACCTGGTGATCCTCGGCGCGTTCCAGTACAACAACGTGCGCCTGATGCTGCTTTCGGGGATCGGCAAACCCTATGATCCGGTTACCAATGAAGGCGTGGTCGGGCGCAACTTCGCCTACCAGAACATCTCCACCGTAACGGCGTTCTTCGACCGCGACAGCCACCACACCAACCCCTTCATCGGCGCCGGCGGCAATGGCGTGGCGGTGGACGATTTCAACGCTGACAACTTCGACCATGGGCCTCACGGCTTCGTCGGCGGCTCGCCGTTCTGGGTCAACCAGGCCGGCGCCAAGCCGATCTCCGGCACCAAGGTGCCGCCGGGCACACCCAAGTGGGGCAGTGGCTGGAAGGCCGCGGTGGCCGACAGCTACCGGCACATGCTGTCGATGGACGCCCATGGCGCGCACCAGTCCTACCGCGACAACTACCTCGACCTGGACCCGGTGTACAAGGACGCCTACGGCCAGCCCTTGCTGCGCATGACCTTCGACTGGAAGGACAACGACGTGAAGATGAACCGATTCATGGTCGAGCGCATGGGCAAGATCGCCGAAGCCATGGGCCCCAAGGCGATCAGCGCGGGCAGGAAGGCGTTCGGCCAGCACTTCGATGCGTCCACCTATCAGACCACTCACCTCAATGGTGGCGCGATCATGGGTACCGATCCCAAGACCAGCGCGCTCAACCGCTACCTGCAGTGCTGGGACGTACACAACGTCTTCGTCCCCGGCGCCTCGGCCTTTCCCCAGGGTCTGGGCTACAACCCCACCGGGCTGGTGGCGGCGCTGACCTACTGGTCGGCGCGGGCGATCCGCGAGCGCTACCTGAAGAATCCCGGTCCACTGGTGCAGGCATGAGGAAGGCCAACATGAAGACACTGCTCATCGCCATGCTGGGCCTGGGCGCCAGCACCGCGCTGCAGGCCGCCGACGCGGTCGACCCGGCGCTGGTCCGCCAGGGCGAGTACCTGGCCCGCGCCGGCGACTGCGTGGCCTGCCATACCGCCAAGGGTGGCAAGCCGTTCGCTGGCGGGCTGCCCATGGAGACGCCCATCGGTACCCTGTACTCGACCAACATCACGCCTGATATGACGGGTATCGGCCAGTACAGCTACGAGGACTTCGAGCGCGCCGTGCGCCAGGGCATCGGCAAGGACGGCAGCACGCTGTATCCGGCCATGCCGTATCCGTCCTATGCGCGGGTCAGCGACCAGGACATGCGGGCGCTCTATGCCTACTTCATGCAGGGCGTGCAGCCGGTGGAGCAGCGCAACAAGGACAGTGACATTCCCTGGCCGCTGAGCATGCGCTGGCCGCTGGCGTTCTGGCGCGGGCTGTTCGCGCCGCCGGTGCAGCCGTTTGAGGCCGCCGGGCGCGACCCGGTGGTGGCGCGTGGCGCCTATCTGGTCGAAGGGCTGGGCCACTGCGGTGCCTGTCATACGCCGCGGGCGTTGACCATGCAGGAGAAGGCCCTGGATGCCGCCGACGGCGATGCCTTCCTGTCCGGCAGCGCGCCTTTGGAGGGCTGGATCGCCAAGAGCCTGCGCGGCGACCACAAGGATGGTCTCGGCAGTTGGGACGAGGCGCAGATCGTCGCCTTCCTCAAGACCGGGCGCAACGAGCGCACGGCGGTGTTCGGCGGCATGAGCGACGTGGTCGAGCACAGCATGCAATACATGAGCGACGCCGACCTGACAGCTATCGCCCGCTACCTGAAGACCTTGCCACCGGTGAGCCCGGACGACAGGCCCTTCCAGGAGGACCGCGCGGTCGCCGAGGCGCTATGGCAGGGCAATGACGGCAAGGCCGGCGCGGCGCTCTACGTCGATAACTGCGGGGCCTGCCACCGCACCGACGGCAAAGGTTACGCCCGGGTGTTCCCGGCGCTGGCCGGTAATCCGGTGGTGCAGGGTGCGGACGCCACCTCGCTGATCCATATCGTGCTGGAGGGGGCGACCCTGCCGGCCACGGCGACGGCGCCTTCGACCTTCAGCATGCCGGGCTTCGGCTGGCGGTTGTCGGATCGGCAGGTGGCCGATGTGGTCAATTTCATTCGCGGCAGCTGGGGGAACCAGGCGTCGGCGGTGGATGCGGGGCAGGTGGCAGCGTTGCGCAAGGTGGCGCCGGTGCCGCTCAAGGCCGAGTCGTTGATTGGCGATACCACGGGTATCGAGGCACCCTGATCGAACGCCCAGGGGGGGCGCTTTGCGCCCCTTTTGCGTGCAGGGTTGGGCCCGACGGGCTGAAACGCAGCCAATAAAAAACCCGCCACAAGTGGCGGGTTTTTTTGTTGCGACCCGAATTACTCCGGACGAACCTGTGCAGCCTGCATGCCCTTCTGGCCTTTTTCGGCAACGAAGGAAACGGTCTGGCCTTCTTTCAGGCTCTTGAAGCCGTCGGTTTCGATGGCCTTGAAGTGTACGAACAGGTCGTCGCCGCCGCCTTGTGGGGTGATGAAGCCGAAGCCTTTTTCATCATTGAACCATTTGACGGTGCCGGTTTGGCGATTGGACATGGGATGAATCTCCAGAAACATGATTTTTTTTCGAGGTGCGATGTTGCCGAGGCCACAGGTGCACCAGCAACATCATAGTCCATTTCTGCGCATCTAGCGCCTTTTACCTTCGCAGGATGTTGATCTAGGGCAAAAGATGCGTGCAATGGCCAGCTAACCCTGTTTATTTTGCGGTGCAGGCGGCCCGTACTGCCTGCTGGGCCTTCTGCATCAGGTTGGCGTCAACGCCATCCTCCGCAGTGGTGAGGTCATTGATTTCCTTGTCGTTGAATTTCTCCTTGATTACTTTGGCGCCGCATTCGCAGTGCTTCTTCGCCGTCGCCGCGTCCACGCCCTGGCCGCTCGCCACTTGCTGGCACTGCTCCATGTAGGACGCTTCCTTGCCGGCGGGAAAACTGCCTGCGTTGGCTGTCAGCGGCAGCAGCAGGGCGCTCACGGCACAGGCGGCCAGAAGGGACTGAAGTCGCATAACCGGACACTCCTTGGGTAAAGGTCTCATCAAGAGTAGGTTGCTTCAGAGGGTCTGATAGGAAATTTTCCGTACAAGTTCACCGCCAAGGCGTAATTTCCAAATAATTCTGCCGGCCGTTCTAGCCCCGTGCTAGCATGCGCCCTTGCGCCACGCCCTGTGCGGGCGCATTTCTTTTTTTACCTTCCAGTCACTCTGGTTCGTCCCTGGCAGGCCGAAAGGTCTCTGCCACTGTGAGGCAGGCTTTCCCGTGGGAAAGGCAGGGCGGATCTTGTACTGGCTCATCCCAACCCACGTGACCTTTGGTAGGGGTCACCACTAGGAGAGGAGGCGCCATGCCCATTATTACTCTTCCCGATGGCAGTCAACGTTCGTTCGACCAGCCGGTATCCGTGGCCGAAGTCGCCGCTTCGATCGGCGCAGGCCTGGCCAAGGCCACCCTGGCCGGCAAGGTCGACGGCAAGCTCGTCGATGCCTGCGACAAGATCGACCACGACGCCACCCTGCAGATCATCACCCCCAAAGATGAAGAGGGACTGGAGATCATCCGTCACTCGTGCGCCCACCTGATCGGCCACGCGGTGAAGCAGCTGTACCCGACCGCCCGCATGGTGATCGGTCCGGTGATCGACGAAGGCTTCTATTACGACATCGCCTACGAGCGTCCCTTCACCCCGGACGACCTCGCCGCCATCGAAAAGCGCATGCAGCAGCTGATCGACACGGACTACGACGTCGTCAAGAAGATGACCCCGCGCGCCGAAGTCATCGACGTGTTCACCCAGCGTGGCGAAGACTACAAGCTGCGCCTGGTCGAGGACATGCCGGATGAACAGGCCATGGGCCTGTATTACCACGAAGAATACGTCGACATGTGCCGCGGCCCGCACGTGCCGAACACGCGCTTCCTCAAGGCGTTCAAGCTGACCAAGCTGAGCGGCGCCTACTGGCGCGGCGATGCCAAGAACGAGCAGCTGCAGCGCGTGTATGGCACGGCCTGGGCCGACAAGAAGCAGCTGGCCGCGTATATCCAGCGCATCGAAGAAGCCGAGAAGCGCGACCACCGCAAGATCGGCAAGCAGCTCGACCTGTTCCACCTGCAGGAAGAAGCACCGGGCATGGTGTTCTGGCACGCCAACGGCTGGACCGTGTACCAGGTGCTCGAGCAGTACATGCGCAAGATTCAGCGCGACAATGGCTACCAGGAGATCAAGACTCCGCAAGTCGTCGACCGCATCCTCTGGGAGCGCTCCGGGCACTGGACCAACTACGCCGAGAACATGTTCACCACTTCGTCGGAAAACCGTGACTACGCGGTGAAGCCGATGAACTGCCCGTGCCACGTGCAGGTGTTCAACCAGGGCTTGAAGTCGTACCGCGACCTGCCGCTGCGCCTGGCCGAGTTCGGCGCCTGCCACCGCAACGAGCCGTCCGGCGCCCTGCACGGCATCATGCGCGTGCGTGGCTTCGTGCAGGACGACGCGCATATCTTCTGCACCGAAGAGCAGGTGAGGAAGGAAGCCGCCGACTTCATCAAGCTGACCCTGGATGTGTACAAGGACTTCGGCTTCACCGATGTCGCCATGAAGCTGTCGACCCGTCCGGCCAAGCGTGTCGGTTCCGAAGAGCTGTGGGATCGCGCCGAGGGCGCGCTGGCCGACGCCCTGAACGAGTCGGGCCTGGAGTGGGAATACCAGCCGGGCGAGGGCGCGTTCTACGGCCCGAAGATCGAGTTCACCCTGCGCGACTGCCTCGGCCGTAACTGGCAGTGCGGCACCCTGCAGTACGACCCGAACCTGCCGGAGCGTCTGGACGCCAGCTACATCGCCGAAGACAACAGCCGTGTTCGCCCGGTCATGCTGCACCGCGCCATCCTCGGTTCGTTCGAGCGTTTCATCGGCATGCTGATCGAACACTACGCCGGTGTGTTCCCGGCGTGGCTGGCGCCGACCCAGGCGGTGATCATGAACATCACCGACAAACAGGCCGATTTCGCCCTCGAGGTGGAAAAAACGCTGAACGGAAGCGGATTCCGTGCCAAGTCTGACTTGAGAAATGAGAAGATCGGCTTTAAAATCCGCGAGCATACGTTGCTGCGGGTCCCTTACCTTTTGGTTATAGGGGACCGCGAAGTCGAAACGCAAACCGTCGCTGTGCGCACCCGCGAAGGCGCAGACCTGGGCTCGATGCCCGTCGCGCAGTTCGCTGAGCTGCTGTCGCAAGCGGTGTCCCGGCGTGGTCGCCAAGAATCGGAGTAATGACTATTAAGCGTGAAATGAGAAACGATAAACGAACTGCACCGAAAGCCCCGATCAACGAGAATATCTCGGCACGCGAGGTTCGGTTAATTGGTGCTGACGGCGAGCAGATTGGCATCGTCTCGATTGATGAAGCGCTGCGTATCGCTGATGAAGCGAAGCTGGATCTGGTGGAAATCTCTGCAGACGCGCAACCGCCCGTCTGCAAGGTGATGGACTACGGCAAGCACCTCTTCGAGAAGAAGAAGCAGGCCAACGAAGCCAAGAAGAACCAGAAGCAGATCCAGATCAAAGAAATCAAGTTTCGTCCAGGGACGGAAGAAGGGGATTACCAGGTAAAACTACGCAACCTGGTACGTTTCCTTAGCGATGGGGACAAGGCCAAGATCTCTCTGAGATTCCGCGGCCGTGAGATGGCCCACCAGGAGCTGGGCATGGAGCTGTTGAAGCGGGTCGAAACCGACCTCGCCGAATACGGCACCGTTGAGCAGCATCCGAAGATGGAAGGACGCCAGCTTATGATGGTCATCGCCCCCAAAAAGAAGAAGTAATCTCCCGGGCACGGCAGGCCTGATGATTATTGTGTAATTTTATCGAATGCGGAGTTCCAACATGCCAAAAATGAAAACCAAGAGCGGTGCTGCGAAGCGTTTCCTGAAAACCGCTTCCGGCTTCAAGCACAAGCACGCTTTCAAGAGCCACATCCTGACCAAAATGTCGACCAAGCGTAAGCGTCAACTGCGCGGTGCCAGCTTGCTGCACCCGTCTGACGTGGCAAAAGTCGAGCGCATGCTGCGCGTACGTTAATTTCGGTCAAAGATAGAGGAAGTTACTCATGGCTCGTGTAAAGCGTGGCGTCATCGCTCGTAAGCGTCACAAGAAAATTCTGAAACTGGCTAAAGGCTACTACGGTGCACGCTCGCGCGTATTCCGCGTTGCCAAGCAAGCGGTCATCAAGGCAGGCCAATACGCCTACCGCGACCGTCGTCAGAAGAAGCGTCAGTTCCGCGCACTGTGGATCGCTCGTATCAACGCCGGTGCCCGCACCAACGGTCTGTCGTACAGCCGTCTGATTGCTGGCCTGAAAAAGGCGTCGATCGAAATCGACCGCAAGGTTCTGGCCGATCTGGCAGTGAACGAAAAAGCGGCGTTTGCTGCGATTGTCGAGAAGGCTAAAGCCGTACTGGCTTAAGTACCCACGACAATCATCCGGCGGCGCCTGCGCCGTCGGGTGTAAAACGTCATCGGATAGGGGAAGAGCCTTCAAAAGCTCTTCCCCTATTTTCGTATCTGGAGTCTGTACATGGAAAACCTGGACGCGCTGGTTGCCCAAGCCCTCGAGGCGGTGGAACGCGCTGAAGACATCACTACCCTGGAACAGATCCGGGTCCAATACCTCGGCAAGAAAGGCGAGCTGACCCAGGTGATGAAGACCCTGGGCAACTTGCCAGCCGAAGAGCGCCCCAAGGTCGGCGCGCTGATCAACGACGCCAAGGAACGCGTCACCGACGTGCTCAACGCACGCAAGGCCGGCTTTGAAGAGGCTGAGCTCAACGCTCGCCTGGCCGCCGAATGCATCGACGTCACCCTGCCAGGCCGTGGCCAGACCACCGGTGGGCTGCACCCGATCACCCGTACTCTCGAGCGCATCGAGCAGTTCTTCACCCACATCGGCTACGGCATCGCCGAAGGCCCCGAGGTCGAAGACGACTACCACAACTTCGAAGCGCTCAACATCCCCGGCCACCACCCGGCCCGGGCGATGCACGACACCTTCTACTTCAACGCCAACATGCTGCTGCGCACCCACACCTCGCCGGTACAGGTGCGCACCATGGAAAGCACCCAGCCGCCGATCCGCATCGTCTGCCCAGGCCGTGTGTACCGCTGCGACTCGGATATCACCCACTCGCCGATGTTCCACCAGGTCGAAGGCCTGCTGATCGACCGCGGCATCAACTTTGCCGACCTCAAGGGCACCATCGAAGAGTTCCTGCGGGTGTTCTTCGAGAAAGAACTGGCCGTGCGCTTCCGCCCGTCGTTCTTCCCCTTCACCGAGCCGAGCGCCGAAGTCGACATCCAGTGCGTGATGTGTTCCGGCAAGGGCTGCCGAGTGTGCAAGCAGACCGGCTGGCTGGAAGTGATGGGTTGCGGCATGGTCCACCCGAACGTGCTGCGCATGTCCGGCATCGACCCGGAAGAGTTCCAGGGCTTCGCCTTCGGCATGGGCGCCGAGCGCCTGGCCATGCTGCGTTATGGCGTCAACGATTTGCGTCTGTTCTTCGACAACGACCTGCGGTTCTTGGCTCAATTCCGCTAGGCCCAATCGACGCAACTTTCAGGAGAACAGCATGAAATTCAGTGAACAGTGGCTGCGCGGTTGGGTAAACCCGCAAGTCTCCCGTGACGAACTGGTCGCCCGCCTGTCCATGGCCGGCCTCGAAGTCGACAGCGTGACCCCCGCTGCCGGCCAGTTCAGCGGCATCGTGGTGGGCGAGATCCTCACCACCGAACAACACCCGGACGCCGACAAGCTGCGCGTGTGCCAGGTGAGCAATGGCGCAGAGACCTTCCAAGTGGTCTGCGGCGCCCCGAATGCCCGCCCGGGCATCAAGATCCCGTTCGCCATGATCGGCGCCGAACTGCCGGGCGACTTCAAGATCAAGAAAGCCAAGCTGCGCGGCGTCGAGTCGTTCGGCATGCTCTGCTCGGCTTCCGAGCTGCAGATCAGCGAAGAGAACGATGGCCTGCTGGAACTGGCGGCCGACGCCCCGGTTGGCCAGGATATCCGTCAGTACCTGAACCTGGACGACGCCAGCATCGAGATCGGCCTGACCCCGAACCGCGGCGACTGCCTGTCCCTGGCGGGCCTGGCTCGTGACGTCAGCGCCTTGTACGACGTGCCGGTCACCCGCCCAGTCGTGCCGGCCGTACCGGCCGCCCACGACGAAGTGCGTCCGGTCGAAGTCAGCGCCCCGGCCGCCTGTCCACGCTACCTGGGCCGTGTGATCCGCAACGTCGACCTGAGCAAGCCGACCCCGCTGTGGATGGTCGAGCGCCTGCGCCGCAGCGACGTGCGCAGCATCGACGCCGCCGTCGACATCACCAACTACGTGATGCTCGAGCTCGGCCAGCCGATGCACGCCTTCGACCTCGCCGAAATCAACGGCGGCATCCGCGTACGCATGGCCGAGGAGGGCGAGAAGCTCGTCCTGCTGGACGGCCAGGAAGTTGCCCTGCGCGCCGACACCCTGGTGATCGCCGACCACACCCGCGCCCTGGCCATTGCCGGCGTGATGGGTGGCGAGCACAGCGGCGTCAATACCGAGAAGACCCGCGACCTGTTCCTCGAGAGCGCCTTCTTCGAGCCGATCTCCGTTGCTGGCAAGGCCCGTTCCTACGGCCTGCACACCGACGCCTCGCACCGCTACGAGCGCGGCGTGGACTCGCAACTGGCCCGTGAAGCCATGGAGCGCGCCACCGCCCTGGTGCTGGAGATCGTCGGCGGCGAAGCCGGCCCGATCATCGAGACCGTGAGCGAGCAGCACCTGCCGAACATCGCGCCGATCACCCTGCGCGCCGAACGCATCGCCCAGATGCTCGGCATGCAGATGGACGCCGCCCAGGTCGAGCAACTGCTCAACGCCCTGGAGCTGAAAACCAGCGCCAATGGGGCAGGGGAGTGGACGGTCACCGTCCCAAGCCACCGCTTCGACGTCAGCCTGGAAGTCGACCTGATCGAAGAGCTGGCTCGCCTGTACGGCTACAACAACCTGCCGGTCCGCTACCCGCAGGCCCGCCTGGCCCCGCAAGCCCGCCCGGAAACCCGCGGCGAGCTGCCGAACCTGCGTCGCCTGCTGGTCGCCCGCGGCTACCAGGAAGCCATCACCTACAGCTTCATCGACCCGAAACTGTTCGAGCTGTTCACCCCAGGCGTCGAGCCGCTGCTGCTGGCCAACCCCATCTCCAGCGACATGGCCGCCATGCGCGCCTCGCTGTGGCCGGGCCTGGTCAAGGCGATGCAGCACAACCTCAACCGCCAGCAAGACCGCGTGCGCCTGTTCGAAAGCGGCCTGCATTTCGTCGGCCAGCTGGGTGATCTCAAGCAGCAGCCGATGATCGCCGGCGTCGTTACCGGTAGCCGCCACCCAGAAGGCTGGGCCAACGGCCGCGACGGCATCGACTTCTTCGACGTCAAAGCCGATGTCGAGGCCCTGCTGGGCTACTCGGGCGCCCTGAGCGACTTCAGCTTCGTCGCCGGCAAGCACCCAGCCCTGCACCCCGGCCAGACCGCCCGCATCGAACGCGACGGCAAGGAAGTCGGCTACCTCGGCGCCATCCACCCAGAGCTGGCCAAGACCCTCGGCCTCGACCGCCCGGTGTTCGTCTTCGAGCTGGTGCTCGGTGATGTCGTGGAAGGCCGCCTGCCGAAGTTCAGCGAGCTGTCCAAGTTCCCGGAAACCCGCCGTGACCTGGCCTTGATCGCGGATCGTGATGTAGCTTCTAGCTCGGTGCTTGAAGTAATTCGTGACAATGCAGGCGAATGGCTCACAGACCTCAGGCTGTTTGACGTCTACCAGGGTAAAGGCATTGATCCTGATAGAAAAAGCCTGGCCGTCGGCTTGACCTGGCAACATCCATCGCGCACTCTTAACGACGATGAGGTGAATGAAACCCTGCAAACTATCCTCACCTCGCTTGAACAAAGGTTGAACACCACGTTAAGGAAATAACGGCATGGGTGCTCTGACGAAAGCTGAGATGGCCGAAAGGCTGTACGAGGAGCTGGGGCTTAACAAGCGTGAGGCCAAGGAGCTGGTCGAGCTGTTTTTCGAAGAAATTCGGCACGCGCTTGAAGACAACGAGCAGGTCAAGTTGTCCGGTTTCGGCAACTTCGACCTTCGCGACAAACGCCAGCGGCCGGGCCGCAACCCTAAAACAGGGGAAGAGATCCCGATCACCGCGCGCCGCGTCGTCACCTTTCGTCCAGGGCAGAAGCTGAAAGCCCGGGTAGAGGCCTATGCTGGAACCAAGCCATAACGACGAGCTGCCCCCCATCCCGGGCAAGCGCTACTTCACCATCGGTGAAGTCAGCGAGCTCTGTGCGGTAAAACCGCACGTGCTGCGCTACTGGGAGCAGGAATTTCCGCAGCTCAACCCGGTGAAGCGCCGTGGCAACCGGCGGTATTATCAGCGCCAGGACGTGCTGATGATCCGCCAGATCCGCGCTTTGCTGTATGACCAAGGCTTTACCATTGGCGGGGCGCGGTTAAGGCTCTCCAGTGATGAGGTCAAGGATGAGTCCAGCCAGTACAAGCAGCTGATTCGGCAGATGATTGCGGAGTTGGAGGATGTGTTGGTGGTACTGAAGAAGTGACCTGGTTGGCGACGAGTGGAAATTTTTGAAAAAAAGCTTCCATTATTCAAAAGGTTAGGTTAAATTCTTCAACGTTCTCAGCGGTATCGAGAATGATGTCGGGGCGTAGCGCAGCCCGGTAGCGCACTTGCATGGGGTGCAAGGGGTCGAGTGTTCGAATCACTCCGTCCCGACCAAAATACTCCAAAGAATCCAGTCACTTAGCGGTGACTGGATTTTTTTATGCCTACACATTTTGCTGCTGATAGAAATTTTGCCTCACTTTCTGCCCACCGAGATGTTGATTAGATTTCGCGGGCTGCTTAGTACATCGAAATCCGTGATTAAGGGTTTTTCAGAGCCGTTTACGTCTATGGGTTGCTGGTCAGCTCCCACAGGATTTGTTTTACGCCTTGTCGCTACGGCGCCAGGTTCACGCCGTTACAGCGCCCCTTGGTGGAGAAATCGTTGATCTGCCGCGCCTTGTTTACCGACATCAGGATCGTGCAGCCGCCAGGATGGGCCACGTCGTCCCAGTAGTTGGTATGGACCATCACGTTGCCTTGCATCTCGGCGGTGCTGCCGACCACTTCCTTTTGCACGTAGGTGGTATCGCGGTACCAGCCCAACTGCACCCCAGCGCCGTCGGGCAACGGCTCCATGCGCATGGGCGGGCCGAAGAAGTCGATGGCCTGCTTGGCGTCGCGCCCTTGCCATTGGTTGCCCGCCATCAGCTCCGGCAGGGTGGGGATGCAGCCGGCCAGCGCTGGCAGCAACAGGCCAAGGACCAGCAGAGGGCGTGTACTCATCGTGGGGTGTTCGCAAGCATGTCGTCCAGTTCCTGCACCGCCTGGCTGTTGGCCTGGACGCCAATCAACTCGATGAACATCGCTTGGATAGTGGCGACCATCTGCGCCGCCGGCATCTTGCCGATCGACAGCATCTGGTTGCGCGCGCGGTTGTCGGGGGCGCAGACGAAGGCGAAGGTGCGCTGCAGCCAGTAGTCCTTGGGTGCGACCCAGTCTTTGGCGTTGGTTTTCACGTCGCGCACGGCGCCATCGAAGCGACGTATCGCCCGGGCGCTGTCCAGGCGGATCTGGCGCTGTTTGCACTTGACCTGCACCTCGTAGGCGGCGAGGGTCGGGAAGGCCGGGTCTTCGAATAGCTGCATGACCTGCGCCGATTGCACGCCACCGGGCTTTTCCATGATGCCGGCGGCATCGGCGACGTACACCTCGTTGTGCAGGCGTTCCCCTTTTCCGTAGATGATCCAGTAGTCGCCCGAGGCTTGTTCGGCCAGGGTCGAGGTGCTACAGGCCATCGCCAGGATGGCCAGCCATCGACAGGCGGGTGGAAGTTTGTGATCCATCGAGTTCTTTCCCGGTTTTTGTAATCCAGGGGGACTATACGAGGCCTTGGGTAGCAGGATCGATTAGCACGCTTGTGCTAATGGCTAAGGGCCTGTAGCACTTAGGGGCAGTAAACAGAGAGTTTTGCGAGCAGCGAATATTGTCATTTTTGTAGGCTGCATCCTTTGTCTCTTTGATCGATCTTCGAATACCTCGTCTGTGCCTAGAGCGTTAGCCAGCAATGGCCAATGTTTCGTAGGAATTTGGCAATCAGCTTTTCACTGCCTGTTCTATGAGGGAATTGGTTCATGCTGTTAAGCGCAAAGACTCTTCACGGGTAGTCATGTTGCCAAGTCCAGAGTGGCGAAGGTACGGCTGGATAAACATGGCCAATAAGCTTTGGCAGGCGCGGAATTCTCCCCGGCAGGAAACCTACTCGGGCCACCGAATCCCACCATTTCGACCGTCGTAGATCACCACATTGCCTGTGTCGGTTACAGTAAGAAAATTGTTGTACCAATAGGACTTGTCCAGCGTTTCGGTGCTTTGAGCAGACCATACCCTACCGCGAGAGGGGTCATACAAAAATCCCGAGTTGCTTACGACAAACTGAAGTGGCTCGCGCGTTCTCCTGCGATGGAAGGTAAGGCTGTATGGCTGATTCCCATCTGCGACCCACGCCACGACGCCGCCCTCCTCAAGAACCAAATGGCCGTCATCCCTGAGACGAAGTTTGAATCGGCCATTCTGAGACGACAGGTACTGACCTGCGCGCATTGTTTGGTTGGGAGGGAGCACTGCTCCACCTGAGTGCGTAAAGGGTTGATACTCTATCGTCATCACGCGGCTCCTGTTGAGATTCGACAGGAAGCTAGCTTGGCCCTGATTTCCCAATGCAGAGATAATCCGCGTCAGTGAAGCCCATAAATGGAATTTGTAAAAATGAGACTACGATATTCACTGATTCTTCTCACGGAGAATCGCATTGCGTCCGAACCAAAATTCGTGAAAAATTTGGGGTGCTGCGAACTAAAGCTTCATCGATCGATTTGATTAAAGTGGATGCCAGAATGAAATTTATATTTGCATTGGCAATAGTGCGGCAAGCCAAGTTTCTATCAATACAATCACGAACGACAGTTTAATTGCGATATGGACCCAAACTTGCAAAGTTGTGCCAGCCCAAGGGAAATCAGCAACCATGTCGACATGCGGAACCGGACAGCGCCTGAAGCGCATGAGTAGACGCCAGTAAGCTAGCTTTGCGATGACGCATGCAGAGGGCTGCGGCTGGGGTTTTTAGTGGTTTCAGGGGCTCGGTTGAAGCTCACGTTCAAAGGGCAGATCAGGGCCCACTCGAGAGCAGGTGATCGCTGCAGCACGGATTGAGTACGCAAGGATCGCATCGATGGCATCACGGGGTAGCATCGCCACATCGGCCGGGCTGTATACGCCGAGGCGAGCGAGGCATGCCAGCAAAGCCGCCTGGAAGGTATCACCGGCACCCACCGTGTCCTGTACCGGCAACGAGGTGTCCGCCGGGCGCTGCCATGAGCCGTGCGTGCAATGCACGCTGGCACCCTCTGCTCCATGAGTGACGAAAACCAGTCGGCACCGCTCGTTAAGCCAGCCTCGTGCCACGTCACGAGTCTCTCGGCCTGGATAGAGCAGGGTAATGTCTTCCTCACTGGCCTTGATCACATGCGCATGCCCGGCAAACGCTTCCACCTGCCGCCGCCACAGCGCCACATCCGGCTGCGGATTAAGCCGCACATTCGGATCAAGGCTGATCAGCCGCCGGTCACGCTCGCGCTCCACCAGCGCCATCAGCGTATCGGCCACGGGCTTCACCACCAGGGTGTACGAACCCACATGGATTCCCCGCACACGCTCATCCAGCTCCGGCAGATGCGCCAGCGTCACCTGCCGATCCGCACACCCTTCACCGCGAAAATGATACTGCGCCGAGCCATTGGCATCCAGCCCGACCATGGCCAGGGTGGTCGGCGCATCGCTGGTCACCACGTAGCGGCAGTCCACCCGTTGCTCTTCCAGCACCCGGCGTAGCCGGGCGCCGAGGTAGTCGCTGGATAACCCGCCAAACAACGCCGACGCCACGCCCAGCCGGCGCAGGCCGACGGCTACGTTGAACGGCGACCCGCCGGCAATCGCGGTAAACCCCAGCTCGCTGCTGCGGGTGCTGTTTTCCAGGCTGAAGACATCGAACAGGGCCTCGCCACACACCAGGTACATGCAGTTCTCCAGAACGAAAGATTGGGGAAGGATACCCGCACTCAGCGTGCAGGCAGTTGTTCCCGGTAGCGTTGATAGGCGACCTCGTACTCGGCTTGTTGCGCCGAGCGGGGCTGGGTTCGGGTGCGTTCGTCGAGGGCGACGCAGCGTTGGCACAGGGTATCGAGGCTGTCGCCCTGGCGCAGCTGGCGGCCCAGGCTCCAGGCGGCCTGGATCGCGGCGCCCAAGGCGGCGGCTTCGGTCTGTTGGGGGCACACCACCGGCAGGCCGAGCAGGTCGGCCAGTATCTGGCGCCACAGCGGGCTTTTCGCCGCGCCGCCGACCAGGCGGATTTCGCTGCCTTGCAGGCCGCTGGCGCGCAGCAGGTCAAGGCCGTAACGCAGGCTGAAGCAGGTGCCTTCGAGTACGGCGCGGCAGAGGTTGGCGCGGGTCAGGTTGGCGCTGGTCATGCCGTGCAGGCTGGCGGTGGCTTCGGGCAACGCGGGGACGCGCTCGCCGTTGAAGAAGGGCAGCATCAGCAGGCCGTCGGCGCCGATCCGGGCTTGCGCGGCGAGCTCATTGAAACGGTCGAGGTCGAGTTCCAGCAGGTCGCGGACCAGGGCGCAGGCGCTGGTCAGGTTCATGGTGCAGATCAACGGCAGCCAGCCGCCGCTGGAGGCGCAGAAGGTCGCGACTTCGCCCTGGGCGCTGACGTGGGGTTGGTCGGCGTAGGCGGCCAGAGTACCGGAGGTGCCTAGGCTCAGGGTGATCATGCCGGGCGCGCCTTTGTCGTCAGGCGCCGCGGCGAAGCACGGCGGGGGCGATCGGCGTACCGCGCACGCGCAGGTTCCGCTCCTGGGGGGCGGTGGCAGGCGTGTGGGTAAACGGTAGCAGGGTGAATGTGGCGTTCATGGCACAGGTGGCGAACGGCATTCGCAGAAGGTGCCCGAGGGGATCGAGCGGCAGTGGGTCTCGCATGGCTGGAGCCTGTCGCAATACGCAACGGCGAATACCGCTGTCGTAGGCGCGGGGCAATGTAACCAGAATTCCGTTTTTTTGTATACGATAAATTTCGCGGTTTGCCCAGGGTGCTGGCGCGGCATGATCGCCGCGGCTGATTACACTGTGAAAACCGCCACACGGAGTACCTGCAATGGGCCGCGCATCGAGGGATCATGCTGCTGGATCGGCGCCTGCCTGGGGCGGGCGATCATGAACAACCACGGGCGCGGAATCTCCCTGCAACTGCTGGTGGCGCTGGCCATCGTGCTGGGCATGTCGCTGCTTGGCGCCGCCCTGGCCTGGCAGGGCTATCTCGGGGTCCGGCAGACGCTGGTAGCCGCTGCCGGCGACGCTGCCCAGCAGGTCGGCCGGACCATCGACGAACGCGCCAGGCGCCTGGTCGACCCGGTGCAGAGCAGCATTCGGCTGCTCGCCTTCAATCCGGTCGCCGACAACCTGGCACAGCGTCTGGAATGGCTGCCGCAACTGGCCGAGAGCCTGAATGCCAACCGCATGCTCAGCGCCGCCTACATCGGCTTTCCCAACGGCGAGTTCCTGTTGGTCCGGCGTTTGCGCGACCCACAGCTGCTGCAGCATTTCGCGGCGCCGCCGGGCACCGCGTTCCTGGTGCAGAGTGTCAGCCTGGACGCGAGCGGTACCCTGCAGGGCGAATGGTACTTCCATGACCAGGCGCTGAACCTGCTGCAGACGCAGGCCCGGCCGGACTACCGCTACGATCCCCGCACGCGCCCCTGGTTCATCGAGGCCAGCGCGCGTGCCGACACCGTGCTCACCCGTCCTTATGTGTTCTTCACCACCCGCCAGATCGGCCTGACCATGGCCCAGCGCAGTGCCGACGGCGCGGCGGTGATCGGCATGGATGTCGCGGTCGATGACCTGGCCAGCGAGAGCCGCGACCTGCGCATGACCGCCGGTACCGAGATCGCCGTGGTCGATGACCAGGGCAACGTGGTGGCCTATCCGCAGCTGCGGCGGATCATCGTGCGCGAGGGTGACGGGGCCCGCCTGTCGAACATCGGCGAGCTGGGCGTGCCCAGCCTGGCGCAGATCCATGCCGAGCCACCCCAGGGCGACCGCCCCCAGGCGTACCAGGTTGACGGCCACACCTGGTACGGCATGCGCGAGCCGCTGACCACCGTTGCCGGGCAGCACCTGCAGGTACTGATCGCCGTGCCGGCCCAGGAACTGCTGGCCGGCGCGCGCAAGGTGCTGTTCGAGCAACTGCTCTGGACGGGCGCGCTGGCGGCGGTGTTGCTGCTGTTCGGCGCGCTGCTCGGGCAACGTATCGGCCGGCCGCTGCGGCTGCTGACCGAGCAGGTGCGAGGCCTGGCCGACTTCGATTTCAGTCGCGAGGTCGGCGTGGTCTCGCGGGTGTCCGAGGTGCGCGAACTGAGCCGCGTGCTCAGCCGCATGTCCGGCACGATCCGCAGCCTGCAGGCGATCACCTTCACGCTCAGCCGGGAAAGCCAGCTCGAGCGCATGCTCGATGGCGTGCTGAGCCACCTGGTCGACGCTGCCGGCGTCAGTGCGGGCGCGGTGTACCTGTTCGATGCCGAGCATGTGCGACTGCGCCTGGCCGCCGCCTGCCGGGCCGAGGGTTACCCAGAGCAATTGCCGGTGGGCGAGGGGGCCCCGGTCGATCTGCCGGCCACGGTGATGCAGACCCTCGGGCTGGAGGGGTGTGGCCTGGCGATCGTGCTCCAGGACCGAGGCCAGGCACTGCTCGGCATTCTGGTTCTGCGCCAGGCACAGGAGCAGGTCGGTGAACCCTTCCGGCGCTTCGTCGAGGAGTTGTCCGGTGCCGCCGCGGTGGCCATCGAGACCCGCCAGCTGGTCGAAGCCCAGCAGCGGCTGCTGGACGCGATGATCAAGCTGCTGGCCGATGCCATCGATGCCAAGAGCCCCTATACCGGAGGCCACTGCGAGCGTGTGCCGCAGCTGGCGCAGATGCTGCTGGACCAGGCGGTGCAGGCCGACAGCGGCCCCTACGCCGACTTCACCATGAACGAGGCCGAGCGCTACGAGTTCCGCGTGGCGGCCTGGCTGCACGACTGCGGCAAGGTCACCAGCCCCGAGTACGTGGTGGACAAGGCGACCAAGCTGGAGACCCTGTACAACCGCATTCACGAAATCCGCATGCGTTTCGAGGTGCTCTGGCGCGACGCCGAACTGGCCTACTGGCAGGGCCTGGCCAGCGGCGCAGATCAAGCGGTGCTGCAACGCACGCTCGACGACTGCCATGCGCAACTGCGGGAAGAATTTGCCTTCGTCGCCAAAGCCAATATCGGTGGTGAGTTCATGCAGGAGCAGGACATCGAGCGCCTGCGCCAGATCGGCGAGCGGCGCTGGCGGCGCCACTTCGACAACCGCTTGGGCATTTCTCGCGACGAAGAGGCACGTTTTGCCGGCGCGTCACCTTTGCCGTTGCCGGTGGACGAGCCGTTGCTGGCCGACCGTCCCGAACACCGCGTGCCGTGGGGAACGCGCAAACCGCCGGTGAGCAAGGACGACCCACGCAACACCTGGGGTTTCGACATGCGCCTGCCCGCCCATGCTAGCGATCATGGCGAGCTGTACAACCTGTCGATCCGCCGTGGCACGTTGAACGACGAGGAGCGATTCAAGATCAACGAGCACATCGTGCAGACCATCATCATGCTCAGCGCGCTGCCGTTCCCTCGCCAACTGCGGCGTGTGCCGGCGATCGCCGGCAACCACCACGAGAAGATGGATGGCAGCGGTTACCCGCGCCGGCTTGGCCAGGCCGACCTGAGCATTCCCGAACGGGTGATGGCGATTGCCGATATCTTCGAAGCGCTGACCGCGGCGGACCGGCCGTACAAAGCGCCGAAGACGCTGTCGGAGTCGGTGAAGATCCTGGTGGGCATGGCACGGGACGGCCACATCGATGGGCAGCTGTTGCGCTTGTTTCTCGGCAGCGGGGTGCACCGGGCGTATGCCGAGCGGTTCTTGCGGCCCGAGCAGATCGATGAGGTGGATGTGGCGTATTGGCTGGGGCAGTTCGGGGGCGTTCCAGATAGCTGATGTATAGGCCGGGCTATCACACCAGGCCGTTCGATGGTTCTGGTCCGCACCCTTTAGGTTGCGTCTGAGGTATCGCCGGCGCACTTGCGAGCTGGCAAGGAAAACTCAAGTTTTCCATCAGCTCGGATTTCGGTCAGTTGAACGCGAAGTATGTGCCCCACGGAGTAATGGCTTAGCACAGTCGGAGAGGCAGGCAGTTTGCTGCGGTGGAGCAGACCGTTATGACCGCCAATCCGCAGAAATATGCCATAGTCCTTTACACCCGTCACATGCCCTTCGTAGGTGTCGCCGATGGTCAGAGGCTCTGGGCTGTTGTCCGTCGTCAAGCCAGGCTTGTCCATACTGACCTGAACAAAATCTCTATCCGGATTTAGCGCATGGACAAAAAAGGAATATTCACGTCCTTTTACTCGGCGAACGCTACCGCGACTATTTGGCCAAACTGCCGCCAGCCCGATCTCCAGTTCAACGGAACAAGCACTAGGCTTGACAGCCATTACAGTCCCTTTCACGGGTAGCTGCTCATCTAGGCAGCGGTGTGCTTCAGCCCACGCCGGTAACTCTCTACGTGAGTGTAATACTTGTAACCAATCACGGACTTCGGGCAGAAGCCCGGTGTCAGTCTTCAGGTGACTTACCAACGTCACCGTTCTGAACCAGTGCCCGCTATTTGGACAAGCTTTTATGCGATCTCCCAAGTTTCGAGCGAAATCCGTGGATGCTGGATGCCGGGGGGCTACGGCAATGAATTTTGCAGCGAGGAGTGGCCACTCGGGTTTGATTTTGGTGCCTTCAAGCCAAGCTGCAGCCTGCTCGATGAAGTCAGTAGCTTCGAAGCGCTGAGTGAGCATCGTTTCACAAACAAATCCCCACTCCTTGGTATCTTCTCGCCCGACCAGCCACCCTGCACCAAGGCGCAATAGTTCTTCGAACGAAATGTCTTGGGGTAGGGATTTACCCTGCGCCAGTAAATCTTGCCAGACATGTGCCCAATCGGCCTGGTCTTCACGTCCGACCAGCCATCCTGCGCCGAGGCGCAGTAGCTCGCCGAGCGCCATTTCTTTCGGCAGGAACTTTTCCTGAGTTAGTAATTCTTGCCAGATAAAGCTCCACTCGGCCCTGTCGTTGCGCCCGGCCAACCACTCCACTCCGAGACGAACCACGTAGCTGAATAGCATTCTTTCAAGCAAAGAGTCGCCCTGTGCCAGCAAAGCTCGCCAGACATAGCTCCACTCGGTCCGATCTTCGCGTCCAGGCAGCCAATCTACTCCGAGGCGAAGCAGATCGTCGGGTGGAGTATCTTGGGGTAGTGACTTACCCTGTATCAGCATGGCTTGCCAGACGTAGCTCCACTCGGCTCGGTCTTCACGGCCGGCCAACCACCTTTTGCCGAGGTATAGCAACTCGTCGAGTGGCATGTCTTTTGGTAAGACCTCACCTTGGTCCACCAAGGCTCGCCAGACATAGCTCCACTCGGCTCGGTCTTCACGGCCGGCCAACCACCTTTTGCCGAGGCACAGTAACTCGTCGAGTGGCATGTCTTTTGGTAAGACCTCACCTTGGTCCACCAAGGCTCGCCAGACATAGCTCCACTCTGCCCAATCTTCGCGTCCAGGCAGCCAGCCTCTGCCGAGGCGCAGGAGCTCGTCGTTGTCTATGGGCAGTGACTCACCCTGTTCTAGCATGGCTTGCCAGACGTAGCTCCATTCGGCGCAGTCTTCACGCCCGGCCAGCCAGGCCACGCCGAGGCGTAGTAACTCGTCGAGCGGCATATCATCGGGTAGAGATTCAGACTGCGTCAGCAAGGCGCACCAGACATGGCGCCATTCAGTCCGGTCTTCACGCCCCTCCAGCCATCTTGCGCCCAGGCGTAGCAACTCGTTGAGCAGCATGCCTTTTGGCTGCGCAAGCAAGGTTTGCCAGACATAGTTCCATTCGGCCCGGTCTTCGCGGCCGATCAGCCATGTCCGTGCCAAAGCCGCCAGTTCATCTACCCGTAGCTTGCTCTGTTGCGCCAGGGCATACAGATCTTCGAATACATAAGCCCAGTCGGGGCCGTCTTTCGCACGCAGACGAACAAGACCCAACGTCAGTACAGGATCGGCTTCCCAATCCAATCTACTGTTAGCAGGCAGTAGTTTCTTCCACACAAAATGCCAATCAGGACGGTGGAGATGGCTTTGAAGCCAACCCAGTCCCATTTCCCGCCAGGCAGAACTACGACCAGGATCGTGCTGTAGGCAATGTTCCCAATCCAAAGACCAATTAGGATGGGAAATCTTCAATGGGTCCGCTAAGTGTTCAGAAGCCCAAGCAAACAGCTCATCATGATGCGGATAGCTTTCGGCCAGGCGACTCCAGCAGCTTGACCAGACCTTGTATGCTGAATCCAGGCTAATCAGCGCCTTGTCGAGCAAATCTGCGCCTAGCACTTCGGCAATACAGGGTGTTGTCGTCGCCCAACATGCCCAGCTGGTGGTTGCGTCCGCTACGCCGTCCTCGTCAAGTGCCAGTTGCGCATGTTCGGTAGCCCATGACCTGGCGCATTCGCGGGCCAAGCGGGTGCGGTCCACGGTGTTCAAGCGTTCACTTGTCAGAGCGTCCTCGCGCGCAGAAAACACGCGCAGCAGTTGTGATATCAAGCTTTTCCCACGCTCGGCGAGCGCCCGCCGGAAGATGGCTATCAGATCGTTGGTGAAAGCTTCGGCATTGGCTGGCTTGCGCAATGAACGATACAAGGCATCGGCCAGATGCGGATGGGTAAGGCGAACGATTTTTCCTTCAGTTTCTGCCTCCAGCAGGCTGAAGTCGCCTTCTCCATTCAAGGTCGCCAGATTTTCGCGGTCTTTGTCGGATAACCAATCATAGGGCGCACGAAGGTAGAGTCGATTCATCGCCAAAGGCAGGCGTAGCGCTTCATCGAGACCATTGAGATGCACCCGCTCGGCAAAACGCTTTGCAAAGGCTTGCAGATCACCGTGCGCCAGCTCCACTGCCAGCGAGACGAACAGGCCATTATCGTCTCTTGACGCTTGGGAAAAGGCTGGGCCGTGTCGTGGCGCCTGACCGGTGCGTTCGCGATACCAAACCTCGATTTCGGCTGCTTCGTTTGCGGCAATGGTTTCCACGGTTTCACGATGAAGATCGAAACCACGGTAGGCGGAGTCCTCCTTGAACGCGTCCGCGAACTCAGCAGGGCCACACGTCAGGATCATCGGCCATGCCTGGTGACCACGTTCGTCGATGAACTCGCCCAGGCGACCTAGATCAATCCGAGTACGCGCATCGCGGTCGTAAAGATCATCGATGGCAATGAAGTCCGGCCACCAATCGGCAGGAGCTTTGGCGATGGCCCGCATGGCAGGTTCCAACAGTTCGGCTTGCCCTTTGAGCCAGAGAACTCGCCAACCTTCGTTGACCAGTCGCTCTACTGCCTGCAACAGCAACACACTCTTGCCGACACCGGAGCGACCGCTCAGCCAGAAGACGCGCGCCTCGCTCTTGAGGTCGCGCAGGCTAAGGTCCTTGCGCGCCAGTAGTGTGGCATGCAGTGCATCCAGACGATGGGAGCGCGGCATGTATTGCTGGTCGCGCATTCGTGCCAATGTGATCTCACGCCCGATCTCCAGCGACTGGCTGGGTTTATCGCTGCATCGAAAATCCGCTGAAGTCAGCAGTTGCCCTGGTAGCCCCGGCCTCTGCCGAGCTTGCGTGAAACGTTCGAAAATTTCGTCACGAAGACGCTGTGCGTCTGCAGGATTGGGTGCACGACTCAAGGCACGATCCAGCGCGAAACGCAGGAAGCCGTAAGGATCTTCCAAGTGCTTCCATACAGTGACAATCGCTCTCCACCATGGATCAGACTCCAGACGTGGTGGTAAAAGCCGACCTTCTTGAAGAAGTGCATCGATAGTCGAACGTGCGGGGTGCGAGTGCGAAACATGGCTCCACTGCAACGCGGCATCGCCCTTGGACGCGACAAGCTCGAACTTCACCTGATCGCGCAGGTCCGGGTACTGCTTCGCCAGGAAACTGTCGATGGCTTTGACTTCGGCGGCGGCATCCTTGAGGGTTTCCCCCGTCAAGGTTCGCTTGACCTGGATGCACACCAAACGCTCACCTTCGGTCTGTCTGGCCAGGTCTGAAAGCGCTTCCAGGAACAGCTGGCCGCCCTCATCGAGCGCCCGCCCTTCACCTCCAAGAGATTCGGCAAACTCGGCCAGGTAGCAACGCAACTGGTAATCGAATCCAGCCAAGGCATAGATGCCGCCGAGTGCTCTGCGCGATTCCTCTCGCTCATAAGCAGAGAGGATTGATGTCAAATTTTCCATAAGCAGATGATCGCAGAACTCTTCTATGAAACGTAGGCGCAATCGAAGGTCGTCTGATTTTCACCTTCGCCAGTTGCAGGAGGCGAGAGTGGTTAAGTGCTTTGCTCAGCGAGGAAGGACCACCGGAACGATGATCGGCGTAGGCGGCGCCGGCGGTGTCATCATCCCTTCACTTTTCACCACCTGGATTCCGCGCTTGCGGAGGGTTTCATACACGCGCTCGGTGGCGCCGGTGTCGTGATACCCGCCGTCATCGATCATCACGCTCAACGCGCTTTGGCGGCGCTCTTCCATGAGCTGTACCTGATTGGTCCGGAAATACGACTCCAGCGCGACCTTGTTCAGTGTCGTCAGGTCGACTCGCAGGAGTTCCGTGTACTTGAGGGTCGAAGCATCCCAGCCGAGGACGCGGAGTTCGTCCTGGGTCAGGGCGAAGGTGCAGAAATGGTAGGTGCCGGTGGTGGAGCCGGGGGTGGAAATCAGCAACGAACAGCGGCCGTGCTGCAGGATCGGGCCCTTGATATCCGGGAAGTCCTTGGTGACCTGTGTCGCGAACTGGGCCCGGTCGTAGTAGATGGTGGCCCGGTCATAGGGGGTGGTGTTGCAGCCGGAGAGCAGAACGGCCATGCCCAGCGACAAGCTGGCGAGCACTTTGCGCACGGATCACTTCCTGTAAAAGCGTGTGGATACGGGGTTCAGGTAGAGGCCCAGCGAACGGAACTGGGCCTTTAACCGGCGCAAGAGTAATGTGCTTGAAGGCATAACGCTATCATTGCGTCGCACCGCTGTAGGAGCGGCCTTGCGTCGCGAACGGGGCGCGCAGCGGCCCCAGATTCCGAGCCACCATCGAAATTGCTGGGGCTGCTGCGCAGCCCTTTCGCGACGCAAGGCCGCTCCTACAGAAAATTTGCCGCTTCAGGCCGGCATCGGCACGCAGGCGTACACCACCAGTTCTACCAGCATTTCCTCCCGCGCCAGCCCTGCCACCACGAGCGCCGCGCGGTTGGGGTAGGGCGCCTGGAAATACTGCGCGTACAAGGCATTGACCGAGGCCAGGTAGCTGCGGTCGGTCACGTAGATCAGCACCTGGGTCACCGCATCGAGCGAGCTGCCGGCGGCCTCCAGGGTGTGGCGCAGGTTGTCCAGGGTCTGGCGGGTCTGGGCTTCGATGCCACCTTCGACCACCTGACCCTGGGCATCGATGGGGATCTGCGCGGTATAGAGCGTGCCGTTGCCGATCACGGCCCATTCCAGCGGGGCCTTGGAGGCGTACAGGTCGGTCTTGATCGCATGTTTCATGGGGCTTGTTCCTGAATGAAGGTCAGTCGGCATCGCTACCCCCTCCGGCACCGTGCCGGCGCGAGGCTTCGCTGCTTTCGACCAGGATCTGTTCGGCCAGCTGCCTGAGTCGTTGCCAGACGGCCTCATCGACGACGAAGCCCTGAGGGGAGGCGGGCAGGGGGCTGGCCAGCGGTCGAGGGCCAGCGGCCTGCCTGCTGAACAGCACGGTGATGCTCTGCTCGAACCCGTCGTTCGCGTTGGCCGCGCTGTCCAGTTGCAGCTGTGCGGCGCCGGCGGCAAATGCCGCCCGGTGCCGCTGGCGCGCATCGTGCCAGTGGGCCTGTACCTCCAGGCCAGTTTCAGCCGCCCGGCTGAGCAGGCCCAGCAACAGGATGCGGTTGTGGCAGTGATGGATACGCAGCACCGCCTGCCCCCCGCGCAGCGCCTTGGCCAGTGCCATTTCCACGGCGGTGGCGGCGCAGCGCAGCACGCTCTGGCCATTGGCGTCGAGCACCAGCAGGGCGCGGTCTTCGTAGCGCAGGGCAAAGTCCCGGGCGGTTTCACGCTGCAGGTAGTCCAGGGCCTTTGCCAGCGTGCCGATACCGTCCAGCCCTTGCAGCTGCAGCCAGCCGACCAGGTCCGCGGCGTCCTCGCAATCGCCTGCGGCGAAGCCCATGCCTTCGAAGGCCTTGCGGCACATCACCTGTATTTCGTTGAGCGAAACGCGCATGTCAGTGGTCCCCCTGCGGCAGCACCGCGAAGTTCCAGTCGTCGGCGAACGGCTGGCCGATGTCGCTGACCAGCGGCGCGCCCTGGAACAGGGTGATGCGCACCCAGCGGCTGGACTTGGGGTCGAACTTGCCGGCGCCGAAGAACGCCAGCTTGCAGCGCAGCAGGTGGATCGGCAGCAGGTCCTGGGCCAGCAGGTTGGTGCGGATCTCGCCATAGGCGGTGCCGGCCATTCCCTGCAGGCGACGCACCGTGCCCTTGAACGCCGGATGGGCGATCAGGAAGTGCGCGGTCAACGCCTGCGGGTGGCTGTGCAGGTACTCGCGCAGCGCCGTGTGGCAACGCTGGATATTGCGGGCGATGCCCAGCTGCATTTCCTTCTCGGCCCCCGGTTCTTCGTGGCGCATGCCCAGCCTTGGCTCTTCTTTTTCGGCGGAGCGATACCAGAAGAAGTGCTCGGCCCGCAGGTCGCTGAAGTCATAGGCCAAGGCCCAGTCGTACTGCTGCTCGATCAGCTCGCCCAGCTGCGCCAGGGGCATCTGCGCATCGAGGCGCCAGCCTTCGGTCACGCCCATCTGCTCGGCCAGGGGCGTGACCTGATCGGGATACAGTTCCAGCAACACGCTCACCAGCAGCTCCTGGCAACCGACGCCGCCATGGGCTTCGCTCCAGGCCAGCAAGCGCGGCCAGAGGTCATCGCGGCAGGGCTGGCGGGCCAGCCAGTCGGTCAGCGCGGCAAGTTCGGCCAGGGTCTGCCGGTTCTGCGCGTGCTGGCGCGGATCTTCGGTCTGGGTCTGGGCCAGGTGTTGCTCGGCACGTGCCAGCAAGGCCTGCATGCGCACGAGCAAGGCAGGCTGTGCCGGCTGCGCCAGCACCTGGGCCAGGGCGGTTTCCCGGATGGCGATCCAGCGTTCCAGCAGTTGCGGATGGTTGATCAGGAACGGCGCCATGCCCAGCCCGGTGGCGTTGCCGACCCCCAGGTAGCGCTGCAGCGCAGGGGCCAGCCGCACCGCCCGTTGCGGGGCGAGCGCCCGGGCCATGTGTTCGATCTGCTCGATACTGAAGTGGCGCAGTAGGTAGACGGTGAACATCTGCGCGCTGAACGGCTGGGCGAAGTCCTCGTTGCCCTGCAGGCAGGCGAAGTCGGCGATGCCGAACTTGCCGTTGCCGTACACGGCGGTGGTGCGATACAGGTAGCCCACCTCGGCCAGCTGGCGCGGGTCCGGCTGCTGCCCCTCGGCCAGAGCCGCGAGGAACCGGTCGAAGTTGCGCAGGCTGCGGTTGGCACGGGACAGCACCAGCACCCGGGCATCGAAGCGGCCGGCCTCCTGCAGCGGCACGTTGCGTTGCAGGTCGGCCAGTTGCGCGGCATCCACGTCGCCGGCCACCAGCACGAAGGTGACGTCCCACTGGTCGGCGATGACCCGGTCGCTGCGTTTCTCCGGCGGCAGGTAGGCCGAGAAGATCACGCAGTGGTAGTGGGCGTTCGGCGTGTCGATGCGGTAGATGGCGGTGCCAAAGCCCTCGCCGTCGAGGTCGAAGCGGGCGCGGCGGATCTGCCAGTGCTGGTTCATCATCCGCCGCATGCTGGCGCGCACGAAGCTCAGCGGGCTCTGGAAGTGGCTGCCCAGCCGGGCCAGGTCCATGACCTGGCCGGCGCGGCGCAGCGGGTAGGGGGCAAGCACGGTGTCGGTCATTGTTGTCGTACCAGGATGCATCATGTTCAGACGCCTTGTTCACGGGCCATGTGCCGGGCGATGCGCAGCGCATCCCACAGCGCCGGCAGGATCACCAGCGATACCGGCACCGCGGTGATGACGATGAAGGACTGCAGGGCGGTGACGCCGCCCGCGCCGATGGTGATCAGCACCACCGCCGCCAGGCCCATGCCGATGGCCCAGAAGCCGCGCAGCCACTTCTTCGGCTTGTCGCTGCTGGACATCGCCAGCGCCACGGTGAAGGCCATGGCGTCGCCATTGGTGGCCACCGAGATGAAGCTCAGGAACAGGAACAGCGCGCTGATCAGGCCGCCCAGTGGCAAATTCTGGGTGACCCCCAGCAGCAGGTCTTCGGGCTGGGCGCCATGGGCGGTGACGATGCCGGGCGACTGCAGCTCCATGCCGATGCCGCTGCCGCCGACCACGGTGAACCAGAACATGGTCACCAGCGGCGCGACGATCGACAGGGTCACGATGATCTCGCGGATGGTCCTGCCCCGGGAGATCCGCGCCACGTACAGCGCGACCATGGGTGCGTAGCCGATGAACCAGCCCCAGTAGAACACCGTCCACCAGTCCAGCCACTTCGGATCGGCGTGGTACAGCGTCAGCGGGATGAAGTGCTCCAGGTGCAGGGCGAAGGCCGAGGGGAAGCCTGCGAGGATGAACAGCGTCGGCCCGAACACCACCATGAACAGCGCCAGGCCCAGCATCAGCCAGACGTTGATCTCGCTGACGAAGCGGATGCCCTTGAGCCCCACCAGGCAGGACACGGTGTACATCAAGGTGACCAGGACGATGGTCAGTGACTGGGTCAGCAGGTCGTTGGGCACCCCCCATACCGCGTGCAGGGCGCTGCTGATCTGCAGGCCGAGAAAACCGATCGGGCCGATGGTGCCGGCGACCACGGCGATGATCGAGCTGGCGTCGGCCAGGGTGCCGATCGGCCCCTTCAGCGCGCGCTCGCCGAACAGCGGGTAGAGCAGGGTACGCGGCGCCAGGGGCAGGCCCTTGTCGTAGTGCAGGTGCATCAGCACGATGGCCAGCAGGCTGCCGAGCACCGCCCAGGCGAGAAAGCCCCAGTGCACGAAGGACTGCGCCAGCGCCGCGGTCGCCGCCGCCTCGCTGTGCGGTGCCACGCCGGCGAAGTACGGCGGTGGGCTGGCGAAGTGCATCAGGGGTTCGGCCGCGGCCCAGAAGGCCCCGCCCCCGGCCAGCAGGGCGCACATGATCACCGCGATCCAGTTGAAGGTGCTGATGTCCGGGCGCTGGGTGACGCCGCCCAGGCGCACGCGCCCGCATTTCGAGAAGCCGATCACCAGGCTCACGGCGAAGGTGGCCAGCATCAGCACCTGCCAGTACAGGCCGAAGAAGCGGGTCGACCAGGCGAACAAAGTGTTGACCAGCGCCGACACCGCGTCGATGTCGACCAGCGCGGCGACCAGGAATGCGCCGAGGAAACCGCCGCTGATCAGGAACAGCGGCCAGTCGATGTCCCGCGCCAAGGGCAGGGGCACGGTCTGGCCTTGCGCTGGCAGGGTGGTTGGGTTTTTCATGAAGCCTCCGGAACCTGCGTTTGTTGTTATTGTTCAGCCGTCCGTGCGGGGTGGGTCAGGCCTGCGCCGCGGTGGCGGTCTCCAGCAGGCGCAACCAGTTCAGTCCCATGATCCTGCGTACATCGTCTTCGGCAAAGCCCCGGGCGCGCAGGCCCCGGGCGATATTGGGGAAATCGCGGCTGTCGCGGAACCACTGCAGCGGCGCCGGCCAGTTGGCGTTGTCCTTGGAGCCTTCGCCGTAGTCCTTCTCCTTGCTCCAGCGGCCGTTGCGCATCCACTCCAGCACCGACAGCGGTTGCGCCTGGCACAGGTCGGTGCCGATACCGATATGCGCAACGCCCATCAGGTCGGCGGTGCGCGCGACCATGTCGCAGAAGCTCTCCAGGCTGCACGCCGAGGCGCCCTTGAGGTGGAACGGATAGGTGCTGAAACCGAGCAGCCCGCCGGATTCGGCGATGCCGCGCAGCACCGCGTCGGACTTGTTGCGCTTGGCGGCGTGGAAGCTCGACGGGTTGGCGTGGGAGACGATCACCGGCCGGCTGGACAGCTCGATGGCCTGCAGGGTGCTGCGCTCGGCGCTGTGGGACATGTCGATGAGCATGCCGACCCGGTTCATCTCGGCGATCACCTGGCGGCCGAAGCGGCTGATGCCGTTGTCTTCCTGCTCGTAGCACCCGCTGGCCAGCAGGCTCTGGTTGTTGTAGGTCAGCTGCATGACGAACACCCCGAGCTGGCGGAACACCTCCACCAGGGCGATGTCGTCCTCGATCGGCGAGCAGTTCTGAAAGCCGAAGAAGATCCCGACCCGGCCTTCTTGCTGCGCCGCGCGAATGTCGCCGGCGGTGCGCACCGGGCGGATCAGCTCGGGCCAGGTCTCGAAGCGCCGGTTCCACTCGCCCAGGCGCGAAAGGGTCTCGCGGGCGTTCTCGTGGTAGGCGATGGTGGCGTGTACCGCTCTCAGGCCACCGTCGCGCATCTGCTGGAAGATTTCCGGGCTCCAGTTGGAATACTGCAAGCCATCGATCATCAGTAGGTCCTGCATGGCAAGCACTCCTTCAAGGCCGCACGTAGGTGGTCTTGACCACGGTGTAGAAATCGCGGGCGTACTGCCCCTGTTCACGCGGGCCGAAGCTGGAAGCTTTGCGCCCACCGAAAGGCACGTGGTAGTCGGTGCCGGCGGTGGGCAGGTTGACCATCACGCAGCCGGTCTGGGCACGGCGCTTGAAGGCGCTGGCATGGCGTAGCGACTGCGTGACGATGCCGGCGGTGAGGCCGTACGGGGTGTCGTTCAGAGTGGCCAGGGCTTCCTCGAAATCGGCCACGCGGATCACGCAGGCTATCGGCCCGAACACTTCCTCGCGGTTGATGCGCATGTCATTGCGGCTGTCGATGAACAGCGCCGGGCGCATGTAGTAGCCGTCGCTGTCCAGTTGCAGGCGCTCGCCGCCCTCTACCAGCCTCGCGCCTTCGGCCTCGGCCAGGCGCAGGTACTCCAGGTTCTGTTCCAACTGACGGGCCTCGGCCACCGGGCCGATCTGCACGCCCGGCTCCAGCGCATGGCCGACCTTGAGCGCACGCATGCGCAGGCGCAGGGCCTCGACGAAGCGGTCGTGGATGGCGTCGCAGACGATCAGCCGCGACGACGCCGTGCACTTCTGCCCGGTGCCGAAGAAGGCGCCGTTGAGCGCGCAGTCCACGGCCAGGTCGAGGTCGGCGTCGTCCATCACCACCAGCGCGTTCTTGCTGCCCATCTCCAGCTGGCAGCGCACCAGGTTGCCTGCGGTGGCGACCGCCACCTGGCGACCGGTGGCCAGCGAGCCGGTGAAGGTCAGGGCGTCGATTTCGGCAGAGTTGACCAGGGTTTCGCCGACGCTGGCGCCGCTGCCCATGACCAGGTTGAAGGTACCGGCAGGCAGGCCCTGGCGGCTGATGATCTCGGTCAGCGCCCAGGCACTGGCCGGTACCAGGTTGGCCGGCTTGAACACCACGGCGTTGCCGAAGGCCAGGGCCGGGGCGATCTTCCAGGCGGCGGTGGCCATGGGGAAGTTCCACGGGGTGATGATGCCCACCACGCCCACCGGTTCGCGGTGCACTTCGATGTCGATGCCCGGGCGCACCGAAGCGGCGGTCTCGCCCATCTGGCGCAGCACTTCGGCGGCGTAGTAGTGGAAGAACTGGCCACTGCGGGCGACCTCGCCGATGCCCTCGGCCAGTGGCTTGCCTTCCTCGCGGGAGAGCAGCTGGCCGAGTTCGTCCTTGCGCGCGATCAGCTCGTCGCCGATAGCCATCAGCACCTGCTGGCGCGCTTCGAGCCCGGTGAGCGCCCACCGCGGCTGTGCGGCGCGGGCGGCCTGGATGGCCTGGCGGGTCTGCTCGGCACTGGCCTGGTGGTAATCGCCGATCACATCCAGGGTGTCCGAGGGGCTGTGGTTGGCCAGGGTGGCGTGGCCTTCGCACCACTGGCCATCGATGTAGTTCTTGTAGGTATTGAGTGACATGGATGAAGCCTCCGATTGCCTGGCTGTCATCTTGCGAGCAATATCGAGCAAAATAAAATTAATAAAAAATATGCTTTGATAAGGATCGCTAACCATGTTGCCCGAGCTGAAGATCGCCCAACTGCGCTACTTCGTGCTGGTCGCCGAACTTGGCAGTTTCCACGCCGCCGCCCGCCAGGCGTGCCGCACCCAACCGGCGATTTCCCTGGCGGTGCGCGAACTGGAACAGAAGCTCGATCAGGCCTTGATCGAGAAGGGCGGCGGGCGCCTGGAACTCACGCCGTTCGGTCAGCACTGCCTGCCGCTGTTCCGGGGCCTGATCGAGCATCACGACCGCATCGCCCGCGAGGCCACGTTGCTGGCCCGTCACGAGATCGGCCAAGTGAGCATCGCCACCGTGCCGTCGGTGGCCAGCCGCCTGTTGCCCGGGCCGCTGGCGCGTTTCGTCGCGCAGCATCCGAACGTGCAGGTGAGCATTCAGGACGGCACGGCCGAAAGCGTGCAGCAACTGCTGGCCCAGGGGCTGGTGGACTTCGGCATCGGCAGCCTGTGGCAGGACGATGGGCAGCTGGCGATGACGCCCATCGTCAATGATCAGGTGGGCGTGGTGTGCCGGGCCGACCATCCGCTGCTGCAGGCGGGCGGGGCGCTGCACTGGTCGCGGCTGCGCGGGCTGCCGATGATCCGCAACGGCACCTCGCGGCTGCTCGAAGGCACCGAGGCCGAAGGGTTGCTGGAAGATAGCCGGTTGTTCGTGTCCAACATGATTTCGCTGATCGCGATGCTGGAGCAGGGGGTGGGGATCAGCACCTTGCCGTATCTGGCGTTTCCCCTGGAGAACGAGAAGCTGGCGTTCTTGCCGTTGGCGGAGCCGAAGGTGGAGCGACGGATCGGCATGCTGACCCGCAAGGGGCGGAGCCTGTCGCCGGCGGCGCAGGGGTTGCTGGAGTTTCTGCAGACGGAAATGGCGTCGGCAAGTCGAGCGCCGCGCAGATAAATCGGGCAGTTGATGTGTGCGGTCCTACATAAGCGAATCTGCATTGCGAGGTGTTTCTGCTCAAGATCGTCCCCGACCCACCGTTTCCTCCCCTGTTCCTGCCCCTGTGGGAGCGGGTTTACCCGCGAGCACCGGCAAAGCCGGTGCCATCCACCGCACTGCCTGCTTCGCGGCGGTTCGGCGCCCCGATGAACCCGCTCCCACAGGGTGCCACTCAAACCAGCTTCGAACGGGCCGCCCGGTTGGTGGCATCGATGTTTCAGGAAGGTTGCGCCGCCAGACGATTACTGACGCTGCGCCCCAGCACCAGCACCGTGACGAAGCCGCAGCCCACCAGGGCCGTGGCCAGGCTGAACAGCACCGCGCTGCCCATCTGGTCGACGATCCGCCCGCCGAAGAAAGAGCCCAGGGCAATGATCACCTGGAACATCGCGACGAACAGCGGCATGCCGCGTTCCACGTCCTTGGGCGCCACGACGAACATCCAGATGCTGGCGCAGGCCGGGAAGGCGCCGAAGGCGAAGCCCCACAGCGCGATCAGCATCGCGGCGCCGGTCAGGCTGGTGGCGAACAGGGGGAACAGCGCGGTGCCCACGCCGATCATCAACGCGACCAGCAACAGGGTGTGACGCACGCTCCGGTTGGCTGCGAAACCGGCGAAGACATTGCCCAGCACCCCGGCCACGCCATACAGCAGCAGCAACGAACCAATGGTCGGCCCATCGAAGCCGGCGCTGTGTTTGAAGAAGGGCGCGACATAGGTGTACGCGGCAAAGTGCGCCAGACCGATCAGCAACACCGCGATCAGGCCGATCCGCGCTTGTGGATTGACGAACAGCGCCGGCAGGTCACTGATGCGGATGGCCTTCTCCGGGTTGAGCCGCGGCAGCAGGAGGACTTGCGCCAGCAGCACCGGCACGCCCAGCAGCGCGGTGACCAGGAAGGTCATGCGCCATCCCATCAAGCCACTGAGCCAGGTGCCAACGGGCACGCCCAGCACGGTAGCCAGGGTCACGCCGACCATGATGATCGAGGTGGCCTGGGCCACGCCCACGCCCTTGGGCGCCAGACGCCCGCTCAGGGCAATCGCCGTCGCCCAGAAACCGCCGATGCTGATGCCCAGCAATACCCGGCCGAACAGCAGCAGGCTGAAGTCGCTGGCGTAGGCCACCACCGTGTTGGCGACGATCATGATCAGCGTCAGGGCGATCAGCAGGTAGCGTCGGTCCATGGCGCCGATGCCCACCGACAGTAAGGGCGCGGCGAGGGCCGCCATGATGCCGGGCAGGGTCACCATCAGGCCGGCTTGGCCGGCGCTGATGCCCAGATCGCTGGCGACGTCGTTGAGCACGCCCACCGGGAGAAACTCGCTGGTCACCAGGGCGAAGGCGCCCACGGCGACCGAGAGAATCGCCAGCCACTGCTGCTTGACGCTCTGTTGATTATGTTCGGGGGGGCTGTGGGGGGCTTGGCTGGCGCTCGGCATGGGTCTGGGTTCCAAAGGGCGAATGTCGCCTGGGCAGGCGAGGGAGAAGGGAAAAATGGGGGGCGATTATAGGTGTCGGCTTCGACCAGCGCACAGGCGGGCTGCTCGATAGTCATCATCAGCAAGATCGATGACAGGCCCTGAGTAGAACGGCCGCTGCTGGTCCCCGCGGCCGCTGGTGAACAGTTCAGAGGGAGAAGGCTAAGGGCTTAAACCGCGCCAAGCGCGGCGAGGTTGCAATACTGTCCCTTGAAATACAGCAGCGGCTGCGTAGCCGCCGCTTCCTGCAGATTCAACGCTTTTACTTCACCAATCACGATCAGGTGATCACCTGCGGTGTGTTCGGCGTGAATTTCGCAATCAAGCCAGTGCAGGCTGCCAGCAATGATCGGGTTGCCCAGCGGTGATTCCTGCCATTCGACGCCGTGCCATTTGTCCGTGCCGCGTCGAGCGAACTGGTTGGAGATATCGACCTGCTCGTCCGACAGGATGTTGACCGCGAATCGACCTGCCTGGCGAATGTGGGGATAGCTGGCCGAACTGGACATGACGCTGAAGGACACCAGCGGCGGGCTCATCGACACGCTGTAGAACGACTGGCACGTGAAGCCAAGGGGGTCGCCATCGATGCGGGATGTAATCACCGTGATCCCGGAGGCGTAGTGCCCGAGCGCTTGGCGAAAGCGCGATGGCGCGATGGCAGTGCTAGGAAGTGACATGGTAGGTCCTGGGTATTGGGTGCCGCTCGAAAGTGCCAAGGCGGGCCTGAAACCGTCCGGTGCCGCTTTGAAAGCGGCACCGTCTTCAAACTGCCGCGTACCACGTTCGCCGTTGGCTCAGCAGCGGTTCGAGAGCTCGCTGCGGATGATCTGCGCGCCTGCGCTCAACGCATTCAACTTGCCGCTCGCTACTTTACGAGGCAAGGGCGCCATGCCGCAGTTGGTGCAAGGATAGAGCTTGTCGGCCTCGACAAACTGAAGTGCCTTGCGCAGGGTGGCGGCGACTTCCTCCGGTGTTTCGATGGTATGGGACGCCACATCAATGGCGCCCACCATCACTTTCTTGCCTCGGATGAGTTCAATGAGCTCCATGGGCACATGCGAGTTGTGGCATTCCAGCGAGACGATATCGATACTGGACTTCTGCAGCTTGGGGAAGGCCTCTTCATATTGCCGCCACTCTGATCCCAGCGTCTTTTTCCAATCGGTGTTGGCCTTGATGCCGTAGCCGTAGCAAATATGCACAGCGGTTTCACACTTGAGCCCTTCGATGGCCCGCTCCAATGTGGCCACCCCCCAGTCATTCACCTCGTCAAAGAAGACATTGAAGGCGGGCTCGTCAAACTGGATGATGTCGACGCCGGCGGCTTCCAGCTCCCTGGCTTCCTGGTTGAGAATCTTGGCAAATTCCCAGGCCAGCTTTTCACGGCTTTTATAGTGGCTGTCGTAGAGCGTATCAATCATCGTCATGGGGCCAGGCAGTGCCCATTTGATCGGTTGTCTGGTCTGCTGACGCAAGAACTTGGCGTCCTCGACGAAAACCGGCTTTTGACGAGCCACGGCACCCACGACCGTCGGCACGCTGGCATCGTAGCGATCACGGATTCTGACCGTCTCGCGTTTCTCGAAATCAACGCCGCTGAGGTGCTCGATAAAGGTCGTGACAAAGTGTTGGCGCGTCTGCTCACCATCGCTGACGATGTCGATGCCGGCTTGCTGTTGCTCGTGCAATGCCAGGCGCAAGGCATCTTGCTTGCCCTCGATCAATGCCTCTTCCTGCAGTTTCCACGGCGACCAGATTGTCTCGGGTTGCGCAAGCCAAGAGGGTTTGGGCAAGCTGCCGGCAGTTGAAGTGGGTAGCAGTTTTTTCATGGTGAATGACCTTGTACTGGCGTGAGTCAGAGCGCGTAGTGGGCGGACCACTGCTGAAGAACAGCGTGGTAGGGCTTGATGAAGTGCTCCTCGGCAAACTTCCCCTGTTCGATGGCCAGGCGGCTGCGTTCTTCTCGATCATAAACAATACGAGTCAACGAATAGTCCTGGTGCTGCAAGCTGGGTTGATAGGATTGACCGGCTGCGGAATTCGCATTGTATATCTCGGGCCGGTAGATCTTTTGGAAGGTGTCCATCGTGCTGATGGTGCTGATAAGTTCGAGGTTGGTGTAATCACCAAGCAAGTCGCCGACATGATAAAAGGCCAAGGGCGCGGCGCTGTTGGCAGGCATGAAGTAACGTACCTTCAAGCCCATTTTCTTGAAGTACTCATCGGTCAGCGAGTATCCGTCCTGCTGGTACTCGACACCCAGTACAGGGTGCTGGTTTTCAGTGCGATGGTAGGTCTTGCTGCTCGAAACGCTCAGGCATATGACCGGCGGCTTGTTGAAGTGATCCTGGTAGGCGCTCGAGTTTATGAAACACTTGAATAGTTTTCCATGCAGGTCGCCGAAACCTTCGGGCGTACTGAATGTCGACTGGTCCTTGTTGTGGCCCAGCAACAGCACGCTGAAGTCGTAGTCGCGCACGTAGGATGAAAAATTGTTCCCGACAATGCCGTCGATGCGCGTATTGGTTTTTCGATCGACAACCGTCGTTTTCAAGATTTCAATCAAGGGGAGTGCCGGGTCGTTCGCTGCGGTATCGAGATTCATCTCGACGGAAATGATCTCGAGCTCCACCGTGTAGCGATCGCCTTCTGGGTTGTCCCAATGCGCCAGGGAATTGAAACGGTTGTCAATCATCTGCAAGGTGTTGCGCAAATTCTCCTGGCGACGTTGACCCCGCGCCAGGTTGGCGAAGTTCGTTGTGATACGTGTATTGTCCGACGGGCGATAGCTTTCATCGAAACAGATACGCTTGATGGCGAAGGTGAACGCGTTATTCATGTTGGCCTGACCTGCTCTGTGATTTTTCGTGCGCCCTGATGTTTCTCGCTGATGTTCGGCGGATCAGGCTTTTGCGCACGCTGGGTCTGATAAGTGTTTTGCGCAGCCCCACGGCATGAGGGCCAATGGAGATGTTCCACACCGATGTTGCCAACGCTCAGTGGCTGCCTTGCTCATCTTCTTCATCGCCGTAGTACTTCACGCCAATGCGGATGATGTCCCTGCCTTGAGCCTTGCGGTGGTGATTGGTATCTCGCAGCGAGTAGATGCAACCGCAGTATTCCTGCTGATAGAAATGCTCACGCTTGCTGATCTCTACCATGCGGGCGGCCCCACCCCCCTTGCGCCAGTTGTAATCCCAGTAGCTGATTCCGGGGTACCTGGCCGCCGAGCGATGACCACAGCCGTTGATCTGCTGCATGTCCTTCCAGCGTGATATACCCAGCGAGCTGCTGATCACCGGGAAGCCATGTTCATGGGCGTACAGGGCGGTGCGCTCGAAGCGCATGTCGAAGCACATCGTGCAGCGCTCACCACGCTCTGGCAGGTGTTCCATGCCTTTGGCACGGACGAACCAGTTGTCGGTGTCATAGTCGGCATCGACGAACGGCACGTTGTGCTGTTCGGCGAAGCGGATGTTCTCTTCCTTGCGCAGCAGGTACTCACGCTCGGGGTGGATGTTGGGGTTGTAGAAGAAGAGGGTGTAGTCGATGCCGGAAGCGGTGATGGCCTCCATCACCTCACCGGAGCACGGCGCACAGCAGGAGTGCAGCAGCAGGCGATCAGCGCCACCCGGCAGGGTCAGCCTTGGTCGAACGACGATGCTCACGGTCATTCCCCGCAAAGGCGGTCGGGACCGCTGCGCGAAAAGCGGAGGTTGTGTGCCAGTGTCACGATGCCCTGTCTCGCTAACGGAAAATTCAATGAGGGGGATTGTCAGGATCTGGTCGTCATGAGACAAACTCATTTTTTTTGCATTCAAATGTAGTTTTTCTCATGATCGACTTGAGGCACCTGCGCACCATTCACGCCCTGCGCGAAACCGGCAGCCTGCACGAAGCCGCCGAGCGCCTGTACCTGACACAGTCGGCGCTGTCGCATCAGTTCCGGGAGCTGGAGGATCGCATCGGCATGCCGCTGTTCGTGCGCAAGTCCAAGCCGGTGCGCTTCACCAGTGCCGGGCTCAAGCTGCTGCAGCTGGCCGAGCAGGTGCTGCCGCTGATGCGCGCGACCGAGCGCGACCTGGGCAAGCTGGCGGTCGGCACGGCCGGGCGGCTGCATATCGCGATCGAGTGCCACAGCTGCTACCAGTGGCTGATGCCGTCGGTGGACGAATTCCGCGGCGCCTGGCCGGAGGTTGAACTGGACCTGGCGTCGGGGTTTGCATTCGCTCCACTGCCGGCGCTGGAGCGCGGGGACCTCGACCTGGTGGTGACGTCAGACCCGGTGAAGTTGCCGGGGATCACCTACGTGCCACTGTTCGGTTACGAGGCATTGCTGGCCATCGATAACCATCACGTCTTGCGCGAAAGGCCCTACCTCGAGCCCACTGACATCGCCACCCAGACCCTCATCACTTATCCGATCGAGCGAAACCGACTGGATATCTTCACCCGCTTCCTCGACCCGGCCGACATCGAGCCGGCCCAGGTACGCACCTCGGAACTGACGATCATGATGATGCAGCTGGTGGCCAGCGGCCGTGGTGTGTGCTGCCTGCCGAACTGGGCCGTGCACGAGTACAGCTCGCGTGGCTACGTGACCGCCAAGCGGCTGGGGGAGAAAGGGCTGCAGGCCAAGCTTTACGCGGCTATCCGCAGCGACATGCTCGAAGTGCCGTATGTGAGCGATTTCCTGCTCACCGCAAAGGACATGTCCTTTGCGACGTTGGAGGGGGTCAATGCTGTTTCAGGCGTCGCGGTCTGAAAGCGGGGCCCCGTCGCGACCGTGGTTTGGTCGCGACGGATGGGCAGGGCGGTGCAGCGTTGCCGCGCCCGCACGGCCCGTCCCGCCGATACCAGGCGCAGCGCGCGGCAAGTCCGCGTTCGTCAGAAACTGCCCTTGAGGGTCAGCATGAAGTTGCGCGGTTCTCCATAGAAGTTGCCCCAGCCTGTTGCGCCTATGGTGCTGTAGTAGCGCTTGTCCAGCAGGTTGTTGCCGTTCAGCGCCAGGCTCCAGTGCTCGTCGAGGCGGTACTGCACGCGGCCGCTCCACAGGGTGTAGCCTGCTTGCTCGATGCTCAGGTTGCCCTGGCGGCGGAAGTTGTCGCTCTGGCTGGAAACCCCGGCGCCCACGGCCCAGCGTTCGAGCGCACCGGCGAGCTGGTAGTCGCCCCAGACCTTGAGCATGTGCCGCGGGATGAAGCTGGAGGTGAAGTTGAGCTCGGTGGGGTCGGTCTGGTTGATGGTGCTCAGGTACTTGGTCTGGGTATAGGTGTAGCCCGCCAGCAGTTGCAAGCGCTCGATGGGCGCGCCGCTGACTTCGGCCTCGAAGCCCTGGGCGCGCACCTTGCCGCTGTCGGTGTAGCAGTACTGGTCACCCGAGCCCAGGCAGGTGTTGGCGAAGTCGGTTTCCGCACGGTGCTCCTCGATCGTACGGAACAGGTTGAAGGCGGTGTTGAGGGCGCCGCCGAACAGTTCGCCTTTGATGCCCAGCTCGTAGTTGGCGCCGGTCTTGGGCTGCAAGGCCTGGCCCTGGGCATTCACCAGGTTGCTCTGCGGCTGGAAGATGTCGGCGTAGCTGGCGTAGGCAGTCCACTCGTCGTCGAGGTCGTAGAGCACGGCGGCGAACGGCGTGACCTGGCCGTTTTCCTGACTGCGGTTGTGGACCCAGTAATCCCAGGCCTGGGTATAGGAATCGCTCTGGTTGCGGTACCAACTGACCCGGGTGCCGAGCACCAGAGTCAGCGGCTCGGCCAGCTTCAGGCGCAGGGTGGCGTAGGTGCCGTATTGCGTGGTGGTGGAGTCGGTGGGCTCGCTGCCGCCACGGCTGGGATTGGCCAGGAACTCGTCCTTGGACGGGTGCGGGAAGGCCGGTGACGGGTCGAAGGGGTTCTGTGTGCCGCCGAGCGGCATCAGCGCGAAGTAATCGTGGGTCTTCTGCCGGCTGGCGTTGGCGCCGACGATCAGTTCGTGCACGAGGCCGAACGCCTCGAACTTGCCGTCGACGTAGCTATCGAAGCCGTAGTCGTCCTGGTCATAGTCGAACCGGCCGACATGACGACGGACACCAGCGCTGGTTGTGCCGACCGGCACCGCGCCCTCGGCGTAGCCGTACTCGATGTTCTGGTTGTTGTGGGTGTAGACCGAGGCGAAGTTCAGGGTCCAGTCGTCGTTGAAACGATGCTTGAGATCAGCGAAGCCTGTGATGCGCTGGCTTTGCAGGTCGTTCCAGCGGGCCCCCAGGCAGGTGGAACGCGACAGCTTGAGGTCGCTGCCGTCCGCGTAGCGGGGCAGCCCGGTGTAGCAGGGCGAGGCGTCGATGTCTTCATAGGCCAGGCCGACGCCCAGGCTGGTGTCGGGTGTCATATCCCAGTCGATGGCGCCATACAGCACCTGGTCCTGGCGCTTGGCGTTGTCGTAGAAGTACTGGCGGTCCTGCAGGGTCGCCACGGCGCGGCCGCGCACGGTGCCCGATTCGTTCAGCGGACCGCCCACGTCCACCTGGCCACGGTAGTTGTCCCAGGTACCGGCGGACAGGGTGAGCGTGGTCTGGGCCTTCTCCTGACCGCGCTTGCGCACGAAATTCACGCCACCGGCGGAGGATCCTGACCCCTTCATCATGCCGGCAGCGCCCTTGAGGATCTCGACGCGATCGTAGAACGCCATGTCGCTGGAGAAGCTGTTGGCCTGCACATAGTTGCCGCCCACGTCCAGCGGCACGCCGTCGTACTGGTACTGGCCGTCGAGGTTGAAGCCGCGGGAATAGAAATACTTGCCGCCCATGGGCGAGTCGTAGACGGTGATGCCGGGCGTCTTGTCGAGCACCTGTTCCAGGGTGTTGAGGTTCTGGTCGTCGAGCATCTTGCGGGTCATGACGGTGACCGCCTGCGGCGTCTCCTTGAGCGTATGCACGCCTTTGCCGATGGTCACCGCGCGCGCGGCGTAGGACTGGGTGCCCTCGCTGGTGGCGTCGAGGCTGTTGGCGTCGATCTTCAACGGACCCAGCTCCATCGCCGAGCCATTGTCGGCCGGCACCAGCACATAGCCGCCGTTGCCCTGGCGCTGGGCTCGCAGCCCGCTGCCGCCGAGCAGACGCAGCAGCCCTTCCTCGACGCCGTAGCTGCCGTCGAGCCCCGGTGTGACGAGATGGCGGGTCTGTTCGGTGTCGAACGAGATCGTCACCCCCGCTTGCACGCCAAACTGGGTGATCGCGTTGCCCAAGGGGCCTGCGCCGATGTGGTAGGTGGTCTGGCCGTGGGCGAAGGCCTCGGCCGGCACGATCATCGCGCAAGGCACGGTGGCGAGGGACATGCCGAAGGCGACCAGGCGGATGGCCTGGCGGAGTCTGGCGGTGGGGTGAAGAACGGGCATCGGGTGATCCTTGCGTGTCATGGCGGAAAGTCGCTGTCGTCGCGGCTTGTGTCATGGACGGACGAGAATCGAAATCAGCAAGATTGCAGGTGAATTTTTTCGCCCGAGGCTCAGGCGGGTTCCACGCTCACCCAGTAGCGGCTCAGGTACCGCACCTTCACGGGCAGGGATTTGGGCAGGTTCGCCAGCGCGATATCGGTGTCGTCGATGCGGAACGAGCCGGAAATGCTCATGCCCCGTATGGCGGGTGCGCAGCGCAGCACGCCGGCGCGATAGCGCCCCAGCTCGTCGATGAAGTCGCCCAGGCGCCAGTCGTTCACGCTCAGCATGCCCTGGACCCAGGCTGTCGAATCCGCGGGCAGGGCCTGGGCGGTGTCGAAGGTGTCGCGGTCGAAGCCTGCCTGCTGTCCGGCATCCAGGCGCAGCACTTGATCAAGGTGGCGCTGTGGACGAATCTCGACGGCTGACTGCAATACGCCAACCAGCGTCTGCTCCGGCAACTGGCGCACGCTGAACTGCGTGCCCAGCGCACGCACGCTGCCGTTGTCGGTGTGCACGATGAATGGACGCCGGGCTGGATCGCTGGCGGTCCTGACCAGGATCTCGCCACGGTACAGCTGGATCGCCCGTACCTGCGCGTCGAAGCGCACATCCAGCGCGGTGTCGACGTTCAGCTCCAGTCGCGAACCGTCAGCCAGGCGCAGTGTGCGCCGTTCGCCGGTGCCTGTGCGCTGCTGGGCGAGCAGGGCCTGGTAGGGTACCTGCTCGGCCGCCAGCCAGGTTCCACCGCCGATGGCCACGAGCATGCCCAGTACCTTCAGTACCTCGCGCCGCTGCGCCTGGGCCGCGCCAAGGCCCGACAGTGCGGCGTGCCGGGGCACCCTGGCCCATTGCTGCTGGAGCTTTTCGACTCGGGCCCAGGCCTCGGCATGCTCGGGGCTGGCTGCCAGCCACTCGCGCCAGGCCTGGGTACGAGAGGCGCTGGCGGCGCCATCGTTGAGGTGGACATACCAGGTCGCGGCGGCCTCCAGGGTCTTGATATCCAATGCCTTCCCCTCAGCTCTCGACCACCAGCAGACATCGGGTCATGGCCCGGATCAGGTGATTCTTCACCGTCGTGATCGAAACGCCGAAGCGTTCGGCAGCTGCCGCGTAGCTCAGCCCTTCGAGTTGAACGGCGAGGAAGATGTCGCGGGTTCTGTTGCCGAGCTCATCGAGCAGCGCATCGATCGACACCAGCATCTCGATGATCGACAGGCGTACCTCCGGCGACACCTCGACCGGCTCGGGACGCAGGGCCAGGGCTTGCAGGTAGGCCTGCTCGATGGAACGGCGGCGAACCTTGTCGATCAGTAGGGCGCGGGCGATGGCGCTGAGGTAGCTGCGCGGTTCGCGGATAGGCGCCTGGTTGCGGGCCGTCATGACTCGCAGGAAGGTGTCGTGGGCCAGGTCGGAAGCATCGGCGGCATTGCCCAGCCGCGCGCGCAACCAGCTTTTCAACCAGCCGTTGTTTTCGCTGTACAGCTGGTGGAGCGCCGAGCGGTCGAGCGTCGACATAGAGCGGGATCCGGAGTGTAAATGGTAATTGCTCTCATTGTCGGGGTGTGACAGGGGGAATGCAAGGTCTGGGACTCCAGCCGGCCGCCTATGAGCGCCCGCCAGTACTGCCGTGTGTGGTCGGCGAATCATGCGGGTTTGGCAAGCGTGGTTGGAGGCCGGCTCGCTTCTAACTGATGAAGATGATCTTGGACACGAGTTCCGCACTGTTCTTCGCCTGCAACTTCTTCATCAACCGCGCCCGATGCACCTCCACCGTCCGATGCGAAATCCCCAATTGCCGCGCCACTTCCTTGCACGTCAGTCCATTCACGATAAGCAGCGAAATCTCCCGCTCCCGCGCCGTCAATTGCACCGCGGGCGCAGGCTGGCGATCCAGCCGCTCGAAATGCCAGACCATCAGCTTGAACGGATCATCGAGCGTCAAGGTGAACCCATGGGCCCGCGCCCAGAACACCTCGCCATTGCGATGCTGCATGAAGCGCTCATCGGTATAGAAAGCCCCGGGCCCGGTGCGCAGCCAGTGCTCGCTGCGTTCGCCGATGCTCTGGTAATCCGCATGGGAGGGATACAGCAGCAGGGTCAGGTTGCCCCGCAACTCTTCGCGTTCGTAGCCGAACAGCCGCACGAACGCCTGGTTGCAATCGAGCATCCGACGATGGGCGGTGATCATCTGGGGGGCAGGGGACACCTGGAACGCCACGCGCTCGAGGTCCTGGAGGGGCGGTGTATCGACGGTCATCAGGCATCCTGCCTCGGTTTCATGGGCATGCGCCGTATGACTCACTACGTACACGCGTACGTAGTTGCCCCAACTAGCGTGGGATTCGGGCGCTGGCCCATTGTATGAAATACCCGCTTCAAGGACAGAAGAAAATCATCATGTTTCACGACTCCGTATCTATCGTCGCCGCTGCGCACAGTCCTTTTGGTCGCCTGGATGGCCTGAACCTCGAGGACCTGATCGTGCAGGTCACCCGCGACGCGCTCAAGGACGCCGAGATCGACGCCGCCGAGATCGACGCGCTGTTCCTCGGTCACTTCAACTCCGGCCTGGTGGCCGATGGCTTCCCAGCCTCGCTGATGCTCCAGGCCGACCCGCAACTGCGTTTCAAGCCGGCCACCCGCTGCGAGAACGCCTGCGCCTCGGGTTCGGCGGCGATCCAGGCGGGCATCCACGCGATCCGCAGCGGCGCCGCCGAGCTGGTGCTGGTGGTGGGCGCGGAGAAGATGACCGGCAACAGCACGGTCGAGGTCACCCGCGCCCTGGCCGGCGCCGGCTACCAGAATGCCATCGAGGAGGCAGGGCTGAGCTTCGCCCAGCTGTTCGGCCAGGTGGCGCAGCAGTACGCCGAACGCTACCACAGCCCGCTGGCCTCGATGGCCGCGATCGCGGTGAAGAACCATGCCAACGCCATGGCCAACCCGCTGGCACAGATGCACCGGGTGATGGACTTCGAACACTGCAACACCGTGTCCCAGGGCAACCCGCTGATCGCCGCGCCGCTGCGCCTGACCGACTGTTCGCTGATCAGCGACGGGGCGGCGGCGATCGTCCTGGCCTCGCCCCAACGGGCCCGCTCGATGCGGCGCCAGGTGGCGATCCGCGCGATGACCCAGGTGAACGATTTCCTGCCGCTGTCGCGCCGTGACGTGCTGGCCTTCGAGGGGCCGCAGCGGGCCATTCATGGCGCGCTGCGCGAGGCAGGGGTGACCCTGAACGACCTGAGCTTCGCCGAGGTCCACGACTGCTTCACCATCGCCGAGCTGCTGATCTACGAGGCCATGGGCCTGGCGCCGCGCGGCGAGGGGCACCGGGCGCTGGATGATGGCATCGTGCGCCAGGGCGGGCGGCTGCCGGTGAACCTGTCCGGCGGGCTCAAGGCCAAGGGGCACCCGGTGGGCGCCACCGGGGTGTCGATGCACGCCCTGGGCTTTGCCCAGCTGACCGGCAACCCCATCGGGCTGGGCGTGCCCGGTGCCGAATTCGGCCTGCTGTTCAACATGGGCGGCATGGCCGCGGCCAACTACGCCAGCGTGCTGCAAGCGGTCAGGGTCTGAGCATGAACATCGCGCACTGGCTGCACGACGCGGCCCAGCGCTGGCCGCGGCGCGCCGCGCTGTTCGAAGGCCAGCGCCAGGTCGCCGACTATCAGGGGTTCGCCGCCCGGGCCCGGGGGCGCGCGCTGCAGCTGCGTGACGACTACGGCATCGCCCCGGGCGAGCGGGTGGCGCTGCTGATGAAGAACAGCTGCGCCTACCTCGAACTGCTGTACGCCATCTGGTGGAGCGGGGCGGTGGCGGTGCCGATCAACAACAAGCTGCACGCCCTGGAGGCGGCCTGGATCGCCGGCAACGCCGGGGCGCGGCTGATCTACACCGACGACGGCCGGGTGTTCGACAGCGTGGCGCTGCCCGCCGGCTGCCGCGAACTGGCCGCGACCGGGCAGCCGGTGATTGGCCCCGCTGTCGATCTGCTGGCGCCGCACCCTCGCCAGGACAGCGACCTGGCCTGGCTGTTCTACACCTCCGGCACCACCGGACGCTCCAAGGGCGTGATGCTGTCCCATGGCAACCTGATCGCCATGTCGCTGTGCTATCCGCTGGACGTGGACCCGGTGTCGGCGGCCGACGCCATGGTCTATGCCGCGCCGATGTCCCACGGCGCCGGCTTGTACAACTTCGTCCACGTGCGTTGCGGCGCCCGCCACGTGGTGCCGGCATCGCGCGGCTTCCAGGCGGCGGAGCTGTTCGAGCTGGCGCAGGGGCTGGGGCAGGTCAGCCTGTTCGCCGCGCCGACCATGGTCAAGCGCATGGTCGAGCAGGCCCGGCAGCAGGGCTACGGCGGGGAAGGCATCAAGACCATCGTCTACGGCGGTGGGCCGATGTACCTGGCGGACCTGGCCGATGCCCTGGACACCTTCGGCCCGCGACTGGTGCAGATCTACGGCCAGGGCGAATGCCCGATGACCATCAGCGCGCTGTCCCGCGAGGCGATCGCCGACCGTGACCATGCCGGCTGGCCGGCGATCGCCGCCTCGGTAGGGCGCGCCCATGCCTGTGTCGAAGTGCGGGTGGTGGACGCCTCGGGCCAGGCGCTGGCGCCCGGCGAGCCCGGTGAGATCGCGGTGCGTGGCGCGCCGGTGATGCTGGGGTACTGGGACAATCCGGCGGCTACCCAGGCGGCTCTGGTGGACGGCTGGCTGCGCACCGGCGACATCGGCTATCTCGATACGCACGGCTACCTGACCCTGACCGATCGCAGCAAGGATGTGATCATCTCCGGCGGCAGCAACATCTACCCGCGGGAAGTCGAGGAAGTGCTGATGCAGCACCCCGAGGTGTTCGAAGTGTGCGTGGTGGGCGAGGCTGACGCCGAGTGGGGCGAGTCGGTGGTGGCCTTCGTGGTGCCGCGCGCAAGCGGCCGTGTCGATGCCCAGGCGCTCAACCAGTGGTTCCTGGCGCGCATGGCCTCGTTCAAGAAACCGAAGAAATATCAGTTTTGCGCCGAGCTGCCGAAAAACAGCTATGGCAAGATCCTCAAGACCCGCCTGCGCCAGTGGCTGCAGGATCCCTCCGGGCCTTTGAGCATCCCCTGAAGCAACGACATTTCATGGACAGCATCACGACAGGAGTTCCCTTATGGGCATGTCACCCGGCAACACCCAGCGCCAGCGGCGCCGGGCTTTCATCGGCGCCACCACCGGCCACCTGATCGAGTGGTACGACTACGGCGTCTACGGTTTCCTGGCCTTGTACATCGGCAAGGCCTTCTTCGTTTCCGATGACCCCACCAGCAGTCTGCTGGCGAGTTTCGCGGCCTTTGCCCTGAGCTTCTTCATCCGGCCGCTGGGCGGGCTGTTCTTCGGCCCGCTGGCGGACAAGATCGGCCGCCGCCGCACACTGATCACGGTGCTGGTGATGATGGCCGGCTCCACCTTCCTGCTCGGCCTGCTGCCGACCTATGCCAGCATCGGCATCGCCGCACCGATCATCCTGGTGCTGATCCGCTGCGTGCAGGGCTTCTCCGCCGGTGGCGAGATCGGCACCATCACCAGCTTCATCTCCGAGTACGCCGGCCCCGGGCGCCGGGGCTTCGCCACCTGCTGGCTGATGGTCACCGCAGTGCTCGGCCTGCTGCTGGGCGGCGCCGTGGCCAATGGCATGACCTGGGCGCTGGGCGCCGAGCTGATGCAGGACTGGGGCTGGCGCATTCCGTTCCTGATCGCCGGGCCGCTGGGCTTCATCTCGCTGTACATCCGCCTCAAGCTCGAGGACAGCCCCGAGTTCCTCGCCCTGGTCGAGGCCGGGCAGACCTCCAAGGCGCCGCTGCGCGAGGTGTGGCAGTGGAAGCGTTCGATCGCCCTGGTGTTCTTCATCATCACCCTGCACAGCTCGATCTTCTACCTGGTGCTGACCTTCGCCTCGACCTACATGTCCAACACCCTCAAGTTCGACAGCGGCACCACCTTGCTCTACGTGTTCGTCGCCAGCCTGTCGGCGGCGGTGGTGATGCCTTTCGGCGGCGCCTTCACCGACCGTTACGGACGCAAGCCGTTCCTGATGGTGATCGGCACCCTGGCGACCCTGGCCATGTACTGGTTCTTCAAGGCCGCGCCCGGCGCCACGCCGGCCACGCTGTTCTGGCCGCTGATGGCGGTGGCGATCCTGTTCGGGCTGTACGCGTCGTCGACCTACGCGCTGATGAGCGAGCTGCTGCCGACGCGCATCCGCTCCACCGGCATCGCCATGGCCTACAACATTCCGGTGGCGGTGTTCGGCGGCAGCGCGCCGCTGATCTCCACCTGGCTGATCAAGGTGACCGGCGATATCACCGCGCCCTGGTATTTCTATGTGGCGACCGGGGTGGCGTCGCTGGTGGCGCTGGTGGTGCTGCGCAAGGAGGACTTCGTGGCCTGTGGCCACGACACACGCCAAGAGCAGGGATCGGCCGGGCAATTGCTGGCCGATCCGCAAGCCTGAGGCGTCCTGGCCGAGCGGCACTGCGGCGCCTGGCACACAGCGGCAGCCACGTACCATCTACCGTGGGGATGCTTGATTGGGGCAACAATCTGTTACAGTCGCCGGACTTAACGTTGCCCCAAGGAGATGTACAAGGATGTCGCTTCACGATTGGTTCGGTTTCGTCGCTGTCGCCATGCTGGTCACTCTGACCCCGGGCCCCGGCGTCATCATGGCCCTGTCCAACTCGGTGGCCTGCGGGCCCCGGCGGGCGATGCTCGGCTCGCTGGGCAACGCGGTGGGATTGCTGGCGGTTTCCGCCGCCACCAGTGCGGGTCTGGGCGTCGTGCTGCAGACCTCCGCCACGGCCTTTTTACTGCTCAAGGTGCTGGGCGCGAGCTACCTGATCTACCTGGGCATCAAGCAGTGGAAAAGCCGCACCAGCGCATTCGATCAGCTCGACCAGCCGCTCAAGCCTGCCTCCGGCAATGGCAAGCTGCTGCTCAATGGCGTGACGGTGGCGCTGACCAATCCCAAGGCCATCCTGTTTTTCGCGGCGTTCCTGCCGCAGTTCATTCGTCCGGGCGCTGATTCGGACTTTCAGCTGGGCATTCTCGTGCTCACCTTCGCGGCGTGCTCGATCATTTCCCATGCCTTCTATGTGACCTTGGCCCAGGCGCTCAGGCGCAAGCTCGCCACGCCCAATCGCGCGCGCCTGATGAACCGCCTGTTCGGCGCATCCTTCGTCACGCTGGGCGCCAGTCTGTTCACTGTTCAGGCCAAGGCCGCCTGAGGCGTCGGCATCACACCTGCAGCGCGAGTCGCATCCCCGCCAGCTTGATACAGGTTTCCTCGTACTCGCTGGCCGGCTCCGAGCTCTGCACGATGCCGCAACCGGCATAGAGCCTTGCCTGTTCGCCCTGCAGCAAGGCCGAGCGCAGGCCTACGATGAACTCGCCGTTGCCCTGGGCGTCCAGCCAGCCCAGGGGCGCGGCGTACCAGCCACGGTCGAATCCTTCGCAGCGGCGAATGTAGCCCATCGCCTGGTTGCGTTCGTGACCGCCGACGGCGGGGGTCGGGTGCAGCGTGGCGACCAGCTGCAGCAGGCTGGCCCGCGACCGCAGGCGCCCTTCGATCACCGTGCTCAGGTGCTGGACCCGGCTCAGGCGGCGGATCGATGGGGTCGCCGGCACGTGCAGCTGGGTGGTCCAGGGGATCAGGGCCTGCTGGATGATCTGCACCACCACGGCATGTTCGTGGCGGTTCTTCTCGCAGTCCATCAGCGCATGGGCCAGCTGGGTGTCCAGGCGAGGGTCCGGATCGCGCCGGCAGGTGCCGGCCAGTGCCAGGGTCTGCAGCTGGCCGTCGTGTAGCTTGACCAGGCGCTCCGGCGAGGCGCCGACGAAGCAGCTCGCCTGGCGGCGAAAGGCGAACAGATAGGCCGTGGGATCGGCGCTGGCCAGGCGCGCCAGGGTCCTGCCCGGGCTGACGGTATGGGAAAAGGTGCTGACCACCTCGCGCGCCAGCACCACTTTTTGCAGCGAGCTGTCACGCAGCGCGTCCACGGCCTGGGCGATCTTGTCTTGCCAGTCGGCGCGCGGCAGGCACTGGTCGCGAAGGTGCGCTGCCGGCGGGGTGCTCGCCGGGGGCGACAGGTAGCGATCCATCAGCGCGTTCCAGTCATCGATCAGCTGTTCGCCACGGCGGCTGGCGCTGTCCGTGGCGCCGATGCGCTGCTGGCACAGCAGCCAGCACTGCTCGCCCTCGCGGATCAGCAGCAGGCTCATCAGCCACAGCGAGGCGTCGCCAAAGCCTTGCCAGGCGCTGTCGGGCGCGACCTGATCATCGAAGCGGAAACCACCGCACAGCAGGGGAGGCTGCGGGCCGTGGCTCACCGCGCTGTCCAGCCAGGCGCGCCATTGGCGGTCCACGCTGGCGAAGCGCTGTTCGCCTGTGCCGTTCAGTTCGGCGGCCAGGCCCCAGCCGAACAGGGTCCTGTCACTTGCGGCGTCGCGCCAGAACAACGCCTCGGCACCGGGGCGGTCGACGCGGCAGAACAGCGCCAGCAGGTCGATGTCGGCGACGGCCAGGGCGTAGCTGGCCAGCACCGAGGTGCCTTGTTCGGCGGCGCGCTGGCGTGCCTGTTCGAATACCTGGGTCAACCCCGCAAGGTCTTCCTCGAGCCGAGTGAAGGGCTTCATGCCGAAGCCCTCTGGCTGCGCCAGTACAGCACTTGCTGGGCGATGTACCAGTGGATGATCTGGGCGAACAGGGTCTCGACGAAATGCCCGTCCAGCCCCGCCTCTTCGGCCCACTGGCGCCGCCGCGGGAGCATCTGGGCGACGCGCTCGGGCGCCGGGATGCTGCTTTCGGTGGGTTTGAAACCGGAGGCGGCCTTGACGTAAGCCATGCGCTGGCGCATGAGTTCGATGATCTGGTGGTCCAGTGAATCGATGGCGTTCCGGATGTCCGGCAGGCCTTCGCAAGCGTCGGGGGATTTCATTGCAGGGCTTCCTCAAGGGCAGGTGAGACGAGCGGGCGGCGACCGAGCAGGGTCGCCGCCAGGGCATCGAGCACAGCCTGGCGCTGCTCGACCAGGTAGAAGTGCTCGCCGGACCAGCGCTGCAGGTGCAGTGGCTGGTGACTGGCGGCTTGCCAGGCCTGGGCCTCGCCGAGATCGACCTCGGGATCCTGCTCGGGGTAGAGCACGGTGATCCGCGCATCGAGCGGCCTGGGCGTGGGGCAGGCATAGGTTTCGACGATGCGGTAGTCGTTGCGCAGGCTGGGCAGGAACATACCGCTCAGGGCCGGGTCGTCGAGCAGCGGATTGGGGCGCCCCGACAGTCGCTTCACATCGTCCAGCAGGGCCTGGTCGGGACCTGCGTGCAGGTGCCCGCCACGCTGGCACTGTGGGGCCGGGTGGGCGGAAACGAACAGGTGCTCGACGGTGATGGCCTGGCGTTCCAGGCGCGTCGCCACCTCATACGCCACCACGGCGCCGAGGCTGTGGCCGAACAGCGCCAGCGGCCGGTCGGCGTAACCGCGCAGGGCCTGGCTGGCGGCTTCGGCGAGGCTGTGCATGTCGGTCAGGCAGGGCTCGCCGAAGCGGTCTTCGCGCCCGGGATACTGGATGGCCAGCACGTCGATCTCGGCCGGCAGGGCGTTGGCCCAGTCGCGGAAAAAGCTCGCGCTGCCACCAGCATGGACGAAGCACGCCAGACGCCAGCGCGGCATCGGCGACAACCGGTAGGGGCGTACCCAGCGCGCATCCAGGGACAACGGTTCGACGTTCACGAGCCGGTGCTCCCACGGTGCGCTTCGAGCCAGGCCTGGCGCAGGCTGTCGCGCAGGTCCTTGCGGCTGACCTTGCCGACGCCGGTCTGCGGGAAGCGGTCGATGAACTCGATGCGATCCGGCACCTTGAACGCGGCCAGGCCCTGGCTGCGCAGGTGCTGCTTGAGGCCGAAGGCCGAGGGCGCCGGCGCGCGGGCGACGATGAACGCGCAGGTGGACTCGCCCAGCAAGGCATCGGGCATCGCCACCAGGGCCGCATCGTGCACCTGGGGATGGGCGAGCAGCAGGTTCTCCACCTCCTCGGCGGCGACTTTCTCGCCGCCGCGGTTGATCTGGTCCTTGTCCCGGCCCTCGACCACCAGATAACCCTCGGCGGTGCGTCGCACGCGGTCGCCGCTGCAGTAGAAACCGTCGGCGGTGAAGGCCTTGGCGTTGTGTTCGGGCAGGCGGTAGTAGCCGCGAATGGTGTAGGGCCCGCGCACCTGCAGTTCGCCGACCTGACCGGTTGGCACCGGCTTGCCCTGTTCGTCGACGATGCGTACCTCATCGTCGGCGCACAGCGGCCGGCCCTGGGTGTGCAGGACCAGCGCCTCGGGATCGTCCAGACGGGTGTAGCACAGCAGCCCCTCGGCCATGCCCAGTACCTGCTGCAAGGCACAGCCGAGTACCGGGGTGACGCGCGCGGCCGCCGTGCTCAGCAGCTTCGCCCCGCCGACCTGGAGCAGGCGCAGGCTCGACAAGTCGGCCTGGCGCTGGGCCTGGGCGTCGAGCCAGAGCATGGCCAGCGGCGGCACCAGCGCGGTGACGGTGACACCTTCCCCGGCGATCAGGGCGAAGCAGGTGTCCGGGTCGGGGCGCCGAGTGCACACGACGCGGCCGCCGGCCAGCAGGGTGCCGATCACGCCGGGGCAGCACAGGGTGAAGTTGTGCGCCATGGGCAGCGCGGCCAGGTACACGCTGCCCGCGTCGAGGCCGCACACGGCGCTGCTGGCGCGCACGTTGTAGAGGTACTCGGCGTGTCGGCGTGGAATCAACTTGGGGGTGCCGGTGGTGCCGCCCGAGAGCTGGAAGCAGGCCACCGCCCGCGGGTTGCCGGCGTCCTGCGCCAGTGGCTGGCCTGCGTACAGCTCGCCGAGCGCGGTGAACTCCCCGGCGGCGCCGTCGATCACCACGTGCCGCAGGTGCGGGTGGCTGGCACGCAGCTGGCGCGCCATCTGTCGACAGTCGAAGCCTTCCAGCTGGTCGCAGCCGATGTAGGCGACGGCCTCGGCGAAGCCGCAGAAACCACCGATCTCGTGCTGGCGGTGCGCGGGCAGGGCGAGGATCGGTCGTGCGCCCAGGCGAAACAGGGCGAAGCACACTTCGACGAATGCGCTGCCGTTGGGCAGGTGCACCACCACGTTGTCGCCGGCCTGCAGGCCGAGGGCGCGCAGGCCGGCGGCCAGGCGCCGGCAGCGGTCCACCAGCTCGGCATAGCTCAGGTGCGTGGCACCGTCGCTGATCGCGATCGCCGACGGGTTGCGCGAAGCGGCGTCGTCAAGCGCCTGGGCGAAGGTCTGGTCGTGCCAGTAGCCAGCCTGGCGATAGCGTTCGACGAATTCGGCGGGCCAGTCGGGGGCGTCGTCGAACGCGTCTGGCATGGGCGTTGCGGGGAGCGATGACATGAAATCTCCTATTTGTAGAAATAATTGGCTACAAATGGCTAAATGAGATTTATTATCATTGTGCATCGCCAAGCGCTTCTCAACGCGAAGGCTTTCGGTGCCGTGACTTTTTCATTAGATGAAATACGCCACGGCTTCAAACAGGGAGGTTGAAGGTTTGAAAGCCTCCCGTGAGCTCAGGGCAGCCCCCCGTAATGGCGCCAGGAAAAGGGAAAACCCAATGACTATTACGATCATCGCCGCAACCCACCCCGAGAAGCAGGCCGAACCCAAGGGCAACCAACCCGGCACGGTCTACCTGGAGCCGCACATGACGCTGGTCACCGGGACGCTCTGGTCGCAGAGCGAGGCCTGGGTCGAAGACCCGCTGGAGCGCGGGCTCAAGCTGATCCTGGTGCAGAGTGGCGAGTTGTCCTGCCGGATTCCGGGGCATGCCGAGCAATCGATCCGCGGCCCCAGCCTGTGCACCATCGTCAACGACGGCGAGTACACCTCTTCGCAGATCTACGGCACCGCGACGCCGCTGCGCTACACCATCGTGCAGCTCGACCTGGAGTCCCTCGATCGGCACCTGGGCATGGCTCCGCGCAAGTTGTTGGCGGCCCAGGGCGGCGACCCCTACATGATGGTGCGTCCGGCCCCGCGGGCGATGCAGGCGTTGGCGACGCAGATCGCCACCTGCCCGATGCAGGGGCCTACCCGCTCGCTGTACCTGGGCGGCAAGGCCCTGGAGCTGACGGCGTTGAGCGCGCAGTTCCTGCTGGAGGAGCGCGGGCAGCCGGAGCAGAAGCTGCGCATCACCTCATCGGACGTCGAGCGCGTGCATGCGGCGCGCGACCTGCTGGTGCGCTCGCTGCTGGAACCACCGAGCCTCAACGCCCTGGCCAGCCATGTCGGCATGAGCCCGCGCAAGCTCACCGCAGGGTTTCGCAAGGTGTTCGGCACCAGTGTGTTCGGCTATCTGCAGGAGCACCGTCTGAGCGAGGCGCATCGCATGCTCAGCGAAGAGGAGAGCAACGTCTCGACCGTCGCCTATGGCGTGGGCTACAGCCCGGCGCACTTCTCCATCGCCTTTCGCAAGCGCTACGGCGTGTCGCCCAGCGAGATTCGCTGAGCAGCCCGGCCGGTACGCCGGGTGTCTCTGAATCGAATGAAAACGCCTGTGCATCTAAAGCCTTGAGCGCGTTCTGAAAAGCTTCCTGCGATAGAGTCTCATTTGATAACGGCTTGCATCTTGGCAGGCCGTGCGACTCTTTTCGACCGGGCACAGGAAGCTTTTCATGAGCGAGCTGACAACAGCAGACATCACCGCGGCCAACCCGCTTCGCCCTTGGCTGATCGAACACCTTGCCCAGTTGCTGGGCGCCACCATGGCGGAAATCGACCACCTGGGCGACGAGGAAAACCTGCTGGGCTGCGGGCTGGATTCGATCCGCCTGATGTACCTGCAGGAACGCCTGCGTAGCCATGGGCTGCAGATCGATTTCGCCCAGCTGAGCGGCGAGCCCTGCCTGGCGGCCTGGTTGACGTTGCTGCGCGGGCAGACCTTGCAGGCCCCGCAGGCCACCACCGCGGCGTCCTCGTCCGAGCCCGGGCAGCGCTTCGAGCTGAGCGCGGTGCAGCAGGCCTACTGGCTGGGGCGTAGCGCCGCCGAAGTGCTGGGCAACATCAGCTGCCATGCCTGGCTGGAGTTCGACAGCCAGGGCATCGAGCCACAGCGCCTGGCCGAGGCCGTGCGGTTGGTCCAGGCTCGGCATCCGATGCTGCGTGCCAGTTTCAACGACGAGGGCCAGACGATCCTGGCGTCGCCTGACGTGCCGGTGTTCGACCATCAGGACTGGCGTGGGCTGGCGCCGCAGGCGGCGCAGCAGGCCTGGGCCGATCTGCGCCACTGGCGCTCGCACCAGTGCCTGGCGGTGGAGGCGGGGCAGGTGATGCTGGTGGGGCTGGCGCAGCTGCCCGACGGACGTGACCGCGTCTGGCTCAGTGTCGATCTGCTGGCGGCCGATGTAGAGAGCCTGCGCCTGTTGATGGCCGAGCTGGGTCAGGCCTACCAGGCGCCGGCCTTGCTGGCGCCGCCGCCGACCCTGCACTTCGCCGACTACCTGGAGCGGCGTCGGCAGCGCCGTGCCGAGGCGTTTGCCCGCGATCGCGAATACTGGTGTCAGCGCCTGGCGCAGTTGCCCGATGGCCCGGCGCTGCCGCTGGCCTGCGCGGCGGAGTCGATCCGCGAGCCACGCTTCGCTCGCCAGTCCCTGGTGCTCAGCAACGCCGAGGCCGAGCGCCTGCAGCAGCAGGCCACCCGTCACGGGCTGACCTTGTCGTGCGTGTTCGCCACGGCCTTCAACGCCGTGCTGGCGCGCTGGAGCGGACAGGCGCGATTCCTGCTCAACGTGCCGCTGTTCGATCGCCACGACGAGCATCCCGACATCGACCGGGCCATCGCCGATTTCACCACCTTGCTGCTGGTGGAGTGCCAGGACATGCCGCAGTTGCCGTTCGCCGAGGCGGCGCGGCAGTTCCAGCAGCGCTTGCACGCCACCATCGACCACTCGGCGTTCCCCGCCCTGGAGGTATTGCGCGAAGGACGGCGCCAGGGGCATCCGCGGTCGGCGCCAGTGGTGTTCTCCAGCAACCTGAACGAGGCGGGCTTCGTGCCGCCGCGCTTGCGTGAGGTGTTCGGTGAGCTGAACGACATGCTCTCGCAGACCCCGCAGGTGTGGCTCGACCACCAGCTGTACCGGGTCGAGGACGGTCTGTTGCTGGCCTGGGACAGTGTCGTCGGGCTGCTCGCCGAGGGCGTGCTCGAGGCGATGTTCCAGGCTTACGACGAACTGCTGCGGCGCCTGGCCGACAGTGACTGGAACCTGCCGCAGCCGGTGCTGCTGCCGCAAGCGCAGCAGGCCCGCCGCGACCGGCAGAACAGCGTGCCGGCCATCGCCCCGGCGCGCGGCCTGCTCGAAGACTTCTTCCGCCATGCCGCCCGGAAACCTGACGGCCTGGCCTTGATCTGCGGCGCGCAGCGCTGCACCTATGGCGAACTGGCCAACCGCGCGCTGCGTGTCGCCGCCGGGCTGCTGGAGGCTGGGATGCGCCAGGGCGATGCGGTGGAGGTGTGCCTGCCGCGCGGGCCCGGGCAGATCGTCGCGGTGTTCGGCGTGCTGGCGGCCGGTGGCTGCTACGTGCCCATCGACACCGCGCAACCGCCGGCCCGGCGCAGCCTGATCGAAGCGGCGGCGGGTATCAGCCTGGTGATCGCCGAACAGGCCCCGATGTCGATGCCGGACAGCCCGCCGCTGCGCTGGCTGACGCTGTCGGGCCTGGAGCAGTGCGCGCCCTTGTCGGCCCCGCGTCGGCCGGCGCCCCAGGCCAGCGCCTATGTGATCTACACCTCCGGCTCCACTGGCGTGCCCAAGGGTGTCGAAGTCAGTCACGGGGCGGCGATGAACACCATCGACGCGCTGCAGGCCGAGCTTGGCGTCGACAGCCACGACTGCCTGCTGGCGGTGTCGGCGCTGGACTTCGACCTGTCGGTGTATGACTTGTTCGGCGTGCTGGGGCAGGGGGCCCGCCTGGTGCTGCTGCAGCCCGAGGAAACCCGTGACGCGCTGCGCTGGGCCCAGTTGATCGTCGAGCATCGGGTGACGCTGTGGAACTCCGCGCCGGCATTGCTGGAAATGGCCTTGGGTATCGCCGAAGGCGAGCGCCACTACCAGAGCCTGCGAGCGGTGCTGCTGTCCGGCGACTGGATCGCCATCGACCTTGCCGCGCGCCTGCGCCTGCATGCCGGCGCGCAATGCCGGGTGTACGGTCTGGGTGGCGCCACCGAGGCGGGGATCTGGTCGAACCTGCACCGTATCGACGAAGTGCCCGCACACTGGACCTCGATCCCCTATGGCCGACCCCTGGCCGGCCAGGCGTATCGGGTGGTGGACGACAGTGGCCGGGATGTGCCCGACCAGGTGGTGGGGCAACTGCTGATCGGTGGCGCGAGCCTGGCGCGGGGCTATCGCAATGACCCGCAGCTGACGGCGCAGCGTTTTCGCAGCGATGAGCGCGGGCGCTGGTACCACACCGGCGATCGCGGACGCTTCTGGGGCGATGGCACCCTGGAGTTCCTGGGGCGCGTCGACCAGCAGGTCAAGGTCCGTGGGCAACGCATCGAGCTGGGCGAGATCGAGGCGGCGCTGAACGCGCATCCGCTGGTCGACAGTGCCTGCGCGGCAGTGGTGCCGGGTGCTGTCGCCAGCCTCGGCGCGGTGCTGGTGATGAATCGCGCGCCGGTCAGCGTCGAGGCGGATGCCCTGCAAGGACCGTCAATGCTCGACGACTCCGCGCCCGCCGAAGCGCGGGTGACCGCCGAACTGCTGCGGCGCTTGCTGCAAGGGCCGGTATTGCCGGCGTCGCCACTGCTGGACAGCTGGCGGCAGTGGTTGCTTGGGCAACCCGCCGGGCTACCGGCCTTGAGTGAGGCCCTGACGCACCTGGGCTGGCGCGAGGCCGACCTGCACACCATGGTTGGCGCGCTGCAGGCCCTGTTGGGCGACGAGGGTGGCCGGGCACAGGTGCTGTTCGATCCGTTGCTCGCGCCCCAGGCCATGGCCCTGAACTTGCCGGCCGGTCGCCAGGTGCTGGATGCCATGGACCAGGCCGTGCAACGCCTGTGCAGCGACCAGGGCGGCCCGCTGAAGGTCGCCCTGCTGGATGCGCGCGGTGGGCAGTTGCTTGACCATCTGCGCCACGACGCCTTGCAGCTGACATTGTTCGAGACCAGTGCCGGCCTGTTGAGCGCTGCCGCCGAAAAGCGCCCAGGCGTTGCCACCCAGTTGCTGCTGGACGGCCTGCTGCCCGCCGAGCACTGGGCCGGCTACGACCTGGTGATCAGCTTTGCCGCGTTGCACGGCCATGCGCAGCCCGCCGACTGCCTGAGTCTGGCTCGGGCGCTGCTCAAGCCGGCTGGCCAGCTGTTGCTGGCGGACCTGTTGCGCGACTCGCCGCTGGGCCTGGTCAGCGCGGCCCTGCTCGACGACCGTCCTCCCGTATTGGCCGATACGGCGCAGCTCGCCCAGTTGCTGGGGCAGGGCGGCTTCACCGGGCTGCAATGCCTGTGGCGCAACCCGGCGATGTTGCTGGTCAGCGCCCAGGCGCCCGCCGCGTCACTCACTGCCGGCAGCCTGCAGCAATGGTTGCAGCAACGCCTGCCGCAGGCGATGCGCCCCGAGCACCTGTGGTGCCAACCGCGTCTGGCGCTCAACGGCAACGCCAAGATCGACCGCAAGCGCCTGCAGGCGAGCATGACCCAGGCCCTGCAACGCCAGCGGCCGGCGTGCGCCGAAGAGGCTGAACTGGGCCCGGCCTTGCAGCCCCTGGCCGCCTGTTGGGAGGCGGTGCTTGGGCGACCGGTGCGCAGCACCCAGGGCAGTTTCTTCAGCCTCGGTGGCGACAGCCTTTTGGCTACCCGCCTGCTGGCCTGCGTGCGTGAACGCATGGGCATCCACCTGCGCATGAGCGATTTCTACCTGCAGCCGACCTTGGCGGGCATGGCTGCGCTACTGGCGGACAGTGCCGCCATCGAGGAGGGCGTACTGTGAGCTTGCAGGACCTGTTGCACATCTGCCGCGAGCGCCAGATCGAACTCTGGACCCGCGAGGGCAAGCTGCATTTTCGCGCGCCGCAAGGCGCGCTGGATCCGACCTTGGCCGAGCGCATCCGCGCCCAGCGCGAAGCGCTGATGGCGCACCTGACGCCAGGTTCGCAGTGGCGCTCGCATCCCGAGCAGGCACTGCAGCCCTTTGCCTTGAGCGCGGTGCAGGGCGCCTACGTGCTGGGCCGCAACCCGGCGTTCGACTATGGCGGCAACGCCTGTCACCTGTATGTCGAGTACCCCTGGCCGGCGAACATCGATACCGCACAGCTGGAGCAGGCCTGGAATGCCGTGGTCCAGCGTCACCCGATGCTGCGCGCGGTGGTGCAGGACAACAGCCGTCAGTGCGTGCAGCCGCAGGTGCCCTGGCAAGCGCTGCCCGTGCATGACCTGCGCCAGGCCACGCCCGAAGCGTTCGTGGCGCATCTGCAGCAGGTGCGCGAGCGCCTGGATCATGCCTGCCATGCGTTGGACCAGTGGCCGATCCTGCTGCCGGAGATCAGCCTGGGCGCCGAGGGCGCGGTCCTGCATTGCTCGGTGGATTTCACCCTGATCGATTACGCCAGCCTGCAACTGCTGCTGGTGGAACTGAACCAGCGCTACCTGGAGCCGACCCGGCACTGGCCAGCGCTGGAGGCGACCTTCCGTGACTACCTGCTGCATGAGCAGCAGGCCCGGGAAAGCGCCGCCTGGCACGACGACAAGGCCTGGTGGCTGGCCAGGCTGGATAACCTGCCCGGGCGACCGGACCTGCCCTTGAGCGACGATGCCGGCATCGCCTCGACCCGCTTCGAACACCATCACGGCGTATTGAGCCCGACCCAGTGGAACGCCCTGTGCGCCCTGGCCAGCGCCCAGGGCCTCAGCGCGGCGGGGGTGACCCTGGCAGCGTTCGCCGAGGTGATCGGGCGCTGGAGCCAGAGCCCGGACTTCTGCCTGAATCTCACCGTGCTCAATCGACCCGACCTGCACCCGCAACTGGGCCAGGTGCTGGGCGACTTCACCGCCCTGAGCCTGCTGGAGGTACGTGGCGCCAGCGGGGCGACATTCGTGCAGCGGGCGCGGCGTATCGGCGCGCAGCTGTTCGAGGACCTGGACCACGGCCGCTTCACCGGGGTCGAGGTGTTGCGTGAGCTGGCGCGGCTCCAGGGGCGCGGCGCCGACCTGATGCCGGTGGTGTTCACCAGTGGCATCGGGAGTGTCGAGCGCCTGCTGGGCGATTCGGCGCACCTGCTGCAGCCGCCGAGCTACATGATCAGCCAGACGCCCCAGGTGTGGATCGACTGCCAGGTCAGCGACCAGTACGGTGGCCTGCAGGTCGGCTGGGACGTGCGCAGAGGCGTGCTGCCGGCGGGCATGGCGGCGCGGATGTTCGATGCCTATATCGACCTGCTGCGACGGCTGGCCGAGGAGGCGCAGCTGTGGCAGGCGCGCGGTGATATCGTCCTGCCGCGACAGTGCGCGCCACAGCTGACGGCGCGGCAGGCCGAGGACCGCAACATTGCCAGCGGCGTCGCTCGCCAGGCGCTGCGCACCCCGGACGCGCAGGTGATCAGCGACCGCGACGGCCGCTACAGCTATCGTCAGGTCTTCCAGCACGCCGAGGCGGTGCGCATGGCGCTGGAGGCGCTGGGGGTGGCGCCCGGCGCGCGGGTGGGGGTGATGCTGCCCAAGAGCGCCTGGCAACTGATGGCCGTGCTGGGCATCAACCAGCTGGGCGCGGCCTATGTGCCCATCGATATCCGCCAGCCGCTCCTGCGCCGCGAAACCCTGTTGTGGGACGCCGGGATTGCCGCCGTCGTCACCCTTCAGGGCGAGGACTTGCCTGTTGGCATGGAACTGCCCCGGGTGGCCATCGACAGCCTCGCCGCCGCCACCCACTGGCCCCCGCGCGAGCCCGTGGCGGTCCGGGCCGGCGACCTGGCCTACATCATCTACACCTCCGGTTCCACCGGCACGCCCAAGGGTGTGATGCTCAGCCATGGCGCGGTGGTCAACACCCTGGATGACATCAACCGGCGCTACGCCGTCGGCCCCGGCGACCGGGTGCTCGGGCTGGCGGAGCTGAGCTTCGACCTGTCGGTGTACGACTTCTTCGGTGCCACGGCGGTGGGCGCGCAAGTGGTGCTGCCCGATCCCGAGCGCGGCGCCGATCCGTCGCACTGGGCGCAGCTGATGCGCGAGCACCAGGTGACCCTCTGGAACTCGGTGCCGGCCCAGGGCCAGATGCTGATCGATTACCTGGAAACCGAGCCTGATGCGATACCCGCGCCGCGCTGCGTGATGTGGTCCGGCGACTGGATTCCCACCACCTTGCCGACCCGCTGGTGGCAACGCTGGCCCGAGAGCCGCCTGTACAGCCTCGGTGGCGCGACCGAGGCCGCGATCTGGTCGGTGGAGCATGTCATTCGTCCCGACGACACGGCCTTGCCGAGCATTCCCTATGGCCATGCCCTCGACGGCCAGACCCTGGAAGTGCTCGACAGCCTGGGCAGGCAGTGCCCGCTGGGGGTGCGCGGCGAGATCCATATCGGCGGCCTGGGCCTGGCCCTCGGGTACGCCGAGGACCCGCGACGCACCGCCGAGCGCTTCATCACCCACGCCAGCGGACGACGCCTGTACCGCACCGGGGACCTGGGGCGCTACCTGGACGAACATGGCCTGATCGAGTTTCTCGGCCGCCAGGACGATCAGGTGAAGATTCGTGGCCATCGCATCGAACTGGCGGAAATCGACGCCGGCTGGCTGGCGCACCCGCAGATCGCGACCAGCACCACGGTGCTGGTGGGGGAGCGCCATGAGCGTTCGTTGTGCAGTTTCGTCACCCTGCACGGCTCACCCCGTGATGCGCAGTGCGTGCAGGACGAGTTGACGCAGGTGCTGGCCCCGGCGCGACAGACCTTGGAGCAGGCCGATTTCGGGCCGCGCGAGAGGATCGAGGCAGCCCTGGCGGCGCTGGATCGGGCCGCGGACATTTCATTGCTGTGCTGGCTGGCCGGCAGTGGCCTGCTGCGGGCCGGCCAGGAGGTGACGTTCGCGGCGCTGTGCCAGGCCCTCGAACTCGAAACTGGCCAGCAGCGGTTGTTGCATCACTGGCTGACCCTGTTGACCGACAGCGGCTACCTGCAGCGTCGCGACGCTGGTTGGCGCTGCCTGGTGGACCCGGGCGAATTCGATCAGGACCAGGCTTGGGCGCGCTTCGCCGAACTGGCGCCTGCGCGGCTCTGGCCGGCGGAGTTGGTGGACTACCTGCGGGGCAGCGCCTTGCGCCTGGCCGAGCAACTGGACGGCCGGCTGAGCCCGGCGAGCCTGATGTTCCCCCAAGGGTCGGCGCACATCGCCGAGGCGATGTACAGTGGCGGCCTGCATGCGCAGGCACTGCACCAGGCCATGGCCGAGGCGGTGACGGCCATCGTCGGCCGCGAGGGCCAGCGCAGCTGGCGCATCCTCGAAGTCGGCGCCGGCACCGGTGCCGCCAGTGCCTCGATCATTCCGGCGCTGGCAACGCTGGTGGCGGCCGGGGTGCAGGTCGACTACCTGTTCTCGGATGTTTCCAGCTACTTCCTCAATGCCGCCCGGGAGCGCTTCGCCGAATACCCCTGGGTGCGCTTCATGCATTTCGACATGAACAAGCCTGCCTGCGAGCAGGGCCTGCCCGCGGGGTCGCTGGACCTGGTGCTCAGCTCCGGGGCCTTGAACAACGCCCTGGACACCCCGGGCCTGTTGGCGGGCCTGCGCCAGCTGGTGCAGGCCGATGCCTGGCTGGTGATCCAGGAACTGACCCGCGAACACCGGGAAATAAGCATCAGCCAGAGCCTGATGATGGAAACCCCACACGACCTGCGTGCCGCCAACGGGCAGCTCTTCGTGCACCGCCAGCAATGGCTGGACTGGCTCGGCGCCGAAGGCGGGGACCATGCCCAGGCCCTGGCTTCGCCGCAGAGCGTGCTGTCGCTGCTGGGCTATGACCTGCTGGTGGCGCGAATGAAGACCGATCGTCCATTGCTGTCCGCGCACGCCTTGCTGACGTTCATCGCCGAACGTGTGCCGCGCTACATGGTGCCGGCCCAGGTACGGGTGCTGGACCGGCTGCCGGTGACCGCCAACGGCAAGGTCGACCGTCGCGCCCTGACCACCCAGGCCCAGCAGCGGCAACTGGAGCCGGTACGTCAGGTCCATGGCGAGGTGGGCGACGAACTGGTCCTGCGCCTTATCGGCCATTGGGAACGGGTGCTCGACTGCAGCGGCCTTGCGCCCGAGCAGGATTTCTTCGCCGCTGGTGGCGATTCGCTGCTGATCGCGCAGCTGATCGCCGGCCTGCGCGAGCACGAGCCGCTGGCCCGTGAGCAACCCTTCGACCGCCTGCTGCGCTGGGCCTTGAGTCGGCCGACGCCGGCCGGCCTGGCCCAGCGCCTGCGCAGTGCGGCTGGTAGCGAGACGCCTGTGCCTGAACGGCCGGCGGTGGCGGTGCTGGAGACCACCCGCGCACCGCTGCGCGGTCGCCTGCGAGCGGATGCCCTGAGCGAGCTTTCACCCGGCGAAGGGACCGCCCGGGTGCTGGTGCACGAAGGCCTCGGCACGCTGTTGCCCTATCGCGGGCTGATGACCGAACTGGCGGGGAAGGGGCCGTTGCTGGGGCTGGCGGTGCACGACAGCGAGGACTATCTGCGTCTGCCGGCGCAACACCTCAACGCCACCCTCGGCAAGCGCTATGCCCAGGCCTTGTGGGACAGTGGCCGGCGTCGTTTCGACCTGCTCGGCTACTGCTCCGGCGGGCTGGTGACCCTGGAGCTGGCCAAGGCCTTGCTGCAACTGGGGGCCGAGGTGCGCCAGGTGGACATCGTCTCCAGCTACCGCATCCCCTACCGGGTGGACGACGAACTGCTGATCCTGCACAGCTTCGCTGCCACCCTCGGCCTGGATCCGCAGGCCCTGGGCCTGCCGAGTGACGAGCAACTGCAGGCCGCGCTGGCGGCGCGGCTGCTGGTCTCGCCGGAGCATCTGGCCGCCGGCAGCCTGGCCCAGGCGCTGGCGCAGTTCGACGTGGCGCAGCTCAAGGCCCGTGTGTTGAGCGCCGCCAGCGGCATCGCCGACGAACAGCTGTACCGGGTATTCGCCCATTCCGTGCAGGCCAGTCACTACAGCCACAGCGCGCCCTATGTCGGCGCCGTGCGCCTGTTCGTGCCGAGTGTCGGCAACCCGTTGATCGCCGAGCATCAGGCCAGCCTGAGGGCCTGGTGGCAGGCGGCGTCGCTGGCACCGCTCACCGTGCAGACCTTGCAAGGCAATCACTTCGACTGCCTGAACGCGGGGCTCGGTCGTCATCTGCTGGAGGAACATCGTCCATGAACCATCCTGTCAAAACCCTGGTCGTGGGCTCGCGCTTCGGCCAGTTCTACGCGGCCGGCGTCGCCGCCGCCGAGCACCTCGAACTGGTGGGCGTGCTGGGGCAGGGCAGCCCGCGTTCGCAGGCCCTGGCCCGGCACCTGCGGGTGCCGTGCTTCACTGCGTTGGAGCAGATCCCCGACGATACCCGCCTGGCCTGCGTGGCAGTGGGTGGCGCGGCGCGCGGCGAGCAAGGGCCGGCCTTGGCACAGGCGCTGATGGCCCGTGGCCTGGATGTGCTGATCGAGCACCCGTTGCTGCCTCAGGAGCTGCAGGCGCTGCTGCGCACCGCGGCGCGCCTGCAACGGCGCTGCCTGCTCAACAGCTTCTATCCGCAACTGCCCTGGGTTGCGCGTTTCATCGAGCTTGGCCGGCAGCTGCACCAGCGCCAGGGCATCCGTCATATCGAGGCCAGTTGTGCGGTGCAGGTCAGCTTCGCCACCCTGGACGTGCTCGCTGCGCTGCTGGAGGCGGTGGCGCCGTGGTCGCTGGACGATCTGGCAGCGGGGCTGTCGCCCTGGCGTGACCTGAGCCTGGTGATGGCCGAGGTGCCGGTGTCGCTGCGCGTGCTCAACGAACTGGCGGCGGCCGATGACGGGCGCATGCAGATGCTGCAGCGGATCAGCCTCGCCACCGACAGCGGCACCTTGCTGCTGGCCTCGCCCCACGGGCCGTTGTTGTGGATGCCGGCGGTGCGGGCGCCGGGCGAGGACGCGCATGGGCTGTTCGCGCTGGGCGGGGCCGGCTTGCCGTGCGTCGAAGTACTGCTCGACGCCGCCTCCGACTGGGGGCAGGTCTATCGGGAGATCTGGCCACGGGCGGCGACCAGCGCCCTGCAGCCGTTGCTCGATGGTGCCGGGCTGGCGCGCCGGCAGCAGCGCAGCCTGGAGGTTGTGGGCCTGTGGCAGCAGGTGACGGCGGCCATCGGTTTTCCCGAAGCACCCACCCAGAGCTTGCCGGCAGCCACCCTGGCGCAGGCCCTGGAGGGCGCGGCATGAGCCTGCTGGGGCCTGAGTTGCAAGCGCTGCTGCGGCCTTTTCGCGGGCGCTTGTGGCTGGCGGTGGCAGTGCAGGCTGTCGCCGGGCTCGGCTCGCTGCTGCCGCTGATCGCCCTGGCGCAACTGGCCGACAGTCTGTACCAGGCGCCGCCGCTGGCACCCTCGACCCTGGGCTGGGTGCTGCTGGCGGTGTTCGGGGCGGCCCTGTGGCTGTGCGGCCAGACCTCGGCCCTGCACCTGACCCATGGCGTGGATGCCGACCTGTGCGACCGTTTGCGGGTGCGCCTGGCCGAGCACCTGCAGCGCCTGCCGCTGGGCTGGTTCACTCGCCTTGGCGCCGATGGTGTCAGTCGCTATGCCGAGCAGGATGTGCGCGCGTTGCACCAGCTGATCGGCCATGCCCCGACCGACCTGGTCAACCTGTTGCTGGTCCCGCTGGCCGTCTTCGTCTACCTGCTGTGCAGCGACAGCGCTCTGGCGCTGTGGTGCCTGTTGCCCCTGGTGCTGGGCGCGCTGGGATACTGGCGGCTGGGTTCGGCCCATTACCGCGAGGACGTCGAACAGCGCAACGTGGCGGTCCAGCAGTTGTTCGGCGACTACGGCCAGTTCGCCGCGAACCTGCGCCTGGTGCGCCAGTTTCCGCAGGCGGGCGCCCAGCAGAGCCTGCAGCGGGCCGTGGCGCAGTTCGATCGGCGCTTCAGCCACTGGGTCAGCCGTGCCGGGCATCTGGCCGCGCTCATCCAGGTACTGCTCAGCGCGCCCTGGCTGCTGGCCTGGGTGTTGATCGGCGCCTCGCTGCCTGGCTTGAGCGGCGTGGCTGGCGCGCAGTTGTGCGCCTTTCTGTTGCTGGTGCGGGCCATGGCCGCACCCGTGCTGGCGATGGGGCATGGTCTGGACGCGCTCAACGCTGCCCGGGCCAGCGCCGGGCGCCTGCAGGCGGTATTGAGCACGCCGCCGTTGGCCGAGCCCGAGGCGCCGCAAGTGCCGAGGGACGCCAGTGTGGAACTGCGCAAGGTGAATTTCGCCCATGGCTCGCAGAGCGTGCTGTCGGCGATCGACCTGCGCCTGGAACCGGGCACCATCACGGCACTGGTGGGCCCGTCGGGTTCGGGCAAGAGCACCCTGGCGGGCTTGATCGCCCGCTTCATGGACGTCGACAGTGGGCAGGTGCTGGTGGGTGGCGTGGATGTGCGCCAGATCGCCAGCTGCCAACTGCAACGCCAGCTGGCGCTGGTGCTGCAGCGCCCGGGCGCGCTGCGCCTGTCGCTGGCACAGAACATCGCCCTGTATCGGCCCGAGGCCAGCCTGGCGCAGATTCGCGAGGTGGCGCGCGCGGCGTGCCTGGACAGCCGGATCATGGCCCTGCCCAAGGGCTACGCGAGCATCGCCGGTGATGATGTGCAGCTTTGCGGCGGTGAACTGCAGCGCCTGGCCATCGCCCGGGCGCTGCTGTCGAGCGCCCCGGTGATGCTGCTGGACGAGCCGACCTCGGCGATCGATCCGCAGACCGAGCTGTCGTTGCGTGCCGCGCTGCGCGACGGCGCGGCCGGGCGTACCCGCCTGATCATCGCTCACCGCCTGCGGACCATCTGCCACGCCGAGCAGATCCTGGTGCTGGACCAGGGTCGCATCGTGCAGCGTGGCGGCCATCAGGCGTTGCTGGCCGTGGACGGCCTCTACCGTCAGCTGTGGCGCGAACAGATGTCGAGCGCCGATCGATTGGAGCCTGTGTCATGACTGTGCTGTCTCGCCTGAAGCTACTGCCGCAACGCGCCTGGCGGCCATTGCGTGGGGCCTTGATCTGGATGCTGCTGGCCGCCGTGCTGGATGGCCTGGCAGGGCTGGCGCTGGTGCCGCTGCTGTTGGCCTGGTTCGACGCCAGTACTGGCGGATGGCTGCAGCCGCTGGGGGTGTTGCTGGGCCTGACGGCGCTGCAGGCCCTGGTCGGCCATGGCGCGCAGCGGCGCGGCTACCTGGCCGGGGCGGGGCTGGCGGCCGGGCTGGTGTCGCGCCTGCTCGAGCACCTGCCCCGGCTGCCGCTGGGGCGCCAACGTCATCTCGAAGGGCTGGTTCGCGGGCCGGTGTTCGGCAGCATGGGAATCCCGGCGCATCTGCTGGCGCCGTTGATCACCGCGCTGGTCACGCCGACCGTGGTGGTGCTTGGTCTGTTTGCCTTTGCACCAAGGTTGGCGCTGTTGCTGGCGCTCGCCTACCTGCCGTTGTTCGGCCTGCTGCGCTGGGCCGGGCGGCGCAGCCTGGACCTGGAACAACAGCGCCAGGCGGTGGATCGCCAGGCCGGGCAACTGCTGCAAGCCTTCGCCGAGCAGCAGGCATTGTTGCGCAGCAGCGCTGACAGCGGCCAGGGCCAGGTGGCCCTGCGCGAGGCGCTGCGCCGGCAGCATGAGACCACCCGTGCGCTCAACCGCCGGGCGTTGCCGGCCAGCCTGGGCTTCGCCACGGCGGTGCAACTGGTGTTTTCGGCCATGCTGGGCGGTGGCGTGATGGCGGTGGCCGCGCAGCAGTTGCCCGGGGCATTGCTGGTGGCCGTGCTGGTACTGCTGGTGCGCTTCATCGAGCCGCTGTCACAGCTGGCGCAACTGGACCAGGCGCTGCGCATGGCCTGGCAGGCCCTGTCGCAGGTGCTGCAGGTACTGGCCACGCCCACCCTGCACAGCCCGCACCCGGGCGCGCAGCCCCGCGATGCCAGCCTCGCGGGGCAGGGCCTGAACAGCTACGGCGAACATGGCGAGCAGTTGCTCGAGGACCTCGACCTGCACTGCGCGCCGGGCAGTTTCACGGCGATCGTCGGGCCTTCGGGGGCCGGCAAGAGCACGCTGCTGGCCTTGCTCGGCCGGGGCATGGACCCCCAGGCCGGCGTGGTGCGCCTGGGGCAGGTGGATATCCGCCAGTTGAGCGAAAGCACGCTGGCCGCGCACCTGACCCAAGTGTTCCAGGACGGCGGCTTGTTCGCCGGCAGCCTGGCATGGAATGTCGCCATGGCATGCCCGGACGCGACCCCCGCGCAATTGCAGCAGGCGGCCGAAGCGGCGGCGCTGGACGAGGTGATCGACAGCCTTGAGCGCGGCTGGCACAGCGAAGTCGGTCCGGGTGGCGGCCTGCTGTCGGGCGGGCAGCGCCAGCGTGTGGGACTGGCGCGGGCGCTTTTGAGCACAGCGCCGATCGTGCTGCTGGACGAGCCTACCGCCAGCCTCGATGCGCGCCGCGCCGCGCGGGTCAATCGCAGCCTGCGGGCGCTGCAGGGGCGGCGAACGCTGGTGCTGGTGTCCCATGACCCGGATCTGGTGCGCGACGCGGAGCAGATCCTGGTGCTCGAATCCGGGCGCATCACCGGGCGTGGCAGCCATGAGCAACTGCTGGCCACGCACCCGTGGTATGCGCAATTCACCGTGCAATGACATCCCTGCCGGGCATCGATTGAAAAAGTCCCTGAATCGAAAAGGCCCGCTATTCGTTTGAAGGATACTAATGAGAATTATTATCGAGAGTAGGGCGGGGCAATGTCACATCTGGGAGTCGTAAAGTCGAGGCGGGGCGGCCCGCGCAGCCGGGCGCACCTGGGGATGGTGCTGGTTCTGGGGCTCAATCCGCTGGCGCAGGCCATTGCCGAGCAAAGCGCCAATACGGCGCTGCAACTGGGCAACATCGAGATCACCGGCAAGGACGCCTCCGCCACGGTCACACCGCCCGGTGTCACCACCCTCGGCAAGATGCCGCTGAAGCTGCGCGAGACGCCGCAATCGGTGAGCGTGATCGACCGCGAACGCATCGAACAACAGAACCTGTTCAGCCTCGACGAGGTGATGCAGCAGGCCACCGGGGTCACGGTACAGCCTTTCCAGTTGCTGACCACCGCGTATTACGTGCGCGGCTTCAAGGTCAACTCGTTCGAGCTCGATGGCGTGCCGGCCCTGCTGGGTGACACCGCCAGCTCGCCGCAGGACATGGCGGTGTACGAACGGGTCGAGATCCTGCGCGGCTCCAACGGCCTGTTGCATGGCAGCGGCAACCCGGCCGCCACCGTCAACCTGGTGCGCAAGCGCCCGCAACGGGCGTTCGCCGCCAGCACCACGCTGAGCGCGGGCAGCTGGGATCGCTACCGCGGCGAAGTGGATGTCGGCGGGCCGCTGACCGACAGCGGCAACGTGCGCGCACGGGTGGTGGCGGCCTACGAGGACCGTGACTACTTCTACGACATCGGCAAGCAGGACACCCAGCTGCTCTACGGCATCAGCGAGTTCGACCTGAGCGCGGACACGCTGCTGACCGTGGGCGCGCAGTACCAGACCATCGATTCGGTGACCAACATGGCTGGCGTGCCGATGGCCAAGGACGGCTCGAGCCTGGGCTTGTCGCGTTCCACCTACCTGGATGTCGACTGGGACCGTTTCAAGTGGACCACTCGCCGGGTGTTCGGCTCGCTGGAGCAGCAGCTGCCCCATGACTGGAAAGCCAAGGTCGCGGCCGAGTACCAGGACGCCGATTCCCGGCTGCGCTATGCCGGTTCCTACGGCGCCATCGACCCGCTCACCGGAGACGGCGGCCAACTGATGGGCGCGGCGTACAAGTTCGAAAGCACCCAGAAGAGCCTCGACGCTTCGGTCAACGGGCCGTTCTCGCTGTTCGGCCGCAGCCATGAATTGCTGCTCGGCAGCAACTACAGCCGGGGCGAGACCGAGCAGCGCACGGCCAACTTCACCACGGCGCTGAACGTGCCGGTGAATGTCTATCGCTGGGATCCGCACAGCGTGCCGAAGCCGGGCATCGGCGCCTACACCTCGCCGGGATCGACCACCACCACGTCCAAGGGGGTCTACGCGCTGACCCGCTTCAAGCTGCTCGACCCGCTGACCCTGGTGGTTGGCGGCCGGGCCAGTTGGTGGGACCAGGACGCGCCGGGCGGGCGCTTCAAGCCCGGGCGCGAGATCACCCCCTATGGCGGGCTGATCTGGGACTTTGCCGAGGACTGGTCGTGGTACGTCAGCTATGCCGAGGTGTTCCAGCCGCAGACCGGGCAGACCTGGAGCGGCGATCTGCTCAAGCCGGTGGAAGGCAAGACCTACGAAACCGGGATCAAGGGCGAGTTGCTGGACGGCCGTCTGAATGTCTCGCTGGCAGCGTTCCGCATCGACCTGGAGAACAACCCGCAGGTCGATCCCGAGCACCCCGGTGCCGGACCGAATACCTACTACATCAGCGGCGGCAAGGTGCGCAGCGAAGGCTTCGAGCTGGAGGGCACCGGCTATGTCACGCCAAACTGGAGCCTGTTCGCCGGCTATACCTACACCACCACCGAGTATCTGAAGGACACCCGCAGCACGTCGGGCGATCGTTACGCCGAGTTCACCCCGCGGCACATGCTGCGCCTGTGGACCCAGTACGAGCTGCCATGGCAGGAGCGGCGCTGGAGCGTCGGGGCCGGGGTGCAGGCACAGAGTGATTTTTCCGCGCAGTCGGGCAGCGTCACGATGGCCCAGGGCGGTTACGCACTGCTCAATGCGCGCGTGGCCTACCGCATCGACGAACACTGGACCGCCTCGCTCAACGGCAGCAACCTGGCCGATCGCAAGTACTACCAGAGCCTGTCCAACCCGAACTGGAACAACCGTTATGGTGAACCGCGCAGTCTCAACATGACCTTGCGGGGCACGTTCTGATGGCGTTATCCACCCTCGGTCCATGGCCGCTGCGCATCGCCCTGGCGCTGCTGGGCAGTGTGGCGAGCAGCGCGCAACTGGCGCTGCTGCTGGCCCGGCACTATCCCTGGGGTGGTGGTCTGGAGCGGCTCTACGTCGGGGTTTTCCTGGGCGTCGGCTTTCTCGTGGCGGTGCTCTTGTGGGCCCTGCTGGCGCCGGACTGCAAGCGCGTGGGCTGGCGCGCCAGCCTCTGGTTGCTGCTGTTCACGCCCTGGCTGCTCTTCGGCGGTGCCGGGTCATGATGGGCGCCCCCCGGGCGCTGGTGCAGCGCGTGCATGCCGGGGCCGGCGGTGTGTTCGGCCTGCTGTTGTTCGTCATTCTGCTCAGCGGGGCCTGGAGCATGGTCCATGAAGACCTGCGCACCTGGTTTCGCGGCCCGGCGACGTTGGCGCCTGGTTCGCCATTGCCGTTGGGGCACTGGTTGCAGGTCGCACGCGAGCATGGCTTGGCGGGGGAGGCGTTGCACATTCGCCTGCCCGACGGCGAGCGTTCGGTGGTCGAGCTGTGTGCCGCGGCCAACGCCTGCGGCTTGACGCTAGACCCGGTCGATGGTCGGGAACTCGCGTCGCAGCCGGCTGCGGACCTTCTTTTCAACCTGCACAAGAGCCTGTTCATCGGCTTCCCCGGGCGGATCCTGGTCAGCCTGCTGGGCGTGGTCCTGTTGCTGATGATCTGCGCCGGCGGCGCCCTGCACAGCGGGCACCTGCGCGACCTCAAGCGCCTACGCCTTAGCCGTGGTCCGCGTGTGCTGGCCCATGATCTGCACAGTCTGATCGGTGCCTGGGCGGCGCCTTGGCTGCTGTTGTTCGGCATTACCGGGGCCATGTCGGGGCTGGGCGCTCTGGGTACGCTGGCCCTTGCCGGGCAGGCGTTTCCCGGCGCCCCGCAGCAGGCCTTCATGCAACTGCTGGGGGCGCCGCCGCGGGTTGTCCCGCAAGCCGCGCCGCCACAGGCGCTCGACCTCGACCGGCTGCTGCGCGACGACGCCGCGGCGCACCCGGGTTTCATCGTCCAGAGCATCACCTTGCATCGCTGGGGCGCGCCCGACGCCTGGCTGGAGGTGGCCGGCATCGCGCCGGGGCTGCCCAGCACCGCGGTGTTCGAGCGGCGCGCGTACCGCGGCGATGATGGCCAGCCCCTGGGCGACAGCAGTGCTCGGGGACGAGGCTTGTGGCTGCGGGCGTTCATTGCCGTGCAGCCGCTGCACTTTGCCGACTATCGCTGGCTGCCGCAGGTGGGGCCGGTGCTGCGAGCGGTGCATTTCGGCATGGCCCTGGCGGCGGCGGCGCTGGTGTTGAGCGGCCTGTTCTTGTGGCTGGAGCGTCGCCGTCTCAAGGCCGGGGCTGGGTGGCAGGTGCTGTTGCGCCTGGTGATCGGTGGCGGCGGTGGGTTGCTGACCGCCACCGCCGTGCTGTTGTGCGCCGGCGCGCTGGCCAATCTCGGCGGGTGCCCGCGCGGCGGACTGGTGTGGTGGTTCTGGGGCTGCTGGAGCGCCGCACTGCTGCTGGCATTGGCCTTGCCGCCTCGGCGGCAACCGTTGCGCCTGCTACTGAGCGTGGCCGGCCTGGCCTTCCTGGGCGCTGGAAGCCTGCACCTGGTTGACAGCCTGGCGCACGCCAACCTGAGCGTCTGGCCGATCGACCTGGTGCTGCTGCTCGGCGGCATCGGTGCCCTGTGGGTGGTGCGCCGCCTGACTGCTTCAACGCGTACGGCACGGGCTGCCGACGCCAACCCTGTCTGACTGGAGACTCGCATGCTGGATTTGCTCAAACATTGGCGCATGGTGCTGACCTTCGCCTTGCTGTATCTCTCCCAGGGCATCTGCTTCGGCGTCGCCATGGACGCCTTGCCGACATTGCTGCGCCATGACGGCGCGGCGCTCGGCGCCCTGGCATTCCTGCCGTTGGTGGGCCTGCCGTGGGTCGTGAAGTTCATCTGGGCGCCGCCGGTGGACAACCACTGGAGCCCGCGCCTGGGACGGCGGCGCAGCTGGATCGTGCCGATGCAACTGCTGGTGCTGCTGTGCCTGGTCAGCCTGGCGGGCATCGGCCTGAGCGTCGACACCGCCGGCTTGGCGGTGGGCCTGTTGATTGTCGCCTCGCTGGCCAGCGCCACCCAGGACATCGCCACCGACGGCATGGCCGCCGAGTATTTCAGCGACAACATGCTGGCCCGGGTCAACGCGATCCAGGTCGGCGGCACCATGGCCGGCTTCTTCATCGGCGGCGCCGGTGCGCTGATCCTCAGCGGCTACCTGGGCCAGACCGCCGCTTTCGGCGTGCTGGCGCTGGTGCCGCTGGCGAGCCTGTGCTGCGTGGCGTGGCTGCATGTCGCCCCAGCCGTGGAAAAACCGGCGGATGTGGCGCATGCCAGCCTGTTGCGTTTCATCCGGCGACCCAAGGCGCTGTCGCTGGTGCTGCTGGCGCTGCTGTCGGCGATGACCTCGGTTTCGGGCTTTGGCTTGTCGAAGCTGTTTCTCAACGATGCGGGCTGGTCGTTGCAGGCTATCGGCCAACTGGGCATGAGTGGCGGCGTGGTGACCATCGTCCTGGGTTGTGGCGGGGGAGCCTGGTTGATTCGCGTGCTCGGACTGTGGCCGGCGTTCATGCTGGCGGTGGCCGTGGCGGGGCTGGCCGCGCTGGTCTGGTTGCTGCAAGCCAGCGGGGTGCTGGCGACCCAGGTCGGGCTGATCTGGCTGGCGGTGGGCCTGGGTTCGTTCGCCACCGGTGCGACGTCGGTGGCGATCATGACCGCCGCCATGGCCTTCGCCGGGCAGAGCGACCAGGCGGGCACCGACATGACCGCCGTGCAAAGCACTCGTGACCTTGGCGAGATGCTGGCTTCCTCGATGCTGTTGGCGCTGACCGTCCAGGCCGGTTACAGCGGCGGGTTCCTCGCAGGGGCGGTGATGGCGCTGGTGGCGTTGCTGGTGGCGTTCAACCTGGCGCAAGGGGCGGTGGGGCAGGGCATGCAGGCGCGGTGCAGGATGCTGCCCGATACTCGCGGCGAGGGGTGATGGAGTCTCACCGGGGGCGGGGCGCTCGCCCCCGGTGCGTGCGTTTGATGTTCAGCTGGGCAGCAACGCCCGCAACGCCGCCGTCATGACTATGGCGAACACCACCACTGGCAGGATGGAAAACCGGGAGGCGGCATACACGGTCAGCGCCAGGGCGATGAGGTCCGCAGGATGACCGGACACGAACTTCGGCGCGATTACCGCGATCAGCACGCAGCCAGGGGCGGCCTCGAGCACCTGGGTGAACTGCGGCCCCATGGCCCGGTTGCGCAGCAGCAGGAAGCCCAGGGCACGCGTGAGGTAGGTGACCAGCGCCATGCCGAGCACGGTGACCAGGGTGGCGATGTCGATCATGGCTTGGCCCACAGGTAGGCGCTGACCAGCCCGGCCAGCGTGCCCGCGAGCACGTACCAGCCACCGGGAATCAGCAGGTGGAACAGCGCCGCGGTGACCAGGCTGAACAGCCAGGGCAGCGCAGCGTGCACGCCTTTCCACATGCCCTTGAGTAGCACCAGAAAGACCGCGGCGAAGGCCATGTCGAAACCATAGCTGCGCAGGTCGCCGAGCAGTGGTCCGAGCAGGGTGCCGAGGGTGGTGAAGCCGACCCAGGTCAGCCACAGCGCCAGCGCCACACCCATGAAGTAGTGCAGGCTGAAACCGTCACGCCGGCGTGCGTCGGCCAGGGCCATGGCCCAGCTCTCGTCACACATGAAGAACAGCGCGCAGAGGGCCTTTTTCAGGGGCAGATGGCTCAGGTGCGGCGCAAGGGTGGCGCCCATCAGCAGGTGGCGGCTGTTGACCAGCAGGGTCATCGCGACGATGACCAGGATCGCCGGCGGCGAGGTCCACAGCTCGATGGCGGCGAACTCCGAGCCACCGCCAAAGTTGAGCCCGGTCATCAAGGCCACTTCGGCGGCATTCAAGTGATGCTGCGATGCCTGGGCGCCGAGCACCAGGGCGAAAGGGATGAAGCCCAGGAGGACTGGCACGGCGGCCTGGGCTCCGCGGCGTAGCTCGCTGCGTGATGGGTTGGCGGGATCGGTCAGGGCGGATGCTAGGTTGTTCATGGTCACCTCCAGTGGAGGCAGATTATTCCAAGCTATCGCTGGAATTTGCTTGCGTAGTGCTGATGCGTGGCAGAGGATTTGGCATTTGCTACCAATAAAATCCACGCAGAGGTTTTCAATGCCAATCAAACTCGACGCGATCGATCGGCGCATCCTGCGCGCGCTGCAGCGCGATGGCAGGTTGCAGAACCAGGAGCTGGCCAGGCAGGTGGGGCTTTCCCCGTCGCCTTGCTTGCGCCGGGTACGCCTGTTGGAGGAAGCGGGGGTGATCGAGCGCTATGTCGCGTTGGTGGATCCGGCCAAGGTGGCGCTCGGCCTGACGTTGTTCGTGCGGGTGTGGCTCAAGCGGCAGGACCAGGAAACCACCGACGAATTCGTCGAGGCCGTGCGCCTGTTGCCCGAGGTGGTGGAGTGCCATGTGATGGCGGGCGATTGCGATCTGCTGTTGCGGGTGGTGGCGAAGGACCTGGAGGCCTATCGGAGGTTCCAGATCGCGCACCTGACCAGCCTGGGCGTGGTGCAGAACGTCAAGACCGAGGTGCCCATGGAGAAGATCAAGCTGACCACCGAGTTGCCGGTGTAGCGAGCCCCTGCCGGCAGAAGGCTATGCACCGTTCGCAACGTCCAGCAGACGAGCGAAAAAGCTCTGTCGCGATGTCACGCCCAGTTTGACGAAGGCACGGTTGCGGTAGGTGATGACCGAGGTCGCGGCGATGCCCAGAGCGTCGCCGGTGGCCTCCTGGGTCAACCCGCGCAGCAGGCAGCCGAGGACATCGGCTTCACGCCGACTGAGGCGTACGTCCAGTGCGTCCTGCAGACGCTGAAGAGCGCTTTCGGCGTTGCTTAATGCTGTCGGACGGGCCCGACAGTGTTGCACGCCGGCTTCGATCAGCACCTGCGCGAGCGCCCCCAGGTAATCCACCTCCGACTCGCCGAGCGGATCGCCACGGGTGGAGCGGTAGAAGCTGAGCATCAGGTGTTCCCCTGTGTCCAGCGCCCGGATCACAGAAAAGCGCTGGGCGGTGTCGACGTCTTCATAGCAGGCGCTGCGATAGGCGCGGTCAGGAATGTCGTCGACGCCCTGAAGCAATAGCAGGCTATTGCGTGTCGGTTGCGCCAGCGGGTGCTTCAGAGCGGTCTGCAACGCCAGGTCGCGTCGGTAGAAACCGTTCGTGTAGGCCTGGCCTGCGCCTTGCACCGTGCTCGGCTCGACGACTTGGGCGTGGCTCAGGAACTGTGGCTGGCCACTTCCGGGAAGCAGAAAGAGGGCGCAGTTGATCATATCGACTTCCTGCCGGACGAGATCGAGCATCGCCTGTGGCAGGCGCGTTCGTTCGCGGTCGGTCACCGCCGCGATCAGGGCGCTCAGGCGGTGAGCGGGAAGGGACAACGGCGTGTTGTCGCGACGGGGTTCCCAGATACGCATGGGCGATAGCCTCCAGCGGCAAAAATGTCCTCAAAGCCGAGGACAGACTTCCGATCAGCCGGTTTTTATGATCGCTTCCGACGTTAACACCCATTCAGATGCCGACGCCAGCGAGGTAGATCCCGATGAACCAGCCTGACCTGACGCTGTTCTACAGCCCCAAAGCCTGTTCCCTGGCTTCGCACATTCTTCTCGAGGAGAGTGGACTGACCTATGTCGCCAGGGCGGTGAACATCCGTGCCGGCGACAACCGTTCCCCCGAATACCTGCAGTTGAACCCAAAGGGCACCGTGCCGGCCCTGAAGGTGGACCAGACGATCGTCACCGAGTCGCCGGCGATATTGAGTCATATCGCCGACCTGGATCCGCAGCTTCAGCTGTTGCCGCGGGTTGGCACCGTGCAGCGGGCCGTCGCGCAGGAGTGGCTGAACTACTTGTCTGGCTCTGTGCATGGTGCCTATCGGGCGATTTTCCGGCCGCAGCACTATGCGGGCGAGCATGAGGAAGCGATTCGACAGGTGCGGGCCAGGGGGCATGCGCTGTTGTGCGAGGCGTTGCACAAGATCGACCAGGCCCTGGCAGGCAAGTCCTTTGCGTTGGGCGAGCACTTCAGCGCGGTGGATCCCTACCTGCTGGTGTTCTACCTGTGGAGCGAGGACGAGCGGGTCGATTGCGCGCGGCTTCCTGAGCTGGCGAACTATCGGGCGCTGGCCGAGCGCCTGGCGCAGCGACGAAGCGTGCGCCAGGCGATTGGCCGTGAACGCGAAGTTCGCCGCTACGACCTGCCGAGTTTCCTGGAGGTCTGCGCATGAGCCTCTACTACCTGCAGAAAGCCATCTACCAGGTCAATCGCGAGCCCCAGGCGCTGCTCGACTACCAACAGCAGCGGGCTGCGTTCATCGACCGATTCGATCTCTGCGACGAGGAGCAGCGTGCCTTGTCCGAGCCGGACGTGGGGTTGCTTTACGTGCTCGGCGTCAATGGCCAGTTGCTGATGCATTTTGCCGCCTGCAACGGCTACGACTGGCCTGCCTATATCCGTGCCATGACCGAGGGGCTCAGGCAGCACGGGGCGGTGCGCGACGGACTCTACGCCTGCCGGGGAGGTGTGTCATGAGCCTGGTCTTCGCCGCTTCCTGCGGCCACGGGCCGGGCATCACCGCCCGCCGCGAGCTGGCCGATCCGGGGCATCGAGAGCAGATGGAGGCGGCCTACGAGCGTCTGCGCCTGGCGTTGCAGGCAGCCCGCCCGGATGTACTGGTGATCCTGGCCGCCGAGCACTTTGCCAACTTCTTCATGGACAACATGCCGTCGTTCGCGGTCGGCATGGCCGATTACTATGAAGGTCCGATAGAGGATCCGGACTGGCTGCGCATTCCTCACCGCCGGGTGCCTGGGCGCAAGGACCTGTCGCGGCGGCTGATCGACGGTCTGATGCAGGCGGTCGACATCAGTTACTGCGAGGAGTGGAAATTCGACCACGGCATCATGGTGCCCCTGCACCTGCTGAGCCCGGACAACCGCCTGCCGGTGATCCCGATCAACATCAACTGCCAATGCCCGCCGATGGCCCCGTTGCATCGTGTCCATGCCTTCGGCAAGGCGTTGCGAAGTGCATGCGATGCGATGCCCGAACGGGTGGCGGTACTGTCCACGGGGGGCTTGTCGCATTGGCCCTGCACGCCAGACTCGGGCGCCATCAACGAGGCATGGGACCTCGAGTTCCTGCGGCATTGGGTGCATAACGACCGCGAGGCGTTGCTGGCCTACAGCGACGAGGCGATCTATCGGGAGGCCGGGCAGGGGGGCTACGAGATCCGCACCTACATCGCCATGTCCGGCCTGGCCGACGGGGCACCGGCGCAGGTCTGGTGCTATCAGCCGATCCCGCAGTATGCGCACGCGGCGGTGGTGGGCAGCATTCTCCTGGAGGATACCCCCGAGACAGGCAGCGCGGGATGATCCAGCAGGGCCGTGAGTTCGGCGCAGGCTGTCGATTCGACGGTCACGGGCTGGCCTGGGGCGCGTTCAGGGCCACCGCGGCCTCAGTCGTCAGCAGGCGGAACGTGAAGCTTTCCTGCAGGTACAGCTCGACGTCGGTCGCTGAGTGGCCGAGGTAGCCGATGGCGATATCCTGACCGAGGCTCAGCTCGAAATCCCCACCACGCACGGTCAGGACAAGGCCTCCGGCAATGGCCGGTGCCCAGATGATTTCCTCGTCCACCAGGCGACGAATGTGCTGCAGGAGGGGGTAGCCGTCCTCGCTGCCGCCGCTCAGGGCGGTGTAGACGTCCGCCCCCAGCACCAGTCGGTACGGTCCCTCGACGCCGGCCAGGCGCAATTCGTCCAGCGCCGTGGCGATCACGCCCGGATAGTCCATCGCCGCGGCTGGCAGCGTCAGTGCAGGGTTGCTGGCGCCAGGGCGTATTCCGCCGATGCCTGCTGCCTTGTAACCGTCGAAGATCGCCCGGTCCTCGGCGTAGGCGATCTTGCGCGCGGCTTCTTTCAGGGGGGCCCAGTCGGAGTCGGCGGACCCGCGCTCGACATCGTCGATCGCCTGGCGAGTGAGCTTGAACGGGATGCGCAGCTCCACCAACGGCTTGACCAGGCGCCTGATGGCCTGCAGGCCGTCGCCCGGGCTGTCGATCTTCTCGACGTGCCCCGTGTCGATCGAGGCCAGGGTGGGGCCACCGGGCTCAGGCACGTCCACGACGCGGCGTGCCGCCAGGTAGCGCTTCAGCGTGCGGCGCGCTTCCTCTTCTATCTGTTCCCATGCGGCTTTGGAGATAGGTGCGAGTTCGCGATGGAGATTATTCATGGCGAGGGCCTTCCTTAAGGGAGCCGATACCCAACGAACCTTCGGGCAACGTTCGCTGGGCTGACGGATGGGGTTCGATATCATCGGCGGCCGGTGTGACGATCGCCTCGCTGGTCACCGCGTCGAGGAACGTGGTGGAGGGCACGAAAAACAGCGAACCCGTCACGGCTCGGCTGACGTCGAGCAGGCGGTCGTAATTGCCGGGCGGGTTGCCGACGAACATGTTCTCGAGCATCCGTTCGGTGCGTGCCGGCGATCGCGCATAGCCGATGAAATAGGTGCCGAACTCGCCCTTGCCGACGTCGCCGAAGGGCATGTTGTCGCGCAGGATCTCCAGCTCCTCGCCATTGTCCTCGATGCTGGTCAGCACATTGTGCGCGTAGCTGGGCTTCTCGGCGTCGGTCAGTTCGATGTCGGACAGCTTCCTGCGGCCGATGATCCTTTCCTGTTGCTCGACCGGGATCGCCTGCCACTTGTCCATGTCGTGCAGGTACTTCTGCACGATGACGTAGCTGCCGCCCATGAACGCGGCGTCTTCGTCGCCGATCAGGGTCGCCTCCACCGCAGCCTGGGCCACCGGGTTTTCGGTGCCGTCGACGAAGCCCAGCAGGTCACGGTTGTCGAAATACTTGAAGCCCTGCACCGTGTCGACCACGGTCGCGGCGCCGGTCAGGCGCGCCATGATACGGGTGGCCAGCTCGAAGCACAGGTCCATGCGTGTGGCGCGAATGTGGAACAGCAGGTCGCCGGGCGTGGAAGGGGCATGGTGGACGCCGCGGATTTCCCGGAAAGGGTGCAGCTCTTTGGGCCGCGGTGCGCCGAACAGGCGATCCCAGGCCAGGGCGCCAATGCCCATGACGCAGGACAGCGCACCGTCCGGGGTGCGGAAGCCCACGCCCCGGACCAGGCCTGAAAGGTCTGCGCAAAGCCCCCGCACGCTGGCTTCGCAGCCTGTCTCGGGGTCGAGCGATAGCACCAGAAAAATGGCGGCGGATGTCAGTTGGGCCTCGACGGCCTGGGGTGTGATCGACGGCACTGCGCCTCCTTGGATGGCATTGCGACACTGGCGATTGCGCCGGGAGGAACCTGACGCGATCGCGATGGTGGCCTCGCGGCGCGTTCCAGCGATAGAGGATAGGAACGAATTCCCACGTCCACAAGATCCGGCCGCTCCAGGCGGATGGGTCACTTCAACGGGTAGGGTCGGGCGCCGGTGCCGGCGAGCGCGCCATCGTGCACGATCAGGTATTCATCACGAATGGGTCGGTTGCCGAGGTAGTCCTGCAGGATCTCCAGGGTGCCTTCGGCGTAGCGTGCCTGTGCTGACAGCGAAGTACCGCTGATGTGTGGCGTCATGCCACTGAACGGCATGCTTCTCCACGGATGGTCCGCCGGCATAGCCGGTAACGGGTCCGGATAGAGCACACAGAGAACCTTGGCCATGGCGAGTCCCTACCGTTGTCGGTTTGCGCGGGAGCCCGCTGTCAGGCCGCGATCGTCCGGGTATCAGGCCTGGGGCATGGGGGGCGGCAGTGAAGATTCCAGCACATCGAGTGCGGATGTCCAGTTGCCCGGATATAGGGTTGTCCTGTATGGCGCTGGCGCACCATATGTCCGGAAATGGCGAGCCTCGCCAGTGACGTGGGGCTACGATGTCGCCTATGCCAAACATCATCGATACACCCGAAAGCGACGCCTGCTACCTGGCCCTGAAAGCGCACGATGCGCGCTTCGATGGTGCCTTCTTCGCGGCTGTCACCAGCACCGGCATCTATTGTCGGCCGGTATGCCGGGTGAAGACGCCACGGCGCGAGAACCTGCGCTTCTATCGCCATGCCGCCCAGGCCGAGGCGGCGGGGTTCAGGCCTTGCCTGCGCTGCCGTCCCGAGCTGGCCCCGCGCGCGGCCTCGTGGAGCACCGAGGATGCCTCGCGCATTCTGGCGCTGCAGGCGGCGCGGCTGATGGACGAGCCTGATGCCTTGAGCCGCATGCCGCGCACCTGCATCAGCCCGGCGCGCGGCAGTGGCGGCTCGATGGCCCGGATCGCTTCGCAGCTGGGGGTGAGCGACCGTCACCTGCGCCGCATTTTCGAGGCGCATTTTGGCGTTTCGCCGCTTCAGTACCTGCAGACACGGCGGCTGTTGGCCGCCAAGCAACTGATCGCCGACACGCAGTTGCCGATGACGCAAGTGGCCTTGTCCAGCGGCTTTACCAGCGTCCGGCGGTTCAATGACGCGTTTTCGCGGCACTACGGTCTGAATCCCAGCGCGCTGCGCCGGGCCAGCTCCGCGTCGGATGGGCAAGGCGTGAGTGTCCGTCTGGGATGGCGCCCGCCCTATGACATGGCGGCGATGCTCGACTTTCTGAGCTTGCGTGCCCTCCCTGGGGTCGAGCAGGTGACGGGGCGGGAATACACGCGCACGTTGCGACTGGTTCAGGACCAGCAGGACTGCAGTGGCTGGTTGCGTGTGCGTTTCGACGAGGCGCGTGCCCAGGCTTGGGTGACGATCAGTGACTCGTTGGCCGCTGTCCTGCCCACCCTGATCAATCGCGTGCGCGCCGCGTTCGACCTGGACGCCGACCCCCAGGCCATTCACACCCTGTTGCATGCCACGTTTCCATCGAGCGAAGGCGTGCGCGTCCCCGGCACGGTGGATGGCTTCGAGTTGGCCGTGCGCGCGGTGCTCGGCCAGCAGATCACCGTGGCCGCCGCGCGCACGCTGGGCGCTCGCCTGGTCGCCAGCTTCGGGGCGCCCATCGAAACACCGATCGCAGGCGTGGATCGCCTGTTCCCCACCCCCGCGGTGCTGGCCGCGGCCAGTGGCGATGGCCTCGGCCGGCTGGGCATCACCCGTCAGCGCCAGGCCGCACTGAAAGCACTGGCTGAGGCGGTGCTGGAGGAGCGACTGGTCTTGCTGCCTGGCGTGGACGTCGCGGCGACGTGCGCCGCGCTGCGCGCATTGCCGGGCATCGGCGACTGGACCGCCCAGTACATCGCCTTGCGCGCACTGCGCTGGCCCGATGCCTTTCCCGCCGGTGACGTGGCGCTGCAAAAAGCCCTGGGGGTACACAGCGCGTTTGCGGCCACGCAAGCGGCGCAAGCCTGGCGGCCCTGGCGGGGTTATGCGGTTCTGCGCGCCTGGCAGGAACTGGCACGCAAGGCACGATCATGAACGCCCCCACCGAGACCCATGGCCATGCAGCGTGACTTGTTCGTTGACACCGATACCGCGCTCACCGTCCTGCGCTGCTCCGTTTGCGCCTCAAGGCGCATCGTGGAATGACAGTTCGAGCCCGATGCGTTCGCCCTGGCGCACGCGACTGATGGCGTGCCTGAGGGTGACCCGATAATGCCCCCTGGCGCCTCTGACGGGGCGTTCGGCCGTGGCGATGATGGCGGCGTCGCCGAGCTCGAGTGGCACCACCACGGGGCGTGACTGCATGCGTGGGCGTTGCTCGACCATGACGAACTCCCCTCCCTGGAAGTCCACACCGGGTTCGGACAGCAGGGCGATGAGCTGCAGAGGGAATACGTGCTCACCTGCGTTGCGCGAGTGCAGTGGCCAGTGATCGTCCAGGCAGAGCCTGTTCAGGTGGGACTGTGGGCGTGTCTGCCCGGCCTTGCGATTGCGTTGCAGAAAATCCTCCAGCTGCGCCGGATATCGGTAGTCGATGCCCAGGGTTTCGTTCCAGTGGTTGGCGATGTGCCGAAGGCGGTGGTACAGCCGCGTGCGCCAGTGGCCCAGCGGCGCAGGCAGGCGAGCATCGAAGTACATCAGCTCACCGCACCCCAGGTCGCTGACCTGCCGTGCCAGGGCTCGTGCGGCCTCGGCATCCAGCAGGCCAGGCAGCAGGGCATGGCCTTCGGTCTCCAGTTGCAGGCCGATGTCGGTCCAGTCCAGGTGATCGAGTGTGGTGTCGCGCACTGACAGGCTTACCTCGCGTCGTGAAAGATCAGACCCAGGGTGTGGCGCAAGCCACCGCGGATGCGGCTGACGCCATGGCGCATGGCGACCTTGCGAGTACCACGCTTGCCATTGGCAGGCCGTTGGTTGACGGTGAACACCAGCGCGTCTCCCTGGCCCAGGGCGACGACTTCCGCGCGCCGGCCGTTGGCCGAGTGTTCCGTCATGACGAATTCGCCGCCGACAAAGTCCCTGCCGGGTTCCGACAGCAGGATGGCGACTTGCAGCGGGAAGACATGCTCGCCGTAGAGATCCTGGTGAAGGCAGTTGTAGTCGCCTTCGCCGTATCGAAGGATCAGGGGTGTCGGTCGCGTCTGGCCTGCCTCATGACATCGGCGCAGAAAGGCCTGCAGATCGCTTGGGTAGGCCTCGTCTATTCCCAGTTGCGGGTTCCAGCGATTGGCGATTGCCGCGAGCCACGGATACAGCCCATGGCGCAACTGCTCGAGCAGGGGGGAAGTGGGTAGGCGAAGTATTTGTACTCGCCCCGCCCGAAGCCATGTCTGGCCATGACGACCCGCGAGCGATAGCCCGCGACCTGTGCATAGCGCGCGGCAAGCTCCCGGCATTGAGTCGTGGTCAGGAGCCTTGGGAGCACGGCGTTGCCGTAAGTGTCGAGCGACCGGCCGACAGCGGCCCAGTCTAGTGCGTCGAGCGCCGTAAGGACGTGGGGCGGGGTGTTCATGGCTGGCGAGTGCTCATAAGGGTGAGTGCTGCGGACTGATGCATGCAGTCTGCCTGCCGCCCTCGATCTGGACACTCCGTTCCTTGCGGTCAAATTCCTTTGCCGTTCGTTGGCTCGTTGGCCCATGGCATCGGCGAACGCCGCGTCGATTTGTAGGTGCTTTGCTTCAGCGCAGGTAGGAAAAATTTGGTCAAGCTGTATGCATGTCCAGTATTTTCGGGCTTTGTCTCTCCCAGTGCGTTGCAAAGCGAAAAACGGGGGCGTGGACAGAAAAAACCGCTCGGTTAGTTTGAAGGCCTCTCCTTCGGAAAGGGAGAGTTCTCAAATCAATGGAGCGATAAACATGAACAAACCACAAAACCAATCCCCCCTTCGCCACGGCCGTGTCACGGCCCCGGCCTCCCGCGGCGCGGTCGCCATCGACCTCGGCCTGCTGGGCGCCTGGCAGGTCAACGAGATGGAAGGTGGCAAGAACTTCCCGGCCCTGGCCGCCGGTCCGTTCCCGGCACCGTTCGCCTCGGACAACCCCAGCGATGTGCCGCCGGCCGATGGCTTCATCCTCAGCGGTGGCAAGACCGATGGCCGCGACTGCGTCAACTACACCGACCAGGAGATGAGCGACAAGCTCAACCGGCCGTTCAGCTGGCCGCTGCTCAACGTCGACCCGGGCCAGGTCTTCAAGGTGACCTGGCAGTACACCGCGGCGCACACCACCCGAGGCTATCGCTGGCTGATCACCAAGGACGGCTGGGATCCGCAACAGCGGATCACCCGGGCACAGCTGGAGGCGCAGCCATTCGCCGAGGACTTTTATCAGCAGGTGCCTTACTACAGCCACGCCAGCGAGCTGAAGGCCAAGGTCGAACACCAGGTGACGCTGCCGGCCAACAAGAAGGGGCGTCATGTCATCGTCCTGATGTGGATCGTGGCCAACACCGGCAACGCCTTCTATCAGGCCTTCGACGTCGACTTCAAATAGGGCGGCGAATCTTCCACACGTTCTGAGGGATTGGAACATGTCACAGATAGACTTCACCCAACTGCGGTCATCGCTGGACGATGCCGCTTCGCGGATGCCGAGCCTGGATGGCAAGGGAATCCTCATGGGCTACTGGCATAACTGGCCGGCGGGGCCTGCCGATGGCTACCAGCGCGGACAGTTTGCCAACATGAACCTGGAGGATGTGCCGCGTGACTACAACGTGGTAGCCGTGGCGTTCATGAAGGGCAGCGGCATACCGACGTTCAAACCGTACAACCTGTCCGATGCCGAGTTTCGCCGCCAGGTGGGCGTGCTGAACAGCCAGGGCAGGGTGGTGCTGATGTCCCTGGGAGGTGCTGACGCGCATATCGAGCTACGCCCGGGCCACGAAATGCCACTGGCCAATGAAATCATCCGTCTGGTCGAGACCTATGGTTTCGATGGGCTGGACATCGATCTTGAGCAGAGCGCGATTGATTTCGCCGCCAACAAGACCGTCCTGCCCGCCGCGCTGAAACGGGTCAAGGACCACTATGCCGCCGAGGGCAAGCACTTCATCATCAGCATGGCGCCGGAGTTCCCGTACCTGACTGCTGCCGGCAAGTATGTCGGCTACCTCGAGGCGCTGGAGGGTTACTACGACTTCATCGCGCCGCAGTTCTACAATCAGGGCGGCGACGGGGTCTGGGTCGAGGAGGCCAATGGCGGCAAAGGGGCCTGGATCGCCCAGAACAACGATGCGATGAAAGAGGATTTCCTCTATTACCTGACCGAGAGCCTGGTGAGTGGCACTCGTGGCTTCACCAGGATCGCGCCTGAGAAGTTCGTCATCGGCCTGCCCGCCAACGTCGATGCCGCGGCTACCGGCTATGTGATCGAGCCGATGGCCGTCGCCAATGCGTTGAAACGGCTCACTGCCAAAGGGCTGTCGATCAGGGGCCTGATGACCTGGTCGGTCAACTGGGACAATGGTTTCAACAAGGACCGTGTGCCGTACGACCAGGCGTTCAGCCGGCGCTATGGGCCGTTGATCCACGGCGCGCCACCCGCGCTTTCGACGCAGGATGAGGACTCCCGGCAGAGCGTCCGCTAGCGCTCGATCAAGGCGGCATCCGGCAGACGTGCCTGATGCCTGTCAACCAAGCCGGCATTTCGAGAAATGCCGGCTTTCTGGTTTCCAGGGATGCAACTGAACGCTCAGACGATGAAATTCACCAATCGGTTCGGCACCACGATCATCTTTGCAGCGCCTTCCAGGTATCTGCTCAACGCAGCATCGGACAGCGCCCGGTTCCGTATCGTGTCATGGTCGGCATCGGCCTGGACCAGAATCTCGCCGCGCAGCTTGCCATTGACCTGCACCATCATCTTCACCTCGTCCTGCTTCAAGGCGTCGCGGTCCGGGGTGGGCCAGGCACTGTCGTAGAGGGCGCCAGGGAATTCCAACGCCTCCCAGAGCACCTGGGAGATGTGCGGCGTCACAGGATGCAGGACCTGCAAGAGAATGGACATGGTTTCTCGGCGGACCTGGCGCCCCGCGCCGTCGGCACTCTCCAGCACCTTGAGCATCTTCATCGCACCCGAGACGACGGTGTTGTACTGCAGCCGCTCATAATCGTTGTTGATCTGCTGCAGCAAGCTGTGGGTCATGAAGCGCACATGGCGGGCTTGCGCGGCATCTGGCGCCTGCTCGTCGCGTGTCCGTTCGTCGACGGCAAGGTTCCAGAGACGGCGCAGGAAGCGATAGGCGCCTTCGACACCGCTGTCGCTCCAGATCGTGCTCTGGTCGGGGGGGCCTGCGAAGATGGTGAACAACCGGGCGGTGTCCGCGCCAAAGCGGTCGATGATGTCCTTGGGCTCGACCACGTTGTTCTTCGACTTGGACATCTTCTCCACCCCACCCAAGGTGACGGGCAAGCCATCTTCGATCGCGGTCGCGCTGACCGGACGGCCTTTCTCATCGTATTGAACCGCTACTTCGGCGGGGTAGAACCAGCGACGGCTACCGTCCTCGGCCTTGCGGTAGTAACTTTCCCGCAGCAGCATGCCCTGGGTGAACAGGTTCTTGAACGGTTCACTGAAGTCGACCAATCCCTCGTCGCGCATCGCCCTGGTCCAGAACCTGGCGTAGAGCAGGTGCAGCACCGCATGTTCGATGCCGCCGATGTACTGGTCGATGGGCATCCAGTAGCGATTGCCGGGCCCTACCATCGCGGTGTGGCAGTCGGGATCGCAGTAGCGCATGAAGTACCAGCTCGAGTCGACGAAGGTGTCCATGGTGTCCGTCTCCCGCAGCGCGGGCGCGGCGCAACGAGGGCAGGCAACGTGGCGGAACGCCTCGTGCTGCTGCAACGGGTTGCCACTGCCGTCGGGGATGCAGTCGGTCGGCAGGACCACTGGCAGGTCCGCGTAGGGCACCGGCACATCACCACACCGCTGGCAATGGATGATCGGAATCGGCGTGCCCCAGTATCGCTGGCAGGAGATTCCCCAATCACGCAGACGCCACGTGGTGGCGTGCTCGCCACACCCACGCTCGGCCAGGGCATCGACGATCGCCAGGGACGCCTGCTCCACCGAGAGACCATCGAAGGTGCCCGAGTCGATCAGGCGGCCTTCACGGCTGCCGTAGCGATCCGACCATGCTGCCGCGTCGTAGAGCACGCCTTCGAAGGCGATGACGGGCCGCACCGGCAAGCCGTGCCGATGGGCAAAATCGAAATCGCGCTCATCATGGGCCGGTACTCCCATCAAGGCACCTTCCCCGTATTCACCGAGCACATAATGGGTAATCCACACCGCGACCGGTTCGCCGGTCAGTGGATGCTCGACGTGCAATCCACTGGGGACTCCGAGCTTCGCCTGCGCGCCGGCCGCGGGACCGGCCTGCGCCGCCTGCCGACACGCCTGCACCTGCGGCTCGAGCCGTGGATCGAGCTCGGTGGCCCGCTTGGCCAGCGGGTGCTCAGGGGAAACGGCACAGAACGTCACGCCCATCAGCGTATCGACGCGCGTGGTGAACACCCACAGCTTGCCCGCGTCGATCAATTGCCCGCTTGCGTCTTCGATCGTGTGGACAAAGGCCAGACGGACCCCGCTGGCCTTGCCGATCCAGTTGCGCTGCATGCTACGGACCATGTCCGGCCAACCCTCCAGGGTGTCGATGGCCGACAGCAACTCTTCGCCATACTGGGTGATGCGCAGGTAGTAGCCGGGAATCTCACGCTTCTCGACGAGCGCCCCGGATCGCCAGCCACGGCCATCCACCACTTGCTCGTTGGCCAGCACGGTCTGATCGACGGGATCCCAGTTGACGATCTGGGTTTTCTTGTAGGCCAGACCCTTTTCCAGCAGCTTCAGGAAAAACCACTGGTTCCATTTGTAGTACTGCGGATCGCAGGTGGCGATTTCCCGTGACCAGTCGAACGCCAGGCCGAGCGGCTGCATCTGCGACTTCATGTCGGCAATGTTCATTCGGGTCCACTGCGCGGGCGATACGCCCGATTGCATCGCAGCGTTTTCCGCCGGTAAACCGAAGGCATCCCACCCCATCGGCATCAGCACGTTGTAACCCTTCATCCGCAAGTGACGGGCCAACATGTCATTGATCGTGTAGTTGCGCACATGGCCCATGTGCAACTTCCCGGAGGGGTAGGGCAGCATGGAACAGGCATAGAACTTTGGCCGACTTTCGTCTTCGACAGCCTTGAATACTTCGTCGCGAAGCCATTTGGCCTGAGCCGTGCTTTCAACCCAGGCTGGATCATACTGCTGTCGCATAGGGGGTCCTCGTTGTTACCGGGGCTGAAAGGCAATCGATCGCCCGGCTCATACGTGCTTGTAAGGTATCGCTCGGCCTGATGAACATCGCTTGCGGCAAGCGCAGGGGGTCACGGCAGCCTGGTAGGGATTGGGTTCGAAAAGCGCTTTTCCTCGGTGCGTCCTCCTGGCAACCAACCACGGGGCCACGCGCTGAAAGCCCGGGGCGGCGTGTATTTGGCTTTGAGCGACCGTAACAGACCACCGTGGGTAATCAAGCAGAAGCCGGGTTCGAAGTGCTGCATATATTGTGGGATCTTGTCCCACGGAACTGTAGGAAAAATATGATGGGCGCCGTGGTAGTTGAAGTTCATCAGACACACTCGCTCGAAAAACAGCGAAACTTTCACGTTGCGCGCAAACTGCGAATCATTGAGGGGCGTCTGGTAGTGGGCAAAGCTGTCCAACACAGTGAGTATGAATGCCCTGAGCAAGTAGAGGATCACCAGCACCCACCCGTGCGCGCCATACAGAAACGCACTGCAAGTCAACAGCAGCCAGATGCATGCGCCCTCGGTGCGCAGGGCGTTCAATTTTCCATTGCGCAGGGTGATCGACAGCGCCGAACGGTCCGACGGCACGACTGTCGAGCCGTAGATGAGGCTCATCAGCGGATAGATGAAACGGGGCGGCAGGAAGCAGACGATGGTCGTCAGCACGAAGTCATGCCAGTACGCGCCAAACAACTTGCGGTAGTAATAGTTGACGACTCTGCGCGTCGATCGGCGCGGGGCGATGTAGATCTCGTCACAGTCATGCTCGGTACGACTGATGCGGTGATGGCGCAGATGATCGAAGCGTTGCAAGTCATAGGCGATGCCCATGAACACCGCCATTACCTGCCCCATGCGTCGGTTCCTCCACGGGGCCGGGTGCAGCAATCCGTGTATCGCCTCGTGCACCATGACGCCAGTGGTCGAAGAGAACAGCAGGGTGGGCAGCAGGGTCAGCATGAACCAGGGGTTTATCGAGATCAGCAGGGGGGCGACGAGAAACTGGTAGCCGTTGACCAGTACCAAGCATACAAAGATCAAGTTGTTGGTCGTGACATCGACATCGTCGAAATCGCCGGTTTTGACCAGGGCCGGATTGCCCCGATACAACCGCTCGTACAGGTCCTGCGCCAGTGTCTCGCTCATGCTGAATGCACCTCTTCCTTTTGATGTCTGAAACGAGCCTCCTGGCTCAGCTTTGCCGTGGGGATGAAGCCTGTGAGGCCGTGGCTTCCCGGCCCAACAACCAGCAGATGCCGCCGAGCAGCAGACCCAGCAGACCGTAAAGGCTCCAGCTCGACGTGAAGCCGAGGCGGGAGATCAACGAGGCGCCCACTCCCACCGAGACCATTCTGGCGAGCGCGAGCAGGACGGGAATCAGTGAAAAGAGGCTGGCCTGGTTCTGCAATGAGGTCTTCTGGGAAATCAACGCGGTGATATGAGTGATGCCGAGAATCTCGCCCATCGTCCAGAAGAGGACGAACGACAGAATCAACGCGGTCTGCTCGAAGAACGCGTAGGCGCCAAACCCGATACCGTAGAAAACGCCTGCCGCGGCCAGGTTGGCGAGCGTGCCGAATCGAGAGGTCAGCGCGATCAAGGGCTGCGTGATCAGGATGACCAGCAACGCGTTGACGATGCCCACCGCGGCAAAAATGCTCGCGGCACGCTCAACGGCTATCAGATCGAGCCACAAGGGCAGCTGATACTCACGCTGCGCATCCAGTACCGACAACGCGAAAAACAGCGCGCCGGCGACCAGCACGATCCTCGGTGTGCCGGCCATGTCGCGCAAGATGCCGCGCCGTGCCTGCGGCGTATCGACCTGCCGCTCGGGCAGCGCCAGGAACACACTCGCCAGGAAGCACGCAACGCTGACGGCGGCGGCGAACACCATCAGGTAATGACTTTGCAGACCGAGCAGGTACCCGCCGATGACGAACAGCAGCGCGGCGCCCAGGTTGGTGGCCAGGTGAAGGTAGCCGAAGGATGCAATGCGGTTGCCGTCGTCCGCCGCCAGCGAGGTCAGCATGCTGAACACTGGCGTGATCACGCCTGCGCACAGCATGACCATCAGCACCATGGCAATGGAGGTGATCGGCGTGCTGAACATCATCGCGAGCAGGAGAAAGACCGACGAGCACAACGATGTGCCCAGTAGCAGTGGGCGAAAGGCGCAGCGACTGGCCAAGGCCCCTCCCAACACGTTGCCCGTCAGGTAGAACGCCGATACCAGCGTGATCACCAGCGCCACCGCCGAGCCATCGAGCTGGTAGTGGCGGTTGAAGAACAGTGCTGCGAACGGCCCCAGCGCATTGGCCATGACGAACAGCAGACGAAGCACGATGATGTTGCGCAGCGTTGTGATCAACGAATAGCGGTGACGTCCTTTCATCCTTTGCATCCTGAGTCCGCGCGATCTTGAAAAACCACAGCGCCATCCTGGCCTGTGGGCACTATCGAATGGCCAGTTTCACCTCTCCCCAGCCAGCAGGGCTGCCAGCCCCGCTTAGCAACGCCATCAGGAACGCCTTGAGATCCGACTTCGCCGGTATCGCCACGCGCAGCATGTTGTGCAGCAGGCCGAAACTGTGGGGGTATCGGCAGCAGTGGCTGACGCGGATGCCGTTCTGGGCGAAGGCGCGTGCCAGACGGCCATCGTCGTGATCCTGCACCAGCAGGAAATTGGTGTCGCTGCCGTACGCCATGATCCCGTGGGCACGGCATAGCTCGAGGATCTCGCCCTTGACCTGGTCCAGGCTCTCGTGGGCACGTCGCAAGTCTTCCTGATTGCGCAAGCAGTACAACGCGGCTTTCACGGCGATGTGATTGATGTCCCAGGGGCCACGCACTTTCAACAGCTCGCGCACCGACTCAGGCTGGGTGACCACATACCCCAGGCGCAGTCCGGCAAGTCCGAAATACTTGGAGAACGAACGGATGACGAACAGTTGCCTGACCTCGCTGAACGTGTCCAGGCAAGACTGCTGCAAGTATTCGAAATAGCACTCGTCGACAATGATCGGCTTGTCCTGCCTGACGCAGGCCTGCACCAGTATCTGCAACTGCTCGGTTTCCAGCCGCGCGCCCAGCGGATTGTTGGGGTTGCACAGGATCAGGCCCTGGCTCGTCGACAAGGCGTCGAGAACGGCCGCGGTGGGTAGCACGAAGCCGTGCGCTTGTTTCTCGAACCCGACGACGATCGGCGTGAGGCCATTGATGTCGAGCATCTGGTAGTAGAAGGAAAACACGGGCGAAGGAATGACGACGCGATCGCCAGGTGAAAACAGCAGTCGCAACAGCAGGTCGATGGCTTGATCCGCGCCATTGGTCAACAGCACGTGCTGCGTGGGCACTTTGCAGTAGCTGGCCAACGCGCTGAGCAGCGGCCGGTAGTTGGGGTAGGTGAACAGGTCCTGGGGTTGCAGCTCTGTCGCAATGAAGCGCGCGAGAAAAGGGTGCAGGAACTGGTTTTCGTTCAAGTCCAGCAACATGGCGCTCAGGTCGCGCTCGGGCGCTTTCCACAGGCCCGAGCCGAGAACATGTTCGTCAACGTTCATGTGCGGGTCCTCCCGTAGATGACCTGCTCGCCGAGCTCGTACATGTGCCGCACCTGGTCTTCGCTGGCAAACGCAACCGGTTTGCCGGTCGCCGCCGACAGGTGCTGACAGGTGATCAGCCGGCGGATCTCCGCGACGAATGCCACCGCGCGGTGGTAGGCCTCTGAAAGGTCGCGGCCGAAGCTGGTGATGCCGTGGCCGGGCATGACGATGCAATTGGTATCCCCGGCGCAACGGCCGATGGCGCTCACGTCGAGCTCGACGTTCACCCCTTCGCCAAGAATGCAGGGCGGCTTGCCCATGACCAGCGCGGTATCGTTGGACACGTAGCTCATCTGCCGCCATTGCATGACGGAAAAAATGCGATGACGTCATCGGGGTGCAGGTGCACGGTGGCGTGGATATCGGGGCGGCAGCGCATGATCTCGCGGTGCATCTGATGCCCCAGGCTGGGGCGGCAGCGCCCGTGCAGCAGCTCGTCGGACTGCATGTCCAGCACAGCCAGGTGCTCGAGACCGGACTCTTCGAGCGACAGGCCGAGGTGCTTGGTGTACATCACGTCGCGCTTCCAGTAAGGGCAGTGCGTGCGCACGACGATATTGCCCAGGGTATTGACGAGCAGTTCGCGCGCGGCCAGGCGCTGGCCGTACTGCAGTATGCTGGCGCCAGTTGCCAGGTCGAACCAGGCGGGCAACGCGGACCGTGAGAGGTCAAGGCTCGCAAGCGTCATCTCAGGCATGTCTTTTTGCCTCCTTTGCCATGCAATCGGGGTTGATCAGCGTCTTGACCTTTTCTCCCCGCAGCAGCGCGAGCATCGTCTGCAGCGCATTGCGCTTCAGCTCGGCCAGCGAGCGCTCACTGTAGAAGGCGGCATGAGGGGTCATCAGCACACGCTCATGCTCGATCAGCGCCTTGGGCACGCACGGCTCCTCCTGCACCACATCCAGCAAGGCCATCGATACCGTCCCGGACTGCAAGGCGCGCAGCAACGCCGCGGAATCGACGATAGCGCCGCGCGCCGTATTGACCAGCGTTGCCCCATGCTTGACCTGCGCAAAGCGCGTATCGTTCAGCAGGTGCCGGCTCTGCGCGGTGAGAGGCAGGTGCAGGGAAATGACATCGGCCTGCCCGAGCAAGGCCTCCAGCGTCACCCGCTGTGCCAGCCCCAGAGGGCACTGCTCGATCCACGGGTCGTGGAAGCACAGCTGGTAGCCGAGCATCGACGCCCTGTGCGCCAAGGCTTGCCCGGTAGCACCATAGCCAACCAGCCCCAGCACGGTGTCGCGACAGGCTTTCAGCGTGCCGGTATGAGTGCGCCAGCTCCAGCCTCCCTCACGGGTATGCCGGGCGAATTCCAGCAGTTTGCGCTGGGCCATCAGGATAAGCGCCAGTGCGTGCTCCGCGACCTCTTGCGCACCTACCGCGCCGATGTTCGAACAGAGGATGCCTTTTGCGCTGAGGGCGTCGACGTCGACGTCATCGAGGCCGATGGTTGCCTTCACCAGCACTCGGCAGCGACGCATCCTGGCCACCAGCGGCGCATCGACGACCACCGCGTGAAAGGCGATTATTCCATCGGCCCGTGCCAACTGCTCATCCGAAGGGTGGCTGGTGACCTCCAGGGTATGACCTTGCCGCGCTGCCCCTGCGCGGTACTCTCCGGTATCGATGTAGCTCACTCTCGGCGAATCGATCAGCAATATATTCATGGGTTTCCCTGCTCCCAAACAGTATCCATGTCAGATCAGCCCCGCGCGCGGGGCATGTCTGGATTGTCGAAATGGTCGCAGTAGCGACCTATTCCTCCTGCCTTGGCCGTCTCATAGATGCAGGCGGCGACCACCATGTCCTGACTGGCATGCCCGACGCTGCGGAAGTAGCTCCACCCCGGCTTGCGCGCGGGAGGCTCAGGCTGGTCGGTGACCAGGGCGCTGATCTGGCGTATGTCACGTTCGCTGATCACCGACAATGCCAGCGCCTGGGCGATCTCTCCCGACTCATGGCGAGCCGAGTCCAGGTGGTCGACATGAACCTGCACGTCGGCCAGCAGTCTGGGGTCGATCTCGCACGCGGCGAGCGTGCTGCCCCCCACTGCGTTGATGTGCGCCAGCGGCTTGAGCATCCACGCGGCGACCAGTGGCGTGGAGCTGGCGTGAGAGGTGGTTGTACAGATGATGTCCGCATCGGCCAGCGCCATCGGCACACTGTCGATCGCCTCGATCGGCAGGCGCAGCTCGATGGCCAAGCGCTCGGCCAGCGCGACGCTCTGGGCCATGCGCCGCGAAACAATCCGCACCTGCCCCAGCTCCCGCACGGCCGCCATCGCCCTCACATGCGCCGCAGCCTGGGCGCCCGCGCCGATAACCGCCAGATTGAGCCGCCCGCGCGGACATAGCTTGTCGGTTGCCAGTGCGCTCATGGCACTGGTGCGAATAGCTGTCAGGGCCGCGCTGTCCAGCATCGCCAGCAGCCTTCCGCTGTGCGCTTCGATCAGCAAAACGGCACCGTTGACCGCCGACAACCCCCGTGTGCTGTTATCGGGATGGTACGACGAGACCTTGATGCCCAGGGTCTGCTGCTCGGGCAGCAATGCCGGCATGAACAAGGTAAAGGCGCTGTTGCGTGGCTGAGTGATCATCAGCCGTTTCGGAACCACCGGGGGGATTGATGCAAACCCTCGATGCGCGTGTTCCAGCACACGGACAAGCCTTGGCAGCTCGACACTGCGTTCGATGTCCTGGCGATTGAGCAGCAGCATGCGATTTTCCTTGTTCCAGTGATCCATTCGTGAAGAAGCGGGTGCTTGACGCTCGAGGCGCCGCCGCTCAGGCCTGTGTTCCCCCGTCCACCGGCATCGCGATGCCGGTGACGAATGACGCGTCCTCAGAGCACAGCCAATACACCGCGCTGGCCACTTCCCGGGCTTCGCAGATCCGCTTCAGTGGGTGGGTGCCGCCTGCCGATTCCAGATCGTCTCCAAGGATGCCCGCCGACAGAGGCGTGCGGACGAAGGCCGGGCATACCGCATTGATGCGGATCCCGAACGGCGCATACTCACGGGCCGCGGCCCGGGTCATGCCGACCAGGGCATGCTTGCTCGCGGAGTAGACCGAACCGCCCGTGGCACTGGCGCGTATCCCGGCCAGGGAAGCGACGTTGACGATGCTGCCGGTGCGCGCCAGCCTCATCGTCGGCAAGACCGCTTTCATGCACTGCCAGGGCGCCTTGACATTGGTGGCCAGGACATCGTCGAACACGGCGTCGTCGTAATCCTCGGTGCGCGTGAAAGGCGTACCTTCGATGCCGATGCTGTTGACCAGACACGTCAACGGCCGATGGTCGAGGGCAATGGCCCGAAAGCATTCGGTCAGCTCGCGAGCATCCCGCAGGTCGACGGCATAGGCATGGGCCACTCCGCCAGCCTCGCGAATGCGTTGGCATACCTCCCGGTTTTGTACGTCTCGGCGTGCGCAAACAACGACTTCGTACCCCGCGCTGGCAAAACGCCAGGCGCAGGCCTCGCCAATACCGGAGTTGCCGCCGGTAATCACCGCCAGTTTGCTCATGGCATCCTTCCTCGGTTGTTGTTTCACGAGGGCCTGCGCGCCCTAGCCGATGGCGTAGTCCTGGGCGTGTCCCTTCTTCGGCACCAGGAAGGTTCGAAGGTAAGTGATCACCGGCGTGCCGTCCTGCTTGCGGCCAATGACGCTGATGGTGACGATGCCCTGACCAGGGCGTGAGCGTGACGGTCGTTTGGAAACCACCTCGCTCTCGGCGTAAAGGGTATCGCCGACATATACCGGGTTTGGCAGGCGTATTTCATCCCACCCCAGATTGGCGATCGCCCGCGCACTCATGGTTGCCACGGTCATGCCGCTGACAATCGACAAGGTGACTGAGCTGTTGACCAGCAGCTTTTCGAATTCGCTGCGCTGCGCATAGGCCGCATCGATGTGCGCGGGGTGATTGTTCATGTTGACCAGCGATTGCCAGATATTGTCCAGCTCCGTCACCGTGCGTCCTGGACGATGTTCGAAGACATCGCCCACCACGAACTCTTCGAAATGCAGGCCGTAGCATTCGCGGTAGCGATTGGCGCCGATCTGTTCATGCGCCGCAATCATGGGTTCCATGCTTCTCTCCTTCAAAGTCCCAGCTCCTGGGCGCGCTGGATCACCTTCCTGGCGTGCTTGACGAATGGTGGTCCAACCATGAGGTTCTTCAGCCGGGTGATCTTGTCGCCACTGTGCTGTGCTGCCTGCACCACCGCCAAGGCCTGCTCGTAGGCCGTGGCAGAGGGGGTGAACACGGCATTGATCGTGGCGATCTGCCGGGGGTGGATGGCGGTCTTGCCGCTGAACCCTAGCTCGAGGGTGTCCTGGCACTCCTTGACCAACCCGTCTTCGTCTTCAAGATGGAAATAGGCCGTGTCGAACGCGGGAATGCCTGCCGCGCTCGCGGCCGCGATGATGCTCCCTCGCGCATGCAGGATGTTGGTCCAGCCGCCAATCGGCACGCCGAGGCTGGCGGCGTAGTCGGCAGACCCGAAGATCAACCCGTCGGCCACGGCGGCGATCTGGTAGATGTCGCGCATGCAGGCCGGTGTTTCGACCGTGACCAGGATCTTCGGGCTTTCCCCGTCACGACACAGATTTGCCCTTGCTACCTCGATTTCGGCCGCCGCTTCGGTCATGGCCATCACGATGAACTCAGGCCGGTGTTCCAGCGACTGGACGAGCAAGAGGTCGAGCAACCCTTCGTTGTCACGCAACGGGTTGATTCGCAGCGCCGTTCGTTGCGCCGCGCGGGCGCGATAGAACTGTTCGACACATGCCCGCGCCTGGACTTTCTGCCCGTGGGGCACTCCATCCTCCAGGTCGATCACCATGACATCGGTCAAGGCACTCTTGGCGTACTGCTCGGGGTTGAGCGCGGAACAATACAAAAGGCTTCTCGGTACGGGATGGGGCATCGCCATGCGCTCAACCATGGGCAACCGGCAGGCCCTGGCGGGCCAGCTCGACCTCGGCGCGAACGGCGGCGCAGAAACCACGGATATCGTCCTGGGACATGTCGGCACGCATCATCACGCGCAGCCCCGACTTGTTCCTGGCGACGATGGGGAAGAAAACGGCCGAGGTGTAATAGCCGCGCTTGAATACGCCCTCGGAAACGCCGACCGCCATATCGGGGCTGTCCAGCGGGACGACGCGAATCGGCAAGCCGGATCCTGCATGTTCGGTGGGGAACAAACTGTCGAACAGCTGGATATTGGCGTTGAGTTTTTCCTGCAGTACGCCCAGCTCGGGGGACTGGTGAATATCCAGCGAAGCCATCGAGGCGCCGAGGGTGGCCGGATTGACGTACTGTGAGTAAGACATTGGCCCGCCGAAGCGGCGAAATACCTGCTGGTAATTTGCCTGCTCCGACATGAATATCCCTCCGCCATTGGCGCCGAAGGCCTTGGCCAGGGAGTACACCAGCATCGTCCGTGGATTGAGCTGCGGGATGAACGTGCGAATGTAACCTTCGCCCCGTTCGCCATAGGCACTCAATGAGTGGGAATCGTCGAAGTAGAGAAACAGTCCGTATTTGTCCTGTAACTGCACAAGGCGCTCGACAGGTGCACTGCCGCCCATGCTGTAGGCACCGTCGGCGACATAGGCAACCAACGGGTGGCGCTTGCACATGTCTTCAATGAAATCGACATCATTGTGGTTGCAGGTGACCACTTGGGTTTCATCCCCGCAAATGGCCTTGACCTGGTTCAAGGCAAAGTGCGCATGCTTGTCGAAGATCATGAACGGTCGCTGGCCGTCGGTAAAAATACCGGCGGCCAGCAATGGCAATGACGCGACGATTGCGGCGCTGCATGATGTCGCGGTGAAGGCGCTGCACTTGAAGTGAGCGGACATTGCCTGTTCCAGTTCGTCCAACTCTTTCAGGCGGATCCGGATGCGCGAGGTCGGCAAGTTGACGGTGCCGCTTTTCAGTACATAGTCTGCCGCGCGCCGGGCCAGGCGCGGATCGATCTCCAGGCCGAGGTAGGAGCAGGAGCACATGTTCATGAACGCGTGCCCGTTCTGGTCGACCATGCGGCTGCGCTCGACATGCGTGACGCTCAAGTCGGTCAGTCCAGAGTTCTGCGCAAGTTGCCAGGAGGGATTACCGATTTCAACCGTCCTGGCAGTGTTTATATGTTGGTTCTTCATGTCAGACATAGCCCCTCCATTTGCTTGTATCAAACATCGATAAAGTGAATTTGGCGCGTGCGCCGGGCGTTGCTGGATAGTCATCTGGATGCGCAATTAAGATGGTCAACCAAACGGCAATGGCGAATGGCTGTTGTTTCTGGTGGATGCGCGGAAGTTGGGTGCGGTCAAATATGGCTGGGCCCTTACTTGAGCGTCAAGTCTTTATTTTTACCAAGTAAAATAATCTTTTGATAGTTGCGTTGAACGTAACTTTTCCTGATGTATATAAACCACTGGCCCGCGACTGCGAGCGCAGAAAGGGAGGTGCTCTGCTGAACAGCGGGGCAATCGGATGCTGTTGATCCGACGCGGCAGGTACTCAAGCATCGAACCCATTCAATGCGCATCGGGCGAGCGAGCTTCAGCGCAAAAGCGCAAGCACACCCGCGTGCCTCGCGGCGCTCGACTGCTCAGCGAAGCAGCTCCGCCGAAGCGTTCCATCACCTGTTTCACCATGACCATGCCGATACCAAGGCCACCTTGTCTGGTGGTGTAGAAAGACTTGGCCGACATCAATTCCTGCTGCCGAGCCAGTCCTGGGCCAGTGTCGTCGATGTACAAGCACAGCTCAGCCGGCCCGGTGCGCTCCAGCGCCAGCGTCAGCTCGCCGCCGGCGGGCATGGACTCGATGGCGTTGGCCAGCACGCTGTTGATTACCTGGTCGAGAAGCAACGGGTGGCTGATGACTGGCGCGCCGCCCTCGGCACTGAACGCCACCTGGATTCGCGCCTGGTGCAACTGCGGTGCGAGACTGATCAGCGCCCGATGCATGGCGGCCACCAGGTCAACGGCCTGCGCTTCGCCATGCAATGGCCGCAGGCACTGCAGCAGATCGCTCACCCAGCGGGACATGCGATCCACCTGAGCAATGATGTCCGTGATGTTGCCGGTCGCTGGCTGCCCTGGCGCCACTTGCGCCAGCTCCGCGCTGGTGCGGATGCTCGCCAATGGATTACGCAGGCTGTGGGCGACGGCGGTGGACATTTCCACGAGGCCGCCATAGGTCTTGTTGGCTATCAGCTGGTCTTGCTGCAGATTCAGCAGTTGCGCTGCGCGCCAGACGATCCAGAACAGTCCGCAATAGACGAACAACCCGCCCAAGGCCGAAGCGGTCCAGATGAGTTGCTGTCCACGCTCCAGGCGCTCGATCAGGTCCACGGGTTCCTTGTAGATCTCGACCATGGCCAGGACCTCGCCTTGATCATCCAGCAGCGGAATGTAGTTCTCTACGAAGAACATCTTCGGGGCATGGCTAAATTGCTGCTCGGTTCGCCCGGCCTCCACCTCGTCATAGCGAGCGCTCACGCGCCCAGCGGAGCTGAAGGCGGATTCCAGCAATGGGTCGTCATGCACGGTGCGCCCCACCAAGGCGGGATTGGTCGACCAGATTACCTGGCGATCCGGGGAAAAAATGCTCGCCAGCAGCAGGTCGGGCAGGTTCGACAAGTGATCGAGAAACTCCGACCGGGCGCGCTCGCGGTTCTTCGCCGTTTCTGCGTTGAGCATGCCCAGATGCGTGGATGACAGGACATCGCCCATTTTCATGCCGGGCAAGTCATGGTGGCGTATCTCGCCCGCGGCCATGGACTGGATGAACTGGGCGGACAGCAAAGCGTCCCGTTCGAGGCTTTCGTTGATGATGAAGCGGGTGGATAGCGATGCGAGCCCGATGGCCACGCTGCTGATGATGATGAAGCTGAACAGCGAGAATCGGCGGATCAGGTTGAAGGGCTGGCTCGGCTCGCTGGGGAGTGATCGTCTGAGCAGAGAACGGATCCAGTGGAAAAATGCTGGCATCGCGCCTCCGATGCGGTAGTCAGGATGCAAGGACGCCCCAGGCGAATCGAAGACAACGCTGGTCCAACTGCGTGTCAGTGTAGTGGCTAACCGGTGTCCATGCCTGGAGGGCAAGCATGGCCAGGCCTCACGCCTGACATGCCGGTTTTCCGCCTTGGGCCGACTTGACGGGTCATCTACTGCGCCAGTCGGCGCGGTCGCAGCAAATGGCCGGGGAGGGCGCTTTGGAAGAAGACGGCAATAGCGCAACGCATTCTTTACGCTATTTTTACGCAGGCCAGAATCGCATGTCGGGATACTGACCGCGTTTTGTGTCCGCTCGCCAGGGCCGAGGCTCGCGCCAATGCGCAATGCCGGGGCAATTTGGCTGGGCGGCACCTCGGGAAGTCGTCTTGCTCAGGGAAGGCATGCGCTTTTTATTCGTCAGCCCAGAGAAGTCATCCGTGAGTCAGATCGCTATCGCTTCGAACCCAACCCACCCTGGCAAGACCACCGGCGTCGGCATGCTGATTGCCGCTGTAGGCGTGGTGTATGGCGACATCGGCACCAGCCCGCTGTACACGCTCAAAGAAGTGTTCGCCGGCCACTATGGAGTCCAGGCCAACGTCGACGGGGTGCTGGGCATTCTCTCGCTGGTGTTCTGGTCATTGATCTGGGTGGTCTCGATCAAGTACGTGCTGTTCATCCTGCGCGCCGACAACCAGGGGGAAGGCGGGATCATGGCGCTGACCGCCTTGGCGCGCCGCGCGGCGGCCCCGTTCCCGAGAATGAGCCGGATACTGGTGCTGCTCGGCCTGTTCGGGGCGGCACTGTTCTATGGCGACAGCATGATCACACCGGCGATTTCGGTGTTGTCGGCGGTGGAGGGCCTGCAACTGGCCTTTGACGGTATCGAACATTGGGTCGTGCCGCTGTCGGTGATCGTGCTGGTGGCGTTGTTCCTGATCCAGAAACATGGCACGGCGCGTATCGGTATTTTGTTCGGGCCGGTGATGACATTGTGGTTCGTGGTACTCGGCGCGCTGGGCGTCCACGGCATCGTGCAGCGCCCGGAAGTGCTGCAGGCGCTCAATCCCGCCTGGGCCGTGCAGTTCTTCGTGGCCCACCCGGGCATTGGCGTTGCCATTCTCGGCGCCGTGGTGCTGGCGTTGACCGGTGCCGAGGCGCTGTACGCGGACATGGGCCATTTTGGTCGCAAACCGATAGCCCGGGCATGGTTCATGCTGGTGCTGCCGGGGTTGGTGCTGAACTATTTCGGCCAGGGCGCACTGATTCTTGGCAACCCGGAGGCGGTCCGCAATCCGTTCTACCTGCTGGCGCCCCAATGGGCGCTGCTGCCCATGATCGCGCTGTCCACGCTGGCCACCATCATCGCGTCCCAGGCCGTGATTTCCGGCGCGTTCTCGCTGACGCGCCAGGCGATCCAGCTGGGTTATGTGCCGCGCATGTTCATACAGCACACGTCCAGCGAAGAGCAGGGGCAGATCTACATCGGCACGGTGAACTGGGCGTTGATGGTCGGGGTCGTCCTGCTGGTGATCGGCTTCGAGTCGTCCGGTGCCCTGGCCGCGGCCTATGGGGTGGCGGTGACCGGGACCATGCTGGTGACCACGGTGCTTTCCTCGGCAGTGGTGCTGTTGCTGTGGAAGATGCCGCGTTGGCTGGCCATTCCCATGCTGCTGGGTTTCCTGGTGGTCGACAGCCTGTATTTCGCCGCCAATGCGCCGAAGATTCTCGAGGGAGGGGCGTTCCCGGTGATCGCGGGGGTCTGCCTGTTCGTCCTGATGACCACCTGGAAGCGCGGCAAGAAGATCATTGTCGAGCGACTGGATGAAACCGCGTTGCCGCTGCCGTTGTTCATCGGCAGTCTTCATGCCCAGCCGCCGCATCGGGTGCAGGGTACCGCGGTGTTCCTCACCGCGCGCACGGACGCGGTGCCTCACGCCTTGCTGCACAACCTGCTGCACAATCAGGTGTTGCATGAACAGGTGGTATTGCTGACCGTGGTCTCCGAGGATGCGCCGCGGGTAAGCGAAGACAGGCGCTTCGAGATCGAGGCGTTCGGCGACGGGTTCTTCCGCGTCAGCCTGCATTTCGGCTTTATCGAGGAGCCCGATGTGCCCCTCGCGCTGAGCCATTGCCAGCGGGATGACCTGGATTTCGCGCCGATGCGCACCACCTATTTCCTGAGCCGCGAAACCGTCGTGCCAACCAACCGGATCGGCATGGCGAAATGGCGGGAGTACCTGTTCGCGTTTCTGCTCAAGAACGCCAACAGCAACCTGAAGTACTTCAAGCTGCCGTTGAACCGGGTGATCGAATTGGGTACCCAGGTCGAGATGTGACGCGTGCTCAGGGGATGAACCGGTAGCCGACGCCGGTTTCCGTCACCAGATGGCGAGGCTGCGAGGGGGCGGCCTCGACTTTCTTGCGCAGGCCTTTCTTCACCGACTTCGTCTGCGGGCGGTTGTCGGGCATTGCATGAAGCGGCGATCAGACGCTCAACTGGAGGTACTCACGCTCCCATGCGCTGATCACTTGCCTGTAGTGCTTGAGTTCGGTGCGTTTCACCGCAACGTAGCCTTGCACGAACCGGTGCCCGAGGTGTTCCTTGAGCACGTCGCATGCCTCCAGTTGGACCAGCGCGTCCTCGAGCGTATTCGGCAGGCGCAGGCCACGGCGGTCGTAGGCACGCCCTTGCACCGGGGCGCTGGGATCGATCCGTTCGGTCAGGCCCAGATAACCGCATAGCAAGCTGGCGGCCAGCGCCAGGTACGGGTTGGCGTCGGCGCCGGGCAACCGATTTTCCACGCGCATGGCAGCCGGCGCGGCGCTCGGCACTCGCAGGCCGACGGTGCGGTTCTCCACGCCCCACTCGACATTCACCGGTGCGCAGCCCTCTGGCAGGAAACGGCGGAAGGAGTTCACGTTGGGGGCCAACAGGGGCATCAGCTTTGGCGTGTATTTCTGCAGGCCGCCGATGTAGTGCAGCAGCCGCTCGCTCATGGCGCCGTCTGGCGTGGCAAAGATATTCTCGCCGCTGGCCAGGTCCAGCACGCTTTGGTGGATATGCATCGCACTGCCAGCCTCGTTGGCGATCGGCTTGGCCATGAAGGTTGCGCTGAGCGCATGCTTGAGCGCGGCTTCGCGCAAGGTGCGCTTGAACACGATGAGTTGGTCCGCCAGGCGCAGGGCGTCGCCATGGCGGAAGTTGATCTCCATCTGGGCGGGGCCGCCTTCATGGCTGAGGGTATCCAGATCCAGGCCTTGGGACTGGCACCAGTGGTAGAGATCCTCGAACAGCGGGGCGAACTCATTGGCCGCATCGATGGAAAAGCTCTGCCGGCCTTTTTCCGGCCGGCCCGATCGGCCTTCAGGGGGAGAGAGCGGCTGGTCCGGATCGCCGCTGGGCTTGGTCAGGTAGAACTCCATCTCTGGTGCGACAACGGGTCTCCAGCCCTTGTCGGCGTACAGCGCGAGCACACGCTTGAGGACGTTGCGTGGTGACAGCTCGATGGGCTTGCCGAACTTGTCGAAGCTGTCGTGGATGACCATGGCGGTGGGTTCGGCGATCCAGGGCATGATGTACAGGGCATTGGGCGCGGGACGGCAGAACATGTCTATGCCCGCTTCATCCAGCAGGGCGTAGAAGATCTGGTCTTCGACGAAATCGCCGGTCACCGTCTGCAGCAGCACGCTTTCCGGGAGCCGCATGCCGCGCTCTTCGAGGAACCTGCTGGTCGAGGCAATCTTGCCGCGGGCAATGCCGGAAAGATCGCTCACGACACATTCGACTTCGGTGATGCCCTGGTACTTGAGCCGTTGCTCCCACTGCTCGGCGGGGGTGTTCATGCAAACCTCGGAAGTCTTGATTGTTTCATCCTGAAATCGCGCCGACTCGTCCGAACATGCGCTTCGGACGAGGGGCGCTGGCGGTCGCGTGGTTCAGAACATCAGGCCGGTTTCGACCAGCACGCGGACTTGATCCCGTTCGCTGCCGGAGCTGCCGAACGCTGCCCCCTCATCGGCGCCCTGGGTCTTGACATAGGCCAACTCACCGCGGGTGAAGAATGGGCCGCTGCGGTACGTGGGCGTGGCGGTCAAGGACCAGGCGCCAGACCCAGCCCCGTACAGCAGGTTGGTCGGGGTACAGTCTTCTTCCAGGCGGCAATCTGCGCCCTTGCTGTCGATGTATTCGGCACGCATGCCCAGGGCCCAGGCGTCATTGAAACTGTACTTGCCCAGAATCGCCGCGCCGTAGCTTTCAGCGGCGGCGCCAATGCCCACGCTGCGATCGGTATCGATGCGGGTGTACTGCAGGTACGGGCTCAGGCTGAAGTCGCCATCGGCGTGGGTGTAGATCAGGTTGTATATCTGGCTGTTGTTCTGAACCGTGGGCGTGGCAACGGAAGATTTCGAGTTGCCGGAGAAGTTGCCTGCGCCTATGACCGTCAGTGTGTTGCGGCTGTCGAGCGCATAGGCCAGGGATCCGCTGACCCAGTTGTACTTGCCGGAATAGAAACCATCGTTGAGCGAGAGGCTGGCGCTGAGCTGGTCATGTGCGTAGTTGAGCTGAACACCACGGCTGATCGCAGGTTCCTGGTTCCAGAGCAGGCCACGTTGAATGTTGATGTTCTGAAAGGTGAAGGTCGACTCGGCGCCCACCAGTGTCGGCAGGGCGCCGGCCATGATCGAGAAGTGCTCGCCGATGGGCGCCTTCAGATAGCCTACCGGCAGGTTCCCATAAAGCTCATCCGCGGCCTTGCTCGACTTCATGTAGGCGCTCCCCAGGGCAGGCAGCGAATAGGCGCCAGCCTGGAGGTAGAACTGCAGCGGCCCTTCGAGGGTCTGCAGTTCGACTTGTGCGTTGCTCAGGTCGGCACGCAAGGTTTCATTGCCGTTGCCTGGTGCATCGACCACGTGGTTCTGCCAAAGGCCGAGCCCGGTCAGCTGACCGCTGACATGGACCTTGCCCAGCAGCCCGGCATCCACGGCGAAGGGCGTGGCGTTCGCAGGCAAGGTGCTGGCGATCGAGGGTGAAGGCAATTGCTCTGCCGACGCGGTGCCGGCCAGAAGTATCGCCGCAAGCCCTGCCTGGGTGGGCAGCAAGGCCTGGCGCTTTGACGGGGCGGTTGACGGACGGCGAAGGAGGGGCGTGACGCATGAAGTCATGTGGAACTCTCGATACTGCGAAGATGTGCCGAAAGCGTATTGATTCGCGTATCAAGTTGCTGTCGGTTTCCTTTTCGCCGACGTAAATTCTGAATAAAACCTTTCCGTCGACCTCCCTTCGGCAACTTCAAGCGCAGGTGCGGGTGGCCGATTCTCGATCGGTGCGCAAGATCGGATCGGCGGCATGCAGACCTTTTGCCGGTATGCCTTACTTGATGAATCTCAACCTTGTGGAGAAAGCGATGAGAACGAGAGGCCAGACGTATTGGGAATGGGTGGACGCCCAGTTGCACTGTCGTACGCATACCGAAGTACTCGATTGCGGATTGAGCATTGATGTACAAGTCCGTCTGTCCCGCGTTGGAACCACTCAGTTGTTCATCGGGCTCTATCTTCTGGAGGGTGCGCGGGTGCATGAGGAGGCCTACAGCGCCAGGCCTGGCCAGTCCATGACCACCGCCTTGCTGTGGGGCGTGGCGAGGGCGCGGGAGCTGGCCGCAGCGCAGCGCCTGCCGGGCGAGGCAGACGCTGTCGCAAGGAGACCGACGGTGTGAAGGCGAACTGAACGGGCGTGATCCGCCACTCATCCAATCAGGTGTGGTATCCGGCATTTCTTCTCATGCGAGGTATGCAGCGATGAGCACCGATCCGAGAAAGCAAGGTGACATGAACCCTGACGACCCCAGGTCTCCCGATCCAGTAGAAGATGATCCGCTCATGGACGAAGACGAGGAGGGCGAAGGAATTGGCCCGCAGCACGAGAACCCGGATGCCGGCATGGGCACTGCGCGTAAGTGAGAGGGGGCCAGGCTAGCCCCCGCCCTCGCATCCAAGCCCAGCCTGTGCTGGTCCTGGATCGCAATGCCTACCAGGTTTGCGCATGAGGCTGCGGTCCAGCCAGTGCTGGAAACAGTGGCAGGACTTCCTCGGCCAGTTCCTGGATGATCTCGAGCGCCGGGCGCTGCGCCATCTGCATGCCCAGTGCCGCATGATTGACCCCGGCGTCACGCCACTCATGCAGCAGATCGATCAGGCCGTTTCGGCCTGTGCGCAGCACGTAGCCACCCTGCTGCGGCGTTCGCGGGAAGTTCGGGTCCTCATCCAGATCGATCCATTCATTGGTGACGTGTGGGCGCAAGCCTCCACCAGGAATGACCGCTCGCCAGGCATTGATCTTCTCGGCCAGGCGCCGCGGGCCAAGGATATTGTGGGTGGCTCCGGGATAAGTGATCCAGCCGTCGGCCTGCTCGCCAAGCCACTGCAAGGACTGGCGTGACGAGCCGGTCACCAGCAAGGGGATCCGTCCAGTGAAGGGCCTGGGGAGCAGTTGGGCTCCCTCGAGTTGCCCCAGCGGCGAATGGATCGGTGCCGGCTGGCCGGCCAGCAATCGGCGGAAGTAGTCCACGCTTTGCGCGAAGCGCTCCCCGCGGCTGTCATGAGCCAGGCCATAGGCCGGAAACTCCACAGGCCGGTCACCCGAGGCAATGCCCAGTACCAGACGCCCACCGGACAGGCAGTCCAGGCTAGCCGCGGCTTTGGCCAGGTCGATGGGGTGGCGCAGGGCGAAGATCGCGCTACCGGTCGCCAGGGTGATCTTGCGGGTATGGGCCGTCAGATAGGCCAGGTAGGTGAACGGATCGAATACCTGGCCGGCGTCGCCGAAAGCTGGATCGTACAACGGCACATCACGTACCCACGCGGCGGCGAAGCCCAGGCGGTCGATTTCGCTGACCAGTTGCGCCTGCCCGCGGAGCACCCCCATGTCACCGTCATAGAATCGAAGCGGCAGGAAGATGCCCAGGGTCAACTGACCATGAGCGAACATGCGACGGTAACCGGGATGAAGGGCGAAGGCATCGGCGCTGGCGCCTTGGGTGCTGATGAATTTCATGGACATTCCTTGGTCGGGGGGTCAAGGGCCAGTGGCTGGCGCCGGAAGACGAATGCCGCGTTGCACGGCGGGCCGCTGCTCGACTTGTCGGTACCAGCGACTCAGGTGGCGATAGGGACTGAAGTCGAAGCCCACCACCACGGCGATGTGCAGCCAGGCGAAGTTGGCGATGTCTGCAATCGAATAGGCGTCGCCGGCCAGCCAGGGACGGGTGGCGAGCTGCTGGTCGAGGAGGGCGAAGGCATCTTCGGTGAGGGTGCGGTAGCGCTTGCGCGCCGCAGCATTGGGTATGGCCTCGAAGCACTCGAAGTGCACGCGCTGACCCAGCAAAGGGCCCATGCTGGCGCTGTGGTACATCAGCCAGGTGATTGCTGCCCAACGGGGTTGCGCTGCCTGTTCGAGCAGTTGGCCGCTGTGTTGCGCCAGGTACAACAGGATCGCTGCTGACTCGAACAGCACGATTTCGGCTTTGCGATCGACCAGGACCGGAATGCGGCCCGCCGGGTTGAGTGCCAGGAAGTCCGCGTGGCGATGTTCGCCCAGGTCGATGTTCACGTGGACCAGACGATAAGGCAGCCCCAGCTCCTCGAGGGCAATGGTGATCTTGAAACCGTTGGGGGAGCTGTCGGTATACAGCACGAACGCAGGGTCCTGCATGTCATTCACCTCAATAAAACTGAACCGAGCTTGTTTGGTGTTGCGCTATGCTAGGTAGCAGACAGTTGGTTTACTAACGATCATTGCGCTTGTTCAAATCAGTTTTTCTAAGGTTGACAGTTCATGGGTGCAGTCCTGCCGTTGCTCGCGTTGCGTGCCTTCTCCGAAACCACCCGCCTGGGCAGCCTGAAGGCCGCCGCCGAGCGTATGGGCGTTACCCCCGGGGCAATCAGTCAACAGATTCGTCTGCTGGAGGATCGCCTCGGAGTCATCCTGCTGACCCGCAGCCGTTATGGTGTGCAGCTCACGGAAGCGGGGGCGAGTCTCTATCCGGGGCTGTCTCGCGGATTCGGCCAGATCGAAAGCGCTCTTCTCGACCTTGAGGCCCTGACTCGTGCCAACACCCTGACGATCAGTACCCAGCCCTCATTCGCCTCCAGCTGGCTGGTGCCGCGGCTGGCTGACTTCAGTGCGCGGTACCCGGAGATCGACGTGCGCGTGCAGTCCACGGCCGAGCTGGTCGATCTGCACCGTGATCCTGTCGATATCGCCCTGCGTCATGGTCTGGGCGATTATCCTGGGCTTGAGTCGATACCGCTGCTGGCCCCCGTGCTGCTGCCGGTGGCCAGCCCCGGCTTGCTTGTCGGTGGGCCGGCGCTGCACGCACCGCAGGACTGCCTGCACTACCCACTCTTGCAGGATGCCGACCGTGCCGATTGGACGTTGTGGTTGCAGGCTCATGGTGTCGAGCCCGACGGCCGTAGCCGCCGCGGACCGAGCTTTGACGAAGATCTGCTTTTGTTGCGTGCTGCCGCCAGCGGCCAGGGCATCGCCCTCGTACAGGCGCAGCACGCCGAGGATGACTTGCGAAATGGCAGCCTGGTGGTGGCGGTCGATCGGGCCTGGCCCTCGCGTTTCGCCTACTACCTGGTTGCCCGCAAGGAGAACCTGAGTCGACCGCACGTGCGTGCGTTCATCGACTGGATTCAAGCGCAACTTGAGACTGAGTCGTCGCGTGCCGCAGAGCCGGATTCAGGCCGCTTGTCGCAGGGTGTTGATAACACGGATCTGATGTAAGCAGAGAGGCAGGGCTGGAAGGATCGAGTCTGGAGGTATGGGGCGACGCAAGTGTCCGCTTGGGGTCGAATAACGACCATCACTCGTTGTGACTGATTCACCCTTGTCCTCCCTCAACGTGGAGGACGAGCCATGAACACTATTGCTAGATACAGCCATCAGCCTTGGAACAAGGGAAAGCTTGTCGGGCAGAAAGCCCCACTCCGAGTCAGAGATACCTGGGCCATTCGGGTCAGGCTCCAGCTCGCGGAGAAGACACGTGATTTGGCGCTCTTCAACTTGGCCATCGACAGCAAGCTACGTGCTTGTGACTTAACCAAGCTGCGAGTTCGAGACATCGCCCATGGGGAGCACGTTTCGTCACGGGCCATCGTGATGCAGCAGAAAACTCAGCACCCAGTGCAATTTGAAATCACTGAGCAAACTCGAACGGTTTTGGAGGCGTGGATGCATCAGGCGCACCTGGGCAGCGAGGACTTCTTGTTTCCAACCCGATTGCACGCTTCAGACCATCTTTCCACCAGGCAATACACTCGAATCGTCAAAGCGTGGGTGACAGCCATTGGCCTGGACCCAACCATGTACGGTACTCACACACTACGGCGAACCAAAGCATCGCTGATCTATCGCAGGACGAAGAACCTGAGAGCTATCCAGCTTCTGCTTGGGCACACGAAGCTTGAAAGCACCGTCCGATACCTGGGAATCGAGGTCGATGATGCCCTGGAAATGGCGGAGCAAACGGAAGTCTGACCATCCATAGTGACGGTCGATGCTTGACCGTCGCTATCCGACCCATAGCGGCCCTTCACGGAGGACAGCAATCGGCCAAAAGCAGCCGCTCAAGAACGATTGTTTTCGACCCACGGCAGCTATTCGTCGAATGATTCGACCGGCCAAAATCGCCCCCTTTGGTCAGATAAGGAGATAGGGATTGTGTGTGATCCTCTACGAGGTTAGCCTTGTACATCCAGCACATAGTGCGCTCGAACTGCCCTATTTTTCTACGTAAGTTGGCTGATAAAAATACATGCGCTCTCCCATCTGTCTTCTTGAAGCTCAAATTGCCAGTGCCCCTTTCAATGTTGCGCCGGAAAAAGCCGACCTCTGCGCGCAACAACGTGACGAACATAAAATTGACCTTGTTATGGTGGATGAGCCTAAATTTGGCTTTAGAGTTAGACTGGAAGAGGATAGCCAAACGCCAGAAATTGTTTTACCCATCGCATCTCTAGAATATCTATGGGCCTTCTCGCACCACTGCTGGGTACTAACGCAAGAGTACGCAGAATCGCAACGCGCAGGCGCGGAGCAGTTTGACTGCGTTGGGAACAAGCGACTGCGTGAGTCAGCAAATATTCTTCAATGGGCAAAAGTTAATTTAACCAGTACCGGCACAGAACCGTGGCCTGAGTCAGGTCCTCGTCCGAAAGAAAATTCAGGCAGTTGCGATGACTCGGCTGTTGCGACAGAACTCTTTCTTTGCGCACTCGCATGGATTTCACATCATGAAATTGCGCACGTTGTATTGCAGCACCCCCTGATCAATACCGTTTTTTCAGAGCAAGAGGAGCGGGAGGCAGACAGTCATGCCACAAAATGGCTATTGGACGGCTTGCCCCAATGCGACCCAATGCTTAAGAAGCGCGCACTTGGTCTCGCCGTAGCAGTTCTATGCCTCCAGAGCTTAGAGGTTGGCGGTGATTCGTGTTTGCGAAATACGCATCCGGCAGCACATGACCGAATATTTAATAATACAGCGAGTTATCAAGTGGGAAATGATGAGGTTATTGACGCAATTTGTACGGTTGTTCTGCAATACCTTTTCCATGAAACAGGGATCACAGCAAATATCGAGGGGGCAACCTTTTCAGTAATTCTTGGGGACCTGCTCTATGATATATCGCGCGCAAAAAACGACGCTTAACAGTCATTCACACTGACACCGGTTTTAGACGTGGATGCAGCTGTCTTTAGCGCTTCTCCCTTGGTCGACAGCTAGCAGTTGCTGAGGTGCCCTACTGGCTGAGAGCTGTCTTACGCGATGGACGGCTAGCCATTGGGTGCAAATCCTCCGTGCTCAGCGAGAAGCCTTCCAAGGCCACTGACCTCCCGATCGGGCAGCAGGCCCATCAGGGCAGCGCCGCAGAGCGCGATAGAAGCAATGATGGCAAGGATCTTCAGTAGCCGAACCAGAATTCAATTTCGCCGTAATTCGCTACGCTGAAAAAGTTGGAGCAGGTGAGCGTCAGGATGACTGCCGAGGAAAAGATCCAAGTGTCCACCGAAGGGAACTACGCATTGAGTATGCTCGCTGCTGCGATGGCCTCATCCCTTTGGCGAAAAATTTACGATACATTCTTGGAAATGGTTGGAGAATCACTCCAGTCGGCCGAAACTCTCCTGGAGAGCGAGGGTGCGTTGTACGAAGTGACGGTAGCTGGAGCCGCATAAGGAATTCTATGGAATCGTTTACTCCAAACGTATGGTTTCCCGTTGTAACACTTGTAGCCGGCGTGGTCCTGAAAGCTATTTTCGATTTATTTAACGAGCGGAGGCAGGAGCAACGAGAGAGGAGAGCGAGATTTGAGAAGCGGCAAGAAATTTTTCTAATGCAAAAAATCGATGCGCAACGGGTACTCCTGCCGCTGTTGCAAGAATCTCTAGTTGAGCTAATGCGTGCTACTGCAATTCTTCATTCTGAAGACGTGAAGCTAGCTCGAACGGGGGAATGGAAAAAAGGCTATGTACCGGATGAGGTAAGTGAAGCTGTTATGCTTGCTTTCCGTAAGGTAGGGCTTTACCGAGTTCGGGTGCACGATGACGAATTGAGAGATGAGATACTGCACCTTACAGCGCTTTGCTCGAACGCCGGTGATGCTGGAAGTTATGAAGAGGCAAACCAGCTGCTTTATAGCGCTGGCGTGATGTACAGCAGTGTGAACGAACGTTTAGGTCAGGCAATTCGCTCGCTCGACGCCCAAGAGCAGGCAATTATCAGGTGATGTGTTGATGCGCATTGTGGTAATTTGGCCATGTCGCATTATCTATTCATCCTGTAATTCTTGCGTGAAATGAGAGGTGCATTATAACGCCCGGCTTTAAGTCGGGCTTTTTGGGGCTACCTTTCAGTCAAGTCCCACAGACTTCGTAATCAGTGACGCTCCAATCGAAAGAAATTGGTCGACAAGTTTTGAAGTTATTGCCTTGGCCCCATTCGAAGAAGCTTTCTTTAGTTTTTCCCCTAATGTATCGCTACCAATCTCTGGTTGATCTACATGCTTCATGGACTTAAGGCCGGCAGCTGAAAGGGTGTATCGCGAGGCATGCCGACTAGGTCGTTCGGAAAGGTATCCTTCTTCGGCTAACCAGCGAGCAGTATCGATTGCAAACACCCTCATCTCTGTCCACTCGGCACCATAGCTCATCCCACCGAATGGTCCAGGTGTAGAGGCGCCTTTCTGAATTCCAAAAAGCTCCGGATGTATGTGGACAGGCTCCGGGAACTTGGCATACAGGGCTGAAAGAATCATCGCAGTAACTTCATCAAAGCGTTCTATATTCGTTTTTTTCACAGATTTTTCCGATCTGATGTAGGCAGAAGTGACGATGATAGTGACCGGCTACAGGGTCGGCTATTTTTAAAAGGGCACATCATCGTCGTATGCAGGTTCTGGTGGTTCGTTCCATGGAAGTGCTGAATGTGGCTCCTGAACCGGAGGAGGAGGTGGTGGTGGTGTATCAGGCGTTCTGGTTGCCCAACCACTGAAATCAGCGTCACCTGAGCATGGCGTGGGTGACGCGTCAGCAGCACGAACCAGTGTAGGCATTGCAATGCTTCCACCGAAAACAATTGCAGTCTGCCTTGGCAGGCCCGCGATGCGGCGGATTTCTCGTCGATCAGCCCATTCGCTCGCTGATTGGATCGCCGCAAGGTCTTTTTCAGATGTCAGCCTGAAAGAGACCCAGTTGTTGCACTGGGAGAGAACCGTGGGGGATATCTCCGATGGCCTCTGCGTACTCAACCAAAGGGCAAGGCCAAACTTCCTGCCTTCTTTTGCGAGCCTTTCATATGCAAGTGAGTTTTCACCTACATCGTCACCGGAGCCGATAGGCCGCAGGTAATGGTGCGCCTCTTCCAGAACGAGCAGGGTTGGAATTTTATTCTCCTGCCCCCTCCGAAAAAGCTCGTAGGCGTACAGTTCCAAAAGTGATCCGAGAATGAATGGGGTAAGATCATGCGACAGATGCCGGAGGTTTATGATGTGCACACGCCATGGCACATCCTGACCGCCAAAGATCTGCTCCACCAGATTAGTGGATTCTTGCGTCCAATTGAGCGGGTTCGCGGTTCCTGCCCCACCATCTACGTCCACAACGGAGCGGAACATGGGGTCTTCAACGAATCGATTGATCCTAGTGATCAGTGGTGAAACGTTCGAGTAACTGAAGGCATTCCTTTCTGGACCATTCCTCTGAGAGGGTTGTATCCCGTGGCTTTCAGCTACGAGTGACGCGAGAGCGGCCATATGAGGCCACACCGCAACAGTGGTAGCCTGGCCGTTGCGGATCTGCTGGATTCGACTATAGGCATCAGCAGCTCCTCCTTGACGGCAATCGTCGAACAGAAAGGGCGCGGTATCGTTTGCCAATCCAGCACCTCTGGGCTGGGTAAACCAGCGGACTTGATGGAGGTGCTCCAATGCAAACGTCAACGCTGGCCGCTGTGTTTTTTCGCTGGGAATGAGCAGCCTGTTAAGGCCGTGACGCCCCAGTGCGTAGTAGGGAATCTTAAACGTGTCCGCTCCTGGACCGCCGATGGTCGTGCATTTGACCGCGCCATCTGGAAGCTCAGGAACGTTGAGCGCAGCTTCGTACTCACCATTGATGTCGAAGACAACAATCCGCGCACGGGGTAGTTTCACTATTTGCTGAAGAACAGCCGCTGTGAAGCAGCTCTTACCTTGACCCGAACTGCCCAACACCGCGACATGTCTTGAGATTAAATTCTTTAGCCCCACATTCAGGCTGCCGCCCCCACGTAAGTCATCACCCAGCTTAAGCGGAACATCGTCCTCATTGTCGGAGCAAAGGATTGCTGCCAGTTCTTCCGTACTAAGCGGGAAGGCTTCAGCCCCGAGCGGAGGGGTTGCAAGTGAGTCGCTTATGAAAAGCGCCTTGCCTTCCTGTCTTGACAGCCGTCCAACAACAGCGCCTGAAATATTACGCAGCGGTTCGGTTTGATGGGTGCTGGAACCGATCCCCAGTCGATGGGCCTCGCGAGGCTCATCAAAGCTGAGGGAAACAACCTTCATCACCAAAGCCCGGCTTCCTGCGTCCAATACCAACAGGCTTCCGACCTCCGTCACTGATGATACCCCTTGGGCATGCGACGCTAATTGGCCTCGATGCATATCCAGCAAGTTGAGAGTGACATCTGACCCTTCGATTCGGACCACGTAACCAACCGGAAGACGCCCTCTCATTGCACATTCTCCGGCGCTGCCGCCCGGCCTTGAAGGTCTTGCGGTTCTCTCAAAGCCCTTTCAAATTTGCGCATGTCCTCGTCGTAGATGAGAGGATCAGGCAGATGACGCGCGAGCGAGTCGACGTAAGCGTGGGCGGCGCCACCGCCTACCACAGTGACGCGAGGGTTCTTCAGGGAAAGTAATTTCCGCAATGCCTGGGGCAAGCTCTGATCAACTGGGTCACCGTTAAACCCGGAGGAGTAGATTACCAATTGAAGCGTGGGATTGAGTAAGGCGGACCTTATAAGCCGATTGATATGCTCATCTCCGAACCCGTAGCCACACAGGATCAAGCAGCTCTGCGGTTTGGACATGAACTCTGCGAATCTGCGAAAAAGTTCGCCTAGAACGTAGCCAATGGTGTCCATGTACTTTGCAGCTCTTGGCATCACCATCAGGCCCAGGTCCTCGCCGTCCCGCTCTGCCATGAAAGCTTCAATACGTTGATGGGCAAGCGGCGCAGCCACCTCAAATACCTGACCGCGTTCCTGCTTCCAGGTTAATGAACCGTGCAGTTTGGCAAGATAAATATTATAGACGCCGAATCTGGCTTCACCCCTGGCTTGAGTGTTTCGGAAACCTAGGTCGAAACTCTGTGGGGAAAAGCGCCGGGTGTGGGTGCCCAGGAAGCCGTTTGAGACCTGAAGATCAATGGATTCAGCTGCCCATTCGATAGCCAAGTCATAATTGGTGGTGAACACCCAAGGGGACGACTGCCCCGGTTGTCGAGCCGAAACTAGCTTCTGAAGAATTGTCCGCTGACTAGCGAGACTATCGTCGTCCGATTCAACGCCGCTGGGTGAAAGCCACCACTCCTGCCGGAGCAGAGCAGCATTGACAACCGTTCTGAAAAGAGCAGCTTTCACCTTTTTCAGGTTACCGAGGTTTTCCTCCAACTCCTGCTCGCCTGCTGCATAGTCAATCGGATTACTATCGAACATGCCCATTTGCCGAGTCCAGTCGGAGAGGGCGATTTCGAGACTATCGATTAGATGCTCGAAGTTGGGTGTAACGGGCCTTGGAAGTGTGATGGCATCCTGGCGAAGGAATCCGTGCTCAACCATCCAGTTAGCGTCTTCTGGAGACTCCGTCACGAACCTAGTCCAAAGCGCGATCATCGTCAGGCCGCCAGCGGCTACTGATGCGCCCGCGCCTAGGAGGAGACCAATGTTCTCTAGTCTCAGGAGCGAAGCTAGATATGCCTCAAGCTCCGTTTCATCCGTTAAAGCAGTACCACCCCGAATAGCTGCAAAAGGCATCCCAACCTCCCCCAAAAGCGCAGATCCTGTCCAGGACGCCCCTTACAGCACAAGGCGTCGACGGCTACAGGCAGGCTACTGAATTGACATCAAACTGTCCACGCGGCTACTTGCATGAGAAATCTGTGCTGAGACGATCAGAAACTGCCATAAGGACAAGATTTATTGGACGGATAGCTCGGGCTTGCCAACGGCAGCTATGGGTCGAAAGCTGCTGGTCGTGAACGGCTGCAATCGACCCATCGCTGCCATTCGATGTGGGCCGCTAGTGGCCAGCGCTGAAGGGCCGCTTTAGGTCGAAGCGGTCACCTCATCCTGCCGCCCTCGGCCCACCGTGGCGCACGCCGACCCTATGCGCATCGGCTTAGATCCAGAGGTCATTCACCGCGGTTCGCTCCCCCCCTTCATGACCGGTATTCAACACGCCGCGCGGCTCGATCATCATCAGTTTGGTTTCCGCTTGCGCCGCTGTTCTGTGCTTTACGCCACGTGGCACGACATACAGTTCGCCTGGATTCACATGAACGCAACCCTCCGGGAGGTCGATGCGCAAGCGGCCTTCGAGTACGAGAAACGCTTCATCGGTCTCTGGGTGCGAGTGCCAGATGAATTCACCTTCGATTCGAACGACTTTGAATTGATAGTCGTTCATTTGCGCGACGACCCTTGGGCTCCACTGTTGCTCGATCAACGAAGCCTTTTGAGTCAAGTTCACAGGTTGTGACATGGGTTGCTGATGGATGTCGTGCATGGCAGAACCTCTCTAGTTGGAGCGGTCAGCCTATCGAACGAAAAGTACGCGGCTCTTGTACGATCCTGCAATTTAGCGGGCAGCTTGCAAGCGCTCCAGCCAGCGCAGAGGCGACACGCCGTAGGTTCGAGTGAAGTGCCGGGTCATGTGGCTCTGATCGTGAAACGCTGCGGCGAGGGCGGCATCGACCAATGTGAAGCCATCCAGGATCAACCTGCGAAAACAGTCCAGCCGGCGGAGGGTGACAAAACGGTAAGGGCTGGTGCCGTAAAGGGCTCGGAAGTCTCGTGACAAGCTCCATTGCTCGCGCCCGCTGGCGTGCTCGAGCATCTGCAGTGTGATGCCGAGGTGAAGGTGCTCCATGATGAACGCCTTGGCGCGCTCGGCCGAGCGGTAGTCCAGGCGTTTGCGGCCGCGTGGCTTGCCGCCGACCGCACGCAGAGCCATTGCCAGGTCATATATGGCGTCCTGCTCCTCCAGTGTTTCCAGAGGATGATCCAATGCCTGCACAAAAGCCTCACTGGCGTGATACAGACGTGGGTCGCAGGACAGCCCACCAGCGATGAAAGGCAACGACTCACCGCCGAGGACGTTCTGGATCAGCGAAGGGTCGATGTAGGCCATTCGGTAGCGAAAGCCCGCATCGGTGCCGGCCATGCCGTCATGCACTTCGTCAGGGTGCAGCACCAGTGTGTTGCCTGGCACGCCGTGGCACAGCGCCCCCTTGTAGTGAAAGCTCTGCACGCCGGCAAGGGTCCGGCCGATCGAGTAAGTATCATGACGATGTGGGTCGTAGCCATGGCCGCCGAACCATGCTTCGATGCGCTCCACGCTGCCAGGCATGGCACTGCGTATCACCCAGTCGGAGGTGGCCGGCGGCTCTGCTTTTGGTTTCATGAACATTCTTACCGCTATTCGGCCGCCTTGTGGGTATACGCGATCCTATTTCAGAAATACGCAGGCACCCAATCCATTTCCGCTAGATGTCCGCGATGGGGCGACTGCGGACAAGGCAAGGTGAACTCCCTTGTCAGCGGTGCGGTGAGCTTCAGCAGAATCGACAGGCCCGGCTACGGCAGGCGCTACACAGATATTCGACGGAGGAGCAATTGGCGCTGTTACGGCTATAGTGCTGTGCTTCAATGCAGCGATACAACGGTCGACCTGGGACGGGCGACCTGACGACAAAAACAAGAGAAGTCATCGACATGGATGTGAGATGTGATCAGCTCAAGACGCTGACCGGCACCTTGTGCCTGGCGTTCGCCACCGCGTTGCCGCTGTCGGCTGCGGCGGCCTATCAGGATCCTGGCCGCCCTGGCGACCCCGCCAGTTGGCGGTCCGCCGAATACCAGCAGGACTGGGGCCTGGAGCGCATGCAGGCGAGCCAGGCCTATGCCGCCGGGATCACCGGCGCCGGCGTCAGCATCGGCGCCCTGGACTCGGGGTTCGATGCCGCCCATCCCGAGGCCAGCCCCGGACGTTTTCACGCGGTGACCGCCACCGGCCAGTACCTCGACGGCAGCCCGTTCAGTGTGTCCGGGGTGCTCAATGGCGCCAACGACAGCCATGGCACCCATGTCACCGGCACCATGGGCGCGGCCCGGGATGGCGTGGGCATGCACGGCGTGGCCTTCGATGCCCAGGTGTATGTGGGCAACACCAACAAGAACGACAAGTTCCTGTTCGGCACCGACCCTGATCCGCGGTATTTCGAGGCGGTCTACGGCGCTCTGGTGGATGCCGGGGCACGGGCTATCAACAACAGCTGGGGCAGCCAGCCCAAGGATGTCAGCTACCAGACCCTGGGCGACTTGCGCGTGGCCTACGCCCAGCATTTCCAGCAGGACACCTGGCTCGACGCCGCCGGCGACGTGGCGCGCCGTGGCGTGATCAACGTGTTCAGCGCCGGCAACAGCGGTTATGCCAATGCCAGCGTGCGCTCGGCGCTGCCGTACTTCCAGCCGGAGCTGGAAGGCCACTGGTTGGCGGTCTCGGGCCTGGACAAGAACAACCAGCAGAAGTACAACCAGTGCGGCATCGCCAAGTACTGGTGCCTGGCAACCCCGGGGGCGGCGATCACCAGTACCGTGCCCGGTGGCGGCTATGCCACCTACAACGGCACCTCGATGGCCGCGCCCCATGCCACCGGGGCCTTGGCCCTGGTCATGCAGCGTTATCCCTACCTGAACAACCAGCAGGCCCTGCAAGTGCTGCTGACCACCTCGCGCCAGCTCGATGGCTCGCCGACCCAGCGGCCCAGCGAGCAGGTGGGCTGGGGCGTCCCGGACCTGGGCCGGGCGTTGCACGGCCCCGGGCAGTTGCTGGGGGAGTTCGACGTCAACCTGGGGCGCGGGCAGGGCGATATCTGGAGCAACGGTATCTCCGACCAGGCCCTGGCGCAGCGTCAGGCCGAGGACGCCACGGAACGCCAAGCCTGGCAGCAGACCCTCAAGGACCGCGGCTGGGAGCATGGCCTGGCAGCGGGTGCCAGCCAGCAGGATCGCAGCGACTACGCCTTGGGCATGGCCCGGGACGCGGCCGCCGCGCAGCGGGTCTACCAGGGCAGCCTGGTCAAGTCCGGAGGCGGCTGGCTGGTGCTCACGGGTGACAGCAGCTACCGCGGCCCGACCCGGGTCGATGGCGGGTTGCTGGTGGTCAACGGCAACCTGCAATCGGCGGTGACGGTCAACCCAGGCGCAACCCTGGGCGGCAGCGGCCGGATCGCTGCGCTGACCGCCAGCGCCGGGGGCGTGGTGGCCCCGGGTAACTCCATCGGCACCTTGAATGTCGCCGGCAACCTGGAGTTGCAGCCGGGCTCGAGCTATCGGGTGGAGTTGTCGCCCACCGCCAGCGACCGGCTCGTCGTTGGTGGCCAGGCCAGTGTCGGTGGCGCCGATCTTAGCCTGGTGCCCGAGGCACGGCCTAACTTGTTGGCCGGTGGCCCGGTATCCAGCCTGGTGGGGCGCCAGTTCGATATCCTGCAGGCGGCGGGTGGCGTCAATGGGCATTTCGCCCAGGTCCAGCCGGACTATCTGTTCCTGGGGACCGTACTCGATTATTCGGCCAACGGCGTGCAGCTGGACGTGACGCGCAGCGACACGCCGTTCGCCAGTGTCGGTGCCACGGCCAACCAGCGCTCCAGCGGCGCCGCGGTGGAGCGGCTGGGACCGGGCAATCCCGTGTATGAAAGCCTGCTGCTCTCGACCTCGGAAGACCAGGCCCGGGAAGGCCTGCGACAGCTGTCCGGCGAGATCTACCCGGCGCTGGACTCGATGCTGCTCAGCCAGGGCGCGGTCTTGCGCGATGCCTTGGGCGAGCGTTTGCAAGGTCCCGCAGCGAATGCCAACGCGCCTGGAACGACTGCGAGCGAGCCAGATTCGACCCAGCTCTGGCTCAAGGGCCTGGGCAGTTGGGGACGCATCGAGGGCGTGCAGGGCAGCGAGTCCTATACCAGTTCCCTGGGCGGCATGCTGCTGGGCCTGGATCGTGACCTCGACGAGCAGACCCGGGCTGGCGTGGCCGCAGGCTACAGCGACAGCTCCCTGGGCATGGGTGGCAGTCACTCCCGGGCCACGGTCGACAGCTATCACCTGGGCGCCTATGCCCGCCACGACCTGGGCCAGCTGCGCCTGAGCCTGGGCGCCAGCTACAGCTGGCACCGTGCCGAGGTCCGGCGCGACCTGGCCTATGGCGAGGTGTCCGGCCGCCAGCGCGCACGGGTCGATGCCCGCAGCCAACAGTTGTTCGCCGAGGCCGCCTATCGCTCGGCTTTGTCGCCGGTGCAGCTGGAGCCCTTCGTCAACCTGACCTACCAGCACCTGGACCGCGATGCCTTCCATGAGAAGGGCGACGCCGCGGCGCTGCATGCGCGTGACGAGCAGCGTGATGCCTGGCTCAGCACCTTGGGCGTGCGCGGGCGCCAGCAATGGCAACTGGGCCCGCGGCAGGACCTGCAACTGGCGGCAAGCCTGGGCTGGCAGCATCGCCTGAGCGGGACCCAGGATCGCGAGCACCTGGCCTTTGCCGCTAGCGACCTGCCGTTTCGGGTGGAGACTGCGCCGGCCTTGCGCGATGCCGCGCTGGTGGGGCTCCAGGCACGGGTGGGGCTGACCCGCGACCTGGACTTGAGCCTGGACTACCAGGCTCGCCTGGCCAGTCGTGAACAGCAGCATGGCGCGGGGCTCAACCTGCAATGGCGTTTCTGAAGCGCTGTGGTGCTGGCGGAGCCAGGCGTCGCAATACGGAGTTTGACCAACGCGGTTTTTATCAATGCAACTAAGGAAGGTCGTAGTGAAGCAAGTCAGAAAGGATGACAGCGCGCTCGCGCAGGGCTGGGCCCTGGCCCCACTGGGGCGGGCATTGGTGGGCTGGGCGGCGCTGATGGGCACGGCCCAGGCCGCGCCCTATGTGGAGAGTGGCCGGCTGGGCGATGCCAGCAGCTGGCGCAGCAGCGAATTCAAGGCCGACTGGGGGCTGGGGGCGATCCACGCCGATAGCGCCTATGCCGCCGGCTACAGCGGCAAGGGGGTGAAGCTTGGGATCTTCGACCAGCCGGTATACGCCCAGCACCCCGAGTTCGCTGGCAAGGACAAGATCGTGACCCTGGTCACCAGCGGCATCCGTCAGTACACCGACCCCTACATCCCGGTGAAGGCGGGCGACGCGTTCCGCTATGACGGCAGCCCATCGGTGGGCTCGGATGGCAAGCTCGGTTCCCATGGCACCCACGTCGGCGGGATCGCCGCCGGTAACCGGGACGGTGTGTCGATGCACGGCGTGGCCTTCGATGCGCAGATCATCAGCGCCGACAACGGCGACCCAGGCCCGGAGGATGGCATCGTCCTGGGCAACGATGGCGCGGTGTACAAGGCCGGTTGGGACAGCCTGGTGGCCAGCGGCGCGCGGATCATCAACAACAGCTGGGGCATCGGCATCACCGATCGCTTCGCCAAGGGCGGGCGCGATCCGGCATTCCCGCACTTCACCGTGGACGATGCCCGGGCGCAGTTCGCGCAGATCCAGCCACTGCTGGGCACCATGCCCGGTGGCGCCTATGACGGGGCCCTCGCCGCCGCCCGCAGCGGGGTCTTGACCATCTTCGCCGCCGGCAATGACTACAACTTGAACAACCCCGATGCGATTGCCGGGTTGGCCTATTTCGTTCCGCAGATCGCCCCCAACTGGCTGACCGTGGCGGCGCTGCAGCAGAACCCCGACACCAACAGCGCCAACCCGTACCTGATCAGCACGTTCTCTTCCCGTTGCGGCTATACCGCGAGCTTCTGCGTATCGGCCCCCGGCACCCGGATCTACAGCGCGGTGATTGGCGGCACCAGCCTGGAAGACCTGACCCTGGGCTACGGCAACAAGAACGGTACGTCCATGGCCGCGCCCCATGCCGCCGGTGCTGCGGCGGTGCTGATGGAGCGTTTCCCCTACATGAGCGGCGCACAGATCGCCAGTGTGCTGCGCACCACCGCCACCGACATGGGCGCGCCCGGTATCGATGCCTTGTACGGCTGGGGCATGATCGACCTGGACAAGGGGCTGCGCGGCCCGGGCATGTTGGTCACCGAACAGGACATACCCGAGGCGTTTCGCATCGCCGGTGGCTACGGTCCGAGCCAGTTCGTGGTCGATCTGCCGGGTATCGGCGCGCTGGTGGATGCCGGCAGGCCGACCGAGCGGCGCTGCAACGACCTGAGCTGCGTGCTGGACCTGTGGAGCAACGATATCGCTGGCCATGGCGGCCTGACCAAGCAGGGTATCGGCACCCTGGTGCTCACCGGTGACAACACCTACTCCGGCCCGACCCTGGTCAACCAGGGGCGACTGGCGGTCAATGGCTCGCTGCAATCGACCGTGACGGTCAATGCCAGCGGCGTGCTGGGCGGCAATGGCCGGATCGGCGCGCTGGTGGTCAACAGCGGCGGCGTGGTGGCGCCAGGCAACTCCATCGGCACCTTGCAGGTGAGTTCCGATGTGACCTTCCAGCCGGGCTCGACCTATGCCGTGGAGGTGGACGCCGCTGGCAGCGACCGCCTGGTCAGCGATGGCAAGGTCTCTCTGGGCGGTGCGAACCTGGCCCTGGATCTGCAGAACCCTGGTGTTTCGCTGCAGTCCCAGCAGGCAACGAGCCTGGTGGGGCGTCAGTTCGACATCCTGGATGCCGCGGGCGGCGTGCAGGGCGGTTTCGCCAGCGTGCAGTCCAACTCGCTGTTTCTCGGGGGTGGCCTGGCCTATACCGGCAGCGGGGTGCAGCTGGCGGTGCAGCGCAACGCCACTGCCTTCGCCAGCGTCGGCTTGACCGCCAACCAGCGTTCGGTGGCCGCGGCCGCCGATCGGCTCGGCGCGGGCAACCCGGTCTACGAGAGCCTGCTGTCGTCGGCCGATGCCGGCAGCGCCCAGCGGGCTTTCGATCAGCTGTCCGGGGAAATCCACCCGGCGGTGGGCAACCTGCTGCTCAACGACAGTCGCCAGTTGCGCGACGCGGTGGGCGAGCGTACCCGCCAGCAGGGCGTCGCCGCCGCCCCAACCGTGGAAGGCCAGGGCAACGGCCTGTGGGTCAAAGCCCTGGGCGCCTGGGGCAAGGCCGAGGGTGATTCCGCTCGAGCGCGCTACAGCAGTTCCATTGGCGGCCTGTTGCTGGGGATCGACGGGCAGATGAGCGAGGACACCCGCGTCGGGGTCTTCACCGGCTACAGCGACAGTTCGTTGAGCATGGGCGATGGTCGGCATTCCTCGGCCAGCGTCGACAGCTACCATCTGGGAGCCTATGCCGGCAAGGAACTGGAACAGCTGCGCCTGAGCCTGGGCGCCAGCCACAGCTGGCACCGCATCGAGACCAAGCGCGAGCTGCAATACAACGAGGTCTCCGATCGCCAGAAAAGCAAGCGTGATGCCCAGAGCACCCAAGTGTTTGGCGAGGCCGCGTGGAAGGTCGAATTGCCGAGCGTGGCGCTGGAGCCGTTCGCCAACCTGGCCTATGTGCATATCGCCAGCGACAGTTTCAAGGAACATGGCGGCGCCGCCGCGCTCAAGGGGGGCGAGGATAACCGCGATGCCTGGCTCTCGACCCTGGGCATGCGCGCCGGCAAGCAACTGCAATTGTCCGGCGGCCAGGCGGTGGAGCTTTCCGCCACCCTGGGCTGGCAGCACAACCTGAGCTCAACCGGGGCCGACCAGCATCTGGCCTTCGCAGGTCAGGGCGATACCTACAAGGTCCAGGCGCTGTCGCTGGATCGTGACGCGGCGGTGGTCGGTGCACGGGTGGGGGTCGCCCTGAGTCGCCAGGCCCGGGTCAACCTGGACTACAACGGACTACTGGGTAGTCGCGACAAGAGCCACGGGGTCGGCCTGACCCTGGATTGGGCGTTCTGAGGCCCCGGCAACGGGGTTGTACCTGCCCCGCGAACCTGGCGACGGGTTCGTGGGCGCGCTATCTCGTACCGATCAGCTTGTTGCCGGGCCCTGGCAGATGCTGCTGTCCGACGAACTCGTCGCGGTAACTGCAATGCGCCGATGCCGTTGCACCTGCGCAACGCACCGACCAAACTCATGAGCCAGATGGGTTATCGCAAAGGTTGCCACTGCGCGCACCACGAGCCCAACGCCTGCATTCGCTCGATGATTCGGCATCGCCAGGTTGAGTCGGGTGCTAGCCGAATCTTTCGCGCGTTGCCATCCAATAGCAGGGCAGGACCTATGCCAAATCCTCCATACGGTGAATCCTCATGCACCGCCGCCGCCAGCGGCCTGGTGCACGTGCGCGGCGCGCGGGAGAACAATCTCAAGGACGTGGATGTCGCCATTCCACGCAATGCGCTGGTGGTGTTTTCCGGGGTCTCGGGCTCCGGCAAGTCCTCGCTGGCCTTCGGTACTATCTATGCCGAGGCGCAGCGGCGTTACTTCGAATCGGTCGCCCCGTATGCGCGCCGGCTGATCGACCAGGCCGGCATACCCGACGTCGACGCCATCGATGGTCTGCCGCCGGCGGTTGCATTGCAGCAACAGCGCGGGGCGAGCAATGCGCGTTCTTCGGTGGGCAGCGTGACCACGTTATCCAGCCTCGTGCGCATGATGTACTCGCGTGCCGGTGCCTATCCGGCCAATCAGCCGATGCTCTATGCCGAGGACTTTTCGCCGAACACCCCGCAAGGCGCATGTTCGGCCTGCCATGGCCTGGGCCATGTCTACGAGGTGACGGAAGCGACCATGGTGCCCGATCCCTCTCTGAGCATCCGCGAGCGCGCCATCGCCGCCTGGCCACCGGCCTGGCATGGCCAGAACCTGCGCGACATCCTGGTGACCCTGGGCTACGACGTCGACCGTCCCTGGCAGGATCTGCCAAAGAAGGACCGTGAATGGATTCTGTTCACCGAAGAGACGCCCACGGTGCCGGTCTATGCGGGCTTGTCGCCGGCCGAGACCCGTGCCGCGCTCAAGCGCAAACTCGAACCCAGCTACATGGGGACCTTCACCGGCGCCCGTCGCTACGTGCTGCACACCTTCGCCAACACGCAGAGCGCGTTGATGAGAAAGCGTGTATCGCGCTACATGCAAGGCAAGCTGTGCCCGACCTGCCATGGCAAGCGGCTCAAGGCCGAGGCGCTGTCGGTGACTTTTGCCGGGGTGGACATTGGCGAGTTCATGCAAATGCCCCTCGACCGCCTGGCCGCACTGCTCGAGCCTATTGCCCAGGGCGACTTTCACGCTCACACGGCCGGGGAGGGAACCGACCGCGAGGCGACACGCCGTGACCGGGCCGCGCGTGCCGCAAGCGGTCGCGCGGTCCATGCGGTATCGCCTGACGTACGCCGCACCTCGGCGCTGTCGAAGGAGAAGCGTCTTGCCGCGCAGCGCCTGGCGGGTGGGGTGATGGCGCGTCTGCGCCAATTGCGCGGGCTGGGCTTGGGTTATCTCACGCTGGATCGGGCCACGCCGACACTGTCGGCGGGCGAGTTGCAGCGTTTGCGCCTGGCCACACAACTGAGCTCCATGCTGTTTGGCGTGGTGTATGTGCTCGATGAGCCTTCGGCGGGCCTGCACCCCTCCGACAGCCAGGCGTTGTACGACTCGCTGGACACGCTGCGCGATGCCGGCAATTCGCTGTTCGTGGTCGAGCACGACCTGGATTTGATGCGGCGCGCGCAGTGGCTGGTGGATGTAGGGCCGGATGCCGGGGAGCGGGGTGGCCGTGTGCTCTACAGCGGCGTGCCAGAAGGATTGCGCGAAATTGCCGAGTCACGCACCGCACGTTATCTGTTCGATGAGATCCCCGCAGCGGCCAGCCGCGAGCGCCAGGCGGCCGGATGGTTGGAGCTGCGAGGCATTCGACGGCACAACCTGCATGGCGTGGATGCAAGCATCCCGCTCGGCGTGCTGACGGCGGTGACCGGTATCTCGGGTTCGGGCAAGTCCAGTCTGGTCGCTCAGGCTTTGCCAGAGCTGTTGCTGCTGCACCTGGGGCACGAGCCCGAGGACGATGCGGCTGAAAAAAACGACAGCGAAGGGCCGGCGGTTATCGAAGCCACGGGCGGTCATCTTGCCGGCGATGTGGATGTCGTCCAGCGCCTGGTCCAGGTCGACCAGAAGCCGATTGGCCGCACGCCACGTTCCAACCTGGCCACCTATACCGGTCTGTTCGACCATGTGCGCAAGCTGTTCGCCGCCACGCCGGACGCGCGCCGTCATCGCTATGACGCCGGGCGGTTCTCCTTCAATGTGCCGAAGGGACGTTGCGAAACGTGTGAAGGGGAGGGTTTCGTCAGCGTCGAGCTGTTGTTCATGCCCAGTGTGTACGCACCGTGCCCCACCTGCCATGGCGCCCGTTACAACGAGGCCACGCTTGCCGTGCGCTGGAACCTGCGCAACATTGCCGAAGTGCTGCAGATGACGGTTGAACAGGCCCTTGTCTTCTTCGCGAGCGAAGACGCCATCGCGCGGCCGTTGCAACTGTTGCAGGAGATCGGGCTGGGTTACTTGCGCCTGGGGCAACCGGCGACCGAGCTGTCGGGGGGCGAAGCGCAGCGCATCAAGCTCGCCACGGAGCTTCAGCGCAGCCAGCGAGGGCGCAGCCTGTACGTGCTCGACGAGCCGACCACCGGGCTGCACGCGTCGGACGCCGACCGCTTGCTGGTGCAGCTGCAGCGCCTGGTCGATGCGGGCAATACCGTGGTGATGATCGAACACGACATGCGCGCGGTGGCCCAGGCCGACTGGGTGATCGACGTCGGGCCGGGCGCTGGAGAGGCCGGTGGTCGGATTGTCGCGGTCGGTACGCCGCGGCAGGTCGCGATGGCGCAGGGAAGCCGGACGGCTTCGTTTCTTGCGCAGGCACTGCTGCGTGGAGAATAGGAGGGTGATGGTGCCAAGGGGGAGGCCGGCTCGCCTTTGTTGGCATCTTTGAAGGTAATGGCCTATACAACCGACTGGTATGTCTTGGCCGGCTGTACAGATCGGTCAAAGGCTGTCGGGATCCCCGAAGAACATCTGTATCCGCGACCGCAGCCAGCGCTCCGCCGGATCGTTGTCCTGCGCCCCGCGCCAGGCCATGTGCAGTTCGAAGCTGCGCACCTCGATCGGCAGGTCTTCAGCCCGCAACCCGCCCGCGGCGGTGAGGGCATCGGCGGTGTAGTCCGGCACCGTGGCGACGATATCGGTCCCCGCCAGCAAGCTCCCCAGCCCGTTGAACTGCGGCACGGCCAGCACCACATGACGCTTGCGGCCGATCTCGTCGAGGGCTTCGTCGATGAAACCGGACAGGTCGCCGGCGAACGACACCAGGGCGTGGGGGCGTGCGCAGAAATCGTCCAGGCTGATGTTGCCGGGCATGCTGTCGGCGCGCAGCAGCTTGGGCATGCTGCGGCGCAGCACCTTGCGCTTGGCGTTGGCCGGCAGTTCGCTGGTATAGCTCACGCCCACCGAGATCTCGCCCGAGGCCAGCAGCGTGGGCATCAGCAGGTAGTTGACCCGGCGCACCACCAGCACGATGCCTGGCGCTTCGGCGCGGATGCGCTTGAGCAGCTGCGGCAGCAGGGCGAACTCGGCGTCGTCGGACAGGCCGATACGGAACACCGCGTTACTGGTGGCCGGATCGAATTCGGCGGCCCGACTGACGGCGGTGGAGATCGAATCCAGCGCAGGCGACAGCAGGGCGAAGATCTCGTGGGCCCGGGCCGAGGGCTCCATGCTGCGCCCGGTGCGCACGAACAGCGGATCGTCGAACAGGCTGCGCAGGCGCGACAGCGCGGCGCTGATCGCCGGCTGGCCGAGGAACAGCTTCTCGGCGGCGCGGGTCACGCTGCGTTCGTGCATGAGCGTTTCGAACACGATCAGCAGGTTGAGGTCGACGCGACGCAAGTCGTTACGATTCATTCGATGCGGCTCGCTGGAAGTGGGGCAGGGGTGAATCTTAAGGCCAAAGGCTGTTACCCTGCACCGATTTCCGGGTGCCAATGCACAGATTTGTCAGGGGCCCAATCAATGACAGACATGTCGACTATTAACAGCCACTGATGGTCCAACCGTGAAAGCCCGGATAAAGTCCGTGGTAATACGAGATTCACACAGGCGAGGTATGCGATGTCCCGCATGATCCGTTTCCACAAGTTCGGCCCGGCCGATGTGCTCCGTTGCGAGGAGCAGGCCGAGCCGTCCCCGGCCTCCGGCGAGGTGCAGATACGCGTCGAGGCGATCGGCGTCAGCTGGTACGACGTGCTCTGGCGGCAGAATCTGGCACCTTCCCAGGCGCGCCTGCCAGCGGGCATTGGCCATGAAATGGCCGGTGTCGTCACGGCGGTCGGCGATGGCGTGGAAGATATTGCGGTGGGCGACCGGGTCGCCAGCTTCCCGGCCACCAGCGCCAACGATCACCCGGTGTATGGCGATGTGATCGTACTGCCACGGTGCGCCATCACCCGTTACCCGGATGTGCTCACCCCGGTCGAGGCGAGCGTGCACTACACGCCGCTGTTGATGGCCTATTTCGCCTATGTCGACCTGGCTCGCGCCAAGGCCGGGCAGAGCGCGCTGGTCACGGATGCCAGCCATTGCGCCGGGCCTGCCTTCGTGCAGTTGGGCAAGGCCCTGGGGCTGAGGGTATTCGCGGCCACCAAGGAGCCCGAGCAGCGTGAGTACTTGCTGGGACTGGGCGCCGACAAGGTGATCGTCACCGAAGAGCAGGACCTGGTCCTGCAGATTGGCAAGTACACCGACGGGCGTGGCGTGGACATGGTGCTCGACGGCATGGGTGGTCCGCAGATGTCGCTGCTGGGCGATGTGCTGGCGCCGCGTGGCAACCTGGTGCTGTATGGCCTGCAGGGCGGCAACCAGACGCCGTTCCCGGCGTGCGCGGCATTCCAGAAGAACATCCAGTTCCATGTGCATTGCATCGGCAACTTCACCGGCAAGCCGGAGCTGGGCATCACCCAGGACCAGGTGGCAGTGCAGCGTGCCTTGCGCGATATCAACCAGTTCACTGCCGATCAGTTGCTGACGCCACAGATCATCAAGGTCTATCCATTCGACCAGGTGGTCGAGGCACATCGCTATATGGACGAGTGCCCTTGTGGTGGGCGAGTGGTGCTGGACATGGCCGTGAACTGACTGACAGTCAGGCGCAGATGGAAAGCCCGGGCTCTTGCCCGGGCTTTTTATTTGCGCTCGTTGTCGCTGGCGGCTTTCTTACAGACGCTGTCGTCCTGAGCAACGCTGCACGCCGGGCTCCATTAGCGAAAAAGCCTGATAGCGCGGAATCCTGCAACAACAGACCTGATCCAATTAATTCTCTTACTCGGTTTTGGGAAGTTTCCTTCAAGCTCGGTTCTGTATTCATCTGCGAGAATCTCGCCTTCAATTTTGAAGCCGTCAGGAAGATGGAGCGAACGCATGAGCACAACCCACGACCAAGCCATGCACTATATCTACCAGCAAGTCTTGCAACGCCTGCTCGACCACATGACCCAGGCGCAGCGCGCCTCGGTGCAACTGCTGGTGCAGCGTTTGCTGGTGATAGCCGGTGGCCAGGAATACATAGGCGGGTTTCGGGTACTGGTACTGCATGGCGGCGATCGACGCAGCAGCCACCTGCTGGCGTGCCTGCGGGCAGCCCAGCTCAGCATCGCCATCCGGTACGCCGCCACGTTCCGTCTGCGCGTGCTGGTGGCCAGGCTGCCCACCCTGGACGACGCAACCCTGGCCATGCACGAGCGCTGCTTTGGTGCGCTGTTTCTGCACGACGACTCGCGTGTGGAGCTTTTACGCGCCGATGGCGGCCAAGTCGGGCCGTTTGGCGCCCGGCAGGCAGGCACGCCCCGGCAACTGTCCGAGGCGGGCAATGCCTGGCTGCTGTATGGCCATCTCACCGGTGCGCGGCCCGATGCGTTGCTGGGTGCCAGGGCCTACCTGGAGCTTGCCGCTAGCCTGTCCCAGGCGCTCGAGGTGGAGGCGGGCACGGACGCGCTGGTCAGCGCGGTGCCGCTTGGCGAACGCCATCGTCTGCTCGCCTGGGGGCGACGCTGCCTGAGGCACACGGTCGAGGTGGCGCATACCTTGGCGCCGCATTGCGCCAACACCCTGGCCGAGTCGCTGGAGCAGTTGGGCCAGGTGTTGGCGGATCCGCTGGGCCCGCCCGTGCCGCGTTCATCCGGGCCGTCGACGGCCGCATTGCGGGTCGTGGCGATGGAGGACCTGCTGCATCTGGCTGAAGGGGAGCGCCTCGATCGCATGCTCGGTCTTCAGCAAGCGTTGCCGTGCCACGCCCTCGGGCCGGCGGGGCTGTTCGATCCGCTGCCCTTGGCGCATCTGCATGGCCTGAGGGCGCAATTTCTGGAACCACGCAGCTACCGTGACGGTGCACAGGCCTTTCTCGCCCGTCTCGGCCAGCAGATTGCCTGGCCCCAGGGCCAGGACTTGCGTGACGAGGCGCAGGCTCGCCTGCTCGGCGCCTATGGCGTGGCCGAGAAACAGCTGACGTGCCTGTTGTTCACACCGTTCGAAGGCGCTGGACGCCATCTCGAGCAGTTCGTGCTGCGCTGTCACCCAGGCATGCGCGTCGCATTGCCGTACCTGCACCGGGCCTTGCGCGGGCAACCATGCCCGGAACCGGTCAGTCAGTGGCTGGTGGATACCAGTGGCCTGGAACTGGCGCAATTGCGAGCGATCTACGCCGGCACGCTCGAGCCGCAGACGCAGAGTCTGTTTCGTCAGCTGGCCCGTCGCGACCTGTGGTTGCGCCCGCTCGTCGTCCACCAGGGAGAGGGCTATCCGGCGTTGCGCACCGCCACGTGAAGGGCCGTTGATCCAGTGGACTTGCCCAGGGGACGGGTCTGTATGTATAACCAGTGTCCATCTCCCACGCCCGACGCCGCACCGTGATCGCCCATTCCGTCGATGATCCGCTCTACTACCTGCACAACTTCCGCCAAGTCCTGAACTGGGTCGAGCAGCGTTATGCCGATCTGCTCGGCAACCAGGAACACGACTTCATCCGAGTCTTTGCCACGCTGCCGGTGCCCGCCCAGGCTCTGCTGGTGCGCATGGTCATGCGCAAGGGGGACTGGTTTCGCAGTGACAAGCTTGTGTACGCCGAAATCGGCGATACCGACGCGGCGTTGCGTCCGCTGCTGGCGCTGGGCTGGGTCGATACGGACGCACCGCTGGACGTGGAGCTGCTATGCGGGTTGCTGCGCAAGGAGGAGGTGGTCCGTTGTTTCGCCCGAGCGCTGACGCACCCACGGGCAGGCAAGGGCGACCTGTTGGCGCAGTTGCAGACATTGCAGCTGTCCCCCAGGCCTTTGGCCCAGTGGTTTCCCGACTTTCCCGCACGGCTGCTGCACTGGCGGCTGCAGCCGTTGTGCGACCGGCTGCGGCTGCTGTTCTTCGGCAATCTCTATCAGGACTGGTCGGATTTCGTGCTGGCCGACCTGGGGCTGCTGCGCTACGAGCAAGTGCCGTTCAGCGACGACTCCCGGGCCGTGCGCCAGCGTGCCGAGCTCGATCTGGCCCTGGCCCTGCATCAGTGTGCCGAACGCCTGGAGCAGGGCGATGCCCCTGCCGAGCTGCTGGCCACGCTGGAGCAGTTCGACAGCGCCAACCCGTGGCTGGCCCGGCGACGGGCGCGGCTGCTGTTCAGCCTTGGCCAGCAGTGCGAACGCCAGGGTGACTGGGCTCTGGCCCTGCACATCTACGCTGGCTGCGACCATCCCGAGGCGCGGATCCGTCAGGTGCGGGTGTTCGAACGCAGCGAGCAGTGGCGCCAGGCTCATGCGCTGGCCAGTGACATGGCTGTCGCGCCGGCCAACGCTCTGGAGCGCCAGGCGCTCGAGCGCATGTTGCCACGCCTGGCGCGCAAGCTCGGTGGGCCGCCCCGCGCGCGTCGGCGCACCTCGGCGGTGGAACTGATCGAGTTGGAACTGCCGGCCGAGATGGCTGCGTTGGGCGTGGAGGAGGCGGTGCGCTTGCACCTCGAGCAGTCGGGCGGGGTCGCCCGCTATGTCGAGAACACCTTGTTCAACAGCCTGTTCGGCCTGCTGTGCTGGGAGGCGATCTTCGCGCCAGTGCCCGGGGCGTTCTTCCACCCGTTCCAGGCCGGCCCGCAGGATTTGCACGACAGCGGCTTCCAGCAGCGTCGCGGCGAACTGTTCGACAGCTGCCTGGGCCGACTCGACGATGGCAGCCACCGACAGGCCATCCGCGAATGCTACCAGGCCAAGCAGGGGTTGCAGTCGCCGTTCGTGTTCTGGTCGATGCTTGACGAGCCCTTGCTCGAGCTGGCGCTGGAGCACCTGCCTGCCGAGCACCTGAAAGCCTGTTTCGTGCGGCTGTTACAGGATATCCGCGCCAATCGCGCCGGCATGCCTGACCTGATCCAGTTCTGGCCCGGGCAGGGCGGTTATCGCATGGTCGAGGTCAAGGGGCCGGGCGATCGGCTGCAGGACAACCAGCTGCGCTGGCTGGCGTTCTGTCATGAGCATGGCTTGCCGGTCGCGGTCTGCCATGTGCGCTGGAAGGCTGCCCAGGCATGAGTTACACCGTCGCGGTGCGCGCCCTGTGCGAGTTCAGCGCCAAGGTCGGCGACCTGGATCTGCGCTTTACGCCGTCGCCCAGCGCCCAAGAAGGCATCGCCGGCCATCGTCGGGTCGTGGCCCAGCGCGCTGCCGGCTACGAGGCCGAAGTGGCGCTGGAGGGTGAGTATCGCGGCTTGCGCGTACGCGGTCGCGCCGATGGCTACGACCCGGCGGGCAACCGCCTGGAAGAGATCAAGACCCATCGCGGCGACCTGGCCCGCCAACCGGACAACCATCGCCAGCTGCACTGGGCCCAGGCCAAGGTTTACGCCTGGTTGCTGTGCCAGGCACGGCAGCTGGCGGAAATCGACGTGGCGCTGGTGTACCTGGACGTGGACAGCGATGGCCAGACGGTCATTTGCCAGCGTCACCGTGCCGGTGACCTGCTGGCGTTCTTCGAAGGGCAGTGCCAGCGCTTCCTGGCCTGGGCCCAGGTCCAGGAACAGCGCCTGGCCGAGCGCGACAGGGGCCTGCAGGCGCTGGCCTTCCCCTGGCCGGTCTTTCGCCAGGGCCAGCGGCAGTTGGCCGAGACCGTGTACAAGGCCGTGAGCACCGGTCGCTGCCTGATGGCCCAGGCCAGCACGGGTATCGGCAAGACCCTCGGCACCTTGTTCCCGCTGCTCAAGGCCGTGGTGCCGCAACGCCTGGACAAACTGTACTTTCTCACTGCCAAGACCCCTGGCCGGGCACTGGCGCTCGATGCCCTGCGCCAGCTCACCCAGGGCGGCGCGCAGCCGGCGTTGCGCGGCCTCGAACTGATCGCCCGGGACAAGGCCTGCGAGTTCCCGGAAAACGCCTGTCACGGCGAGTCCTGCCCGCTGGCAAAGGGTTTTTACGACCGCCTGCCCGCTGCCCGCGAGGCTGCCGCGCAGGTGCCGCTGCTCGACCGTGCCGCCGTGCGCGAAGTGGCGCTGGCACATCAGGTCTGCCCGTACTACCTGGCACAGGAAATGGCGCGCTGGGTCGACCTGGTGGTGGCCGACTACAACTACTACTTCGACGCCCATGCCTTGCTGTTCGGCCTGGCTCAGGCCAACCAGTGGCGCACGGCGGTGCTGGTGGACGAGGCGCACAACCTGGTCGAGCGCGGTCGGCAGATGTACAGCGCGACGTTCGATCAGGGGCAGTTGCTCGCGCTGCGCCAGAGCAAGCCGGCCGGCCTGGGCAGTGCCCTGGACCGCCTGAATCGGCAGTGGAACGCGCTGTACAAGGCGCAAGTGGCGCCGTACCAGGCATTCGAACAGCTGCCGGATGCCTTCGTGCGGGCCTTGCAGCAGTGCATCGGCCTGATTCAGGAGCGGATGAACCAGTCGCCCGCCGAGGTCGAGCCCCAGGTGCTGGAGTTCTTCTATCAGGCGCTGCAGTTCAGCCGGATCGCCGAGCTGTTCGATGAGCACTTTCTGTTCGATATCAGCCAGCGCAGTGGCCTGCGGGGGCGGCGCCTGGCCACCCTGTGCCTGCGCAACGTGGTGCCGGCGCGGCTGCTGGGGCCGAGGATGCGCGCGGCCCGCAGCGTCACACTGTTTTCCGCCACGCTCAACCCGCGACACTTCTATGTCGACCTGCTGGGCCTGCCCGCTGACGTGGCATGGCTGGAGGTCGCCGCGCCGTTCAAGGCCGAGCAGTTGGAGGTGCGTATCGTCAGCGAGGTCTCGACGCGCTATCAGCAGCGCCAGGCTTCGGTGGCGCCGATCGTCGAGCTGATCGCCGCGCAGTTCGCCCGTCAGCCGGGCAACTACCTGGCGTTCTTCAGCAGCTTCGAATACCTCGAGCAGGTGGCGCGGGCGTTGGCCGAGCGCCACCCCGCGCTGGCTCAGTGGCGCCAGGCGCCGGGCATGGACGAGGGTAGCCGCGAGGCGTTCCTGGCGCGCTTCGAGACGGACGGGCGAGGGGTCGGCTTCGCCGTGCTGGGCGGCGCCTTCGCCGAAGGGGTGGACCTGCCGGGCACGCGGCTGATCGGTGCCTTCGTCGCCACCCTTGGCCTGCCCCAGGTCAATCCGGTCAACGAGCAGTTCAAGCAGCGTCTGGGGCGACAGTTCGGTGCCGGCTTCGACTATGCCTACCTGTACCCTGGCGTGCGCAAGGTGATCCAGGCCGCCGGCCGGGTGATCCGCGGCGAAGAGGACCGTGGCGTGCTGCTGCTGATCGACGAGCGGTTTGCCGAAGCGCGTGTGCGGCAGATGTTTCCCTCCTGGTGGCGGTGCGTGTGAACGCTGCCATCGCCTGGGGCTGAAACTCCCAGTACACTGCGCGTTCCAACACCCACATTCGTTGATTTCGAGGTTCTGCATGACGCTCAGTCCTTTGGCAGGCAAGCCGGCTCCGGCCAGCGTGCTGGTCGATATCCCCCGCCTGTTGACCGCCTACTACACCGGCCGCCCCGACGCCGCCGTGGCGGCCCAGCGCGTGGCCTTCGGCACCTCGGGCCACCGCGGCACCTCGTTCGAGCTGAGCTTCAACGAACGCCATGTGCTGGCGATCACCCAGGCCATCTGTCTGTATCGTCAGGAAAAGGGCATCGACGGGCCGCTGTTCATCGGCGCCGACACCCATGCGCTGTCGGCCCCGGCCGCCGCCAGCGCGCTGGAGGTGCTGGCAGCCAATGGCGTGCAGGTGATGCTGTCCAAGAATGACGAGTACACCCCGACGCCGGCGGTGTCCCATGCCATCCTCTGCCATAACCGTGATCGCCAGCAGGGGCTGGCCGACGGCATCGTCATCACGCCGTCGCACAACCCGCCGCAGAGCGGCGGTTTCAAGTACAACCCGCCCAACGGCGGCCCGGCCGACAGCGACGTGACCAAGTGGATCGAGGGCAAGGCCAACGAACTGCTGGCGGCGGACCTGGCTGGCGTCAAGCGCATGGACTACCAGCAGGCGCTGGCGGCGCCGACCACCCAGCGTCACGACTACGTCACCAGCTACGTCGCCGACCTGGAAAACGTCATCGACTTCGACGTGATCCGTGGCGCCAACCTGCGCCTGGGCGTCGACCCGCTGGGCGGCGCCGGGGTGCGCTACTGGTCGGCCATCGCCGAGCGCTACCAGCTCGACCTGGAAGTGGTGAACACCGAGGTCGACCCGACCTTCCGCTTCATGACCGTCGACTGGGATGGCCAGATCCGCATGGACCCTTCCTCGCCACACGCCATGCAGGGCCTGATCGGCCTGCGCGAGCGCTTTGACGTGGCCTTCGCCTGCGACCCGGACCACGACCGCCACGGCATCGTCACCGCCGACGGCCTGCTGCAGCCGAACAATTACCTGGCCGTGGCCATCGACTACCTGTTCCGTAACCGTCCGCAATGGCGCCAGGATGCCGCGGTGGGCAAGACCGTGGTCTCCAGCGGCCTGATCGACCGTGTGACCGCCGGCCTGGGCCGTGAGCTGTACGAAGTGCCGGTGGGCTTCAAGTTCTTCGCCCAGGGGCTGTTCGACGGTTCGCTGGGCTTTGGCGGCGAAGAGAGTGCCGGCGCTTCCTTCCTGCGCCGGGACGGCTCGGTCTGGACCACCGACAAGGATGGCCTGATCCCGGCGCTGCTGGCGGCCGAAATGACCGCCCGCACCGGGCGCAACCCGAGCCAGATCTATGCCGATCTGACCGCCAGGCTGGGCAAGCCTTACGCCACTCGTGTCGAGGCCAAGGCCGATGCGCGGCAGAAGGCGTTGCTGAGCAAGCTGTCGCCGGAGCAGGTCAAGTCCACCGAACTGGCGGGCGAGCCGATCCTGCAGATCCTCAGCCACGCGCCGGGTAACGGCCAGGCCATCGGCGGCCTGAAGGTGATGACCGAGAACGGCTGGTTCGCCGCCCGACCGTCCGGGACCGAGGACATCTACAAGATCTACGCCGAGAGCTTCATCGACGAGGCGCACCTGGCGCGCCTGGTGCAGGAAGCGCAAGTGCTGGTGGATGCGGCGATCGCCTGATCGACGTCCCACGCCACTCGCGGGGCAAGCCCGTTCCCACAAGCCCGTGTGCGTTGGCGTGGGAGCGGGCTTGCCCCGCGATGCATTCATTGTTCCAAAATTGGAACAATGAATGCCATTTTAGCGGTCTACCGAATCATTAGTCTCATCTGTAAGGTGGTTCTATCCACGAGAGGAGGCTTCTCATGAAAAAGATCCAAGGCATCCATCGCAGCCCCAACGCCCACTGGGTGGGTGACGGCTTCCCGGTGCGCAGCCTGTTCACCTATGACCACCTGGCGCGGCACATCAGCCCGTTCCTGCTGCTGGACTACGCCGGCCCGCATGACTTCACGCCCACCCCCACGCGCCGTGGCGTCGGCCAGCATCCGCACCGCGGCTTCGAGACGGTGACCATCGTCTACCAGGGCGAGCTGGAGCACCGCGACTCCACCGGTGCCGGTGGCCTGATCGGCCCGGGCGACGTGCAGTGGATGACCGCCGCGGGCGGCATCATCCACGAAGAGTTCCATTCGCCAGCCTTCGCCAGGAGCGGCGGCACGCTGGAAATGGTCCAGCTGTGGGTCAACCTCCCGGCCAGGGACAAGCGCGCCGCCGCCGGCTACCAGACACTGCTGGCCAATGACATTCCACGGGTGACGCTGGACGGCGAGGCGGGCAGCCTGCGGGTGATCGCCGGCCGCTACCTGGACCATCAGGGACCGGCCCGCACCTTCACCGACATGGACGTGTGGGACCTTCGTCTGCAGGCCGGCGCCACGCTGCAATTGCCGGTGGCCGCGGGGCGCAATGCCGCACTGGTGGTGTTGCGCGGCAACCTGCGGGTCAATGGCGAGCGTGAGGCGGGGGCGGCCAGCCTGGTGCTGCTGGAGCGCGATGGCGCCGATGTGCGCATCGAGGCACTGGATGAGGTCAGCGTGCTGCTGCTCAGCGGCGAGCCGATCGACGAGCCCATCGTTGGCTACGGTCCGTTCGTGATGAACAGCCAGGCGGAGATCGCCGAGTCGTTCGACGACTTCCAGGCCGGGCGGTTCGGGCAAATGGGCGGTGTCGAGCGCGGCTCCATCCGATAGAAGTGATCGCGGGGCAAGTCGCATCGGCGCGCCGATGCGACTTGCCCCGCGATTGCGTTTCAGCGTTTCATGCCTGATCCGGCACTACCGCGATCACATCGATTTCCATCAGCCACTCGGCTTGCGCCAAGCCCGCCACCACCAGCCCGGTGGAGATCGGGTACACACCCTTGAGCCACTTGCCGACCTCCATGTACACCGGTTCGCGGAAACGCGGGTCGGTGATGTAGGTGGTGGTCTTGACGATGTGCGACAGCTGCGAGCCTGCCTCTTCCAGCAACTGCTTGACGTTCTTCATCGCCTGCTCGGCCTGGGCGCGCGGATCGCCCAGCCCGACCAGACGGCCTTCGAAATCGGTACCGACCTGCCCGCGCACATAGATGGTGTTGCCGGCGCGTACTGCCTGGCACAGGTCGTTGTCCAGGGTCTGGTTGGGGTAGGTCGCCTTGGTGTTGAACATGCGGATGCGAGTGTGGGTAGGCATCAGAGGGCTCCGAAAGTGCTGACGTTGCTGAGCGAGGATGGCTGGCGGTCCGTTGCGCGCTGCTCGCGGTCGCGGTAGGCCAGGTAAGTGCGCTGGGTGGCGATGTGGCCGGCGACGTGCTTGGCGTCGTGCCACACGCCCCAGATGAACGAGGAACCGCGACGCGACAGCCAGGGCAGGCCGAGGAAGTACACGCCCGGCTCCTTCGACACGCCGCGCTGGTGCTGTGGCTTGCCGTTGGCGTCGAAGGCGTCGACCTGCAGCCAGCTGAAATCCACGCCGTAGCCGGTGGCCCAGATGATGGTGCGCACGTTGGCCTGGGCCAGGTCCAGCTGCAGCAGCGGCTGGCTGACGCAGTCGGGGTCGGGCAGGCGCTTGCGCGCCTCGGGTTCCAGCGACAGGTCCAGGCCGTTGCGTTCGATGTAGGCGTCGGCGGCGTCGAGCAGGGCCAGGTAGTTTTCGTCGCCGCGATCGATGTTCTCGGCCAGGTTGTCCTGGAAGCGGACCACGCCATCTTCGAACGACTGGGTCAGCCCGACCAGGGTCATGCCCTGGTGGGCGAGGGCGCGAAAGTCCACGGTGTGGCCGCCGCGGGCGCCGGACACGGCGATGGTCACGTGCTCGCGACCCGGCTTGGCGATCTCGGCGTCCCACTCGCCGAGCACGCCGAGCCACCAGCAGAAGTCGCGATTGCGATAGCTGCGTGGCGGACGGTCGTGGGCGCCGACCGACAGGTACACCTGACGTCCGGCGCGCATCAGTTCTTCGGCGATCTGCACGCCGGAGGAGCCGGCGCCCACCACCAGCACCGCGCCTTCAGGCAGCTGCTCGGGGTTGTAGTAGGCGGCGGAGTGGATCTGGTGCAGGCCTGCGTCCTTCGGTGCGATGGCCGGGATCACCGGACGCTGGAATGGGCCGGTGGCGGCCACCACGCGGTTGGCGCGGATCACCCCCTGGTTGGTGTCGATGGTGAAGCCCGGACGGTCGGCGTTGCGCACCACCTTCCTCACCTCGACGCCAGTGCGCACCGGCAGGTTGTACTTGCGCACGTACTGCTCGAAGTAGTCGGCGACCTGGTCCTTGCCGGCGAAGGCGTCAGCGTCGAGGTCGAATTCCAGGCCCGGGAAGCGGTCGTGCCAGACCGGGCCGTTGGCCACCAGCGAGTCCCAGCGGCCGGTGCGCCAGGCCTCGGCGATGCGGTTGCGCTCCAGTACCAGGTGCGGCACGCCGAGCTTGCTCAGGTGTTCGCTCATGGCCACGCCGGCCTGGCCGGCGCCGACCACGAGGGTGTCGATTTCGATGTTGTTCAGTGTCATGTCCCAGCCCTTCTTCAGCGGCGTTCTTGTTCAGGTCGGTGGGGACCGCCTTTGCCTGGGGCCAGACTAGGGATGGCTGGGGAATCGCGAAAATAGTATTTAGCTGGGGCTTGCCGATAAATTGGCGAAGGGGGGCGGCAAGTGCCCGAATGGGTTTTACCGCAATCGTGGGAGCGGGCTTGCCCCGCGATAGCGCTGGCGGGCCATCGAAGAGGGTTCGGCCGACCTCGTCGCGGGGCAAGCCGGCTCCCACGCGTTCAACGTGGCGGCGTCATAGTTTTTTCCTGTCCAGTACCGAGGAAAATGTTGGTTTCGCGGCTTTCGGGGCCCGCCGAGAATGCCGGTAACCTCAACACAGGAGCTGCACCATGACCTTCTCCATCATCGGCCGTTGTCAGGAAACCGGCCAGGTCGGCATCGCCATCAGTTCATCGAGCATCGCCGTCGGCGCCCGCTGCCCCTGGGTGCGCGCCGGGGTCGGCGCGGTGTCGACCCAGAACATCACCTTGCCGGCCCTCGGCCCGCAGATCCTCGATGCCCTCGAGCAGGGCCAGCTGCCGCCGGCAGCGGCGCTGGACCGGGTACTGAGCGCCAACGGCTGGAGCGAATACCGCCAGGTCACGGTGATCGACAGCCATGGCCAGGTGGCGCTGTTCACCGGCAAGCAGGCCCTGGGCACGCACCATGCCGTGGCCGGCGAGCAGTGCGCGGCGGCGGGCAACCTGCTGTCCTCGCAGGCGGTGATCGAAGCGATGGTGGCGGCGTTCGAGCAGGCCGGTGGCCACCTGGCCGACCGCCTGCTGGCGGCGATGCACGCCGCCATGGCGGCCGGTGGCGAGGCGGGGCCAGTGCATTCGGCGGCATTGAAGATTGCCGGCGAACTGACCTGGCCGCTGGTGGACCTGCGCGTGGACTGGGCCGAGCAGGATCCCATCGGCGAGCTGGACAGGTTGTGGCAGGCCTATCGTCCGCAGATGCAGGACTACGTGACCCGCGCGCTGAACCCGACCGCCGCGCCGAGCTATGGAGTGCCGGGCGATGAGTGAGGTCTGCAGCCGGGCGCTGCTGGAGCGGCTGGTGGGGTTCGCCACGGTCAGCCGCGACTCCAACCTGGAGTTGATCGCGTTCATCCGTGACTACCTGGGCGGGCTTGGCGTGGACAGCGAACTGTTCCACAACGAAGAGGGCACCAAGGCCAATCTGTTCGCCACCCTCGGCCCGAGCGATCGTGGTGGCGTGGTGCTGTCCGGGCACACCGACGTGGTGCCGGTGGATGGCCAGGCCTGGACCGTCGAGCCGTTCCGCCTGACCGAGCGCGATGGCCGCCTGTATGGCCGTGGCACGGCTGACATGAAAGGCTTCATCGCCTCGGTGCTGGCGGCGGTGCCGGCGTTTCTCGCCCAGCCGCTGAAGATGCCGGTGCACCTGGCGTTTTCCTACGACGAGGAGGTCGGCTGCCTGGGCGTGCGTTCGATGCTTGCCGCCCTGGCGCAGCGTGCGCACAAGCCGCGCCTGTGCCTGATCGGCGAGCCCACCGAGCTCAAGCCGGTGCTCGGCCACAAGGGCAAGCTGGCCATGCGTTGCCAGGTGCATGGCGCCGCCTGTCACTCGGCCTATGCCCCCTACGGTGTCAATGCTATCGAGTACGCGGCGCGGCTGATCGGCAAGCTGGGCGAGATCGGTGACGAGCTGGCGCTTCCCGCGCATCACGACACGCGTTTCGACCCGCCGTTTTCCACGGTGCAGACCGGCGTGATCAAGGGCGGCAGGGCGCTGAACATCGTCCCCGAGGAGTGCGAGTTCGACTTCGAGGTACGCGCCTTGCCCGGTTTCGAGGCGCAGGCGGTGGCTGACCGGCTGCAGACCTATGCCGAAGCCGAGTTGCTGCCGCGCATGCGCGCGGTGAACGGCAGCAGTGACATTCGCCTGCGGCCGTTGAGTGCCTATCCGGGCCTCGCCACGCCAGCCGACAGCGAAGCGGCGCGCCTGGTGGCGCTGCTCAGCGGTTCGAGCGATTTCGGCACGGTGGCCTTTGGCACCGAGGGTGGACTGTTCGATCAGGCGGGGATTCCCACGATGGTCTGCGGGCCGGGGAGCATGGAGCAGGGGCACAAGCCCGACGAGTTCGTCAGCGTCGAGCAGTTGCAGGGGTGCGATGCGATGTTGCGGCGGTTGGCGGATCATCTGAAGCAGGATTGACAGTGTCGGTTTCTTCGCGGGCAAGCCCGCTGCCACAGGGGCTGCGATGACCTTGTGGCAGCGGGCTTGCCCGCGAATGGGCCGGTGTGGCTTACAACGGCTCAGGCCTGAACAACGGCTTCTTCATTACCCCCTTGATCCACACGACGGCGATCAGTGACACCACCGCCAGCACCACCCCCGCCGTGCCGAAGATCTTCACGCTCATCTCCGGGCTGGGCGAGGCATGCCAGATCGCATAGAGCATCCCGCCGATACCGAACAGCTGTGGCAGCGGATAGAACGGCGTGCGGAACGGCCGTGACAGGTGCGGGTAGCGCCGACGCAGGGCGATCACGTCCAGGTGCACGATGATGTACGCCAGCAACCAGGCCAGCGCGGCGGACAGCAGCAACAGGTTGATCGCCGCCGCGTCCTGGCCCATCAGCAGGATCGGCACGCCGGTGATCGCCGCCACGAACAGCACCGCCACCCAAGGCGTGCGGGCGCGAGGGCTGAGCTGCTTGAACTGAGGGAACGCCTGGCCATTGCAGGCCATGCCGTAGAGCATGCGCGGGATGGCCGCCAGCGACGTGTTGAGGGTGCTGCAGGTGGCGGTGACCGCGGCGATCACCAGGAACACCTCGCCGGTCTTGCCGAACACTGTGGTGGCGAACAGGTAATGGGGCAGGGCGTCCGTGCTCAGCGCTTCGCGGGGCACCAGGAACAGCGCACCCAGGCCGTACAGGCCGATGGTGGCGAAGATCACGGTCAGGCCGATGATCATCGAACGCGGGATGTTGCGCTCGGGCTTGCGGGTTTCTTCCACCAGCGAACAGACGAACTCGGCACCGACGAAGCCCCACACGGCCATGGCGGTCAGGGCCAGCACCCCGGCACCCATGGGGTTCCAGTCGCCCTGCAGCAGGGTGGTGGTGACACCATCGGCGTGGCCCTCGCTGATCGCGGCGACGCCGAGGATCAGCAGCACGATCACCATGACCACGGCCATGGCGCTCTGCAGCTTGGCGAAGATGTCGATACCCATGAGGTTGAGGGCGGTGAACAGGGCGAGCACGCCGAAGGCCACCGAGTACTGTGGGAACACTCCGGGATAGACCTTGCCGACGATCAGGTCGAGCAGCAGCAATTCGGCCGACAGCGCGAACATCGCCACCACCACGTAGCCGGAGAAGGTCGCCAGGATCGCCGGGAAATGTCCCAGCGCCACTTCGGTATAGCTCGACAGGCTGCCGGCGCGCGGTATCAGCAAGGCCAGTTCGGAAAACGAAAACGCATAGCTAAGGGCCAGCAGGTAGGCCAGCCCCAGCGGCACGATGAAGCCCAGGCCGGCGGCGCCGACCCCTTGCAGCATCATCACCATCACCCCTTGCGACACCACCAGGCCGACGGCCACCGCCAGCAGCGACCCCAGCCCCAGGACCCGGCGAAAGCCGGCTTGATCGTGCTGCACGCTGGCAGGCACGGATGCACTTGCACTCATGACAGTTCTCCGCTCTTTGTTGTTGTAGTTGCGCCAGATACTGGGGCAGGGGGTAGGGCGGGGAAATTAGTAAATATGTGGTTGGTGCAGAGGAAAAAACTGGGTTGGCCGGTGCCCACAGGTACACGCGATCTCCTGTGGGAGCCGGCTTGCCGGCGAAAGGGCCGCAGGGCGGCCCTGGGCTCAGAATGTCGCCTTGACCTGCAACCCGAATACCAGCGCGTTGTCGATGTCCTTGCCGGAAAATGCCCCCGGCTCGACGATGTATTGCACGTCCGGTCGCAGGTTCAGCCACGGCGTGGCCTGATAGCCGTAGCTCAGTTCGATCAGCTGTTCGGCGCTGTCGAGGTTGGGGAACGGCTGCCCGGCATCGAGCGCGGCGTCTTCGAGCACATCACGGCTACGCGGGTTCGGCACCGCGCGGCCATAGCCAAGCGCGAGGGTATCCCGTGGCCGGCCCTCGAACGGCTTGTACAGCACCACGCCCGCGCCATACCACTTGGTGAACGGCGAGGCCGCCTTGCTCGACGCCGAGTACTGGCCGAACGCATGCAGGCTGCGCCCGGGCGACGCGGGGTCGTTCCATACGGCCTGGTCGATCAGCAGGTAATGGCCGCCACGGCCGGCGACTTCCCCGCTGCTGCCGATGCGCCGCACGTTCGAGCTGTCGTAGTAGTAGCCGACCTTGTACTCGCCCGGCAGCTCGCCGCGCAGCTTGTACACCAGCTCCACCGGGACCACAGTGCCGGTGGTGTGCTTGGGCCCCAGGTGCCAGGCGCGGCTGGCGTTGCCGTTGCTCTCGGGGTCGACGTTGAATGCCGCCACCCGCAGTTGCCAGTCGGGCGCCAGGTCGTACTTCAGCCGCACGCCGAGATGGGCGTTGGGGTAGTTGGTCCAGCCGCTGCCGCCAGACATGTTCAACGGATGCCCGCAGAAACCGGCGTTCATGAAGTTGCACAGGATGCCGCTGTCCAGGCCGCCGAGGTCGTTGCCCATGGCCATGTAGCCGAGCTTGAGGTTCAGGGCCGGCGACAGGTTGCGTTCGTAGCTGAGTTCGGTCAGGCGGGTATAGAGGCCACCGTAGTTCTCCTGGATCGGCAGGCGGTTGCCCACCAGGTCTTCCGAGGCGCTGTTGCCGCGGCGGTCGTTGACGGTCAGCTGGACCTTGCCGGCGTTGTCCAGGCCGTACAGTTTCGACAGGTCGAACTGCACGCCCAGCTTGAGGTTCTGCGAGTAGCGGGCCGAACGATGCAGGCCGCCGTGGGCGTTGTAGGCGGTCTCGCCGCTGTAGTCGCCGGTGAAGGTGATGCCATTTTCCTCGAGCTGGTGGCGCAGGCCGCCCCAGTCGCCGGTCAGGGTGTTGCCGGCGGCGAATGTAGTGGTGCTGGCGAGGGCAAGAAGCAGGGAGGGGGTGAGGCGTGAAACAGATGACATTGCGAAGTCTCGGGTGGTCTGAAAGGGCCTCATCGCCGGCAAGCCGGCTCCCACATCGAGTGCGCGGACCCTGTGGGAGCCGGCTTGCCGGCGATTCAGGCGACGCGATTTACGGCAGGGCGTACGCCATCACGTAGTCGCCGCGGTCGGTCGACTGGCGCGCGCCGCCGGCGGTGATCACCACGTACTGCTTGCCGGTCTTCGGCGACACATAGGTCATCGGGCCGCCCTGGCTGCCGACCGGCAGGCGGGCCTTCCAGATCTCGTTGCCGTTGCCGCTGTCGTAGGCGCGCAGGTAGAAGTCCTGGGTACCGGCGATGAACACCAGGCCACCCTGGGTGGACAGGGTGCCGCCCAGGGTCGGCAGGCCGATCTTGATCGGCAGGTGCATGCGGATGCCCAGGGGGCCGGTGTCCTCGACGGTGCCGACCGGCACTTGCCAGGCGATCTGCCGGGTCTTCATGTCGATGGCGGTGAGGGTGCCGAACGGCGGCGCCTGGCACGGGATGCCGGCCACCGACAGGAAGCGGTTCTTGTTCACCGCATACGGGGTGCCCTTGAGCGGCACGGCGCCCATGCCGGTGTTCAGCGCCTCGCCCCCGGAGGCGGCCGAGCCTTGGTTCTGCGAGGGGACCATCTGGATCCACAGGCCCAGGCGCATGTCGTTGACGAAGATGAAACCGTGCACCGGGTCGGTGGAAATGCTGCCCCAGTTCATGCCGCCCAGCGAGCCTGGGAAGCTCAGCGACAGGTCGGTGCCGGGGGCGGTGTACAGGCCGTCGTAGCGCATCTTCCTGAAGTCGATGCGGCACAGCAGCTGGTCGTACGGGGTGGCGCCCCACATGTCCGACTCGGTCAGGGTCTGCGCGCCGATCTGCGGCATGCCCACCGACTTCGGCTGGGTCGGCGAGTACGGCTCGTTGGGGATGTTGCCCGGCTTGACCGGTACTTCGTCGACCTGGGTCAGCGGCTTGCCGGTGGCGCGGTCGAGCACGTAGATCTGCCCGGCCTTGGTGCCGATCACCAGCGCGGGCACGTGGGTGCCGTCGTCCTTGGTGAAATCGATCAGGCTCGGCTGCATCGGCAGGTCGAAGTCCCAGAGGTCGTTGTGCACGGTCTGGTACACCCACTTTTCATTGCCCGTGGTGGCGTCCAGGGCCAGCACCGAGGCGCCGTAGGTGTGGTCCAGCGCGCTGCGCTCGACACCGTAGATGTCGGTGGACGAGGAGCCCATCGGCAGGAACACGGTGTTCATCGCCGGATCGTACGACATCGGTGCCCAGCTGTTGGGGGTACTGCGCACGTAGGTCTTGTCGCCTCGCGGGGCGTCGCGATCTACCGGGTTGCCCGGGTCGAAGGCCCAGCGCTGGGCGCCGGTGATCACATCGAAGCCCCGGATCACGCCGCCGGGCATGTCGGTCTGCACGTTGTCTGCCACGCGCCCGCCGACCACCACGGTGGTACCGGCCATCAGCGGCGCGGAGGACAGCTGGTAGTAGGAATCAGGGACATCGCCCAGGCCGGCCTTGAGGTCGACCTGGCCGTTGTCGCCGAAGCCCTGGCAGAACGCGCCGGTGTCGGCATCGACCGCGATCAGGCGGCCATCGATGGTGTTGGTCAGCAGGCGGCGCTGGCAGTTGGCGCCGGCCGGCACGCTGGCCACACTGATCGGCGAGCTGTTCGGCTGGGTCGGCTGGGCGATCGGCGCGCTGGCGTCGAAATAGGCCAGGCCGCGGCAGCGCTGCCAGACCTTGGATTGCGCGTTGATGGCGTTCTTCCACAGCTCCTTGCCGGTGTCGGCGTCGAGGGCGATCAGGTTGTTGTGCGGGGTGCAGATGAACACCTTGTCGCCGACCTGCAGCGGGGTGAGCTGGTCTTCGGCGCCGTTGCCGTCGCTGATGGCCACGTCGCCGGTGTGGTAGGTCCAGGCCACCTTGAGTTTGTCGACATTGTCACGGTTGATCTGATCCAGCGCGGCGAAGCGGCTGCCGCCCTCGGTGTTTCCGTAGTGTGCCCAGTCCTTCTGCTGCTGGCCGGGCTCGACCGGGGTCAGGCCCGGGCCGTTGCCGGTGGGCGCGACGCTGGGGTGGGCGACGAACATGTTGCCGGCGGCGATCGCCAACGCCACGGCCAGCAGGCCGGCGACGCCATAGGCGCCACGTGCCTGGCGCCGCACCAGTTGCGGATAGACCAGCGCCACCACCAGGCCGATGGCGGCGAACATGAACAACCGCGAGAACAGTGGCCAGAACACCAGCCCGGCATCGACCACCGCCCAGAGCGCCGTGCCGAGCAGGAACAGGGCATAGAGCCAGGCGCCGGCCGGCTTGCGGCGGGCAATGAGAACGCCGGCGATGGCCATGGCCAGGCCGCCGCTCAGGAAGTACCAGGAACCGCCCAGGCCGGCCAGCTTGACGCCGCCGGCGGCCAGGAGCAGGCCGAGCAGGGCGATGACCACGCCCAGTCCGACCAGGATGAGGGTTGAGGCGCCAGAGGCGCGGGGGGTGTCTTTCATGACGGGGATCTCGCAGGTGGAATGCCGGCAGTTTAATCCCTTAGCAAGCTAATTAACAAGTTAGTACATTTTGCGTGGAGCA